>WYBT01000040.1 GCA_011525785.1 Planctomycetaceae bacterium
CCCCCCCGCGAATCGATCAGGCGCTCGCGTGCGCTACTGGCACACGGTGAAGCGCAGCGCGTTCGACAGGCCCGTGGTCGACGGGCTCTGCGGATCGCGCATCCACCACTGCGCGAACACGGTCTGACCCGGCGTGAGTCCGACCGAGTTCATGTACGCGGTGCTGAAGGTGAAGGCGTACGAGCCCGTGCACGAGTTGCCGCTCGACGCGCCGCCGCTGGCGAGCGAGGGCGTGCGGATCGTCGGCGAGGCGACGCACAGCGTGCCGCCCTGGAAGGGCTGGGCCGTGCTCGCAAAGCCCCAGAAGAGCAGGCCGTTCTTCTGGTTGAGCACGTTCGAGCAGCTCACCGAGAAGTTGCCGGCGCTGCGCGAGGGCTGGTTGAGCGAGCTGATCGTCGGCAGGCAGCCCAGCGAGTTGGTCTTCGCCGTGCAGTAGCTCGAGATCGAGGCCGCGTTGGCGAACACCGGGCCGTAGTGCGCCGTCGGGCCCCAGTTGCCCGCCCGGTCCACGGCGCGCAGGTGGAAGTAGCGCCCGCTCGTCGACGAACCGATGTTCTGCACGAAGCTCGTCGCGCCCGCGGCGATGTTCGCCGAGCCGCTGGGAATCGTGCCGGGCGAGGTGTCCCACACGCCCAGGTAGCCGTTCACGCCCGAGTGCGCGTCCGCAGCCGCCGTCCAGTTGACGGTCACGTTGACGCTGCACTGCTGGACGTTCGCGGGGTGCGTCGCGGACGACAGGCCCGTCGGCGCGAGCGGCGCGACCGCGTCGACCAGGAGCGGCGCGCTCCAGGCGAAGCCCAGCGAGCCGTTGCCGCAGTTGTCGAACGGCCGCAGGTTCAAGTAGATCGCCGTCGCACTGCTGTTCACGGGGATCGTGGCCGAGGTGATCGGGCCCCACACGATCGACGAGCCCGGATCGCCGGGGAAGCCGTTCGAAGTGATCAGCGCCGAGTAGCCCTGGATGCCGGACAGGTTGTCGGCCGGCTGCGTCCAGGTGTAGTCGATGGTGGTGTCGTTCGACCACACGCCCTGCGTGTGCGAGGTCGAGACGATCGAGGGGATCGTCGGACGCGTGCCGTCGACGACGAACGAGACGCTGTCGGAGACCCACGTAGCGTTGTCGACGTCCAGGTACGCGCCGAAGTTGTAGACGCCATCGCTCGGCCAGCTCGCACGCCAGTAGACCTGCCGCGCCGCACCGGGCGGGATGTCGCCGAGCGCGACCTTCAATCCAGAGCTGTTGTTGTCGGTGTGCGTGGTCTGCAGACCGTCGAAGAGCGTCCCCTGCGAGACCGTGACGCTGGGCGAGCCCGTCGAGAAGGACTCGAACGAGGCGCCGCTCGCCAGGCCGCTGCCGTTGCTGGCGTAGCCGAAGACGTCGACCTGCTGATTGGGCTGCAGGTAGTAGCCGAAGGTGTAGACGTCGAGCGCCGGCGTCGACTGCGACTGGTTGACTTCGAACGCCACCGTCACGCCCATCTTCACGATGCTCAGGAAGTTCACGCTCTGCGGCCAGACTTTGAAGCGCCACGTGCCCGCGCCGGGGTTCTCGATGGTGCGGATCTCGGTGTTGTCGATCGCGCTCTGCTGCAGGAAGAAGTCGCCCGTGTTGCCGGCCGGGTCGATGCCGTTGCTGGGCATGTCGATGTACAGGTCCCAGTTGTTGATCAGCGCCTGCGACGCGCCCGCCGAGGCCTCGGGCTCGACGTAGTTCATGCACACCGTGATGCGCTTGGTGTTAGCCGGCACGTTGAAGTCAGCGAAGGTCCATCCGCCGGCCCAGGTCGCGTCGAAGACCCAGTTGTTGATGTAGTAGTCGCCGCTGCCGAGCAGCGCCTTGTTGGCCGAGACCTTGCCCGCGCCGAAGCCGTCGAGGTGCGTGTCGTTCGGCGTATCAAGCGTGATGCCGCCCTTGGTCTCCGCGCTCGACATCAAGAGCGAATGCATGCCCGCGGGCCGGTAGCGCAGCCACGCGAACTGATCGGAGATCTGCGCGGCGAGGCCGGCGACGTGCGGCGTCGCCATGCTCGTGCCGTCGAGGAACTTGTAGCCGCTCGTCGAACCGGCATCGATCGAGTTGACCGAGCGCCCCACCGCCACCACGTTCGGCTTCCAGCGCCCGTCGCCGCAGGGACCGCGGCTGGTGTCGAAGGCGAGCGAGTTGGGGAAGCCCTCGGGCGCGTAGAAGTTGACCACGCTGCCCACCGTCAGCGCGTTCTTCGCCGTCGCCTGCTGACCGATGGTCTGAGCGCCGGGGCCCTGATTTCCGGCCGCGAACAGATACACCTGGTCGTAGTTCCACACCTCCGAGTCGACCGCGCGCGCGTTGACCTCGGTGCCGATCCAGCCGACGCCGGGCGAGCCCCACGAGTTGGTCGAGAGCACCGGCTTGGTGGTGTTGCCAAAGCCGTCCCAGAAGGCCGAGCGATTGACGCTGAAGAGCGTCGAGTTGGCGGTGCCCGACGAGAGACAGCCGTTGTCGAAGGCGCGCGCGATGTACGCACGCGTCGCGCTGCCGCCGCGCGCCAGTCCCGGCGCCACGCCCTTGAGGCTGGTTCCGAAGCTGCCGGCGCCATTGCCCAGCACCGTGCCGAGCACGTGCGAGCCGTGCTCGCATCCGTCGTTGAAGGGCCCCGTCGTTCCGGTGAAGTCCCAGCCCCAGCCGGCGATCTGGAAGCCCTGGTGCGCCGCGTCGATGCCGCTGTCGCACTGAGCGATCGACACCACGCCGCTGCCATTGCCTCCCGTGAGCGTGCGCGCCTGATCCGCGCCGATCATCGGCGCCGACTCGTCGTGCATGAGCTGCGCAGGCGCGTCGGGCTCGACGAACTGCACGCAGTCGAGCTGCACGAGCTGCTCGACGTGTTGCGGCAGCGCGCGCACGCGGAAGGCCTGCACTTCGTCGACGTACTGCAGCACTTCGACGCCCAGCTCGGCCAGCGCGCGCTGCGCCGGGCCGTTGCTCTGCCACAGCTTGGGCTGCGCGGGATCGTCGTCGACGAACTCGACGCGCGAACCGTCGAGCCGGAACGCGCTAGCTGCCGGCGTCCAGGTCGACTGGTCGCACAGGTCGCTCTCGTAGACGTTCACGTACAACGCGAGGTAGCCCTGTTCGTCGACCGAGTGCGTCGCAAGCGCGGGGTGGAGCTTCTGCTCGAAGCGCGGCGCGCCAACCCAACGGACGAAGTCGAGCTGCGCGATGGCGTCGAGCGCGCTCACCGGCAGCGCGGCCTTGAGGCAGTAGTAGGGATGGAACTGCAGCACGCGCGCGCCGAGTTCCTCGAGCTGCGCGGCGCGCTCGGGCGTCATGCGCTTTTGGAACATCACGAAGCCGAAGGTGTGCGTGCGGCCTTCGAGCTGCGCGCGCGCGGCGTCCGAGACGAGCTGCGGGTCGAGCCGCTCGTCCTGCGGCGGAAAGTACTTCGAACCCGCGAAGCCCAGGTAGAACGGATCGTCCTCGACGCGAGCCAGCAGCTCGTCGCCGTTCGCGCCGGCGCGGGCCTCGACGCGCGCGGGGCGCGGCACGTCGTCGCCGAACTGAACGGGCGCGCGCTCGCCGGCGCCCATGAAGACGTTGCGCTCGGGGGCGATGGCGCCCGGACGCGTCCCGGGGCCGTAGTCGGCGCGCGGCAAGTTGGCCGCGGGCGAGCTTTCTGCCGGCGGCGCGCTGCCATCGGCGGCAGGTGTGCGCTGCTGGGCCTGGGCCGTGGCGCACAGGAGCGCGGCGGCGAGAGGGACGATGCGGTCGAAACGTGAGACGTGGAGATTGTGGGTTTGCATGGCGTGAGGAGGGTTGGCTCCACAACTCCCACGCAGACCGCCAGCGGCGGAGATCAGGAATCTGGGCTTTTCGCGCCGGGCGCGCGCCGCTCCGCCGCGGCTCGCACGAGCCGCTCAACGCTCGACGAGCTGGTCGGTGAGCGTCTCGATCGCCACCCGCTTGACGGCCAACTCGCCCTTCTGGACCGCCGCAGCGATCGCCGGACGGCCCAGGAAGCTCGAAACGCGCGCCTCGCGCTCGTCCACCGCGCGGCCCAGGGCCGGAAAGCGCGGGCGCAGCTCGGCCGAGGCCGCGACCTTCTCCGCGGCGCAGTCGGAGTGCGTGGTGAGCACCACGAGCTTGACCCCGTTCGCGACGGCCAGCTCGAGCATCTCCTCCTCGCGCTCGCTCATCACCGAACCCGCGGTGCGCACCACGTAGTAGAAGCGCCGCGTGTCGCCCACCAGCTCGTTGGTGTCGATGCGCGCGTCCATGCACACCAGCAGTGCAACCAGCGGATGGTGCGTCGCGCGCGGGAAGCGCGAGCGCATGCCCGATGACAGGCGGTTGTGGCGCAGCATTTCCTCCCACACCTCCTCGGGACCGATCTCGTGATCGTGCTCGAAGTCGTAGCTCTCGATCCCGTCCTGCAGTCCGTAGCCCACGTCCACGAGCGCGCCGCCCATCACGAACTGCGCCTCGCGGCCCACGCTCGTGCAGCGCCCGACGAACAGCGAGACCAGCCCCACCGCGGCGCAGGCCGCCAGCAACTTGACCTTCATGACGCGCTCAGCGACGGCCCGCGCACGGGGCGCACGATTGCAGCCCGTGAGCGCGAAGTCGGCGCCCCAGGGTCTACCTCGCGCGTCGGACGAGCTCCTAGCCTCACAAGGGCGTACCGAGCGCGCACAAAGGGCCCGCGTGCGGGGCGAGTGTGGCCCCCGCTCGCGGCGCAGCCATACGCGCGCCACGCGCGACCCGCGGACGACCGTCGGCATGCTCACGCCCAACCACGGGCTACTCGTCGACCTGGGCGAGCGTCTCGGGCGCCACGTCGAGGCCCGCGGTGGTTCGGCGCCGCGCGAGGGCCGGCCGTACTCTCACTCGTAGTTCGCAGTCACCAGCGCGCGGAAGGTCGACCCCGCGAGCGGCGCCGAGAGCTCGAACACCAGCAGGTAGTGGCCGTCGCTGTCGAGCTTGTTGCCACAGTTCGCCTCGAACTCTACTCCGTCCACCGAACAGGTCGAGCCTGCAACGGCGGCGGAACCGCTCTTGGCGTCGAGCAAGTGCACAGCCTCCAACGTGACGCTCGGCGAAGTCGGCAGGAACACCCGGCCCGAGAAGCTCACGATGCCGGCGTGCTCCGACTCGTTGAAGAGCTCCGCGACCACGACGTCGTGATAGACCTCCTTCGATCCGTGCCGCATCGAGTCCGAGGTCTGACTGAACGTGAACGGTGTGATTGCATTGGTTGCGTGGCTCGCGCCGGCGATCGAATCGGTGTAGGACGGCGTCAACGTGACCCACATCGAAGAAGTTCCCTGCGCGTTGATTCCGGTGATCTCAAAGCTCCCAGAGTTGTTGCCGCTGACACTGAAACCGTTGACGCTCCCCGCAACTCCGTCGACGACTGCGCTCGTCGTGCCCGATTGGCCTTGCGCGCCGACGCCTCCGGCCGTCGGTGGGTTCCCGCTCGTCCCGCGCTTCTTCAGCGAGATGTGCAGGTCCGTGATCGGCCGACCCGAGGTGTTCTTGAAGGTTCCCGTGATCTTGGTCGCTGACCCACCGCCGCCTTGGAAGAGCGATGAGTCCACGAACTTCTCGGCGGAACCGCCCCCGAGGTCGAAGTTCCCGACGTCGACCGGGTTGGAGTTGCTGGCGCGATTCGCCGCGACGGCCAGGCATCCGACGAGCAGCACTACGGGTACGAGAGTGGGTAGCTTCATGGCGAAGCGTCTCTTGAGTCAGGGCTCCAACATGCTTGATTGCGCGCGCGGCCACGAGCCCAGGAATACGGCGGCTGCGCAGTTTCTCACGCGGACAACAAACGAACTATGCTGGCCTCGCGTTGACATGATTCCAGCGGGAACGACTCCGATCGAAGCGAACTCAATGGGGCCAATCCTCGCTCTCACGGCGCTTCGTACGCCCGGAGCGCTCGCGCAAGCGCGCTCCTGGCCCGCATCGCGTGCTGCCGGGCGGTCGAGGGCGTGACCTGGAGCAGGGAGGCGATCCGCTCGTAAGCCCACCCGTGCACAGAGCGCAGCAAGAACACCTTCCGCTGACGTGTGGGGAGCGCGTCGAGGGCGACGGCCACTCTGGACCAGAATTCCCTCCGCTGGGCCGCGCGCTGGGGGCAGTGCTGCGACGGAGCGAGCAATCCGTCGATCGCCCCCCCCCCTACCGTCCCGAGCCCAGCGCTCCTGCCGCCGCGCGTGGTCAACGACGGCCCACTGAAGCAGCACCCTCCACTGGGCTTCGGATGCCGGGGACGCCACGCTTCGCCGCTGCGCCTCCAGCGCGCGTAGAGCCGCGTCTTGCCCGATGTCGGACTTCGCCGAAAGCGCGCCCCAAAGCCCGTAGGCCAGCGGGAAGCTGGAGTGGAGCGGCGGACAAGGCGGCTGCGTACAGGGCAAAGCTCGTGCGTGAGTCGTCATCGAAGCCAACGGCGAGAGAATCCCGCGCGGGCGCGGGCCAGACCCTGCACGCATTGGTGTCGCGACCCGGCCCGATAGTTTCAACTTTTTCGCAGCTCGCCGCTCGCTGGCGCACAGCGCCGCGCGAGCGCCTCGACAGATCCAGCGTCGGCGCTAGACGACGCCCCGGCTCAGTCCGCGCTCTGGCTCTCCAGCTCGCGGCGCAGCGAGTGCTCAGCGAGCTCGCGCTCGATCCCGAGGGCGACGGCCTCGCGCAACTGCACGCGACCTGGGCCCTCGCCGTTGCGCAGCGTCGAGCGGGCCAGTCGAACAGCGCTGTGCTGGGCGCGCTCGTGACCCATCGCTCTGCGGCGGTCCGCGCTGCGGCCGCACGCGCGGTCGGCGAACTGCGCATCGGCGAAGCGCGCGCTCAGCTCGTCCGCGGCCTGAAGGACAGCGACGCACGCGCCGCGTTCGAGTGCGCCGTGGCTCTCGCGCGCCTGCGGCGGCGCGATCCGCTGCGCGCGCTGGGCAGGCCGATGGCGCCGGCGCAGCCTCCGGCAGCCGACGCGCAAGCCGTGCGGGCTGCGCTGATCGAATTCGCCGAGCTGCGCGCTGGAAACGACGCGTACCTCGCGCACGCCGCGGCGCTCGCGCTGGCGGCGTGGTCGAGCGACGAGGAGCTGGCGACGCACGCGGGCGCTGCGAGTTCGGCGCTGCGCCGCGTGGCGCTCGAAGCCCTGCGCCGCACGCGCTCTCCGCTGGTCGCGCGCTTCCTCGCGGGCGACACGCTCGCCGACGCAGCGCGCGCCATCCACGACGATGCGCTCGAGGCCGCCGAGCCGGCGCTGGCGAAGCTCGATGCGCTCGCCACGCCCGATCTCGCCGCCGCGCGGAGGGTGCTCGCGGCGCGCTGGCGGCGCGGCGACGACGAGGATGCTCGCAGCTTGACGCGCGCCGGCCTCGCGGGTCCGCCCGAACTCGCGCGCCTCGCGCTTGCGTTGCTCGGCGCGTGGGCTGATTCCGGACCCCTGGACCCCATCACGGGTCTGTGGCGTCCGCTGCCCGCGCGCGACGCCGCGCCAGCTCGCGAAGCGTTGCTCGCGCACTTCGAAGCGCTGCTCTCGAGCGCCGTCGCGTCCCAGGCCATCGACGCCGCGCGCCGACTGCGCGGACCGGAGCTGGCGCCGTCGCTGCTCGCATTCGTGAGCAACGCGCAGCGCGACGGAGCCCTTCGCGCGAACGCGCTCGAGGCGTGGATCGAGCTCAGCGGCGCAACGCTGCCCGCAGCGCTCGGCGCGGAGTTGCTCGAGGACCCGGCCCCGCAGGTGCGACGCGTCGCGCTCGCGCACGCCGACCCCGCCGATCCGCGCGTGGCTGAACGACTCGCGCCCCTCGTGCGCGCGTGCGACGAGGACGCGAGCCTCGCGCGCGTGGCGCTGGCGCGCCTCGCCGCAGGCCCCCGCGAGAGCCGCGAAGCCGTGCTGCTCGTGGAAATGCAGCGCTGGCGCGAGCGTGGTGAGCATCCGCTCGCGCTCGAACTGATCGAACTCAGTCGAACGCTCGGCGGGGCGCCGCTCGAGCGCGCGCTCGCGGAACTGGGCGCACAGCCCGGGCCGGCGCTGGAGGAGCGCGCACTGCTCGCAGGCGGCGATCCCGCCGCAGGCAAGCAGCTCTTCGAACAGCGCGCCGCGCTCGAGTGCCTGCGCTGCCACGCGACGGCTCGCCCCGGCGACAGCGAAGGCAAGGTCGGACCCTCACTGGCCGGCGTCGGCGCGCGCCTCGCGCCCGCGGAGTTGCTCGAGTCGATCCTGCGGCCCAACGCGAGCATCGCGGAGAGCTACGGCACGGTCGTGCTCGTGCTCGACGACGAGTCGCTCGCGAGCGGCATCGTCGAACGCGAAGACGACTCCACGCTCACGCTGCGCACCTCCGACGGCGAGCGCCGCGAGCTGCGCCAGGAGTGGATCGAGTCGCGCCGCGTCGGGCTCTCGGCGATGCCCGAGGGTCTCGCGCAGCGACTCACCGCGCCAGAGCTGCGCGACCTCGTGGCCTACCTGCGCTCGCTGCGCTGAGCGCCGCGCAACAACACTCAGCGAAGGCCAGCGCCTCTTCGGCTTATGGGTTGATCACGAAACGCAGCGCGTTGGAGAGACTCGTCTTGCTCGGCGAAGCGGGATCGCGCGACCAGTACTGCGCGAACACCTCGGCGCCCGCCCCCAACGCCGGGTCGAAGCCGCCCGCGACCCAGGCGTTGAAGTTCATGCTGTAGACGCCGCTGCAGCTCGACCCGCTCGCCGCGCCGCCCGAGTTCTGCGGCGGCGTGCGGACTGTCGGGGTCGCCACGCACAACGTCCCGCCCTGGAACAGCGCCACGGTCGGCCGGTGCGAGTAGAACAGCAGGCCGTTCTTCTGGTTGACGACGTTGGCGCAGGTGATCTGGAACGCAAGTCCGGAGCTCGCGCTCGCGACGCCTGTGGCGCCGATCGCAGGAGTGCAGCCAAGGCTGTTGAGCTTGCCGACGCAGTAGATGGACGCCGAGAGCGGGAACAAGCGATAGCACCTGACGACGCCGCTGTCCGTGCCGCCCGCATCGGAGCGCGATCCCGCGACGACGAATTCCTCGAAGCCATCGCCGTCGAAGTCGTCGATCGCGCCCGCGAGCCCGTCGCCGAGTCGATCGGTGCTCGCGCCAGTGAGCGTGGCGAGCGTCTGGCCGCTCGCGCCAGACACGACCCTGACCAGCCCGCGGAAGTTCCAGCCCGTGACCAGGCCCGGAGTGAAGTAGTCGGGCGCGCCCACCAGGATCTCTCCGACACCGTCGCCGTTGAGATCGGCGCAAGCGCGCACCGCGTCGCCGAGGTGGAAGTTCGGATCGGGGTCGGTGTGACTCGAGGGCGGAACGACGCTGCCGAACGGGAGCGCGTGGATCTCGTACGGCGCGTTCTGCTGCAGGAGCCGCAACGACGAGAGCACGACGGCGCGGCCGACCTGGTACGCCGTTCCGTTCAACGCGAAGGGCGCGCCGACCACGTAGTCCGCATGCCCATCACCGTCGTAGTCGTGCGCGCAGTCGACGGACGCGCCGAGGCGCTCGCCGGGGATGGCCGATGCGAACTCGCGAATCGTGTTGAACGAGTTCGCCATCAGCGTCCCACCCACGATCTTCCCGGCGTTCACGGCGCCGGGCGAGTCCCATCCCGGCGCTCCCACGATGAACTTGGCCGCCCCGAACGAGCCGAAGTGCTCGTGGTCGGCGCCCGCTGCGAGCGACGCGCCCAAGTCGGAGCCAGGCGGGCCGTCCAGCGCGTCGGACGCGAGCTGAACGACGGGTCCGCTGCTCACAAGCATCAGATTGCGCAGCAAGTAGACGGCGCAGAACGACGATCCAGTACCAGGGCTGCCGACGATGACCTCGGTGCGCTGATCGGCGTCGAGACTTCCCGTCGCGGCAATGGCCTGACCCAGCCGCGCGCCCTGGAATTCGCCGTAGATGAGCGAGACCGCCGCGTGCGAGGCGCCGTTGACCAAACGCACCGCGCCGCGATCGTTCACGCCGCTGGTGTCGTAGCCGGGCTGACCGACCAGGAAGTCGTCGACGCCGTCGCCGGTCGCATCGTCGACGCACGCGAGCGCGCTTCCGAACAAGTCGCCCTGGTTCGCGGTCGGAGCGAGCGACCACAGCGTCTGCGTGCCGACGCCCGAGGCGAGGAACGCTCCCGAGAGGCAGTAGATCGCGCCGCGATCCTGGTTGAAGCCCGGCGCGCCGACGAGCAGGTCCTTGTAGCCGTCTCCGTTCTGGTCAGGCACGACGATGCAGGGCTTCCCGTAACGCGCGTTCACCGCGGGGCCGTTGACGGAGCGGATCAAAGTCTGCGCGCTTGCGAGCGGCGCGAGCGCCAGGCCAGCGACGAACGCGGTCAGCAGTTTCGAACACATGGGCGGAGGCTCCTCGAGGCCCGCGAGAGGTTCTCTGCGACGCGGGCTGCAGCTGGGCGGGGCACGCGGACCGTTCCGCGCGCATCCCAGACCCCAGTCCGCCGCTGCGCCCGCGGGTCGCGCCGCCAATCCGAAAAAAGATGCGCCGCCACTCGCCCGACCGTGGCGCGGCGGTGCGAAAGCCCGATGCCCCCAAGTTGCACGCGCACCGGGTCGACGCCGTGGAGCGTCGCCGCGCGTGCGCTGTCGCGCGAGGCCTCAGCTCTCGAGCTCGCGGCGCAGCCACATGCGCGCCACGCGCCAACCGCGCACGACCGTCGGCTCGCTCACGCCCAGCGCGCGCGCGGTGTCCTCGACCGACGAGCCGCCGAAGAAGCGCAGTTCGACGATGCGCGCGAGCTGGTCGTCGACCTTGGCGAGCTTCTCGAGCGCCACGTCGAGGCCGAGCAGGTCCGGCGCCGACTGCTCGAACAGCTCGACCACGTCTTCGAGCGGCAGGCGTTCGCGCTCGCCGCCACGGCGCAGGGCCGCGCGCCGCCGCGCGTGGTCGACCAGCACGCTGCGCATGGCCTTGGCAGCGACGCCGAGGAAGTGCGCGCGGTTGTCGTAGGCGCGATTGACGCCCGAGCCTTGCAGGCGAAGCCAGGCCTCGTGCACCAGGGCCGTCGGCTGCAGCGTCTGCGCCTCGTCGACGCCCATCGCCGCGTGCGCGAGTCCGCGCAGCTCGCCGTAGACCAGCGGCAAGAGCTCCGCCGCAGCGGACTCGTCGCCGGACGCCATGCGTGCGAGCAAGGCGCGGGTCACGGTCTGCTGCGTCTGGTCCATCGAAAGGCGGCGCCCGGCAAGAATTTCGTGGTTGGCGAGGAGCGCAGCGCGGGGTCGGCGAGGCGCGTTCGCGAGAGGAAGCGCGCTGACGGCCTCTGGCTCTCGAAAGCTACTTCGAATCCCGGCGCCCGGCAAACGGCGACCGGCGGTCGGCCAGTAGGATCGAACCACGGATGGACAGCGAGCGTTGGCAGCGCGTACGCGCGCTGGTCGAGGGAGTGCTCGACCACCAGGGCGACCGGGCCTCGCGCGACGCGTTGCTGGTCCAGCGTTGCGCGGGCGACGCGGAGCTGCTGCGCGAGGCGCGCGAACTGCTCGCAGCCGACGACGACGACGGCGACAGCGCGCTCGCACCGCCCTCCCAGGCCCGTGTCGCTGCGGCGCTGCGCGACGTGAGCGCGCGCGACGCGAGCGGCGCCTGTGGAACGCGCGCGGGTCCCTATGAACTCGAGCGCGTGCTCGGAATGGGCGGCATGGGCGTGGTGTACCTCGCGCGCCGCTGCGACGTCGACTTCGAGCAATTCGTCGCCGTCAAGCTGGTCAAGCGCGGCATGGACACCGACGAAGTCGTCCAACGCTTCCAGCGCGAGCGCGCGCTGCTCGCGAGCCTGCGCCACCCGGGCATCGCGCAGCTGTTCGACGGCGGCTCCACTGCCGACGGCCGCCCGTGGCTGGCGATGGAGTACGTGGAAGGCGAGCCCATCGATCGCTGGTGCGACGCGCGGCGCGCGAGCATCGAGCAACGCCTGGCTCTGTTCGTGCGCGCCTGCGCCGCGGTGGCCTTCGCGCACCGCAACATGATCGTGCACCGCGACCTCAAGCCCTCGAACATCTTCGTGACGGCCGAGGGCGCGCCCAAGCTGCTCGACTTCGGGCTCGCCAAGCTGCTGCACGGCGACCCGCAGCTCGCGCACGACCTCACGCGCGCCGACGAGCGCGCGCTGACGCCCGCGTACGCCAGCCCCGAACAACTGCGCGGCGAGAACCTGACCACCGCGACCGACGTGTACTCGCTGGGAGTGGTGCTGTACGAGCTCTTGTGCGGCGCGCGCGCCTTCGAGGCCGCCACGCCTTCGTCGCCGCGCGCGAGCCCGCGCCGCATGAGCACGCGCCTGGACGCCGCCAGCGCCGCGCTGCGAGCGAGCGACGAGCGCCGCCTGCGCCGCGCGCTGTCGGGCGACCTCGAGACGATCGTCGCCACGGCGCTGGCCGACGAACCGAGCGCGCGCTACGCCACGGTCGACGCGCTCGCAGCCGATGTCGAGCGCTACCTGCGCGGCTTGCCAATCGAAGCGCGCGGCGAGAGCACGCTGTACCGCGTCAAGAAATTCGCTGCGCGCCACCGCGTCGTCGTCGGCGCCGCGTTGGCTGTGCTGCTCGCGCTCGTGATCGGCTTGGTGACGAGCCTGCGCGCCTACCGCACGGCCGATGCGGCGCGCGAGAGCGAGCGCGCCCAGCGCGAGCGCGCCGAGCAGCGCGAACGCGAGGCGCAACTCGCGGCTCTGCGCGCGAACAGCGCGCTGGAAATCGTGCGCGACATCTTCGACGCCGCGGGAAATCCGACCGAGGTCGAGCCCGAGCGCTCCGTGCGCGCGCTGCTCGACGACTTCGATGCGAGCTGGCGTGACCGCGCGACGCCCGATCCGCAGGTCGAGGCCGCAGTGCGCGAGATGGTCGGATCGGCGTACATCTCGCTCGGCCTGGACATGCAAGGCAAGTCGCACCTCGAGCGCGTCGTCGAACTCCTGGGAGCATCGCCGACGAACGACGCGCTAGCTCTGAGCGCTCGACTCGGACTGGTGCGAGTGCGCGTCAGCGAGGCGGATTATCACGGCGCGCTGAGCGCCGCGGACGAGCTCGAGGCGCAGCTCGAGGGCGCCTCGCAGCTCAGCGCCGATGAAGCGACGCGCCTGAGGCTCGGCCTCGCGCTGCGCCGCGCGCAGGCGCTGGCGCAACTGGGCGACTACGCGCAGGCGCGCGCTCGAGCCGCCACAGCGGTGTCGCTGGCGCGCGAACTCGTCCCGGTCGACACCCGCGCGCAGATCGGCGCACTGGCGACGCTCGGCGCATGTGCGGCCAAGGCGTTCGAGCTGGCCGAGGCCGAGTCGGCTTTGCGCGAGGCGTTGGAGTTGCACGCGCAGAGCAACGCGCCGAACACGCTCGGCACGGCCGGGACGCAACACGAGCTCGCCGGCGTACTGCTCTCGACCTCGCGACTCGACGAGTGCCAGGCGCTGGCCGAAGCAGCGCTCGAGCTCCGTCGCACTCTGGCTGGACCGCGCAACCCGTCGACCGGCGAGACGCTTGGCTTGCTGGGAAGAACGCTGTCCGAGCGCCGCGATCACGCACGCGCGCTGCCGCTGCTCGAAGAATCGCTCTCGATCGCGCGCGAGGCGCTCCCCCACGAGCACCCCAATGTCGCCTCGGCGATTTCGAGACTCGCGGAAGCCCGGCGTGTCGCACGTGACCCGCAGGGGGCGCTGCCGCTGTTCCGCGAGGCGCTCGAGATCCGTCGACAGATCTACAGCGGTGACCACCTCGTCGTCGCGCGGTCGCTCGGCAATCTCGGGCAGTGCTTGAGGCAGGTGAATCAGCTCGACGAGTCGGAGCAACGCTTGCGTGAAGCGGTCGAGATGCGCCGGCGCCTCGGCGGCGACGAGGCCGGCCTGGCGGCGAATCTGCAGACGCTGGGTCAGGTGCTGAGCGCGCGCGGGCGCAACGACGAGTACGTCGCACTCGCGGAAGAGGCGATCGCGCTGTTGCGTTCGATCTTGCCGGGCAGCGCCGACGCGCTCGCCTCTGCGCTGGGCGTGCACGCCTCGCTGCTGCAGAATCTCGGTCGCGCGGCCGAGTCCGTGCCGCTCGCCACCGAGTCCCTCGAGTTGCGCGAAGCGGTGCATGGAGCGCGCAGCCCGCGCACGGCGCGCGCCGTTTCCGACGTCGGCTCGGCCTTCATGTACGTGCGCCGACTCGACGAGGCGCAACCGCACCTCGAGCGCGCACTCGCGCTGCAACGCGAGATCCTGCCGACCAGCGATCCCGATCTGGCGCTCACGGTCGAGCGGCTGGCGAGTTGCCTCCAGATGGGCGGCCACGATGAACAGTCGCTGACCTATTGGTCGGAGGCGCTGACGCTCACGCGCGGCTCACTGGGCCCCGACCACTCGCGCACGAAGCGTGTCAGAGAGCGCTACGCCAAGACGCTGCGCGATGTCGGGCGCGAGGAAGACGCGCTCGCCGTCGAACAATCGCCCTGACGCACTCGGCTGGCCCGCGCGCCACGTCGCAGTACGCTGACGCGATGCGTACGCGCCGGTTAGCGATCTTCGTAACTGCAGTCCTTTGCTCGACCCCGCAGGTTCACGCGCTGACGCGCAGCGGCGACGCCGCGAAGCTCATCGAGAAAGTCCAGTCCGTCGCGCGCCCGGGAATTCCCGGGCCCGTGGTGGTGTTCGGTGAGCGCTCCTTCGCCGTGGTCGAGGGCGCGCTGAGCGGCGGAGGCCGCGCGAGTGCGATCGCCGCCGGTCCGCTGGGCTCGGGGCGCGTGGTGGTGTTCGGCCACAACGGTTACATGAGCGCGGGTACGGCGAAGGTCGGCGAGACCGAGACGCTCGCACGCAACCTCGCGGCCTGGGCGGTGAAGTCGAAAGCCAAAGGCTTGAAGGCCGGCGCGCACGGCGGCGCGTTCAAGGAGCTGTTCGCGCTGCTGGGCTATGAGGTCGTCGACTTGCCGCGCGGACCGCGGCCCAGCGGCGTCGACAAGCTCGCGCTGATCGGCTGCGCGCCGCTCTCGCTCAGCGCCGAAGAATGCGAGTGGCTGGAGTCGTTCACCGCGAGCGGCGGCGGCCTGTTCTGCGGCGACACGCCCTGGGGCTGGCAGCAACTCCATCCCGACCAGCAGCTCGAGAAGCAACCTGGTCAGCAGCTCCTCGCGCGCGCCGGTCTGGCGTATGCGAGCGGCTACCTCGAAGCGACCGACGCGAGCGAGCGATTCGCCGTGCGCGAGGCCGATGAACTCGTCAACGCCTCGCATGCGCTGGACGCGTTGCTCGCCTTCGAGTCGGGCAAGCGCGGCGTCAGCGCCGAGAGCGCTGCTCGCGCGGGCTCGACGCTGCAACTGGCGCTGCGCTGGATGCCCGAGGGCGACTTCGAGCTCCGCAAGCGTCTGGCGGAGCTCGTGCGCGAGCGCGCGACGACGCTGGTCCCCAGCGAGGCACATCCGATCCGACGCGAAGCCGCGCTGCAGCGCGCGCTCCTGGCGGTGCAGCACTCGCTGCTCGCGCACACTCCGGTGAACAAGCTCGGCCCGCATCCGTGCGGCGCCGACTTTCCCGGCGCGGTCGCGGGCGCGGTTCCCGTGCAGTCGATCGAGCTCGACACCTCGACTCCGCAGTGGCGCGCGACCGGGGCCTACGCCGCGCCCGGCGCGCGCCTGGAGGTCACGATCCCCGCGGAAGCTGCCGCGCGCGGGCTGGTGCTGCAGATCGGCGCGCACACCGACGAGCTGTGGCATCTGGACGAGTGGAAGCGTCACCCGCAGATCACGACGCGCACGACGCTCGAGCAGCGCACGACGCTCGTGGCAAGTCCCTTCGGAGGCCTGATCTACCTCGACGTGCCGCACGGCTTCCACCTGCCGCGCCTCAAGCTGCAGATCCGCGGCGCCGCAGCCGCTCCGCGCTTCGTGCTGGGCGAGACGAGCCTCGAAGAGTGGCGCGCCTCGATCCGCACGCGCCCGGCGCCGTGGACTGACCTCGAGTCGCGCAAGCTGGCGCTGTGCGTGCCCTCGAGTGTCGTGCGCGAGCTCGACGACCCGAAGGCGCTGATGGAATTCTGGGACCGCGCGCTCGACGCCATGGCGGACGTGGTCGGCCGCTCGCGCGAGCGCGAACGCCCCGAGCGCATCGTGTGCGATCGCCAGATCAGCGCGGGCTACATGCACTCGGGCTATCCGATCATGACGCACCTCGACGTCGCGCCGCTCGCGGTCGACCTCGCGCGGCTCGAGCGCGGCGAGGACATCTGGGGCTTCGTGCACGAGCTCGGCCACAACCACCAGCGCCCCGAGTGGACCTTCGACGGCACGGGCGAGGTCACTTGCAACGTGCTCGGCATGTACGTGATCGAGAAGGTCTGCAAGCTGCCGCCCGGCAAGCGCGGGCACGACAGTGTCGACAACCCGCCGTCCGTCGCGGCCTACCGCGAGCGCGGCGCGAAGTTCGACGAGTGGAAGTCCGACCCGTTCCTCGCGCTCGCCATGTACGTCGAACTGCGCGACGCGCTGGGCTGGACGCCCTTCGAGAAGACCTTCGCCGAGTACCGCACGCTGGGCGAGTCGGAGCAGCCCAAGAACGACGACGAGAAGCGCGATCAGTGGCTCGTGCGGCTCTCGCGCAACTCCGAGCGCAACCTCGGACCCTTCTTCGAGAGCTGGGGCGTGCCGACCAGCGAGAAGGCGCGCGCCTCGATCGCGCACTTGCCGGCGTTCGAGGGGCGTTGAGGCCCTGCGCACACGAGCCCGGAGGGAGCTCGAAGACGAGCCCTGACGACTGCGCCGCTCAGTCGACGTGGAAGACCTCTTCCAGCGCGGCCCACCACTCGCCCGGCGCGCGGTCGTCGAGCGGGGCCTGGCAGGGCTCGGTGAGGCGCCACCAGCGTTGGGTCGCCTCGTCAGCAGCGATCGCGGCGCTGTCGCGCGCCCAGTCGTCGCCGACGTATTCGAAGTACGCGAACAGGTGCGGCTCGCCGGCGAGCTCGCGCAAGAAGATCGAGTAGTTGCGGATCCCCGAGCGCGCGATGCGCTCGAGCACGGAGGGCCACACGGCGGCGTGCAGTCGCTTGTACTCGTCGACTTTGTCGCGGCGCAGGCGGATCACCTGGCCGAATCGGCGGATGCGGGTGGTGCTCACGTCGATCTCGAACTTGCTGCGGCTCACTCCAGCGTCGCCTTGGCGTGCGCCTGGATGCGCGCGCCGAGCTCGCTCGCCTCGACGCCCAGCAGCGCGGGCAGCGCAGGCGCGTCGTAGCGGCCCGCATAGTAGTTCTCGAGCGCTTCGAACAGCTTGGGCCGCAGCGCGCCGTCCTGCGCAGTGAACAGATAGTGCGCCGCGGCTTCGGCCTGCGCATAGAAGAACGCCCCGCCACTCGGGCGCGCGAAAGCGCCCAGTTGGAGCGACAGCGGGACCTCGACGGTGACCTCGACGGAATCGAACTTGGCGTAGGAGAGCGCGAACAGACGCTCCCAGGGGATCAACCCGTCCGCGGGCGCGTGCGCGACCAGATCGAGGTTTTCCGAGTCGCGACCGCCGGGCGCCCAGGTCCGCGCGATCGAATCGAAGCCGAACTCCTGCACCACGCAGGCGAAGCCCTCGACCAGCCAGTAGCCCGGCGCTTCGACATCGCGCCGCGTCGTCGGCCGATACTCCCAGCGCGGCGCGCGCGCGCGCAGCCAGTGGTGCGTGAGTTCGTGCGCTGCGACCTCGAGCAGTTCGTCGTCGACGGTCCCGTGGGCTTCCAGATAGAAGCGCGAGACGTTCGCGTCGGGGTCGTAGTGGCCGCGCGTGTGCTCCATGCTGCGCAGGCCGCCCGCGAGCGCGCGCTGCGAGGCCGCGAGGTACGCATCGCGCGACTCGTACAGCTCGATCAAGAGCGGCGGGGCCGGGTCGACGCCGGCGGGGCGCGCGCCGAGCAGCGACTCGAGCGCCGCGCACACCGCCTCGCCATGCGCAAGGCAACGAGCCAGCGCGCCCAGCCCGCGCTTCGGCGTGAGGATCTGCACGTTGGCGCTCGCGATCGAAATCAGATCCGCGCGCCAGTCCTTGGCCCGCGCGGCGATCAGCTCTTCGTCGCGGCCGCGCGGCTCGCCCTCGGGCGCGGCAGTGCGCACACGCAGCGCCGTCCGCTCGGCGATGTCGGCCAGCTCGAGAGCGTCGAGCGCGTCGAACTCGCCCGCGGGCCGCAGCGCGACGGGAACGAGCTTCAAGACATGCTCGCGCGCCGCGGCGTGCTTGGGATCGGCGACGAGCGTGCGCTGCAGAAGTTCGCGGCTGAGTTGGAGACGCGTGGGTCCCAGGAGCGCCTCCCAAAAGCGCCAGTAGACCTGCGCGCGCCGAGCCCCGAGCTGCGCGTGCTGCGCCTGGATCTGCGCGACGATCTCGGGCTTGCGCGTGGGCTTGTTGCGGCTCTTGGCGGCGTTCTCGCGGTACTGCTCGAGCCGGGCGAGCGCGGCGTCGTCCGCTCCGGCCTGGGCCGCTTCGTCGATCAACTGCGAGAGCAGCGCCTCGTCGCCTGACGAGCGCGCTTGACCCGCCAGCTCGAGCAGCGCTTCGCCGAGCTCGGCGCGCGCGACGAGTTCGATGCCGCGCAGAGGCGCCGCGCCGCATTGCACGATACTGTCGCGATCGGCGAGCAGCGCAACGTCGTCGAAGGACCACGCCGCGCGCGAGGCCGCGGCTCCGCGCGAGAACTCCCGCTTGGCGAGCTCGAAGCGGAAGTCGCCGCGCTCGAGCTTGCCGTTGCGCAGCACGAGCACGCCGGGCGTCAACAGGTCGCGCGCCGGCTCGAGGGGGCGATCGACGACCGCACCCTTGGAGCGAACCGCGACCAGCCGCTTCGCCGCGTCGACGAACAGCACCGACTCGAGCGTCGGCACTGCTCGCTCGCTCGGCTGGACCTGCGCGCGCCACGCGATCCGGTTCGTGTTCATGTCGATCGCGGCGGGCCCCAGCAGGAGCAGCTCCCCCGCCACGGTCGCTGGCGCGACGGCTTCGAGCAGGCTGCGATGCGTCTGCGCCGAGGCCAGGCGCACGAAGTTGAAGCTGCCGTCCGCGTTCGCCGAGCGCACTTGGGCGAGCACGGGCGTGAGGTCGTCGTCGCGCAGTGCGCCGACCCACTCGCCCTTGACCCAGGCCGGCAAGCGCAGCAGCGCCGGGCTCCAACCGAGCGGCTGCACCCGATCTTCGCGCCACTGCGAATAGCCCAGCCCCAGCACGGTGATGTCGAACTTCGAGCTCTGGACCAGCAGCGGGCCCTCGAGCTGCACGAAGCACTCGGAGGGAAAGGCCGCGAGCTGCGGCGAGGACTTCGAGCCCGCCTCGCGCAGCTCGCCCACCGCCGCACGCTCGCGCCGCGCGCCGCTCTGCGCATTGACTCTGCGCAAGAAGCGAACGCCGCCGTCGTCTTCGAGCACCAGCAGGTCGTCGGCGCCGAGCACGGGACCGCCCAGGTACACGCCCTCCGCGCGCCACGTGGAGGTCGGCCGCACGAGCGCGTGCTTGAAGAGCCCGTCGCGACTGGCGATGTACACGCCCGACTCGCTCGCGAGCGGCGCAGCGCAACCCTGCGCGCGGTGCGTCCACAGCGGGCGCAGCACGCCGTCGCGAGCGCGCACGGCCGTGATCTCATCGGGAGTGCTGCGGTACACGAGCGCGCCGTCCCAGACCGCGGGCTCGAGCGGCAGCGGCGTTCGCGCGACGAGCGGCCGCGCGAGCGCTCGTCCGCTGGCGAGATCGAGGACGTGCAGCTCGCGCTGCGCGTCCGACCTCCGAACGCCCACGTACACCGCGCCGTCCCAGACGCGCGGCTCGCCTTCGATCGCACCCTCGAACTCGCGCGACCACGCGACCTCGATCGGCGCGCGCACCGACGTCGCGCGGGCCGCGCCGCTGCGCGACACGCCGCCGCCGGCGGTGACCCACGCGTCGACGGGAGCGAGGAAGCGCTCGGGAAGCGGCGGGGCCTGGGCGAGCACGAGGAGCGCGGCGAGCGTGGGCATTCGCTGGAGATTAGCGGCCGCGCTCGCTCCGCAGGATCGCTCCGCCAGCGATTCACCGAGGCGACGAGAGCTCGCGAGCCACGGGGCCGGGCCGCGGGGCGAGAGCGCCGCGCTCGCGCAGCTAACGCAGGGGCTCCGCCTACCGACCTTGTCGCGAGCGAGCTTCCGATCTCGCCGCGGCTAGACACTCCGAACAGCTCCAGGACCGACCGTCAGGGGCAGGTCGTGAAGAACAGCGCATCGGTCAGCCCGGTCGTGCTCGGGCTGGCGGGATCGCGCGACCAGTACTGGCAGTAGATGCGCGCACCGGGAGCGATCCCTTGGCCGGACATGTAGCTGGCGTTGAAGTGGAACGAGTACGCGCCGCTGCAGTCGTCGGGAGGCGCATTGCCGCCGCTGGACTGCGCCGGCGTGCGGATCGTCGGCGCCTGCACGCACAGCGTGCCGCCTTGGAAGGGCGCGGCGTTCGGCGCGAAGCCCCAGAACAGGATCCCGCTCTTGTTGTTGATGACGTTGCTCGCCTTGACGCGCAGGCTGTTGGAGGCGATCGAGCTCGAACCCGTCGAGAAGATGCTCGGCGTGCAGCCCTGGCTGTTGACCTTGGCCGTGCAGTAGCTCGCGGGCGGACACGGACAGGCCGCACCCCACTTCGCGAAGAACAGCGACGGCTTGCCGCCAGCGCTCGTGAACGCGCCGCCCGCGAACAGCGCCGGCCCACTGCCGTCGTCGTAGACCTGGAGCGCGCGGACGCGAGCATCGGTGCCCGCGCCGAGCGCCGACCACTGCGCGCCGTCCCAACGCGCGATGTGGTTCACGAGCACGCCGCCCGCGGTCGTGAAGTCGCCGCCGGCGTAGAGCGCGGGGCCCAGCCCATCGTCGAACACGCACAGCGCGCGCACGGTGTCGTCGCAGCCCGCTCCGAGCGCGGACCACGCCACGCCGTCCCAGCGCGCGATGCGATTGACCAGAACGCCGCCCGCCATCACGAACTCGCCCGCGACGAACAATGCTTTTCCGCTGCCGTCGTCGAACTCCGCCAGGGCGAGCACATCGCCGCTCAAGCCGCCACCGACTGGGGCGAAGCTCGCTCCGTCCCAGCTCGCGAGTCGGCTCGCGGGCACGCCGCCAGCGAGCGAGAAGTCGCCGCCGACATACAAGAGTGGCGCGCCGCTGACGGAGGACGTGCACAAGGCCCTCGCCGCCTGGTCGAGACCCGAGCCGAGCGGGTTCCAGGTGAGGCCGTTCCAACGGGCGATGCGATTGCCGATCGCGCCGATGCTCTGATCGAACGTGCCCGCGGCATAGAGGCGTTCGGAGCTGCCCGATCCGAAGACCTCGAGCGCCAGGACCTCGCGCCCCGGTCCGCTGTGCACTCCGGCGCCCAGCGCGTGCCACGCCGAGCCGTCCCAGCGGCCGACTTTGTTGACCTGCACGCCGCCGGCGAACAGGAAGCGACCGCCTACGTGCAGCGACGGCGCGCCGCCGCCCGCGCCCCACACCTTGAAGGCGTGCGCGGGACCGCCGGGCGGCATCGAGCCCGCGACGTCGCTGAACGTCGAACCGTTCCAACGGCAGACGCCGTACACCGACGAACTAGCCGCCCGCGCGAAGTCGCCGCCGACGTACAGCTCCGCGCCGCCGCCTGAGTCGTAGACGCCCAGCGAGACGACCTGATCATCCACGCTGTTCGGAACGCTGAACGTGCTCCAAGCCGCGCCGTCCCAGCGCGCGAGGTAGTCCGCGGGCGCCGCGCCAATCTTCCGGAAGGCGCCTCCGGCGCACAGTTCCTCGCCTGCGCCGGAGTCGAACACCGCGAGCGACGAGACCTCGTTGTCGGGTTGGTCCGCCGGGGCCGGCGCACTCCAAGCGACACCGTCCCAGCGCATGAGCCTCGTCAGTGCGCCCGAGAACAAGAACGTGCCGCCGGCGTAGAGACGTGGGACGCCAGCGCCCTCGTCGAAGCTCGCGAGCGAGTACGCGCTGCCCGTTACGAGGGCGCCGACTTGACTCCAGGACGAGCCGTTCCAGCGCTCGACGCCCCCGGACAGGCGACTGACGTACAGCGCCGTGCCGCTGCCGTCATCGTGGGCCGCGAGCGCAGCTGCGGGCTGCGAGAAGAACGTCCCGCCGAAGGAGGTCCAGGAGCTGCCGTCCCAGCGCGCGACATGCTCGAGAGCCGTCGTCGCTCCCACCTGTGTGAAATCGCCGGCGGCGTAGAGCTGAGTCCCCGAGCCGTCGTCGTACGTGAGCAGTGCGCGCACGGGGTTGTTCGCTCCGGCGCCGCCGACTTGGGACCATGAGCTACCGTTCCACTTGGCTAGGTTCGAGACATTCATCCCACCTGCGTCATCGAACCAACCGCCGGCAAAAAGCTCGGGGCCGGCGCCGCCATCGAACACCGCCAGCGCGTGAACGTCCGTGAACTCAGGCCCACCTTGCAGGTTCAGCCCGCCGCCCACGTCCGACCACGCCACGCCATTCCACTTCGCGATGTTCGTGACCGCGACGCCGCCCGCCGAAGTGAAGCTGCCCGCAGCGTAGAGCGCTGGCCCTCCGCCGTCGTCGAAGACGCACAGCGACGACACGTGGGTCAGCGCGCCGCCGGCGACACCGGCGCCGAGCGACGACCACGAGGCGCCGTCCCAGCGCGCGATGTGGTTCGCGACGGCGGGCCCTGCGGTCTTGAAGCGCCCGGCGACGTACAGCGCAGGACCGCTGCCATCGTCGAACACCACCTGCGCCAAGACGGAATTGCTGACGCCTGCGCCACTGAACCCGCTCGCCCATTCGAAGCACTGGGCGAGGCTCGTACCGGACGCGGCGACCAGCGCCAGCAGCGCGGCCACGAATCGTCGACTGCGCATGGACAGCCTTCCTTGAAACAACCGTGGACGATGGGCCCGGCCGCTCTCGAGCTCGCACCGCTGTGAAATCGAGGCTGGCGCCGACGAAGGAAAGCGGAGCGGCGAGTCAGTCTGACCTTCCGCTGCGCTGACGAGCGTGCAGTGCGCCCCGCGGATATGGATGCCACGGCGCTCGCGATCTGGCCTTGATTCTCGTTTTTAGTTGAGTCGCTCCGGAACACGGCCGGACGCGCCCGCACGATCGTCAGGGCAGAACCACCAGCGAGATCGGATTCGACAGCGCGCGGCCCAACGGGGCTGCACTCGAGTCAGTGAGGCACTGGAAAGCGAAGGTCGCGCCCACCAGCGAAGGCGAGAGGCCGACGCGGCGCTGCAGGACGAAGGGCTGCGCGGCGCCGAGCGGGAGCCAGACCTCGCCGACGATGCGGGCGCGCTGCAGACCGAACTCGCCGAACGGCGTGGCCTGCGCAGCGCCGAGCGGCGAGCGCGACATGAGCAGCAGCGAATGCGCTCCTGGCGCGCCGGAGATCTCGAAGTCGAGCACGGCGCCGAGTCTCGGCGTCCCGTGCAGCGCGAGCGTCTCGAACTCCAGCGCGCCCATGTCGCTCGCGAGAACCGTGTCGAGATCGCCATCGACGTTCCGCGGCCGACCCGCGAGGTCGAGGCTCGTCAGCGCCTGCGGACCACCGCGGTCGATGCACGGGCTGCCCCAGCGCAGTCGATAGTCGTGGGCGTCGGCGTCGACGAACTGCGGATCGGCAGCGATGCAGGTGGGGCTGCCGGCGAACTCACCGTTGGCGCTGCACGACCAGCTCGCGCCAAGTTGCAGCCCGGGGAGGTCGAGCGTGTGTCCAGCGAAGATCGAGTTCGCGATGCTCCCGCCCTGCCACGCGCCGTCGAGGCGAAAGCCGCCGAGCTGATTGCGAGCGAGCGTGCAGCCATCCAGGCGCGTGACTCCTCCGCCAGGAGTTCCCGACGTGGCCCAGACTCCGTAACCGAGGTTGTCGGCGATCAAGCTGTCGAACAGGTCGACCTCCGCCGTGCCGTAGAAGCTGCCGTTGATCGCCTGGACTCCGTGTCCGCCGCAGTGCGTGAAGCGCGAGCGTGTCACGCGGGCTCGCACGCTGCTGTTGACGGCGGACTCCAGGCGCAGCGCATCGCCCGCGCAGCCGCTCACTCGCACGTCGACCAGTTCGACTCGCGCGTCGGCCTGCGCGAAGAACTCGGCGTACGCGTTCACCGATACGCCGTGCTCTCCGCAGCTGCGGATCTCGACGCGCTCCAAGCGCGGCGCGGCGCCCGCGCCACTGCCGAAGTCGGTGGCGACGGCGTCGACCCCCACCCCGCTGAACTGCGCGCCCTCGATCACGAGGTCGCGGAACGACGGCGCGGCCGGGCCGAAGTCAGCCGCCACAACGCTCAGCGGGTAGCCCGCGCCGATCAGTCGCAGTCCCCGCGCGCCGCTGTTCGCATCGAAGCGCCAACCGTTCGTCGGACTGGAGTAGTAGGTCAGGAGCAGCTGCGAGCCCAGCGCGTCGAGCGTGGTGGCGCTCGCGCCGCCGTCGCCCACGAGCAGCACTCCCGGCGGCGGCCGCAGCGGGAAGCTCTCGCCGCTGAGCGGCGAGTACACGCCCGGAGCGATATGGATCGTGTGCTCGCCGGGAGGCTGCCCGGAGAGCACTTGAACGGCGTGGGAGATCGTGCGCCAAGCGCTCACGGGCGAACTCCCGCTGTGCGCATCGTTTCCGAGCGCGACATCGACGTACCAATCCGCAGCCGAAGCAGTCGAGACCAGACTCAGCACGGCCAACAACCCCACAGCGCGCCGAACGCCAGCTCCACTCGTGTTCATCGTTACCTCGTGCGATGGTGAACACCGCGTCATCGACTCGACGCGCACTCTGGGCGCGAGCGCGCAGCCGCTCCAGGCGCAGCAGTCCGCACGGCGCTCGCACCTTCTCCGTACAAGCAGCGCCAGCGCGCTACCTTGGCGGGTATGGCGGATCAGCCCACCAGCGACAGCGGCGCGCTCGACGAACTCGTCGCGCAGGCGCTCGATGCGATCGAAGACGACGGCGAGGCCGGGCTCGAACGCGTGTACGCGGCGCATCCACAGCTCGCGGACATGCTGCGCGTGCGCATCGAAGCGCTGCGAGCCGCTGGACTGCTCGAGTTGCCGGGCGACGCCGCGCCCGAGCGCCTGGGGCCGTTCAAGCTGCTCGAACAGCTCGGCGCCGGCGGCATGGGCGTCGTGTACCGCGCGCTGCAAGAGGACCTCGGCCGCGAGGTCGCGCTGAAGGTCATCCGCCCCGAGCAGGTCTACTTCCCCGGCGCGCGCAAGCGCTTCCGGCGCGAGGTCGAGATCATCGCCAGCCTGCAGCACCCCGGCATCGTGCCGATCCACACCGTGGGCGAAGCGGGCGGCGTGCCGTACTTCGCGATGGACCTGCTGCGCGGCGAGACGCTCGGCGCCGTGCTCGAGCGACTTGTGGGCCGCGAGCCGGCGACGCTCACCGGCCGCGACCTCGCGCCCGGCGGCGCGGGCGGCACGTACTTGTTCGAGGGCTCGTGGGAGACCGCTTGCGCGCGCGTCATCGCGCAGGTCGCTCAAGCGCTCGACTACGCGCACCAACGCGGCGTCGTGCACCGCGACATCAAGCCGTCGAACGTGCTGATCACCAGCGGTCCCGCCAGCCGCGCCGTGCTGCTCGACTTCGGACTCGCCGCATCAAAGTCGACCGGCGACCTCACGCGCACGGGCACGTTGATGGGCTCCCTGCGCTACATGGCGCCCGAGCAAGTCAGCGGCGCGAGCGATGCGATCGGCCCGCACACCGACGTGTACTCGCTGGGTGCGACGCTGTACGAGCTGCTCACGCTGCGCCCGGTGATCGCGGGCGAAACGCAGACCGAGATCCTGATGGGCGTGTCGCGCGGCGCCGAGCGCAAGCCGCGCGAGCTCAATCCGCGCATCGCGTTGGAGCTGGAGACCGTGTGCTTGACGGCGCTCGAGCTCGAGCCGCAGCGCCGCTACGCCAGCGCGGCCGACTTCGCGCGCGACCTCGAGGCCGTGCTGGCCAACCGCCCGATCGAGGCGCGGCGCGCGAGCCTGATGCGGCGCGCGGCGCTGTTCGTGCGGCGCAATCCGATGCGCGCTGCGGCGCTGGCGCTGGGAGCGCTGCTCGTCGTCGGCGGCCCGGCGCTGTACGCGTGGCAAGAGCGCCGCGCGAGCAAGGTCGTCGCCGCGCAACGCGACCGCGCTGAGCGCAACGCCGCGCGAGCGCGCACGGCCGTCGAGCGCATGCTCACGCGCGTCGGCGATCTCGACCTGCGTTTCGTGCCGCAGGCCGAGCCCGTGCGCCGAGCCGTGCTGGAAGACGCGATCGTGTTGCTCGAGGAATTCGCCGCCGACAACAGCGACGACGTGTCGTCGCGGCTGGAGGTCGCGCGCGCGCAGGCGCGGCTGGGCTCGCTGCTCACCGAACTGGGGCGCGCGAGCGAAGCGGCGGAAGCCTTCGTCAAGGCCATCGCCTCGATGCGCGCGCTGCGCGACGCGGGCCACTCCGACGAACAGCTCGCCGCCGACCTCGCCGACTCCCAGCTGGCCTGCGCTGATTCGTGGATCACCGCGGGCCACGAGTCGCGCGCGCTGGAGCTGCTCGACGCGGCGGTGCTCGAGTTCGAACGCCCCGGCGCCAGCGCGGGCGATCGCGCCTCCGCGATTCGAGCGCTGCAACTGCGCGGCAAGGTGCTGCTGGGCGCGGGAAAGCTCGACGAGGCGCGCGCGGCCTTCGAGCGTGCAACGCGCGACGGCGACGCGCTGCTCGCACAAGCGCCGAGTTCGCGAACGGTGCAACGCTTCGTGTTCGCGGCGTGGAACGAGCTGGGCATCGCGCTGCTCCAGCGCTTCACCCCCGAGGGCCAGGGCAACGCCCAGGCCGAGGACGCGCTGGTGCGCGCGATCGCGATCGGCGAGGCCATGGTCGCCGCCGCGCCGCAGGACCATCTGGCCCGCCATGAACTGATCAGCACGCGCAACAACTACGCGGGCGCGTTGCGCCGGCGAGCGGAGTTCGCCGCCGCGCGCGAGGTGTACGAGCAGGCGCTGAAGGAGTCCGAGGGGCTCGCGGCCAGCTTCCCCAGCACGCTCAAGTACAAGCTCGACGTCGCCATCGTGCTCAACCAGCTCGGCCTGTCGCACGACATCGAGGGCGCTGTGCAGCTCGCCGAGCCGTACTACCAACGCGCGCACAAGCTGCTGGGCGAGCTGGCGAACGCCGCGCCGCACGACGCGCGGCTGTGGCACATGCTCGGCATCACCTGCGAAAACCTGGGCGCTCCGGCGCTCGCGCGCGGCGACGTCGACCGCGCCGTGGAGCTGTTGCACGCTTCGATCGAGGCCAGCGCGCGCGCGCTCGAACTGGCGCCCGACAACGACGAGTTCATCGGCTCGCAGCTGATCCACTGCCGCAGACTGTTCTTCGCGCTGCTCGACGACGGACGGCTGGTCGAAGCGGTCGAGGCCGCCGAACTCGGTCCGCGCGAGCTGCCGAACAGCTACCGTTCGTGGGCGCGCGGCGCGGTGCTGCTGGCGACGGCGTTCGAGCGTCTGCGCAGCGACGGCAACGTCGAGCCCGACGTCGCGGAGGAGCGGGCGGTGCGCTGCGGCGAGCGCGCGGTCGCCATGATGCGCAAGGCCATCGAGCTGGGCGTTCCGGGCGTCAGCGACCTGCGCCGGGCGAAGGACTTCGCCCCGCTGCACGGCTTCGAGCCCTTCGAGCGCCTGGCCGACGAGATCGCCGGCGCGCCCAAGCCGGCGTCGCAGTGACGTCGCGCGCTCAGTAACGTGTCGCGCTCCCCCGCCAGCCCTCTCCAAGCGCCCCCGCGACCCACGATGAGCACGTCCCACCCCGCGCCCGCCGCCATCGGCGCGCGCCTGTCCGTGATGATGTTCCTGCAGTTCTTCGTCTGGGGCGCGTGGTACGTGTCCATGACGGGCTGGATGAACACCAAGGGCCTGGGCGAGCTCACCGGCTGGGCCTACACCGTCGGCCCGATCGCGGCCTGCATCTCGCCGATCTTCCTGGGCCTCGTCGCCGACCGCTTCTTCGCCACGCAGCGCGTGCTCGCGGCGATGCACCTCGTCGGCGGCGCGTGCCTGCTCGCGATTCCGAGCGTGGTCGAAGGGCTCGACCCCGCCGCGCCGAAGGTCTTCACGCACCCGTACGTGCTGCTCCTGCTCGGCCACATGCTGTTCTACATGCCCACGCTGGGCCTGACGAACACGCTCTCGTTCCACAACATGAGCGCGCCGGAGAAGCAGTTCCCGATCGTGCGCGTGTTCGGAACGATCGGCTGGATCGCGGGCAACATCGCAGTGAGCAAGCTCGAGGGCGGCGACAAGTCGCCGACGCAGTTCCTGCTCGCCGGCGGCGCTGCGGTGCTGCTCGGCCTGTACTCGCTCTCGCTCCCGCACACGCCGCCGCCCAGCGCCGGCAAGGCCGTCTCGACGCGCGAGATCCTCGGCCTCGACTCGCTCGCGCTGCTCGCCAAGCCCGGCTACGCGGTGTTCATCCTGTGCTCGTTCCTGATCTGCATCCCGCTCGCGGGCTACTACAACCAGGCGCGAAACTTCGTCGAGTACGTGGGCTTCGCCGAGCCGACCTTCACGATGAGCTACGGCCAGATGAGCGAGATCCTGTTCATGGTCTCGATGCCGCTGTTCTTCGCGCGCCTGGGCGTCAAGTGGATGCTCGCGGTCGGCATGCTGGCCTGGGTCGCGCGCTACGGCCTGTTCAGCTTCGGCGCAGACGACAAGGTCATGTGGATGGCGCTGGGCGGCATCCTGCTGCACGGCATCTGCTACGACTTCTTCTTCGTCACGGGCTTCCTCTACGTCGACCGCGCGGCGCCCAAGGAACTGCGCGGCCAGGCGCAAGGGTTCCTCGTGCTCGTCACGCAGGGACTGGGCCTGGGCGTCGGCGCGAAGGTCGTCGACGCGCTGGTGACGAGCCACACCGACGCCGCGAAGGTCCTCGACTGGTCCGGCTTCTGGCGCATCCTCGCGCTCGCCGCCCTGGTGGTGCTCGTGGCCTTCGTGGCGCTGTTCCGCGACTCGAAAGAGCAGCGCGCGACTTAGCGGGCGGCGCTCGCGCGCGCGGGAGCCGCGCGGCTCAGCTGGCGCGAGCCGCCTGCCGCGCGCGCAGGTCGTCGTACAGGCGCGTGTAGTCGAGCAACAGCCGCAGAAGGCCGTCCTGCACCGACTTGGAGCTCAGCGCCTGCTCGCTCATGGCGGAGTGCGCGTCGTGCGACTCGATGATCGCGTCGACGAGCCCCTTGGACAGGTCCGGCGACGCTGCGAACTGCTCCTTTGTGTTGTTCGCGGCCTGCTCCTGCAGCGTCGCCGACTCCAGCAGCTTCGTCCGAAGCACCTGGTTCACGTACACCAGCTTGTCCTGGTCGGTCAGCTCGCCTGAGAAGAGCTCGTTGATGCGCTCGATCAGCTCGTAGAGCTGCGCCTTCTGCTTCTCGTTCACCACCCCCGCGCCGGCCTCGGTGATCGGGGGCAACGGCTCGCCGCCGCCCGCTCGCAGGCCCAGGTGCTCCGACCCGCGGTTCTTCAGCGCGTGGTGCGTGAGCTGGACCTTCGAGAGGTCGATGGCCGATCGCTCGCGCTCGAACTCGAGCAGCGGGACCAGCCGCTTGTAGAAGATCGCGCGCTTCTCGAGCGCGGTCTGGCCGTAGTCGAAGATCTGCGACAGGAACGTGTAGAGCCGCACGTAGTTGCCCATGTCGCGCCGGAAGAGCGTCAGCGCGTCGATCGACTCGCTCGCCGCCGTCTCCGCCGCCTTGTCGCTTTGGCTCTGCGCGAGCTGCAGCGCCTCCCGCGCCGCGCGATAGCGCCTCATCAGCCGGTCGTACACCGGCTCGAGCGCCGCCACGAGGTCGCTCTGCTTCGCGCGCGGGTCGAGTTCGACCTTCACCACGCGCTCGACTTCGTGGTCGTCGTAGTGCCCGGCCGCGTCCAACTTGGCGCGCAGGTCGAACACCAGGTTCGGATCGGTCGTCGTCTCCAGTTCCGCACGCTCGTAGTACGTCTGGAACGCCGCCAAGACCTCCTGCGGATCGTTCACGAAGTCGAGGACGTAGGTCGTGTCCTTGCCCGGATACGCGCGGTTCAGGCGCGAGAGCGTCTGCACGGCCTGGATGCCGGCGAGGCGCTTGTCGACGTACATGCCGCACAGGAGCGGCTGGTCGAAGCCCGTCTGGAACTTGTTCGCGACGAGCAGGATGCGGTAGTCGTCGCCCTTGAAGGCTTCGCGAATGTCGCGGCGATTCAGCGCGGGGTTGAGCAGCTTAGAGGCCTCGCTAAGCGGGTCCGGCGCAGACTCGCGATCGTCGACCTCGCCCGAGAACGCCACCAGCGTGCCGATCGCGTAGCCCTTGGCCTTGATGTACTTGTCGATCGCGAGCTTCCAGCGCACGGCCTCGACGCGGCTCGCGACGACCACCATCGCCTTCGCGCGCCCGCCGAGCAGCGGCGCCACGTGCGCTCGGTAGTGCTCGACCACCACCTCGACCCTCTGCGCGATGTTGTAGGCGTGCAGCCTCACCCAGCCCATCAGCTTCTTGAGCGCCGCGCTGCGTTCGACCTCGCTCGAGTCGCGCTCCTCGCCCTGGTGCGCCAGTCTGAAGGCCACCGAGTAGCTGGTGTAGTTGCGCAGCACGTCGAGGATGAACTGCTCCTCGATCGCCTGCCGCATCGAGTACACGTGGAACGGCGCCGGCTTGTTGTCGGGGGCCGGCTTGCGCGTCGGATCCGGCCGCGTGCCGAAGATCTCGAGCGTCTTGGGCTTGGGCGTCGCCGTGAAGGCCACGAAGGTGATGCCGCGGTCGTCCGCGCGCGCAGCCATCTGGGCCGCGAGCACGTCCTCGCTGCTCACCTCGCCGCCGTCTTCGAGCTCCGTCTGCTCCTCCACCGACAGCACGGCTTTGAGCTTGGCCGCCGCCTCGCCGGTCTGGCTGCTATGCGCCTCGTCCGCGATCACCGCGAAGCGCTTGCCCTGCGTCGCGGCGAGCTGCCGCACCGCCTCCAGCGCAAACGGGAAGGTCTGGATCGTGCACACCACGATCTTCTTCGTGCCCGACAGCGCCTCGGCCAGCTCCTTGCTCTTCGAGCCGCTCTCGCCCTTGATCGTCGCGACGACGCCCGTCGTGCGCGCGAAGCTGAACAGCGCGTCTTGGAGCTGCGCGTCGATCACGTTGCGGTCCGACACGACCAGCACCGTGTGGAAGACCTTCCCGTCTGGGTATCGCGCGTCGTGCAGCTCGGACAGGAAGTGCGCCGTCCAGGCGATCGAGTTCGTCTTGCCCGAGCCCGCCGAGTGCTGGATCAGGTACTTGGCGCCCGCCCCGTCGGCCAGCACCGCTGCCTGCAACTTGCGCGTGACGTCGAGCTGGTGGAAGCGCGGGAAGATCGTGCGCGAGGGCTGCCCTTTCTTGTCGCGCTCGCCGATCAGGTAGCGCCCGAGGATCTCGAGCCAGCTCTCGCGCTCCCACACCTGCTCCCACAGGTACGCCGTGCGGTGGCCGCCCGCGGGATTGGGCGGGTTGCCCGCGCCGCCGCCGTTGCCGAGGTTGAAGGGCAGGAACTCCGTCGCGCTGCCGGCGAGCTTCGTCGCCATGCGCACCTCGCTGTTCGACACCGCGAAGTGCACCAGCGCGCCCTGCGGGAACGACAGCAGCGGCTCGAGCGCCTGTCCCTTCGGCCGCGGCTCGCGATCGAAGCGGTACTGGTCGACGGCGTCCTGCACGCTCTGCGTGAAGTCGGTCTTGAGCTCGACCGTCGCGACCGCGAGGCCGTTCAGGAACAGCACCAAGTCGAGGCAGTTCTCGTTCGCAAGCGAGTACTTCACCTGCCGCACGACGCGCAGCCGGTTCTTGCCGTAGCGCGCAAGAATCTCCGCATTGAGCGCGAACGCCGGCTTGAACTGCGCCAGCGCCACCGGCCGCCGCAGCCCGAGCAACTCGACGCCAAAGCGGAGCACCTCGAGCGTCCCGCGCACATCGAGCTGCGCCCGCACGCGATCGAGCAGCGTGACATCGGCCTTGGCGCCGTGGCTCTTCTCGAGCGCCTGCCACGCCTCGGGCTGCGACTCCTTCACCCACGCGATCACGTCGGCCGGGAACAGCGCCCGCGCGCGGTCGTACTTCGCCGCGTCGCCCGCTTCGTACAGCCATCCGTGCTTGCCGAGGTGCTCGCAGATCTCGACCTCGAAGCTCACTTCCTTGTGGAGGCTCATGCGGCAGTCTCCGGTACGGCGTTGCGGACGTCGATCTGGCCTGTGACCGCCGCCGAGATCAGGGCGGAGCGGCGCTCGACGAGGAGCGCGACGGCGCTCTCAGCTTCCTCGATTAGCGCGTCAAACTTCGCGAGCTCGCGGTCTAGGAACTCGGCGATCGTGCGCTGCTCGCCGGGAGGAGGAACGCATATCGGGAGTGAGCGAAGCTCGCCTTGGCTCAGTGACGCACGAGTCACGATGTTCATCGTTCCAGCAAAGTGTCTGGCGACGGCTTGGTTCCTGAACAAGTAGACCGCGTACTGGGCAACGAGAACTTCGCGGTGTGGGCGAAAGCGGATGAGAAAGCCAGCAAACGTGGCGCGCGGAATCGTTCGAAGGCACGTCGAGGCAACGCCGATATCGTCCGTCGTCTCAGAGGTGCGGGTGAACAGGACGTCGCCCACCTCCACGCTGTACTTGTCTTGATCCTGCGACGTGCTGAGCACGAGGCCCGACGGCACTTCAGGCAGCACCGCGTTCTTGTAGACATCGCCATAGCTCACAAACGGGTCACCCGCTCCAAAAGCATCGCCGCCGATGCTGAGTCCGTTCTGTAGCGATCCACGGTATCCCAGTCGAACAAGGTCCCAGTGCGCGGGCACGTCGCCGAGCCACTCGACGCCGGAGGGCTTCATGGGGGCGGCGGGGTTGAGGCCCTTGGTGACGGCGTGGGAGATGACGGCCTGGCGCTTCTCCGCGAGCAGCTCGCTCAGCTTCTCCTGCTCCGCGATCAGCGCGTCGATCTTCGCCGTCTCCCGGTCCAGGAATGCCGCGATGGCGCGTTGCTCTGCTGGTTGCGGCACTAGTAGTGGCAGCCGCTTGAGGTCGTCGTACTTCATGGACTGGCGCAATCCGCTCCCCATGGAATAGAAGGCCTTCTGCGAGTCGTACGCGCGCAGCAGCAGCGACAGGTAGTCAGCGTCGATGCTGACGGGTCGGATTGCCAAGTAGGCCGATGTGATGATGCCGCGTTCTCGAACGACGCCCGTGCGGATGCTCCGCTGGTCGTTCTGCAAGTCGGTGAGCCGGAGCACGGTGTCACCAGGTTCGACGATCTGGTACGTCTCAAACGACTCTGGGAGTAGCCCGTCGTTCGACGCGATGTCCTTGCGGACGATGTTCCCATAGCTGAGGGACAACAAGTTGTCCTCCTGCATGCCCTCGTTGCGCGATCGGCGCTCCGCCGCTCGGGCACACAACGGAGCGACCGCCCAATGCTCCGGCACCTCGCCGAGCCACTCGACGCCGCTGGGCTTGTACTTCGGGTATCTCGGGAAGCTCACGACTCGTCCTTGGGTTTGCGCCGCTTGCGCTTGGGCAGCTCCCTCGCGAGTTCCTCGAGCGCCTTGAGCGTGTCGGCCTCGCCCTGGGCCTCCGCCAACTCGCGGCGGCGCCGGGCGAAGCGCTCGAACTCGGCCTGGGCCTTGTCGTCGGCAGCTTCACGGCTGACACGTCCCGCATCGGGCAGCACCTCGCGCTCGTTGAAGCGCAGGAACTCGTCGAGCTTGCGCGCCCAGTCGGCGAGGTGGATCGGCTGCTTGCGGCGCGATTGGTCCTCGGCGTAGTCGAGGAACATCACCACGATGCGATTGAGCTCCGAGATCTCCTCCTCGCGCAGGTAGTTCTTGGCGACCGTGACGTCCGCGCGTTGCACGACGCCGCCCTTCCAGGTCGTCAGCCCCATGTTGGGCTTGCTCGCATCGGCGCGCGCGGCGATCAGCTCGGGCGCGGTCATGCCGGTGACGGCGTGGTGGAGCTTGTTCTGAATGACCTGGAAGAGCTTGGTCGTGTCGGCCTCGCTCGCGCGGTAGTCGGCGGCGAGAGCGAGGATGTCGCGCAGGCGCGTGTACATGCGCCGCTCGCTGGCGCGGATGTCGCGGATGCGCTCGAGCAGCTCGTCGAAGTAGTCGGGCACGCCCGGGCCCGGCGGGTGCTTCAAGCGCTCGTCGTCCATGGTGAAGCCCTTCACCAGGAACTCGCTCAGGCGCGCGGTGGCCCACTGGCGGAACTGAGTGCCGCGCGGGCTGCGCACGCGGTAGCCGACGGCCAGGATCGCGGGGAGGCTGTAGTGCTCGATCTCGCGCGCGACCTGCCGGGCGCCTTCGGTTCGAACTATTCGGAAACTCCGAATAGTTGCCGTCGGGTCGACCTCGCGCTCCTCGAACAGCGTCTTGAGGTGCTCGTTGATCGTGGGGACGGAGACCTGGAACAGCTCCGCCATCAGCGCCTGGGTCAGCCAGAGGGTGTCGCCCTCGAATCGGCACTGGATGGCGGTGCGGCCGTCCTCGGTCTGGTAGAGGACGAGGGACGAGCGCGGCTCGGGGCGCGGGTCGGTCACGGCGTAGCGGCTCCTCGAGGCGCACGACAGCCCCAACCGTTGGATGCGAGGGCGCCCCTTGGAGAGCGACGTTCGGCGTTGCCCCAGGTTGCACGCGACGCCGAGATTCCGGGGGCGCAGCCGCGGCCAGCCAGGCTGGACGGCGCACGGCGCGGGAATCGGAGCTTGCTGGCCCTCACTTGGACAGCTCCTCGAGCATCGCGCGAATCTTGTCGGTGACGACCTTGAGGTCGGCATCGATCTCCGCGAGCGGACGCGGCGGCTTGAAGACGTAGAAGTGGCGGTTGAAGGGGATCTCGTAGCCGACCTTGGTCTTCTCGTGGTCGATCCAGGCGTCGGGGGCGTGCGGGAGCACCTCGCGCTCGAAGTAGCGCTGCACGTCCTCCTGGAGCGGCACGTTCTCGGTGTCGCGCAGGTTGGCGTCGGGCTGCGGCTGGCCCTTCTGCTTGCCCTTGGTCGCGAGCACGACCTTGCCCCGCTCGTCGCGCAGCGGTCGCTCGACGGTGATCGTGCGGTAGCCGAAGTCCTCGTTCTTGAAGATGCGGCTGATCGGCGCGCCGTCGCGCGTCACTTCCTTGAACTTGCCGAAGATGCGCGTGATGTCGTCGATGTGCGCGTCGGAGAGTTCCTTGCGCTTGCTGCCAAGGCTCTTGCGCATCTTCTGCCAGAAGCTCGAGGCGTCGATGAGCTGCACCTTGCCCTTGCGCGCCTTGGGCTTGCGGTTGCTCACGACCCACACGTAGGTGGCGATGCCGGTGTTGTAGAACATGTCCGTCGGCAGGGCGACGATCGCCTCGACGAGGTCGTTCTCGAGCATGTAGCGGCGGATCTCGCTCTCTCCCGAGCCCGCGCCGCCAGTGAAGAGCGGCGAGCCGTTGAGCACGATGCCGAAGCGGCTGCCGCCCTCGCTTACCGGGCGCATCTTGGATACCAGGTGCAAGAGGAAGAGCAGCGAGCCATCGCTCACGCGCGGCAGGCCGGGGCCGAAGCGGCCGTTGAAGCCGTGCTCCTCCGCTTCGCGCCGCACTTCGCGCTCGATCTTCTTCCACTCCACGCCGAAGGGCGGGTTGGAGAGCATGTAGTCGAAGCGTTCAGCTTGCAGGCCGTCCTCGGAGAGGGTGTTGCCGAAGACGATGTTCGCGATGTCCTGGCCCTTGATCAGCATGTCGGCCTTGCAGATCGCGTAGGACTCGGGGTTCAGCTCCTGGCCGTACATCGACAGCCGCGCGCCCGGGTTGTGCGCGTGGAGGTACTCGCCCGCGATGCTGAGCATGCCGCCCGTGCCGGCCGTCGGGTCGTAGATCGTGCGCACGACGCCGGGCTTGGACAGCACGTCGTCGTCCTCGATGAAGATCAAGCTGACCATCAGCCGGATCACTTCGCGCGGCGTGAAGTGCTCCCCCGCCGTCTCGTTCGACAGTTCGGCGAACTTGCGGATCAGCTCCTCGAAGACCAGCCCCATGTCGGCGTTGCTGACGCGATCGGGGTGCAGATCGACGTTCGCGAACTTCTCGGTGACGAGGTACAGGAGCTTGGCCTTCTGCAGCCGGTCGATCTGAGTCGCGAAGTCGAAGCGCTCGAAGATGTCACGCACCGGACCGGAGAAGGCCTGCACGTAGGCCCGCAGGTTCTCTCCGATGTGGTCCTGGTCCCCCAGCAGCGTGCCGAGGTCCAGCTTCGACGTGTTGTAGAACCCCACGCCGGCCTTGCGGATCAGGAACGGCTCCGGGTTGACCTTCGACTTCGAGCGTTCCGCGAGCTCCTTCAGCACCGCGGGCTTGGTCCGCTCGAGCACGCAGTCGAGGCGCCGCAGCACGGTGAACGGCAGGATCACCTTGCCGTAGTCGGACTGCTTGAAGTCGCCTCGGAGCAAGTCGGCTACGGACCACAGGAAGGCGGAGAGGTTGGTGTCAGGCATCGGGCGCGCGAGTCGGGTTCGGAGGGCGGGCGATGGTACGGCGAGCAACGGTCGCCCGAGTGCGCCGCCGCAAGCGGCGAGATTTCTCGCGAACGCTGTCCAAGGCCGGCGGCGGGCCGTCACTTCGCGCTCGGTCGGCGGAGCGTTCGCAGGGCGCGGGCGCGCGTCGACTCCGTCCCCCACACGCCACGGACACACCGATGCTCTCTCACTTCTCGACGCGGCGCGCCGGCCTGATCAGCCTGGCCGCGCTCACGCTGAACCTCGCCAGCACGGCGCAGAACCACATCCCGCACTTCTCGGTGAGCTGGCACGGCCCGACGGTCGGCGCGCTCGACTCGTTCACGGGCTTTCCGATCACCGAGGGCGACGTGCTCGTGCCGCCGGCGCCGGGCTTCCTGCCCGCCTTCGGGCCGCTCGCGGCGCCCGCGGTGCGCTACAAGGCCGGACCGGGCGCGGTCGGCGCGCACTTGGGCCTGGCGTTCCATCCCGTGTGCATGGGTCACCCGGGCGGAACGCCGTGCCGCGTCGAAGTCGACGCGCTGTGCGACGGCTTGAGCTTGCTGCTGCAACAGAACCTGCCGGTGCGCACGCTGTTCTTCTCGACCGACAAGTACGCGATCGGCGCCGGCCCGATGGTTCCGCCGCACGTGCCGAGCGAAGCGCCGCTGGGCGACTCGGCCGCAGACGTGATGGTGAACCTCGGCACGCCGCCGGGTCCCGCGGGTCCGTTCGCTTCGCCGATGCCCGGACACAGCGCCGTGCTCGACGGCGACGGTCTGCAGGGCGCGAGCGCGTTCCACTACCGCGGCGTGGGGTTGCTCGAGCCGACGCTGCCCGGTCCGGCGCTGCCCGACACGGGCGACAACCTCGACGCGCTGATGCTGCGCGACAACAGCGCGACGACCACGCCCTGGCCGATCTACGGCGTGTTCTTCTCGCTCGACGCGGCGTTCATCGATCCGCTCACGGGCATGCCCAACACGGGCTCGGCGGCGGCGAACGGCTTCCAGGGCGGCGACATCCTCAACACCGCCGTGCCCGGCGGCGCGCCGGCGGTGTGGGCCCCCGCAGCGCTCCTGGGGCTCGATGTGTTCGGCGCGGGCACGGACGACCTCGACGCGCTGGTGATCTGCGAGAACGGCATCGCCGGCTATCAGCCCGCGGGCTTCCCCTACGGCTGGAACCTCGGCCGCGACATGGTGCTGTTCTCGGTGCGGCGCGGCTCGGCCCTGATCGGCGCGCCCGACAGCATCTTCGGCCTGCCGATCAGCGAAGGCGACATCCTCGTGCCGCCGCCCGCGGGCAGCCTCAATCCGTTCCCGGGCATCTTCTTCGCGGCCGAGAACCTGGGCCTGGTGACCGCGCGCAACACGCCCGGCGCGATCAACGACGAGCTCGACGCGGCCGACATCGCGACGCAGCCCTTGTACGACTGCAACGGCAACGGGCGCGAGGACGCGCTCGACATCGCCTTCGGGCTCTCGCTCGACGTCAACAACAACGGCATCCCCGACGAGTGCGAGCCGGTGACGCTGATCACGCAGTTCTGCTTCTGCCCCGCGCCGCTGGGGCCGTGTGGGAACAACGATGCCGCGGCGGGCTGCGCCAACTCGACCGGCGTGGGCGCGCTGATGAGCGCGGCGGGCTCGACCAGCATCGCGCTCGACAACCTGGTGCTCACGACCTCGCAACTGCCGACCTTCAAGCAGTGCATCACGATCATGAGCGCCAACACGATCGCTCCCGTGCCGTTCTTCGACGGGCGGCGCTGCCTGCAGAGTCCGTTCTCGCGCTTCGGCGTGCAGAACAGCGGCGCGGCGGGCCAGACCGTGATCGGACCGGGGCTCTCGGCCTACTCGATCGCGAACTTCCCGGCCATCAACTGGATCCTGGCGGGCACGACCTTCGGCTTCCAGACCTGGTACCGCGACCCGACCGGCCCGTGCGGTCAGGCCTCGAACATCTCGAGCGCCGTGAAGGCCTCCTTCGTGCCGTGAGCTGAGCGGCGCGGCGCTCGCGACGCTGCAAGACGGGGCGGTCCACGCGGGCCGCCCCGCTCGCTTTTCGGCGCAGAACCCGGCCGCAGACTTCAGACGCAGCCGGGGCGCCGACCGATGTAGCGCGCCGCCCCCCGATGCGCTTGGTTCTCGCCTCCGCCGTGCGCGAGCACGACTCCGACTTCGTCGCGCGCGAATCCGCGTGGCGTCTGAGCGCGGCATGGATCGCGATCGCGCTCGTGGGACTGGCGTGGTGCCTGGTTCCGCTGGTGCGCGGCGGTCCGCTGTGGTTCGGGCTCGTGTTCGGCCTGCCGTGCGTGGCGTTCGCGGCCTGGATGGCGCGCTCGGTCGTGCGGCTGTGGCGCTCGAGCTGGTGGATCCTGCGCGTGCGGCGCGACGGACTCGCGCTGCGCCTGCGCAGCCAGCTCAACAGCGACCTGCCCGACGAGTGGGCCAACGTGGTGCTGCTCGAGCGCCAGGACGTGCGCCGCGTGGTCGCCGAGCGCGTCGATCTGCGCGGCCTTTCCCACGAGAGCGCCGTGAACACGCCGCGCGTGCGCCTGTCGTTCGAACTGACTTCGCCCGTGCGCGCCGAGGTGCGGCGTTCGCTCGAGCGCGAACTCGACCCCGGCATCCGCGGGCGCACGCACCTGCGCGCCGCCGTGGCGACCATCGAGCGCGAGGACTCGCTCAGCGTGAGCTGGAGCGGACCGTCGCTGCGGCTCGAGCCGAGCCTGCGCGCCACGCTGCGCGAGCTGGAACGCCTTGGCTACCCGGTGGAGCGCGAACTCAAGCGCACCACGCTCGAGTGGAGCCGACTCGACCGCGCGGAGCGCGAGCGGCGCATCGACGAACTCGTGCGCAGCGGCGACATGCTCGGCGCGATCCGGCTGTGGCGCCTGGAGCACGGCGGCGGCCTGGCCGAGGCCAAGGCGGCGGTCGAGCGCCGCGACAAGCGCAACGCGGCGTGAAGGCGCAGGCCGCGCGGGATCTCGAGTCGCGCGCGGAGCGGGAGTCGGCGCGAGGCGCCGCTCGCCACCCCATGTGCTGCGAGCGACACCGCGCGCGGCGCCGTACAGTCGCGCGCGGCGATGGACTCGACCCCGACCTCGGAGCGCGACTTCGCGCTGACGCGCTGGAGCCTGATCCGCCGCGCGGGCGAGGCCGATGCGGACGTTGCGCGCGCGGCGCTCGAGGAGCTGTGCCGCGCGTACTGGCTCCCGCTGTACGCCTTCGCGCGGCGCTCGGGGCTCGACGCGCACGCCGCCGAGGACATCGTGCAGGGCTTCTTCGCCGAGCTGATCGCGCGCCGCGACTTCGAGCGCTTGAGCCAGGACAAGGGCCGCTTCCGCTCGTTCCTGCTCGCCGCGCTGCAGCACTTCGTCTCCAAGCACCGCGCGGCCGAGCGCGCGCTCAAGCGCGGCGGCGGCGCGAAGGCCCTGCCGATCGACACGCACGACGCCGACGAGCGCCTGGGGCTCGCCGCGCGCGCGGACGAGAGCGCCGAGCGCGCCTTCGAACGCGCCTGGGCGCGCGAGCTGCTCAGCGGCGCCGTCGACGACCTCGAGCGCGAGTACGCCGCCACGGGCCGGCGCGCGGTGTTCGAGGCGCTCAAGCACACGCTGCAGGGCGAGGGCTACGATCCGCAGCGCGTGGCGAGCGAGCTGGGCGCCACCGAAGGCGCCGTCAAGGTCGCCGCGCACCGCCTGCGCACGCGCTTCGGCGAAGCGTTGCGCGCGCGCATCGCGCAGACCGTTTCGAGCGCCGCCGAGGTCGAGGCCGAGCTGCGCGAGCTGTTCCGCGCGCTCAGCGGCCCCTGACGAAGAGCTGCGGCGCCAGTTGTGGCCGCGAGCTGGATCGCGCGAGCACCGCGATCGCCGACGGGCTCGAGCTGCTTGCCACGCGTTCCGCGACGATGCTCGCGGCGCGAATCCGGCGTGCGCGCACCGCACACCGAGCTTTGAGCGCCGCCGAGGTCGAGGCCGAGCTGCGCGAACTGCTGAGCGTGCTCAGCCGATCGAGTTGATCAGCTGCAAGACCAACTGAGGCTGCGCGTTGGCCTGCGCGAGCACGGAGATCGCCGACTGCTGCAGGATCTGGTTGCGCAGGAGGTCCGCCGTCTCGAGCGCCATGTCGACGTCGCGGATGCGCGACTCGGCGGCTGCGAGGTTGTCGCGGCTGGAGAGGATCGAGCGGATCGAGCTCTCCAGGCGATTCTGCGTCGCGCCGAACACGCCGCGCGCGGAAGTGACGTCGTCGAGCGCGGCGTCGAGCGCGGCCAGCGCGCTCTGGGCGCCGCCCGTGCTCGCCACGGACAGCCCGTTGAGGCCCAGTTGAGTCGTGGTCACGTCGCCCAGCGCGACGGAGATGGTCTGACCGGCCTGGGCGCCGACCTGCAGCGCGAGCGCGGCCGAGCTGCCGTCGAGCAACTGCACGCCGTTGAAGCTGGTCTGGCCCGCGACGCGCGCGATCTCCTGGGTGAGCGCCTGGAACTCGGTGTCGAGCGCGGCGCGGTCGACGCTCGAGAGCGTGCCGTTCGCGGCCTGCACCGCGAGCTCGCGCATGCGAATGAGATTGCCGTCGACCTCGGCCAGCGCTCCGTCGGCAGTCTGGACCAGCGAGATGCCGTCCTGCGCGTTGCGGCTCGCCACGGTGAGCGAGCGGATCTGCGCGCGCATGCGCTCGGAGATCCCCAGTCCCGCGGCGTCGTCGGCGGCCGTGGCGATGCGCAGGCCGCTCGAAAGTCGCGCGAAGTTGCCCGCCAGACGCGTGGTGACGGCGGAGAGGTTCCGCTGCGCCGCCAGCGCGGCGAGGTTGGTGTTGATGCGCAGTCCCACGGAGTTTCGACCGGCTCGGCGCCGGCGCACGCAGCGTCATCGGAGCCTTGCACCAGAGTTGGCGAGCCGATCGCGGCTTCCTGCGATCCCAGGCCGCGTGCTCGGCACCTTCTTCCGACGCGCGTGCGAGCGCGGCGCGTGGCTCGGGGCGACTTTCCGGCAAGATTGCGCGCCTGGGCCTGTAATCCGCGCGACGCCCTGCGTCTGAGCCCGCTGCGCCGCCCCAACGCACCTCCATGAGCCCTCCCCGCTTCTGCACGCGCTGCGGCGCCGAGCTCGACCCGCGCGGTCTGTGCCCGACGTGCTTGCTCGCGGCGGCGGTCGACGCGGGCCCCGAACCCGCGTCCGCCTCCGGTGCGCCGCCGCCCAGCCCGGCCGAACTCGCCGCGCACTTCCCGAGCTACGAAATCCTCGAGTTCGTCGGCCGCGGCGGCATGGGGTTCGTCTACCGCGCTCGACACCGCACGCTCGAGCGCAGCGTCGCACTGAAGCTGCTCGCGCCGCAGATCGCCGCACAGCCGGGTTTCGCCGAGCGTTTTGCACGCGAAGCTCGCGTTCTGGCCTCGCTCTCTCACCCCAGCATCGTCGCGGTGCACGACCACGGTCGCTCCGGTCCGTGGTGGCACCTGGCGATGGAGTTCGTCGAGGGCGCGAGCTTGCGCGAGCTGATGCGCGAACGCTCGGTCGAGCCGCGCCAGGCGCTCGCCATCGTCGCGCAGATCTGCGACGCGCTGCAGTACGCGCACGAGCACGGCGTCGTGCACCGCGACATCAAGCCCGAGAACATCCTGGTCGACCGCGCGGGCCGCGTGCGCATCCTCGACTTCGGCCTCTCGAAGATCAGCGGCGAGCGCGCCGGCGAGAACATCACGCGCACCGACCAGGTGATGGGCACGCCGCACTACATGGCGCCCGAGCAGTGGGAGCGCCCCTCCGAAGTCGACCACCGCGCCGACATCTACGCCGTCGGGGTCGTGTTCTACGAGCTGCTGACCGGCGAGCTTCCGCTGGGCCGCTTCGCGCCGCCCTCGCACAAGGTCGCGATCGACGTGCGGCTCGACGAGGTGGTGCTCAAGTCGCTCGAGAAGGCGCCGGAGCGGCGCTACCAGCACGCGAGCGAGGTCAAGTCGCGCGTCGAGGAGGTGTCGCAGACGCACCGACCTGCGGCGCGGCCGACGCCCGCGCGAGGAGACGCCGCGCCCGCTGCTGCGGCGGCGCCCAGTGTCACACCCACAGTTGCGCCGAACTCGCACTCAGAGTCCGACGACGTCCTCGACGCGATCCTCGGCCAGCCGCTCGCGAACTACTCACCACCGCCCGACGAGCTGCACGGTCGCTGGGGTCTCGCGTCGGGGATGAAGCTCGCGGTCGTTCTGCTCGCACTGCTCACCCTGTTGATGGCGATCCTGCTGTTGACGGGCAATTCCGTTCCGATCCAACCCTGGAAGATCCACTTCAAACTCCCATGAACTCCATCGAAGCCGGAACCGGCTACCTCGCCATCGTGGCCATGCTCTACAGCCTCGTGATCACGATCCTCTGGCTCTCGATCGGCTGGCGCGCAATGCGCGCTCACGAACGCATCGCCGACATCCTCGAGCGGCGCGCCAAGGGCGAGTGATTCAGCGCAGACGGTCGAGCAGAGCGTTGCTGTAGGGCAACCACTCGAGCAGCGGCGCGAGGCTGCGGAAGAACTCGAGCGCCTCGGGGTCTTCCGCGCGTCCCGTGACGGCGTACATGGACCAGTACGCATCGCCCGCGAGCGCATACCAGCCGATCGCGCCGCCGCCGATCGCCGCGTAGCCGATCGCTAGCCCGCCGAAGGCGAGCCCGCCGATGGCCCAGCCGCCGAGTGCGAACAACAGGCCGAGCGAGAGCCCTGCGAACGAGATCAAGCCCGCGCCTAGCCCGCCGATCGCGATACCGCCGCACGAAAGTCCGCCGATCGCGATGCCGCCGATCGCCACGTCGCCGATCGCGATCCAACCCTTCGCCACGCGTCGCTTGCGCGCAGAACCGACGCCGCCGTTGATGTGGACCAGCGGCAAACCCAGGAAGTGCGCGCTCGAGCGGTAGCCGCCGGTCTGGCTGCGCAGTCCGGCGAGCATGTCGCGCAGCACGCCACCGCTGAGCGCGCGCGCGGCCGTGGGTTCGCCCGCTGCGAGAGCTTGGCAGTCCGCGGCGAGCTCCATCGCCGAGAAGTAGCGGCCCGCGGGCTCGCGCTGCATCGCGCGTCGGACCAGCGCCTGCGCGTCGGCGCTCGCGCGGCGGTTGAGCGAGCGCAAGTCGGGCGGCGCGTCGCTGCGCAGCGCCTCGAGCACGGCCATGAAGCTCGCGCCCGTGAACGGACAGCGGCCCGCGAGGCCTTCGTAGAGCGTGACGCCGAAGCTGTAGATGTCGCTGCGCGCGTCGACGCGGTGCGCGGTGATCGCGGCCTGTTCGGGCGACATGTAGTGCGGCGTGCCGAGCGGTTCGCCCGTCAGCGAGAGCCCGGGCTCGCCGTCGCCCTTGGCGAGGCCGAAGTCGCCGAGCAGCGCGCGTCCATCGGTCGTGATCAGGATGTTCGAGGGCTTGATGTCGCGGTGCACGAGCCCGAGGTCGTGCGTGACGGCGAGTGCGCGCGCAATCGGCGTGAGCAGGCTCGCGAGCGCTTGCTCGAAGCTCTGCGCGCCGAAGAACTGCGGCGCTTGGCCCAGCGCGCGGGCGAGGTCTTGTGCGCGGCGCTGCTCGGGCGCAGGGAGCTTGGCGTAGGCATCGGCGAGCGTGCCGCCTTCGATGTGCTCCATCGCCAGCCAGTGGTGGCCGTCGTTATCGCCCACCGCGTGGACCTGCACGATGTGCGGGTGCTTGAGGCGCGCCGCAGCCAGCGCCTCGCGGTGGAAGCGCTCGACGTGGCGCGGCTCGAGTGCGAGGCCGGGGCGCAGCACCTTGAGCGCGACGGAGCGTTGAAGGTCGAGCTGCGTCGCGAGGTAGACGTGCGCCATGCCGCCGCGACCGATCTCGCGCTCGATGCGGTAGCCGGCGAGCACGACTCCCGGGCCGAGCAGCTTCAAGCCGCTCGCGGGATTCGTGCGTCCAGCGCGCATCAGTCGCAGGCAGCGCGCCAGCGCGTCGCGGTACTGCACCGGCAGCCGCTCCAGGAGGTCCTCGCCCGCGTCGTCGGCATTGCGCGCCAGGCGTTGGGCGTACTGCTCCACGAGGGAGTCGAGTTGGTCGTCGAGGGGGCGGGGCTGCATGGGCCTTCCAGCGTTGGCGCGGGCGGGATTCGTCGCGGAGAGCGGAGAAATTCTCAATGCGGCACTCGACCGCGTTGAACTGCTTGTCTTGTCGCCGCGACGTTCCCGCGATCCTCGCGGAACGCGGGGATCCCCGGAAGTAGTAGCTCAGCGCGCCGCCTCCGCCCAGGCTTCCAGCGCGCGGCGGTAGAGCGAGTGGACCGCGCTCTCGCTGCGCTGCATGCGCCGAGCGGCCTGCGCAGCGCTCAGGCCTTCGAACTGGCGCAGGCCGATCACGCGTTGGTGCTCGCTCGAGAGGCGCTGGAAAGCCGCGAGCAGGCGTCGCTGCTCGTCGTCGGCGGCGAGCTGCGTCACCACGCCGACCCCGCGGGCGCCGAGCGCGCTCTCGCGCACTCCCACGCGCGACCAGTCGCCGCGCTCGAGCCGCAGCGGAGTCTCGCCGCGCCGCCGCGCCCGCAGCGCACGCGCCGCGTCGATCGCCGTGTGGCGCGCCAAAGCGTTGAGCCAGCGTTCGAACTCGGCCGCGGGCGGTCGCTTTGGGCTGGCGAGCGCGCGCAGCAGCGTCTCCTGGACCAGGTCGTCGAGCTCGACGTGCGCGCGCAAGCGCGGGCCCGCGAGGTGCGCCATCAGGAGGCGCAGGCGGGGTGCGTGAGCCCCGAGATCCGCGGCGAATGCGTCGATTTCGCTTTGGCCGGACTCTGCGCGCGACGACATGACGGAAAAGACTACCGCTCGCCGCCGCTTCGAACTTCAGCCCGTGCGGCCGGAGCGTCGAAAGCGCGCCGAAGCACCATGAGTACGCCCACACGATCGAATCGCGCGCGCGCGACCCTCTGCGTCGCCGCGCTGACGCTCGCACTCGCCGCGTGCAGCGACAGCCCCACGCAGGCGGAGTTGAGCCCGCCGCGCGAGTCGTCGACGCCGGCGGCCGCGCTCGAGCAGAACTCGTCGAGCGCCGAGCGAATGGGAGTCCAGGCGCCGCCGCCTGCCGCGCCCGCCAGTGCGCCGAGCAGCGCCGCGACCAGCGGCGGCAATGGCGCGCTGAAGTGGGAGTTGCCCGCAGGCTGGAGCGAACTCGCGCCGACTTCGATGCGCGTGGCGAACTTCCGCGTGGGCGGCGACGAACGCGCCGAGTGCTACCTGACGTTCCTCGCGGGCGACGGCGGCGGGCTCGCCGCGAACATCCAGCGTTGGCGCACGCAGATGGGACAAGGTCCGCTTTCGACGCAGGAAATCGCCGCACTGCCGACCAAGCCGATGCTCGGCGGCGAGGCGGTGCTGGTGGACTTCAAGGGCAGCTTCAGCGGCATGGGCGGTGGCGCGAAGCTCGCCGACGCGCGCCTGGTGGGCCTCTTGCTCGTCGGGCCGCAGGGCGCGGCGTTCCTGAAGATGACCGGTCCGTCGAGCACGATCGACGGCCAGGTCGACGCCTTCCTGGCGCTCGCGGCTTCGCTGCGCAACTAGCGAGGGCCCCGCGTGCGCCGCGCCGGTGAACTCGCCCTGCGAGGCCTTGCGTCGCTCGGATTGAGCTGCGTGCTGCTCGTGTTGCTCGGCCTGCTGACCTGGCTCGGCACGCTCGAGCAGACTCGCGAAGGCCTGTTCGAAGTGCAGCGCAAGTACTTCGAGTCGTTCGTGCTCACGCACGACTTCGGGCCCGTCGCACTGCCGCTGCCGGGCGCGAACCTGGTGATGAGCGCTCTGCTCGTGAACCTCGTGCTGGGCGGCATCGTGCGCCTGCGCCGCGACGCCTCGACCTTCGGAGTCCTCGTCGCGCACCTGGGCATCGTGCTGCTCCTGGCCTCGAGCTTCGTGAAGTGGCGCCACTCGAGCGAAGGCCACGTGACGCTCTACGAAGGGCAGCGCGCGCAGCACTTCCAGAGCTACTACCGCTGGGAGCTGGTGTTGCTCGAGCTGGGCCCCGAGGGCCGCGTGCTCGAGCGCGTCGCACCCCACGAAGCGTTCGAGCACGCCTCGCCCGCGTCGCCGGTGACGCTCGGCGCGTCGGACTTGCCGTTCGAAGTGCGCGTCACGCACGTGCTCGCCAACTGCTCGCCGCTGCCCAAGGGCCCGATGTTCGACGTCGACGTGCCGGTGGTCGATGGCCTGTTCCTGCGCGAGCGCGAGCGCGACAAGGACGCCGAGCGCAACATCGCCGGCGCGTACGTCGAGGTGCTCGAGAGCGGCGCAACGCCTCGCAGCGGCGTGCTGTGGGGCGCGCAGTCGACGCCGTGGAGCTTCGACGCGGGCGGACGGCGTTTCGCGCTCGATCTACGCAAGGAGCGCTACCCGCTCGGCTTCACGCTCGCGCTGGCCGACTTCCGCAAGGAAGACCACCCGCGCATGAACATGGCGCGCGCCTTCGAGAGCGACGTCGAGGTGCGCGAAGGCGCTGCGGCGCGGCCGGTGACGATCTCGATGAACGCGCCGCTTCGCACGGGCGGACTGGTGCTCTACCAGGCTTCGTGGGGACCGTCGAACGCGCGCGCGGGCGATCCGCTGTTCTCGACCTTCGCCGTCGTGCGCAATCCGGCGGACTCTTGGCCGCTGTGGTCGTGCGTGGTGATCTCGCTGGGCCTGGTGTGGCACTTCGGCCGCATGCTCGCGCGCCACGTGCGCCGGGAAGTGAGACTCGCATGAGCGCCTGGCTGCGTCGACTGCTCGCACTGGCGCTGTGCCTCGTCACCGCGCTCGGCGCGCGCGGACAGAGCGAACGCTGGACGCCGCGCGCGCTGGAACTCGCCGGCTCGCTGCCGGTGCAGGAGGGCGGCCGCGTCAAGCCGCTCGAGACCTTCGCGAGCTTCACGCTGCTGCGCCTCAACGGAAAGCGCTCGGCTGAAGACGCCGACGGGCGCAAGCTCACGCCCACCGCGTGGCTGCTCGACGTGCTGTTCGACCCCGAGCACGCCGCGGGCACGCGCGCGTTCCTCGTGCAGGACGCCGAAGCACTCGAGGCGATCGGCGTGCAGCTCGACGAGCGCCGCAAGCGCGATCGCTACTCGTACCGCGAACTCGAGCCGGGCCTCTCGAAGCTGTTCGACCTCGCGCACCAGTACGACGCGCTCGAAGCCGCGCAGCGCAGCTCGGTGCAGAGCCAGATCGTGACGCTGGCGGAGAACGTGCTCTTGTTCGCGCGGCTCTCGCGCCAGGAGATCGTCGCGCTGATCCCGCCGCCGGACGCGCGCACCGAAGCCTGGAACACGCCGGCGGAACTGCGCGCCAGCTCCAAACCGCTCTCGACCGCGCAAGCGGGCGCACTCGCGGCTTTCGAGAGGGCCTTCGACAGCACCGGGCGCGCCGCCGCGTTCGAAGCCGCGCTCGAGCGCTTCCACCACCACGCGGTGGTCGGCGCGCGCCTGCGCGGCGAGTACGACAAGATCCCCTCCGAGCGCGCCTACTACCGCGCCAACCTGTTGCGCTGGAGCTTGACGGCCTTCCTGCTCGCCTTCGCGAGCACGGCGCTCTTGTGGCTCGCGCCGCGGCGCAAGTGGCTGTACGCGACCGCCGCGACGCTGTGCGGTGTCGGCGCCGCACTGCTGGTGGCGGTGATCGTGTGGCGCTGCATCCTGCGCGAGCGCCCGCCGGTCTCGACGCTCTACGAAACCAAGCTGTTCGTGACGGCCACCGGCGTGCTCATCGCCCTGGTCATCGAAGCCATCGGCCGCCAGCGCCTCGCGCTCTCCGCCGCGGTCGTGCTCGGCGCACTGGGACTGTTCGTCGCGCACGGCTACGAAGTGCTCGACAAGCGCGACACCATGCCCGCGCTGGTGGCGGTGCTCGACACGAACTTCTGGCTCGCGACGCACGTCACCGCGATCACGATCGGCTACGCGGCAGGCATGCTCGCGGCGTTGCTGGCGAGCTTCTATCTCCTCGCCAAACTGCTGGGGCCGCGCCGACTCGAGCGCCAGCACTTCGCCGCGCTCTCGCGCATGGTGTACGGCGTGCTGTGCTTCGGCCTGATCTTCTCGCTCGTCGGCACGCTGCTGGGCGGCATCTGGGCCAACGAGAGCTGGGGCCGCTTCTGGGGCTGGGATCCCAAGGAAAACGGCGCGCTGCTGATCGTGATCTCGCAGCTGGTGATCCTGCACGCGCGCCGCGGCGGCTACTTGCGCGAGCACGGCGTGTGCATGGCGGCAGCCTTCGCCGGCACGATCGTCGCATTCTCGTGGTGGGGCGTGAACCTGCTGGGCGTCGGCCTGCACAGCTACGGCTTCACCAGCGGAATCCAGGCCGCGCTGTGGAGCTACTACGGCGCGCAGTGGTCGATCTGCGGACTGGGCGCGCTCGCCTGGCTGCTCGAACGTCGCCGGGAACGCGTTGCTCATGCGCCTGCCGAGCCCAGCACAGCGCAGCGCCGCGCGGCTTGAATCGCTCAAGAACGCCGGAGAACGCGGCCGAAGTGCGAAGGCGCGAGCGGGGGTTCTCTCAGCTCGCCATCACCGCACACCAAGGGGAATCTACGTGGTTCGAAGCCTCATCGCTCCGTTCGTGCTCGCCACAGCTCTGCTGCCGCTCGCGCTCAGCTCTTGCTCCAGCACGTCCTTCTCGTTCTCCAAGCAGTCCGACAACGGCCTGACCAACGTCGACGAGCTGCTCACGCGCGTCGAGAAGGTCCAAGTCGAGTCGCTGGTCGCCAAGGAGCGCGCGCGCGAGGCGTACCAGACGCTGGTCGAGTCCGTCGCGCCGCAGTTCAGCGGCGACGCGGTCAAGCAGTTCGAGCTGCTCGAGAAGTCGATCGAAGACTCCGCCAAGCAGGCCAAGACGCTGGCCGCGACCGTGCCCGCGCTGAAGTCGGCCGCGAGCGTGGTGTTCGAACGCTGGACCAAGGACCTCGAGAGCTTCGGCAACACGCGCATGCGCCAGCGCAGCCAGGAGCGCATGGAGGCGACGCGCGAGCAGTACGAGACGATCCTGCGGCAGACGGTCTCGGCGCAGCTGGCGCTCGAAGCGCTCAACGCGGACCTGAACGACCACGCGCTGTTCCTGGGGCACGACTTCAACGCGGAGTCCGCGGCTCTGATCCACGACGATGTCGCGGCGCTCGAGTCGCGCGTGATGGAGCTCGACGGGCGGCTCGACGCGGCCATCGGCTCCTCGAAGCAGTACATCGCTTCACGCGCTCTCCGCGGCGAGGTCGGCGATTCTGCGCAGGACGGCGAGGCGCCGGCGGGCCCCAAGGCTGCCAAGGGCCAGCGCAAGCGCGCTCGCCAGAATCAGGACTCGGCGCCGACCGATGAAGGCCAGGTTCCGCCCGCCACCGCCGCCGCGCAGCCGCAGCGCTCGAACTAGCGACCGCGGCCCAAGCGCAGTCCACGCCCGCCCCCCCGCGCGCGCTCTCGATGACCTGGACGCTGCTCGTCGCGTTGGCGCTCGCACTCGCCGTCGCGGCTCTGGCAGCGTTGGCGCGCGGCGCGGAGCTGCGGCGCATGGAGCGCGGAGTCCGTGCGCGCGAGAAGGCCGTCGAGACCGGAGCGCGCGAGGCGCAGCTCAGCGAGCCGGTCATCGATCTCTCGCGCTGCCTGGGCTGCGGCGCGTGCATCGAGGCCTGCCCCGAGAGCAATGTGCTCGAGCTGGTGCACGGCCAGGCGGTGGTCGTGAACGGCGCGCGCTGCGTCGGACACTCGGCCTGCGAGCGCGAGTGCCCGACCGGCGCGATCACCGTAACGATCGCGAAGTTGAGCGAGCGGCGCGACGTGCCCGCGATCGAGCCTTCGCTCGAGGCCGTCGGCGCCCGCGGGCTGTTCCTCGCCGGCGAGGTCACGGCGCATGCGCTCATCAAGACCGCCATCGAGCACGGCGCGCAGGTCGCACGCGAAGTCGCCGCACGCTGCGCCTCGCCCGCTCCGGCGCTGCCCAGCGGCGACGCGCCGCTCGATCTGTGCATCGTCGGCGCCGGCCCGGCGGGCCTCGCGTGCGCGCTCGAGGCGAAGAAGCGCGGACTGCGCTTCGCCGTGATCGATCAGGCCAGCGAAGTGGGCGGCACCGTCGCGAAGTACCCGCGTCGCAAGCTCGTGATCACGCAGCCCGTCGAGCTGCCGCTCTACGGCGCGCTGAAGGAGGCGAGCTACACCAAGGAGGAGCTGATCGCACTGTGGCAGTCGATCGCGCGCCAGCACGAGCTGCCGATCCGCACGGGCTGCACGCTCGAGTCGCTGCAGCGCTACGACGACGGCTTCGTGCTCGCGACGAGCGGCGGAGAGCTGCGCGCACGGCACGTGTGCATGGCCGTGGGCCGGCGCGGTGCGCCCAACAAGCTCGGCGTGGCGGGCGAAGAGCTCGAGAAGGTCTCGTACGGGCTGCTCGACGCGCACTCGTACGCTGGGCGGCGTGTGCTGGTGGTCGGCGGCGGCGACAGCGCCGTCGAAGCCGCCGTGGCCCTGGCGGAACAGCCGGGGGCCGAGGTTACTTTGAGTTACCGCCGCGGCGCGTTCTTCCGGCTGCGAGGCCGCAACGAGCAGCGACTCGCCGAAGCTGTCGGCGCCGGTCAGTTGCAGGTGCTGTTCGAAAGCGACGTGCGCGCGATCGCGCCCGACAAGGTCGAGCTCGAAGTGCGCAACGCGGGCCGCGCCGAGCGCGTCGAGCTCGCCAACGACGACGTGTTCGTGCTGGCCGGCGGCGCGCCGCCGTTTCCGCTGCTCGAGCGCGCTGGAGTGTCCTTCGATCCCGCCCTGCGCGCCCCGCGCCCCTCGGCCCCCGAGCAAGGCGCCGGCCTGGCGAGCGCGCTGGCGGTCGGCGCGGCGCTCACCTTCGCGACGCTCGCCTGGGTGCTGCTGCACTTCGACTACTACTCCGCAGCGCCGGACGTGCGCGCGCTCGACGAGCGCCACGCCTGGCTGCGCCCGGGGCGCGGAATGGGATTGGCGCTGGGCATCGGCGCCACGGCGCTGATCGGCGTGAACCTGCTGTACCTCGCGCGCCGCGCACAGCGCTGGGGCGTCACCTTCGGCTCGCTCAAGACCTGGATGACCAGCCACGTGGCGACCGGCGTGCTCGCGCTGCTGTGCGCGCTCGTCCACGCCGGCATGACCTCGCGCGACAGCGTGGGCGGCCACTCGCTGTGGGCGCTCGCTGCGCTGCTGGTGACGGGCGCGATCGGCCGCTACTTCTACGCCTGGGTGCCGCGCGCGGCGAACGGGCGCGAGCTCGAGCTCGATGAAGTGCGCGCGGAGCTGGCGCAACTGAGCGCGCAGTGGGGCGCGGAGCAGCGCGGCTTCGTCGAGCGCGTGCGCGTCGAACTCGCCGAGTTGGTGAGCGCGCGCCAGTGGCGCAGCTCCTTCGCCGGCCGCGTCGCAGCGCTCCTGGCCGGTCAGCGCGACCTCCAGCGCCGACTCGCCAAGCTCGCGCTCGAAGGCCGCGCGCAGGGTCTGTCGGCGCAGCGCGTCGATGCAACGCTCGAGCTCGCGCGCCGCGCGCACAAGAGCGCGCTCGCAGCGGCCCACTTCGAGGACCTTCGCGCGCTGCTCGGCACGTGGCGCTACCTCCACCGCTGGGTGGCGGTGTTGATGCTGGTGCTGCTGGTGGCTCACATCGCGTACGCCTTGATCTACGGCGATCTGCTCGCGGGGGTCGCGCCGTGAACGTGCGCCGCCTGGGCTTTTGGATCGCGAGCTGCTCGCTAGCGCTGGTGCTCCTGATCGGCGTCGTCGACGTGCAGCGCACTTCGCCGGGCCCCGTCACATCGGTGCACGCGCAGCTCGAGAAGCTCGAAGGCGGCAACGCCTGCTCGCAGTGCCACGGCGGCTGGTTCAGCGACATGCGCAGCTCGTGCCTGGAGTGCCACGCCCCCATCGCCGACCAGATCGAGTCGCGCACGGGCCTGCACGGCTCGCAGCTCAAGGCCATCACGGAGCGCTGCGCGACCTGCCACAGCGAGCACCACGGTGCGTCGTTCGCGATCGTGAACGACCAGAGCTTCGCGCTGGCGGGGGCCAAGAGCCGCGCCGACTTCGACCACGCGTTGATCGGTTGGGAGATGAGCGGCGCGCACCTCGAACTGGCTTGCTCGAAGTGCCATGAAAACGCGGATGTCGCTGTGCTCGCCGAAGGGCAGTCGCGCTTCCTTGGAAAGCGCCAGGACTGCGCGAGCTGCCACGAGGACCCGCACGAGGGCCGCATGCGCGTGTCGTGCGTGAGCTGCCACGGACAAGAGAAATGGGACGGGCTGCACTCCGAGGGGCACGACGAGCGCCTGCCGCTGATCGGAGGGCACGGCGACGTGTCGTGCCGCACGTGCCACGAGAAGGACTCACCCCGTTCGCTCGAGGCGCTGGGCGAAGCGGCCATCAAGCCGCGGCCGCGCGAGTGCGCCGACTGCCACGAGTCGCCGCACGTCGAGAGCTTCACGCGTGCGGCGGCGTTCGCGCTGGGCAAGTCGGAGCGCGCCGGCTGCGTCGTGTGCCACGCGGCGGAGCACGACTTGTTCCGCGACGAGCGCCTGGAGCTGTCGGCGGAGCAGCACGCGGGCTCGGGCTTCTCGCTGGGTGCGCCGCACGCGGAGCTGGAGTGCTCGAAGTGCCACGATCCGCAGCTCGCGAGCTTCGCCGAGCGCTACCCCGGCCGCGGTCAGGATCAGTGCAGCGCGTGCCACGAAGACCCGCACGAAGGCCAGTTCGCGAGCGGGCCGTTCGCGGGCGGCGACTGCATCGCCTGCCACTCGCGCCAGCACTTCGATCCGCACGAGTTCGACCTCGAGAAGCACGCGCTGACGGCGCTGCGCCTCGAAGGAGCGCACGCGAAGGCCGAGTGCTCGGAATGCCACCACGATCCAGAGCCCGAGCGCGCGCGCCAGTTCCGCGGCACGCCCGACCAGTGCGCGGAGTGCCACGAGGACGCGCACGACGCGTTCTTCGCTGAGAAGCTCGCGCGCGTGCCGCCCAGTCCGCCGAACGGCGACTGCGCGCGCTGCCACGACGCGGAGCGCTTCTCGAACGCCGACGCGGGCTTCGACCACGCGAACTGGACGGGCTTCGCCGTGCTCGGCGCGCACGCACAAGCGAGTTGCGAAGCCTGCCATCCGCGCGCGGAGACACCGGACGACACCGGGCGCACCTTCGGCCGCGTCGCCGAGCACTTCGGCGAGTTCGAGAGCTGCGCCACCTGCCACGACGACCCGCACGGCGGCGACTTCGACAAGCCGCGCCACCCCAAGCGCTTCCGCGACGCGACCAGTTGCGCGCGCTGCCACGACACCAGTTCGTTCCGCTCGCTGCCCTTCGGCTTCGACCACGGACTGTGGACGCGCTTCGGTCTCGAGGGTGGCCACGAGGGGCTCTCGTGCTCGGACTGCCACGCGCCGCTGCGCAAGCCCGACGAACTCGGCCGCACCTGGGCGCGCGCCGCGGGGACCAGTTGCGCCGACTGCCACGACGATCCGCACGCCGGCCAGTTCGAGGTGGCGGGCGAAGCGGACTGCGCGCGCTGCCACACAAGCTCGCACGACTCGATGCTGCACTTCGACCACGAGACCGATGCGCGCTTCGCGCTCGGCGCTGCGCACCGCAAGCTCGACTGCGGCGCCTGCCACCACGTCGAAGAACGCGCGGGACTCGAGTTCGTGCGCTACCGCCCGCTGGGCACGCGCTGCGTCGACTGCCACGGTGTCGGCGAAGACGTGCTCCTGCGCCGCAAGTCGCGCGGGAAGTGAGTCTCCTTCGAGCGCCTCGGGCGCTGCCTGCGAACGGTTCAACCGGCGACGCGCCGCGAAGTTCGTAGGCGCGGCTGCGGCATTGCGCAGAGGCGCCATCGCCGCGCGAAGTGGTGCTACCGTCCCTCCGCGAGCGCGGTCTGCCCCGCGCTGCACAGGTGAGCACCATGTCCACCCTCCGGATTTGTGGGATCCCCGCGCTGGCGGCGAGCCTGTGCGCTGCGGCGTGCTCGAGCGTCACTCCGCTGATCGTGCACGACAGCGCAGTGTTCGCGCCCTCGGGGCGCGTGCGCGTCGACCTGCAGCGCGACGCGCCCGGCGGCTGGTTCGTTGAAGGCGCGTTCAGCGACACGGAAGGCGACGACCGGCAGGGACTGGCGAGTTCGCACACCGTCGTCGTCGACAACGTCACGTTCACGGGTCCGGACACGCTCGACATCGACGCGAGCCTGCGCGTCGGCGAACTCGTCGTGGGCAGCTGCGTGCTCCGCGAGAACGTGCGCTTCTCGCTTTACAGCGGCCTGCAGACGATCGACCTCGACCTGGAAGTCCAAGGCTCGAGCCAGCGCGCCAGCGATCAACGCTCCTCGCAGTCCTGGCTGGTGGGCGCGGAGTTCTCGGCCCCGATGCGCTCCTGGCTGACGCTCGACGGTCGCGCGGACATCTCGTACTCGGTCTCCGGCGACGAGCTGACCGCACAGCAGTTCGAGCTCGGGGTGGGCCTGCTTCCGGTTCCGTACGCACGAGTGTTCGTAGGGCTGTCGTACCGCACCCTGACGCAGGTCGTGGCCGGCGCCTCGGACATCGACTTGGAGTTCTTCGGCCCCGCGCTCGGCCTGCGGTTGGACGTCTGACGCGCCGGCTCGCCCTCGGGACCGCCGCGCACACGCGAAGGACTTTCCGGCTCTAGGTGGCCGCGCGCCCCGCTCGCCTCCGGCGCGTACATAAGCGAGCCGCGCTCGCCCGATAGTCGAGCGTGGCGGCCGAGGAAGTCCGGAGGAGCAACGCGACGGCGCCGACCGTCTCGGCGCGCCGCGAGCGCGGATCGTGCGAGTGGCGCGCGTGGCTGCTCGCCGCCGCAGCGAGCGCAGGACCGGCGCTGGCGCTCACGCCGGCGCCTCCGCAAGACGCATCCTCCGCCGCACAGGACGAGGCCGAGCACGAGATCGTCGAGTTGCGCATCACGCACGTGCGCGGCGCGAGCGTCGTCGTCGACCGCGGAACGGCGGATCTGTTGCGAGTCGGCGACCGGGTGTTCTTCCGGCCACGCGACGGCGGGCTGCACGGCGGCCTGGTCACGCAGGTCGAAGAGCGCACGGCGGTGGTCGAGTTGCAGGGCTCTGGCTTTCCGGCGGAGCCCGGCGTGCGCGGCTTCGTGCGGATTCCGGCCGCTCGCAGCGCTCCGCAGGCAGCGACGCCGCGTCGCAAGCCGCGCAGTGCGCCCGCGGAGGGCGAGAAGCGCTCCGAGTGGAGCAACACCGACGAAGAGTACGAGCAGGGGCAGCCGTTGCTCGCCCGCGTGCGGCCGCTGCGGCCGGAGGAGCGACCGCGCACCTACAGCGGGCGCTGGTACACGACGCTGGACCAAATCCGCAGCACCGAAGACGACCGCAGCGATGCGTTTTATCGAGTGGGCGGCTCACTGCGAGTCGAGAACCTCTCGGGCAGCGGCGATCGGCTGCTCTTCGACGGGGAACTCAACTACCGCGACACGGACGTTCCCGACAATCAGGACCAGAACGCCAAGCGTTTTCGACTCGACCGCATCGCGTATTCGTGGGGTGGCACGCGCTTCGAGCCCACGCGCGTCGAGTTCGGCCGCTTCCTGCATTTTGGAATGCCGGAGTTCGGCGTGCTCGACGGCGCCGAATGGTCGACGCGCACCGACAGCGGCGATCGCTTCGGCGTGGCCGCGGGCTGGCTGCCCGAACCCGATCTCGACTACGAAACAGGCTCTGATTTCGCAGTGTCGGCCTTCTATCGCTGGGTGCACGACGAGAGCGAGCGACTCAGCGCAGCGCTCGGTTTCCAGAAGAGTTGGCACAACACCAACGCCGACCGCGACCTGGCGGTCGTGAACGTCAACTACCTGCCTGACGACGGCTGGCAGCTGGTGAGCTCCGCCTGGATCGACTTCTACACCGATGGCGACGACCTGAAGGACCAGGGGCCGGAGCTCACTCAGGCGCTCGTGAACCTCTCTCACGCCTGGAGCGCGCAGACCTCGATCGGCTTGCGCGTGTCCCACATCGCTTTTCCGCAGATCGACCGCCAAGAGTTCATCGCGCCGCAGCCGGGCGACTTCGTCGACGCGCACGTCGACCGCATCGGCGTGTTCGCGCGCACGGCGCTGAGCCGAACGTCGCGCGTGCGGGCCGACGCCGGCATGTGGAGCGACGAGGACGACACGGGCGGCGACGCGGAACTCGCGCTCGAGCTCGACTCGCAGTGGCTGGGCGGCAGCGTGCTGGGGGCCTCGATGTTCGCGGTCAACGGACAGTTCAGCGACGCACTCGGCGGGCGCGGCTACGTTCGCCAGTGGGACGCCAATGGCGGTTGGTCGCTCGAGTACGAGCTCGCCAACAACGACCTGGTCGGGTTCACGTCCCAGAACGACGACTTGCCGCAGCACCGCGTTCGAGCGCAGTGGGACCACGTGTCGATCGACAACTGGAGCGTGCGCCTGAGCCTCGACGCGCAGTTGTGGGACCAGGAACACTCGCTCGTCGCCAGCGTGCACGTCAACCGGAGTTTCTGAGCATGATCCCCTACCGAACCGCCCACCGACTCAGCGTGCTCGCGCTGCTCGCGCTGGGACTGGCGGCATGCATCGCGGGCGGCTCCGACCGCGCGCGGCAGCGCATGTGGTGGTCCGGCCTCGGTCCGGTGCTGCCGCACGACACGTTCCCCGCCGACTGTGCGCTCTGCCACGTCGGCGAGACCTGGACCGAGCTGCGCGAGGACTTCCAGTTCGACCACGAGGCCGAAACGGGTGTCCCGCTCAACGGCGCTCACGCCGGCGCCACTTGCCTGCGCTGCCACAACGATCGCGGTCCGGTGGCGGTCTTCGCGCGCCAGGGCTGCGGCGGCTGTCATGAAGACGTGCACTTCGGCCGGCTCGGGTCGACCTGCGCGAATTGCCATGTGGAGCACAACTGGTCGCCGGTCGGTCAGATCGAAATGCACCGCCACACGCGCTTCCCGCTGATTGGCGTGCACGCCTCGACGGCCTGTCGACGCTGTCACCCCGGCGCGGAGGTCGGGCAGTTCGTTCCGACCGATACCGAGTGCGTGACTTGCCATGTCGCAGACTTGCAGCGCGCGGCCAATCCCAACCACATCGGTCTGGGCTGGGTGGACAACTGCGATCGTTGCCATCAGCCGCGCACCTGGAACAACGCGGAAATCGACAACTGAACCGCGTTCGGTTCAAGCGCGGACGTCGCGCTGGTCGACACAACCGCGGTGACGCACTCTCGCTCGGATGGGGCCGGGCGAGTGCTGCGAAGGAGGAGCGGGGCGATGCGTTTGCGAGGGGCGATTCGAAGCGTTGGGGCGCTGGCGCTGGTGGCGCTCGCGGCCTGTAGTAGCGAGACGGGACAGCTGACCGAACGAGTCGGCGAGTCCTGCATGCTGTGCCACAACGGGTCGCCGGAAGATGATTACGCCGGCCCAGGGATCGAGAACCCGCACCCTTTTCCAGGCGCAGACAATCTGACCTGCACAACCTGCCACGGCGGCAATCCCGACGGCGAGGACATGGCCTCGAGCCACGTGCCGCCGCCGCCGCAGATCGGCGACGACCAGAAACTGCTCACCGACCGCAAGGCGTACTTCAATCGCCTGACGCTGGCCGGCATCGACAAGTTCCCCGACTACACGGTCGAAGGTCGCACGTACACCGCGCTCGAGTACCTGCAGTTCATCAACCCCGGTGACCTGCGCGTCGTGACCTCGGGCCAGAGCTGCGGCGCCTGCCACCAGGGCCACGCCGACTGCGTGAACACCAGCCTGCTCGCCACCAGCACGGGCATTTACTCAGGCGCCATGTACCAGATCGGCGCTCAGAACCAGATCCCCGCGCATCAGGGCTTGTACGAAGACACGGCCGCCGACATCGGCTTCCGCGCGGTGCTCAACGTGGCTTTCGCGCCGCTGACGGCGGTCGTCGGCGAAGTTGGAGAGCTGCTCGAGGCGCCCGTGTACTCCAAACACGGTGTCACAGCGCCCGACTCGATCTTCAACAACCCTGCGTACTTTGCCCCGCAGCTGGCGGACGACATCAACGTCGACGGCACGGTCGTCAGCGGCTCTCCGCTCGAGCATCTCTACCAGGAGCAGGTCGCGTTCACCTGCGGCGACTGTCACCTGGGAAGCGCGGGCGCCAACAATCGCGCAGGCGATTTCCGCTCCTCGGGCTGCAGCGCATGCCACATGCCCTACAGCCTGGGCGGCAAGAGCGGCAGCTCCGACCCCAACATCAACAAGCTCGAACCGCTCGACCCCGACGACATCGACGAGCCCGAGCGGCCGCACGCGCGCTCGCACCGCATCGCCAGCGTCGCGAAGACTCTCCCCAATGGTGTTCAGGTCCCGGGCATCGATGACTTGACCTGCGCCGGCTGCCACCAGGGATCGAATCGCACGGTCATGCAGTACTGGGGCATTCGCCTCGACCAGAATCAGGACGTCCACCGCGGCAAGCAGTACCCCGCCAATCCGGTCACGCGCCAGAACACGAGTCAAGATCAGCGTCTGTTCGACCCCGCAGTCGGAAATCACACCTTCAACGGCCGCAACGCCAATCAGTACCTGGCGAAAGAGGATTACGACGGCGACGGCCGCGACGACACGCCCGAGGACGTGCACCACGAGGCCGGAATGGGCTGCATCGACTGCCACGGCAGCTTCGACATCCACGGCGGCGACGCGAGCACGGGCGAGGCCAAGATCTCGAGCCGCATGGAACAGCAGGTCGCCGTGCGCTGCGAGAGCTGCCACGGAACGATCGAGAGCTACGCGCCGACCGTCTCGGGAACGGCCTGGGACGGCGTCGCGCGCGACATGCCCGTCGACGCCGGCGGCAAACCGCTCAACCACATGTGGCGCGACTCGAGCGGGCACTACTTCCTGCGCAGCCGACTGACGGGCGCAACACACTACGTGCCGCAGACGCGCGACACCGTCGCGAACAACGGCCGTGTGAATCCGCTCACCAACCAGCCGATCTACACCGACAAGGCGTCCTACGCGATGGGCCGCTGCGACGCGGATCCGGCGAACGGGATTGGTCCCATGCAGACCGCCGGCGTGGCGAACGGCTTCAGCCACACCGATCGCATGGACTGCGTCTCGTGCCACGCCTCGTGGACCAACACCTGCAACGGGTGCCACCTGAGCGGCGAGTACGACACGGGCAACAACTTCTCGAACGTCACCGGCGACCGCATCGTCTACAAGCAGCGCACGGCCGACTTCACCTACCAGTCGCCGCTGTTCTTCACGCTCGGCGTCGGCGCGCGGGGCAAGATCACGCAGTTCAGCGCCAACACGAAGGTCTTCTATCACTGGGAAGACAAGAATCACGACCTCACGCCGGTGATGACCTTCAGCGACCGACACGGCAAGGGCTCGAACCCCGCTTCGCCGTATCCCTCGCTCAGCCACAACGCCTTCATGGCGCACTCGATCCGCGGCAAGGTGACCGCGCAGCGCGAGGGCCCGCGCTACTGCGCCACATGCCATCTCACCGACGAAGGCCTGGCGACCTGGGGCGCCGAGTACACGAGCTTCCGTACGGCGCTCGCGAACCGCGACTACGCCGCGCTCGACTTCGACCTGCTGCGCCAGCACTTCGGCCGCAACACGGGCAACACCATGAACTCGCCGCTGTGGCCGCACATGGCCGCCGGCCTGGGCACGGGCCTGTTCCTGTTCGACCACAACGGCTGCCCCGTGAATCCGCTCGACGACGACACCAACCGCCGCGGCTGCTACACGGACCTCTTGAACTTCCAGCGCACCTCGCCGCTGAACTTCTTCAACCAGTTCGGCTTCGCCAACGTGACCTACGACCTCGATCGCATCGTCGAGGCGAGCGGCGTCGCGAACGGTTCGAACAACCACCCCTGGCTCGACGCCTCGGGTGCGGCCATGCGCGACGGCGCGCTCGATCCCAACCAGCCCGGCCCGCTCGGCGCGTCGCTGATCCGGATGATGACCGACCCGGCGCAGGGCCGCGTGCTCGACTCGTGGATCGACTCGAACGGCCAGCTCAAGGGCGACGCCTCGAACTTCATCAGCGGTCCGTGAGCGCGAGGCTGTGGGCTCGCGCGCGCTACGCTGTCCGCTCGACAACGATGCGCATCCCGCCCACAAACGCCGCTGCAGGTCTCCGCCGACCGTTCGATTGCGCTGAACTTGGGCTACGAGGCTCGCCATGACCTCGCAGTTCCACAAACCCTGGCTGGTCGCCGTGTGGCCCGGCATGGGAGGCGTCGCGCAGATCGCGGGCGGCTACCTCGTACGGCAACTGGGCGCGCAGCCGATCGCCGAGCTCGACCCCGGCCCGTTCTTCGAGATCCAGTCGATCTCGATCAAGCGCGGCGTGGTGCAGCCCAGCGCGCTGCCGCGCAGCACCTTCTACTACTGGCGCGATCCCAAGGAGCAGCGCGACATCATCGTGCTGCTCGGCGATCGCCAGCCGACCACCGACGGCTACCGCTACTGCCAGGCTGTGCTCGAAGCGGCGGCCAAGTTCGAGGTCGAGCGCGTGTTCACCTTCGCGGCGATGGCGACGCCGATCCTGCCCGCGCAGGCGCCGCGCGTGTTCGGCGTGTGCACGCGCGAGGAGATGCTCGACGAACTCAAGCGCGACGGCGTGACGCTGCTCGACGAAGGCGAGATCTCGGGCCTCAACGGCGTGTTCATCGCCGCCGCCGCGGCGCGCGAGCTGCCCGGCGCCTGCCTGCTGGGCGAGTTCCCGTTCTTCGCCGCCACCGCGCCCAACCCCAAGGCCTCGGCCGCGGTGCTGCGCGTGTTCGCCGAGCTCTCGGGGCTCACGCTCGATCTGACCGAGATCGACGCCGACGCGCGCAAGGTCGAACGCGGCCTGACGCAGCACCTCGAAGGCCTGCAGCGCGCCGCGCAGCTCGCGGCCCAGGCCTCGCGCCCTCAGCCGGCCGAGCCGCCGCCCGACGAGTACCCCAGCCCCGACGAGCCCGAAGAGACTCCGCGCCGGCGCATCTCGCCCGAGATCACCGAGCGCATCGAGCAGCTCTTCGCCGCCGCGCGCGAAGACCGCACCAAGGCGATCGAGCTCAAGGCCGAGCTCGACCGCTTCGAGCTGTTCAAGCAGTTCGAAGACCGCTTCCTCGATCTGTTCAAGCAAGCCGGCTGAGAGCCGCCCCCATCGCCCCGTGAAGTCCCTTTCGCTCTGCTGCGCGGCCGCTGCGCCCGCGCTGATCCTCGCCGTGGCCTCCATCGGCGGCGCGCACCCCTCGACCGCGGTCCAGGGGCCCTCCATCGAAGGACCGCCCACCTGCGAGGAAGGCGCGCGGGTCGTGCTCACGCTCGGCACCACCGTGGCGGACGAGCGCTGGACGTGGCGCCAAGTGCGCGGCCCGAAGGCCAAGCTCGAGCCCGCGGGTCCGCGCCTGGAGTTCAACGCGCCGCAGGAGCTGGCGGACTACGAGCTCGAGTTCGAGTGCAGCGCGAACAACGGCACAGCGGCGCAGAGCGCGCGCCACGTGATCAAGGTGAGCGCCGACGACGATCCGCCGCTCGCGCAGACCTTCGTCGCTCCGCGCTCGGAGTGCGGCGCGATCCTGCTGCTCACCGGGCAAGGCCAGAACCCTGAAATCCTGCAGGGAATCACCTACCAGTGGCGGCAGGTCGGCGATGGCCCGCGCGTGAAGCTCGAGTACGCCGACAGGCCGCAGGCCTGGTGCACGCCGCCGGAGAACGCCGCCGGCTACAAGCTCGCCTTCGAGTTCGCCGTGAGCGACGGCGTCAACCCGCCGACCGTGGCGAAGGTCGAGGTCGCGCTCGACTGCGATCCGCGCTCGGCGCCGCTGGCGCCCGAAGCGGTGCTCGCACTGCCGCGCGATCCGTTCGTCGAAACCACCATGCCGCGCGGCGCCTGGGTGATGAGCGGCGTGCTGCGCCTCGAGCCCAACGCGCCCGACAAGCCGGCCGCGCTGACGCTGCGCCTCGCGACCTCGCCCAAGTACGCCGCGGCCGTGAACTTCGAGTCGCGCGAAGGGCGCGGCCTCTTGCGGCGCTACGGGATGCAGCGCGACGACAAGGGCGTGTGGAGCGAGCCCGCGCTCAGCGGCAATCAGGACCTGGGCAGTTGGGCGCTCGAGTCGACCATTGGGTTCGAACTGTCATGGAACGGCTTCGAGTTCGCCATCCGCAGCGGCGAGCCCGGCAAGCGCGCGGAGTGGGAAGAGCCGCCGTTCCCGAATGACATGAAGCTCAGCACGCGCCCAAAGAGCCTGGTTCTCGACGTGAGTGGGGCGAAGTTCACGCTCGAGTCGTTCGAACTGCGCGGCAAGTAGCGCCGCACGTCGGCGTTCAGGGCTGCGGCTTCCAGGGCATCGGTGTTCAGGGCGTCGTTGCACGCCGCAAGACCGCGCGCCGCACCGGACGCCAAGCGTAGATGCTCGCAGTGGTATCGGCCGGTGTGGCAAAGCTGTTCGGTCCGCAGGCGTAGAGCTCGAGTTCACCCGTCTCGCGGCCCTGGCACACTTCGTCGAGCCCCAGGTCCATCGTCGTACGCAGCGACGAGTGCAAAGGCGCGTGCTTGAACGCGAACTCCCACTCTTCCTGCGTCGGCAGCGCCAGCCCGCGCCGTTCGACCCAACTCAGCGCGGCGTGCGGCAGCACTCCCCGCGAAGGCACTTCGAGCTTGAGCGCAGCGCTCTTCGACAGTTCGTAGCCAAGCGACTCGGCCTCGAACTTGGACTCGCAGATGTAGTAGCTCTGCTCGCCGCGCGGCACGGCGACGAAGCTCTCGCGCGTGGTGCGCTCGCGCAAGCGCGTGGGGATTCTCCGCGTGCTGTCCGGCGCGACGGCGACGACGCTCTTGTTCGTGGCATCGACGTCGAATTGATCGAACAGCCCAGGGTCGAGTTCGAGCACGGCGCGGAGCCAGTCCTTCGTCTCCAGAGCGAACGGCGCGGCCTCGATCGCACCTTTGGCCGGCGGGGGGGCGTTCAGGCTGTCCTCGATCGCCGGAAGGCCGTGGCGCGGGTTCCAGTTCCACAGCTCCTTGCATACGTCCTCGCGGAGCTTGAGGTTGAGCGCGTGCGCGCCGAATAGCTCGCCGTAGACCTTCAGCAAGTCGACTTGGTGCGCGATCTGCTCACTCAACGCACTCAGCTTGTCGTCTGGACCGGACCAAGCCGCGAAGCCGGCGCTGACTTCGGCCTCGAGTTCGCTCCACAGTCGCCCGGCGAGAGTGGGACCGTCGCCCTTGCCCGCTCCGCCCATCGCCAGCACTTCATCGAGCTCGGCGCGCCACGGCTCGCTTCCTACGGGTGGACGCACAGCGGCAGCGGCTTCCGCGGCGGCTCGCTCAGCGTTCAGGCGCTCGGCCTCCGCGGCAAGCGCGATGCGAAGGCGCTCGGCCTCTTCGGCTTGGGCGATGCGCAAGCGCTCGGCTTCTGCGGCTCGAGCCTCGCGCTCGCGCTGCTCCGCCAGCTCCGCCTGTGCGGCCGCGAAATCGCGCGCCGACTGCGCGAGAGCCAGCGCCGTCCCGCTGCGGAAACGGGCGACGCCACGCCCGAACCCTTGCGTCGCGCGGACCGCTCGCGATGGCCATGCGCTCGTGCTCACCACTGGGCCGCGCTGCGGGAAGACCTCGGGCTGAGGACCACTCGAAGGCTTCTCACCCGGCTTCGGCGCCGCGGGAGTCGTGCCGGGAAGCACCTCCGCCGGCGCGGCGGGCGCCGACGCGCCCTCGCCCGCGAGCACTCCGCGCTCGCCGCTCTCGCGCAAGAGGCGCAGCGTCCACACGGTCGCCGCGGCCAGTCCGCACAGCGCCGTCGCCGCGAGCGTGTTGCGCGTGATGACCCACGCGCGCCGCCGCGAGCGCGACTTCGCCACCAGCGCCTCGAGCGCTGCCAGCAGCTCCTCATCGGGCCGCAGCGTGCGCAGGTCCTCGAGCAGCGCCTCGCCCGCCTCGAGCCCCGACTGCTTCAGCACCGCCGCGAGTTCGGCCTGCGCGCCGGCCAGTCGCTCCGAGCGTTGCGCGAGCACGCGCTTTTCGAGCTCGGCCACTTCCACGCGCGGCCAGTCGCTCAGGCGCTTGCGCAGCTCGCGCAACAGACGCAGCGCCTGCGGAACGTCGCCAGCTTCGAGCCACTCGAGCACCTCGTCGCGCGCCTGCAGCTTGTCGAGTTCCTCGTCGCGCAGCGCCAGCTGCTCCTCGCCCTCGCCCAGCTCGCGCAGCGCGACGCTCGCCGACTCGAGGGCTTGCGCATCGCGCCGCTCATAGGCCGCGTCCGCTGCGACGCGCGCCGCTTGAACGCGACGCTCGAGCGCGAGGACCTGCTCGCGGGCACGTTGCGCCAGCGCCGCGTCGCGCTCGCCCGCCAGTCGCTCGAGCTGCTGGAGCGCGACGCGCGCCGAACTCCAGTCGGCCGCCTCGAAGGCGCGCTGCACCTGGGTGACGGCCGAAGCCAATGCAGTGGAGCGCGCCAGCTCCGCCGCGCGCTCGCGCGCCGAGCGGGCCTCGGACGAGTCCGGCGCGAGCTGCAGCGCCGCCGACCAGGCCTCGCGCGCCGCCTCGAAGCGTCGCTCGACTTCGGCCCGGCGGGCGGCCGCCGCGGCCAACGAGAAGTTCTTGGCGCGCTCTTCGACCGCTGCGCCCAGTCGCGCGAGTTCGGGGTGCGCCGGCTGGATCTCGCGCGCCGCGGCCAGCGAGCGCCGCGCAAGGTCGAACTCTCCGCGCCGCAGCGCCGCGTGCGCCGCGCGCAGGTGCTCCTCCGCGGCGCGCCACTGCGTGACGTCGAGCCCGCAGCGCGTGCAGTAGCTCGCGTCGAGATCGAGCGCGCTGGTGCAGCGCGGGCAGGGATAGACCAGCATCGAGCCGCAGCTCTTGCAGTAGCTCTCGTCCCCGATGCGAAGCGCGCCGCAGCTCGAGCAGGCGCGCGCGCGCTCGGAGCTGCCCGGACTGGGTCCGGCGGCCGCGGGCTGCGGATCGAGCCGCACGTCGGGCGTGTGCGCGCCCAGCCAGCGCTGCAGTGCGCGCTCGAACTCGCCGGCGCTGGCGAAGCGATCGCGGGGCGCGAGCGCGGTCGCCCGATCGATCAGCGCCGCGAATTCGGGCGGAATCGAGGGCCGGCGATCGCGCAGCGGGACGCTGCGGCCTTCGCGCACGGCGATGGCGATCTCGGCCTGCGTGCGGCCCTCGATCGGATAGCGCGCGCTCACCAGCCAGTAGAGCGTGACCCCCAGGGCGTAGATGTCGGCGCGCGCGTCGAGCGGCGCACCGCCAGTGAGCTGCTCGGGCGCCATCAACAGCAAGGTCCCCGCGATGTCGCGCGGCGCGGAGCGCGTCTCGTGCTCGAGCTCGCTGGCGAAGCCCAGGTCGAGCAGCACGATGCGGCCGCCTTCGACGCGCATCACGTTGGCGGGCTTGACGTCGCGGTGCACCAGCTTGGCGGCGTGCAGCGCCGCGAGCGCGCCGCACAGCTTGAGACCGATGTGCGCGGCTTCGTCGGCCGAGGCGGGCCCGTTGAGCTTGATCCACTCGTACAGACTCTTGCCGCGCAAGAGCTCCATCACGATCTGGATCTGGCCCTCTTCGCTCTCGCCGGCCGAGTACACGCGCACGACGTTGGGGTGATCGACGGAGGCCAGCGCCACCGCTTCGCTGAGGATGCGCCGGCGCTCGCTCTTGGACAGCTCGTGGGCGCCGCGCAGCGAACACTTGATCGCCACCTCGCGGCCGAGCAGCCGGTCGCGCGCGCGGTACACCACGCCGAACCCGCCGCGGCCGAGCTCGCCGAGGATCTCGAAGCCGCGCTCGAGGCTCTCGGACAGACCCGACTCGCTGGAGATGGCGTGCGGCGTCGGATCGTCGAAGGCCTGACCGCGGACGGCGTCGAGCGCGCGCAGCGCCGCGCTCGGGTCGGTCAGGTTGGTGAGTCCGGTGAGGTCGGCCGGACCCGACGTGCTCAGTGGGCCGGAGGCTGCGTCAGGTCCTGGGCCGCAAGCCGCACTCGGAACGGAACTCGAGACCTCGCCCACGGTCTCACCCGCGCTGTCCCCTGGCGCATCCGCAGTCCGCGCCGATCCGCTCGACGAGCGCGTCGGCGCCGGGGAGAGCGGCAGCGTGTCCGGGGGCGTGGGATCGGGGGAGCTCGACGGCGAGGGGGCGCGAGACGGGGCCATCGTGGGGTGACCGGGGAAGGGGCGGTCGTGCCAAGGGGAAGCGGCTGGGCGATCACACGGCGCAGCGCGCCTCGTGCTCGGCGAAGGCAGTGTATTCGCCGAGCAGGCGCTGAGTTACGCGCCCCACGCGGCCCGACCCGATGGGTTGGTCGGCGACTTGGACCACCGGCACGACGCCGCGGCCGGAGCTCGTCAGGAACGCTTCATCGACCGCGCGCAGCTCCGCGAGCGGGATGCGCTCGTCGTACCAGCGCAGCCCCAGCCGCGCCGCCACGTGGCGCAACACCAGCGCGGTGATGCCCTCGAGCACTCCGTCCCCCGCGGACACGATCGCACCGGCGCGCACGAAGGCGATGTTGGAGCTCGAGCACTCCAGCACGCGCCCCTGCGGGTCGAGCAGCACGTGCTCGTAGCGCTCCTTGGTCCCCAGCGGCAGCGGCTTGCGGCGCGCGACGAACTCGGTGGTCTTGATCCGCGGCGTGTCGCGGTGGAGCTGCGGCGCGAGCTCGACGCGCACGCCGTCGCGCAGGAACTCCTCGGGCACCGCGACGTGCGGCGAGAGCGCGAGGAACATGTCGGCGCGCGCGCCGAGGAACTCGACCGGCTCGCGCAACACGTCGAAGCGCACGCGCGAGTCGGGCAGCGGATAGTCGCTCGCGGCGCGGTGCAGCGCCTCGCACAGGAGACGACGCTCGAGCTTGCGCGGCCAGCCCAGGCCCTGCATGGAGCGCTCGGTGCGGTCGAGATGCGCGTCGAGCCACAGGAAGCGGTTGTGACCGAAGGTGCGCAGCGCCGAGTAGACGCCGCCGGGCAAGCGCTCGAGCAGGTCGTGCACGGTGCCCTGGGTGCTCGGCGCTTCGAGAGCGAGGGGCCCGCGCTCGGTCACCGCGAACAGTTGATGCGATTGGGTCGCGCTCATGGCGCAAGAAGATAGAGCTGGTAGCCTCGCCGCGATGAAGCAACTTGCTCTGGTGACAGTGCTGCTCATCTGTGGCTGTGCAGCGGGCGGCGAGCGCGCCGGCGGAGCGCGCGACGACGCCGATCGCGCGGCGCAGGCGCGGCGCATCCACGCTTCGCTGCCGGTGTTCGACGGCCACAACGACCTGCCGGGCGCGATGCGCGACGTCACGCGCGAGAACTTCGACGCCTGCGACCTCGAGCAGCCCCAGCCGCGCTTCCACACCGACATTCCGCGCCTGCTCGCGGGCGGCGTGGGCGCGCAGTTCTGGTCGGTGTACGTCTCCGCGAGCACCGAGAAGAGCGGCGACGCGCTCGAACGCACGCTCGAGCAGTGCGACCTCGTCCACCGCATGGTCGCGCGCTACCGCCAAGTGTTCGAGCTCGCCAGCAGCGCCGACGACGTCGAACGCATCCGCGCGAGCGGCAAGATTGCGTCGCTGCTCGGCATCGAAGGCGGCTACTCGATCGAGAACTCGCTTGCGAATCTGCGCCTGTTCTACGCGCTCGGCGTGCGCTACATGACGCTCACGCACTCGGACACGACCGCCTGGGCGGACTCGGCCACCGACGCGCCGCGCCACGGCGGCCTGAACGAGTTCGGCGAGCGCGTCGTGCGCGAAATGAACCGCATCGGGATGCTGGTCGACATCTCGCACGTCTCGTTCGAGTGCATGGACGACGTGCTGCGCGTCTCGAGCGCGCCGATCATCGCCTCGCACTCGTCGGCGTACGCGCTCGCTCCGCATCCGCGCAACGTGCCCGACGACGTGCTCGCGCGCGTCGCGAAGAACGGCGGAGTCGTGATGGTGAACTTCGCCTCGAACTTCATCGTGCGCGAGAACGCCGAGAAGACGGCGGGCATGTTCGAAGTGCGCCGCAAGCTCGCCGAGCAGTACTCCGATCCGGCCGAGCGCTCTGCGAAGTTCCGCGAGTGGCAGGCCGGCCTCGAGCTGCGCCGCGGCACGGTGAGCGAAGTCGTCGATCACATCGAACACATCGCGCGCGTCGCTGGCGTCGACCACGTGGGCCTGGGCTCGGACTTCGACGGCATCTCGATGCTGCCCGAGGGCCTCGACGACGTCTCGTGCTACCCCGCGATCACCGCCGAGCTGCTCGCACGCGGTTGGAGCGAGTCCGACATTCGAAAGGTGCTCAGCGGCAACATCCTGCGCGTGCTACGCGAAGCGGAGCAGGTCGCGGCGAGGCTTCAGCGCGAGTCCAGGTGAGCGTCGTGCCTCGCGCGCAGAGCAGAACGATTCCGCTGGCGCTCGCCGCGCTCGCGGCGCTCGGCGCGATCGCTGTTCTCGTCGCGTGGCTGTTCTCGAGCGCGCCGGACCCGGGCGAGGGCGCGAGCCAGTCGGCGCCGCTCGCGCGCGACGTGAGCGTTGAGCGAGCGTTGGAGGCGCGTGAAGCGGTTGTCGATGCGCCCGAGTCTGAACTCGAGTTCGCCCTCGCTGCGCCCGAGCGCGTCGAAACCGCCGCTCCGCCGCCTGAGCTGCTCGTCAGCGTTCTCAGCGTTGTCGACGGCCGCGCGCTATCGCAGGCGGAGGTGTGGCTCCTCGACGACTCGGGCGCGCGAACGTGGAGCGCGTGGACCGACGATGAAGGACAGTGCCTGGTCCCCGCGGCCGCGAGACTCGGCGCCGTCTTCGTGCAGGCGCGGGCCCAGAACTTCTTCGAGGCCATCGAACCGCTCGAGCCCACGGCCAGCGCGGCGAAGCTGGTGCTCGAGTCGGCTCTCGTGAGTCGCCCGATCCGCATCTCCGGCGTGGTCGAGCGCGTGGGCGAGAAGTCATCGGGCGAGGGCGCGTGGGTGCTGCTCAGCAGCGCGAGACGAACCGAGCCGAGCGGCGAGGAGGTGCTGCAGCTGCTCGCCGGCGGAGTCGTCGAGGGCCTGCAGCTCGTTCGCACCGATGAGCGCGGCCTCTTCAGCTTCGAAGTCGAGTCGCAAGCTGGCCCCTTCACTCTGCGCGCAGGCGCGCGCGGCTGGGCCACGCAGTCGCCGCGCGAGGCAAAGGACGGCGTCTACACGATCTTGCGGCTCTCGCACTTGCACGGAGCGCGCGTGCGGATCGTCGACGGCGAGAGCGGCGCCGACGCGGCGAGCCTTTCGGCGGTCCGTGCGGCGGTCTTGGAGCTGTCGACGCGCGCGACTACGTGGAACCCATCCGAAGCAACCCTGGCGCTCGCCGGCGTCGGCGCGGCGGAGCTCGCTCCCCAGCCTTCCGTCCTGCGCTACGTGCTGCATGACCCGGCGGCGCTCGAGCGCTCCGGACCGCACCGGCTCCAACTCCGCTTGCCCGGCTTCGAGCCCGCGACGCACGAGTTCGAGGCGACAGCGCTCGAGTTCGGTTTCGCGGACAGTGAAGTGCGGCTAGTGCGCACCGCGGCGGGCTTTGGCGAGTTGGTTGTCGCTCTCGGTGACGCGAGCCCGATGCTGGTCGAGGCGCTGAAGGACGTGTCACTCACCGGGACGCTGCTCTTGCGCGACGAATCCAAGAAGTACACGTCCTACGTCTGCACGATCTCCCTCGACGCTCCGGCGCGGATCAAGGGCGTGCCGTTCGGCGAGTACGAGGTCGAGTTCGCGGGCTCGCCGCTGCATCTGGGCGCGAACGCCCCGACGATCGTCGCGAGTTCGCAGACGGACGTGTGGATCTCGCTCGCGCCGTGCGGCGCCGCGCGCATCCGCGCACGCACGCGCGACGGAGCGGGGCTGGATGAAGCGCTCGAGACCTCTCTCATCTGGCGCGCCGACGCACCGTCGGGCCGCGGCAGCTCCTCCGGCAGCGTGAACGTGAGGCTGCGCTCCACTCCGAAGCTCCTCGCGCCGCTCATGGCCGGCGAATACGCCCTCCACCACGCGCGCATCGTCCACGGCGAGACTTCTGGGAGCGCGCCATTCGTCGTGCGAGCTGGCGAGCTGAGCGAAGTCGAAGTGCTCCTGGGGCCGTAGAGCGCGCAACCGGGTTACGGATCGGCCGCACCGGACTACACTCGAGTTCGTGGAGGCCAAAGCGAAGCTCGCAAGTCCCGTTCAGCGCAGCGTCGCGCGCGCGATGTGTCCGGCCGTGGCGCAAGCACTCGTGTGGACACTCGCGCTCGTCGCCGCCTGCGCACCGAGCGAGCCGCAACCTCGCCCCGCAGTGGCCCGCACCGTGCGAGTCAGCGTGTTCGACTCGCGCGGATACTTGATCCCCGATTCCGCCGTGTGGCTCGAACGCACCAGCGGCGCGATCCCCTGGCGCGCGTGGACCGATGAGGCCGGCGAGTGTGAGTTGCGCCTGCCCGAGCTGCCGCCGCTCGACTCGACGATCCGCGTCCGCGCGCGCGACGGACGCTGCGCGAGTTGGGAGTACGACGGCCGCTCGGCGACGGTTCAGGTCGCGCTCCCCAACGTGCGCGCTCAGTTGACGCGGTCGGCGCAAGCACCCGGCGCCTTGACCGGAGTCGTGATGAGAGGATCGGAGGCGGCGGCTGGAGCGCGCGTGCTCGCGCGACGAGTGCGCGTGGACGACGAACCCACGCTGGCTGAGCTCAAGCACGTGCTCGCGGGCGACAGCGTCCCCGGGTATCTGCTCGCACGCACCGACGAACTGGGTCGCTTCCACGTCGACGTCGGCCCGTCGGGCAACACTCCGAGCTTCTATTGCCTGTGGGCCTTCGAGCCGGGGTGGGCCTCACCGCGCGCGTATCGGGCCGCCGGCCCGAGCAACGCCCCGGGGCTCGACGCCCGCACGCTTCCCATGCTGCGCGTTCACGGCGCGATCCTGGAGTTTCATGATCGCGGTGTTCCGGTCGCCGTGCACGAACGCGCCCTCGGACAGCTCCCCTATCTCGCCGAAGCTCCGCTCGCGGACCGCAGCAGCTCTCAGCTCAGTGAGTTGGAGCTGCTCCTGGCGGGCGCGAAGGAAGACGACCTCGAGCTGCCGCCCACGAGCTTGCGCGTCGTGTGGCACACGACTCAATCCCAGCCGACCGTGAAGGGACTGGTGCAGCCGATCGAGTTCTTTGGCTACCGGGCGATGGAGGTTGCCTTCGACGCGCTGCCGCTCGAGGGCGGCCTCCCGCGCATTCGAGTCGACTTGGAGCGCGATGCGAGCACGACCGGCGGCTTCGGCGGACTGCTGCTCTCGCTCGGCGATGGAGCGACCGAGCACATCGCCGGAGCGCAGCGCGGAGAGCTGGTCCTGCGCGACGCGCGCGGCCGCGAGTACCGCTACAGGGCCGATTTCGGGAGCGCGAAAGTGGTCTCGGCGCCTTTCGTTCCGACCGGCGAGTTCCAAGCCGCCTTCCACACGGACGATGGCCGTCGACTCCCGCTCTCGAATCGACTCGTCGTCGAGCCCGGCTGGGCCGACCTCGAACTGGCCTTCGCGCGCTGAGCCCACTGCAGGCCGGCGCTCGCTTCGCCTTGAACTCGATGCTCTCGACGAAGTAGCGCCAACTCCTTCGAGTTCGTCGACGACCACGCAAGACCAGATCGACGTCCGGAGCAGTTGCTCACGCGGCGCTCGCGGGTGGGCTCACGGATCCGTCCATGGCGTGCTCGGCGCCCCACCCGAGCTCGCTCAGGCCCCGATCGCAGCCGCGACCGACGCCACGCTGCGCAAGTTCAGGAGCCCGGGAAATGGCGTCGCGTCACCACGGTCCGGCAGGCAGATGAAGTGCTCACGAGGACACCAAATCGGCTCGCTAGCCACCCAATGCAGCGCGCGGCGCTCGGTGAAACTGAGGCCCCCGCGCGGCGCTGGTGAACCGATGCTGGCGAAGCGCGCGAGCCACCGCGCTATCTGAAGACCGCGCTCCCACCGATGCTGCTGATGTGGCACGCGCTGTTGATCGTTTGAACAGCCATCACGCAGGTGCTCGCTTTCACAACGATCGTGCCGCTCTGGCACTCGGCGCCAAGCGCCTCGGCTACCGTCTGAAATGGCGTCCCCCAGATTCCAGCTTGACCGTGAGGGTGGGGAGACGGAACCGGAAACGCGCAGTCGACGTACAAGGGATAAGACGCGCAGGCATGCATCATCGCGGCGTGCAAGTTGAGTCGGCCGCTGGTGGCCACCAGACCTGCCAGGCCGGGCACGACATCGACCGTGCTCAAGAGCGCGTTCCTCAGCTGCGCAGTCTGCATTCCTGGAAAGCGCGAGTTGATCAACAACGCAGCACCTGCAACCAACGGGCAGGCCATGCTTGTGCCGGACAGGGTGACGTACGTGCCGCCCAAGCCCGTGCTCAGAATGTTCACGCCGGGAGCAGCCAGATCGACGGAGGCCGCGCCGTAGTTCGAAAACGAAGCCCGCGTATCGCTGGTCGTGCTCGCCGCGACAGAGATCACGCCCTGGAGAGTGAAACTCGCGGGGTAGGCCCCGTTGACATCGTTGTTGACAGTGTCGTTTCCAGCGGCGCACACGTGGAGCATTCCGTACTGATTGGCGGCTACGGCGAAAGCCGTGTAGAGCGTCGCCGAGTAGCCGTAGCCGCCGTAGCTGTTGCTCGTGATCTCGACGCCTTGAAGGCGAGCGTAGTCCATGGCGGCTGCGGCGTCAGCCCAGGTCACGTTTCCAGAGCTGTCCGCGACCTTGAGGGCCATGATCCGTGCGCGCCAGTTGATGCCGGCGACGCCGTAGTAGCTGTCGCCCACGGCGCCAATCGCCCCTGCGCAGTGCGTGCCGTGGCCATTGTCGTCCATCGGACTGCTGTCGTTGTTGACGAAGTCGTAGCCGTATACGTCATCGACGAATCCGTTCGAGTCGTCGTCCACGCCATTGCCAGCGATCTCCCCTGGGTTCCGCCACATGTTCGACGCTAGATCCGGGTGGGTGTAGTCAACACCAGAGTCGAGCACCGCGATCACTTGCACCGTTCCAAAGCGCAGGATGTTCCACGCGGCCGGAGCTGAGATTTTGGGCATGGCCCATTGCTGCGGGTATAGGGGATCGGGGGAGTCGTGCGTGAGGCGCATGATCCCGTTGCCTTCGACGTACTCGACTCCCGGGATCCGCTCGAGACGTCCAAGCGCGTCCAGCTCGGGCGCTCCGGCCAGCATCTCCACGAGGTAGATGCCCTCCGAGTGAACGCGCCGAACATGGAACACGTCTTTGTCGAGCTGCAAGTCGGTCACGAGATCGCTCTCGAGTCGCGAGGTCCTGTCGAGGCCAACCAGGTACTGTCCAGGCACGAACTCCTGCGGCGGCGGGGTGGCTCGTTGTGCTCGCGCCATCATTGGGCACAGCAGGAGAGTCATCAGGCAGAGAGCGCGCATGATCAAAGCCTTCATTGCAAGTTGACCAGAACCAGAACCAGACCCTCGCCGACACCCAGCGCCGTCATCGCCTTGCCGAGGATGGCGCCGTTGGCGCGTTTCTCGTCCGACGCGCGCATCGCGTGGCCCGAGAGTCCGCTGGTCGTCAACAGGTCGCCAGGCTCGATCGCTCCGTTCTCCGTCGAGCACTTCACGTACACGCGACCGACCATCGCCACCGCGGTGCGTCCTTCGAGCGTGCCCTCCTGCGACAGCGCTATCCCGCTCTGAACTCCTCCCGCACCCGACACGACGCCGGCTACGCGCTTGTCGTAGGGCGCACTCGACTGCGTGAGCTCTCCCGGCCTGGCCGCGTCGATCACGAGCACGGTCCCCGACTCGTAGGTTTCGTGTCCGGTCTCGAACCCTTCGACGATGTCGCACCCGCCGGTGATCGTCAGACACTTGGTACGGGTGGAACCCACAACGTGAAGTTTGTCCGTCGGTGATGTCGTTCCGATTCCGACGTTGCCGGCCGCGTTCAGAATGAGTCCAGGAGTTGAGGCGCCGCTCGAGTGAAAGAGCAGCGACGCCCCTGGTTGGTGAGCCCTCAGATGCACGTTGTAGGGGCTGTCCGCTGCGACTGCGCTGTTCACCGCCAAGCTGAACCCCGAGGTTCCATTGGACACGGCAGCGAAGACGCCCGCGCTCGAGCCCCCGACAGCCGAGTCATTTCTCACGGCAATGCCCGCTAACGCCCCATCCTGCGTGTCGCGAACCGACAATTTCATGCTCGGAAGCGTAGTACCGAGCCCGACCTTGCCGTTGGAGTCGATGAACAGCTTGTCGCTGATCGGATAGAGCATTCCAAGCGTCGGCGTCGACGCGGCTTGAATGCACACTCCGGAGCCCGCCTGATCGATCAGAGACTCATAACAGCGAATCGACGAGGTCGCTGCGCCGGTGATCGGGCGCGACACCGAGCCGGACAGCACCGACGCGCTGGTCCCCGACAACGGCGCCGAGCTTGCGCGCGCCTCATCGGGAGCGGCTTCGGAGCGGCCGCCAGGTGCTGTGGGCCGACCGGGATCGGTTGCTTGCGGCTCCAAGTCCTCCACGCCTTCGCCGCTGCGAGGCACCCGTGTCGTGGGTCGCATCAGACCCGAGCCGAACTCAACCTGTTCGAATCCTCCCTGGCCATCGTTGTGCAAGAGCACGTCGCCCGACGCAGTGGTGAGCCGCAGGTCGGGACGTCCATCGAAGTCGTAGTCCACCGACGAGGCGCTCAGCGTGTCCTCGAACCGCTCGAGGCCGGCGGAGCTCGTGGCGTCCACGAATGCCCCGCTGCGCGTACCTGCGTATAGCCGCACAATCCCAGGCTCGCAGACGCGTTGCAGATCGAGGGCGCCATCGCCGTTGAAGTCGAGCCACACCAGTGCTCGCGTGTCCCGGAGGCCGGACAGGCCGACCGACGCCGTGACGTCTACGAAGCTGCCGTCGCCAGCGTTGCGGTAGAGCCGATCGACTCCCCGCGGAGCGACGGCGTACACGTCGAACAACCCGTCGCGGTCGAAGTCAACCCACTCGAGCCGCACGTTCGTGTCGTCCCGCGCGGCTTCAGGCCCCGCTGCGAGCTCGCGTTCGGGACCAAGCGTGGAGGTGGTCAGCAGGGAGAGCGCAGCGGCAGCGCTTTGAATCACAGCCAAGTAGTTAGGTGCCACGAGAGCCTCGGTTGGTACGTCGCGGGAGGTGGCCTCCGCCCACGGCGGGCGCGAGGCACTCATCCCGGTTGGTTGCGCGAAGTCAGCCGGGGACACCTTTCGCACAAATAGTCCTCGGCTCGCCGCTCCACGGCTGTGATTTCCCACCCGCGCGACCCGGGCGCGAAGAAGCTCTACGCAATGGCTCCCGCCTCCGTTGTCGCGCCTCGGGCTGGCGCCTGTGGATCGGGACCTTGCTGTAGGCGGCGGACCGTCGGCACGTCGAGACGCGACGACCGCTTCGCGCTCGATGACCTCACTCTGCTGATCGCAGGCGCGCGAAATGCCGATTTCCAACTGGATCTGGCGACCTGGAGGATCCTGCTGCAGCCGCCCACCGGACGCAGACGCCTCCATCGCCAGCACCTGGGCACCTAGTGCTTCGGCTTCCAGTCGCTCGAGCTCGACGCCGTGGCGCTCGACGGCGGTTTGCCGCATGTAGATGTCGAGCTCCAGCGCGACGAGGGCAACACCGGCGGCTTCGGCGGGCAGCGGCTGACGCTGTCGGCTGAGGACGCGGCTCGAACACCCGGCGCGCTGGATGGCGAGCTGATCTTGTGCGACGGCTCGGGCCGCGACTACAGCTACCGCGCCGAAGTCGGCACGCACGCGCCCGCGTGGATCTCGTTCGTCCCCTGCGGTAGGTTCGACGCCGATTTCCGCGCCGCCAACGGCCGCCGAGTGTTGATCTCACCGCGCCTCGTCGTCGAGCCCGGCTGGGCCGACCTCGAACTCGCCTTCGCGCGCTGAGCCCAGATCACGGACGCCTCGACGGCGGCTGCTCGGCGGACACCGACCCTGCGCGCCGCGGTGCAGCGCGCAGGTCGACGCGCCTCACGGACACAAGGTCACAGCCAGTCCGCCCGAGAACACGAGCCCCTTCGAGGGATTGCCGTTGTCGCGGTTGAAGGCCTGGACATAGAGCGTCTGTCCGGCCCCGAAGGGACTGCCCAACCCGCTGGGATGCGTGGACAACCAAGTGTTGAGGTCCACCGAGATGGCGCCGTCGCAAGCGCCGGCCGTGCCTCCCGTGTTGGGCATCGGAGTGATCAGGCGCTGGCGCGGACTGGTGGTGCAGTAAAAGCTCGTCCCGCCGCCGCCAGCGTTGATCGGGTTGGCGGCCGCACCCAGGCCGTAGAACATGCCCGACGGTCGCAGTCCGTCCATGCCGCTGCAGGTCACGACATACCCCGATGCAGCGGAGGCGCTGGGAGAGCCCGAGCCCGACACGACTGGGGAGCAGGAGTTGTTGCTGACGCCCGCAGTGCAGTAGCTCGCGCCCACGTTGAGGCATTCACACTCATCGGGGACGCCGTTGGAGTTCGTGTCGAGACTCCCGCCGCTGCTGATATCGAGAGCGTCGGGCATCGCGTTGCCGTTGCAGTCCGCGAGATCCCCGTAGATCTTCATTTGCAGTCCGGAGTGGAGGCCGAAACCGAAGACACGACACATGTTGTTCGGCTGACCGGGATTCGTACCCTCGGCGTAGCAGAAGTCAGCATTGCCGAGCCCGGTTCCTTGCGGCGCACCAGGAGTGTTGTAGTAGGTCGCAGTGCCTGCTCCGCAGGCGCCTGGCGGAGTCAGGTCTCCCGCGCCGACTGGACCGCCGGGATAACTGGTCACAATGGGTTCGCCCGGCAACTCGTAGGAGAAGCCAAACAGGTCGCCCGCCCCGTCGAAGACCCCGTTGCCGTCGGCGCTCAAATAGAACTCGGCGCCGCCGGTCAAATCGATCGTCACCGTGTAGCAGGCCAGGTCTCCGTTCAGCGCAGGAAGTCCCGTGAGCGCGAACGTCGCCACGGGCGGTGGATTGGCGCTGGAGGGCGTGCAAGCTGCGTACGAGTCGTAGAACTTGACGGTCACTGCAGCCCCAGTTCCGCCGAACGCCGGCGAGGCCGTGCGCGTGCAGTACGCAATCTGGAACTTGGTCACCCGGTACTTGTTGAGCGTTCCCGTGTTGGGGGCCGGGGAGGTTGTGCTCGGCACGCGGCCTTCGTCGATCAGCGAGTTGCCACTCAGGAGTGGAATGTACGCGTAGAGATCACAGGTGTTGTCGTAGATCACGCCTTCGGACACGAGCCCGGGCAGGAACTCGGGCGCCGAGTTGGGCGGCACGAGCACTCCGCTCACCAAGTGCAGCGTCCCGGCGTCTCGGATCTCGCTGCAGCTTTGAAGGGCCGGGGACTGTTGGGCATGGACGGTCAGGCACAGCGCTGCGGCAGCGACGGGGAGGTGGAGTGTCAGCATGGCTTGTTCCGGGTCAGAGCAGGTTCGAAGTAGGAGTCGTGGGCGCACGTCACGACCGGGGCACGGCCGCAGGACGCAGCCGCTGGCCCACAGGGCGAAAGCTCCGCGACGGCGCCGCCTGGCCGCAGGAAAGCGCATTTTTTCGAGCTACGGCCTCCGTCGGCCCCCCGGACGGGCCCCTGGACCCGACGAGGCGCCCGCGCGCGGTGCGCAACGGGGGGGGGGGCGAAGCGTCAGACCCGACGGAGGAGCCGATCGCGGAGCGTCGCGTCGGCAACGCTCACTTCGCTTTGAACTCGATGCTCTCGACGAAGTCGCGCCAGGCGTACTGCAGTTGGAAGTAGTCGATGCCATTGAAGGCCACGGCCAACGCGTGACCGCGCGCCTGTTCGCCGGCGGTAGCGCGCAGCGCCTGGTCATCTTTCTTGCCCTGCTTCTCGAGCAGATCCAGACGGCGCGCGTAGTCCTCTTTGAGCGCCACGAAGTACGTGTCGAGTATTTTCGACCACTGCGGGTGCTTCAGCGCGACGGGCGAAGTGCGCAGGAAATAAACCATGGACCAAGCCTGCGCATAGCACTGACCGATCTTGGTCGGGTCGTAGAAGTCCTTGCGCTCGTAAGCAACGATGTCCTTCCAGGCGATGATCTGATTGGTCTCGATCAGGCGCTTGATGTAGCCGATGCGCCAGGGGTTCGGCCCGATGCGGATCACCTTGCCGCCCTTGATGTCGGCGCCGGAGAAGAAGTCGCCGTGCCCTTCGTTGAACCAGTAGTGCGGAGGAACGGCGCCGGCCGAGTAGTAGATGTACTGATGCAGCGCCTCGTGGTAGAGCACGATGAACGTGTTCTCCTCGCCGGTCTCGCGCTTGCCCTTTTCCTTGACCGTCGCGTCGTAGAAGACGAGCTCTTCGCTCGCTGAGTTCCAGTAGCCCGCGCTGCCCGGCATGCCGCCGTAGGCCATGTACTCGCCGCGGTCCTTGCACACGCGCACCACCGACACCGCGTCGATCGGTCCGGCGGGCGGGAAGAGCTTCAGGTACTCCTTGCGGATCGCCTCGATGTCGGCGCAGATCGCGCGCACCAGCGGCTGGTCGGGCGTGTGGTAGACGACGATGAAGTTCTCGGTGTCGATCGCCTTCCAGCCGCGCACCAGCTTCGAGCGCGCCTTGGCGCGGAACTCGACGCCGCGCAGCTTCGAGTTGCGGTAGCTGGCCTCGATCTTCGTGAGGTCGGCGCCTTCGGGCTCGCTGAACTCCGCGTGCTCGGCGATGTAGCGCCAGATCTTGCTCTGCTCCGCTAGCGCATCGGGCGCGCACTCGCCGATGAACGCGATCGTGCGCTTCTGCGGCTGCTCGAAGACGTAGGCCCAGCCTTCGCCCAGCGCGCCCACCAGGCGCTCGTCGCGCGGCACGAGACGCACGATGCGGCCCGGAAAGCCCGAGCGCGTCTTGCCCTCCTCGCCGCGGCCCAGCGCCCACAGCGTGCGCTGCTCGAGGAAGCGCTCGAAGGTCGTGATCGGAGGCTTGGGCGGCGCCACGGGCGTCGCGTCCATGGGCTTGGCCTTCGAGCGGCCCTCTTCGTCCGACTCGGGCGGCGTCTCCGGCGGCGGAGGCGGCGGCGGATCGGGCACGAAGTCGATCCACACGACGCTCAGCTCGGCGCGTTTCCCGCGCGCCTCCTTGGGATCCTTCGGCGCCTTCTCGACGTAGTACAGGATCACCTGCTCCTCGTCGGGCTGCGTCGGCACCTGCTCGTAGTCGCGCGCGCGCGGCAGCTCGATGCCGAGGTCGGGGTGCTTCTCCGTGGTGTAGCCGCCCTGCGCGGCGAGCGGCGCGGCGGCGCCGAGCAAGACCAGCGCGAAGGGAGCGAGCGGAAGTCTCATGATGGCGTCTACTTTGCGGCGGGACGTGCGCCGCGCCAAGGTCCGCAAGGGCCGGTCGGCCTGAGCTCGCACGTTCTGGTCATCGATTTCGGCCACCCGCTGTAACGTCGGAGCGGCCCGCGACAGAGAAGGGCGCATGCAGCACGACGATCAGCTCTTCCTGCGCTGGCGCAAGCGCGGCGAGGCCCAGGCCCTGGCCGAGCTGTTCGATCGCACGGCCCCGCAGCTCCTCAAGCTCGCGATCCACCTCGTGGGCGACGCGAGCGCGGCCGAGGACCTCGTGCAGGCGACGTTCCTGGCGCTGATCGAGCAGCGCGAACGCATCGACGCGTCTCGACCGATCGAGCCGTGGCTGGCGGGCGTGCTCACGAACAAGGCGCGCGAGCTACGGCGCGCGGCGCGGCGAGCGGTGGACCCCGCGCGACTCAAGCAGCGGCTCGCCGAAGAGGCCTCGGCGCCGGCCGAGCGCCGCGAACTTCACGGCGAAGTCGCGCGCGCGATCGATCAGCTCGACGAGCCCTATCGCCAGGTCGTGCTGCTCTCGCTGCGTCACGCCATGGCGCCGGCTGACATCGCGCACGTGCTGGATCGCGACGCGGGAACGGTGCGCGTCCAGTTGCACCGCGGCCTGGAGAAGCTGCGCAAGTCGCTGCCCGCGGCGCTGGCCACGTCGCTGGTGCTCGCTGTCGCCGCACCGCGCGGCCTCGCCGCAGTGAAGGCGCACGTCCTCGAACAAGCGCTGCTCGCGACGCCTGTCGCGGCGAGCGCGACGCTCATCGGAGGTCTGATCGTGTCGAAAGTCGCCGTCGTCATCGCCGCCGCACTCGTCGCGGCGCTCGCGTGGTTCATGAACTCGAACGGTGGCGCCCCCGCGCGAGCGACGCTCTCGCGCGCGAGCGACGCCGAAGCGCGGATCGCACCCGTGGACACAACGCGGCCGAGCGAGGCGCTCGCGCAGCCCCCCACTGCGCCACAGGACCGCGCCGAGATCGCCGCGCCGGCGCCGGACGCGGCCACGCACACGCTTGAGGTCGTCGATGCGCTCACCAAGCTCCCGCTGGCCGGCGCGAGCATCGCGCGACACGCTGGGCGCACAACCGACGTGCGCGCGCTGCTGCGCGAGCGCCCCCAGGCGTTCGCGATGAGCGCGTTCGGGCGGCTCGAGTCGCGCACACATGCCGATTGGCCCGCGCTCGTCGGCGCGGACGATGCGAGCTTCGTCGGGCGCGCGCCACTGCTCGCCCTGGATCTGCCTGGCGATGCAGAGCCGCTGGAGCGTGCGACGAGCGATGCGAACGGACGCGCGCGCCTCTCGGCCAGCGAGCGCTGGGAGCTGCTCGAGGTCGCGCTCTCGGGCTACGCGACGCGCTATCGACCGATCGATCCCGCCGCGCTGCCGACGCGCGTCGAGCTGTGGCCCGAGCGGCGCGTCGAAGGCCAGTGCACGCTTCTCGGCCGACCGTACTCAGGCGAGCCTCTCGAGCTCGCCATTTGCACCTCGGCCCCCGGGGCCGCCGGCGATCGACGCGAGGGAGTTTGCGTAGAGCGAGTCGCCACGGACACCGCCGGGAGGTTCAGCGTCGCGCTCGGCGGCGCTCAGGGTCACGTGCGTGTGCTCAGCCCGGGCTGGTCGATCGCAATGGACACACTGCTGCTGGTCGACGACAGCGATTGGCGCATCGAATTGCAGGCGCTCCAGACGTTGCAGCTCGTCGACGCAGCCGACGGGGCTCCGCTCGAGTGGGTTCACGTGCTGGGTCAGCACCCGCAGAACGGCTTCACCGCGTGGAGTTCGATCGTCCACGCGCCCGGCGGGCTGCTGACGCTGCCGGGCAACGGCGGTCGCCCCGGATTCGGCGGACCGGTGCGCTTCAAGCTGTGGGCGTCGGGGTACGCGCCGCAGTTCGTCGACGAGCCCACCAAACCCGCGCGCGAGGTGATCGAGCTGCGCTTCGAACGCGAGGAGACGCCGGCGCTCTCAGGGCGCGTGCTCGAAGCGGGCGAGCCGCTCGACGGAAGGCGCGTGAGCCTCTATGCGCATGCTTCGAACCTCCAGTGGTCCGCCAGTTCGCAGTTCCCCCGCATGCTCGTCGACGCCACGACGACCGTGAGCGGCCGCTTCGTGCTCCATGCACCGCCGGGCGCCTACTTGCTCGACGTGAAGCACGGCGATGCGAATCACTTGCGCGTGGTCGAGCATCCCGCGCCGGCGGAGCTCGAGATCGACCTCGCGCGGCTGGCGAGCCTCGAAGTCGAGGTCGTCGATCGCGCTGGCGCTCCCCAGGTCGGACACGTGGTCGGCCTGAGCGCCTCCGACCAGCGCTCCGAACGCCGCAACACCGACGAGCAGGGCGTGGCGCGCTTCACGCTGCCGGTGACGCTTCAAGGCCGGGTCTTCGCGCCCAACGTGAACACCGAGGGCAGCTTCAGCGCCGAGGTGAAGGCGGAGTTCGTGTTGGTCGAGGGTCAGACGCAGCGCGTGACGCTCGTCGTGCTCGGCGCGAGTTCGCCGCGTCGCGCGCGAGTCGCAGCGCGCGGTACGAGCGACTACACGGGTTGGCGCGCGCGCTTCGGTCAGCAGCCGTGGGAGCCGCTCAGCGCGCAGGGCGTGATCCCCATGGACCTCGCGACCGACGAGTGGACCGCGGAGGTCGTCGCGCTCGACGGACGGCGCTGGAGCTTCGACATCCCCAAGAACGCCGACGACGGCCACGTGATCGAACTCGAAGGCGGCGACGGGCGGCTGCACGGCATCGTGCGCGTGCCATCGGGCAAGCCGCTCACGGGTTGGACTTTGTACGCGCAGCCCTGGAGCGACTGCAGCGGCGCGAGCACCGCGCGCGCGATGTGCGAGCTGGGCGCGGACGGCCGCTTCGAGCTGTCGGGCCTCGAGCCGTGCGTGCACCGACTCCAGCTGCACGGCAATGACTCCAAGCTGCGCGCCGAGTTCATACCCGCCGCGCCGCCCGCGTCCGACTCCAAGCCGCTCGAGATCCTGCTCGACCCGCCGCGCGGCGAACTGCGCTTGAGCGGCGTCGTGCGGCGCAGGAGCGGATCGCCCGTCGCGGGAGCGTTGCTCATCATCGAATCGACCACGCCCGGCGCTCACGGAGCCCTGCGCATCCTCGGCAAGGAGCCGCTGACTCGCACCGACGAGCAGGGCCGCTACTCGATC
>WYBT01000041.1 GCA_011525785.1 Planctomycetaceae bacterium
CCGACGAAATGCTCGAACTCGTCGGCCACTTCCGCTGCTGAGCTACTAGCTCCTGCGAGCTTCGCGCTGTGCGCTCACTTCCAGCGGAAGTGCTCGCGGATCAGCCAGCGCGCTGGGCGCTTGGGCGCGTCGCTCAGCAGTTGAGCGAAGCGCTCGCTGTCGCCCGTTGCGTCGCGCAGCTCGCTCGCCAGCTCGGCGGGGAATGGGCCCTTCAGCGCGGCGAGCTTGGTGACCAGCTCGGCGCCCGCAGCGGGCTCCTTCGCGAGCTTCGGCGCCGCGGTCTCTATCAGCTTGAGCGCGCGCTCCCACTCCTTGGCCTGCGCGCCCTCGGCGGCGGGCTTGAGCTGCGCGAGCGCGCGCTTGTCGAGCACCACGCCCGTCGCCTGCGCCCACGCGACCAGTGTCGGAACCGCAGCGCCGCGGCCTGACTTGTCGAGTGCGGTGGCGGTTTTGGCGAGGTCAGCGAAGGCGCTTTCGAGTGCGGTCGCGAGGCGCTGCACGTCGTACGCCAGCGGCGCGAGCGCTCCGTCGAATTGCTTGGCGGCCTGCAGGCGCGGCCAGACCTTGGCGAAGTCGCCCTCGGCGAGCTCGGTCGCTCCTGATTCGCGCCACTCGCGCGTCCACGCAGCCAGCGCGGCGAGCTTGCGCCGCTCGATCAACTCCTTCAGCGGCGCCTCGAGGAAGCTCTCGAGCTCCGGCGTCCAGGCCTCGCCGATCTTGAAGCCCGGATCGCCTTCCCACGCGACCTTGCCGTCGATGTCGAGCAACAAGAGCCGCGGCAGGTTGAAGCGCTCGATCGAGAACAGGTCGTAGCTCGAGCCCATGCCGACGCCCTCGCGGTGGTCGACGGCGACCGCGCCGGGGAAGGGATGCTCCTTCAAGTACGCGTCGATCGCCTTCGAGTCGTTGGGCGAGCACACCGACACGATCTCGAGCCCGACGTCGGCGAAGGTTTGCGCCAGGTGCGTCAGCCACGGATCGAGGCGGATCAAGTCGTTCTGTTGGATGCTCCAGATGAGCAGCACCTGCGGCACGAGGCCCTTCTCGTCCCAGATCGTGCGCGAGCCCTGGACCCAGCGCTCGATCTTGGGGAACGGCGGAACGAGCCCGAGGAAGCTGCCGCCGACCGCTTCGCCGGAGGCCTTGAGCTTCTCCATGCGCACGCGGCGCTCGATCTCGCCGGCCGGATCGCGCGGGTCGCGCGCGAGGAAGCGCACTTCCTTGTAGCGCGCCTTGCCCGGCCCCATCAGCAGGCCGAACGTGCCGCGCAGCACCTCGGCGGTGGGGAACTCGTGCGTGGCGACGAGTTCGCCGTCGACCCAGCAGTCGACGTTGTTGCGCGCGACGTCGAGGCGCAGCTTGCGCCATTCGCTCGAGCCGGTCTGACCCTCCTGCACCTTGAAGGCCTTCACCGGCACGTGGCGCCAGGTCTTGGTCGCGCCGCCGCCGTAGAAGCTCGCGAGGTCGACCCAGGCGCTCTCGGCGGCCTGCGAGCCCTCCTTGCGCGGCGTGCCGGGGAACAACACGAAGGCGTGGAAGTTGTTCGCGTCCTTGCGGCCGAACACGATGCCGCAGAAGTTGTTCTCGCCGCGCTTGGCCTGCACTTCGCACTCGAGCGAGAAGTCGCCGCCGGTCACGCGCATCAGGTTCATGCCCTGGTACACGAAGCTGGCGGGGTCGTAGGCGCCGAACTTGGCCTCGAGCAGCGGTCCGGCCGCGCTGAAGGTCGTGTTGCCGCCGGTGTCCCAGCCCTCGAGGTTCTTCTCGTTGTAGGCGAGCTCCCAGATCGCGAGCGACTTGCCGCTCTCGCGCAGCGCCGTCTCGTACACGCCGAACAGCGCGTCGATCTCGAGGTCGCGGCCCAGGCGCCAGCTCACGTCCATGGTGAGCATCGGCAGGCTCGCGCCGCGCAGCTTCTCGACGATCGCCTTCGCGGCGTCGGCCAGCTCGCCCTTGGTGCGCGCGATCGAGCCGCGCTTGGGATCCCATTTGGAAAGCAGGCGATCCACGCGCTCGATGGCGCGCTTGTCGGGCGTCTTGCTCGCTTCGAGCACGCGCAGCGCGGTCGTCGCGAGCTTGGCGGCGCGGTCGGCGTTCTTGCCCTCGCCCAGGAACAGCGCGAACTCCTCGAGCAGCGTCGGATCGAGCGGCGTCGCGACCAAGCCCTTCTCGAAGTGCTCCTTCGCGATCACCTCATCCTTCGCGAGCAGCGCCGCGCGCGCCCAGTCGAGATACGGCCGCGCCACCTCGATGCGGCCCTGCTGCTCGTCGCGCAGCGCCAGCGTCCACTCCTTCCACAGATCGCTGAGCTCGTCGATCGTCTTGGGCAGCTTGACCTCGGGCGCGTCCTTGCGATCGACGCCCTTGATCGGCGGCAGCGGCTGGCCGAGCACGACCTCTTCGAACTTCGAGATGGCCGTGTTGCCGGTGAGCCCGCCCGAAGCGTTGACGTACTCGCGAAAGGCCTTGCGGTAGATGAAGCGGCCGTCGACCGGGTCCTGGTAGTTGTAGAGGAAGAACACCACGCCCCAGGTCGGCGCGTACCACGGCGGACCCCAGTCGTAGTTGTTCTCGACGACGATGCGGAACGTGGGCGCCTTGCTCGGCTCGCTCGAGCTGTTCGCGGGGTCGATGCCGTCGGTCGGCCCGCTCATCCAGCCCTTCTCCATGCGATCGGCGAGCGGGAACAGCCGGTGGTTGGCCGGCATGTTCATCAGCACCGAGCCGTTGGGCAGGATCACGCAGCCTTCGAAGAACGAGGCGAGGCCTTCGTTGAGCCAGCCGGCCGCGCTCGTCGCGAGCGACACGAACTGGTGCGCCGCTTCGTGGAACAGGGTCTGCGTCATGCCCTCGAAGCCCGAGCCCTCGACGTAGGTTTCCACCGCGCCGCCGGTGAAGTGGCCGCCCGACCATTCGACCGGCGGGCCGATGCCCAGCTTCAAGTACTCCGCGCGCAGCTTGAAGATGTTGAGGTCGATGCGCGGGACGCTCTTGCCGTCCTCCTCCGTGCCGTACTGGAAGAACACGCGATAGAACAGGTTCATCTGCTCCATCGCCTCGGCCGCGCGCACCAGCACTTCGTAGCCGGCGTTGGTGTACGTCGTGTAGTTCTCGCGCTCGAGCTTGGCGCGCGTGTCCCAGGTCGCGTGTTGCGCGTCGAAGTCGCGGATCCACTCCTCGGAGACGTCGGCGAGCAGGTCCTTGGGCTTCGCGTCGCCCGCCAGGCTCGGGTCGGGCAGCGACGAGATTCGGTCGATGGCCTCCTGGCTGGGAACGTGCTCGGGGTCGATCGCCAGGATCAGCTTGTGGACGCCGATGGCCGAGTGCGGCCGCAGGTCCTTCTCGTACTGCTCGGCGATCGGCTGCAGCGCGCCGATGAAGCGCGCGTTCATCGTGAGCAGCTCCTTGGTGAGCGGCTCGAGCGCGATCAGGCGTGCGCGCAGCGCTTCGATCTCGGGCTTGGGCGCCTTCTGCGCGACGGCGAGGCGCAACTGCGTGTAGATCGAGTACACGAGGTCGTCGCGGTCGGCCATCGCCTCGGCCCAGCGCGCGCGCAGCGCCCAGGCGCGCGTCGACTTGGCGTCGCGCTCGAGGGCGCGCTGGATCCACTCGCGCGCCTTGGGCAGTTGCTTGGCCTCGAGCGAGCGCTCGGCGGCGTCGAGCGCCAGCGAAAAGGCCGAGACTTCGTTCTGGCTCGGGTCCGGCGGCGCGGAGCGGGCGAGCGGGGTCGCCGCGGAGGAGAAGGCGCTCAGGGCAGCGAGCGCAGCGAGCGAGCAGGCGAGGAGCAGTCTCATCAAGCGTCCTGGATGCAAGAGTTGCGGAGCGCGCATGGTAACGGCGCGAACTTCGCTGATCGGCGCGTGCGACGAGATTGCCCAGGCGCTCGGGCCGCGCGCGATCCCTACAATCCCGCCGCCTCGCAGCGCGGGGCGCGAGCGGATGGCGAGCGACAAGAAGATCTTCATGACGGGCGCGACCGGCGTGGTCGGTCGTGCACTGCTCGCGCGGCTGGCGGGCGACAAGCGCTCGGCCGGCAAGAACATGCCGCAGGTGCTCGTGCTCTCGCGCAACGTGAGCGCCGCGCCCGAGCCGGCGGTGAAGTTCGTCACTGCGCGCCTGGGCGAGCCGGAGACCTGGCGGCGCGCGCTCGAGGGCTGCACCGAGGTCGTGCACATGGCGGCGCAGACCGGCAAGGCGCGTCCGCAGCAGTTCGAGCGCGTGAACGTCGAGGGCACGCGCAACGTGCTCGAGGCCGCGCGCGCGGCGGGCGTGAAGCGCTTCCTGTTCGTTTCGAGCGTGGCCGCGACCTACCCGGAGCTCGAGCACTATCCGTACGGACGTTCGAAGCGCGACGCCGAAGCGCTGGTGCGCGAGAGCGGTCTGGACTGGGCCATCGTGCGCCCGACGATCGTGATGAGCCGGCGCGCGGCGATCTGGCATGCGCTCGCGGGGCTCGCGAGCCTGCCCGTGACTCCAGTTTTCGGCGGCGGCGCCGCGCGCATCCAGCCGATCCACGCCGACGATCTGGCCGAGTGCCTGGCGAGTTGGATCGACGACCCGAGCCTCGATCGCAACGCCTACGACCTCGGCGGGCCCGAGGTGATCGCCTTCGGCGAGTTCCTGCGCAAAGTGCGGCAACGCAAGAAGCGCGGCTCGCGCGGGCCGCTGCTGGCGCTGCCGGGCAAGTCGGCGATCGCCGTGCTCTCCGTGCTCGAGAAGTTCGCCCTGCCGCTGCTCCCGATGACGGCCGGACAGCTGTACGCCTTCGTGTACGACAGCACGGTGCAGCCCAACGCGCTGCTCGAGCGGCACGTGGCGCGCATGAAGAACGTCGAGCAGATCCTCGACGACCTGCTCAAGTATGACTGAGGCGCTCGAGCGCGAGTGCGAGGTGTTCGCGCGCTACCTGAGCGGCGCGTCGCCCAGTGAGTACGTGCGCAAGCAGTACCTGGCGGCCCACGCGGCGGGCGTCGTGCTCCCCCCGGGCGGCGCGAGTCGCTTCGACGAGTTCGTCGTGCGCCTCGCACGCCGCGGAGCGTGGCTCGCGCGCGCGCTCGACGCCCACGCGCGCGTGTTTGCGAACGGCTCGCTCCTGCGGCGCAAGCTGGTGCTGATGCTCGCGCTGCTCGAGGTGCGCTCGCCGCATGCGGAGGCGCTCGACACTCCGACGGGCTCGTCGCGCGCGCTGATGCTCGTCGCGATGGCGTGGCTGGGCGTGCGCTTCGCGTTGAGCGTCGTGCTCGCGGCCTTGCTGCTGCTCCCGGCGCGCATCGTCCTCGGCGGCGGAGGCGCGAAGTGAAGCACGTCGTCGTCGTCGGCTCCGGCGCGAGCGGCGTGCACTTCGCGCAGTCGGCGCTCGAGCGCGGCTGGCGCGTGACGATGCTCGACGTGGGCCGCAGCGCGCCCGCCGCCGAGCTCCCGCAGGCCAGCTTCGCGCGCCTCAAGAGCGAGCATCCCGATCCGGCGGGCTACTTCCTGGGCCGCGCATTCGAAGGCGCGCTGTTTCCCGGCGCGAAGGGCGAGTACTACGGCTTCCCGCCGCACAAGGGCTACATCTTCGCGCCGCTCGAGCGTTTCGCGTGGCGCGCGCGCGGCTTCGATCCGCTGCTCTCGTTCGCGCGCGGCGGACTGGCGCAGGCCTGGACCGGCGGCTCGTTCCCGTTCACGGCCGCGGAGACCGTCGACTTCCCGTTCGAGCACTCCGAGCTCCAGCGCTGCTACGGGCTGATCGCGCAGCGCATCGGCGTGAGCGGCGCCGTCGACGACCTCGCGCCCTACTTGCCGGGCCACGCGCACCTCGCGCCGGCGCTCGAGCTCGACGAGCACAGCCGCGTGCTGCTAGCCGCGTATCAGCGTGCAAAGCCGCGACTCAACGGCGAGCTGCGCTGCTTCGTCGGCCGCTCGCGCGCGGCGGTGCGCGCTGACGATCGCGACGGCCGCCAGGGCTGCACGAACCTCGGTCGCTGCCTGTGGGGCTGTCCGCGCGAGGCGCTCTACACGCCGTCGCTCACGTTGCGTGCGCTCGAGCGCCACCCGAACTTCACGTACACGCCCGGCGTCGTGGTCACGCGCATCGAAGCCGACGCCGCCAATCGCGTGCGGCGCGTGCACGCCGAGCAGCTCGAGGGCGGCGCAGCGCTCGCGCTGGACGCACAGCACGTCGCGCTCGCGGCTGGGACGCTCGCGTCGGCCAAGCTGCTGCTCGATTCTCTGCGCGCGCACGGCGGCGTGGCGCCCGTGCTCACAGGCCTGATGGACAACCGCCAGGTGCTCGTGCCGTTCGTGAACTTCGCGATGCTGCGCAAGCGCGTCGAGCTCGACAGCTACCAGTACCACCAGCTCGCGTTGGGACTGGAGCGCCCCGACCCGCGCCACTACGTGCACGGGCTGGTGACGACGCTCAAGACCGCGCTGATCCACCCGATCGTGCAGAGCGTGCCGTTCGACCTCGCCAGCGCGCTGTGGATCTTCCGCAACGCGCACGCGGCGCTGGGCCTGGTGAACGTGAATTTTCACGACGAGCGGCGCGAGACGTGCTCGCTGGCGCTGGAGGTCGAGCGCGACGGCTCGTCGAAGCTGCTGGTGCGCTACGAGCCCGCTCCCGACGAGCCCGAACGCATCGCGAGCACGCTGCGCGACGTCAAACGCGCGCTGCGAGCGCTGGGCTGCATTGCTCCGCCGGGGATGACGCACGTGCGGCCGATGGGGGCGAGCGTGCACTACGCGGGCGTCGTGCCGATGCGCGCCGAGCGCACGGCGCTGTGCACTTCGCCGCGCGGGGAGAGCTACGACCTCGCCGGGCTGTACTTGGTCGACGGCTCGAGCTTCCCGTTCCTGCCGGCCAAGAATCTGACCTTCACGCTGATGGCGAACGCGGCGCGCATCGCCGAGCGACTGGACGACTGACGCGCGCGCCGGCGGCTGCACAGAAAAGTCACGAACGGCTCACGCGTTCAGGCGGCGCGCGTAGGCTGGCAGCCCGTTCCAGGTGCACCCCACGCGCGGCGCCCAGTGCGCCGACCTCCCCCGTGCGTCCTCGCCAACGCCTGCCCGTCGCTCTCGTTGCCCTTGGCGCGGTCATTCTCGCGCTCTTGGTGTGGTTCGCCGCGGGAGCGGGTCCGGAGGGCGAGTCCGCGGTCGCCCTTGCATCCGCGACGGAGTTGGAGGCGCCGCCCGTCGTCTCGGCCTCTCTGGACACGCCCGCTCCGACCCAGGAACCGCAACGCGCTGAGCCGCCGCCGCTGCCGCCGCCTCCGACCGAAGTCGCTCCTGCGCGACCTGTGGATCCGAGGATCGTCCTGGTCGGCGAAGTCCGCGGTCAGGACGGGAGCCCGCTGACGGGCAAGCTGCGCGTGTCGCGTTCGAACACGCGCATCGGCGGCGCAGGCGTGCGCGCCTGGATCGGCGACCTCGAGTCGGCGTCCGTCGCCGAGGTGCACACGCTCCACGCCGCGGTGCTCAACGCCGACTACAGCGTTGCGGCGGTCGGCGGCGCCGACGAACGAGGCCGCTTCAGGATCGACTTGACCGAGCTGCTTTTGACCCAGCCCAGCAGTCTGGTCATCAAGCTCGAGCGCGAAGGGCTCCTGCCCGTGGAATTCGAGTGGCCGCTGGCGCTCGACGCTGCGCGCTGGGGCTTGGTGGAGGTCTACGAGATCCGCGCGGAGCTGATCGTGCCGGCGCGTTGCGAGGTCGTCGGTCGCATCGTCGCGCCACCGGAGCCGGAGGTGCGCATCCATCCTCGACCCCCGCCCAGCGTCGCGATCTTCGAGTGGGTCGACGGCGGCCCGCAGGTGGCCGCTTCCTCCAGCGCCAGCTGCGATCGTTCGAGCGGCGACTTCCGCGTGCAGCTCGAGTGCGACCGCGACTACGTCCTGGTGGCGTTGCTCGAGGGTTTTCGGCCGTGGACGCGCAGGCTCGATCGGCGCGACTTCGTCGACCTGGGCCGCGTGGTGCTCGAGCGCGGCGAGTCGATCGCCGGTCGCGCGCGCGTCGCTGGGGAGCCCGTGAGCGGCGCCGTGCGCGCGCGCTTCAAGAACGCCTCCGCTGGCGAGTACACCCAGTGCTGCATCGCGGGCCGCTGGCTGGTGTGGACCGGCGCGGGCTTCGAGTGGGAGAGCCAGGGCGTGGTGTCGAGCGCGGACGGGCGCTTCGAAGTCTCCGGGCTCGCGCCGGCGAGCTACACGTTGGAGCTCGGAAGCATGCAGAACGCCTATGCAAGCGCTGCGAGCCTGATCGATGTCGTTGCGCCCTCGGGTTCGGTCGAGCTGGGCCCGCGCGTGTGTCGGGTGGAGTTGCAGGTGTTCGACGAAGGCGCGCTGGCGGCCGGGCGCACGCTCGAGATCTCCGAGGTGGGTCGGACGGGCACGATCATCGGGACGCACCGCACCGACGCGAACGGCGTGGCGACGCTGTGGGTCGATCCCGCGCGCTCCACGTCGGTTGCGCTCGCGCCGCTCTCGGACGGTCGGGAGGCGCGTCCCAAGTCGCCGCACCGCATCGAATGCGCGGCGCCGGGCGCGGCGCTCTCGATGCGCGTCGACTTCTGACGCCTCGAAGAGTCACAATCCCGGCCTCGCGCCATGAACTCCGCCGCTTCGCACTCGCTGTTGTTCCCGCTCGCCCTGTTCGCGCTCCCGCTGGCTTGCAGCGCGCGCACCGAAGAGGCCGCCGCCGTCGCCGCGCCCTACGAGTGGGAGCGCCTCTCCGAGCGCGGCCCGTTCGAGGCGAGCTACAACTTCCCCGTTCACGTGACGCCCGCGGGCGAGTTCGTCCTGCTGCACAGCCGCGGCACGTGGACTTCGCGCGACGGCGCGAGCTGGACGAAGAGCGATCTGCCTTACTGCGGCATCAACAGCGCGTACCTCGCCCACGTGCAGCACGACGGCGCGAGCTGGGCGCTGGGCTTGCTCGAAGGCGATTACACGCGCTTTCGCGTCGAGCCGCGCATTCAGCGCACGCGCGACTGGCGCGAGTGGGAGCAAGTCGGCGTCTCCACGACGCTGCCGCAGGTCGTGTTCTACGCCGCGTGCAGCTTCGACGGGGCGCTGTGGATCCTCGGCGGCCACGACGGTCGTGCAGCGAGCGCCAGCGTGTGGCGTTCGCGCGACGGCCTGGAGTGGCAGCGCGTCGTCGAGCGCGCGCCGTGGTCACCGCGCGCCGGCGCCTCGGCGATCGTGTTCCGCGGACGGCTGTTCCTGATCGGCGGCGGCGAGGTCGACGGGCCGACCGCCAACGACGTGTGGTCGAGCGCCGATGGCCTCGAGTGGCGGCGCGAGTGCGCGTCGATCGCCGCCGAGGCGCCGGTCGGCTTCGAGCCGATCGAGTTCGACGGCAAGCTCTGGCTGGTCGGCGCCAATCGCTCCGGCGCGTTCACGAGCGGGATGCTGGTCTCCGACGATGGCGTCGCGTGGCGCGCGCAGTCCGCGCCCTGGTCGCCGCGCGGCGGCGTCGCGGTCTGGAAGAGCGGCGATTCGCTCTACCTGACCGGCGGGAAGTTCTCGATCGAGCGCAACGGCTCGCACGAGTTCGTCTACAGCAACGACGTGTGGCGCATGCGCCGCAAGTAGTTCACGGACGGCGTTCGACGAAGCCCACGCGCTCGCGCGGGTAGTCGAAGATCAACTCGAACGGCTCGAGCAGCTTGCCGCCGATGTTGCCCCACACGTAGTCGTTGGCGAGTGCGCCCTTGTCTTCGACAGCGAAGGAGGCCGGCAGCGCTTCGAAGACTCGCCCGCCCAGCTCGAAGCGCGAGAGCACGCCCTCGCGCGTCGCTACGAAGCCGCCGACGCCGCCGGACTTGCTCTCGTGCGTCTCGCGGCCCTCGAGCAGCTTCAAGTCGGCCACGACCTGGTAGTGCAGCGTGACCGTGTCGCTCGCAGCGCCCGTGTCGATCAGGAACACGCCCTCGCGGCCTTCGAAGCTCGCGTCGACGCATGGCCGGCGGCCGTAGATCCAGGCCTTCGACCAGACCGTGTTCGCAGGCGCGGCGAAGCGCGCCGGGTCGTGGAGCGCGATGCGGCTCGAGGCCATGTCGACTTCGGCCACGCAGCGCGACAGGAGCTCGTAGCCCAGGATGCCGCCGACCGGCACGCCGAAGTGCTGCTCGAGGAAGGCGAGGTCCAGCTCGATGAACACCGGGTTGGCGACGCGCACGGGGCCGATGGCGAGCTCGCGCGCGCGCCACAGGTGCGTGGTGTTCGAGCCGCCGATGCCGGTGGCCACGATCTCGCCCAGCGGACCCGCGAGCCCTTCGGTCGCGCCCTTGGAGATGCAGTTCGTGCCCGCGCCGCTGTCGAAGATGAACCAGCCGCGATCGACGCCGTCGATGAGCGGGTGCACGAGCAGATGGCCTGACTTGACGCGTTTGACCTCGAGTTGCGGCGCAACGTTGGCGTCGAAGCGCGTGTCGACCGGCGCGGCGAGCCGCGCTGAGAACCAGGCCTCGTCCGCAGTGGCCACGACGCGCGCGGACTCGGCCGTGTAGCTGCGCTGCATGCCCTGGTCCCGCGTCATGAGCGAGCCGGGGAAGGCGAAGCCCTCGACGACACGCCAGTCGGAGAAGGCCCACTGACTGCGCTCGCCGTCGGTCCCGAAGCGGACCGCCACCGGCCTCGAGCTGCGCGCATCTAGCTCCAGCACGCCGTGTTGGATGCCGTCGACGTGCCGGAACGCGAGCGCCAGGCGTTCCGCAGGCGCTTGTCCGAGCAGTTCGAACTGCAGGCGCGAGCCCGGCATGCACCAGCGGCCGGTCTTGAACAGCTCCTCGAGTTCGGCGCTCGTCGCATCGCCCAGGCACAGCTCGCGCGGCGTGTCGTTCCAGTCGCGCGACCAGCGCCGCACGCCGTCGAAGCCGCTCTTCTGACCGAGCGCGCCGTCCAGCAGCTCGAACACGCGGCCCCGCGCGTCGAAGCGCAGCGTGTGGCGCGTGTCGAGCCCGAGCCAGCGCGTCTTGCCGAGCACTTCGACGGCTGCGCCGCGGCGCGCGAGCTCATCCCAACCCAGCGCGCGGCGCGCTTGCGCGAGGGTGGTTTCGAGCGGCGAATCCGCGCTCGGCTCGCTCCGCGAAGGCGGCGCGGAGCAGCTTGCGAGCAGCGTGAGTGCGAGCGAGGCGAGGGTCGGATTCATCGGGTCGGAGTCCTGGCGCTGCGGGAGCGGGGAGTGGGGGCGAGCGGCGCGAGCGCGAAGGCGAGGGCGTGCAACTCGGCGCCGCGCCGCGGTTGGCCTTGAACCAGCAGTTGGGCGGCGGCCTCCAGGTGCTCTCGCACGGCGGTCAGCTCGTCGGGCGTGAGCCAGCCCTTCACGCGCGCGCACCAGGTGTTGCGATCCGCTCGACGCGCGTAGCGCGCGGTTCCGCCTTCGACGGCCGCGCGCAGGTCGCGTTCGGCGATGCGCAGCACCGAGCGCGTGAGCGCGAGCAGGTCGCGGCGTTCGCTCGCGTTCTGCGGCTCGAAGTCGAGGATCAGCCGCCCCGGCGTGTCGTACAGCGCCTCGTCGCGCGCGCCCGAGCGCTGCACGCCGCGCTTGACGATCAGGCCGACGCGCTCGAGGGCGCGCACGTGGTAGTAGAGCGAGTCGGGCGCGCGGCCGAGCAGCTCGCCGAGCGCGGCGATCGAGCAGGGACCAGCGGCTTGCAGGGCGTCGACCAGCTCCTGGCGCGCGGGCGAGCGCAGCGCGCGCACCTGGCGCGCGTGGCGCAGCGGGAAGTCGGGGCGGGAGGCGGCGCGCTTCATGCTGAAAAAAGAGTATGAATTTCAACAGCGTGCGCCAGCCCCGCCGCACGGGTTCGACGCAATCCGAACGCTGCGCCCGCGCCTCAGCTCAAGGCTCGAACACCACCGCCAACCCGTCCGAGAGGTTGGTGGTCTTGGGGGCCGGCGGGTCGCGGAACCAGCCCTGGGCCCACAGGCTGTCGCCGCTGGCGAAGGGCGTGCCGAGCGCGCCAGGGGTGGCGCCGATGAAGGCGTTCCAGTCGAGGCTGAGCACGCCGTTGCACTGCGCGTTCACTCCGCCCGTCGACTGGGCCGCAGTGCGCTGCGTCGGCGTTTTGACGCACAGAAAGCTCGTGCTGCTCGTGCTCCAGGGCGTCGCGAGCGGCCCGCTCACTCCGTAGAAGACCAGGCCCAGCTTCTGGCCCTCGACGTTCGACACTTGGATGGAAAACGGCGTGGCGAGGCTGGCGCTGGGCGAGCCTACGCCCGCGATCGACGGCGTGCAGCCGTTGGTGGTCGTGCCGGCGGTGCAGTAAGCGCTCGTCGCGCCGGTCATCTCGATCAGGATCGCGGCCTGCCCGCTTCCCGCCAGCACGCCTTCGAAGATCAGCCAGCGGCCGTCGGGGCTGACCATGAAGTTCTCCTGCACGCTGGCGATCGAGGTGAGCAGCTGGCCGTTGATCACGCTCACGCCCTCTTGGACGAGCAGTTGATCGTTGCGGTAGATGCCGGTGTCGCGGCTGGTGTCCGGGTCGTTCCAGTCGCCGAACCAGTACAGGTTGCCGGCGTCGTCGAGGTCGATCGCGCCGGTCCCAAAGCTCGTCAGCGTCCAGCCGCCGCTCACGCCCGGCGCGAGGTCGCCTTCGCGCGCGGCGACTGCGCCATTGCGGACGATCACGTTGTCATCCGTCGTCGGCGCGTCGAGCAGCCCGGTGAATGCGTACGCGCCGAAGTTGTTGAGCGCGACGCGCTGCGAGGTGCTCAGGCTCGACCAGTTGCGGCCAGCGACGGGCGAAGGCGCGCCTTCCTGCGCGAGCAACGTCGAGTCGAGGTAGATCACGCCGTCGCTCGTCGTGGCGCCGTTGAGGTCGGCGATGAAGAGCGCCTGGCCGAGGTCGTTGACGTCCCAGCCGTGCGGGCCGGTGGCGAAGTCGGCCACGGTTTCGGTCTGGCCCGGCAGCAGGTCGCCTTCCTTGGCGAGAACCGTCTCGGAAAGCAACGCGCCGCTCGAGCTGACCAGCAGTCGCACGAGCGCGCGGTCGACCGTGGAGGCGATCGCGACGTCGTCGATGCTCGCCATCACGAGCACCAGGTTCGAGTCGGCGATCTTGGCCCCGAAGAAGCCGATGTACGGCGTGCCCGCTGTGAACTGCGGAGCGAGCGAGACTGAGCCCTCCTGGATCACCAGCGTGTTGTCGAAGTAGATGCCGCTGTCGGTGGTGCTCGTGGCGCCGTCGAGGAAGTAGTTCCAGGCCCAATTGCCCGCGGCGGAGATGCGCGCGCCGCCGGAGCCGAAGGAGCTGATCGTCGCGCCGGCTGGGGCCGCGAGCGCATCGCCCTGCCGCGAAGCGAGCGCGCCATTGCGCAGCACGACCTGGTCCGCGTCGGTGTTCGCGTTGTCGGTGTCGGCCTCGACCATCCACACGCCGCCGTTCGCCACGGCCACGGTCTCGATCGTGGTCACCAGGCCGACGCCGGGCACGCTGTCGCCGCCCTTGGCGGGAATGGTGAAGCTCGTCTGCACCTGCGCCGAGGCGAGTGGCGTGAACCAAGCGGCGAAGACGACGGTGCGCGGCGTGGGTTGATTCAGCATGGCTTCGGGCTCCGGATCGAGGTCGAGAGCCCCAGTTTTAACCGTGCTGCGCTCGTGTGGAGCGAAACAGCGCCCGCGATGCCGCTGCGTGCGGCTCGCGGGCGCTGAGTGAGGCGAAGAGAAGGGTTGCGCGGGTCAGTCGCGCAGCTGTGCTCAACCTTGCGCGGGTCAGTCGCGCAAGTAGTGGCACGTATACCCGCCCGGGTTCTTCACCAGGTAGTCCTGGTGGTAGCCCTCGGCGGGCCACCACTTCGCAGCGGGCTCGAGTGTCGTCACGATCGGCTTCTTCCACTTCAACTCGGCCGCGGCAATGGCCTTCTTGGCGGCCGCGAGCTGCGCCTCGTTCGCGTAGAAGATCGCCGAGCGGTACTGCGTGCCGCGGTCGTTGCCCTGGCGATTGAGCGTCGTGGGGTCGTGCATCTTGAAGAACCACACGAGCAAATCGTCGTAGCTGAGCTTGGTCGGGTCGAACACCACGCGCACCGCCTCGGCGTGGCCGCTGGCGCTGTCGTGCGTGTCGTCGTACTTGGGGTTCTCGAGATGGCCGCCCGTGTAGCCGACCTCGGTCTCGAGCACGCCGGGGATCTTGCGGATGATGTCTTCCATGCCCCAGAAGCAGCCGCCCGCGAGCATCGCGACCTCGCTCTTCGCGGCGGCCTTGGCCGACGTCGCGTCGCTCGCGCTCTTGCCGAACAGGCTCGCGTACTGCCCCAGGCCTTCCTTCTCGAGGTCTTCGGCCGGCACGAAGCGCAGCGCGGCCGAGTTGATGCAGTAGCGCAACCCCGTCGGCCGCGGGCCGTCTTCGAACACGTGGCCCAGGTGCGAGTCCGCCGAGCTCGAGCGCACCTCGACGCGCACCATGCCGTGCGACAGGTCGCGCACTTCGCTGACGGCAGCGTTCTCCAGCGGTTTGGTGAAGCTCGGCCAGCCCGTTCCGGAGTCGAATTTGTCGGTCGAACTGAACAGCGGCGTGCCGTCGACCACGTCGACGTAGATGCCGGGCTTCTTGTTGTCCCAGTACTCGTTCTGGAACGCGCGCTCGGTGCCGTTCTTCTGCGTCACTTCGAATTGCAACTTGGTCAGGCGCTGCTTGAGTTCGTCCATGTTCTTCTCGGCTCGGACAGGGCGCTGGTCGGGGGAGGGTGCTGTGCTGCTCGTCTGCGGCTCCTGCACGCTGTGTCGCGCGCAGCCGGCGGCGACGGACAGGACGAGGGCGAGCAGGGCCCCGAGGGCGATCCAGTTGGTGGTCGTCATGGTTTCTCGTGAAGGGTGGTCGTCGGCGACGGCGCTCAGGGCCTTCGAGTCGCGCACGCGCTCGGATGCGCCGGAGTATCGCACCGTTTCTGGGAAGCTGGAGCGAGAGGGCGCGCAGGTCATTGTGCCCCGGGCCGACCTCGCTAGCCTTCTGCCTGGTCCCTCTGCCCCCAGGAGGCAAAATGAGATTTGTCAGGAACTGGATCGTTGGATCGAGTCTGTTCTTGTCCCTCACGGCCGGCGCGCTCGCGCAGCGCGCGCTCGACGTCGAGTCGAGCCCGCCGGATCTTTCGCCGAGTGTTCCGGCGAGCGATCCCGCGCCCGAAGCTCTGCCGGACGGATTCGTCGCAAGCGGCATCTTCCACCGGCTGCGGCTGGACGCCGCGGACCCGCTGATCGGCGAGTTGCTCGCCACAGGAGCGGTACGACGCTTCGAAGACTACGGATCGTTCGTCACGGTCGAGGTCGCCACGCCACGCGCGGGCGGCCTCGCTGCGCTTTTGGCGCGCGGCGCCCAACTGGTCGATGAACAGACCTGGGTCGGCTTCAACGGCTACCTGCTCGACGGAGCGGACGCGCGCGCGAGCCAGGCGGTGCTCGACACAATCCCCGAGGACCTGCGCGCGCCGCGCGGCGACTTCGAGCGCGAAGAGCGGCGCATGCGACTCGTGCAGTTCGACGGCCCCGTCAAGGACGAGTGGTTCCAGACGCTGGCGCAGACCGGCGCGTTCGTCGTGACCTACGCGCCGCACAACACGTACGTCGTGATCGTCGACCAGGCCTCGAGCGCCGCGCTCGACGGGCTGCGCGCCAAGCCCTACGTGCTCACCGTCGGCGAGTACGAGCCGGCCTTCAAGCTGCGCCGCGAGCTGCGGCCGCCGCAACTGGACTACAGCGCGTTCCAGCGCGTGATCGTGCAGGTCGTGGCCGACGGCCGCGAGGAAGCGTTCGTAGGCGAGTTGTCCGCCCGCGCGGTCGAACTGCACGGCGCTCCGCACGCGGTGCTCAACTACGTCAACGTCGAGGTGACGCTCGACGGCGCCAACATCGTCGACCTCGCGCGCGACTCGAGCGTGTTCGCCATCGAACCCGTGTACGAAGCGCGCCTGTTCGATGAAGCGCAGGGCCAGATCATGGCCGCGAACATGAATGCGGCGAACACGCAGCCGACGGGGCCGGGCTACCTCGCCTGGCTGCAGGCGCAGGGCTTCCCCGGGCCGAACAATCCGTTCGCGTTCTCGGTCGACGTGCACGACGACGGCGTCGACCGTGGTTCGACCACCGACGTCAACACCGAGTTCCGCGTCGACGGACTCGCCGCGGGCGCGAGCCGCGTGGCCTACAACAACAACTACACGACCGACGCCACGGCGGACGGCCGCGCGGGTCACGGCAACATCAACGCCTCGATCATCGGCGGCTACAACACGTCGACGGGATCGGCGTTCGAGGACGCGAGCGGCTACCAGTACGGGCTGGGCATCGCGCCCTGGGTGCGCATCGGCAACTCGAAGGTCTTCGCCAACTCCGGCGCGGGCCAGTTCAACCAGCCGACCTCGACGCGCATGGCCAACGCCTACAACGCGGGCGCGCGCATCAGCTCGAACTCGTGGGGTTACACCTCGGGCAACGCCTACAACGCCGACACGCAGGCCCACGACGCGCGCGTGCGCGACGCGGTGACGGGCACGGCGGGCAACCAGGAGCTCTCGATCATCTTCGCGGCGGGCAACAGCGGTTCTGCGGCCGGTACGGTCAATCCGCCGGGCACCGGCAAGAACGTGCTGACCGTCGGCGCGAGCGAGAACTTCCGCCAGACCGGCACGGACGGCTGCGGCACCGGCAACACCGGCGCGAACAGCGCGATGGACATCATCGCGTTCTCCGGCCGCGGTCCGACCAGTGACTCGCGCAAGAAGCCCGAGATCATGGCGCCGGGCACGCACGTCCAAGGCGCCGCGAGCCGCGCGACGGGCTACGACGGCACGGGCGTGTGCAACCAGTACTGGCCGTTGGGGCAGACCCTGTACTGCTGGTCGAGCGGCACGAGCCACTCGACGCCGGCGGTCGCGGGTTTCGCCGCGTTGATCCGCCAGGACTACCTCAACAACGCGCTCCCGGCGCCTAGCCCGGCGATGCTCAAGGCAGAGATCGTCTCGGGCGCGACCTACATGAACGGTGTCGGCGCAAACGACACGCTGTTCTCGAACAACCAGGGCTTCGGCCTGACGAACATGGCGCGCACCTTCGACTCGGCGGCGCGCCTGCGCGTCGACCAGACCCAGGTGCTCGGCGCGACGGGCGCGACGTACACGACCAGCGGCTCGATCTCGAGCAGCGCGCTGCCGTTCCGCGTCGCGCTGGTGTGGACCGACGCGCCGGGACCGACGACGGGCAACGCCTTCGTCAACGACCTCGACCTCGAGGTGACGGTCAACGGCACGCTGTACCGCGGCAACGTGTTCAGCGGCGCCAACTCGATCTCGGGCGGCGTGGCGGACATCCGCAACAACACCGAGTGCGTGTTCCTGCCGGCCGGCACGAGCGGCTCGTTCTCGATCACGGTGCGCGGAACCAACATCGCCGGCGACGGCGTGCCGGGCAACGCGGACACGACCGATCAGGACTTCGCGCTCCTGGTCTACAACGGCTCGGCGAGCGCGCCGACGCCGGACTACTCGCTCTCGGCTTCGCCGACGTCGCGCACGATCACGGCGGGAACGTCGACGACCTACACGATCACGAGCACGCCCTCGAACGGATTCGCGAGCAACATCACGTTGTCCGCGACGCCGGCGATCAGCGGAGTCACGTGGTCCTTCTCGCCCAACCCGATCTCGGCCAGCGGGTCGAGCACGCTGACGGCGACCACGACCACGGGTGCGACCCCGGGGACCTACAACGTCACCGTGACCGGCACGAGCGGCGCGCTCACGCGCACCACGAGCGTGCAGCTCACGATCAACGCTCCGGCGACGCCGAACTTCACGCTCTCCGCCACTCCGGCGTCCAGCAGCGTGACGGCCGGCGGCTCGGCGGGCTTCACGGTCTCGAGCGCGGCTAGCGGCGGTTTCGCCAGCAACATCACGCTGTCGGCCACGCCGGCGATCAGCGGGGTGAGCTACTCGTTCTCGACCAACCCGATCGGTCCGAGCGGCTCGAGCACGCTGACCTGCACCACGACCACGGCGGCGACGCCGGGGACGTACACGGTGACGATCAGCGGCACGGGTGGATCGCTCACGCGCTCCACCAGCGTGCAGCTCACGATCAACGCGCCCTCGAGCGGCAACCCGGTCCGAACCTTCTCGGCCGCGCCGAACCTCGCCGTGCCCGACAACAACACGACGGGCGTGACGAGCACGATCAACGTGGCGGACAGCCTGACGGTGTCGTCGATCTCGGTCTCGACCGTGATCCCGCACACCTACCAGGGCGACGTCGAGGTCGCGCTGATCGGGCCCGACAACACGACGGTCCTGCTGCACAACCGCACCGGCGGCGCCGCGGACAACGTGACGACGACCTTCGCGATCGTGACCACGCCCGCGCAGGCGCTCTCCGCCTTCAACGGCAAGAACACGGCCGGCGCCTGGCGCCTGCGCGTGCGCGACCTGGCTGCGACGGACGTGGGCACGCTCAGCTCGTGGAAGATCACCTTCAACGGCGAGCGCAGCGCAACGGTGAACCTGGCCGTGCCCGACAACAACACCACCGGTGTGTCGAACACGTTCAACTACACGCAGACCGGCACGGTCTCGGCCGTGAAGGTGCGCGTCAACGTGACGCACCCCTACAAGGGCGACCTGGAAGTGGCGCTGATCGGCCCCGACAACACGACCGTGCTGCTGCACAACCGCACCGGCGGCTCGGCGGACAACGTGAACACGGTGTTCCCCGACCTGACCGCCTCGGCGCAGTCGCTCGCCGCGTTCACCGGTAAGGCGATCAACGGCAACTGGCGTCTGCGCGTCCGCGACCTCGCGGCGAGCGACCTGGGCACGTTCGTGAGCTGGACGCTGAGCCTCGAAGCGCAGTAGTCGCGCTCGAGCGAGCACCTTTTCGGGGCGCGGCGCGGGACTTCGAGTCCGCGCCGCGCCTCGCGCGTTTCGGGGCGCGCTCATCGAGCGGGTCAGTCGCCGGCGGGCGGCCGCCGAGTTACACGCGCACGCGACGCAGCCGAACTACACTCGAAGCCATGGCTTCTCGCGTGCTCACAAGCCTTGGTCGCGGTCTCCTTCTGCCTCTCGCGCTCGGGGCATGCTCGCCCGCGACGGAGTCCTCCGATCCGGCTCGCGCGGAGCCCAGCCTCGTGAGCGAAGCAGCTCTCGCTCGGCGGCGTGACCTGGATGAACAGGTGCTCCGCCGACTCGCGGAGGCCGGCTCGGACCTCACCAAGTCACACTCGATCGAGCACCACTTCGTGTGCACGGAGCGCTCGTCAGCCACCCCGGTCCTCTCGTTCGGCGCGTCGGCGGGCTACCAGCCTTCGCCCGTCACCGAGAACACCTTTGCAGGCCAAACGTACTTCACGTTCGATTTGGTCCGCGTCTGCGTGCCGACGCTGGCTGAGATCACCGATCAGACCCGCTCGATGCTCGAGCTCGCGACAAGGTGCGGAGTGGAGTACGACGGCTGGGGCTGCGCAGTGGTGGACTAACTCTGCGGCCGCTCCCGGCGGCGGCGCGCGGCGCGATGCGAGGGCGGTGGATCGAGGCGGACGACGCTCGACTCCGAGTATGCTCAGCAGTTCCATGACCCCCGTCGCCAAAGTTCTCGAGCAGGACGGCGCGCTCGTCGGTGAGCTGCCCCAGCTGTCCAAAGACCAACTCCGCGCGCTCTTCCGGCACATGCTGCGCATCCGCTGCATGGACGATCGGATGCTCAAGCTGCAGCGCGCGGGCCGCATCGGGTTCGTGGGCACGGCGACCGGGCTCGAGGCCGCGATCATCGGTTCGGCCTTCGCGCTTGAGGAGCGCGACTGGCTGTGGAGCGGCCTGCGCGAGGGCGGCGCGGCGCTGATGCGCGGGCTGCCGCTGCGTGAGTACCTCGCGCAGATGTACTGCAACTCGAACGACACGGCCAAGGGCCGCCAGATGTGCAACCACTTCCAGCACAAGGGCAGCCGCTACCCCAGCTGGTCGAGCGTGATCGGCACGCAGATCCCGCACGGCGTCGGCGCGGCGCTCGCGGCCAAGCAGCGCGGCCTGGACGAGGTGCACGCGATCTACTTCGGCGACGGCGCGACGAGCTCCAACGGCTTTCACTCCGGGCTCAACTTCGCCGGCGTGTGGAAGGCGCCGTGCGTGTTCGTGTGCATCGACAACGGCTGGGCGATCAGCGTCTGTTCGCGCGAGCAGACCGCGGCGGCGAGCTACGCCGACAAGGCTGTCGCCTACGGCCTCCCGGGCGTCGACGTCGACGGCAACGACGCGCTCGCGTGCTACCGCGAGACGCGCAAGGCCATCGAGCGCGCGCGCGCTGGCGGCGGCCCGACGCTGGTCGTGCTCAAGAGCTACCGCATGATGGGGCACAGCTCGTCGGACGATCCGACCAAGTACCGCGACGCCGACGAAGTGGCGCAGTGGGCCGCGCGCGACCCGCTCGAGCGGCTCGAGCGTTACCTCGTGGCGAACAAGGTGCTCACCGCCAAGGACCGCGCGCGCATCACGGACGAGCTCTACGAAGAGATCGACCGCGAGATCCACACGCAGGAAGCGGCCGCGCCGATGGCGCTCAAGACGCTGGTCGAGGACGTCTACGCCGACGTGCCGCGCCACCTGCGCGTGCAGTACAACAAGTTCGTCGCGGTCGCCGAGCGGCTCGGCCACGCCCAGAAGGGCGACGGCGCGTTCCCGCTGTGATCGTGTGAGCTCGCGCGGCGCGCCTCGCAGGCGCGGCGCAGCGAGCTGTGTCCCTTGCCAAGATTCGAGAGCGCCATGAGCTTCCCCACGCCGTTCCTGCCCCTGTTGCTGTTTGCGCTCGCGCCGCAAGAGCCCGCGCCCGTATCCGCGCCCGCGCCGTCGATCCCGGTGCGCACCATCGCCGCGACGTCGTCGCCGGTGAAGCGCTTCGCGCTCGACGCGAAGCAAACGCACGTCGCGCTTCTACTTGAGAACCACAACGTTTCGCTCGTCTCGCGCGCGAAGGATGAGCGCCTGTGGCTGTTGTCCGAGAAGCTCTTCCCGGCCTTCGACATCGACATCGCCGGCGAGTGCGTCTTCACCAGCCTCACGATGGCGGCCTACGCGGCCTTCAAGCTCGAGAACGGCGAATTCCTGCCGGCGACCGGCGCGCCGGACTTTCAAGCCACCACCGCATGCTCCGCGATCGACCCGCAGGGGCGCTGGGTGTGGTTCGGTTCGGAGCGCACTTCGGTTCAGCGTGTCACCCCCGGGGTGGTGGGCGCTTGGAGCGTTCGCCAGTTGGGACACGGCGGATCGACCGCGATGGCGCTCTCACCCGATGGCGATCTCCTCGCCGTCGCGGGCGCGGATCGCACGATCCGCTTCGTGAACTCGAAGTCCGCGCAGGTCGACGACAAGAAGGTGTTCGAGGCGCTCGACGCTCCGGCGCTCACGCTCGCCTTCGACCCCAAGTCGGCGCTGCTCGTCTCGACGGGCGAGGACAAGCTCCTGCGCATCTGGACGGTGGCCTCGGGCAAGACACGGGCGAAGCTCGCCGGCCACGAAGGCCTCGTGCGCGCGCTCGCCTTCGACCCCAAGTCGGCGCTGCTCGCCGCGGGCGACGAAAAGGGCGTCGTGAAGCTGTGGAACATGTCCAAGGGCGAAGTGCTGCGCGAGCTGACGTGCGAGGGCGGCGGCGCGGTGACCGACCTCGAGTTCGTCGACAAGGGCAAGGCGCTGCTGGGGGCCTGCGGCATCAACGGACTGTGCCTCTGGGATCTCTCCAAGCTGTAGTACGCGTCCGCACGGCGGCCTGGCGGCGCGAAGGTTCTTCCACATCGCGGCCGCGAGCGAACGCGCCGGGCGGGCGCAAGCGCTTGCAAAGCGGCAAAGCACTCCAGCGCCGCGCGCGTCGGTCGATGACCGTTGCATGTTGGTCCGTCACTTCATGTCGTCCGCGGTGCTGGCTCTGAACGAGAAGCAGACTTGCCGCCAGGCGATGGACTTCATGCGCGAGAACTCGATCCGGCGCGCGCCGGTGCTGCGCGAGGGCGCGCTGGTCGGGATGGTCAGCGAGCGCGATCTGCTGCGCGTGCTGCCGGGCACGGTGATGCAGAAGGGCACCGACGCAGGCGCGGAGGCCGAGCGGCTCGCCGTGGCGCGCGTGATGGCGACCAAGGTGATCACGCTCGACCCCGAGGAGCACCTCGAGGACGCTTCGCGCAAGATGCTGACGCACAAGATCGGCGGGCTGCCGGTGGTCCAGCGCGGGGCGGTGGTCGGGATCCTGACCGAGTCCGACATCTTCCGCGCCATGGCGCGCGTGCTCGATTCGCGCGGCGTTCTGCGGATCAGCTTCGCGCGCACGCCGCGCGCGGACCTGCCGCCCGATCCGGTGCGCATGGCGCTCGAACTGGGGCTCGAGGTGCGCGGCTTCGTCACGCACGATCGCCCCGGCGGCGAGACGCTGGGCGTGATGCGCGTGGCGGGCAGTCAGGGCGATGCGCTGGTCGAGGCGCTGGGCGCAGCGGGCTTCGCGGTGCTCGAGTACATCGACGCGCGCGGCGGCGGATCGCACTCGCACGCAGCCTGATCTGCGCGGCGGCGCGAAACCGGCCCGCGCGGCGTTGCTAGAGAGCGCGCCTTCCTCCCGGGAGGCGCAATGCGCTCGCGTCGACCGCTCTTCGTCGCTCTCGGTGTCCTCGCCGCGCTGGTGGTCTGGCTCGTGGCCGGGTCCGGCCGCGCTGGAGACGTGGGACAGATCCGCGGCGTGGGCGCTCACTCCGCGCTCGACGCGTCGCCCGCCGCGTCGCCAGAACGTGCGGAGCGCGAGGACTTGGCCTCGGGCGCAGTCGCCCGCCGCGACGCCGTGGCCGCGGCCAGCGCGCCGTCGGATGTTCCCTCGCCTCCAGACGCGAGCACAGTCCCGCGCGGAGTCGAGCTGATCGCGATCGACGCCTCCACCGGCGAGCGCGTGCCGCAGGCGCAATTCCTGTGGTGGCCGCAGCGCCGCGCGCATCTGGGTTGGACGAGCGACGGGCTCGAGTCGCTGCTGTTCGAAGGGCGGCTCGACGAAGCGTTGGCCGCTCGCGCCGCGGCGCTGAGTCCCGACGAGCAGGGGCGCACGTTCACGCCAGCGCCCGACGCCACCGGCTACGCCGTTGCGAGCAGCGCAAGTCTGTGGGGCCATGCCTTCGTCGATCCGAACAACCCCGCTCCGGCGCGTGTGCTGCTCTTCCCCGACGACGAGGTGCGCGTGCGCGTTGTCGATCGCCACGGCGCGCCCGCGGCCGGGGCGCGCGTCGCGTTGCGCAGCTATCTCGACCGCGGCCGCTACTACGACCTCGTGCGCGCCTACGCCGACGAAGACGGCATCGCGCGGCTCCGACACATCCTCGCGCTCGCGGGTGACAGCATCGACCCGAGCGAGCGACACACCATCGCGCTGGCCGAGCCGCTTCGCACGCCCGTGCTTGTCGATGTCGCTCTGGACGCGCTGCCGACGTCCACGGTCGAGCTGGCCATGCCGGCGACTGGAGTCGTCGAGGTCGAGGTCCGAGGCGTCGAAGAAGTCGCGCGGCGCCAGGATGTCTGGGTCAATCTCTCGCGCGTCGCTGAGGATGGAAGGCCGGCCACGCGCTATCCCGAGCCGCGGCCATTGCTCGACGGTGCGGCGCGTTTTCCAGCTGTCGAGTTGGGGGGCGACGTGCTGGCGTTCATCTCCTGGTCAGACTCGAGTACGCGCGTCGAGGAAGTGCGCGGACCTGCGCCGACTCGCGCAGGCGAAGTCGTTCGACTCGTGCTGCGTTCCGAGCGCAACTCGCGCGTCCTTCGCGGCCGCTTGGTCGATGCGAACGGGCCGCTGATCGAGCGCGAGTTCGAACTCGAAGTCGGCGAAGGCCCTTACGCCGCGTTTCGCCGTCCAGGTCTGCGCACCGACGCCGAGGGCCGCTTCGACTGCGAGCTGGGCCTCGTCGCCGAACCGCAGTCGCGCATCGCGTTCCACCTGCTCGAAGGCGCTCAGGCCGTCGCGAGCGCGCACGTTCCGCTCTCCGCGGCGCCGATCGGCGTCGCCACGGACCTGGGCGATGTGCAGCTCGCGGCGCTCGAGGAGTTTCTCGCCGGTGTCGTGCTCGACAGCGACGATACGCCCGTCGCTGGCGCGTGGGTGGAGAGTTTCAAGCTGGCGCCTACTCGTCCGGGCGCCGATCGGACGTACTGGATGCCCTCGAGCGGTCGAGCGAGATGCGATGCGCAGGGCCGCTTCCGCTTCGTCGGCGAAGCGCCGCAAGAGCGCATGGCGCTGCGCGCGGGTCGCCGCGAGCGGATCGGCGCGCCGCAACGGGTCGAATGCGGCCGGCGCGACGTGGTGCTGCGCCTGGACGACACGGGCTCGATCGCTGGCCGCGTGCTGGTCCCGTCCGTCGCGCTGGCGCGCCTCGTGTCGGTCGAGGCGCGCGCGACAACGCTCGACGGCGGCGTCGTCGACTTGCGCGACAGGCGCAGCGTTCAGCTCGAGCACGACGGCAGTTTCGAGCTGCGCGGCCTATGCGCAGGGAGCTACGAACTCGCGTTTGAATTCGAGGGCCTGGACGAGCCGCTCGCCGAGTTGCACGACGTGCTCGTGCGCGTCGGAAGCGAATCGATCGACCCGCGCCTCGCTCCGCTCGATCTGCGCGCGGCGTTCGACTTCGTGAGCTTCGACGTGCGCGGGTCGGACGGCCATCCCGTCAGGTGGGGGACGCTCGCGTGGCTCGCCCGCGACGGCGAGGTGCACGAGGCAGGGTTCTACAACGGCCATCTGCTCGCGCAGCGCAGTTGGAGCGCCGAAACGGCCTGGATCCTCGTGGAGGAGCACCTGCTCGAGCCCATCGACCTCACCCGCAGTGGAGGCGTCGTGACGCTGCGCCGCGCGCCGCTCGTGCGCCTGCGCATGCCGCCCGATGCGCCGCAGCTCGGCGAAGCGCTGGAGGCGTGGGCGGTGCTGCGCTTCGAGCGCGAGGGCTGGCTCAGCGAGTGGATCGACGACGCGCTGGAGTTCTCCGCGGGCGTCGCCGAGGGCTTCCCGCTGCACCACGGCGCCGTGCGCGTCGAGCTGTGGATCGACGGCGAGCGCGCGCTCGAGTGCTCCAAGCGCATCGCGATCGCTCCCGCGCTCACCGCAGACGCTCCAGCGCAGGAATTCGAACTGGAGCTGTCGTTCGACGAACTCCGGCGCGCTATCGAGGCGGCGCGGGATTGACCCGACGCTTCGTGCGAGCAGAACTTCACCCGTTGCCCGAGCAAGCGCGAGCTTTGCGCCACTTCCCGCGTGGGCTTCGCGCTCGCTTGCCGTTCTCTCCCGCGTCCCGTACGCGACTCGCTGATCCATGCGCCACGTCCACCTGATCGCACTCGCCTGTGGGCTCGTCGTCGCGTTGATCGCTGTGCTCCTGCTCGCTGGAGGGGGCGCGGCCGGCGCTCCCAGTCCAGTAGCCGCTGCGACGCGCGAGCGGCCGCGCTCGACGGCTGCACCGTCCGTGGAGTCGCTCGCAAGCGACGCTGCTGACGCGCAGGCCCAGCGCGCCGCCGCAGCGGGCTCGGGCGAGCAACTCCTCTCCGCGTCGACCCTCGCGGTGGGCCCGCGCGGAGTGCAGATCCTCCCCGTGATGGGCGCAGGCCGCCGGACCGTCGAGCCGGTCGAGTTGTGGTGGTGGCCCGAAGACGGCGGCGACTCCAGTGCTGACAACGCGTCGTTTTCCGGCCTGCTGCAGGAGTGCCGGATGGATGCGGCGTTGAGCGCGCGAGCCCAACGCATCGCCGCTGACGAGCAGGGACGCTTCTTTGCGCCCGCGCCGAAGGCCGAGGGCGTTGTGATCGCGCGCTCGAGCGAGCTGTGGGGCTACGCCTCGCTCGACGCGCAGAGCGACGATCCGACGTACGTTGTGTGCGAGCCCGACGCGACGCTTCAAGTGCGAGTCATCGACGGCGGCGGCGCAGCGGTTGAAGGCGTTAGGGTCGCACTGCGCCAGCACTACCACGGGCAGTTCTTCCACGACCACGGCGTCGCGCTGACGGACGCGCAGGGGCTCGCGCGACTGCCGCACTACCGCGCGCTGATCGACGGCGACTGGGATTTCTCCGCGCGCTACTCGATCGCGATCGCCGAGCCGCTGAGCGCCGAAGTCGCGCGCCTGATCGACGTCACCGCGCCTCCAACCGAGCTCGTCGAGCTCGTGCTGCCGCCGGTGGGGAGCGTCGAAGTCGAGTTCGAAGGCGCGTCGGCGCACTTGCGCGCCGGACTGGAGCTGCTCGAGTTCGGCGCGACGCCGCCCGAGGACCACGACGAGCGCTTCGCCGACGGCCGCCGCGACCTCAGCGCCGCTCGCGTGCGCTTCCCGTTCGTCGGTGTGGGCCGCGAACTCGTGCCTTGGAGCTTCCAGTCCGGCGAGCAACGGCCGCACGACGAAGCGCGCCGGCTCGGGCCCGTCCGCGCGGGCGATGAAGTGCGGCTGCGCGTGCGCTTGCTCGTTCCGGAGCAGGCCTCGACGACGCGCTTGACCGGGCGTGTGATCAACCAGGCGGGCGACGCGCTGGCGCAGGTCCGGCTGAGAGTGTCGATCCAGTGCGAAGGCGGGGATGACACGACCTACCAGGTGATCGGATCTCGATCCGACGCGGCGGGCCGCTTCTCGGTCCCGTGCTCGCTGCCCTGCGACGTGCCTGTGCAAGTCAGGTTGAACGGCGAGCACAGTGACGGGCGGAGTTTCGCGACCGTCGGACGAGGCGTGGCCGTTCCGCTCGACGCGAGCGCCTTCGAGCTGGGGGACCTGCGGGTCGTCGAATCGACCTTGCTCGCAGCCGGCAAGGTCGTCGAGCGCGCCGGTGCGCCCGTGCCCCGTGCGGAGGTCGACGTGTTCGAGCGCGTCGACCACGTGCGCGCGAACGGTGAATCCTGGGTCGAGTGGCGCACGCACGCGCGCGGTGTGCGCGCCGATGAGCACGGCGCCTTCACGTTCTGGGGTGAGGCCGTCGGCGGGCGTGTGTGGCTGCAAGCGCGCTCCCGGGCGCGGCGCTCGAATCTGACGCGCGTCGAGCGCGGGCAAAGCGATGTCGTGCTGGTGCTCGAGCGCGACGGCGCCATCGCGGGCCGCGTGCTGCTGCCGCCGCTTGCGCCGACTGACTTCGTGTACGTGACGGCCACGTCCCGCATCCGCAACTTCCACGCACTCGCGCCGGACGAGGACTGGAACGCGAGGCTCGACACCAACGGCGAGTTCCTGCTCGCGGGGCTGCCGCCGGACGAGTACGAGATCAACGTCTACCACGACGGTCGCGACGCTGCGCTCGAGACGATCGAGCGAGTCGTGGTGAAGGAGCACGCGACCACACGCGATGCGCGGCTCGACCCGCTCGATTTGCGGGGGCTCGACGAGCTGTTCGTGGTCGAGATCTTTGCTCCGGAAGGCCGACCGCTCGGCGCGGTCAACGAACTCGAGCACGGCGAGAGCGCCGACGACGCCTGGGAGAACGAACACACGGGGCATCGATTGATCCTGCATCGCGATGGGCCGCCTCTGTGGATCGTCGCTGACGGCTGTGCGTTCCAGGAGCTCATCCCCGCCTCGACGCCGGCGCGAATCACGTTGCAGCGTGCTCCCCGCGTGCGCGTGCGCCTGGACGAAGCGCTGGCCCCGCTGCCCGAGGAACTCGAAATCGGCGTCGCGATCACCAGCCCCGGAGAACCGGCGTGGCTGAGCGAGTTCTACGCTGACGAGCTGCACTTCGGCGCGGCGCGGGTCGGTGTGGGCACGCTGCGGCGCGTCGGAGCTCTCAAAGCGACCCTCTGGCTCTACGGCGAGGACTCGATCGCTCTGCCCGCACAGTTCCTCGGCGCGGCGCGCGTCGTGGCGGTCAGCGCGCAGCAGGAACTCGTGATCACCTGCGATCCGGCGCAGCTCGCCGAGGCGCTCGAGGAGCTGCGTTGAGGTGCGCTCGCGCCGAAAAATCTCGCTCTTGGCGGCGCGCCGCGCTCACACGACGCATACACGCGGCGTAGTGCCGCCGCCGTCCGCGCGTCGTGCTCGAGCTCTGGTGCGCGCTCGCCTTTGGAACGGGACGCGGCGGGCGAGTGCTCGCCGTGAGTTCGCTCCAGCGCTCGACCGGCGCGCGGACGGCCTCCACAATAACGGCTCCTGGGGTTCGCGCGGGGCGCGCCCCGCGTGGTCCCGAGCCCAGCTCGCACTGGGCATCTAGCGGGCGCGTTCGCACGGACTGCACTACGAAGGAGAGATCCATGTTTCGACTCGCAGCCAGCTCGCTCGAGCCTTCGCTTCGGCGCGCGCGCATCGGCGCTGCGTTGCTGCTCGCACTCTCAGCGCCGGTCCCGGGTTTTGCGTTCCAAGACCGGCTCGCCGCGGCGACGAAGCTGATCGAGTCGGGCAAGCCCAAGGCGGCGCTCAAGGACCTCGAGAAGTACGTGCGCGACTTCCCCGCGCAGCCCGAGGGCTGGATCGTGTTCGGACGCGCGCTGCACGAGGCCGAGCGGCCGGCGGAGGCGCTCGAGAAGCTGCGCCACGCCAGCCAGCTCACCGGCGGCATGCCGCTCGCCGCGTATCACGCTGCGCGCGCCTGCGATCAGCTCCAAAAGCTCGACGAAGCCTTCGACTGGCTCGATCGCGCGATCGATGCGGGCTTCGACAACTGGGCGCTCCTGCGCAGCGACAAGGACCTCGAGCATTGCCGCGCCGACGAGCGCTTCAACTACCGCGTGCCGTTCAGCGTCGACCCCAAGAAGCCCTTCGTCGAGCCGGTGGTCGTGCTCCACGACCTCTACGGCGAGTTGACCGAGGGCCGCTTCGGCTGGTCGGCGGCGGACATGGGAGATGTCGACGGCGACGGCGTGGCGGACTTCGCGGTGGGCGCGCCGCTCCACACCGATCAGTTCAAGCAGGGCGGCAAGGTGTACGTGTTCTCCGGCAACAACGGCCGCGAGATCCACGGCGCGAGCGCCTCGGACGACGAGCTCATGGGTTGGTCGATCGGTCTCACCGGCGACGTCAACAAGGACGGCAAGCGCGACTTCTGGGCCGCCGCGCCGGGCCAGAACGGCTTGACGGGCGCGGTGTACGTGATGACCTGCGCCGACGGCGTGCAGCTCAAGCGTCTGCCGGGCCAGGGCACGAACGATCGCTTCGCGGAGTTCGTCTGTCCGCTGGGCGATCTCGACGGCGACGGCATCGACGAGCTGGTGATCGCGGCGCCGGGCAACGACGCCATGGGCGAGGACACCGGCCGCATCTACGTCGCCTCGCTGGTCGACGGCGGCGTGTTCGCGACCTTCGAAGGCAAGGCGCCGCTCGACCGGCTCGGCGGCGGGGGACTGGCGGCGTGGATGAACGGCAAGGAGCTGCGCATCGCGGCCGGCGCGAGCAAGGCGGGCGAGGACCGCAAGGGCCTGATCTACGTGTGGTCGTCGCTCGAGAAGTCCGAGCCGCGCGTCCTGTCCGGCGACGCAGCCGCGCGCGCGCGCGCTGGGCGGCTGTCCTATGCGCTCGATTTCGACGGCGACGGCGAGCGCGACCTGTTCGCCAGCGACGAGATCCTCGACACGCCCTCGTTCGCGTCTTCGCAGCTGTGGGCCTGGTCGGGCAAGAGCGGCGAGCTGCTCCTCAAACTCGCCTCGCCGCTGTCGGGCGACGCCTTCGCGCGCACGCTGACGCCAGCCTTCGACATCGACGGCGACGGCCGGCCCGAGCTCGCGATCGGCGCGTGGCGCAGCAAGCGCGGCGGTCCCTACGCGGGCTCGGTGTCACTGCACTCGGGCGACGCGTCTGCCAAGGGCAAGGTCGTGGCGCGCATCACCGGCGGCCTCGCGCACGCCGGCATCGGCTTCACCGTGACGCCGCTCTCGGACATGGACGGCGACAAGCTGCCCGAGCTGCTCGTCAGCGCGCCCTTCGACACCTCGCGCGGCCCGCGCGCCGGCCGCGTGTGGGTCATCGCGGGCAATTCGCTGCGCGCGCAGGCGGCGAAGTAGCGGCGCGTTCGGAGTCGAGCAGGGTCGCTCGCGCGCGGGACGCGCTTTCCCTGCCAACGATCGAAATCAGGGCGCGAACGTGATCGAGACCGCGCTCGAGGTGCGAACGCGAGCGCTCGGCGCGGCGGCCGGGTATAGCAGCACGAACTGCGTGTGCAGCGTGTCGCCCGGCGCAACGCCGAGCGCCGAGATGCGCTCGCGCGACCAGTCGTGCCGGATGGACTCGTCGCACTGCGAGCCGCCAATGGCGATGCGCTCGGTCTCGAGTAGGACGCGGCGCCCGCCGACGCACAGGTCCGTGAGTCCGATCGGGTTCGACACCGCCGCAGTTCCGACGACGAACAGGACGCGCGAGCCCTGCGGCACGCATTCGGCGGTCGAGACAAGTCGATCGCCCACGCTGAGGCTCGTGCTGCCGGCAAGGTTGTGTGCGAACTCGTACACGCCCGATGGAGGCGGTGGCGGCGTGCAACTCGCGATCGGCGCCGGTTGCCCCAAGAGAATGGCGCTCTGGAGCATGAATCCGTGGGGGAGGTAGATATCGGTGCTTCCCAGGTCGCCGAAGCCGTCGCCATTCATGTCGCCCAGGTCGTCAACGCCCAAGGCGACGGCTCCGAGCTGTCCAACGATCTGACTCGTAGCCGTGGAGTAGATCGGCCAGCTTCCCTGCGAGTTCGTGCGCGCGGCGTAGTCCGCGACCCCATCCCGATCGACATCTCCGCAGCACACCGCGTGCGCCATCCAGCCCACTGGCCATCCCGACGAGGTCAACGGAGAGATCGTGTGCAGCAGCTGCCCCGTCGCGCTCGAGAACACTCGCCAGCTGAGTGTTCCGGCGAGCGGTTCGCCCGACAAAACCACCGGCTCCGCGAACCCGTCCTGGTCGTGATCGCAGCCGAGGCGAACGAAGTAACCAAATCCAGGGTCCGGAGCGGGGAGTGTCAGGTCGCGCAAGATCGCGTCGTCGGCGCCGCTGTGGACGCGCGCCACGCCTGTGCCGCCGACGACCAAGTCAGAATGACCATCGCCGTTCAGGTCACCGATCACCTGGACTTGGAACCACTGTCGACCTGGATAGCTGCGCAAGGGCGCGCCGCTCGCGCCGGAGTGGACGCGGATGAAGTGCGGCGCCATCGCTCCTTGCGAGAAGTCGACGAGGAGGTCCGTAACGCCGTCGCCGTCGACATCGCCCGCGGACTCGGCGCGCGTAGGATTGGACGCCTCGCCCAGCGGCGCCGTGAAGGTCAAGAGCGGCGCTCCTGTCACGCCCGAGAGCACGCGCACGCCGCTCTGGAGGTGAGGCCCGCGGAACAGCGTCAGCGCCACCTCCTCGACCCCGTCGCCGTCCATGTCCGGGATCGGGGCGACGTTCCTGATGACGACTCGCGCGTCCGGCACAGGCGTGTACGTGCGCAGCACCCTGCGGATGTCGCGCGAGGACTCCGTCCAACAACGGAAGTCGTTGCGAAACAGAAAGTCCCTCCGCCCGTCGCCATCCATGTCGGAGATACTGCGGAACTGGATTGGCGCGTGGGCCCGATCTAGCCAATAGGGACCGTGCCAGCGGACCAGCGTCGCCTGCGCGGCCGACGTGGAAGCGCACAAGGAAACGGCCAGCAGGACAAGGCACAGCGAGCGCATGGGGGACCTCCAGTCGCGCTTCAAGACAAGCTCCATGCCGCGACGGCGCCTCGCCTTCACGCTCGCGCGAACGCGGCGCAAGCGTGCGGGTTCGCACGGAGCGGTGCGCGAGCGCTCACACGATCGGTCGCCGCGCGAGGCCCAGCGGGCGCAGCATCGCGCTCTTCTTGCGCTGGTGGCCCTGCATGCGGCGCAGGATGTCGTCGAGCGCGCTGAGCGCCGAGTCGATGTGCGGGCCCTTGTTGAGCATCACGCACTCGGCGCGTTCGGCGCTGGCGGCGTCGGTGATCTCGGCGCGCGACGGGCGGCCTTCGCGCGCCATCGTCTCGAGCACCTGCGTGGCCCAGATCACCGGCACGTGCGCGGCCTCGCAGATCCACAGGATCTCTTCTTGGACTTCGGCGAGGCGCTCGAAGCCGCACTCGACCGCCAGATCGCCGCGCGCGATCATCACGCCGTCGCACGGGCTCTGCATCGACGCGAGCAAGAGCTGCGGGAGGCGCTCGAAGGCGCGGCGCGTCTCGATCTTGAGCACGATGCCCAGGTCCGGCCGGCCCAACTCGGCCAGGCGCGTTTCGAGCTCTTGCACGTCGGAGGGCGAGTGCACGAACGAGAGCGCGACAGCGTCGGCGTGCTCGACCACGAACGGCAGGTCGGCCAGGTCCTTGGCCGTGAAGGCCGGCAGCGCGAGGTCGGTGTCGGGCAGATTGATGCCCTTGTCGGCGCGCAGCTTGGCGCCCGCGCCGCGCGCGGAGGTGATCTCGACCTCGAGCGCTTCGACGCTCGCTGCGACGACGCGTCCGCCGATCTTGCCGTCGTCGAGCCACACGCTCTCGCCGACGCGGACGTGCTCGAACACCTCGGGCAGCGTGCAGCCGATGCGCGCCGGTGCGAGCACGCGGCCGCGTCGGTCGAGCTGCGCCGCGCGACCCGGCTCGAGCGAGCGGGTCAGCACGAGCCGGTCGCCCTGGCGCAGGCGCAGCTCGCCGGGCAGCGGATCGAGCGCTCCGATGCGCGTGGCGCCGGCCGCGCTGCGCACGCCGCGCCGCCGCAGCACGAGGCCGGGTACGAAGTAACTGGTCGAGTCGCACTCGCACAGCGCGCCGCCGCGTGTGCGCTTGACCACGCGCAGCGAGCGCTCGGCTTCGCGCGCGTCGCGGAATTCGATCTGCGCGCCCGCTTCGAGCGTCGCGAGCCAGTTCGCGTCGACGGGCAGGGCCACGCCGCAATCGGCGGGCGCAGGCGCCGGCGCGGACTGCGCCGTGAGCCACACGCGCGCCGGGGCCAGCACCCGCCCCAGCGCATCGCGCTCGGGCCGCGCTTTGGCGACTGCCGGCCCGTTCTCCACCGGCCCGGTGCGCAGCTTGGGGCCCGCGAGGTCCATGAAGATGCGGCACGAACGCCCCGCGCGCTCTGCGCCGCGGCGAACGTTGTTCACGATGCGCTCCCACTGCTGCGGCGAGCCGTGCGCGCAGTTGATGCGCGCGAGGTCCATGCCGCGCGCGATCCACTGCTCGACGCGCGCGGAGTCCTCCGCTGCTTCGTCGGGCATGGTCAGCAGGATGCGCACGCGCCGCTCGACGCGCGACGGGCCGAGCAGCGCGTCGGCGTGCCGCTCGAGGATGCGGTCGCCCTGCCCGATGCCCACGCATTTGGAGCGCGCGGCGGACGCGAGCGCGCTGTCGGCGCCAAGTCGCGCCACGATGTTCGTCAGCGCGTCGATCGAGGCCATCGCATGCGCCTCGCAGCGCCCCAGTGAAGACAGTCCGAAGTGGCTGAGCTGCGTCTGGAGGGCGCGCAGGTCGCGCGCGCGCAGCGCCAGGTAGTGCAGCAGATTGCGCGCGCTCAGCTCGTAGGAGGGATGGATCTTGGGATGGCCGCGAAAGCCCAACTCTTCGAGCCGCTCCATGTCGGCGCGGATCTCGGCCAGTTCCGAGGCGATTTCGGACAGCGTGCGCTCGTCGAGCGAGCGCGCGGGTGCGGTGCGGGGCGACGACGGACGGCTGCGGGACGCGATCTTGCGCTTCACGAAACCCGTGATTGGAGCAAAGCTAGCGGCGCCGCGCACGATCGCGCGGGTTGAGTCGCGCCCCATGATCGTCTTCACAATCGCTGCATGTCTCCAGGCTGTTCCGACGGACTCAACCAAGCCGGCTCAGGCTCCGGCGCAAGAACGCCGCGGCTTGCTGCGCGCGGATGAAGGTGCGAGCGCCGGCTACAAGCTCTACGCGCCGCTGCGTTCGCACTCGACGTACTTGATCGACGAGCACGGCGCGGTGGCGCACGAGTGGAAGAGCGACGCGCCGCCGGGACAGTCGGTCTACCTGCTCGAGAGCGGCAATCTGCTGCGCTGCGAGCGCGTTGCGAGCGAGGTCTTCGAGGGCGGCGGCCAGGGCGGCCGGGTGCGCGAGTACGACCGGGACGGCAAGGTCGTGTGGGAGTACGTGTGCGCCGACGAGCGCCGTCTGCAGCACCACGACATCGAGCCGCTGCCCAATGGCAACGTGCTGATGATCGCCTGGGAGCTCGTGAGCGAGAAGGAAGCGCTCGCGGCGGGCCGCAACCCGCGCCTCTTGCCGGCCAAGCAACTGTGGCCCGACATGCTGCTCGAGATCGAGCCCACGCGGCCGAGCGGCGGGAAGATCGTGTGGGAGTGGCACGCCTGGGACCACCTCGTGCAGCACTTCGACCCCGAGCTGCCGAACTACGCTGAGATCGCGAGCGCGCCGCAGCGCATCGACGTCAACATCTCGACGCGCGAGCCCGAGCCGACCAAGGCCGAGCTCGAGGAACTCGAGAAGCTGCGCAAGCTGGGCTACGCGGGCGATGACGCGCGCCCGCGCGGCGGCGACGGTGGTGGACCGGGGCGTGGCGCGGACTGGCACCACTGCAATTCGGTTCACTACTCGCCCGAGCTCGATCTGATCGTGCTCAGCTCGCGCGAGCTGTCGGAGCTGTGGTTCATCGACCACTCGACCACCACCGAGCAGGCGCGCGGCTCGAGCGGCGGCCGCTGGGGCCGCGGCGGCGATCTGGTCTTCCGCTGGGGCAATCCGCGCTGGAGCGGGCAGCCCGGCGAGCGCACGCTCTTCGGTCAGCACGACGCGCAGTGGATCCCCGCGGGTTTTCCGGGCGCCGGGAACATCCTCTTGTTCAACAACGGCGAGCGCGGCGAGCGCGAGTGGTCGAGCGCCGACGAGTTGCGCCTCCCGTTCACGCGCGAGGCGCTGGCCGACTTTGCCAACGTGAAGGTCGAACTGGTGGGAAGCTGGCGCTCGCCTGATTTCTGCGGCCACATCAGCGGCGCGCAGCGACTTGCGAGCGGCAACACGCTGATCTGCGCGGGCGAAACCGGGCGCGTGGTCGAGCTCACGCCGAGCGGCGAGTGCGTGTGGGAGTACTTGAACCCGCACGGAGGCGATGTCGCGCCGATGGGTGGTCCGCGCGGGCGACGCGGACCTGGCGGTGACGGCGATCGACGCGGGCCGCCGCCGGGCGGACCTGGCGGACGCGGCGGCGGTCCGGGCGATGCGCGCGCGCTGTTCCGCGCCACGCACCTCGCGCCCGATCATCCGGGCGTCGTCAAGCTGCTCGCGAAGTAGCGCTCAGCGCTGGTTGTACGGAGCCAGAGCAATCTGTCCCACGCTGCCGTTGCGTCCGGAGCGGCCGTTGCGCTTCGCAGCGTGGGACAGATTGCTCTGGCTCCGTACAACCAGCTCCGTCGCCGATCAACGCGCCGCGCGGCCTTCCCACAGCGCCCGGTAGCGCGGCCACGACCAGACGGCGAGTTCGCGGCCCACGCGCAAGCCCACGTCGTTGTCGATCGAGATGTGGTAGCCGCCGAGCGCGCGCGAACGCGCCGCCATCTCGGCCGTGCTCGAAAACGTCGGCAGGTCGAGCGCGACCGCGTCGCCGGCGTGCTTCTCGGTCAGTTCGCAGCAGCGGCGCTTCTCGACCGCGCCGTAGTGATCGCTGCCGGTGAACAGCTCGAGGATCTTCGCGCACGCGCCGCTGACCGTCGCGTGGCCGCTGGTGTAGCCCGGGAACGGCGGCGTGATGAACGAGTACGGCGAGTAGGGATGCCACTCTTCGGCCGGCATCTCGATCACGCCGCCCTCGGGGCCGGCCCAGCCGCTCACGCGCCGGCCGGCGTAGTAGTGGCGCACGAGCGTCCACGGTCGCGAGGAGTCGTAGAAGCGCTTGGTCTCCCAGCACGAGATGAACGCGTCGAAGGCGACGCCCGCGACGGCGAAGTAGAGCTTCACGTCCTGGTCGAGCGTGTGGCGATCGCGGCGTGAGACGTCCTGCGCGAAACGCAGCCAGTGACCGCTCTGCCCGGTGGAGCGCGGCCCGTCGCGCATGAACTCGACGATCGCCTTCTCGCGCGGCGAGAGCTCGCGGTTGTAGGCCAGCACCTCGTCGGTCTGCTTGCGCAGCAGCGCGTCGTCGGTGGTGGTCTTGGGCGGCGGGCCCGGGCGGAACTGGTCGGCGCGTTCGAGCAGCAGCGGCGCGACCTTGAACCAGTGCGGCGTGAGGAAGCCCGGCGTGAAGCGCGAGCCGTCGGGCCGCGTGAACGTGATCGGCTGCCAGCGATCGGGATCGACGATGCGCTCGGGGCTGTTGACCGGCGCGTAGCCGGTGGAGTCGGAATAGGGCGCGCCGCTCGAGCCGGGCTCGTCGCCGTACTGATTCGAGCCGTCGCGTCGGCGCGCCTCGAGCAGCGCGCGCGCCGCGAGGTTGCCGATGCCTGCGGGCGTGCTGGGATCCAGTGTCGCGTTCGAGGGGTCGAAGCCCTGCTCGCGCATGCGCTCGGTCAGCCAGGCCTCGTCCTGCGGGAACACGCCGACCAGCGCGCGGTAGCTCGCGAAGCCGATGGCGACGGTCTTGTTCTCGAGCGTGTGCTCCGCACGCGGCCGGCGCAGCGCCGCGCTTGCGTACACAGGGACCGCCCGCTCGTCGTACGCCGTCCAGGCGTCGTACATCGCCGTGGCCCACAGCGCGAACTGGCGCGACAACACGGTCGGCCGCGCGCCGTTCGCATCGACATCGCGCGCCGCGGCCTCCTGGGCGACCTCGAGCCAGCGGTAGGCCGCATTCTGCTCCTCGATGGGAAGCAGTTCCTGGTGCACGAGCGGCGAGCGTTCGGGCCCCGGCGCGGAACATGCGCACAAGATCAGCAGCGAAGTGAGCGTCAGGTCGAATCGCATGGTCGAGTGGGTGCAGGTAAGTTGCCGCGAGTCGAAGCCGGCGCTCCGTACTACCTCGGTGCGCGGAGCGCGGCTTCGCGAAATCAGCAGGCCTTCCCTCGTTTTCCGGCGGCGCACCGTACATCGATGAGCGAGCCCACGTCGAGCGACCCTTGGCACAGCGGCGCGCCCGAGGGCGTTCTCGCGCGGCTCGAGGCGACCGTGGCCGGCCTCTCGAGCGCGCAGGCCGCCGAGCGCCTGGCCCGGCACGGCCGCAACCTGCTGCCGCAGCGTCCGCCGCCGACCTGGTGGCAGATCGCACTGCGCCAGTTCCAAAGTCCGCTGATCTACATCCTCGGCGCGGCGGCCGCGGTCTCGGTCGCGACGGGACACGCAGGCGACGCGGGCTTCATCGCGTTCGTGCTGGCGCTCAACGCCTCGATCGGCGGCGTGCAGGAGTGGCGCGCCGAACGCAGCAGCCGCGCGCTGCAAAAGCTCCTGTCCGTGCGGGCTTCCGTGCTCCGCGACGGCGAGTTGCGCGAGCTCGACGCCGAGGAACTCGCGCCCGGCGACGTGGTGGGGCTCGAGTCCGGACAGCGCGTGCCCGCCGATCTGCGCCTGCTCCAGGCGCACGGGCTGGAGGTCGACGAGTCGCTGCTCACGGGCGAGTCGCTGGCCGTCGCCAAGGATGCGCACTGGCAGGGCGAGCGCGACGCATCCTTGGCCGAGCGGATCAACATGGTCCACGCCGGCTCGAGCGTCGTCCGCGGGCGCGCGCAGGGCGTGGTCGTCGCGACCGGAAGGCACACCGCGGTGGGCGAGCTCGCGCTCGACGTGCAAGGCACGGGCGGCGGCCGTCCGCCGCTGCTCGAGCGCATGGAGCGCTTCTCGCGCGCCGTGGCGATCAGCGTGCTCGTGGCGGCGACGGTGGTGGGCGTGCTCGGGGTCGTGCTGCGCGGCTACGGCGCGACCGACATGTTCCTGTTCGCCGTGGCGCTCGCGGTTTCGGCGATCCCCGAGGGCCTGCCCGTGGCCCTCACCGTCGCGCTGTCGATCGCCAGCGCCCGCATGGCGCGGCGCGGAGTGATCGTGCGCAGGCTGGCAGCCGTCGAAGGGCTCGGGAGCTGCACGCTCATCGCCAGCGACAAGACCGGCACTTTGACGTGCAACGAACTCACGGTGCGAGTGGCGAGCTTGCCGGATGGACGCGAGCTCGAAGTCAGCGGCGAGGGCTACGCGCCCGAGGGTGAAGTGCGCGTGGTCGCCGGCGCGCGGCCGGCGCTCGAGCGACTGGCGCGTGCGGTGGTGCTGTGCAACGAGGGGCAGCTCCACCGTCGCGATGGACAGTGGGCCTGGCGCGGCGATCCGACCGACGTGGCGCTGCTCGCCTTCGGCCACAAGGCGGGCCTGGTGCGCGAGGCGCAACTCGCGCTCGCGCCGCTGGTCAACGCCATCGCCTTCGAGCCCGAGCACCAGTTCGCGGCCACGTTCCACCGCACGGCCGGCGGCGAGCTGCGCGCCTTCGTCAAGGGCGCACCCGAGCGCGTTCTCGCCATGTGCGTGCTCGACGCGGCGGCGCGCGAGCGTGTTGCGGCGCAGGCCGCGGCGCTGGCGACGCGCGGCTTCCGCGTGCTCGCCGTTGGCGAAGGCGCAGCGCCTCCAGAGCTCGACTCCGAGTCGCTTGCACCCACGCCCTCGGGCCTGGAGTTCCTCGGGCTGGTCGGGATGATCGATCCGCTGCGAGCGGGCGCGCGCGAGGCGGTCCAGCGCTGTCGCGACGCGGGAATCGCGGTGAGCATGATCACCGGCGATCATCCCGTGACCGCGCTCGCCATCGCGCGCGACGCGGGCTTCGCCGAGCGCTCCGATCAGGTCGTGACCGGCAGCGAACTTGCGCAGCTCACGCCGGCGCAGTTGGTCGAGGTCGTCAAGCGTGTGCGCGTCTTCGCCCGCGCGACGCCGCGTCAGAAGCTCGAGTTGGTCGAGGCCGCGCGCGCTGCGGGCCACTTCGTCGCCGTCACCGGTGATGGCGTCAACGACGCGCCTGCGCTGCGCCGCGCGAACATCGGCGTGGCCATGGGGCGCGCGGGGACGGATGTCGCGCGCGAAGCGGCCGAGCTCGTCATCAGCGACGACAATTTCGCGACCATCGTGGCCGGAGTCGAAGAGGGCCGCGTCGCCTACGACAACGTCCGCAAGGTGGTCTACCTGCTCATCTCGACCGGTGCGGCCGAGGTTCTGACACTGGGACTCGCCGTTGCGACAGGCTGGCCCGACACCGCCAGTGGCGCGGCCGTGCTCCCGCTGCTCCCAGTTCAAATCCTGTGGCTCAACCTCGTCACGAACGGGATCCAGGACGTCGCGCTCGCGTTCGAGCCAGCGGAGGGCGATGTGCTGCGTCGTGCGCCGCGTCCGCCGAGTCAGCCCCTTATCGATCGCTTGATGATCGAGCGCTCGCTGCTCGCCGCTGCCGTGATGTCGCTGGTCGGTTTCGGCGCCTTCTGCTGGATGGTGGAAGTCGCGGGTTGGACGCCCGAGAGCAGCCGCAATGGCCTGCTGCTCCTGATGGTGCTGTTCCAGAACCTCCACATGGGGAATTGCCGCTCCGAGACGCGCTCGGCGTTCGAGCTGTCCCCGCTGCGCAGTCCCGTGCTCCTGGCGGGCACACTGGCGGCCTTCGGCCTGCACATGGCGGCAATGCACATTCCGCTGATGCAGCGCGTGCTGTCGATCGAGCCCGTCGATCTGCGCACGCTGCTCACGCTGTTGCTGGCGGCATCGAGCATCGTGGTCGTCATGGAAGCGCACAAGGCGTGGCGCCGTCGGCGTGCACGCAACGCGCAGACCCACAGTTGAAATCGCGCGCCGCGCGCCCGAGAGAACGCGCGACTCGTGCTCCGTCCCTGAACGCTGCGCCTGGGCGCAGGCTGCTGGAGATTCGGCTCGCATGTCGCCCCCCAACTCGGTTCTCAGAGAACGACCGAACTGTCCGTTGTGCCAGAGCGAGAGCCCTGCGCTCGTGTGGAGCGGCCGTTTCGATGCCGAGCCCACGCGCGGCTGGATCGAGCGTTACGGCTATGCGGTCGATGTTGTCAGCGTGCTGGGCGACGCACGCTTCGAACTCGTGCGCTGTCGACAGTGCGATTTCGTCTACCACCGCCGGGTGCTGACGCCGGAGTGGCTGAGCGTGCTCTACAGCGAGTGGATCGACTCCAGGCAGATCGAGCGCTTCGAACAGGCGCTGCGCGCCTCGGCCTTCGAGCGCGGTCGCCAACTGGTCAAACACGTCTTGCGCGTCGCACACGAAGCGGGCGGGCTCGAGCGGCCGTTGCGTTGGCTGGACTTCGGCTGTGGCGATGGCGCGCAGCTTCAAGCGGCCGAGTTGTTCGGCTTCGAGGCGTACGGAGTCGACTTCAGTGTCACGCGCAGCGCCCGCAGCGGCTCGCGGATACTGGTTCCGGACCTCGCAGCGTTCGACGCGCTCGAGTCCGGTCCGCTCGACGTCGCGAGCGCCTTCCAGGTGCTCGAGCACGTCGAGGCGCCGGCCGAAGTGCTGCGCAGCCTGGCGCAGAGAGTGCGGCCGGGCGGGCTCTTGATCGTGGAGACGCCCGACGCGCGCGGCGTCGACGTCCCGACGACGTGGGAGCAGTTCCAAGTCGTCCAGCCGCTCGAGCACATCAACGCCTTCACGCCCGCGACGCTGCGCGCCGCCTGTGTCGCCGCGGGTTTCGAGCCGATCGCCCGCCGGCCGGCGCACGTCACGACGCGGGTGCGCGAACTCTTGCGCACCGAGGTGAGCCGGTTCTATCAGCCGAGCACGACGGCGCAGTACTTCCGCCGCGCGGCAACGCGTTGACGCGCCCGCGGTCCGAGCACTGTGCGGCGCTCTGGCCGGTGATTCCGAGCCGCCCCGCGCTCGGATCGGATCGAGTACCCTGTTGCGCGTGGCGCCGGGAAACATCATGGGTCTAGCGAGAGTTGCGCTGAGCGGCGCTGTGCTGCTCGCGTTGGCGGGCATCGGGCGTGCGCAACTCGCGCTCAATTGGACGCGCAACTACGAGTTGCCCGAAGCCACCGACGGCGACTGCGTCACGGACGCGCTCGCGCACCTGTCCGACGGACGCGTGGTGGCGAGTACGCGCACGTACTCGCCCGCGGGCGTCACGCGCTTCGTGCAGTACACGCTGACCGGCGCACAGGCCTGGTCGCGTCTGCACGGACCGAGTTCTCTGACCGTCTATCCCGTGGCGCTGGTCGACGCTCTCGACGCCGCGACCTTCGTGGGACTCAGCACCTCGAGCGCAGCGCCGGGCGTGTCGCTCGTGAGCCTCGCGCAGAACGGGTCGCAGCGCTGGGCCGCGCTCGTTCCGGCGCAGGTCGACAGCAACTCCGGCTTGCGCGCAGCGCTGGGCCACAGCGGCGAAGTGTTCGCGGCGACCAGCGAAGGCGCCGGCGCGGGACCGACGCTGTGGCTGGGCTTCAGTCGAGTCGGCGCACCGCTGTTCGCGCACCGCGTCGAACTCGACCCGACGGCGAACGAGCGCGTGCGCGACGCTGTCGTGCTCTCGAGCGGACTGGTGATCGCGGCGGATGTCGGCTCGCGCGCGGCGCTCGCGCAGCTCGCTCCCAGCGGTGTCGTGCGCTGGCGCAACGAGACCATCGGCGCGGCGGGGCTCGGCGCCGACATCGGCGGGCTCGACGTGGACGCGAGCGACCCCGACCTGGGCGAGCGGCTCGGCGCCGCGGGCGTCGCGATCGCCGCCAACGGTCAGCGCGAAGTCTGGCTGCGGACGCTCAGCGCCGACGGCCTCACGCTGCGCACGGTGCAGGTGTCGCTCGGCGGCGCGCCCAACGCCCGGGTGCGCGATGTGCGCTTCGCCAGCGACGGCGCACTGTGGGCTGGCGGCTGGAATTTGGACCTCGCGGGGCGCGGCCACTTCTTCGCCGTGCGCTGGCCGAAGGACGGCAGCGGCGCGCGCTGGTTCGAGTGGTCGCCGGGCAGCGGATCTCCGCAGCACACTCTCTTGTGGCCGGGTCGCGCAGGTCAGATGTGGGCGGCGACGCCGTACTTCGCGCCCGGCGCGGCCGAGCGCGTGGCGGTGCTGCAGCTCACGCACGATCTGCCCTCGACGGTCGCGATCCACACCGAGTTCGGCGACGGCGTCGAGGCGCGCATGCTGCGCGCGGGCGCCTTGTTCGCGGGCGATCGCCTGGTGCTCGGCGGGCGCAGCGACCAGTTCCTCTCCGGCCCGATCTTCTTCGATCCACTGGCCTGGGTCGCGCAATTCGACGTGCGCGGCGCGCCCGACGGCTACTGCACGTCGCAGAGCAACTCCCTGGGTTGTGCGCCGCAGTTGATCTTCAGTGGCGCGCCCTCGGTCGGCGCCTCCGCGGGCTTCGAGTTGCGCGTCGAACGCCTGGGCCAGCAGCGCTCGGGCCTGTACTTCTACGGGGCCGGCGGTGCGGCGAACACGCCCTGGCAGGGCGGGACGTTGTGCATCGCGGGCCAGCTGCGCCGCGCTCCGCTGCTCGACACGGGCGGCGCGCCGAACATCGCGTGCAGCGGCGCGCTCGCGCTCGACTGGAACAGCTTCGCGGCCGGCGTCGCAGGCGGTGCGCCGGGGCCGGAGCTAACGCAGATCGGCGCGACGATCCGCGTGCAGGCGCTGGTGCGCGACCCGCAGGCCGCGAGCGGCGTCAACGTCTCGAGCGCGCTGCGCTACGTCGTGTTGCCGTGAGCAGCGCGCCGCCCTGCGCCCCGCGCGACGGGCGGAGCGGCGAGCAAAGCCGCGCTCCGCGATCGTAAGAGCCTTGCGCCTTCGACTGCTTCCGCGGTGACGTGGCCCGGCGCCTCGGGTAGTGCGCGCCCTCGTCCGACCGAACGTCGCCGTTCCCCGAACGCAGCTCCCGCCATGCGTTACACACCTTCCGCACTGCTCGCTTGCGCCCTCGTGCTCGCGCTCGATGGGCGCGCCGCCTCCCAACAACTCACCGCCCTCAGCGTCGACCCGAGCGGCGCGTTCGGCGACTTCGACAGCAGCGGGCCGAGCGTGAGCGCCGACGGCCGCTTCGTCGCGTTCGTCAGCGCCGCGCGCAACCTGATCGGCCCCGAACTCGACCTCGACGCCGACGTCTTCGTGGCGGACACGTGGAATCGAACGCTCGCGCGCGCGAGTTCCTCGCCCAGCGGCGCAGAGGGCAACGGCGAGAGCTATCGACCGGCGCTCTCGAGCAGCGGGCGCTTCATCGGCTTCGCCAGCACGGCGAGCAACCTCACCGCCGCTGCGGTCCCCGGAACGCCGCAGGTCTACGTGCGCGCGCTCGACACCGGCGCGACCACGCTCGTCAGCGTGAACCTCTCCGGCGCGGGCTCGGCCGGTCGCTCGGAGTGGATCGACGTGTCGGACGACGGTCGGTTCGCGGCGTTCGTGAGCCGCGGCGGCGACCTGATCAACGGCGACACGAACTTCCAGGAGGACGTGTTCCTCCGCGACCTCGTGCTCGGAGTCACCACTCGCATCAGCCTCACGACCGCCGGCCAGGAGGCGAGCTGGCCCTCGGGTCCGTTCTCGGCGGCGACCTGCGTCGACGTGGACCTCACGCCGGACGGGCGCTTCGCGGCCTTCTCGACGATCTTCGCGCTCTCGCCGGCCGACACGAACGCGCAGACCGATGTGTACGTGTTCGATCGACTGGGAGGTGCGCTCGAGCTCGTCTCGCGCTCGTCGAGCGGGGCCCTCGGCGACGGCGCAGCGATCCTGCCGCAGCTCTCGGCCGACGCGCGCTGGGTGCTGTTCTCGAGCCATGCGACCAACCTCGTGAGCGGCGACACGAACCTCGCGCCCGACGTGTTCCTCCGAGATCGCGCGCTGGGCGTGCTCACCTGCGTGAGCCGCAGCGCGGCGGGAGTTCCGGTCGGCGCCACGAACGTCTCCGAAGCGCCCGCGCGACTGACCGGCGACGCCAGCGTGTGCCTCTTCAGTTCGCCCTCTCCACTGCTCGCGGCCGGCGACACCAACGGCGTCGACGATCTATTCCTCTTCACGCGCGCCACGGGCGCCGTCGAGATCGTGCGGCCGCTCGGCATCCAGCCCAACGCGCCCATGGCGCAAGGCGTGCTGAGCGAACAAGGACTGCTCGCGTTCCGCACCTCGGCCTCCAACCTGCTGCCCGGCGACACGAACGGACGCGCGGATGTGTTTGCGTGGGCGCCGGCTTCGTGCGCGCCGGTGGCCTACTGCACGAGCGGGACCAGCGCGCTCGGCTGCAGCGCCCAACTCTCGGCGAGCGGCGCGGCTTCGCTCTCGAACTGCACGCTCGCCTTCCTCGCCAGCCAGGTCGACGCGCAGCGGCAGGGACTGCTGTTCTACGGAACGAGCGGCGCCGTCGCGTTCCCGTGGGGCGCGAGTTCGAGCTTCTTCTGCGTGAAGAGCCCGGCGCAGCGCACACAGCTCCAGTCTTCCGGCGGCGCGGTCGGATCGTGCAGCGGCGCGCTCGCGCTCGACTGGTGCGCGTTCCTCGCGGCGAACCCGAACGCGCTCGGTGCTCCGTTCGCAGCCGGCGACGCCGTGTTCATGCAGGCCTGGTTCCGCGACCCGGCGGGCCCCAAGACCACGGCGCTCTCCAACGGCGTGCGGGTCGTGACCTGCCCGTAGCGCCGCGCGCGGCCTCGCGTCGATCGCGCCGGCGGGGCTCTGCGATCAGGCGGACGCGACCGCGTCGCGCGCCGGCGGCAGCGACCAGTCCGCGTCGCGCTCGTAGCCCAGCTTGAGCACCAAGCTGTTCCAGCGCCGCTTGAAGGCCTCGACGTGCACGGGCTCGAAGTGGTTGACCCAGTCGCCGCCCGCGCCCTTGCGGTAGTGGCTCTTGGTGTTCTCCTTGCCCTTCTCGCGGCCCTCGGAGAACTTCTCGAAGCGGTTGTCGTACACCACGCCGAGCAGGCGCTCGCCCGGGATCGAATCGAACGGCGCGCGCAGCGGCTGCAAGCCGCCGAACTTGTGGTTCGTGATGTTGAGCGCCGAGCGCAGCAGGTAGGGCAGCCAGCGCTGCTTGTTGTAGTGCGACTCGTCGAGCACGCCCAGGAAGCGGAAGACCTCGAGGAATCCGCGGTAGGGGTCCTTGGTGAAGCTCTCCTGCTTGAGCTCGAGCACGTCGGAGCGCGTGTAGTCCCAGCTTTCCATCTGCACCAGGAACTGGCCCGAGAACTCGATCTCGGCGAGCAGCCCGTCGCGCTTGTCGAGTTTGGTCAGGCGCTCGCGGTGGGGGATCAGCTCGGGCCAGGCGTGCGTGGGGTGCGTGCCGCGGTGCGAGAAGTAGGCCGACACGACGAGGTCGCGCGGATCGCGCACGATGTGGAAGCCGCGCAGCGCCGGCAGCTTCGCGAGGTGGCGCGCGTCGGCGTTGACGTAGCTGATCCAGTCGAGCTTGTTCGAAGCGACGTGCGCGGCGAGGTCGCCCTTGAACAGGTGCTCGCCGTACAGGTAGTCGCGCCGCCAGCCGGCCTCGACGCACAGCGCGTCGACGATGTTGTGGATCCAGGTCGAGGCGCACTTGTGGTGGCCGAAGAAGGCCAGCAGCGGGGGGCGGGTCATGGGCAGGGTCACTTTCGGCTGTTCTCGAGCGCTCGCGCGAGTTCGCCCTCCAGGCGCGCGGTCGCGATCTCCCACGAGAAGCGCTCGACCGCCGCGCGCCGGCCCGCGGCGCCGAGTTTTTCGCGCAGCGCCGGGTCGCCCAGGAGCTTCAGGCAGGCGTTCGCCAGCTCCTGGGCGTCGCGCGCGACGATCAGCTCCTCGCCATCGCGCGCGTCCAGCCCGCCGATCGACATGGGCGTCGCGACCACCGCCTTGCCCATGGCCCAGGCCTGCAGGACCTTGTTCTTGAGGCCCGCGCCGCCGATCAGGGGCGAGACGAAGACGCTCGCGCCGCGCACGTAGGGCCGCACGTCGTCGACGAAGCCGGTGAAGTTAACGCCCGCGGCCTTCGGATCGGGCTTGGCGAGTTGGAGCAGCTCGGGCGGCGGATCGCGGCCGACCACGAGCAGGTGCGCGGCCGGGCGGCGCGCGCGGATCGCGGGCAGCACGTCGCTCACGAAGTAGCGCACGGCCTGCACGTTGGGCGGGTGCACGAGCGCGCCCTCGAACACGATGCGGTCGGGGTCGATCGGGTCGGGCGCGGGCGCGTAGTGCTCGACGTCGACGCCGTTGGGCGTCACGGCGCAGCGCGAGCCGGGCGCGACCTTCTCGGTGACGCGCGCGTCCTGATCGGACACGAACAGCACGCGCGCGGCGGCCGGGAAGTAGCGGCGCTCGAAGCGCAGCACGCGCACCAGGTGCACCAGGCGGCGCGGCGTCGGGCCCGAGCGCAGATCGAGCCAGGCCTCGCGCACCGCTTCGTCGACGGCGTCGGCCACGATCGGGACCGAGCGCAGCGCCAGCGCGTGCGGCAGCATGCGCCAACCGACGCTCCACACCAGGTCGGGCCGGAACTCGCTCACGAAGCGCTCGAGCTCGCGGTCGACCTGCGGGTTGAGGTCGTGGAGCTCGTCGGGCGAGAAGACCGTCAGCGCGCGCCACAGCGCCGAGGCGCGCGGCGGGGCGCGGTCGGGCAGGCGCAGCACGTGCGCCAGCTTGCGCTCGAGGCGTTCGTCGATGCTGCCCCGCTCGAGCGACGCCAGCGCCACCTCGTGCCGCTCGGCCAGCCGCGGCAGGTACGCGGCCGTGCGCAGGTTGTAGCCGTCGTGCACAGGGCTCGGCAGCTTCTGGGTGATCGCGAGGATCCGCATCGAAACCTGGAGCTTAGCGCTTGTCGCGAGCGCCTTGCGAGGGCGTTGGCGCCGGGCGAACGGGCGCTCGCGTCGCGCGCGCGGATCCGGCCTGGCGTCGGGCGACTACCGCGAGATTTTCGGCGCGAGAGCGCAGGCCTCGACTGGAAGGCACAGGTCGCGACTGCGCGACACGAACATCCCCTCGACACCCGTCCTGCGCCACCCATGCAAGCCCATCGCCTCTCACTGTCCACCGCCGCCGCGCTGCTCGTCGGCGCGCCCCTCTGCGCTCAACAGCTGCTCAACACCTACACCGGCCAGGCCGCCGAGCGCCTGGGCGCGTCGATCGCGGACGCCGGCGATCTCAACGGCGACGGCTACGACGACGTGGTCGTCGGCGCGCCGGGCTTCAACAACGGCATGGGCCGCATCCTGTGCATCTCGGGGCAGTTCCTCGCGACGAACAGCGGCGCCTCGACGCTCTGGATCTACGAGGCGAACGTGTTCAACTCCGGCTCGCTGTTCGGGAGCGCGCTCGCCAACGTCGGCGACCTGAGCGGCGATGGCGTGCCGGAGTTCGCGGTCGGCGCGCCGGGCGTGACCTACAACCCCGTCGGCGCCAACTCCGGGGCCGTGCTGATCGTGAACGGCGCGAACGCGACCGAATTCAAGCGCGTGTACGGCGGCACGGCGAACCAGCGCTTCGGCAGCTCGATCGCCACCGTCGGCGATCAGAACGGCGACGGCAAGCTCGACTTCGCCGTGGGCGCGCCCGGCGTGCAGAACGTGCTCTCGGGCGGCGTCGCGGTGCTCTCGGGCGGCGCGATCGCCGCGCTCTCGGGCTTCAGCACGCTCGCCCTTCCGGTCACGCTCACGGCCAACAGCGGCGAGGCCGGCTTCGGCACGTCGGTGGCGAGCGGCTTCGACCTCGACGGCGACGGCTCGAACGACGTGGCGATCGGCTCGCCCTTCGCGACGCTGACGGGCGGTCCGTTCGAGGGCGGCGCGATCTGGATCATGCGCGCGCTCCCGACCGGCAGCGGCATTCCCGCGCACATCTTCGCCAGCTACCGCTCGACGATCGCCAGCGAGCACCTGGGCAAGTCGGTCGACGCCAAGCACGACTACAACGGCGACGGCGTGGTCGACATCGTCGCGGGCGCGCCCGATCGACTCGGCGGCGTGAGCGCGCAGGTCGGCCGCGCGCTCGTGCTCTCAGGTCTAAAGGTGCGCACCAACACGACGCCCAAGGAACTGTTCGAGATCGTCGCGCCGGCGCCGAACCTCACGGCCTCGACGTTCCACTTCGGCGCCGCGGTGCGCGCGAGCGAGGACCTCAACGGAGACGGCGTGGGCGAGATCTTGGTCGGCGCGCCGGACTACTTCACGCAATTCCCCAGCGGTCCGGGGCGCGGCGCAGTGGCGGTCTACTCGGGCCGCACCTTCGCGCGCATCGGCTTCACGACAGGCGCGAACAACGAGCGCCTGGGCGACGCGCTGCTGGGCGCGATCGACGATTACAACGGCGACGGCTTCCCCGACTTCGCGGCGGGCGGGTCCTCGGCGGACACGCCCAGCACCGACTGCGGCAAGCTCAAGAGCTACTCGCTGTTCCAGGCGTTCCCCTCGACCTACTGCACCGCCAAGGTGAACAGCCTGGGCTGCACGCCCGCGATGAGTTGGAACGGAGTCCCGAGCGCCTCGAGCCCCAGCTCGTTCCTGCTGACCTGCTCCAACCTGCTCAATCAGCGCACGGGACTTCTGACGTACTCGTTCTCGCCGGCCTCGACGCCCTTCCAGGGCGGCTTTCTGTGCATCGGCACGCCCTTCGCCCGCGGACCCTCGCTGGGTTCGGGCGGCTCGCCGACCGGCTCGGACTGCACCGGCGCCTTCGCCTTCGACTTCAACATCCGCATCCAGAGCGGGATCGACCCCGCGCTCGAGGCCGGCGCCGAGGTCTTCACGCAGTATCGCGCCCGCGATCCGCAGGCGAGCTCCGCGACCAGCTTGAGCAACGCCGTGCGCTTCCTCATCAATCCCTGATTGCAGTCGCCACTCTCGCGCTCGCTGCTGCGGCAGGTTGAAATGCCTGCGACCCTCGAAGCCTGGGCGCGGCTTCGGCGGCGGGAGCGCAGTTCATGCAGCGAGTGGCGAGTCTGGCGTTGATGGCGGCGGCCCTGGCGGCGCGCGCGAGTGCACAGGGCTCTCAATTCGCGCTGCGTTTCCACGGCACGGGCAGCGCACAACAAGATCGCGTCCGCATCGCGATCGACGACAACCTCTCCGGCCCCGACGCGAGCACGCCGTGCGACGTCGGGGCCGGCTCGTTCACGGTCGAGTTCTGGCTGCGCGGCACGCTCGCGAACAACGCCAGCGCCAACGCCGGCGGCGATGTCGAGACGGCGAACTTCAACTGGATCGAAGGCAACACCGTCGTCGATCGCGACATCTTCGGCGGCTCGAACCGCGACTGGGGCATCTCGATCGCGGGCGGGTTCGTGCGCTTCGGCACGGGCGCGGGCGACGGCGGCGGGAACGGCGAGAACACGATCGAGGGCAGCGTGAACGTGCTCGACGGCGCGTGGCATCACGTGGCCTGCGTGCGCGACGTCGCGAGCGGGCGCAAGTCGATCTACGTCGATGCGCAGCTCGATTTCGAGAGTTCGCCCGGCGTGTCGACGGCGAACCTCAGTTATCCCAACGGCGGAGTTCCGGGGCAGGCGACGCCCTGGGGGCCGTACTTGGTGCTCGGCGCCGAGAAGCACGACGCTGGCGCGGCTTATCCCTCGTTCAACGGCTGGTTCGACGAATTGCGCGTGTGGAGCACGGCGCGCACGCCGGCTGAGCTCGCGGCGAGCTTCGATCGCGTCATCGCAGCGAACAGCGCGGGGCTGGTCGGCTACTACCGCTTCGAGGAGGGCGCGGGGACGAGTGTGGCCGACAGCAGCGCCGCCGCGTCGCCGAATGGGCTCTTGATCGCCGGCGTCCCCGGCAATGGCGAGTGGTCCAGCTACGCCGCGCATCCCTCCAACACAGCGCCCGTCGTCGCAGGTTCGCTGCCCGCGGGCTTCGTGCGCACGACGCTGACCACCGCTCTGTTCGAGCCCAACTGTCTAGCGTTCCTGCCCGATGGGCGGCTGCTCATCGGCGAGCGCGAGGGCCGCGTGCTGCTCTACGCGAACGGCCAGTTGCTCGCGCAGCCGGTGATCGACATCCCCTGCGACTCCACCGGCGGTGAGCGCGGGCTGGTGGGACTTGCGGTGGACCCGAATTTCGCCGCGAACGGCCGCATCTACGCTTTTCACACCACGCTGGAGCCGCGCGACGTCGTCACGCGCTTCACGATGAGCGGTTCGACGGCCTCGCCGGCGAGCGCGTTCACGGTCTGGAGCGCTTCCGAGCTCGCCTCCGACTTCCACCACGGCGGTCAGATCGCGTTCGGCGTCGACGGCAAGCTCTACATCGCCGTCGGCGACCAGCGCGTGCTCTCGCACCCGCAGAACCTCGCGAACGACTTCGGCAAGCTCCTGCGCCTCGAGCCCGACGGCTCCGTTCCAGCGGGCAATCCGTTCGTCGGCGCGCCAGGCGTGAGCCCGCGCATCTTCGCCTCGGGCTTCCGCAATCCGTTCCGCTTCGCGATCGACCCCGTGAGCGGCCGTCTGTGGCTCGGCGACGTCGGCGGCAACTCCACCAACTCGCAGGAAGAGCTCAACCTCGTCGTCGCGGGCGCGAACTACGGCTGGCCCAATCAAGAAGGGGCGGCGTGTTTCGTGTCGAGCTGCGCCGCGTACACGTTCCCGGCGCACAGCTATGCGCACGACGATCCCGCGCACTACTGGAATCAGCCCCAGGGCTCGATCACTGCGGGCGCCGTGTATCGCGCGAACGCGTTTCCGGCCGCGTACCACGGCAACGTGTTCTTCGGCGACTATGCCAACCGCTGGATCCGACGAGCGGTCGTCGACGCGAATGGCGCGGTGCAGTCGGTGCAGAGCTTCCTCGCGGCGCCCGAGGCCGGAACGGTGGTCGACCTCGAGGTCGGACCCGACGGCGCGCTGTACTACGTGACGATCGGCGTGGCCTGGACTGGCGCGCCCGACGTCGCCGCGCTGCACCGCATCAGCTACTCGGGCAGCGGGAATCAGCCTCCGATCGCCGTCGCGAGCGCGACGCCGCAGCAAGGCGCCACTGCGCCGCTCGTCGTGCAGTTCTCGAGCGCGGGCTCGCTCGATCCCGACGGCGGGCCGGGCGCGCTCACGTACGCGTGGGAGTTCGGCGACGGCTCGAGCTCGACTGCGCCCAATCCGCAACACAGCTACGCGAGCCTTGGCGCATTCCAAGCACGCCTCACGCTCAGCGACGGCGCCGCACAAACGCAGTCGGCTTCGATCGAAATCACCGTGGGCCAGCGCCCGCAACCGCAGATCACTGCGCCTGCGCCGGGCCTCTCGTATCGCGCGGGCGACTCGATTTCGTTCTCAGGACTCGCGACGGACGCCGAGGACGGCGCGCTGCCGCCGAGCGCGCTGTCGTGGCAGGTCGTGCTCGTGCACGGCGGGCACGTGCACCCGTTCGTCGGGCCGCTCGCCGGTGTGAGCCAGGGCCAGTTCAGCGTGCCGCTGACGGGTCACTCGCCCGTGAACACGCACTACGAGATCCACCTCACCGCAACCGACTCGCACGGACTGACGAACACGAGCGTCGTCGCGCTGGCGCCCGAGCTCGCGCCGATGACGATCTGGAGCTCCGTGGCGGGCGTTCCGGCCTTCATCGACGGCGAGGCGGTCGTGCTGCCCACGAGCTTCCAGTCACTGGTCAACCACCGCCACCTCGTCGCCGCGCAGCCGAGCTTCGCGCTGCAGAACACGACGGTCGACTTCCTCAGTTGGTCGAACCAGCGGCCGATGTCGCACTACCTGCGGGTTCCCGTCGGCGGCGGCTCGCTGCTCGCGCTCTACGCGCCGCGCAACCAGTCCAGCGTGACCCTGGCCGTGCCCGCGGCGAACCGCAACGCGGAGCACTGGTCCAACGGCCAACAGCCGTCGAACTTCTACGACACGTTCGCGATCTGCCTGGGGCGCGACACGCAGACCCTGCAAGGCGGCTTCGAGTTCACGGCCCCGATTCCGCCGGGCGCAACGATCGTCTCGGCGCGCCTCGACGCCTGGGCCAGCGCCGACCAGTTCGGCGCCGTCAATCTCTCGATCCGCGGCTACGACGTCGCCAGCGCGCCGCCGTTCCAGTTCGGCTCGAGCACCGCGCTCACCGCGCACGCGCCGCTCACCACTGCGCAAGTCAGCTGGTCGCCGCCGCTGGTCTCCGCCGGCGCCGTTCTGAGCTCTCCCGACCTGACGCCCATCCTCCAAGAGATCGTCTCGCGCACCGACTGGCAGAGCGGCAACACGCTGGGCCTGGTCTTCGACGGCGCGCCCACCACCTCGGACGCCTGGCGCTGCGTGCGCAACTTCGTCTCGGGCCAGCCGCCGGTGCTCGTCGTCACCTACGTCGTGAACGACTTCGAGCCGCGTTGAGTCGAGCGCGCTCGGCGCTGACGGAGAGCAACGACTTCGTCATCGCAGCGCGCGTCGCGCGCGCTCCCGCACTGTTGTTCTTGCCTCTTGCGCGACCGTACGATCCGGCGGTGCGCACCCACGCGACGCAACTCCTCGCCGCTGCGACCGACGATGTCGGGCCCGGTGAGTCGTGGCCGGTCGCGGTGCTGTCGGGCGCGTTCAGTGCGGCCGCGTTGTCGGCGGGAGCGTGGTTCGCGCTCGAGCGCGTCACGGGCCGCGCGGAGGTCGCGCTGCACGAGTGGATCGCGCTCCACGCGAGCGCTGGCTTGCTCGGCGGCGTGCTGGTGAGCGCGCTGATCCGCGCGGGCCGCAGCCTCGACTCGGCTTTGCGCGAGCCCGGCCACCGGCGAGCGGCCGCTGCGCGACTCAGTGCGGTGGGCGCACTCGCGGTGTGCATCTGCGCGAGCTTTTCGCTGCGGCCAAGCGCGTTGCAGGCCCTGGCGCTCGCGTTGGGCCTCGCCCTCGGCGCGGGTCTGTGCACGCTGGCCTCGCTGCGCCTGTTGGGCTCGCTCGGACGGCCGCTGCCGCGCCTGGACCCGCTGCGTGTCGCGCCGTGGGTTGCGCTGCTCCTCGCTCCGCTGCACGACGGCGTCGACTGCGACTCCCTCGGCGAGGCCTGGCGCGTCATGCTGGGGCGATGAGCGAATCCAAGGCCGCCCCGCGCCCCCTCGAAGTCCCCGCGCCGATCGGCGAGCCGCGCACCGATGCGCTGCGCAAGTTGATCGCGATCGTCGATCGACTGCGCGCTCCCGACGGCTGTCCGTGGGACCGCGAGCAGACGCTGGCCTCGACCGCGCCGCACCTGGTCGAAGAAGCGCACGAGCTGCTCGAAGCGATCGAGAACGGCGACGACGCGCACACCGTCGAAGAGGCCGGCGATCTGTTGATGGGTGTCGTGCTGATCGCGCGCATCGCCGAGCAGGCCGGGCGCTTCGATCTCGCGCGCATCGGCGAAGCGGTGTGCGAGAAGCTCGTGCGGCGCCACCCGCACGTGTTCGGCGACGTGGTGGCGAACTCCGGCGCGGAGGCGCTCGCCAACTGGGAGGCGATCAAGCGCGCCGAACGCGCGAGCAAGCCCGGGGACGCGAGCGCGCTCGCCGGCGTGCCCGTGGCGATGCCGGCCCTGCAGCGCGCGCAGCGCATGGGCTCGAAGGCGATCCACGCCGGTTTTCGCTGGGACGACGTGCGCGGCGCGCTGGTCAAGGTGCGCGAGGAGGTCGGTGAACTCGCCGAGGAGATCGAAGCCGCGGGCCTGCTCGAAGCGCGCGACGCCAAGCCCACGCCCGAGCAGCGCGAGCGCCTCGAGCACGAGCTGGGCGACGTGCTGATCGCCGCGGCGTTCCTCGGCAACTACTTGGGGATCGACCCCGAGCGCGCCACGCGCTCGGCGCTGCGCCGCTTCGATTCGCGCTTTCGCGCCATGGAGAGCGAGCTCGCGCGCCCGCTCAACAGCTGCTCGCTCGACGAGATGATGGCTGCCTGGCGGCGCGCGAAGGCGGCCGAGTGAGCTGCGCGCGCGTGGGTTACGCTGGCCGGAGATGACCACCGGCCCCGAGTCCTCGCAGCCCGCGCGTTTCGACTGGAGCCTGGTGGCGATCCTCGCCGCAGCGCTGGCCGGCGCAGCGGTGGTGGCTTGGTCGACCGCTCCTTGGGGCGCCGGCATCGACAACGACGTGGTCGACTTCATCTCGGCTGCCGAGAGCCTGCTCGACGGCCGCGGCTACGTGCAGTCCAACGGCGAGCCCTTCGCGCTCTGGCCGCCGCTGATGCCGACGTTGCTCGCCGCCGCGCGAGCGCTGGGCCTTTCGTTCGAGCTCACGCTGCGCGTGATGCACCCGCTCGCGCTCGTGGCTCTGGTGTGGAGCACCGCGAGCTTGGTGCGGCGCCTCAGCGGCTCGGCCTGCATCGCCGTCGGCGCCGCGTTGCTGCTCGCGTTCGCCCCGGTGCTGTTCGAGAGCTGGGTGATGGGGCTGAGCGAGGGCCTGTTCGTCACGTTCGCCGTCGCCGCCGTGCTGAACCTCGAGCGCTACCTCGAAGCTCGCACGCGCGCGAGCTTGGCGTTGTGCGTGTTGTTCACGGCGCTGACCTTCCTGCAGCGCTACCTCGGCGTCACGTTGGTCGCCGCGCTTTCGCTCGTATTGCTGTTCGCGCCGCGCGCCGACGCGTGGCTCGCGCGTTTGCGCCGTGCGGTCGTGTTCGGAGCGCTCAGCGTCGCGCCGATGGTCGTGTGGTGCTTGCGAACGCGCGCGCAGACGGGCCACCTGACGGGCAACCGCGGGACGATTCCCGGGCCGGAACTCTCGGTCATCGCCGAACTCACCTGGCGCACCTTCGTCGGTTGGGTCTGGCCTGGCGCGAGCGATGCGCCGATCGCGCAAGTTGTCGCGGCTGTCGTGATCGTCGTGCTCGCGGCCGCGCTCCTGTGGCCGTCGCGCAACGCTGAATCACCGCTGCTTCGTCGCTGGGCGCCGGTCGCGGCCTTCCCGCTGGTCTACTTCGCGCTCAGCAGCTACCTCAATTATCGGTGGGAGATCGACGGCATCGGCGATCGCCAGTTGGTTCCCCTGGCGCCGTTTGCGGTGGTGTTCGCTTCGCTGGGCTTCGCCGCGATTCGCGCGCGCCTCACGTCCCGCGGCGCGCGCGCTGCGCTCGACGCGCTCGGCGCCGTCGCGCTTGCCGCGCACCTCTTCGCCACAGCGAGCCACTTGAGCGGACGCATCGCGTTCTGGCGTTCGGAAGGCCCGGGCGTGTACGCCACGCGCTCCGCGCGCGACTCGACCTTCGCTGAGCTGGTCCGCAAGTTCGAGTTCGAAGGCGCGGTCGACAGCAACGACCCGCACGCGGTCTACTTCCTCGCGCGCCACTACGCGCGCATGGCGCCGCGCCGTCCCGGCGGCTATCGCAAACTCGGCCAGGGCCAGCGCGCGCGCGAACTCGCGCCGACACTCGTGTGGTTCCACCAGAACGAGCGCGCGAAGCCGCCGCTGGACGAGCTGCGCGGCGCGTTCGACGTCTCCGTGCTCGCCGAAGCCCCGGGCGGTGCGATCTACCGCATCGCCCCGCGCTGAAGAGCCGTTTCGCTGGCCTTGAGCGGCCCGCAGATAAATCGCGACGGGCGGCCTTGACGCCCTGTGAGAGTTGGGGGAGGCTTTTTCTGTCGGCGCCGGTCCCGCGCCGCTCGCCCGCGAGCCTTCCCTCGCTGGACACCTGACTCGCGTGCTGCTGCTTCCTAACTATCCGTCAGGGGACTCAGAGGAGAACGTCATGAATCGCACTTCGCACTCGCTCCGCGCTCCGCGCTCCGCGCTCCGCGCTCCGCGCTCCGCGCGTCTAGTTTAGCTCTCGCCACAGCGCTGATCGCCGTGGCGCGCCCGGCCGCGGCGGCCTCGCCGCAGTGGCAGGAGTTCACCTTCGGCTCGTCGGCGAGTTCGTCGCTCGGCACCTACCCGCAGGACTCCGCGGCGACCCACAACGGCAATCGAGCGGCGATTCGCTACGCCAACCCAATCTCGAATGACACGGTGCTCTCGATCTTTCAACTGCACGGAACCGGACTGCCCAGCGGGAGCTTGGCCACGTTCGGCGGCCTGCAGAACGGCGTGGCGATGAAGTCGGGCGTCGCCACGGACTTGTCGGATTCGGTCTGGGGCTATTGGCCTTCCGATCGAGTCGAGCTGACGAACAACATCGGTGTCTCCATCGGCTCGGGGCTGATGGGCAGCACGTTCGCGCCGCCCAACGCTCAGAGCGACGAGACCTACATCGAGGTTTTCGATGTCGGCTCGACTGCGCCTGCGTTCTTGAAGCAGTTCGTCGTCCCCGATCCTCTTCAACCGCTTCCTCAGTCCCAGGCGGAGTACGACGTCGAGCACGCCGGCAACGCCAACGATGTCGCGATCACGCGCGACGGCGCTTGGGCCGTCATCAACAGCGACAACTGGATCCACGTCGTCAACCTCGCCAATCCCAAGGGGCCAAACGGTCTGATCGGCTTCAACATCGGAAAGTTCGCCTACACGCAAGGCGAACAACCCGTGCAGTGGGACTGGCCGTGCTCGCCCAACCAAGCGGTCGACTCGATCGCGTTGACCAATGACCGTGCTGTGGTGACGACCGCGCGCAGGCGTCGCGCGCCGGCCAACCAGCTCAACACGCCCACGACCTGGGTCTACATCGTCGACTTGAGCGGCCCAAACGGGCCTGAAATCGTGCTCGAGCACGATCTCGCGCCTCCGGCGACATGGGAGCCGCTGGGCGGCAACGACCAGGATCCGCCGCACGATGTCGCGATCACGCCTCACGTCGACCTCCAGCAAGGCGCTGTTCCGCTGGCGGTTGTCACCACCCGCCACTCGGTTGGCGTCTACAACCTCGACACCAATAGCTTCCTCACCACCAGCTTGTTCGAGGCCACGGACCAGCGGCTCTACCAACGCCAAGTCGACTCGGTGGAGATGACGGGGGATCGCGCGGTGGTGATTTCCGATCGCAAGGACAACGCCAGCTTCGTCGAGACGTGGCGAGTGCGCGTGTTCGGGCTGAGCGCGACAACCGGGCTCGTCACGTTGCCAAATGGCTTCTACGAGGGCGACACGGCGAACGGGCTGGATCGCGCGCACGACCTTGCGATCGACAAGGGCTTCGACAAGGCGCTGATCCGCACCAGCACCCAGAACGTCATCATCACAAGCATCCAGACGCCGCCGCTCAACTTCACGTCTCTCGTGGGGGCGGTTGTTTCGGATGCGCACGCGTACTTGTCGTTCACCAACAGCGGTTGGGACTCTTTTAGCTCCGACTCGGTGGCCATCAGCACTGATCAGAACGGGGTGTTGATGGCAGCGACGATTGGGGGAGCGCTCGCGCAGCCGGGCGTCTACAACGGCTACGTAGACCTGATTCAATTGGCGCCGACGCCGAGCCTGACCCAAGTTCCGATCGTGCCCGCGTCCGGCCTCAACGGCGGCTGCATCCCGCTCGACCTCGCGATGTCACCGATTACGAACCAACTCGTTGTGCGTTCGTCGGACCCGTACTTCCTCGCCCCCAACGGCTCGCCGCAGGAAGTTGATGTCGTCTTCGTGTCATTGACGCCCGGCCTCGGCATCGTGGCACAGTACCCCGGCAACGGCTATCAGTTGGGCATGGACTCGCTGGCTGTACCTGCGTTGGGTTACACGAACACCAACAAACGCATCCTGAGCATCACTCAGGATCCGTTTACCGGTCCACCGGGGCTCGATTACAACCACATCGTGCGCTGAAACCTCACTGCGCGCCGCTTGCCGGTCGATTCGGTGGGCGGCGCGCCTTGCTTTGCTCGAAATCGGAGCTGGTCATGGCTACTCAACGTGCTAGTACGTCGCGCAACTTGCTGCTCGTGTGCGAACTCTCTGCAGTGTTCACTCTGGCCACAGCCGCCACGGCGCAATCGACGTGTTCGGCCGCGTACAGCGGAGCGTGGTTTCCTGCCGATTGGCCCGCGGGCAGCAGTGGAATCGGCGCAGCGATGGATCTGAGCGCTTCGGGAGCGCGGGTCGCGATCGGCGCCTCCTTCGCCGCGTTCAACGGGACCCAGTCTGGTGCGGTCTACGTGATCAGCGACTACGGAACTCCGCGGGCGAGGGAGGACGTGGTGCTCCCGTCGACGGGGACTGCTCAGCGCCGGTTCGGAACCTCTGTCGCGCTGAGCGCCGGAGGCGATGTTCTGGTTGCGGGAGCGCCGGGCGGGGCCTTCGGGGCTCCCGGCAACGCCTACGTGTTTCGACACGACGGAAGAAGTTGGAGTGAAGAGCTGGTGGTCAGCAGCGCTTGGCCGGATGAGATTGGATACAGCGTGGACATCAGCGACGACGGCACGGTCTTCGTCGCAGGCGCTCCGTCGAGATCGCCGGGTGGGAACCTCGTCACAGGAGCGGTCGAGGTGTTTCGTAGGCAAGGGAACTCTTGGCTGAACGAAGCCACGGTGATACCCAACGACATCGTGCTCAGTCATCAGATCGGCGTGTCGATCGCGCTTTCGGGTGACGGCAGGTTTCTCGCTGGCCGGACACGCGCCTCCGTCCAGTCCATTCCCAGTTCGCGGGTCTACATCTTCGAGAGAGTCGGTGGGTTGTGGATTCAACAAGCCAAGCTCCTCGACCCCGTAGGGATTCCGAGTCCGGGCTTCGGCCTGGCCTTGGACTTTGATGCCAGCGGCGAACTCCTCGCGGTAGGCAACTTCCAGGACAGCCGTGTCGCTTACTTACAGGGCGCTGTCACGATCTTCCGTCGCACCGTAGCGGCGTGGGGTGTCGACTCCGTGCTGCTTCCCAGCACTCCGTCGAACAACGGTTTGTTCGGACGATCGGTTGCGCTCAACGCCGCGGGGGATCGACTGCTCGTTGGCGCGCCGGGGCAGCAGTTCGCCGGACTTCAGAGCGGCGTAGTAGAAGAGTTCGAGGGCACGAGTACGGGTTGGCAGTTGCGCGCAGTGCACGCTGGTCCGAATCCGACGTTCGATTCAGGCTTCGGTCGGTGGCTGGGCATGAACACCTCTGGCAGCCAGTGGGTCACGTCCGAACCGTACACGGACTGGTATGGCCCGAACTTCGGCGAGGTCCACCTCTACGAAGCAACCTGCCTCACTCCGCAGGTCTACTGCACCGCGCAGACCAACACACTCGGCTGCTTGCCAGCGATCGAGGCGCAGGGCACTCCCAGCGTCTCGTCATCGAGCGGCTTCCGCATCGCGGCGCGCAACCTGCGCAACCGTCAGAACGGCATGCTGATCTACGGCACGAGCGGTCGAGCAACGCTCCCGTGGCTCGGCGGCACGCTGTGCGTTGCGCCGCCGCTGCGCCGCACGCCGCTCGTGAACTCCGGCGGCTCGCTGGCGCCTGCGAACGACTGCTCGGGCGCGCTTGTGCGCGACTTCAACGCCTGGGCCTTCGCCTCGAACGACCCCGAGCTGTTCGCGGGCCAGCACGTGCGCGCCCAGTTCTACAGCCGCGACCCGGGCGCTGCGCAAAACGTCAACCTCTCCGACGCGGTCGAGTTCTACCTCGAGCCGTAGGCGCGCGGGCGACCTCGCAGACGTCGAGAAAAGGAACCGCTCCGGCGTTCGCGGGGGGACCTCCCACGGCGCCGGAGCGGTTGTGTCGAGCGGACGTGCGGCCAAACAGTCGTCCGCCCAACCCAAGGCCGCGTCACCACAAGTGGCGCGACGCACAACCAGACAGCGGCGCGGGCGCGGGCCCTTCGCAGAGAGTGAGAAAATCGCGCTGCGGGTCTCAGCGCGCGCTCGGCGCCTGCAGCGTCGGGAACACACGGCGCGCTTCGAGCGCGGCACGCACGAGCGAAAAGTCGCGCGCGAAGGGCGTGGCCTCGAAGGCGGCCTCGGCGTTCGCGAGCGCATGACGCGCAGCCTCGAACTCGAGCGAGCGGGCCTCGCGCAGCGCGAACGCGGCGCGCAGGCCGATTCGTTCGAGCCCGGCGCGCGCGGCCTGGGCGATGGCTTCGGTCGGCTGTTCGCGCAGCAGGCCCTGGAACCCCGCATAGGCCGCGGAGAAGCGGCCCTCGCGCTCCGCCGCCAGTGCGAGTTGGTGTTGCTCGGCCAAGTTGCGCACGCGCTCCCAGGGCGGCGCGCTGCGGCGACGTTCGGCGGTCGAGACGTGATCGAGGTGCTCGACGAAGCTCGCGGCGTCGAAGCGCCCGGGGAAGGCGTGCACGATCTCGCCCGAGGGCGACCACAGCTCGAACAGCGGGTAGCCGCGCGCGTGGAACTTGGCGACCTCGTCGGGCGCGAGGTTGTCGTACACGATGCGCACGGCCACGAACTCTTCCGCCAGCGCGAGCACTGTCGCGTCGCGCAGACCTTCGGCTTGCATCTCGATGCACCACGGGCAGGTGGTGTACATGCCGAACAAGAGCAGCGGCCGGTCGGCGGCCTGTGCGAGTGCGAGGCCCTCGTCGAGCGATGCGAGCCACTGGATCTGGCCGTCGCGCACGGGCGCATACTCGCGCAGGAGCTCGAAGTCGGCGACGGGCTGCGACAGCGCGCGCTCGAGCTCCGCCGCGTCGGCGGCGTTGACCAGCGCTACATCGATCGAGGGCGGCAGCACCTCGCCCGCGGCGTCACCCGAACTCGCGCGCCAAGCGATCCACGCACCCGCGCCGATCGCGCCCGCGAGCAGCAGCGTGGCGAGGCGCAGCGCGACGGGCCGGCGCGTCTCTGCGGGCGCTGTCGGCGCGTGCGGCTCGTGCATCTGCGCTTCGAGCCGCGTCCACGCGTCGGGCCGCGCGAGCGCCGCACTCGCCGAGTCCACGAGCAGCGTCGCGCGGTGCGCGAGCGGGTAGCTGGCGGCGAACTCGCGCAACTGCGCGTCGTCTGCGAGCGCCGCCTCGAGTGCGCGCGCTTCGCTCGAACTCAAACTGCGGCGCTGCGCCTCGCGCACGAGGTCGTACGCGGACGCGGAAGGCTCTTGGGGCGAGCTGGGCGCCCCGTGGGGGGGATGGGCGTCGCTCATGGCAGGGGGACGTTGTCGCGGAAGGGCCGCAGGCGTTCGGCGAGCAGCTTGGTGGCGCGCGCCACCCGCGTCTCGACGGTCTTGAGCGGCGTGTCGGTCAGGCTCGCGATTTGCGCGCAGGTCAGGCCTTCGAAGCGGAACAGCACGAAGGCCTCGCGCGCGGGCTCGGGCAGCTCGTCGACCGCGGCGCGGATCTTGGCCGCGAGGAAGGCGTGCGCGTCGCGCTGCTCCGGACCGCTGTCGGCCGGCGGCTCCGACGCCTCCATCGCGCGCTCTTGTTCGTCGATGGCGGCCAGGCGCGTCCGGCGCTCGCGCAGCGTGCGCGCGTTCAGGTACGTGCGCCACGCGGTGCGCTTGAGCCAGCCTTCGACCGCGCCGCGCCCCTCGAACTGGTCGCGCTTGCGCCAGACCGTCAGGAAGGTCTCCTGCAGCAGATCGTCGGCGTCCGAACGATTTCGAGTCAGGCGCAGGAGAAAGCGCAGCACGTTCGAGCCCTCGCGCTCGAACAACTCGCGGAATTGATGGGTCGAGAGGCCGGCCACGTGGCTCGCGCAGGTCCGCGGAGCGTTCAGGGCGCCGCCGGGGAGAGAGGCGCGGGATACCAGCGTGGGGGACACGAGTAACGGAGGCGGAAGATCGACATGGTGGTCCCGAAAATAGCGGCCGCGCGCGTGACACGCCGGGCGCGCGTCCCCCTGAGTGTGGGGCCGCACGGGAAACGCTCGTCCGGCGCACGGGCGCGCGAGCAAGGACAACTCCTACGCGCGCGCACCTGCAACCAATCCAGGGAAACACCGTCGTTCGGCGCAAGGACCATCCCGCAATGCTCATTCGCTCGCTGTTGTCCGTGAACGATCGTTGCGCCCCGCTGCGTGCGGGGGCTCGCGCGAGGGCCGCCGCGCTCCGGCCCAGGCTCTCCACGGGTCTGCGACGGCAGGCGTGCGAGCGAGCCGCCCCGAGCCCGGCTCGCCGACTTGTGCCGGCCGAACCGCTGCGGCCGAGCATGCGTGCAAGCCCGGGGCGACCGCGGCCGCGCCACAGCCTCTCGCTCGATCGCGCGCGTGCGTCCGTTGCGGCCTCGCACTCGTCCGCAGGCGCGTGGATTCGTCAGGCGGCGCGCTGCGTGCAAGGGCCCGGCCCGGGGAGCGCACAGTGAAGCTCCTGACGTTGGCGGCCGTGGTGGTGGCCGCAGCGCTCGCCGGGCTCGTGCTCGTTCTCTCGAGCGGAGCGCCCGACCGCTCTGTCAGCGCCGCGCCGCATGCGTCGGCAGCAGCGCCCGGGGCCACTGCCGCCGCGGATCGTGAGCTGGCCGCGGGTCTCGAAGCCGTCCACATGCGCCTCGACGATCTGGTCGCGCGCCTCGAGGCGCTCGAGCGCGGTTCGCGCGCGCCCGTGGACGAGCTCGCGGCGCCGGCGTTGCGTCCGGACGACGATTGGCGCGCCGAGCCCGGCGCCGTCTCGCCGCAGGAGTGGCTGCGTCGCTACGTCGCGTCGTTCGCGGAAAGCGACGAGGGCGAGGAGCTCTATCGCATGCACGTGCGTGCCGAGCTCTCGAGCCTGCTCCAGCCCGTCGCGGCGATCGTGGCGAGCCCTGCGCACGTCGAGAAGCTGCGCACGCGCCTCGCCGAGCTGCTCGACAAGCCCAAGTTCGCCGCGCACGGGCGCGTGGTCGATGCGCTCTTTGCAGCGCTGCTCGAGCGCGGCGTGGGCGAGCTGAGCGCCGCCGCACTCCAGTCTCTCGCGGCGATCGGCGGACGTGCGATCGCGCGGCTCGAGAACGCGCTGTGGTCCATCGAGAGCCGCGAATTGCGCCATGCGGCGATCCAGGTCGTGCTGCGGGCCGATCCGCGCGGCCCCGACATCGCGGTCGAGCGCCTGTTCCAGGTCGCGACCGATCCACTCGATCGCGCGTTCCTCCTCTCGTTGCTCGAAGGCGCCCCGCTCGAAGCCGCGCTCGCGACCGTGCGCGCGGCCACGAACGCAGACGTCGACGTGCGTCTCGCCGCCGCGGAGGCCGCGGGCGAGCTGCACGGAGAGCCGGTCGTCGCGCTCGTGCGCTGGTGGCTCGGTTTCGAACGCGACGAACGCGTGCGCGCGGCCCTCGGCGCCGCGGAACAGAGCGCCTCGCAAGTCCCCAGCTACCACGCCAAGCAAGCCTGCGGCCCGCCGAACGCTCGAGGCACGCACGACGATCCCGCTGCTTGGGCCTGCCAACAGTCTGACGGCGGTGAGCAGTGGCTCGAGTTGCGCTACGAACCGCCGCTGCGCGCCGAGCGCGTCGTGGTGCACGAGATCGGCGCCGCGGGCGGGGTGCGACGCATCGTCGGCTACGACGAAGCGGGCGCGCAGCACGAGCTGTGGCGCGGCGTCGACCCGAACACGGCGCCGGGCCCGGCCGAGTTCACCTTCGCGCCGACGCAGTTCCGCGTGCAGCGCGTGCGCCTGGTGATCGATACGAGCGCGCGCTCGTGGTGGGAGGAGATCGACGCCGTCGAGCTCGCGGGGCCCGAGGGCTCGGCCTGGGCCGTCGACGCGAGCGCGTCGAGCAACTACGGAAGTTGACGCTCGCCGCGCGCCGCTCTCACGCGAGCCAGGAGAGCATCGTGCGCGAGTCGACCAGGCCCGCTTGCTGGCGCACGACGCGGCTCGACTTCAACACGACGAAGTTCGGGATGCCCTGCACGCCGAAGCGCGCGGCGAGCTCGGGCTCGGCTTCGGTGTCGACCTTCAGGACGAGCGCGCGGCCGGCGGCGGCCCGGGCGGTCTGGGCGACGTGGGGCGCGGCGGCGCGGCACGGACCGCACCAGGAGGCCCAGAAGTCGACCAGCACCGGCGTACGCGCGGAATCGACGATCGCCTCGAAGGCCTCGGCGTCGACCTCGAGCGGCTGATCGATGGGCGGCAGCCCCGCGCCGCACGCTCCGCAGCGCGGGCCGTCGGTCAGGCGTTCGAGCGGGATGCGGTTCGAGCGCGCGCACTGCGGGCACGACAAGTTGATCGAGGGGCTTGAGACGCGCATGGCGAGGGCTGTGCTAGCACCCGTTCGAGGCGCTTTCGATGCGCCCCAGTGCGAGTGTGGGGCGCCGCGCGCGGGGCCCGCGCGGCCGAAAGCGCCCGCTGCACGCGTCGAGGCGAGCGCGCGGTTCGGGCGCTTCGCGCGCCGAGGCCGGGCCGCAGCCCGCTCGAGCGTCTAGCGTTGTCCCTCGGCGCCTGCGGGCCATCGCGTCGTTCCGCGACTGCGGGCGGGCGCGCCGGGGCCGTTTTCCAGCGCCGCGCAGCGCCGTGACGCGGTCGCGGGTGCACGGGCGCTATCCTGCTCGATTCGAACGCGCGCTCCTGCGCGCCGCATTCGCGCTCGACCGCGTCCGCCCCACCCTGATGTCCGCCGCCCGCCCCAAACCCTCCGCCGTCGTTTCGCTCGTCCACCTGGGCTGCGCGCGCAACCTGATCGACTCCGAGCTGATCCTCGGGCGCCTCGCGGACCAGGGCCTGACCGTGTCCGGCGACCCCGCCGCGGCCGACACGATCGTGCTCAACACCTGCTCGTTCATCGGGCCGGCGCGCGAGGAGTCCGAGCGCAACATCAAGGAGCTCGTCAAGCGCAAGAAGCGCGGCGAGATCGAGCGCGTGGTCGTCGCGGGCTGCCTCGTGCAGCGCTTCCAGCACCAGCTCGAGAAGCGCTTCCCCGGCGTCGATCTGTTCGCGGAGATCTCGGACGGCGCGGAGCTCGCCAAGGCGATCAAGGCGCTCTCCGTCGGCGAGAGCGTGCCGCGCTACCTCTCGAACGGCGGTCTGCGCGAGCCCTCGCGCGACGCGTCGCGCATGCTCTCGACGCCCAAGAGCTTCGCCTACCTGCGCATCAGCCACGGCTGCGACCACACCTGCTCGTTCTGCGCGATCCCCGCGATCCGCGGCAAGCACCGCAGCAAGCGGCCCGACGATGTGCTCGACGAGGCGCGCGAGCTGATCGACGCGGGCGTGAAGGAGCTGGTGATCGTCGCCGAGGACTCGACCGCCTGGGGCCGCGACATGGGCCTCGAGCTGCCCGACCTCGTCGAGCCGCTCGCCGAGCTGCCCGGCGAGCACAAGATCCGCGTGATGTACGCGTACCCCAATCGCTTCCCGTGGAAGCTCACGCGCCTCCTGCGCGAGCACCCGCGCGTCGCGCCCTACCTCGATATTCCGGTGCAGCACATCGCGACGCCCGTCCTGCGCGCCATGCGCCGCGCCGGCTCGGGCGATCAAGTGCGCGCGACGCTCGATCGCCTCCGTGAAGAGGTCCCGAACATCACGCTGCGCACGACGCTGCTCCTTGGATTCCCGGGCGAGACCGATGAGGACGCCGCCGAGCTCGTCGAGTTCGTCAAGCAGTACAAGATCGGTCGCCTGGGCGCGTTCACGTACTCGCCCGAAGAGGGCACGAGCGGTTTCGAGCTCGAGAACGACGTGCCGGCGAAGGTGGCTCGCGCGCGCCACAAGGCCGTGCTCGCGGCGCGCGACGAAGTGCTGCGCGATTCACAGGGCGCGCTGGTGGGGGAGACGCTCGAGGTCTTGATCGACGAGGCCGCGTCGAAGGCTCATCCGATCGCGATTGGACGCACGCTCATGGACGCGCCCGAGGTGGACCTCATCGTGCGCCTCGAAAAGTGCAAAGCCGCCGTCGGCGCGCGCGTGAAGGCCGAGATCCTCGGCCTCGACGAGGAATCGAATCTCGTGGGGCGCGTGGTGAAGTAGTCGGGGAGGGATGACGCTCGCGCTGGTACGCGGTAGGTCGACGCCGAGAATCAGCGGCGCGCGTAGCGGATCCGTTGCACGCCGGGTCTAGGTGTCGTCGCTACCGGGCCAGGGTAGAGCGTGTTTGCGGGCGCGTGCCTTGGCGTTGGTCTGCGAGAGGGGCACGAGCCTTCGAATCGCTGACGGAGGGATTCGAACCGGGAAGACGACCTCGAGTGTGTCGTCGTTGCGGGACCACGTGGAGCCGCCGTGTGCGACGAACAGCCTTAGCAAGTTCCCGAGTGCAGCGGGACTCTGCGCTGTTGCCGCGAGGTCGGCGCTATGGCCCTGTCTGGCTGCCGCCGCGACGAACGCGGCCGCGGCGGGAGTAACCGCAGGCAGAGTGGCTGAACTCCCCGCCCGAAGTGACGCGAGCAATGGTGAAGCAACTTCAGGAGCGACGCACAGGAAGAGTCTGGCGGGCCAGCACGACGCGGGAGGCTCGAACACCACGGCGCGAAGGCGATGGCCTCCAAGCTGCCAACTGCGAAGGCGGTCGCGCCAGAGCGTCGCTGAAGTGATCGGGACGCTGAAGTCCACAGCGGGATTCGGCGCACACGGATCAGCTTTGAACGACCGCCGAGTGATACGGAACAACGGGACTGCATAGACGCCCGGGCCACGCTGGCCATCACCGAGGCGAATGCCTGTTCGGAGGATTCGCCCGACCAAGGTATGAGGTGTGAGATGGACGAACTTCATCGAGGCGCACAGCCCGGCTCCGCTCCACCACTGCGACAGCGGTGCCGTGCCGGGGCAATTTTCTCATTGGCCTCCGCGTCGGCACCAGTGGAAGATTGCTCTGGCAAAGTATCCCGTGGGCTTCACTGGCGAGACCGATGACGACGCCGCCGAGCTGGTCGAGTTCGTCAAGCAGTACAAGATCGGCCGCCTGGGCGCGTTCACCTACTCGCCCGAAGAAGGCACGAGCGGTTTCGAGCTCGAAAACGACGTGCCGGCGAAGGTGGCTCGCGCGCGCCACAAGGCTGTGCTCGCGGCGCGCGATGAGGTGTTGCGCGACTCACAGGGCGCGCTGGTGGGGGAGACGCTCGAGGTCCTGATCGACGAGGCCGCGTCGAAGGCGCATCCGATCGCGATTGGACGCACGCTCATGGACGCGCCCGAAGTCGATCTCATCGTGCGCCTCGAAAAGTGCAAAGCCGCCGTCGGCACGCGCGTGAAGGCGGAGATCCTCGGCCTCGACGAGGAATCGAACCTCGTCGCTCGGCCAGTGAAGTGACGGAACTGCGGCGCACGTTGCTCGCCGCAGATCGAACTCCAACAGCCACCCCCGGCCCCGAGCGGCCGTCGCGCGCCGTGTCGGGTTCGGTGCTACCAGCCGTACTCCTGACTGAAGCACTGCTCGACCCAGCGCTTGATGTCCGCCTGCGTGGCCCCTCTGCTAAGTTCCAGCGGGCGACATTCCATCTCCTTGCGGAACGCTGCGGCCCGCTCTGAACGATCCGTCTCCTGCACGAGCGCCCCGTCGCGGAACATCAGCTCGTGGACTTCGCGGTACTTCCAAGCCGGGTGGAATCCCATATGGACGTACAGCTCTTCGATGAAGTCGGCGGCCAACAGCAATCCACCGGTGTACGCAACGCGATGGTTGAGCCTCTCGTACACCGCGTCGAACAGCGCGTGCTCGCCCGTGTCCGGGGTTGGAGGCCGTCCGAGAAGAACGGGGGCGGGGACCTCCAAGCACACCTCGAGCTTGTCCAGCAGCAGCCCACGGCCATCTACGGCGTAGGAGCACACAAACCCGCGCCAGCACGCGGTGCAACTGCCGACCGGGTTCATGCCGTGGGCCGTCGGATCGAACAGTCCGCTGCCGTTCTTGCCGGCGAGAGAGTACGACTTGCCGCGGTACGTCACGTGATCGGGGAACTGTGCGGTCATGGGCGCCTGCTTAGCATCCTGTTTCGAAGTTCACTCGATCGACCACTCCGACGGCGGCTGCGCTTGGCGCGGCGGTCGGGAGATGATCTCGGCGCCGGACTCGCGCTCTTGTCGCTGGAGGTCCTCGGTGATGCGCTTCAGGTCGTAGTCCAGCGACTCGGCGTGGGCTTGGCGACGCAGCCGGATCTCCTTCACGATCTCGTCGTCGCGTTCCGTCATCGGACATCAACTCCTCAGGCTGCCGAGCACCGACTGTTCCATCGTGTCTCAGCTCACCCGCCAACCGTCCGCCACTCATCGCCCGGCATGATCCGGCGCATGAACTCGTCGAACAGCGGGACCGTGAACGCCGTGTCGCCGTGGTTGGGGCTCCAGATCATGCCCTTGTCGATCAGCGCGCTGCGCGTCGGCGCGAGTCTGGTCACAGTGCGCTCGAGCTGCGCAGCGATGTCGCCCGAGCGGTGCGGGCCGGGTCCGAGTTCGGCCATCGCGCGCAGGTAGCGCTTCTCCGACGGCGTGAGTCGATCGAAGCGCACGCGGAAGAAGCTCTCGTCGAGCGCGGCGATCGCCGACTTCGACGCGGCGTCGACATCCTTGCGTGTGATCGGCGAGTGGCTCGCCGCGTCCCAGGAGTGCTTGCCCCACTCCTGCAGGAAGTACGGATAGCCGTGGGTCTGCGCCACGATCCGCTCGAGCGCGTCGGCTTGAACCTCGACGCCTTCGTCGCGCGCGGGCTTGTCGATGGCGAGCTTCGCTGCCTCCGGCGGCAGCGGCCCGATCTCGGGGAAGTCGAACAGTCGCTCGGCGTACGACTTGGCGCGACCCATGCGCCCGCGCAGTTGCGGCAGTCCGGCGCCCACGAGCACGACCGGCATGTTGCGTTGCGCCGTCCGATGGAGCGCAGTGATCAGAGCCGCGAGTTGGTCCTCCTCTACGTACTGCAGCTCGTCGACGAAAATGGCGAGCGCCGTGTCCGCCGTCTTCGCCGCCGCGCCGGCGGCCTCCAAGAGCGCCTGGAGGTCGTGCTCCAGGTCGCCGTTGTCCGCCAGGCCCGGCTCGGGTTCGAAGTCGAGTCCAACCTCGATGTCCGCATAGGTCGCCTTCAACGCCTTCGCGAACCCTGCGAGCGCGCGCAGCGCCTTGGTCGCAAGCTGCTTGGCCTTCTCGGTGCGCGAGAGTTGGAGCAACGCCTGACGCAACTGGGGCGCGAGCATCGCCGGCAGCGAGCGGCTCTCCGGCGCCTCGATGCGCAAGGTGTGGATCCCCGCGGCCTGGGCATCGTCGCGCATCCGGTCGAGGAGCACGGTCTTTCCGACGCCGCGCAGTCCGACCATCAGGACGCTCTTGGTCGGCCGACCCAGGCGCACGCGCTCGAGCGCGATGCGGACGCTCTCGAGCAGGTCGTCGCGGCCGGTCAGGGCCGGAGGCGGCGTCCCCGCGCCGGGCGCGAAGGGGTTGCGGATCGGGTCCATGCCGCGATTATAGCAATCTTAGCGATCTTATCCCCGCGACATAAGATCGCTAAGGTCGCTATAAACGCCTCGCCGAGCGGCGCGCAGGCGGCTGGCGGCAGGAGCGCCGCCCCGCCCTACTTCCCGCCCTCGCGCGCGAAGTCGAAGCGCCGCGGCGTGCCGCCCTTCAGGTAGCCGATGGTCGCGCTCAGGGCGCCTTCGGCGGAGAGTTCGTAGACGATGCGCTTGGGGTAGTCGTGGCGCGGGTTGTCGAACACGGCGCGCTGCGCGGTGAGCTCGGTGAGCACGAACTCGGTCGCCGCGGCACCGCCGGGCTGCGCGATGTAGACCAGCCCGCCGTCGCGCTCGACGACGCGCAGGTACTCGAAAGCGCTCATTTTGCCGCTGGTGTTGACCGTGCGGGACACGGCGAGCATCGCGCCGCCGAGCGGCGGGCTCCAGCGCTCTTCGATCGAAGAGCCCGAGCTGCGTTTGCCGACCCAGGCGCCGGCGAGCCAGCTGAGCTCGCCGATCGTGGCCTTGGCCGGCGTCGGCAGCGGGATGTCCTGCGCGTGGCGGTACAGCGCGATCGACTCCGCGACCATCGCCGGCTCGACCACGACGCGCACAAGCAGTCCTTCAGCGCTGGGGCGGAACGAGCGTTGGATCCGCTTGATCGAGTTCGGCGACTCGCCCTCTAGGCGTTCGAACGCGACCTCGTACTCGAATCCACCGTCCTTCCACGCGCCGCGGTAGCGCGAGATCACCTTCGGCTCCTTGACTTCGGTGATCGAGCCATCGAGCGCGACGCGCACGTTGCGATGTCCGGAGCCGTGGCCGTCGAGGACCACCGCGCCTTCCTCGACTCGCATCGAAAACTTCGACGCCATCGGAGGACCGAGTTGCTCGAGCGCACGGCCTTCGGTGCGGTCCTCGACGTAGATCCACTCGCCGTCCACTGCCTTGGGGCCATCGGACTGAGGTGGACGCGTGTTCAGGGCCAGGACCGCGCCCGCCAGGGCGACGAGTGCGAGTGCTGCCGCCAGCCAATTGCGCAGATGCATTGTGGAGTTCCCTTCGAGAGCTTCGATCAGGCCGCTGCCGCGCCAGGATCGAGTCCGCCGCTCGCGCGCGCAAGCTGTGGCGGCGCCAAACCCAGAGCCCGAAGACACTGAACTTGCTCAGCGCAAGACACTCCACGAACGAGAGCGCGCGGCGGCCGCAGGGGAGCGGACCGCCGCGCGCGTGAGCTTCACTTGAAGCTCAAGGGCTGATCTCGAATTCGATACCGTTGGTCAGGTTCGTGCCGTTGGGCGCTCCGGAGTCGCGACTCCAAACCTGGCCGTTGACGACCGCGCCCGCGACGAGCGTGGGATCGACGCCGCTCGCGATGTGCGCGTTGAAGTCGAAGAACAACAGTCCCTGGCAGCCGACTCCCGAAGTCGTCGTCGTCAGCGGCGTGCGGCGCTGCGGGCCGGCGACGCACAGCGTGCCGCCGAAGAACGGCGCCGAGGCGCGGCCGTTCGTGCCGTAGAAGAACAGCGCCGACTTGCCGGGCAGCAGCTTGAAGGCGCGCACGAAGAAGTCCGAGCCGAGCGTGGCGCTCGGGAACGCGCGGCCGTCGACGCTGAGCGAGGCGAGGCAGCTCGCGGAGTTGACCTGGCCCGAGCAGTAGAACGTCGGGACGCCGCTGCGCGGGCCGGAGAAGAACTCGATGCTGTTGAGCGCTCCGCTGCTGAGGCTCGGACCGGGGATCTCGGTCCCGTTCAAGATGTTCACGTTGCGCGTTCCGACTCGCGCGGCGATCAAGTCGCCTCGCGGCGAGAAGCACAGCGAGTTCTGGTTGCTTCCGGGGATCTGCGGGTTCACGTCCGAGAGGCCGGCCGTGCTGTCGTTGATCACGCACAGTCCCAGGCCGGCGTCGTAGCCGAACACCACGCCCGTCGGGCTCACGGCGAGCCCGCGCATGCCGCTCACCGGCAGGTTGCCGATCACTTCGAACGTTCCGGCGGCGATGTCGATGCGCACGAGCCGGTTGAGCGAGTTGCCGGCGAACGGTTCGAGCACCGCGAGCAGCGTGTCGTCCAGATCGAAGGCCAGGCCGCCGACGACGCCGCCCATGTCGAACGCTCCGAGCTGCGTGAACAACTCGCTGAGCGGGTCGTACTCGAACAGCGTCGAGGAGCTCGAACCGGTGAGCGTCCGCGCCACGAAGAACTTGCCGTCGCTCGGCCGGCGTGCGATGGCGCGCAACAACGTGGGCGCGCCCGACGGAGTGATGCTGATCGTCGCGCCCGTGCGCATGTTGATGCGCGCCAGGCCGCCCGAGGTGAACACCCCGAGCGCGCTGTCGGTGTCGGTCATGCCATCGGGGAACTCGATGCCGCGGAAGTCGAGCCCGCCGTGCGTGCCGGCGTTGCCCAGCCCGCCGTCCTTGCGGTTCACCTGGAAGAAGCGGCTCCCGACCGCGAACATCCGGCCGACGCTGTCGAAGGCGAGCGACTGAACGCTCTCGAAGCTCGTCGCCGCGGGGAACGGATCCACGCCTGCGCCCGTGCGCGGGTCGATCTCGATCAGGCCCTTGCCCGCCGTCGAGAGGTTCGGGCTCACGTCCCACGCGTACAGCCGGCCCTCGGGCGACATGCACAGCGCCTGCAGCGAGCCGAAGCCCGTCGCGCCGATCAGCACGGGCGTCGTCGACCCCGGAGCGATGCGCCACAGCTTGTCGTTGCCGGGACTATCCGAGAGCACGAACAGCGCGCCTTCGCCGTCGTAGGCGAGGCCTCTCACCGAGCCCTGCACAGCGATGCTACCGACCGTCGTGAGCGCGCCCGTCTGCGTGTTGACGCGACGCAGCGTGGCCGGCTGCGTGGACGTGCCGCCGGTGGCCGTGATGAAGTCGCCGAGCGGGTCGCGCGCCAGCGAGTTGAGGTCGTTGATGCCCGACGAGCCGATCAGGATCGTCGTGCCGTTGACGACGTCGATCAGGAAGACCTGGCCCGTGAAGGTGACGCCGATGCCGGTCGTGGCCTGGGCCTGGAGCTGCGCGGAAGAGAAGAGCAGTGCGAGCGCCGCAGCGCCCGGAAACAGTCGAGAGAACAAGGAAATACTCCTGGAGAATGAGGTCGGCGACGCCACACGCGTCCGCCGGTCCAGGAAGCTAGGCGCAGCTCGAAAGCGACTCCTTAGGGAGTGGTTAGATCGGCGTGAGCATGCGGCGCACGCGGCGGCGCACTCGCAGCAGCCCGAACTCAGCCGCTCGCACTCAGCGGCGGCCCGAGCCGCGCGGCGACTTCGGCCCGGCGGAGCTCGTTCGCGCGCTGGCGCGCGGCCGCGGTGCGAGTCGGGCGACGGCGCCGGTGTGCCACGCGGCGTACAGCGAGTCGCCGTCGGCGCCCGCGCGCGCCTCGAACGCACGGCGCAACTCTTCGAAGCGCGCCGAGAGCGTTCGCGCGTGTGCGGTGCGCTCAGCGCACACCTCCTGCGCTGCAGCGAGCCACTCGGGCAGTGCGAGCGGCGCGTCTCCCGCGCGACTTGCAGCAGTCTCGAGCTCGCGCGCGGCCGCATCCACGTCGCCTCGCGCGAGCGCGCAGCGGGCGAGCAGCGCGCGCGCGAAGACCGCGTAGTTGGGCTCGCGCGACTGCTCTGCGCGCTCCGCCAGTTCGAGCGCGTCGGTCTGCGCCAGTTCGCGTTCACCGCGCCGCAACCGCCAGCGCGAGCGCGCCTCGAGCAGCGGGAAGTACAGCATCCAGTCCATCCACGCGCCGGGGCGCCGCAGCTTGGTCTCCATGCGCGTGAACGATGCATCCGCCTCGTCGTCGCGGCCTGCGCCGGCCAGCGCGCGCGCGAGCACGAACTCGCCGTGGAAGAACAACTGCCCCGTCGGGCCGTCGATGCGCTCCGCCTCGGCGAGCGTCTGGCGCGCCAGCGCGGCGGCGGTCTCGAAATCGCCGCCGAGCTCGTGGAGCTGCGCTCGCACGAGGCGTAGCAAGCCGCTCCACAGAGTCAGGCTGTTGCGCTCGGCGAGCTCCTCCGCCTCGCGCAGCAGCGCGCGCAACTCGCTCCAGCGCAGCGCGTGCATCAACGCCCACGCGCCGAAGAAGCGGCCGAGCAGGAAGTCGAAGCCGTCGCCGATGGCCTGCGAGAGTTCGGCGCCCTCGCGCGCGCTCGCCGCGGCCTGCTCGTACTCGCCGCGCAGGATGTGCGTGTAGGCGCCGCGCACGACGTGCAGCGCCAGGAGCCGTCGATCGCCCGCTGCACGCGCGGCGGCGATCGCCTGTTCGACGCTGGCGGCGTGTTCGGCCGCGTAACCGCGCAGGCACAGGATGCTGTGACCGCAGTAGCCGCGGACGTGCGCCTGCAACAGCGGGTCTTCGACCTGACTCGCGGACTCGAGCGCCCGGTCGACCACCGACAGGCAGCGCTCGCGGTCGATCCAGAACAGCGTGCTCGCCAGTTGGAGCATCGCGCGCAGGCGCGGCGCGCGTTCGCGCAGCGGGTCGCAGGACTGCGCCAGTTGATCGAAGGCCTCGGCCGCGCCCTGCAGGTCGCCCAGCGCGCGCCGCACCAGGCCCAGCTCTTCGAGCAGTTCGCGCCGCAGCTCGCCCCGGCGCGGCTCGGGCACGCTCGCCAGCGCCGCCTGGGCGCGCACGAGGTGTTCGGCCGCTTCGCGACTGGCGTGGCGGCGCACGTCGGCGCGCGCAGCGATCAGACGGTGGCGAACCGCGTGCGCGAACTCGTGCCCGTGCTCGAAGTGCTGCGCCAGCTCCGAGGCGATCGAGTCGAGCTGCTCGCCGAACAGCTCTTCGCCGCGGCGCGCGACGCGCGCGTGCCAGCGCATGCGGCGCGACGCGGGCAGGCGCTCGTAGACGGCGGAGCGCTGCAGCGCGTGCCGGAAGGCGTAACGCGCCGTCATCAGCCCCGTCGGGAACGAGCCGATGCCGCGCGAGACGAGCAGTTGCTCGCGCGCCACCAGTCCGTCGCACAGTTCTTCGACCTCGGTCAGCTCGAGCCCCAGCGGCGCGGCGACGGCGGCGGCCGAGAAGTTGACGCCCACGATGCTCGCCGCCTCGAGCACGCTGCGCTCGCGTTCGCTGAGGCGGTCGACTTGCAGCTCGATCACCTGGCGCACGCTGCGCGGCAGCGAGGTGGCGACGCGCGCGAGGTCGCCCGAGAAGCGCCATCCGCCGGGGCCCTCGGTCAGCGCACGCTCGTCGACGAGCAGGTCGACCAGCGAGCCCAGGAACAGCGGATTGCCGTCGGTGCGCTGGTAGAGCGTGTGGGCGAAGCGCTCGTCGAAGCCGTGGCCGGGGAAGCGGCGCGCGAGGTACTCGTCGACGGCCGCGCGGCCGAGGACATCGAGCTCGAGGCGCTCGCACAGGCCGTGCGCCTCCAGCTCGCGCACCACGTCGCGCAGCGGATGTTGCGAGCGCAGCACGTCGCCGTGGCGGTAGGTGCCGAGCACGAGCAGGCGCGCGGGCTCGCGGCGTCGCGCGAGCAGCGCGAGGAGATCGAGCGTCGAAACGTCGCTCCAGTGCAGGTCCTCGAGCACCAGCGCGATCGGAGTCTGGCGCGACAGCGCCTCGAGCGCTTCGGCCATCTCGCGCAACATGCGCTCGTGCGTCGCGCCGAGCAGGCGCGGGTCGTGTTCGGCGCGCGCGCCGTTCTCGCGCTGGGCGCCGAGCGGTTCGAGCCAGGTGGGGGCGTGCTGCTCGAGCCAGCGCAGCAGCGACTCGCGCGCCGGGCCGCGCACGAGCCGACCGAGCGCATCCAGCACGGGCAGGTAGGCCTCGCTCGAGCCGTAGTGCTCGATGCACTGCCCGCGCGCGATCCAACCCGGCTGTCCGTCGACGTGGCGCTGGAGCAGCGCGTCCACGGTGCTGGTCTTGCCGATGCCAGGCGCTCCGCACACGAACACCATGCGCCGCGCGCCGTCCCACACCTCGCGCCGCAGCGTTTCGAGCCGCGCGAGCGTCGCTTCGCGGCCCACGAGCGGGTGGGCGTCGGGCCGCGCGCGCTCGGCGGCCTCCGGAGCGGGCGGCGGCGCGGCGGGCGGGCCATCGACGAGCGGCAGGTCGCCGATGAAGCGGTAGCCGCGCCGGTGCGCCGTCTCGATGTAGGTCGGCGTCTTGACGTCGTCTTCGAGCGCTTTGCGCAGCTCGCGCACGCACACCTTGAGCACGCCGTCGGTGACGAGCGTGCCCTTCCAGACGTTGTCGAGCAGCTCGTCCTTGGTCACCAGTCGGCGCGGGCGCGCGGCGAGGTAGCTCAGCACTGCGTAAGCGCGCGGAGTCAGCGGCGCGACCTGCGAGCCGCGCCACAAGCACTGGTTGGCCTGGTCGAGAACCAGTTGCGGGCGAGCAGGCGGTGAACTCAAGGCGATCGGGGCTGCAGCGAGCGCCCGGGATTCTAACCGCCTTCTCACCGCTCACTCATGACCGCTCGCGCGGCGCGGACGACAGTCGCGGCCCTTGGGTTCCGACCGTCTGTTGTCCGCCGTTCCTCGCCACGATTCATGAGCACACTCCGCCTCAGCTCCCGCGCACTCCGCTCGCGCGCCCTCAGCGCCAGCGCGTTCGCCGGGCTGCTACTCACTTCCGCTTGCAGCGACTCGCCGCGTTCGGCGGCTGAAGACTTCGCCTCCCTCGTCGCCGCGGCGCCGCCCACGCGCTCGACTTCGATCGCGCTGACCTCCAACGGTCAATTCGCCCTGGTCGCCAACCGCGACGCCAACACGCTCTCGATGGTGAGAGTGCGCAATTCCGCCGGACAGGACTCGTTCGAGACGGTGGCGGAGATCGGCGTGGGTTTCGAGCCGCGCTACGTCGCCGTTTCGCCCGACGACAAGCGCGCTTACGTCTCGAACGCGCAGAGCGGGACGGTCTCGGTCGTGTCGCTCGTCTCCAAGAGCATCATCAAGACCATCGAGGTCGGGACCGAGCCGCGCGGCGTGGCGCTGACGCCCAACGGCAAGCGCCTGTTCGTCGCCAACCACACCGAAGGCACGGTGTCGATCATCGACACGCTGGCGCTCGAGGTCGTCGAGGTGGCGCAGGTCGGCAAGAACCCCATGGCGCTCGCGATCACCAACGACGGCGACGCGAGCGATCTCGACGAGACCGTGTTCGTGAGTGAGTTCTTCGCCGAGCTGATTCCGGGCGGCCCCGGCGAGGGCTTCGACGACGGTCGCCAGGGCGTGGTCTGGTCGCTCAGCTCTGGCGGCGGCGCCGCGTCGAAGATCACGCTGGCCCCGCTCTCGCCCGCGGACGTCGGCTTCGGCGCCGACCGCAAGCCGTACTGCGCCAACTTCAACGCGAACGTTCACAGCGAGATCTTCTGCCCCGACACCGGCGTGAGCGATCCCGCGAGCCCGGTGGTCAGCGCGGATCCGCAGGGTGCGTTCCCCAACCAGCTCCAGGCGCTGCTCGTGCGCCAGGGCCTCTTGTACGCGCCCAGCATCGGCGCTGCGCCCGAGCCGCCGGTGCGCTTCAACGTCAACGTGCAGGCCCTGGTCAACGTCGTCGACGTGCAGGCGCAACTCGAACGCGTCGACCTCGCGCTGAACCTCAACGCGCAAATCAAGCTCGAGACGCAACCCGCGCCCGCTGAAGGCCGGCTCGAGCGCCTGTTCGGAAACGACGTCGTCGCGATCGACGCAGACCGCAACGGCACGAGCTTCCTGATCGTGAGCCGCGGCGGCAATCACGTGTTGAGAGCTGGCCTCGACGCGAACGGCAAGCTCTCGATCGGCGCGCCGAGCGGTGTCGTTCGGTTCCAGACGGGCAACCTGCCCAACGGCGTCGTCGTGCGGCCCGACGGGCGCCGCGCGTACGTCTACAACGAAGTGGGCCTGTCGATCACCGCCATCGACCTGGTCAACAACGTCGTGCTCGCGCGCGACATTCCGACCGCGACGACGCCTGCGCCCGGCTCGTTCCAGCACGCGCTGGCGGTCGGCAAGCTGGCCTTCAGCACGGCGCTGGGCCTTCCCGACTTCGGCGTGTTCGGGACCGAACTGCGCGCGCTCGATCCGCTGCAGCACCGCAACAAGGCCTCGGACAACGGCTGGTCGTCGTGCGCGTCGTGCCACCCGGATGGACTGAGCGACAACGTCACCTGGATCTTCGGCACCGGCCCGCGCTCGACCGTTCCGCTCGACGCGTTCTTCGCCAAGTCCAGTCCGCTCGACCAGCGCATCTCCAACTGGAGCGGCGTGATGGGCAGCGTCACGGACTTCAACAACAACGCGCGCGGCGTGCAGGGCGGAACGGGCTTCGCCGGCAATCCTCCGCCGACGCAGATCTTCCAGCACGGCATCACGCAGGGTGCGAGCGACTCGCTCGACGCGATGACGCTGTGGGTGCAGTCGGTGCGCGCGTTCAACCAGCCCGAGCCGCAGAATCTGATCGCGTTCTCGAGCGGCGCCGCGCTGTTCGCGGACAACTGCGCGAGTTGCCACGGCGGGCAGAAGTGGTCGAAGAGCCAAGTGGTCTACGACAACAACCCGACCTTCACCAAGGACACGGCGGCGGGCGGCGTGGCCTTCGATCCGGGCCTGACGAACGCGGGGGCGCAGATCGTGCAGCTCACCGAGAGCAACCCGCAGACGGGCGTGACGCGCACGCTGCGCTTCCTCGACCCGGTCGGCACGTTCAGCGCGGCGAGCCCGCTGGAGATCCGCGGCCAAGGCGCAACGCAGGGACTCACCGCGCTCGGCGCGCTGGGCTTCAACGCGCCGTCGCTGCTCGGCGTGCGCTACCACGGCCCGTACCTGCACGACGGTTCGGCGCAGAGCTTCACCGAGGTCTTCGCGCGGCACGGCTTCGGCGGCGGGACGATCGAGTCGAGCTTCTCCGCTCAAGAGCGCTTCGACCTCGAGGCCTTCATCGAGACGATCGACGGCGCGACGCCGACGGTCGAGTCGGACACGGACGCGTTCCTGCGCGCGATTCGCGGCTGAGCGCGACTGAGCGTGACTCCCTTGGGCGCGCGGCGGCTCTCCACCCGCCGCGCGCCCGCTTTCGTGCTCAGGCTCCGCGCCACGGCGGCGGAGGCTTCGACTCGCTGATGTACGCATCCATCAGTCGATCGCCGAAGCGCGTGGCGTGATCCTCTCTGCGCGGAACGTTGCGGACGATCTGGAAGTAGTACTTCAGCGCCCGTCCCATCGCGGCGATCACGGTCGGATAAGCGACCGTCGGTCCTTCCTTCGCGAGGTTCCTCCCGAAGTTTCCCACCGCGACTTCCGCGACGACCCGCTTCTCGCTCGCGGTCTGCCACCAGCGCAGGTAGCACTTCGCGCCGTCGAAATCGCGCAGCACGCGCTGGTTGACGAGGCGCAGCTCGAACTCGATCGGGAACGAGTAATGACCGCGCAGCCAGCGGGCGAAGGGCGCGATCTCGTCCTTCAAACGCTGGTCGGCCCCGCCGATGAAGCGAATTCGGAGCGGCATGCGTGCGCTGACTCTCTTGGCGCGAGTTCGCGGCGCTGAGAGCGCCCGGCCGCGGCGGGATCAGTCCTCGAACATCGGCGCATCGGCAGCGAGGCGCTGCATGTGCTGGGAGATCGACATCTTCATCTCCATCGCGGGCATGGCTTCAGAAGCGTCTTTCGGCCCGATGCGCATCTCCATCTCGATGTCTTGACGGGTCTCCATCGGTGCGCCGTCGTCGAGCGCGATCAGCAGCCAGCCCGTGACTTCCGGCGACTCAAGTGTGACTTGGACCGGCAGACTCTCGTCGATCTCGAGCGACACCGTGCCTTCGAGTCCGATCCGGGCGCAGCGGCGCTCGCGGGCGGTCTCGATCCCTTGGAAGGTCTGATCGAAGACGACCTTCATCTCGCCCATCATCGGGAGCTCGACCTCCAGCGATCGCTTCCACGCGTAGCCGGGTTCGATCGGATCGGCGGGGAACACGGCGACCTCCCACAGGCGGCGGAGCGAGTCCTCGCCGAACAAGGACTCGAACAGAGTCTTCAGTTGAGCAGAGGAGTCGCCCAGCGCTCCCGTCACGGTCTCGACGAGTTCTTCGACGCCTTGGATCGCGCGAATCCTACCGCTGGGCTCGACCTCCATCGAAAGCTCGATCGCGAGCATCGGGTCGAACAACTGCGCGAGCATCGGCGCGTTCTTCTGGGCCTCGTCGCCCTTGCGCCGGGAGTCGTAGCTCATCGCCATCGGGCCCTCGCTCTCCTGGCGGATGCCCTCGTAGCTGACGCTGACGGTCGCGACGCCCTGTTCGTCGACCTCCTTGACGACCTGCTTCAACGCGAACGCCGTCTGCGTCTCCATGGCAGGCATCAATTCGGTCTCGAACGACTGCTCCTGTGTCATGCGCAAGCGCAGGACGTCGCCGGCCTTGTAGTTCAGCTTGAGATGGACAGAGTCTCTCAGCGGCGCGGCGGAGCACAGAGTGAAGACGACGACTGCGAGCAATCCACGGAGCATTTGGAACATGGGAAGCACTCCTTTCTGACCCCGACCTTCGCGGATCCAGGATCCCCAGGCTAGCCCGACAACGCGTGGCGTGCATGGACTGCTCGCGACTCGGCCAGCAGAGATCCACCTCGAGCAGAGACTCCGATGGTCGGATGAACCGGCGCAGTGCGGGGGTGGCGGCGTTGCGACGCGCCGGATGCGACACGAATCGCAGGCCTGAGCGCACCGGTCCCGCGGGCCGCTGCGCGCAGCGACCCAAGCCGCGGGGCGACTCGAACTTGCGCCGGGCGCCGGAGCTCACGTAGGGTCCGCGGCGTTGGTCACGGATCAAGCCCCGCGGGTGTTCATCTCCGCAGTATCTGGCGAGCTCACGTCAGCGCGTGCGGCGGCGATGGAAGCGCTGATCACGCTCGGCTGCCTGCCGGTTGAGCAGCGCCACTTTCCGCCGGACGCGCGGACCGTGACGGAGATGCTCCGGGAGAAGATCGCGGGCTGCGTCGCTGTCGTGCATCTGGTGGGCCACCGATTCGGCGCGGAGCCCAGCGCTCGTTCTCAAGCCCAGCGTCGTCGCTCGTACACGCAGCTCGAGTACGACATCGCGATCGAACTCGGCAAGCCTGTTTACGTGTTCATCCTGGAGTCGAGCTACCCCGTCGACTCGAGTCGAACTCCGCCCGAGCCTGTCGAGCTCCAGGAACTCCAACTTCAGCATCGAACTGCGCTGTTGGGCGGCGAGGTCGTGTACACAGTCCTCCGCAGTCCCGAGGAGCTGCGAAACCGCCTTCGCGAGCTGCAAGTCCACGTCGAGCAGCTCGAGCGAGAACTGGCGGCAGAGCGTGCGTCGCGGCGGCGGTGGCGAACGGCCGCGGCCTTGGTGCTGCTGACAGCGCTCAGTGCGCTGGCGGCCATCGCGTGGGGCGTCCGTCGTCTCCAGCGCCAACACCTCGAGACGCGACAGGAGCTGTACGAACTCGCGCTGCGTCAGAGCAACGCCGACGTGAGTGCGTTGCATCTTCCGCTCCCGGAGCGGCGGGAGCGCGCGCTGGAGGAACGCGCCGCCGAGCTGAACGTCCAGCCATCGGTGCTGCGAGCGCAACTCACGGCCTGGAGTCAGCGCGTCGATGCCGACAGCAGCGCCAGTCGATGGGATCGCGCGTTGAGCGATTTCCATCGCGGGCGATTCGCCGACGCCGCTCAGAGCGCGATCGCAGAAGCCACCGAGCTCCAGGAGCGACAAGTCGACGCGTGGACTCTGGCAGGTCAGGCGGAGATGGAGGGCGGCCGGTTCCTGGCAGCGCAGCGGTGCTTCGAGTCCGCGCTGCAGGCTGCTGGTCCCGGCGCGGATCCAAAGACGCGTGTCGGACTCTTGCTGCGTGCTGCAAATGCGATGCTGGCCGGAGGAGAGAGTCTGCGAGCGCCAGCGTTGATCACCGAGGCGCAGGCGCTCAGCGAGCAACTCGGCGCTGGGGACAGCGCCGACGCCGCGCGCATCGCGCTTGCGACGGGGCGCAACTGGCTGCTGCTCGGGAACGCCTACGCGGCGGAGTCGCCGCTTCGGCGCGCCGTGTCCATCGAGGAGCGCTCAGGGCGCGCGGCGACCCGTCAGCTCGCTGCCATGCGACGAGCGCTCGGTGAGGCGCTGTACGGCCTCGGTCGTTTCGACGAGGCGGAGCTCGAACTCCTGCGCGCGGCGACGATCGACCAAGCGCCGTCGTCGGGCGCTGACGCCATCGACGCCGTCGAGGACGAACTGGCCCTCGCGAGTCTCGCGACGACGCGCGAGGACTTCCTGCGAGCGGAGCACCACGCTGCCAGCGCCGTCGCGATCGCTGAGGCTCGTCTCGGACCGGACCACGTCACGGCCTCCGACGCTCTCCTGTCGCTCGCCGCGGCGCGACATCAGCTCGCTCGACCGGCGGAGGCGCTGGTCGAGTATCGGCGGGCGCTCGAGATTCGCCGGCGCAACGCAGGCGAGACGCATCCCAACACGCTGGCGGCGGGGCTGCTGTGCGCCGCAGCGCTGATTCAGAGCGGTGAATTGGCGTCGGCCGAGGCGCTGTGCGAGTCGACGGGGAGCATCATCGAGCGCGAGTACCCGGCCGCGAGTCGCCTGGGGTTCTTGGCGCGCGCCGTGCGATCTGGACTCGACCTTGCGAAGGGCAGCTACGACGCCGCGGTGGCTCGTCACTGGCGCGCGCTGGCGGAGTTCGGCGTGGACCAGTTCGGGTTGGATGGCGCGATCCTCGAGCTGAGTGCGCTGTCGAAGGTGCAGCGAGAGGCCGAGCACTGGGACGATGCGGAGATAGCGCTGCGCGCGGCGCTCGAAATCAGCGCGACTGGAGGGCGGAGTTCCTTTGCCGAGCTGTGCGAGTTGGGGCAGCTGCTCGAGCTGAGGTATCGATTCGACGAGGCTGCAACGTGCTTTGCGCTGGCTCTGCGCGAGGGCGAGAAGAGGTTGGGGCCGATGGACAGCCGACTGGCGGCGTGCCACTCGGGTCTCGCGCGACGTGGCTATTGGCTGGCGCCGATAACCGTGCTCGAGCACGCCGAAGCGGGGCTGCGGATCCGAGAACGGCAGCTCGGGTCCAGGCGCCCCGAACTCGCGACGGACTTGCGCTTGGTGGCCGGAGCGCTGGTCAAGCTGGGCCGAGGCGGCGATGCCGCGGCCGCGCTCCAGCGCGCGCTCGACCTCGAGCGCCAGCTCTCGCCGTTCGACGCCAGAGCGTTCAGCGAGCACTCGGCGCACCTGGGCCGAGTCCTGCTCGCCTCGGACTGCGCCGCGCAGGCGCGCGACGCGATGAACGATGCTGTCGCGGTGCTCGTCCAATCCGGCGAGACCGTGGGCGAGCTCGTCCTCGAAGTCAGGCGCGTGCTGGCGTCAAGTTGCGTAGCGCTGGGGGAGGCGGAGCAGGCGCAGCAGGACTTGAAGAGCGCCGTGGCCGCGTCGGAGGGCGCCGCCGCATGGAGTTCGATCAGCGCCGCGCAAGCCGACCGCGCGGCGATTCTGGACGAGCTCGGACGCTCCGAGGAAGCGCGTGAGGAGTACCGGCGGGCTGCGCGCTCGCTCCGGCGCGCGGACGTCACGTTCTTCGACCGACAGACGATCGGCGGCTACTACCTGCGGGCGGGACTTCCTGCGGATGCAGCCGTCTGGTTGCGTCGCGCCTACCTCGAGATGGAGCGCGTCGTCGGACCGGAGTACTACCAAGGCGGGATCGCGCTGGCTGAGCTCGGCCGCGCCTTGCGAACCTCGGGCCGAGCGACTCAAGCCGCAACCGTGCTCGAGCGCTCGATCTGCGTGCTCCAGCGCGCGCTGCAGCCGGGCGACAGCGACTACGAACGAATCGCGGCAGCGATCGCTGAGCACCGCGAGTGCTGCGTGCAGCTTGGAGTCGACTCAGCCGAAGTCGAACTGCGTCTCGAGCAGGCGCGGGCGTCGAACGCCGGCCTCGAGCCCTTTGGAGCTCAGCTCTCAGCTCTCTTCTAGTCGCGTCGCGCGCGCGCGGTTGCGCCACGCGACTACAAGTCGAACACGCTCAGGTTGTCGGTCGCGGCGAAGGTGGTGAGCAGCACGCGGCCGTCGGGCGTGAATTCGAGCTCCTGCGCGGCCTGTTGGACGCTCGGGAGCGACGTGAGGTCGAGCGTCGCGCGCCAGCGGCGCAGGCGGGTGTCGAGCACCGCGAGTTCGTTGGTCCACATGTCGGCCACGCACAAGACGCCGTCGCGCGAGAGCGCCAGCGACTGGAACTTGCCGTCGGGCTGCGAGGTGTGCGTGTCGACGACGCGCATGAGCGTCGGCCCGCGCGGGTCGATGGCGAACACGCGCGCGCCCATGTCGTAGCCGCAGACCCACACCAGGCCGTCGCAGTCGACGGCGCAGTCCTGCGCGCTGGGGAAGGCGAAACCGTTGTCGGCGGTCGCGAGTGCGAGCTGGCGCACGAGCTGCGGCTGCGCCGGATCGACGACCATCACCTTGGCGGTCGAGCCGACCCAGTTGGGAAGCGCTTGCGAGGCGCAGATCACCAGGCGCTGTCCGGCGAAGACCATGCGCATCGAGGAGTGCTCGGGGCCGAGCTGGATCGCGCGCGCGGGATCGAGCGCGAGCGTGTTCGCATCGAGCGCGAGCACGCGGCCCGAGCCGTCTTGCGTGCTCACGTACACGTGGCTCTGGCTCGGCGCGATGGCGAGGCTCGCCGGAAACGCGGTGGGGAAGAACGAACCGGGAACGAACGGGATCGGGACGGTGGCGAGCACCGCGTCCTGCGCGTTGAAGACCGTCACCGAGCTGCCCGAGCTGTTCGCGACGAATCCGCGCACGACGGCGCCGTTTGCGTCGACCGTGAAGGCGAGGTCCTGCGGGCTCTCGCCCGTCGGGATCTCGGCCAGCGTCGCGAAACTCGTCGGATCCAGGCGCAGCACGCGGCAGCCGCCGCTGCCCACCAGTCCGCCGAACAGCGAGACGTACAGCCGCGCGCCGTCGGGCGAGTACTGCACGTCGTAGGGCCAGGCGCTCGCGCCGCAGCCTGCGCTGCTCGACATCGAATGCGTCGCGCGCCACTGCGGCAGCGGCTTGAAGGTCGGCGCGCACGGGCGAACCGCGGGCGTCGATGCGAGCGGGAGCTGGCCGAGCTGCGTCGCCGCTGCGTTCTGAGCGGGCGTGAAGGCGAAAACCAGCGAGAGAGCGATCGACATGACGGACTCCGGGCGAACGAGGCTGAGGAGAGTGGGGGAGTCGCCAGCGCCGCTGCGGCAGCGCGCTGGCGACTCGAAACACAACTGCGATCAGCCCGGAAGGATCACTTGGTCGGCGGACACGTTGCCCGCCTGGTCCTTGACCGAGATGCCCAGCGCCATCTGCAGGCCCGAGCCGACGATCGGCAGCTTGGAGCGCAGGATCACGCTCGTCGCCGTGCGCTGCTGCAGCCGCAGGAGCGAGCGGATCACGTTGAAGCTCGCAGGCTGCAGATCGATCGAAGTCGCGAGCGTCGCGAGGTCGAGGTCGAGCACGCCGTTGGCATCGCCCAACTCGAGCACGAGGTAGCCCTGCGCGTCGATCGACAGGTCGACGATCGGGCCGCTCTGGCTCACGCCGCCGGAGTAGTGGATCACGCTCACCGCATCGATGTCCGCGCTGCTCGTCGCGCCGCCGTGATCCCAGATCAGCGCGCCGAACGAATCGACGTGCACACCTTCCTGGCAGTCGACGATGCGCACGTAGTTCACGTCGTTCAGGTCGACGAGCCCGCCCGTGACGAGCGGGTGCGAGCTCAACTCGGCGAGATCGAAGCTGTCGCCGCCGCTCACCACCGGGTCGAACGGATCCACCGTATTGGTCACGACGTTGGCGACGCCCGGCAGGCCGCCGACCAAGCCGCTGAACGTGCCCATGGGCGACGTGCCGAAGGGCGGCAGCGGTCCGAGCGGGCCCGCGTAGCGCGTGGGGAAGCGCGCGAAGTCGACGCCGTTGGTCGAGACCTCGACGAACGCGACCTCGGCGAAGATTTCGTTCGGAGCGGCGAACGAGAAGCCGTTCTCGCTCACCGTGAAGTCGGCGCCGGGGCCGTCGACGATCGTCACGTCGAAGCCCAGCGTCAGCGAGCCGCCGATGCCGAGCACGACGATGTCGAGCGAGCCGCCCGAGATGCCGCCGCCGCGCGGGCCGCCGAGCGCGCGCGCCGGATCCGCGAAGCTGGGGTTGCCGTTCGGCCCCGGAGCGAAGTTGACGACCGTCGACGCGAAGCGGTTCTGCGCGCCGGCGACGAGGGACAGGGACGCGAACACAAGAGCGCTCGCCAGAACGCGCGAAACGCTGGAAATCACACAGGGAGTCACGGGGAGAAGCCTTTCGCGGGCGGCGGCGCGTCTCTCGCGGAAGCGGCGCAGCCCTTCAAGACGTGGTGTCGATCCCCGGATCGGAGGCGCGGGCGCACTGCGGGCGGGCACGGGCCGCGGCGCAATGCTGCTGCACTGCTTCGAGCCCACTGAACGCGCCGCGTTGCCACCCTCGACCCCTCCTCGGGGGTGCAAAGGAACAACTCGCCGTTCAGGTCTTCTGGCTCGTGGATCGCCCCTCGCGCGTCAGCCTTCCCATGCTCCGTCGGCCCATCGGCCGGAGAGCGCAGTGGCATGTGCGACGCGCGAAGTCCCCACTTACAGCGGCGGGACCGCGGTGGATTTGCACCACCTTCCCTTGGCGGCAAGAGCGCTCAGGCTACTCGGCGCTCGCGAAAACGGTCAAGCTCGCTGCGCATTCCACGCCCGGCCTCGGCGCAGCACGCGTGCGCTCGATCGGCGCGCGAGCATCGCCCGCGGCGCAGCGCTATTCTCCGCCCGGCGCGCAGGGCTCGCGATGCGAGTCGGCGCCCGCTCCCCTTCCCGCATGTCAGGCGTCTTTGCTCACTGGCCCAACCGCATCACGGCGCTCCGTTTCGTCGGCGCCATGGCGCTGTTCGCGGTCCTGGCGCTCTGGGGCGAGGCCCCGCAGGACCCGGCCTACCGCAGCGCGATGCAGGCGAGCTTCTGGCTGTTCCTCGCCGTGGCGCTCTCCGATGCGCTCGACGGCTGGCTGGCGCGCCGCGGCAAGCACATCACCGCCTTCGGGCGCATCGCCGACCCGTTCGTCGACAAGGTGCTGGTGCTGGGCTCGATGATCTACCTGGTGGTGCTGCCCTGGTCGCGCCACTTCTTCCCCGCCTGGGTGGTGGTCGTGATCCTGGCGCGCGAATTCCTCGTCACCGGCATCCGCGGCTACGTCGAGAGCCTGGGCCACGAGTTCCCGGCCGACTGGTTCGGCAAGGTGAAAATGATGGTGCAGTGCTGGGCCGTGGGGATTCCGCTGGGCCTGGAGGCCTTCGACTTCTCGACCCTCGCCGACGAGCGCTGGTCGCTCATCGGCCACGGCTGCGTGATCGCCACCGTGGCGACTTCCGTGGGTTCGGGCTTCACCTACGTCCTCAAGGCGCGCAAGCTCTTGGCCCACTCCGCCCCATGAACTGGCTCAAGCTCGGACTCGTCTCTTGCGGCTACCTCGGCTGCTCGCCCTTCGCCCCCGGCACTGTCGGCACGCTGGGCGGCGTGGCCATCGCCTGGGCGCTGTCGTTCACCGGCAACTACCTCTTGTGGAGCTGCGTCGCGGCCGCGGTCGTGTACCTGATCGGACGATCACTGGGCGACTGGGCCGAGAAGTACGCCGGTGAGAAGGACCCGGGCATCTTCGTGCTCGACGAAGTCGTGGGCTATCTCATCACCGTGGCCTGGCTCGGCGCGCCGAGCTACCTGACGCTCGCGGTGGGCTTCTTCGTGTTCCGCTTCTTCGACGTCTTCAAACCCGGCCCCGCGCGGCGCATGGAGCGCATCCCCGGCGGCGACGGCATTCTGCTCGACGACGTGGTGGCGGGGTTCTACGGTCTGGTTCTCGTGATGACGCCTGCGCGACTGCTCCTGCCTCAACTTTCCTGGACGATGGGGAGCTGAAGCCATGCCCTCTCGCCGACGACAACGCGAGGAAGATGCGCCGGCGAGCCACGGCGCGCCGCTGTGGGTGCGCTTCACGCTGTCGATGTCGCTCGCGCTGGCGGTGGTGATGGCGATCGCGGGTTTCCTGCTCAACCAGGCCGCGCGGCGCGTGACCGAGGTGGGTCAGGAGCAGGCCATGGTCGACACCTCGCTGCTCTCGGCGCGTCAGTTCCTCGACGAAGTCGAGCGCCAGAAGCTGCGCGCGGAGCGCGAGGTGCTGTTCGAGCTCGAGCAGCAGATCGGCAAGGATTACGCCGCCTCCAAGCGCCAGTACGCCGACGACTCGCCGGTGCTCAAGGACCTGGGCGGCTATCAGAACGCGACCCGCGAGGCGCTGCGCGTCGCGCGCCAGGAGCGCGAGCGCAAGATCACCGCGCTCGCGGCCGACTCCTACTGGAAGCAGGTCGGCGAACGGACGACCGAGCTTCCGGGCGGCGTCAAGCGCGCCGAGGTCGAGATCGGGCCCGAGAAGCGCGCCGGGCACGTGTACCACTACCAGACGCGCTCGGAGAACGCGCCCTTCGTGCTGCTCGTGCCGGCCAGCATGCAGGCCGCCGGCGACAGCATGTTCGGCCTGATCGTGGCGATGACGGTGGCCGTGATCGTGGTCGGCGCGTTGGTCTCGCTGTGGGTCTCGGGGCAGGTCACGCAGCCGATCCAGCAACTGGTCGAAGACGTGCGTCAGATCTCGACCGGCGATCTGAACCACCACGTGCATGCACGCGGCAGCGGAGAGGTCGCGTCGCTCGCTCGAGCGCTCGACCGCATGACCAAGAGCCTCAGCGACGCGCGCGAAAACGAAGTCGAACTGCAAGTGCGCCAGCGCGAAGTCGAAGTCGCCGCCGAGGTGCGCGAGCAGTTGTTGCCGCAAGTGACGCCCAAAGTGGCCGGTTACGACCTGGGCGCGCTGCACATGAGCGCCGCCGGCATGGGCGGGGACTTCCACGACTTCATCGAGACCGCGAACGGAATCGGCCTCCTGGTGTGCGAAGTCAGCGGCAAGGGCCTGCCCGGCGCGCTGGTCGGCGCCACGGCGCGCTCGTACCTGCGCGCCAAGCTCGCCGCCGGCGGCGATGTGAAGGAAGCGCTGCAGGACGCCAATCGCCAGCTCGCGCGCGACGTGCGCCGCGGCATGGCGGTGACCTCGCTGTACGCCTGGGTCGATCCACACAGCGCGATCGCGACCGTGGCCTGCGCGGGCCACAAGGCGCCCCTGATCCGCTACACCGGCGCCGACAAGAAGGTGCGCCTGATCCACCCCGAGGGCATCGCCCTGGGCTTCGACAAGGGGCCGGTGTTCGACCGCACGCTGGTCGCGCAGCAGGCGCCGGTCGAAGTCGGAGATCGACTGGTGCTGGTCAATACCGGCGCGATGAGCCTCACCAACGCGGCGGGCGAAGAGCTGGGCGAGAAGGCGCTCTACGGGCACATCCAGCGCCTGGGAGCGCTGCCCACGGAGCAGTTCCTCGCCAAGCTGCGCGCCGCGCTCGAGGAGTTCTCCCAAGGCGCCGACCTGCCGCGCGACATCTCCATCGTGACGATCCGCCGCGCTTGAGCGCCGGCGCCCGTCGCACGCCACTGCGCACAAGCCCCATGCACGTCTCCGAGTTCCAGGCGCTGATCGAGCGCATCTACTACCAGCGCGACAGCGCCCGCGGTCTCTCGGGCACGCACATGTGGTTCTGCGAAGAGATCGGCGAGTTGACGCGCGCGCTGCGCCGCAACAAGCGCGAAGAACTCGAAGGCGAGTTCGCCGACGTGCTGGCCTGGCTGTCGACGCTGGCTTCGATGTCGGGCATCGATCTCGAGGCCGCCGCGCGCAAGAAGTACGAGCAGGGCTGCCCGCGCTGCCACGCCGCGCCCTGCGCCTGTCCGTGAGGGCGCTCCCGCCGTGGCGCGCGCCCGCAGTGGAGTGGCCGGTGGGCCGCTGCTGTTCGACCTCGGCCCCCAGTCGAGTGTCGCCGCGAGCGTCGCATCGGGCGCCGGCTACGCGCGCGTCGCGCTGAACAAACCGCTCGAGCGCGAGTTCAGCTACAGCGTCCCGCCGGAACTCGCTGAGCACGTGGCCGTGGGCATGCGCGTGGCCGTGCCGTTCGGGCCCAAGCGCGAGCTCGGCGTCGTGGTGGCGCTCGAACGCGAGTGCGAGCACGAGCCCGCGCGCATCAAGCCGATCCACAAGCTGCTCGACGAGCGGCCGCTCGTGGATGCCCAATTGCTCGGCCTCACGCGCTGGGTGGCGCAGCGCTACGCCTGCTCGTGGGGCGAGGCGCTGCACGCGTTGTTGCCGGCGGCGCTGAAGCACGAGAAGGGCGTGGCCAAGGTGCTCTACGTGCGCGCCAGCGAAGGCGTCGGCGACGAGCAACTGGCCGAACTCGAAGCGACGCAGCCCAAGCAGCACCGCCTGCTGCGCACGCTGATCGAACTGGGCGGCCGCATCGAGCTACGCGAGCTGTGCCAGCAGCTCAACCTCTCGGACTCCGCTGCGCGCAGCCTGCACAAGCGCGGCTGGGTGAGCATCGAGAAGCTCGCGGCCGCGCGCGACGAATTCGAGACAGCGGCTGCCTCGCGCCCGCGGCCGGCCGCGCTCCATCCGCAGCAGAGCGCCGCCCTCGCGCGCCTGGTCGCCGCGCTCGAGCGTGACAGCGGCTCGGCCTTCCTGCTGCAAGGCGTGACCGGCTCGGGCAAGACCGAGGTCTACCTCGCGCTCATCGAGCGCGCGCTCGCGCTCGGCCGCGGCGCGATCGTGCTGGTGCCCGAGATCGCGCTCACGCCGCAGACCGTCGGCTGGTTCCGCGCGCGCTTCGACGCGGTCGCTGTGCTGCACTCGAAGATGAGCGACGCGCAGCGCCTGGGCGCGTGGCGGCGCGTGGCGAGCGGCGAGGCGCGCGTGGTGGTCGGCGCGCGCTCGGCCGTGTTCGCGCCGATGGAGCGGCTGGGCGTGATCGTCGTCGACGAAGAGCACGAGCCGTCGTTCAAGCAGGGCTCGACCCCGCGCTACCACGCCCGCGACGTCGCGATCGAGCGCGCGTTGCGCGCCAAGGCCGTGTGCGTGCTCGGCTCGGCCACGCCCTCGCTCGAGAGCTGGCAGGCCGCGCGCGAAGGCCGGCTCGAGCGCCTCGAACTCTCCGTGCGCATCAGCGACCACGGCGCGCCGCCGATCGAGGTCATCGACATGCGCAGCGAGCCGATCGGGCCCACGGGCCACAAGCTCTTCTCGCGCCGGTTGATGACGCTGCTGGGCGAAACGCTCGCGCGCGGCGAGCAGGCGATCCTGTTCCAAAATCGCCGCGGTTTCGCGCCCGTGCTGTGGTGTTCGGGCTGCAAGCAGACCGTGTGCTGCGCGCACTGCGACGTCGCGCTCGCCTGGCACCAGCGCATCGCGCGGCTGGTGTGCCACTCCTGTTGCGAGGAGACGCGTCAGCCCAAGAACTGTCCGACCTGCACCAAGCCCGGGCTGCACTACGTCGGCGCCGGGGCCGAGCGCATCGAGCACGAGATCGCGCGCGCCGCGCCCAACGCGCGCGTGCGGCGCATGGACTCGGACACGATGAAGCGCCGCGAGGACTACGAGAGCACGCTAGCCGCGTTCGGCGCGGGCGAGATCGACGTGCTGGTCGGCACGCAGATGATCGCCAAGGGGCTCGATTTCCCGCGCGTGACGCTGGTGGGCATCGTCTCCGCGGACAGCGCGCTGCACCTGCCCGACTTCCGCGCTGCGGAGCGCACGTTCCAACTCATCAGTCAAGTCTCCGGGCGCGCGGGCCGCGGCGATCTCGCGGGGCGTATCGTGGTGCAGACGCTCGCGCCCACGCATCCGGCGATCACGCTCGCGGCCGCTCACGACTTCGAGGGCTTCGCGCGCGTCGAGAGCGAGCAGCGCGCGGAGCTCAACTACCCGCCGCACGGCGCGCTGGTGCGCTTGGTGTTCGAGGACGCGAGCGAGAAGGCCGTGATCGACGGCGCGCGTGAGTTCGCCGACCTCGTGCGCTCGCAGTTGGAGGCGCTCGAGGCGCACGAGGTCAGCGTGCTCGGCCCCGCGCCCGCGCCGATCTCGATGGCGCGCGGCCGCCATCGCCATCATCTGTTGATCAAAGCGCCGCGCGCGGGTCTCGACGCGGCGCTCGGGGCGATACGAGCTGCGCGCACGGCCTTGCGCTCGCTCGCGCCGACGATCGACGTCGACCCGGCCTCGATGCTCTGAGGCCGCGTTCTCCTCGCCGCGTTGTCGCTTCCGACGCACGCGGTTACGGTGGTCCGCGCGGCGCGTGGTGCGCCGCCCCCCGAGAGCTTCGCCGATGAGAATCGCCCCGTTGTGCGCCGCTGTGTTCGCCGTGTGCCTCGTTGCAGACGCTGCGAACGCCCAAAACCAGGCCCTGAAGTGCTCGACCAGCCCGCAGACGGGCTACATCGACCTGCCGGCGTCGCCGCTGCTCGCTGCGCCGCAGTTCACGCTCGAGGCCTGGGTCACGTACGACGACAGCACGCTGCCCAGCGGCTGGATCTACCCGACGATCGGTCGCAAGAACTTCGTGCAGGGCGTAGCCGAGTGGTTCCTGCGCGTCGACGCCGGCAACTCGCAGCAGCGCGTGCTGCGCCTGTGGATCAACGGCTCGGGCGGCGTGGTGAACGTCACCTGGCCGTTCGCGCCCGGAACGATGGTGAACTGGACGCACGTCGCCGCGACCTACGACGGCTCGAGCGCGATCCTGTACGTCAACGGCGCGCAGGTCGCGCAGTCCGCGGGCACGGGACCGCTGGTCGAGTTGGGCTCAGTCGCGCGCATCGGCGCAGGCGACACCGCGCCTGGCAGCGCGAACGAGCGTTGGAACGGGCTCATCGACGAAGTGCGCATCTGGTCGGTCGCGCGCTCGGGCGCCGAGATCGCCGCCGGCCAGTTCCAGCAGATTCCCTCGGCGCCGGGCCTGAGCGGCTCCTATCGACTCGATGGCAATGGCGCCGACGCGTCGGGCAACAACCTGCACGGGACGCTGGTCGCGAGCCCGACCTTCGTGACGATCAGTTCGCCCGCGGGCCCGGGTGTGTACTGCACCGCCGGCACGACGACGAACGGCTGCACGGCTTCGATCGCGGCCAGCTCGAACCCGCGCGTGGGCCACAACGGCGGCTGCCAGATCACGATCAGCGCCGTCGAAGGCCAGAAGACCGGCATCGTGTTCTACGGACTCGCCGCGCTGCCGCAGCCCTGGTGCCCGGGCGGCGCCGGCTCGAGCCTGTTGTGCGTAAAGCCGCCGACGCAGCGCTCGTTCCCGCAGAACTCGCTCGGCGTCGCCGGCCAGTGCAACGGAACGCTGCAACTCGACTGGGACACGTTCCAGCTCGCCAATCCCGGCGGCCTCGGCGCGCCCTTCGCGGTCGGCTCGCGCGCCTACGTGCAGGGCTGGTTCCGCGATCCGCAGTCGTGCCGCACGACGAGCCTCTCGAACGCGGTCGAGCTGACGTATCAGCCGTGAGGTGAACGTGCGGCGACGCATGGACTCGCGATGGATGTGGGCGATCGTTCCAGCGGCGGCGTTCGCTGCTGTTGGATGCGTCGCGCGTTCGCCTGACGAGGCTCTGCCGGAGTTGGAGGTCACGCTCCGCTACCTGAGGACGGAGAAGCTGACGACGTTCGGCGCGCAAGACACTCGCTACATGGATGTCTTCGAGTTGCAGAACCACACCGATGCCCGTATCCGGTGCACTGTGCTCTCCAGTGGCGAGGTCGTCGGGACAGTCGAAGTGCTTGCGGCTGACAACACGTGGCAGGATGAGAGCAGTCGAATCTGCGTCTTCGGCTCGCACCGCACGATCGTCGAGCCGGGCGAGTCGGCCGAGGTCCGGCGCTTCAGTTGGCTGCGCCTGTCGCGCTTCTCGCTCGACGTGGGAGTGCTTTCCGAGCAAGCGTTCAACGACGCTCGCACGTATCCAGTGCGTTGGATCACGGCGACAACAGAGCCCTACGACTCGTCGCTCGCGGCGCCCGGGGCCGAGCCTGTGCTCACCTGGCGCGAGCGCGCGCACGCCAAGTAGTCGGCGACGCGGGATCCCTCGGCTCAGGGGCAAACGCTTAGAGGCGCTCGCGCTCGAGCTGCACGACGTGCTCGGTGAACTGGCCAGCGCGCACTTCGATCGACTGCACAGGCGGCTGGCGGTAGCCCGGGAGCTTGGGCAGCTGGAGCTGGTAGAGGCCGGGCTCGCTGAGCATCCAGCGCGAAACCGCACGACCGCTCGCCGCCCCGTCGCCGTCAGGGGGCGATGCCGAAGCGGAGAGCGTCGCTGCGCACGGTGGAGAAGCTGACGCCAGGATCGCGCGACCAGAACTGCGCGTAGGCGATTGCGCCGGCGACGAGTGCGGGATCGACACCGGACTGGATCCAGGCGTCGAAGTCGAAGCTGTAGACGCCGCTGCAGTCGTTGCCGCTCGTCGATCCGCCGGAGTTGAGCAGCGACGACCGGCGCACGGGGGCGCGCACGCACAGCCATCCGCCCTGGTACGCGAGCGACTGCGCTTCGAAGCCGTAGAACAGCAGGCCTGGGCGCTGATTGAGCTGTGCGTTGCAGGCGATCACGAAAGGCGATCCGCTCGCGCTGGCCGAGCCCGTGGCAGAGATCGACGGCGTGCATCCCAGGCTGTTGGTCTTGGAAGTGCAGTAGGCCGTCGGCGCCGGTGCGTAGCTCGCATCGAAGGTCAGCGCGCCCATGTCGCGGCGCGAGCCATCCGGATCGACGGGCGCCGCGGGGTCTCCCGCGTCGATCACCGGCGACCCCGGGCTGGGTGCGTAGTCCTCGTGGATCCAGCTCCACAAGAGCGGGTCGCCTTCGATGTTGCCAGGACCGCTGGGGGCCGGCAGTCCCAGCTCCACCAGCGAGTAGTGGAACGTCACCAGGTCGGGGTCGACGCTGACGTCTGCGTGCTCGCTGCCGGCCACGATCGAGCTGCGCACCTCACCCTCTCCCCCGAACGCAGCCATGCCGACGCCTTCCCAGTTGTCGACGATCGTGCACTCGGTCACGGAACTCCAGTCGTCGAAGCGGACCCCGACACCGATCGCACCGCTGCCGAGCTTGCGGTGCCCGCGAACGATGCAGCGGCGCAGCAGCGTATTGGCCAGGTCCACGCCGATAGTGCTGTGGTTCGGGCTGCCCAGCACCGTGAAACCCTCGACGCGCGTCTGACCGCCGAGACCAAAGAAGCGCGCGTCCACGACCTTGCCGCTGTTCACCGCTCGGATGACCGTGGCGAGCGGACCGTGCGAGCTCTCGAGCGCGAGCCGCTTGGCGCCGAACACGACGCTCTCCGCGTAAACGCCCGGCGCAACCACGATGCGATCCCCGCTGACGGTCGAGGGGCGCGAGATCGCGTACTGGATCGACGTGAAAGGAGCGCTCGGCGAGCCGCTCCCCGGCGGGACGGCTTGAGCGTCGACGTACCACGTCGACCGACCAAGCGCCGGAAGGACGAACAGCAGGGAAGTGAGGAGCTGGAGCTTGTTCATGTCGAGATCAACATGCCGCTCGAGCGGCGCCGGGTTGCGCAAGTCAGGGACTTCTTGCCGCGTCTACGTCGCGAGCGGGTCCTGCGGTCGACGTCCTGGACGGAGCCCTGCGCGACCCTTGGAAGCGGAGCGGCGATCAGGGCTTGAAGCGTCTCGAGCCGGATCTTCGATCGCGCCTCAGCGCCAGCGCGCGGCCTCGTCGGGCTTGCCCCAGGCGTCGTAGAGGCGCACGAGCATCGCGCGCACGCCGTCGGTGAAGGTCGCTTCGGCCTTGGGCTCGACGAGGCAGTTCTCGTGCAGCTCGAGCAGCGCGCGTTCGCACTCTTCGAAGCGCTCGAGCAACAGGAGCGCCGCGGGAATCGCTGCGAGCGTGTAGCGCGCCTCGACTGAGTGCTCGCCGTGCTCGCGCAGGCGGATCGCGAGAGCTTCGCGAGCGACTTCAAGAGCGTCGTCGTAGCGCTTCAGCCCGCGCAGCGCGGCCGAGCGCTGGTGCAGCAGCAGCCCCACGGCCGGGCCGTCGGGGCGTTGAGCGTTCGTGAGCGGCAGAGCCTCGAGGTAGTACTTGTCCGCGGCCTCGAAGTCCTTCTCGGCGAGCTCGATGTCGCCCAGGCGCTGCAGCGCCATCGGCGCCGCGGGGTTGAGCTCGAGCGGCACGCCGCTGTCGCGGGCGAGCGCGCGTTCGAACAGCTCGCGCGCGCCGGCGAGGTCGCCCTTGGCGCGCAGCAGCATTCCCAGGTTGAACGAGGTCTTGCCGACGTCCGGATGAGCTTCGCCGAGCGCTCGTTTGCGCAGTTCGAGCACCTCGCGCGTGATGCGCTCGGACTCCTCGAGGCGCCCTTGCGTGAACATCATCCCGCCCAGGTTCTCGAGCACGACGATCGAGCTGGGGTGCTCCGCGCCGAACAGCTCGACGTTGAGCGCGTGCGCTTCGCGGAAGGTGCGCTCGGAGTCCTCGAAGCGCCCGAGCATCTTGTAGGCCACCGCGTTGCGGTTGAGCGTCCGCAGCGTGGTGGGGTGGCTCTCGCCCAGGACGCGGCGCTCGGCCTCGAGGTTGCGCTCGCTCAGCTCGAGCGCCTCTGCGACGCGCCCCAGCTCCAGCCATGCGCCGGCGAGGTTGCCGCGCGCCTGCAGCAGATCGAGTTGGTCCTCGGTGCGCAGGGCGGAGAACACACGCACCGACTCGACGAAATGTTGCTCGGCTTCGCTCATTCGCCCGAGCGAGAACAGCCCCACGCCCAGGTTGCCGTTCGAGCGCGCCGTGAGCGGGTGGTCGGGCCCGTACACGTCGATGCACAGCTCGAGCGCCTCGCGCGCCGTGCGGATCGCGTCTTCGGCGCGGCCGGCGCCGTTGTAGGCGACAGAAGCGTTGTTGAGCGTCGCGATCGCGTCGGGGTGGCGCGCGCCCAGCAGTGCGCGCTGCCGCGGGAGGATCTCGTCGAAGCGCGCGATGGCGGACTCGTACTGGCCCATGTCGGACTCGTGGCGCGCCAGGTTCGAGAGCGCGACGAAGGTGCCCGGATCGTCCGGTCCAAAGTGCTCTTGTGCGACGGCAAGGGCCTGCTCAAAGTGCTCGGTCGCCTCGTCGACGCGGCCGGACTCCGCCAGCGCCAGCGCGAGGTCGTTGTGCGCCGTGCTCACGCCCTTGGCGTTGAGGAGCGGCGCCGACTCGAGGCGTTCGAGCACCTCTTCGTAGAGGTCGATCGACTCCTGATAGCGTCCGAGCCCTTTCCAGACCCAGGCCGTGCGCAGCATCGCCTCGCAGCGCTCTTCTTCGCTCGCCAACGGGTCGCGCTTGCGCAGTTCGAGCGCGCGCTCGACGTGCTCGAGCGCCGATTCGTTGTCGCCCAGCTTCGCGTAGCTCGTCCCGATCGTCTCGCGCAGCGCCGCCTCAACGCGCGGCTCGCCCTCAAAGCGTCCTTCGAGCTTGGCGGCGGCCTTGTCGAGCACTTGGCGCACGGTCACCTGCGAGCCCTCGTGCTCGGGGTTCATCGCCGCGAGCAGGTCGTCGTTGAGGAAGCTGTTCACCTCTTCGGCGACGCGCGCCTGGAACGCAGCCTCCTTGGCATTGGCCTCGGCCGCTACGCGCCGCTCCTCGGCGAGCACCGCGTTGCGCTGCGCGCGCGCGCCGAGCCACAAGCTCGCGCTCAAGCCGCCGATCAGCGCGAGAACCGCTGCGGCGGCCGCTGCGGACAACGCGCGGTTGCGGCGGATCCACTTGCGCGCTTCGGCCCACGCGCCGGCCTCGTACGCGGCGACCACGCGGCCCTCGAGCCACGCGCGCAGGTCCTCGGCGAGCAGCAGCATCGTCGCGTAGCGCTCGGAGCGCTTGCGGGCCATGGCCTTGCTGCACACGGCGATCAACTCGAGCGGCGCGTTCGGAGCGCGCTGTTCGAGCGCGGTCGGAGGTCCGGCGCGCAGCGCTTCGAGCACTTCGACGGCCGTGCGCTTCTGCCCCGGCTCGTCGTACGGCGCGCGCTGCGCCAGCAAGCGGTAGAGCATCGCGCCGACCGCGTAGATGTCGCTGCGCTCGTCGATCTCCTCGAGTCGGCCGCGCGCCTGCTCGGGCGGCATGTACGAAGGCGTGCCGAGCACTTCGCCGTCGAGCGTGAGCAGCGTGCTGCCCGAGTCGCCGCTGGAACTCTCGCGCCGGTCGGTGGCGACCTTGGTGCGCTCGTCGGAGTCCTTCGAGCGCTCGCGCGGGGCCTCGTCGCTGCGCACGCGCGCCAGGCCCCAGTCCATCACGTACACCTCGCCGAACTGGCCCACCATGACGTTGGCGGGCTTGAGGTCGCGGTGCACGACGCCCTTGCTGTGCGCGTAGGCCATCGCCTCGCACACCTTGAGCAGCACGTTCACGGTGCGCGCGAGCGTCCAGCCTTCGGCGGCGCGGTCGGCGAGTTCGAAGATGTGCGCGAGGTCGCGGCCGCGCACCAGGCGCATGGTGAAGTAGGCCTGGCCGCGCGCGTCGACGCCCAGCTCGTGCACCGGCACGATGCCGGGGTGATCGAGCTGTCCGGTGATCTGCGCTTCTTCGAGGAAGCGCGCCAGGCGCGTGGGCTTGCTCGAATCCTCGGGCGAGGGCTCGCGCTCGCTCTCGAGCACGACCTTCATGGCCAGCTTGCGGCGCAGGTCCTCGTCGAAGACCTCGAGGATCGCGCCCATGCCGCCGCGCGCGATCTCGCCGTCGAGGCGATAGCGCGTGGACAAGGGGCCGCGCGCCGCTAGGCGCTCCATCACGCGCGCGCTGGCGCTGGCGGCGCTGGTGGAACTCGGGACGCTGCGCTTGGAGGGTGTGAACAGCGTCGGCGCCGAGGCGCTGGCGTCATCGCGAGCCCCGCTCACGCGCGCCTCGCCCCGTGCGCCGTCGTTTCGATCGCTCTTCGCCGCGTCCCCAGTCGGGCTCTTCATGCCAAGAGCATAGGCGGCGGCTGCAATTGCGAACGCACCGCGTATTCTCGCGCCCATGAACTTCGCTGTTTTCGCGTTGCTCGCAGTCGCTCCGCTCGGCGATCGCGTGACGGGGCGTTCGTTCGCGACGCGCTCGGAAGTGATCGCCAGGCACGGCATGGCGGCCACCAGCATCCCGCTCGCCACGGCGGCGGCGGTCGACATCCTCAAAGCCGGCGGCAGCGCAGTCGATGCGGCCATCGCGGCCAACGCGGTCCAAGCGCTGCTCGAACCGACGGGCTGCGGGCTGGGCGGCGATCTTTATGCGCTCGTCTGGGATCCCAAGGCCCGCGAGCTGGTCGGCTACAACGGCAGCGGTCGCTCGCCGGCCTCGCTCACGGCTGAGGAGTTCGAGCGTCGCAAGCTCACGCGCATCCCGCCGCTCGGGCCGTTGCCCGTGTCGGTGCCCGGCTGTGTCGACGGTTGGTTCGCGTTGCACGCGCGCTTCGGCAAGCTGCCGATGGAGCGCGTGCTCGCGCCGGCCATCGCGCACGCGCGCGAGGGTGCGCCGATCACCGAACTCGTCGCGCACTACTGGGCTATTGGCGCGGAGAAGCTGGGCGCGTACCCCGGTTTCGCCGAGACGTTCCTCCCAGCAGGCCGCCCGCTGCGCAAAGGCGAGCTGTTCGCCAATCCGCGGCTCGCGGCGACGCTCGAGCTGCTCGCCAAGGAAGGGCGCGACGCGTTCTACAAGGGCGACATCGCGCGCCGCATCGACGCCTACATGAAGGCGAACGGCGGATTCCTCGCGTACGAGGACCTCGCGGCGCATTCAGGCGAGTGGGTGCGTCCGGTGTCGGTGAACTACCGCGGCTACGACGTGTGGGAGCTGCCGCCCAACGGCCAGGGCATCGCGGCGCTGCAGATGCTGAACGTGCTCGAGGGCTACGACCTCGCGCGCCTGGGCTTCGGTTCGCTCGAGCACGCGCACCTGTTCATCGAGGCCAAGAAGCTCGCCTTCGAGGACCGCGCGCGGCTGTACGCCGATCTGGAGTTCATGAAGACGCCCGTGCAGGCGCTGCTGTCGAAGGAGTACGCGGCGACGCGGCGCAAGCTGATCGGCGAGCGCGCGGCGAACTCGTATCCGGCGGGCAATCCGGCGATCGATGAAGGCGACACGATCTACCTCACGACGGCCGACGCGAGCGGGATGATGGTGTCGTGGATCCAGAGCAACTACCGCGGCATGGGCAGCGGCATGACGCCCGGTGAGTTGGGCTTCGTGCTGCAGGACCGCGGCGAGATGTTCGACCTCACGCCCGGACGCGCGAACAGCTACGCGCCGCGCAAACGCCCGTTCCACACGATCATTCCGGCCTTCATCACCAAGGACGGCGAGCCGCTGGTGTCGTTCGGCGTGATGGGCGGCGCGACGCAGCCGCAGGGCCACGTGCAGATCGTGATGAACCTGGTCGACTTCGGCATGAACCTGCAGGAAGCCGGTGATGCGCCGCGCTACCTGCACGAGGGCTCGTCCGAGCCGACCGGCGAGGAGATGAAGGACGGCGGTCGCGTCTCGCTCGAGGCCGGCTTCGAGCCCGGGCTCGCGCGCCAGCTCGCGAACAAGGGGCACAAGCTCGGCTACGACGTTGGGGCGTTCGGCGGCTACCAGGCGATTCGCTGGGACAAGTCTCTCGGCGTCTACTTTGGCGCCTCCGAGTCGCGCAAGGACGGCTGCGCGCTGGGCTACTAGAGCTTGGGCGTGCGAGAACTTCTCCAGCGAATCGTGCGCGCGCTCCGCGGCAGTTGGCTGCGTTTGTCGAGCGCGCGGGCCGTGTTGCCGTGTCTGCTGCTGCTCGCGCTGCTCGGCGCGGTGCAGCGCGCGGTGTTCATGCCGCCGTGGGGGCTGATGGACGAGGCGCAGCACCTGCACTACGCGCACGCGCTCGCCGAGCGCGCAGTCGCACCGCTCGCGGGCCGCGACCTGCTGTCGCAGGAGATCGTCGACAGTCTGTTCGCGACGCGCCGCTGGGAACTGTTCCGCTGGGAGACGCCAAGCGAGCGCGCGCCCGAGCAGTTGGGCCTCGCCGGGCAGTCGTACGAGGGCTACCACCCGCCGCTGTACTACGCGCTCGGGGCGGCGCTGCACTCCGTGTGGGGCGGGGAGCTGCTCGCGGAGTTGTACGGACTGCGGCTAGTGTCGGTGGCGCTCTCGATGTTGACGTTGCTCGTCGCGCTGCTCGCGGCGCGCGAGGTGTTTCCGACGCGGCCTGCGGTGGCCCTGCTCGCTGTTGCGTTGCTCGCGGCGATTCCAGAGCGAGTACACGCGGTCTCGCGCGTCAACAACGACGTGCTGCTCGAGCTGTGGGGCGCGCTCGCGACCTGGGCCTGCGTGCGCATCTGCGTGCGCGGCGCGAGTTGGGGCGCGAGCGTGGCGCTCGCCATTGCCCTGTGCGCCGGCGTGTGGACCAAGACGTCGATGGTCGCGCTCGCGCCGCTGCCAGCTGTCGCGTTCGCGCTGCGGCGCGCAGACCGTGGCGTGTGGCTGAAGGCGGCGAGCGTTGCGCTGCTCGTCGCGCTCGGCGTGTGGCCGCTGATCGCGCGCAACCTCGAGCGCTACGGCGACTGGAGCGGCTTTTCGGGCTTCCTGACGGCGGCGGGGGACTGGTGGGGCGAGCGCGAGGTGTCCGCCGCTGGCGTGCTGCGCGCGCTGTATGACAGCTTCACGCGCCCGTGGGTCATCTGGCAGCGCGGAATGCACGAGATGCACAGCCCGGCGGTGAGGGCGCTTTCCGCGGCGTTCGGCGCAGTTGCTGTGCTCGCAGCCTTCGGCGCCGCCCGCGTGGCTCGCGCGGCGCTTGCTGACGCTCGCTCGTCGTCAGCGGGAGCTGGTCCTTCTTCGGCGTCGACGCGCAGCACTCTCGCGCCGACCGCCCACGTTCCCCACGCGCCCAGCGCCTCGCGCCGTGCTGAACTCGCGCTGTTCGCCGCTGCGTTCACCGCTGTCGCGGCGCTGGTGTACGCCGTGCAAGTCGGCAAGATCCCGTTGATCAACGCGCGCTTCCTCGCGCCGTTCTCGACCGCGATCGCTCTCGCACTCGCGCGCGGTCTGAGCCTGACGCGCAGCGGCCGAGCACTCAGCGCTCCGCTCGTGCTCGCGCTCTTCGCGCTCACGCCCGTGCTGCTACTTGGCAGCGAGCTGCAGTACTTCTACTGGCCGCGCGACGCCGCAGCCGCCGGACTCGACCTCGCCGCGAAGCTGCGGGCCTACGCCTCGAACATCGCCGCCGACCGCCCGGGCTTCGCAGTGGCGCTGCAACTCCTCGCGCCGCCGCTCTACGCCCTCGCGCTCGGCGGGCTGGGCTACGCGTGGCTGCGTCGGGCGTGGCTGCGCTCGCGCTGAGCTGACGCGAAGTGCGGGGCGAGCCCACGGTCTCGTTGCGATTGTTGAAGGGGCGTCCGCGACTTGATCCGTGCTCTTGGCACTCGCTACTGTCAGCGCATGACTCGCCGTTTTAAGTGCGTTGTCTGCCAAGCGCTGCTGACACAGAGCGCCGCAGATGACGGCCGATGTCCGCGCTGCTCTGCACCGATTCGCAGGGAAGCCCCGCCAGAGTTGTTCATTACGCGCGGGGATGATGATCCCGTGAAGGTCGACGAGGACATGGCGTCGCCGGAAAAGATCGGCGAACTCCAGGCACGCTTCGACGGGCGCTATCGGTTCGTCAAGCTGCTCGGCCAAGGGGGTATGGGCGCCGTCTACAAGGCGATCGACGTCAAGTTGGGGCGCGATGTAGCGTTGAAGATCCTGCCCGCGAGCTATGCGAAGTCGCGAGACCGCACGCGTCGCTTCGAGCAGGAAGCCAGGGCGCTCGCCAAGCTCCGCCACCAGGGCATCGTGACCGTGTTCGACTACGGGCAGGAGGGGAGCATCCATTGGCTGTCGATGGAGTACGTCGACGGCAAAACTCTCCGCGAAGAGCTCGAACGCAACGGCAAGCTCGAGGTCGAACGCGTCGTGCGCCTGGTGGACAAGATCTGCGATGCGCTGGGCGCTGCGCACGATGCGGGGCTGGTCCATCGCGACATCAAGCCCGAGAACATCCTCCTCGCTCCCGAAGACGAGCCCAGGATCGTCGACTTCGGCTTGGCCAAGCTTCTCGGCGACTCTCGGGCGGGACACAGCATGAGCTCCGAGGGGCGCGTGCTCGGGACGGCCGACTACATGTCGCCGGAGCAAAAGGAAGGCAGTCGAAACGTGGACGCACGCTCGGACGTGTACTCGCTCGGCAAGGTCATCTACGAGATGCTCTCCGGCCGACGGCCGGAAGGGAAGTTCCCCAGTCTGGCGGAGATCGGCCCGGCTCAGGCACGCTTCGATGAGTTGATCGAAAAGGCCCTCGATCCCGAGCCGAGCCGGCGGCACGCGTCGATTCAAGCACTGCGCGCTGCGCTTCCGCGTAGGCGTGCTGAGTCCGCGCGGGCCGGCCGTGCATCAGCAGCCTCCGGCTCCGGCAAGGGTTCGGGTGGGCCCCGTTCCAAGCGTTGGTGGGTCGGGGTTCCTGCGGCCGTCTTCGGTGGGATCCTGATGTTCCACTACGAGCGGACTTGGGATTGGATCCAATCCGTTTTCGATTCGAAGGACGGTACCGAGACCACGATCATTGCGGCGCTCGAGAAGCTGGACAAAGGAACTAGTGTCGAGCGCGAGGCCGCTGTCGATGCGCTGCGCAACGCTTGCGCCGGAGCTCCTCCGGAACTGGCCGCCCGCATCGTCAGCGGCTTGGCGGCAAACCTCGTCGAGCACTCCCCCAGCGGCTACCAGGCTCCGTCTAGCGCCCGTGGATGCGACGTTTGCCCGAGCCTAGACGCGCCAGTGGCGATCGAGACAGCGCGCTGCTGGGTCGCCGCGTTGGTAGCGCTCGGCGAGTTGCGCTCGAGCGGTCCTGCGGTTCGCTCTGCCAAGTGGAACCTCGATCGCGTGGGAGTGCAGGTTGCGAGTGTGGAGCCGGTGGAAGGGGATGGCTGGCTCTTGTTCGCGGGTGGTTCGATGCTCGCGGCAGACCTTCGCGAGTCCAAGTGGCGCCGGGCCGACCTGGATGGCGTTCCACTGCTCCAGGCCCAACTCGGGGGTGCGTCGTTTCAGGCCTGTCGCTTGGTGGACGCCGCCCTACGCAGCGTCTGTGCTCGCGGCGCTCGCTTCCGTGTGAGCAATCTGTCTGGAGTTGATTTCGAGCGCGCGTGCCTCGAGGAGGCGCACTTCGTTACTTGCGTGTTGCGCGGCGCGAAGTTCCGCGGCGCGAGTTTGAAGGGCGCATCGTTCGTGATGGTCGATCTCCGCGGCGCCGACTTCTCCGATGTCGAGGGCTTGGAGCCGGGGCAGTTTGTAAACGTGACCTGGGACCTCAGCACAAGCATGCCTACCTATCTCGCCCGATCAACGTTACCCGCTTCTGTCGAGTTCGACGACTCGAAGCTGGCGGCAGAAGTCCGCGGTCTGAGTGCGCCTTCTCCGCGTTGAGAGGTTTGCATGACCGGCACCGCCCGTCCTGTCGGACGCGCGGCTCAGTCCCGGGCCGCCGCCTCGACGCTGCGGAACTTGCGTTCAACCTGCGCGGCGGCCCTCACCAGCTCCGCTGCGCCGGCGGCGTCGAGCCTGGATGCGGCGTAACGGAGAACCTTCGCTCGACGGTCGAGGCCGAAGTGGGCGTTTCGTGAATCGCCGGTCTCCGCGCGGGCCAGCAGGGCGGTGAGCCAGCTACTTTCCTGCTCGTCGTCCGTCGCCGAGAGAACGTTGCGGATTTCGGCCAGTGCGTCGACGCTGCGGTCGCCCAGATGCGCACGCTCGGCGAGCGCCTCGAGCGCCGCGTGGCGAACCGCCAACTCGGAGTCCGAGCGCGCCCGTTCCGCAAGCCAAGTGGATGCTCCGGGGAGTTCGGAGAAGGCTGCGTGTCGTATCGCCTCGGCGCGAACCTGGGCGTCGCCGTCGCTCGTCGCGAGCGCGCGAAGGTCGCCGATCTGGTCGGCCGCCGTGGCAGCCAGGGCTCGCAGCGCCTCCACGCGAACTTCGCTGCAGTCCCCAGTTCGAAGCAACTCACTCAGGTGCACCTGAACGGTCGGGTCGCTGCGGACCGATCCGAGCGCACGAATGGACTCTATGCGGAACTCCGGCCCCAGCGTGGTCTGTCGGGCGAGCGCTGCCAGTCGGTCGGTTGCGGCGCGCTCGTCGAGTAGAGCGAGCGCGCGGCAGGCACCGGAGAAGACTTCTGGCTCGACCCCGGCAGTCGTCACGACGCGCTCGGCGAGAGCGAACGACTCAGCGCCGTCCGTATCGCGAGCAAGATGCTCGAGCGCCTCGCCGCACAACGGGTGTTCCAGATTGCTCGCGATATCGACCACCACGGCTCGTCCTGCGACACCGCCCGTTGCCGCAAGCGCTTCCAACAGCAGACTTCGATTGCGCCGATCTGATTCAACCTCCAGAGCAGGCACGAACACCTGCGCGGCCTCGTACTCACAGAATTCGCCCTGACGCGCGGCGTAACGCAGTGCTTCTAGCGCACCCATTCGTCCATCGCGAGACGAATGGCCCGTGAGCACCTCTGTCAGGATCGTTCGACCGGCGCCGCGGGCGCTCATTTTGAAGTAGCCGTGGATCAGCAGGCGAGAGTTGTCGGAATCGGCGAGCAGCGTGCTGACCCGAGCGATGTAGTCGATCGACTGGGCGAAGCAAATGTCATTCAGTCGCGTGATGATCTTGTAGCCCACATCGAAGGGGTCGTCATTCGCCTTCGACATTTGGCCGAGGAGCGTCTCGCAGCGAGCTACGATGCGCGGGTCCGCGCTGCGCTCCTCATCGGGGGCGCCGAGCAGACCCATGACCAAGACTGCTTTGACCAGCGGCTGTCGCTCGTCGATCGCCAAGTCTCCCAATTCGGGAAGCACCCATTCGCCCTGTAGCGAGCGGAGCATCTCGACCAGCTCGCTCTCGCGGAACTTGAAGTCGGCGTTGGACATGTCGCGGAGTTCGGCCTCGGGCAGCGAGCGCATCCAGGCCACGAACTCCTGCAACTCACTGGCGCTGGCTGGTGTCTTCCAACGCGGGCTCTGCGCGGTGCGTGGCGCCGAATCCGTTCCACCGATCGGCGCACGATCACCGCCAAGCGTCGAACTCGCGGGCGCAAGCGCGCGCGTCTGCGGGAGTTGCGAGGGCGTTGCGCCGAACCCAGCGTCAGCGGTCGTCCAAAACGCGATGCTGAAGACCCAGCCGGCCGCGCCGACGATCAACACGGCAATTGTGAACTTCGGCATCACGAACAGTCCCGAGTCGAAGACTGAAGGTTCCGTCGTCCAGCCGAGTGCGCAGACTTTAGCTGCGCCGTGAAAGTGAGCCGAACTCGTGCGCGCCGCTGGGACGAAGCTCTCATCGCTAGTTGTCCCCGCGCAAGTCCCGCTTGATGTCTAGCAGATCGTCCAGCATCTTCTCGAGCTCGGCGACCTCTTCCTTCGAGCAGTTTCTGACGTGCCGGCAGGCGTCGAGGTCCGCTTCTACACCGCCGATCACTTCTTCGAGCGCATAGACTTGCGAACCATTGGCGCCGCCAGAGGCTGCCGTCGCGGCGACGCAGATGGCAATGACGACCAAGCGCGGACTACTCAGGAACTCGGGCAAGGCTCTCATCGCGCTCCTCGACTCTCTCTCGGATCGGGCTTTGGGTTGAGTTGTCGCACCCGCTGGCCTGCGATAGCCCGCGGGGCAGCCTTAGGGTTCGAGGCCGTTGCGCTTCGAACCCCCAGGCGTGAGGAGTAAGTAGAGCGGGGACCCGTGCGGGGCGACACGCTTCTTTCCAAAAAAAGGCCACTTTCCCGATTGAAGGACGACGGAGCGTCGGCGCTTCTAGCGCGGTGGGGGGGCCGGCCGCGGCTGTGCGGGTCGACGCGCGCCGTCCCTGGACGGAGTGGGCGGGGACGGCTTGGGGCCGTCAGTCCGTGACTGAGCCTCGCCGCGGTCGTCCATCGAGCCCGAGCCAGCCCGAATCGAGCGCTTGGTCAGCAGCCGTCCACGCGAACTCGCAGCGGCGGGTGACCGGCAGGAGGCTGGAGGGATGGTCGACGCCCTCGGCTGACTGGGCCGGTCGTGCCTGCGCGCTCGGTCCGTGCGAGCGTCAGTCCGATCGCACACCGCCGCTGGCGATCGTTCGCGCGGGAAAGCCAACGCCGCAAGTCGCGCGCGCAGGTCCAGCACTTAGGCCCGCAGTTCGTTGGGCGTACTTCCGTCCGGGATGCGCGCGTCGTCGCCGATGCGCAACTCGCTCAAGACCCAGGCGAGCTGCCCGGGCGTCAGGCCGCCGTCCTTGCGAGCGCCGAGCTCGAGCGCCGCTTGCAGCGAACAGCCGCGGCGCTCGAGGTGCAGGATGTCCACCAGGTCACGCAACTCCGACCGCGAGAGCAGCGCACACAGCTTGTTCGCCAGGATTTCGTCGGGCGGATCGACCCGCACCCGATCCCACCGTGTTCTCGGGGCTCGGCGCGTCGCGAGTCGCCGTCGCGCGCAAACTCGACCACGTTCTTCGAGTCAGGAAGCAGACCCTGCTCGCGCCATAGATCGAGCAAGTACTTCCAGAACCCACGCCGACGGCCCAGGTGTGGCCCGAGCGCGACCCAACGCGCAACGACCTCCTCGGGCGTCGTGAAGCGCCACACATCCGTGTCGCGGGCCTCGCGCAGCACTTTGCCGAGCCACCGGTCGCGCTCGGGCGCGGAAGCGTACGCCAAGAGCTGCTTCAGCTCACGGACGGTCAGCGGATCGTCCCACAGGAAGTAGGGGACGGCTTCGTCGTCGTCGAGGTCGGTCGAGAGCGGGCGCGAGTCCACGGTGTGCGCGTTCCAGTCTGCTCGCGGAACGAATTGGGCTTCAACGTGGCACGGCGTCCGGGCTCACTTCTTGCGCCGGGCCCAGATCGCCGCGTTCACGGCGAGGGAAACGAGCAACGCTGCGGCGGCGGAGATCGCAACGCTCACCGCGGGCGGTGGTCGGCTCTCGACTTCGGTTGCGGCCAGCAAGACCACCATGGATGGCGCGAAGAGCGCGGTGAATCCGAACGCGACTCGCAGGGCGCTCGAGAAAAGGAACCAGCCGCGGCTGTCCGGCGCGAGCTTCTGCTTGCCTTCCGCGAAGACCAGTCCGATCCCGAGCGCCAGCACCAGCAACTGCCAGCCGCAGCACGACAGATAGAAGAGCAGGAAGCCGATGAGGATCATTGCCTGCTCCCTCCGCGCGAATCACCGTCGACTTCGTGCGGCGCTCGTCTGCGCCGTTGAGTGCTACGCGAGCACCATCTCGCGGAAGCGGCGGAACAGGTGCGCGCTGTCGAGCGGGCCGGGCGCGGCTTCGGGGTGGTATTGCACGCTGAAGACCTTGGCGGTCTTGTGGCGCATGCCCTCGACCGTCTGGTCGTTGAGGTTGACGTGCGTGAGCTCGAGCGTGCTCGGCAGGCTCGCCGGATCGACGGCGAAGCTGTGGTTCTGCGAAGTGATCTCGACGCGGCCGGTGAGCATGTCGCGCACCGGATGGTTCGCGCCGTGGTGGCCGAAGGGCATCTTGTGCGTCTTGGCGCCGAGCACGATCGAGAGGATCTGGTGGCCCAGGCAGATGCCGAAGATGGGCTTTTTGCCGATCAGATTCGCGATCTGCGGGATCGCGCACACCGGCGCGGGATCGCCGGGACCGTTGGAGAGGAAGATCGCGTCGGGGTTGAGGCCGAGCACGTCGCTCGCGCTGATCGTGGCCGGCACGACCGTCACGTCGAAGCCCGAGTGCACCAGGCTGCGCAGGATGTTGCGCTTGGCGCCGAAGTCGAACGCGACGCAGCGCAGTCGCTTGCCGGCAGCGGGATCGACGAGCGTCGGATAGCTCGGATCGAAGTCCGCGTTCCACTCGAACGGCTTCTTGCACGTCACCTCGCGCGCGAGGTCGCGGTTGTCGGTGGGCTTGGCGGCCTTGGCCTTGGCGACCAGCGTCGCGGGATTGCTGTCGACGGTCGACACCACGCACTTCAGGCAGCCTTCCTCGCGCACGATCTTGGTCAGCTTGCGCGTGTCGACGCCCTCGATCGCGACCACGCCCTTGGCCGCGAGCCAATCGGGCAGCGAACTGGTCGCGCGCCGGTTGCTCGGGATCGAGCTCATCTCCTTGATCACGAAGGCCTCGGGCCACGCGCCCGCGCTCTCGTCGTCCTCCGCCGCCACGCCGTAGTTGCCGATCAGCGGATAGGTCATCACCACCACCTGCCCGTAGTACGACGGATCGGTGAGGATCTCGTGGTAGCCGGTCATGGCGGTGTTGAACACCATGTCGCCGCTGCGCTCGCCGGCGGCGCCGCACGCGCGCCCGGGGAGCACCACGCCGTTCTCGAGCGCCAGCCAGGCCGTGGGGGTGAGTTCGTTGTCGTTCTTCATCGTGATGCGTTTTGCCCGCGCGCGGCGTTGACGGCCAGCGCGTTGATCCTCGCCGCGGCGCAGCCCGCGCCGAAGCCGTTGTCGATATTGACCACCGTGACGCCCGAGGCGCACGAGTTGAGCATCGCGAGCAGCGCGGCGAGGCCGCCGAAGCTCGCGCCGTAGCCCACCGAGGTCGGCACGGCGATCAGCGGCCGGTCGACGAGCCCGCCGACCACGCTGGGCAGCGCGCCCTCCATGCCCGCCACGACGACGAGCACGTTGGCCGCGCGCAGGCGCTCGACGTGCGCGAGCAGACGGTGGATGCCGGCGACGCCGACGTCGGCGAGCTGCTCGACGCGCGCGCCGTGCATGCGCGCGGTGATCGCGGCCTCTTCCGCGACGGCGCCGTCCGAAGTGCCCGCGCTCACCACGAGCACGTCGCCCTCGAGCGGCGCGCGCTGCTCGGCCTCGACCGTGACGCAGTTCGAGCGCGGCCAGTGGCGCGCGCGCGGCAGAGCCGCACACACGGCCGCCGCGCCCTCGGGCCGCGCGCGGGTCACCAGCAGCCGGTCGTGGTGCTCGAGCACCGCTCGCGCGATGTCGACCAGCTCCTCGGGCGTCTTCCCGGCGCCGAAGATCACCTCGGGGTGGCCGCAGCGCAGTTCGCGCTGCGTGTCGAGCACCGTGTGGCCCAGCTCGCGGCGCGGAAAGCCGGACAATCGCTCGAGCGCGCTCGCCACGTCCAAATCACCGCTCTGAACGGCGCGCAGCAGGTGTTCGAGTGCTTGGGGGCCCACTTCGGGGCGGAGAGTATCCGCGAGCGCGCGCTCCCCGTCGACGGCCGGCTGCGAAAACACTCGCGGCGCTGCTGCGCAACTCCTCGCCGCGCCGCGCTTCGGCCGCGCGTCGGAGCGCCTCCTGCGCAGCGCTCGGATTCGAAGTCGCATTTGTGAGCCCCGCGCGCGCCTCTGCCGCAGCCGCAAACGTCGAATTTTCCGCGCCAGGCGCGCGCGGCGGGCGACTCGCGCCGGCGCCTGTACCAATTGCGATACGGCGCGATTTCCTCCCGGGCAGGATTTCCGAGTTGCGCGTATAACACCCGCTTCCCAACGCCCTGCGCGTTGCGCGCGGAAGCCTCCTCACGTGGGGGGCTTCCACGGGCGGCGGATGGGGCCCACAAGAGCCGCCTCCCAGGCGACCTACGATGAAAATCAAAGCCACAGCCGATCCCGAACGCCTCTACGACCTGCTCCTGACCGCGCGCACCGCCGACAAGGTGACGCTCTACTTCCGGGATGGGCGGGTGCTCAGCGGCGCGCTGGTGTTCAACCCGCTCAAGGGCACGGGCCGCTTGATCAACGTCGACCGCGAGATGTCGATCGACTTCACGCTCGACAAGCTGCGCGACGTGCGCCTGTAGCCAACGACCCGCGCTCGGCGCGTGCTCGGCGTGCAGTTCGCGCCTCGAGTTCGCTTCCGTAGTTCGCGCGCGCCCCGCTCTTCCCCGCCTCGCGGCCCACGCCGCGATCGGCGGGGAAGCTCTTTTTCGGCGTTCCCGCGCTCAGCCGCCGTACGTGTACGACGCGCCCAGACCCAGCGGCAGTCCCAGGCCCCAGTAGCTCAAGAGGAAGATCGTCCACACCACGAGGAAGGTCAGCGAGTAGGGCAGCATCACCGAGATCAACGTGCCGATGCCCGTGCCGCGGTGGTACTTCTGCGTGAAGGTCACGATCAGCGGGAAGTAGGGCATCAGCGGCGTGATGATGTTCGTGGTCGAGTCGCCGATGCGGTAGGCGGCCTGCGTGAGTTCGGGCGAGATGCCCAGCTGCATCAGCATGGGCACGAAGATCGGCGCGAGCAGCGTCCACTTGGCCGAGGACGAGCCCATCACGAGGTTCACGCCGGTGCACACGGCGATCATGCCGACCACGGTCACGCCGCTCGGAAGGCCGAGCTGGGCGAGCGCCGTCGCGCCGCTCACCGCGATGAGTCGGCCGAGGTTCGAGGTGTTGAAGGCGTAGATGAACATCGCGGCGCAGAACGCCATCACCATGTAGTAGCCCATGGTGTTCATCGACTTGGCCATCGCCTGCACCACGTCGCGGTGCGTCTTGAAGACCTTGGCCGCGTAGCCGTACACGACGCCCGGCACGAGGAACAGGATCAGGATCAGCGGCACGATCGAGGCCATCAGCGGCGCGCCGCGCTCGCTCAAGCCGCCCTTCGCGCCGCGGAACGGCGAGTCGGCGGGCAGGCACGCGATGGCGAGCAGCGCGAGGCACGCGACCATCGAGAGCGCGCCCAGCAGCAGGCCCTTGCGCTCGAGCTCGCTCAGCTCCTGCATCTTGGGCATCTCCGCCGGATCGCCGTCGATCGAGAGGCGCTTGAGGCGCGGCTCGACGATCTTGTCGGTCAGGAACCAGCCCAGTCCGACCACGAGCACCGACGACGCGATCGTGAAGTAGTAGTTGCACAGCGGGTTGACCGAGTACTTCGCGTCGACGATGCGCGCGCCCGTCTCGGTCAAGCCGGCGAGGATCGTGTCGAGCGCCGTGGGCACGTAGTTGGCGCAGAAGCCGCCGGAGATCGCTGCGAACGCCGCCGAGATGCCCGCGATCGGGTGCCGGCCCGCTGCGTAGAAGATCACTCCGCCCAGCGGGATCACGAGCACGTACCCCGCGTCGACCGCGACCAGACTCAACAGCCCCACGGCGATCGTCATCGGCGTGAGCAGGAAGCGCGGCGTGAACCCGAGCAGCATGCGCAGCGCCGCACCGATGAAGCCCGACTTGTCGGCGACGCCAAGGCCCAGCATCGCGACCAGCACGACGCCGAGCGGCGGGAACGTGACGAACTCCGTCACGACCTTGGTGAGCATCGTCACCAGCGCCTTGCCGGCGAGCTGGCTCTCGACCTTCATCACATCGAACTCGCCGCCGGCCTTGGGCACCTTCACCTCGGCGCCCGCCAGCACCATCGACGCCACCCACGTCGCGAGCAACGCGAGCAGGAACAACACCGCCGGATCCGGCAGCTTGTTGCCCACCTTCTCGATCACGTCGAGGAAGCGGTCGAACAGTCCCTTCGAGGTCTGCGGCTGCGTCTGGGCGTTGCTCATGGGTCGGGAGGGTAAAGACCGCGCGCCCCGCGGGCGAGGCTCGAACTCGAGCGAACTCGCGACTGCCCGCGCGGGTTGGCGCCAACGAGCGGCTGGCGGCGGTCCTCCGCGCCGACGCGGTCCCGTAGACCGACGCGCCGCCGGACGGGATCCTGTGCGCCCATGGCTCGCAAGCCGCTCGCCCCGAAGTCGCCTGGAGATGTCCAGGTGTTCCTGTCCTCGACTTACCGCGACAACGAAGCGCGGCGCAAGAAGCTGTTCGAGGCCATCGGGCGGCTCGGCATGCGCGTGGCGGGCATGGAGTTGTTCAGCGCGGCGGCGCGGCCGGCGAAGGACAAGTGCATCGAGGTCGTTCGCGCGTCGACGGTGTTCGTGGGCGTGCTCGCGCATCGCTACGGCTGGCAGCCGAAGGGCGAGACGCGCTCGATCACTCGCATCGAGTACGACGAAGCCGGCGCAGCGGGCATTCCGCGGTTGATGTTCCTGATCTCGGACGACGTGCGAGTCTCGATCGAGCACGACTTCGACGAGGAGCCCGGCCGCTGGGACAAGCAGAAGCTCCTCGCTGACTTCAAACGCGACATCCGCGCGAACGAAGAGGAGTGCTCCACGCCCTTCGACTCTGACGAGCAGCTCTGCATGCAGGTCATGCAGGCCCTCAACGAGTGGTTCGCATCGACGCGCGCCCCGGCCAAGCCGGCCACGAACGCTCGCGCGCGTTCGCGCGCCAAGCCGGGCGGTTCCGCGCTCGACCGCGAGGTCGCCGACTACCTGAGCCGCATGTCGGACGCCCACGGCCAGGTCCGCCTGGTCGGCTTCGGCAGGCACGTGCACTTGAGCCTCGACCTCGAGGACCTGCTCGTGCCGCAGAACGCGCTCGTCGACCGGCGCGCGATCGGCAAGGTCGGCTTCGACGACGCCGAGCACGCCGAGCGCGGCGTCGGGGGGAACTCGGACCTGATCGCGCTCGCCGACGCCTTTCGCCGCGTGGCCGAGAAGAAGACCTCGCGCGGCTTCGTGCTGCTCGGCGACCCGGGCTCGGGCAAGACCACGCAGCTCAAGCGACTGCTCCTGTGGGTCGCGCGCAACGGCCCACAGAGCGTCGGCCTGCCGGCGGGCATGGTCCCGCTGTTCCTGCCGCTGCGCGAGCTGCGCAGCGTCGACGACGGGCTCGAGCCGCTGATCGAAGCGCAGCTCAGCTCGCCGCACTACAAGCCCAAGCCCGGCTTCGCGCGCCGCATGCTCGAGCGCGGCAACCTGCTGCTCTTGTTCGACGGCCTCGACGAAGTCGCCGACGAGAAACAGCGCGCGCGTGTCGCGAAATGGATCGAGCAGGCCGCCGACGCGAACCGCGGCTGGCGCATCGCGGTGACGTGCCGCTACGCGGGCTACAGCGAGCTGTCGCGCCTCGACGGACGCTTCCTCGAGCTGCACCTGCGCCCGCTGACCGACGACCAGGCGGACAGCTTCATCGCCAAGTGGTTCCGCGCGGTCGAGCGCGAGCAGGAACGCGACCAGGAGCGCGCCGACCTGCTGGCCGACGAGGGCGCGCGCAAGTTGATCGAGACGCTCAAGGGGCCGCACTTCGGCGCCTCGCGCGTGTACGAGTTCACGCGCAATCCGCTGCTGCTCACGGCAATCTGCCTCGTGCACTACGACAAGAAGTCGCTGCCCGAGCGCCGCGCCGACCTGTACGAGCAGTGCATCGACGTGCTTCTCGAACGCTGGCGAGCGGCCAAGGGCATTTCCGTCTCGATGGACGCGAAGAAGGCGCGCGGCGTGCTGCAGCCGCTGGCCTACTGGATGCACCTCGAGCCCAACCGCCGCCGCGCGACGCCGAAGGAAATCGCCCCGCAGATCGAGCGCTCGCTGTCCGAGATCCAGTGGAAGGACTCAGCGGAGCGCTTCCTCGCCACGATCCGCGACGAGAGCGGCCTGCTCGTCGGCTGGAGCGAGCGCGACTTCGGGTTCCTCCATCTGGGCTTCCAGGAGTACCTCGCCGCGCGCGAAATTCGCCGCCGCTACTTCGAGGAGAACGATCGCCAAGCGCTCGCCGATCTCGCGGCCAACTTCGGCGACCCGTGGTGGCGCGAGGTGACGCTGCTGCTCGTGGCGCTCGAGGAGCCGTCGCTCTTCGAGCCGCTGTTCGCCGAGGTCGTGAAGCGCGATGCGTTCGCCACGTCGCAGGACTTGGTCTCGTACGCGCTCACCGACGCCGTGCGCGTGTCGCCGCGGCCGTTCGTCGAGTTGCTCGATCTCGCGCCGGGTCGCAACCGCAAGCTCTGGGAGCGCCAACTCGCCGCGCTGCGCGTGCTCGAGAAGATCGCGCCGCAGCAGGTTGCGGAGCGCGCCAAGTTGCTTGCGAAGCATCCGCATGACGAGATTGCGCTGAGGTTTCGTTCAACGGTGGCCGCAGCCGTCGAGGCGCATCTCGAGCAGCTTCGCGCGCGGTTCCGCACGCGAACAGGGACAGTGGAGGTTGGCAAGCGGCGAATGAGCACTCGTGGCGAGATCGAACTCGTCGCGATCCCAGGCGGCAAGTTCTGGATGGGCTCGAGCGACGAGGAGATCGCGCGGCTCAAGCGTGAGAATGCGTCGCTCGCTGAGTACTTCGAACGCGAGTCGCCCCGCCACGAAGTCACGCTCTCGCCGTTCTTCATGGCGCCGACACCGGTGACGAACGCGCAGTACGCGCGCTTCCTCGAGGCAATACCGAGCGCCGCGAAACCCGAGCATTGGGCCGACCGGCGCTACAACCAGCCCGAGCAGCCCGTCGTCGGGGTGTCGCGGAAGGAAGCCCAGCGCTTCTGCGGGTGGGCTGGCGTGAAGCTGCCGACCGAAGCGCAGTGGGAGTACGCCTGCCGCGCGGGGACGGACACGCGCTACTGGTCGGGTGACAAGGAGTCGGACCTCGAGCGCGTCGGTTGGTTCGACAAGAACTCCGGCGGCGCTCTGCAGTCGGTTGCGCGCAAGCCTGCGAACCCGTTCGGGCTGTACGACATGCACGGCAACGTCTGGGAGTGGTGCGCGGACTGGTACGGCAGCTATTCCAAGGTGCCGCAGCAGGATCCGGCCGGCCCGGGCGGCGGCTCCGGCCGCGTGGTCCGCGGCGGCTGCTTCTGGGGCGACGCCGACTGGTGTCGCTCCGCGTACCGGAGCTGGTGGCGTCCCTCGGACCGCGGCAACGTCCTCGGCTTCCGTGTTGCGCTGCCCGCTGCCCCGAGCTCGTCTTAGACCTTCGATCTTCGATCTTTGAGGGTGTCCATTCCGCGGCAACGCCGGCAAGCGCGGCAAGAACTGACCGCGAAACGTTTCGCACGGCAACCGCACGGCAACGACTTGCCGAGCTGTCGCCGCACGCAACTCGTTCTTTCCGCGCCGAACGGCTCCTTTCCTCCGAGCGCGCCCCGCGCGCATTCGCCGACCGTCCACACTCTCGGAGGCTCACGTGACTCTCTCGCTCGCCGCGGCGTGGTTGCTCGCTCCTCTTTCCGTGAACGCGAGCGCGCAGGGCGGCGCGCCGGCGCGGCCGGCTGTGAAGCTCGACAACCTGCACATGGTGCAGCTCCCGCCGCCGCCGAACTTCGCGCTGCTGCAGGGCGTGATGAACGAGGCCAACGCCGCGGGCGCGCAGCGCTGGGCGAAAGTCGAGGCGCTGCGCGCGCTGGGAGCGAAGGAGCGCGACGCCAAGGCGCTGGCGCTGGTGAACGAGCTCGACTCCGGCGCGATCGACGTCGCCGGCCTCGAGTCGCGCCTCCAGCGTGAGTCGCCCGCGCTGGCAGCGCGCGTGGACGTGTCCAAGGCGCGCGTCGTGCCAGCGAAGCTCGAGCTGCGCGACGCCGCCGCGCCCGTTCCCGCCGCGTTCCTCGCGAGTTGGAACCGCCAGCCGCTCGAGGTCGTTCACGTCAACGCGGAGTCGGCGCTGCTCGTCTTGCCGCCCGAAGTCGAGCAGTCCGGGCGCTTCCACTACCGCCGCGGTAACGAGGAGCTGCGCACCGTCGGAGACTTCCACGGGCTGCCCGTCGAGCGCGGCCGGCCTGTGTGGATCTTCGACAAGCAGCGCGCGGCCACGACGCTCGCCGCGGGCTCGGGCGAGAGCGAGTCGCTGTGCCACGTGCTCGTCAACAACGGCCCGTCGAGCGATGGCGCGACCGCCGACGTGCGCCTGTTCGCGGTGTGGGCTGCGTTCTCGCAGTCGCCGCTCGTGTGGAACCCGACCGACGCGGCCTACGCCACCGACGTGCACCTCGGGCTGCGACTGGTCGCTGGCGCCGCGAACGCGCCGCTCAACGGCGTCGAGCTGCCGGTCCTGCTCTCCACGCGCGGGGCCCACGCCGAGGTCGCGCCGGCCCAACTGCGCGTCACGCCTTCCGACGCGGCGCTCGCGCAGGCTCGCTTCCGCGTGCCGCGTCACGCGGGCGGGACGGTGGAGCTGCTCACCTGGCTCGGCGGCGAAGCGCTGGCCCACCCGGTCGAGCTGCGGGCGAGCGCCGCGACGCTTGCGCTGCACGCGAGCACGACGAGCGTCGAAGGCCTCGGCCTGGGCCGCGTGTCGCTATCGGTCGAGCGCTTCGCCGAGGACCAGCAGCCGCTCGTGTCCGCGCCCGAGCTGCGCGTGAGTCTCGCCGCGACTCCCGCCGTGCGCGGCCTCGTCGAGCTCGTCATCCCCGCCGGCCAATCGCGCTCCGCGGAGCTCGAGCTGCGCAGCGACGGACTGGGCGAGCACAGCTTCACGGCGCAAGCGGGCTCGCTCAGCTCCAAGGCTCTCGCCATCCGCTTCACGTTCCCCTGGCTGTTCCTCGCGCTGTGCCTGCTGGGCGGCGCGCTCGGCGGCGCGCTCAAGCTCGGCGCCTCGCGCCGCAAGGACGACCGCCTGAGCCGGCGCGCGCTCGTCGGCGCCGGAGTCGGTTTGCTCGTGGTGCTCGCGCGAGTGAGTGGCTTGTGGCGGCCCGAGACGCTGCCCGACGGCGCGGTCGACTACGGGGTCGGCGCGTTTGCGCTCGCCGGCGCGTCGGGCTTCGTCGGTCGTAGTGCGCTCGATGCAGTGCTCAACAAGCTCGGCCTCGGCGGCGGCTCGAAGCCGAAGCCCGACGAGAAGTGAGTCGGGCCGCGCACATCTTCTTCGGCTGCTGAATGGCCGCTCGGCAACTCGTTGCCGCGCGGTTGCCGAGAGGCCCGTTTCGCGGTCATTTCTTGCCGCGCTTGCCAACGTTGCCGCGAAGTAGACACCTTCAAAGATCGAAGACCGATGGTCTAGCCGGAGCTCGAGGCAGCGGGCACCGCGACGCGGAAACCGACGCTGTCCCAGCGACCTGACGCACTGGCCGTACCCCGGGACGCCGAACGACACCAAAGGTAGAGGCTGCCGAAATCGCCGCCGCGGAGGACGCGTACCGAACCGAATGCCGGGCCATCTGGATCGACACGTCGTTCGGTGGAGTAGTCGGAGTACCAGTCAGCGCACCACTCATCGACGTTGCCGTGCATGTCGAACAGGCCCCAGGCGTTTGCAGGCCAACCGCCAACTGCGTGCGGTCTATTGCGACTGTTTCCGCCATACCACCCAATCCGGGCGAGGCTCCCCTCGGATTCGCCCGACCAGAACGCCGTCCGCAACTGGCGATCGCGTACTCCGTCTTGCTGTGCGCGGCACGCGTACTCCCATTGCGCCTCGGTGGGAAGCGCGCCGCCGACCCAGCGGCAGAACAGCCAGGCCTGGAACCACGAGACGTCGCGCGCGGGGAGGCTTGACTTGGATCTCGTGGGCTTGCGCGCGAGGTCGAGCGCAGCGAACTGCGCTTCGGTAACCGTTGTACGTCCCATTCGGAAGGGGCGGCTGACGACGACCTCATGCTCGGGGCGCTCGAAGTCATACCCCCACCTGGCATCACCCATGATGAACTTGCCTGCCGGAATGAAAGCGAACTCGAGCTCGGGCTTCGCGCCCACACCGAATGCGGCGAGCAATGGATCGACGTCGACGCCTGGCTCGATCAGATCGAGCGCGTAGATGAGCTGTGCGATCAGATCAATGTCGAATGCGGTTCGACTCTGTTTCGCGAGCGCGCCGAGTCGATCGCGAATGAGCTTCGAAGCGTACTGCGGTTGCCAACTGCTGGCGAGCGAGCGGAGGTGGTCGCCATCCCAGCCCTTGGTGGCGAGCAGGAACTCGAAGCCCGACGCGGCGGTGAGTGTGTCGACGAACGGCAGAGCGCGCAGAGCCAGCGCGGGGCTCGCGGAGCGCACGGCCTTGAGCGTTTCGAGCCGCGCAGAGTCGCCGACCAGTGCGCAGGCCATGCCGTAGGTCTGGCCCCAGAAGCGGATCGACTCGCCATCGTCGTCGTTCGCCTTCGCCAGATTTTGGAGACGAGACTTCAGCTCACGCGTTGGCAGCTCGGCCAAGCGCTGCGCGGCGAGGAACTCGCACAGGCTGCGGTGCCAGAACTTCCAGGGCTCGCGAGCGCCTTCGAACTGACCGAGCAGGCCGGAGTTCTCGCCCAAATCGGCGAGCAGCTTGTCGGGTGAGCCCCAGCTCGCCACGTACTGCTGCAGTCGTTCGGCGTGCGGCTTGTTCTTGCGCTTGTCCGTCAGGTCGTAGAGCGCGTCGACGAGTTCGCTCTCGGTCCAAGAGAGTCGCCCGGAGTCCATGAGCGCCAAGGCGAGGTGAGGGAGGAGCTTGCGCGCCGACGTGGGGTTCGCGACGGGCTTGGGGAGATCGGGGCTCGCGCCGCGCTTGAGCAGGAGGGCGATCGCGCGCTCGTACAGCTCGCGCGCCGTGGTCGGGGCGTTGGGAGTTTCGATCGTGACCGCGACCATCAGCGTGAGCAGCAGCGGGTTGGTCGAGAGCTGCGCGAGCTGCGGGCAGCGATCGATGTGCGCGAGAACGTCCTGAGCCTTCGACTTGTCGGCGAGCCAGTGCGCCACGAGCTCAGCGCGGCGTTTGGTGCTCAGCGGCTGCACGTCCGCGCGCTCGAAACCCGCGATCTTCTCGAGGCCGATCTTGCGGCTCGTGATGGCGACGGCGGCGTTCGGAAGCTCGGACAGTATCGGGTGCAGCAGGTTCCACAGCTCCTGAACCGAGTCGGCGCCGACCTCGTCGAGCGCGTCGAGGAGCAGCCACACGCCTCCGCGCCGCGAAGCTCGCTCGCGCAGTTGTGCGGCGAGATCGATCTTCCCCATCCCGGGGAAAGACGCGCACAGGTCGGCCTCGGCGATATCGAACGGGTGCTTACGATCGCGCAGCAGCCGAGGGAGCGACACGAGCACGACGAGCGGGCCGTCAGCCTCCCCCCCGATCTCCCAAGCGAGCCGCCGACACATCGTCGATTTGCCCGCGCCCGGATCGCCGGCGATCACCCAGCGCAGCGGTGTGTCGCTGTCGCGCGCGGCTTCCAGCAGTCCGCGGAACGTCGCGCTGCGTGCGAAGCGCTCGAGTTGCACGCGCTCGTTGCGCGCGTGTCCCTTCTCGTCCATCGCAAACGAGAGGTCGAGTTGCACGTAGATGTCCTCGAAGGCTCGCTGCCGCGCGTGTGGGAAGAACGGGACGACGAGCTCGTGCTGCTTGCGGAGGAACGTGCGGTAGGCTGCGAGCACATCGATCTCGACCGTGGCGCCTGGTGCGACGTCGAGCGAGGCGACGAGCGGACCAAGGTCGTCGAGATCGTCGAACGTCTGTGTCTCGTGGGCTTGGTCCACGATCGTGCGGTGGGACTTAGCACGCCAAACGCGCAGCTCGATTCCGCACGCCAGCGCATAACCCGCAACGACCGCGAGCGAGGTGTTCTCCGCGCCGTCGCGTGTCTCGTGAGTTCCAACCACGACCCACACCACTCGGCCGACTCCGCTCAGCCGCTTGGGCAGCGAGTCGAGCGACCAGCCCTGCTCGGGAAGCTCGACCCAGCTCTTGCGAAGGCGATGAAGCTCTTCGCGCACGGATGAGCCGTCACCTTCTCGCGGGCACAGAAGCAGTGTCTTGTTCCCCCGCGTCGGCTTGGCCGCTCCGGGCAGGCCCTTCGCGCTGGTGATCAGCGCCCGCAAGCTCGCGACGTCGCTCGAAGTGGAGACGAAGTAGCTCTTCTGAAACGGTGGACGCTCCATCCAGTCCGGAAGCGCAGCGCCGACCGATGCGAGTTGCAGCACACGCTCCCGGCCATACGCATAGCCGATCTCGAAGCCCGCGTTCGCGTTGGGCTTGTCGACGAGCGCCAGCACGAAGTCCGCGTTCGAGATTCCCGGCTCGACGATGTCCTTCCAGATCTGACCGGCTTCGATGCCAGTACCAGGCAGCTTGACGTCCCAACCCTCCGTGCGCTTGAGGCCTTGGAGCGTGAGCTTGCCGACCTTGATCGTCATGTCCCAGATCACGAAGACCTTCTTGGGACCCTGCTTCGTCTTCGAGCGCTTGGACTTGGGCATGTTGCGAGCGGTGGGATGCGGGAGGCGCGGGATTCTAGTGCCGCCCCGCTGGCGCAACATCGCCGCACGAAACAACCGCACGACGCGCAAAGGCGTCGTGCGGTGGGAGAACCCGAGTTCTCGCGGCCCGTGCGGGGCCACAAGTCACGCAGCGCGCATCAAGGCCAGAGAGTCACTTCCAGCGCCGACGAAAGCTGCGTCGGCTGAGACGGCGAGCTGTTGTCGCGCGCCCAGGCTTGAGCGAAGAAAACCGACCCCGGCAGCAGTCCATTCGCAGCGAGGTAAGTGCGCGAGAGAGTGGTGCGCAGCTCGCCCGAGCAGCCGGTGCTGCCGCCGGTGCTCGAGAGCGGCAGGCGCACGCGCGGCGCCGCGACGCACATCGTGCCCGGACCGAAGGGAACGGCGGTCGAGGCCCGGCCCCAGAAGAACAGGCCCGTGCGCTGCGCGCGCAGGTTGGGCGCGACGAGTTGGAGCTCGGGGCCGATGCTCGCGCTGGCGGAGCCGGCGACGATGGCGTAGGGGTAGCAGCCGAGCGAGCCGCCGGACGGCGAGCAGTAGGACTTGGGCGCGCGCACGCCGCCGAGCGCGATGATCGGCACGCTGCCGGTGATCAGCACGTCGCCGCGGCCGTCGAAGTTGACGTCGCCGACTGCGCTCGCGACGCCGAAGGCGCCGAACGCGCAGCGGCCGAGGTCGGCGCCGGTCGCGCCGTCGAAGAAGTGCGTGTAGCCCTTGTTCGAGCACGCGCCCGCGCAGGTGAGCGGCACGCTGGCGACGAAGTCGGGCAGGCCGTCGCCGGTGATGTCGCCGGGCGCGACGATCGCGTGGCCGAACATCACGCCGTAGCCGGTGTCGACCGAGCGGATGAGCGCGCCGCTCGCGCCCGAGCGCAGGTCGACGCCGCCGGTGCGGAAGGTCGCGTGGAAGCGGGCGGGCACGCCCACGGCGAAGTCCTCGACGCCGTCGCCGTCGAGATCGCCGCCCAGGTTCGCCAGCGACTCACCGGCGCTGTCCCAGACCGTGGAGGTGATGCGGTAGACGAGCGCGCCGCTCGCGCCGCTGATGACGTCGACGGTCGCGAGCGTGCCGGGCTCGGCGGCGCCGGTGTCGCTGATCGCGTAGTCGCGGCGACCGTCGCCGTCGACGTCGCCCAGGCCCTCCAGCGCCGCGCCGAAGAGGTTGCCGTTGCCCGCGCCAGCGATGTGCGTGCGGAGCACGGCGCCGCTCGCGCCGGAGACGACGTACACGCGGCTGGGCGAGCCCGAAGTGCGGGTGCGCGCGGAGATGAGCACGTCGTCGACGCCGTCGAGGTCGACGTCCGCGATGCGCGCGAGCGCCTGGCCGAGCGTCTGCGGCAGGCCGGGCGACACGAAGGTCGAGAGCAGCGCGCCGCTCGCGCCGGAGCGGAACTCGACGAACGACGGGAGGCCCGAGGTCGCGGCCGGGGCCGCGATGGCGTAGTCCTCGACACCGTCGCCGTTGAGATCGCCTAGCGCCGCGAGGCCCCTGCCGTACTCGACGTTGGGCGGCGCGGGGTGCGAGCGCAGCACCTGGCCGTCCGTCACGCGCAGGATCCGCACTTCGACGGCCGGCGGCGTCGGCGCCTGCTCGATCAGGATCTCGCGGCGCCCGTCGCCGTCGAGGTCGGCGATCGCGACGCCGCGGCCCGTGCCGCCGGGCAGTCGAATGACTTCGCCTTGGGCGTGGAGCTGTTCGCCGAACGCGAGGAGCGCGAACGGCACGATGTGGAGCTTGGTGTGCTTCATGCGGGCGGCGACTAGCTGGGCCGCAGCCGGCACGTCACGCTGCCGCGCTCGCGAACCATGAGTTCCGTGCCCCGCATCGCCGCGTACGTCTATCCCGGCTGGCATCCGACGCCGGAGCGCGACGCGAGCTTTCATCCCGGCTTCACCGAGTGGGAGCTGGTGCGCGAGTGCAAGCCGCGCTTCGAGGGGCACGCGCAGCCGAAGGTTCCGCTGCTCGGCGAGTACGACGACCGCGACCCGCGCGAGGTCGGGCTGCGCGTGCGCCTCGCGCAAGAGCACGGCGTCGACGCGTTCGTGTACGGCTGGTTCTGGTGCCGCGGCAAGCGCGTGTTCGAGGACGCGTTGGATCTCGGCTTCCTCGGCGGCGAGCACGGCCGCGACGCGCCGTTCGCGCTGATGTGGGCCAACCGCATGCCGCGCCGCGTGCTGCCGGTGCGGCGCGCGGACCTGCCCGTGCTCGATCCGGCCCGCTTCGTCGACACCGACGTCGAGGACTTCACGGCGATGCTCGAGCACGTCGCCGAGCGCTACTTCGTCCGCGCCAACTACGTGCGCGTCGGCGGCGCGGCGTACCTCTCGATCTTCGACTCGAGCTTCTTCCTGCGCGAGCTTGGGCTTGCGGCGGCGCGCGAGGCGATTGCGCGAGCGCGTGAGCGGCTGCGTGCGCGCGGCTTCGGCGAGCTGCACCTCGCGGCGATCGAGCCGGGCGCCGACGTGATCGGCAAGTTGCGCGAGGTCGGCTTCGACAGCGTCACGAACTACGTGCTCCTGCCCGACTGGAAGGGCCCTTTCCTGCAGGACTACGCCGAGCGAGCGCGCGCGTGCGCCGAGCTGTGGCCGCGCATCGCCGCCGCGTCGGGTCTGCCGTACATGCCTTCGGTCTCGCCGGGTTGGGACGCGTCGCCGCGCGGCGCAGACTTCGGCCTCGCGCGGCCGACCAAGTACCCGTGGTGGCCCGTCGTCGTCGGCGAGCACCCCGACCTGTTCCGCGAGGCGCTCGAGCGCGCGCTCGCGTTTGCTCGCGAGCAAGGCTCACGCGAGGGCCTGGTCTTCATCGCCTCACTCAACGAGTGGAGCGAAGGCCACACGCTCGAGCCCGACACGCGCTTCGGCCACGGCTGGCTCGAGGCCGTGCGAAGCGCGCGGCTCGCCGCCCACGCGTAACTCGCAGCAGGCGACTGCGTCCGGCCGTTCGTCCGGTGCGTGAACGGGCCGAGCGCGCCTCGTTGAGAGCTCGCCGCACTTCGCGCCGGAATTTTGAAACTGCGGGTGGGTGGGCCGTGCCTCACGAGCTCGCCGGAGGGCGCGCACGGTGCGCGCACGCGTTCACGGCGACATCGGATCCGCACGTTCGACTCACCCATGCAAGTGAACTTCGTTGCTCGCATCGCGCTCCTCGTCGGGGCTCTCGCGGGCGCAGCAGCACCGCTCTGCGCACTTCAGGGTGGCAGCTCCGGCTGTCCCGCCTCGGTGACCGGGCACCCGTACCCCAGGCGCGTCACCAGCAACGTCCTCATCGGCCTTGGCGGCGCGGGCTACTCCGCTACGGGACTCGCCACGCCGGAGTTGATCCCGTTGGGCGTCGAGGCGGTCGACAGCGACGTGTACTTGGCTACGTGCGAGACCATCTGCAAGGCCGTCAACTCGTCGTCGGACTACGACGTCGACTGGAGCGCCTCGATTGGCCAGTTCGTCGACAACCGCGCCAACGCGGCCTCGACGCTGTATGGATACTGGCACGTTCTGTATTTGCCGCCGAACAACCTCGTTGTCGGAGAGACACGGACGGCGACGATTACGGCGACCGCGCGTGACGTGTGCAGCTTGGCCCCCGACCCGCCGAGCATCATCACGATCCAGGTCCAGGTGACTCGCGACACGGACGACCCGGCCCTGCCGGGAACGCCGCGCTTCAACGTCTCGGCGAGCCTCGTCAGCATCGTCGACCCGATCGTCACGCCGCCGTTCTGTCCGCCGGGCCCGGGACAGCTGTGCGAGATCGTCGGCTTCTATCGAATGGTCGGCCCGACGCCTGCGGGGCAGATCACCTCGGCGCCTCCGGGCATGGTGGTGGGCGAGACCCGCCCGATCGACAGCGAGGTGTCGGACATGGACCGCATCGTCTACGAGTGCGGCACGCCGCCGGGTTACCAGCCTGCGGTTCACACGCCAGTCGATCAGTTGATCTGCGACAGCATCAAGCAATACCAGTGGGGCGTTGTGGCCGGACCGGGCAACGGCGTTTTCGTGCGCACGGGGCGCACCGCGCTCTTCCGCGCAACGCAAGCTGGCCCGGTCACGATCCGGTTGATTGCGCGCACGGCGGATGGAGAAGCCGTCATGGACACCGAGACGTTCACCATCCATCAACCGAAGTTGAAGGGCGTCGAGTTTGCGAACAACGAGGACGTGAGTCGCGACATCGACGGCGACATTTACAGCGGCTTCGACTGGCATGACAACGACGGCGACGGGCTCGCAGCGACGGCTGATCCCGCCCGCCGAAATGGGCTCTTCATCTGGGGTGATCGACGCTTCCCCGTGGCGTACGTGCGCGGAACTACTGCGTCGCCCAGGCGCATGGGGATCCGCCGAGTCGCTATCGACACGACCGTCCGACCGATGCCTGGGGCCACGCTGATCGGCGGGATCGCCGGTTTGCCTGCGCAGCAGTTCAAGGGCGGCGGCCAGCCCGGGGCGCCGGCAGTGCAGCTGATCGCCGAGCACATGAACGGCCGCCAACTGATCCCGGACATCGTGGGTCGCATTCCGAGTCTGTCCATCAGCTGGGATGTGACCTGGGACTCCACGAACGTCGTGCCGACGGGCTCGTCGGACAACACCTGCTACATCGTGCGCGCTACACCAGCGATGCCTGGAGGTCTGAGCGGTGTGTCGGCGTACCAGCCCTTCGAATCGTTCTTCGACATCGCGTGCCGGCTGCAGTCAGGATCCTCGGCCGAGAGCGACGTCGTCGCTGGCGTCTGGGCTGCGCTCTCCCAGTTCTCGGGGATCGGCGGAAGCGGCGTGCCGCGCACTGCCCGCAAGGCGATCGACGGCAATCTCAACCCGGACGGGCGCGTGATGAACTTCTTCCTGAACTCGACGCCGGGGTTCTGCCAATGGGTGAGTCTGATGCTGGCCCATCCCGACGGAAACGGTGACTGCGTGGCGTGGGCGCAACTGCTCCGAGGTTGCCTGGCGGTTCACGGAGTGAGCTCGGAAGTCATCGAGGTGACGCCGCTCTCGCCGAGCACGCACTTGATGATCAACAACTGGCACGAGCTGCTCTCTCCACACATCGGGTGGCCGTGGCTACTTGGCGTGCACGTCTCCGAGAACGACGTGAACGGCTTTCCCGTGCCGGGAATCGCAGGACAGGACAACCCCCTTCCTCCCAAGCGCCTCAATCTGCACTACATCGTCAAGTACGGGTCCGACTACTACGACCCGTCGTACGGCCTGGGGCCCTTCGCGAGTCCAGCTGTCTACGAAGACGCCGCGTTCTGGGGCCAGCTGCAGCCGATCGCGTCGAGCCTCTACGGCATCAAGAACATCCAGTTCGTAGAAGCGACCTACACGCCCGTCGTCTTTTGATGGGAGCCGATAGCCATGATCACCTTCATCGCAGTGCTGAATGTCGGGATCGCCTCAACGCTCGTCGCGATCCCGCTCACGCGTCCCCAGCAGTCCCCGAGTGAGCGCACGCCCCGAGCCGTGTTGCCTCTCTCGGAGGGCGCGCTCTCGCTCGACGTGGACGACCAGGGTCGTCTGGGGCTCTACGAACTCGCGGCGCCCGCACGTCCCGAGCGGCTTCTGTGGCGCGGTCCCCAGCCAGCGATCGACTGGTACGGCCGCTCGAGCGCGCTCGAGCTGCCGGCGGGCGATCACGTCGTCGCGGTGGAGCAGCACGGCGGAGGCGCGCGCCAAGTGCGACTGTGGCGTTGTGCAACTCGCTCCGAAGGTGCGAGTCGGGCCACCGCAGCCCAGACGACGCTGCTCAACTCGGTGCTGTTCGAGCACCGACGCGCGGACGGCAGCACAAGTGTGCTCGAGGGCTTCGATGTCGCTTCACCGTTCGTGTTCGAGGTCCGCGGCGAGGCGTTCTTGGCTGGTTCGGCGCGCACGTCCGTTGACCCGGCGCTCCGTGTGTTCGTGGCTCCGGTCGACGAGCTGCTCGCGGGGCGGCCCGTGGTGTCGCACGTGGTCTACGGCATCGAGCCGCGCGTCGTGCAGATCGGCGACGAGCTCGTCCTCGCCGCCCGCTGGCCCGAGAACGCGCAGGAACAGATGGGCCAATCGCCGCTCACGATCCACCGCAGTCGCGACGGCAAGACCTGGGTGCAAGACGAACTGGCGCCAGCCGCGCAGCCGCGCGGAACGGCCTTGTTCGAGTTGGGGCAGATGAACGGGCAGCCGCTCGTCGTGTCGCTGTCGCAGGACGGGACCGAGATCGAGCTGAGCCGTTTCGATACGACCAGCGCAGCTTGGCAAGTGTTCGAACGCCGAGCCGCGCCGACGAACGTCGACCGCGAGGCGCCCAACTTGCTCTTCCTGCGACCGTCCGCCGGCCAGCAACTGCCCACGGTGCTGCTCCGCGAGCGAGGGAATCAACTTCCCCAGGCACGTTGACCCCAACTCCCCACGCGAGACGCTCAGGGCGCACCGTGCCTGAGCACTCTTTCCAGGCCAGCCCCGCGACGCTCCCAGCTACGAGCGCTTTCAGCTTGTGGGGAGAAAGTGCTCTGGCTCGGCAGCGCCCGCTGCCCCTCATCCACGATCCACGCTCTGCCCACGCTTGGCGCAGCACACCCCCGTGTGGCACGGTGGATCTCCGTGAGCTCTCCTCGGTCACTCGCATCGCCACCGCTACCGCCCAGCTCCAACTGGCGCCCCGCGCTCGCCTTGGGCCTCTGGACCGGCCTCGCATTGGCCTCGTTGCGCTTCGCCGTCCTCTTCGCGATGGCCCGCGTCGCACACGACGAGCAGGCGCACCTGGTCTGGCTGCGCATGGCGAGCATCGCGCTCGAAGTCACGCTCTCGAGCGCCATCGTCGCGCTCGTCGCGAGCGGAACGCTGGTCGTGGCGACCGCCGAGCGTCTGCGCGAACGACCGACAGCGCGCGCCGTGGGCATCCTCGCCTGGGCCAGCGCCACCGCGCTCTTCGGCCTCGCACTCACCGGTCGCCTCGCCGCGGATCGCTCTCTGCAAGTGGGACTGCAGACGCGCAGCGGCCAACTTGCCACTGCGGCGCTCATCGCAACGGCAGGCCTCCTCGCCTTTGTCGCGCTCCTCATCGCCCGCCGCGCACCAGTCCCGCTCCGCAGCCTTCCGATCGGTGTGCTCGCGCCAGCGACGCTCGCCGCCGTGCTCGTCGTCACGCTGCGCCTCGTCGGCGCCGCGCCGCTCGAGACGATGCTCGTGCGCGAGATCGCGCACGAACTGTTGCTCGACGCCAAAGCGCTCGAAGTCGTTCGCGCGCGCGAGGACAAGCCGCCGCACGTCGCGGTCCTGTGCCCCTCGACGAGCTTTCGGCTCGACGGCGCCGATCTTCCGGCGCTGGTGCTGCCTCCGCCGGCCGAAGCGCGCCTTGCGACGCCGGCGAGAGGCGAGTCGCTGTGGCTGCGCGCTCGCGCAGGCGTCGACGCGCGCGCGCTGGGCCGCGCAGAGTTCGCGGGCGCTTCAGTGCGCTTCGAACTCGAGCTCGACGGCCGCCAACGCTTCACCTGGGACGCCGCACTTGGCCCCGAGCGCACGCGCGACAACAACGAATGGGAGCTCGTCGGCGGCGCGGAGGGACTCGAGCTTCCCGCTGGCGCGAAGCTGACGCTGCGCACGCGCTTGATCGGGGCCGACGGCGCGGAAATGGACTCGAAAACGCCCGTTTTCGCCGGCTTCGGCGAACTGACGCTCGAGCGGCGCACCCAGGTCCCGCGCGCGAGCGCCGACGTGAGCCACCCGAACATCGTGTTCATCGTGATGGACACGCTGCGCGCCGATCGACTCTCGACCTATGGCTACGGGCGCGCCACGTCGCCCAACCTCGATCGACTCGCGGCGCGCGGCCTGGTGTTCGAGAACGCGCTCTCGACCTCGAGCTGGACCTGGCCTTCGACCGCGTCGCTGTTCACCGGGATGCTCCCGCAAGAGCACGGCGTGCTCGACGACTCGACCTGCTTTCTCGCGCACTCGCACGCGACGCTCGCCGAGCGCTTGCAGCAGCAGGGCTACACGACCGCCGCGTGGACCGCCAATCCGCTGATCGTGCCCGACAAGAACTTCGATCAGGGCTTCGAGAGCTTCGACTACCGCCGCGGGCACTTCCGCGCGTCGGCGGACTTCATGCCGGCTGTGCTCGACTGGCTCGCGCAGGCCGCGGACACGCGCTTCTTCCTCTACCTGCACCTCGTCGATCCGCACGTGCCGCACCTTCCGCTGCCGCAGGCGCGCGCGGCGCTCGCGGCGGATGTGCCGGAGAGCTACCGCGAGCACGCGCTGTTCGAGCAGTCCGAGCTCCTGTTCGCGCGCGAGCGCTCGCTGCGCACGGGCCGTGCGGCGCCGCAGTACGAGGTCGATCCCGCGCTCGCGCAGCAGATCTCGCAGATGTACGACGCGTGCGTGTGGACCGGCGACTATTGGCTGGGGCGCGTGCTCGACGCGCTCGAGCAGCTCGAGCTCGACGAGCGCACCGTCGTGGTGTTCACCAGCGACCACGGCGAGGAACTGCTCGACCACGGCTTCTACGGGCACGGACAGTCGCTGCACCGCGAGCTCGTGCACGTGCCGCTGGTGCTCGCGGGCCCGGGAATTCCGGCCGGCGTGCGCACCAAGGAAGTGCTGTCGAATCGCCACCTCGCGCCCACGCTCGCGCGCATCGCGGGAACTGCGCTCGAAGGCGGTGGCGATGCGCTCGACCTCGCTGCGAACCCCAAGTCGACGTCACCGGAGCTGCTCTCGACCACGCACGGCTGGTGGGAGCGCCAGGAGAACGTCGAGTTGCTCGGCGTGCGCAACGGCGAGCTGGTGCTGCACCTGGGGCCCGACGGTCGCGTGCGGCTCTACGACCTCGCGAGCGATCCGCACGAGCTCGCGGACCTCGCCTCGACGCGCGCCGACGTCGTGCAGCGCCTTCAACAGTGGGCGACGACGCGCTCGAGCGCGCTCGAAGCCAAGCGGCGAGCGCCCGCCGTGCGCGCGGGCGAGGCGACGCTCGAAATGCTGCGCAAGGTCGGCTACTTGGGCGACTGACTCGAGCTGCGCGCGCGGCGTTCAGCTCGCGGCTTGCTGCGGCGGTCGAACGACGAGCCACACGCCGAGCGCGACGAGCGCCACGCCGAGCACGCGCGTGGTTGTCAGCGGCACGTGGCGACCTGTCGCGCCGAGTTGATCGAGCACGAGCGCGGTCACCACTTGCGCGCCGACGGCCAGTGTCGTGGTGACACCAGCCCCCAGGCGCGGATAGGCGACCGCTGCGCACGAGATGATCACCAGTCCGAACAGGCCGCCGGTGTAGAGCTTCCACGACGCTTCGCCGCGTACAGCGGGTGTCGCTCCGGCGAAGTGCGCGATCGCGAGCCAGATCAGCGCGCCGAGGAACACGAGCCCGGAGTTGATCGTGAGCGTGAGCGGCAGGCCGATGCGGCCGGAAAGCTGTCCGTTGGCGGTCCCTTGCAGGCACACCGCGATGCCCAGGAGCAGCGCGAGCAGGATCATGAGCGGCATGGCGATCGTGGGGGCGTGTTGACGGCGCGCGCGGCGGTCAATCGGAGCGCGCGCTCGGACTGGTGAGTTCGCTGAGCAGCGTTTCGAGTGTCCGAGCGAGCGCGTGGCGGCGGTAGTTCGCTGTGGAGCGAACGTCGTCGATCGGCGCCGCGTCCTCGAGCGCCGCGGCTCGCGCGGCGCGGTGCAGCACGTCGCTCGACGGCGCACGACCGACGAGCTCGCGTTCGAGCGCGCGCAGGCGGATCGTGCGCGGAGCGACCGCTCCGGCAGCGGCGCGTGCGTGCACGACTTGCTGCGCTTCGATGCGCACGGCGAGCGCGACGACGAGCTTGGAGATCGACTGCGCGCGGCGCGTGCCGACCTTGCGGAAGGCGCAGCGCGTGCCCGGGGCGCTCCACGGCAGGAGAATCGACTCGATCAACTCGTCGGGGCGGCGCGCGGTGCGCCGGTAGCCGACCAGGAACTCGTCGAGCGCCAGTTCACGCGCGCCTTTGAGCGAGAGCAGGCGCACGCGCGCGTCGAGCGCGAGCAGCACGGGCGTCAGGTCCGCGGCGGGCGAGGCGGTCCCCAGGTTTCCGCCGAGCGTCGCGCGCGCTTGGATCTGCTCGGCGCCGACCTCGGCGCAGGCGCGCGCGAGCACTTCGAAGCGCTCGCGCACGAGCGGCGAGCGCCGCAGGTCCGCGCAGCACTCCAGCGCGCCGAGGCGAAGTCCGTCGGGCTCTTCGCGCACGCCGCGCAGCTCGGCGAGGCCGCGGATGTCGATCACGCGCGCGGCTTTGGTGCGACCGGTGCGCAGCTCCACCATCAGGTCCGTGCCGCCGGCGATGACGCGCGTCGAGTCGTCGGCGGTCGCAAGTTGCTCCAACACGGCTCGCAAGGCATCCGAGCCGTGGTTGTACGGCGCCAGAGCAATCTGTCCCACGCCGCGCAACGCAACGGGCGAGCCGTGGTTGTACGGTGCCAGAGCAATCTGTCCCACACCGCGCAACGCAACGGGCGAGCTGGGAGTATCGGCGGTGTGGGACAGATTGCTCTGGCACCGTACAACCACG
>WYBT01000042.1 GCA_011525785.1 Planctomycetaceae bacterium
ACCCGTACGTGAGCGGCCGGCGCGACCTGCGCGCGGCGGACGTGCTCGCGGCGGGGCTCGCGCGCATCGACCGCGAGCTCGCCGGTCAGCCGCGGCTCCAGGCGCGACTGCTCGAGCGCATCGGCGAGTCGTACACCAACCTCGAGCGCTACGAAGAAGCCGTGCCGCCGCTCGAGCGCGCGCTCTCGATGCGGCTGGAGCTCGACGGGCCCGAGGCGTTGCCCACCGCGGCCGCGCGCATGCTGCTGGGCTCGGCCATGCGGCTCGCCGGACGAACGGGCTACGTCGAGCACCTGCGCGCTGCGCTCGCGACGCTCCAGCGCGAGCCGAGCGCGCACCTCGCCTCCGCGCGCTGCGAGGCGCTGCTGGTCCTGAGCCTGATCGACCAGCGCGAACTCGCCGAGGCCGCGCAGCGCGTCGATGCGCTCGCCGCGCGCGTCGCAGAGCACGCGGAGTTGCCGCGCGTGCAGCGCTGGAACCTCTTGACGATGCTCGCCAGCGCGCAGTCGCGGCTGGGGCGCTATCCGCAGGCCGAATCCACCGCGCGCGCCGCGCTCGCGATCGATGAAGCCGCCGACGCGCAAGTGCAGGAGCACCCCTTCCGTGCGGCGGCGCTCGACACGCTGGGAACGGCGCTGCGCTTCCAGGGCCGCACTGAGGAGGCGCTGGCCGCGTTCGAAGCGCTCGCGCCGCTCTCCGAACGCCTGTACGGGCGGGGCAATCCGATCTCGGCCGAGCACCACACCAACCTGGCGCGCGCGCTTCACGACGTCGGTCGGATCGAGGACGCTGCGTCGCGCTGTCGCGCGGTGCTCGCGGACCTCGCCGGCCGCATGCCGGCCAACAGCAAGGCGACGCTGGGCGCGGTGCGCACGCTGGCGTTCGCGCTGCAGAGCCTGGGGCGCTTCGACGAGGCGGCGAGCGAGCTCGAGGCCGCGCGCGAGGCGATGCTGAGCTGCGGTGGAGAGCGCGACACGGCCGCAGCCCTGACCTTGCTCAGCCTGGCCGAGACGCACCTCGGCCGCGGGGACGCCGGGCGGGCCGAACGCGCGGCGCTCGACGCGCTCGAGAGCCTGCCCGCGGCGCAAGCGCACGTAGCGCTGGGCCTGGCGGCGTACGCCGGCTGGCGCGCGGGGGGCGAGCGCTCCCAGGTCGAGGCCCTGGCGCAGCGCGCGCTCATCGCGGCGCCGCACGAGACCGCGGTCGAAGCGCGCTTGACCCTGGCCCTGTGCGCCCTGTCGCGCGGCGAGAGCGAGCGCGGACGAGCCGCGTTGGAGCAGCTCGAACGGCTGGCGACGCCGCCCGAGAACCTGCGCTGGACCTTCGGCATCGCTCGGATCGAACTGGGACTCTTGGATCTGGCGGAAGCGCGCGACAGCGGCTGCAAACGGATCGCGGGCGGGCTGGAGCTGGTGCTGCGCTCGCTGCACCCCACGCACGCCGAACGAGCGGCTCTGCGCGAGCGACTGCGGCCGCTCGAGGCGCAGTGCCCCGGGTTGGCCGCGCGGCTCGGGCAGCTCTGAGCAGCGCCAGTCACGGCCCGCGCTCCGCCGCCGCTTGCCAGACCGCGCTGCCCGTGCGAGGCTTCACTTGGCGTTCGAGAGCGCTCGAACTTGAACGCACGCGCGCGCGTGAAGCGCACCGCGACCGAAGTCAAGTGGCGGACACCACCCGGCGCCCGGCGCCTCAACGGAAAATGGCCACCGCCATGTTCGCACTCTTCGCGTTGCTCTGCGGTCCGACGACGACGGCTCTCCAAACCGGCGCACCCCTCGGCGTGCAACTGCCGGCCGCACTCGAAGTGGCGATGTCGGGCGACGCGCTCGAGGTCCATCAGGTGCTCACGCTCGGCGCGCAGGACGAGCAGCCGATGTGGCGCGCCGAGAACGCTCGTCTGGGACTGGTCGCGACGTTCGAGAGCGAGGGCGTGAGCGTCGAGCTCGATGGCGCAAATGGGATTGAGCCCGCGTTCCGCTTGCAGCTCGAGACCTGGGGACCCCCGTCCGCACCGACACCGGTGCGTGCGCCAGAATTCACCGCGCGCGGCGCGAGCATCCTGCTCGATCGCGGCTCCGTGCTCGAGTGGTACGTGAACGGCGTCGACGGTCTGCAGCAGGGCTTCACAGTGCTCGAGGCGCCGGCCGCGGGCGACGCAGCGAACGGCCTCGAGCTGCGCATGCGCTGGGAAAGTGAGCTCGCACTCGAACTGCGCGGCGGGCGCGACCTCGTGCTGCGCGACGGGTGCGGAGCAGCGCGCGTCGAACTCGCCGGCCTGCGCGCCTGGGATGCGACGGGACGCGAGTTGGACGTGAGCTATTGCGCCGCCGGCGAATGGCTCTCGATCCTCGTCGACTCGAGCGGCGCGAGCTACCCGCTCACGATCGATCCGCTGGTCTCGACCTTCGAGGCCAAGCTCGTGCCGCCCGCTGGCGCGGCGCTGAAGTGGATCGGGTCCCGCGTCGACATCGACGGCGACACGGCGGTCGCGGTGGGCGTCCAGAACTCGTTCAGCGGGCGCGCCAAGGCCTACATTTTCGTGCGAGACCCCGCTGGCTGGACGCGGCAAGCGGTCGTGTCGAGCCAGGGCGTTTCCTTCAGTCTGGGCGACGCCGTGCTCGTCGGCGACCGCGTCGCCTTCGCCAACAACCCGTACGAGAACATGAACGGCTGCTACTACGTCTACGCGCGCAACGCCGGCGTCTGGTCGATCCAGGACGCGGGGTGCACGGCATCGTGCTGCACGAGCTTCGGACAGGGACTCTCGCTCACGAACAACCGCCTCGCGTTCACCAACGACGAAGGCGGCATCAACAACGGCAAGATCTTGCGCTTCATTGCGTCCGGCTGGATCACCGAGTTCACCCTGCCGCCGGTGGGCTACGTCGCGTTGCGCGATGACCTCGCGGTGGTCACCACGAACCCAGCGCCCTACTGGAGCAACCCGCAGCTGCGGGTCTACCAGCGCGTGGGCACGACGTGGAGCCTGCTCGCGACGCCGATGAACCTCCCCGATGGCAGCTACCCGGTCGCCATCGACGAAGAGCACACGATCGCAGTGGGCGCGCCGAACATCTCGGGCTCTGGCGTTGTGCACCTGCTGAGGCGCACGGGCTCGAGCTGGACGTTGTGGCAGACGATTGTCTCGCCGGATCCGGCGAGCGCGACCGAGTTCGGAGCGGCGCTGGGGTTCGAGAGCGGACTGCTGGCCGTCGGCTGTCGGCTCGACGACACCGCCGGCGTCAATGCGGGCGCGGCGTATGTGTTCCAACGCAACGGGGACTGGCAGCTCGCGCGGAAGGTGCTCGCGCCCGACGCAGCGCCCGGCGACCAGTTCGGCGCCGACGTCGCGCTCGAAGACAAGCGCTTGGTCGTCGGCGCGCCGTTCGATGTCCACCCCGGCGGCGCGACGGGCTCGGCGTACGTGTTCACGCTCGAACTGGACGCGCTGGTCTACTGCACCGCGAAGGTGAACAGCGTCGGATGCCTGCCCGCGATCGCGTTCAACGGCCGCGCCAGCGCCTCGAGCTCCGCGCCGTTCACGATCTCGGCGCAGCGGGTGATCAACCAGAAGAACGGCGTGTTCTTCTACGGCACGGGCGGCAGGGCGGCGACGCCGTTCGATGGCGCGTACCGCTGCGTGGCGACGCCGGTCAAGCGCGCGGGCTGGCTCTTCAGCGCCGGCAACCTCGGGCCGAACGACTGCAGCGGCGTGCTCAGCCTCGACTTCAACGCCTACTTGCAGTCCGGCGCCGATCCGGCGCTCAGCGTCGGGAGCGTGGTCAACGGCCAGTTCTGGTATCGCGACGGCGCCGCGGCGTCCGGAACCGGGCTCTCGGACGGGATCGAGTTCGAGATCGCGCCCTAGGCGCGCCAGCCGCGCCAGCGCGCGCTAGTTCCTACCGGCGCCGCGTTTACAATCGCGGGCGGTACGACCTGTGGTCCAACGCTCCCACGCGGAGCTCTTTCGTCCCCCCCACCGATGGGCCTCCAACAGATCAGCGAAGGCGCCGACAAGTCCGAGATGCGGCGCTTCGTGAAGTCGCTGCTAGCCGACGTTCACGCGCTCGAGCTCATGCTCGCGCAAGGCAAGATCGAGTCCGACACCCGCCGCATCGGCGCCGAGCAGGAGATGTTCCTGGTCGACCGCGCCATGCAGCCCGCCAAGCTGGCGCAGGTGATGCTCCAGCGCCTGACGGGCGAGAACTTCACCACCGAGCTGGGCCTGTTCAACCTCGAGGCCAACCTGAGCCCGCAGGTGCTGGGCGGCGACTGCTTCACGCGCATGGAGAACGAGCTGCGGCGCATGCTCGAGCTGGCGCGCAACGCCGCAGCCCAGGAACACGCGCAGATCGTGCTGTGCGGCATCCTGCCGACGCTCGAGAAGCAGCACCTGACGCTGGACTACATGACGCCCAGCCCGCGCTACCTCGCCATGAACCGGCTGCTGGCCGAGATGCGCGGCGGCAAGTTCGAGTTCCTGATCAAGGGCGCCGACGAGCTGCACACCTACCACGAGAACGTGATGCTGGAGGCCTGCACCACCAGCTTCCAGGTGCACTACCAGGTCTCGGCGCCGGAGTTCGCGCGCGCCTACAACCTCGCGCAGGCGATCACCGCGCCGGTGCTCGCGGCCGCAGTGAATTCGCCGACGCTGTTGCAGCACCGGCTGTGGCACGAGACGCGCATCGCGCTGTTCCAGCAGTCGCTCGACACGCGCAGCGAGCTGATGACCGAGCGCGGCCAGCGCCAGCGCGTGAACTTCGGCGAGCGCTGGGTCGACGAGTCGATCCTCGAGATCTACCGCGAGGACGTGGCGCGCTTCCGCTCGCTCATCGCCGTGGCGAGCGACGAAGATCCCGTCACGGTGCTCGAGTCGGGCGGCGTGCCGCAACTGCGCGCGCTGCGGCTGCACAACGGCACCGTGTACCGCTGGAACCGGCCCTGCTACGGCATCTCGGACGGCAAGCCGCACCTGCGCATCGAAAACCGCGTGGTTCCCGCCGGCCCCTCGGTGGCCGACGAGATGGCCAACGCGGCCTTCTTCGTGGGCCTGATGAGCGCGCTCGAGCACTTCGGCTCGATCCCCGACCTGCTCAGCTTCGACGACGCGCGCGCGAACTTCATCGCCGCCGCGCGCTACGGGCTGCACGCGCGCTTCCGCTGGTTCAAGGGCCGCGCCTGGAGCGCGGACGAGTTGATCACGCAGCAAATGCTGCCGGCGGCGCGCGCGGGCTTGAAGAGCGCCGGCGTCGACTCGAGCGACATCGACCGCACGCTGGGCGTGATCGAGGAGCGCGTGCGCCGCGATCGCACCGGCTCGCAGTGGGCCTTCGACTCGCTGGCGACCTTCGGCGACCGCGGGCGCCTGCCCGAGCGCTACCGCGCGCTGACGGCGGCGATGATCGCGCGTCAGCAGACCGAGAAGCCGGTGCACGAGTGGGAGCTGGCGACGCTCGAGGAGCGCGACAACGCGCGCGAGAACTACCGCCTCGTGCGCCAGATCATGAACCGCGACATGTTCACCGTGCGGCCCGACGACGCGGCCGAGCTCGCGGCGAACCTGATGGAGTGGCAGAAGATCCGCTATGTGCTGGTCGAGGACGACGACGGCCGATTGACGGGCATGGTCTCGCACCGCGCGGTGCTGCGCATGCTGCTGCGCCGCCGCGAGCACGGCGCCCCGGCGCTGGCCGTGCGCGACATCATGCGCGGCGACGTGGTCACCGTCGGGCCCGACACGCCGACGCAGCAGGCGATCGACCTGATGCGGCGCAACAAGGTCGGCTGCCTGCCGGTGGTGCAGGACGGCAGGCTCGTGGGCGTGCTCACCGAGCACGACTTCCTCGAGCTCTCGTCGGTGCTGCTCGATCGCTGGCTGAAGGAAGGCTGATTTCGAACGCGCCGGCGGGCGGCGCCCGGCCGAGCGCGCGCACTCGGGCGGCCCGCAGGTCCGCACCAAGGCGCATCAAGACACATCCGACGCCCGGTCGATCCCGCCGGGTAGAATTCTCGCGCTCGCAGCTCGAGAACGTTTGGAGCGCTCTCGCCCGCGGGCGACGCGCCTGGTCACGATGGTCGAACCCAAGCCCCACGCCTGCGCCTCCCCGTTTGCGGCCGGACGCGAGATCGGTCGCTACGGCGACGCCGCGGCCGGCCCGACGCTGGTCGTGACGGGCGGCGTGCACGGCAACGAACCGGCCGGCGTGGTGGCCCTGGGGCGCGTGTTCCGCGAGCTGGAGCAGCGCCGCCCGAGCGTCCGCGGTCAACTGCTGGGGCTGGTCGGCAATTCCTGCGCGCTGGCGCAGAGCACGCGCTTCGTCGACGAGGACATGAACCGCGTCTGGACCAAGACCGCGGTCGAGCAGCTGCGCCGTCAGGATCCCGCGCGCGACCATTCCGAACAGCGCGAGCAACGCGAGCTGCTCGCCATCCTCGATCCGCTGCTCGCTGCCGCCCGGGACGGCGATCCGCGCCGACGCGCGCTGCTGCTCGACCTGCACTCGACCTCCGGCGGCGGCCCGCCCTTCATCGTGATGGGCGACACGCTGCAGAACCGCGAGCTGGCCTTCGCGCTGAGCGCGCCGGTGCTGCTGGGATTGGAAGAGAACATCGAGGGCACGCTGATCGAGTACTTCGGCGCCGGCGGCAACGTCGCGATCGTGCTCGAGGGCGGCCAGAACGAGGACCCGCGCACCGCCGACAACCACGAGTCGGCGATCTGGATCGCGCTGGTCACCTGCGGGCTGCTCGACGCGAGCGCGGCCCCCGACTACGAACGCCATCGCGCGCGCCTGCGCGCCGCGGCTTCGGGCGTGCCGAACGTGATCGAAGTCGTGCACCGCCACGACATCGAGCCCCACAACGAACCGCACTTCCGCATGATCCCCGGCCTCAAGGGCTTCATGCAGATCGAGAAGGGCCGCCTGCTCGCGCACGACGGCCCGCACGCCGAGGCCCAGGTCACCGCGCCCTTCTCCGGCGTGCTCTTGATGCCGCGCTACCAGCCCAAGGGCCTCGACGGCTTCTTCATGGGCAAGACGGTCGAGCCCTTCTGGCTGCGCGTGTCGGCCGTGCTGCGCAAGCTGCGCATGGAGCGCGTGATCTCACTGCTCCCGGGCGTGCAGCAAAACCACCACGGCCCCAACACGCTGGCCGTCGACCCCAAGATCGCGCGCTTCTTCACGCTCGAGTTCTTCCACCTGCTCGGCTACCGCAAGCACGTCGAGCACGAGCAGCGGCTGGTGTTCTCGCGCCGCGACGACCGGCTCTGAGCGCGGCTGGCGGCGCGCGGTCGGTGACGCGTCAGGGCGTGCGCTCCAAGCACGCTCTCAGCTCGTCGAGGAAGCGTTGGAACGACGGACACACGCTGCGCAGTTGCTCTGGGCGCAGTTGCTCAGCGATGAGTCGGTGAGCGGCTGCGACCGTGGAATCAGCGCGGAGCTGCTCAGTGAGAGCTCGCAAGTGCTCCTTGGCGCGACGGGGTTCGAGTGTCTCGACGTCCCAGCCGCTGTCGATGCGCTGACTCGTGAGGGACGCGAGCGCTTGGTGATCCGCTAGCAGCCAACTCTCGAATTCGCGCACGGCCACGGCGATGGCCGTGAGCGGCGGCGGTATCCCCTCGACGTAGCTGCGCAGGTCCTTCAAGCGCTGCCGCTGTCCGTCTTCGTCGACGATCAGCGCGCACAAGCGCGGAGCGCGCTTGGAGTCGGGCCAGGCGAGCAGCTTGCGCAGGTTGGCGCGCGACAAGAGTTGGCCGCCGCGGGCTGGCGCGCCGCGCAGGAACAGGGGCTGCACGAACTCGAGATCGCGGGCTCGACTTGGCTCGAAAGACTCGAGCGCGCGACGAATGAGCACATGTGCTGCGCCGAGGTCGGCGTCCGAAAGTAGCTCGCCGGGCGCAACGCCCAGGGCGCCGCGGCCCGACTCCGCCGGCCCTTCGCAGTACACGGCGACCGTGAACATCGCGAGGTCTACCGCGAGGGCACGCCGCCGATGCCGCCCGACAGCCAGATGCCGCCCAGCGAGTGCTCGTGCGCCGCGTAGGCCGCGCGCCAGTTCTGAGTGCTCTCGTCGATGGTCTCGACGCGCACTTCGCCGCTCTGGCGGTCGCGCGAGAGCAACCGCACCTCACGCGGCTCGATGTGGTCGAGGATTCCCGCGGAGTGCGTCGCGAGCACCACCTGCACCGGATGGGGACCGACCTCGCCGCGCGTCATCGCGCGGAAGAACTGGACGAGTTCGCCCAGGAGGAAGGGATGGAGGCCGCGCTCGGGCTCTTCGATGGCGACCAGCTCGACTTGGGGCTGCTGGTACATGAGCAGCAGGTAGGCGAGCACGAGCATCGTGCCGTCGGAGACCTGGTCAGGCGTGTACCAGACCGACTCGTTCCAGCGGTCTTGGAAGCGGAGGGTGTGATACCCACTGCCGATGGTCAGCATGTCGACGTCGCGGTACATCGGCACGATCGCGCAGAAGCGCTCCGCCAGCTCGATCTGCTGGCGACGCGGTAGGGACACAAATGTGTTGGCGAAGTTGGCGCCGTTGGAGGCCAGTCGAGTCGAATTGGCCAACGTGTTCGCCGCGCGGAGCTGCGCCAAGTCGAGCTCGATGAGTTGCGTTCTGACGCCTCGATCTGCGACCTGTGTCTGCCCGGGCAAGCCCGCCGTCGCGACGAACACGTTCTGCGAATTCCCCACGAGTACACGACGAACCGTGACTGTCGCAGTCGGCTGCTGCATCCATCGATCCGCATTGGCGACTCGCTGGATTCCACAAGCCCCCCTGAGCACCGACGACTTCCCCGTCGCGTTGCCGCCGACCAGCACCGTCAACGGCTCGAACTCGATGCGCACGTCGCGCAGGCAGCGGTAGTTCTCGAACTGGATCGACTTGAGGATCGGACCGTCCATTCGCGGAGTGTAGCCAGCCCCCGCGAGCGACTCGACCGCCATCAGCGCCGCGGCGGCGTTGGAGCACGTTTCGACTTCGCCAACGCCGAAACACGCGCCGGTGCGCGCGGCTCCAACTTCACGAACTCACAGCGCGTGCAGGCAACAGGCCGCGGTCGTAGTCGTCGATCGACACGATGCGCTCGGCGTCGGGGTCCCACAGGATGCAGCGCAGCGAGGCGGGCACCTGGCTCAGGCGCAGGCGCGGGACGTCGGCGAACAGCTCGGCGTTCTCTGCGTGGCACTTCACGAGGCGGTAGCACGGGATCGCCGACGAGAGGTGGTGCACGTGGTGGTAGCCGATGTTCGCGGTGACCCAGTTCAACCACCCGGGCAGCACGAGGAAGCTCGTGCCGTCAAGCGCGCCCTTGTCGTAGTCCCAGGTGGCGGTCGGCGCGGCGTACGAATTCTCGAAATTGTGCTGGACGGTAAACAGGATGATTCCGGCGGCGCCCGCGAGCGAAAGCGTCGGGAGGTAGAGCGCGAAAAAGGGGCCGGCGCCGATGAAGTAACTGGCCAGGAACCACGCGCTGAGCAGCACGACGTTGTTCGCGCTCATGTGGCGGTATTCACACCAGCTCTTCCAATATCTGGCCTGGAAGCTCGCGCTCGAGCGGCCGCCGAGCAGGTGCGCGACCAACGCCAAGTTGCCTTTGATCCAATTCCAGCGCGGATTGAAAATCAGATAGACGAACCCGCCCAGCGGCGCGCACGTGATGTGCCGTGAACGCCGGTAGGACTTGCGCTGGGCGACGCTGAGCGCGGCGTATTCGGGGATCGAAAGCGTGGCGAGCGGTCCGCGGTAGCGCTCCCAGTTGCCGTTGTTGCGGTGGTGGAATTCGTGGTGAACGGACCACACGTACTGCGGCATTCCCGACAGCACGCCGTACACGAATCCAAAGGCGCGGTTGAGTCCGCGGCTAGCGAACAGTGCGTTGTGCCCGCACTCGTGCATCATCGCGAAAACGCGCACGAGCAAGAGCGTGATGCCCAGCGCCGCAGCGAATGTGACGCGCAGATCGTGCTCGAGGCCCCACACGGCGACACCCCACAGGGCCACGAGCGGCAGCAGCGTGGTCGCCGACTGAACGAAGCCGATGGCGTTGCTGCTCGAGCCGTAGGCGCGCGCGAGCACCAGTTTGCGCCGCCTGAACTCCTCGAGTGTGACCATCAACGACGCTGCATGCTTCGGAGGGGCCTGGGGCTCGCGCGGCGCAGCGTAACCTTGGCCCGTCGTACTCCCGCAGTGGAAATACGGCCCATGCTCAAGTGTGGCCACCGGGCCGAACAGCGTAGGGCGTTTCGCTGGTGATACGGGAATCGTCGACCGGTCCTCCAACGGTGAAGTGATAGAGGCTGCGAAAGCGCGTGTCGCCCAGACCGAGCAGCGCGTGCAGTGCGTCGTCGAAGAAGCACCCGATGCCGGTGGCGCGCAGGCCCAGCGCCTCGGCTTCGAGGTACAGCATCTGCCCGATCCAGCCGCACTCCCAGAAAAGTCGCGGGTACATCCAAGCGCCGCGCGCTTCGAGCGGGCCGTCGAACTCGGCCAGCATCGCCAGCGCAAAACAGCCGTCGGCGGCGATCTCCTGGTGGCACGAAACGGCGCGCGCGTGGGCTCGCATGTCGCCGCTGCGCAGTCGCCACACGCTCAGCTCGCCCGCCTCCTCGACGCGCGTGGCGTCGCGAGCCAGCGCGGACGACGCCCGCCAACGCGCGAGCCGCCGCGGATCTCGCAGGTGCAAGTACAGGCCGCTCTCGAGTCCCTGGACGCGGTGCACGAACACCGCGAGGTCGACCGTGGGGTCGAAGGGCGCGAGATCGTGGAGCACCGCGCCTTCGCGCGGCGTGGTGCGCGCCAGCGCCTGCCACAGCGCGTCCGCAGTCGTGCCCGTGCGACCGTCGAAGGCCACCGCACTGCGCCGCGAGCGCACGATCCGGCGCAACGCGATGGGCTCGCGCTCCGGCGCGCTCGAGTTGAGCCGCGGACTGGCCCCCAGCTCGTGCACACGCTCGGTGCGCGGCTTGCGCGTGACAGCGTGGATCGCGTCGATCGCGGGCCAGTCGACCCAGCCGCTCGAGAGCTCGTTCGGCAGCCCGACGCGCGGGCTCGTGCTCGCTGCGCGCAAGGCCTCGACGCGCGGGGCGCGCGGACGCCAGGGCGAACCATCGGCGGGCGCCGGGCCGATCGCCACCAGCACTTCGGGCGCTTCCGCGAACGGCCCGCGCTGCTCGCTCACTCCCAGCAACGCCCCCACTTCGTCAGCTCCGACCTCGTCGAGCACATGCGCGCGCCAGCCGAGCCCGGCGGCCGCGACCGCCAGCGCGCCGAGCGCGTGCCCGACGTCGTGCTGGCAGTAGCGGAACGCGCGCTCGCCGTACTTCCACGCCTCGCGCCAGTGGATCGTCGAGAGCGCGACCAGCACCGCGCCCGGTCCTAGCCCGCGCGCGAGCTCGCTCCAGGCCTCGGCCGAGATCCGCGCGCGGATCTCCAGCGCGTGCGCGCGCGGCGCGTAGTGCGCGACGAAGGCCGTGTCGCACAAACCCTCGACGCCAGCGCTGATCAGCCAGCCCTCGGTGGGATGCAGATTGCCGCTCGAAGGGTTGCAGCGCAGGTACCAGCGCGACTCGCCCCAGCGCTTGGCCGCCGACAGCGCCAGCGAGTCGAAGAACAGTTGCGCGATCGAGCGCGCGCTCAGCGGCGCGGGCGTCACTTCACCGGCGCAGAACGCGGGCTCGTAGCGCGGCTCGTCCGTGGGTTCGACCAGCTCGAGCTCGACGCTCGGCGCCCCGATGTAGCGCCGGAACGGATCGGGCTGAGTGTCCCAATCGAGTTCGCCGGGCCCGAAGGCGTAGCGGTGCTGGTGGTGCGTGCTCGCTGCGTGATAGGCGCGCACGAGCGCGAGCGGATCGGTGGCCGGCGGCTCCGACGGAGCAGGGCGCTGGCGACGGAACCAACTCATCGAAGCGCTCCGCCCAGCGGACCGCCCAGCGCCGCGAGAAATCCGCCGGCGGTCGTGCGCCGTCGGTTGCGCATGGAGAGCCGCACGCGCGGCGCAGACCGCTCGGAACCCTGCTCGGAAGGAACGGACAAGTCCATGTTGGGATGAACGGCTCTGCGCGGAGCAGCTCCGCCGCGGCAGCATCGTATGCGCGCTCGACGCTGGCGCATCGAGTCGCTCTGCGAAGTGCGGGCGCGGCGCCGGACTCGCGAGCACTGCCGCGGAGAGCGCGGCGCTCTGGGATCAGCAACTGACGGGCGAGCCGTTCCGTCGGCCCTCGCGCGCGGCCCTCCGATCCGCGCGCGGCCAAGCCGCTCGAAGCGCGACCGGGTGCGTCCCCTGCTCAGTCGCCAGTCGGCGAAAGACGGAACTCGCGCACCGACTCGAGCGCGTTGAGCGACTCGACCAGTCGGCGCACGTTCTCGCCGTGCGTGGTGGCGATCACCATGCGGTACTCGAAGAAGCCGTCCTGCTCGTCGAGGCGGTAGTTGAGGTTGGCGATCGAGAAACCGTGGCGCGCGATCGTCTGGCGCATCTCGGGCTCGCTCATCGCCGCGGTGCGCGCGAAGCGCACGACCAGGTGCGCGTAGGACTGCGAGGGCATGCGCTTCTCGACCCAGTTGAAGACCGAGAGCGTGCCGAGCGTGAGCACTCCCGCCATCACGGCCGGCGTGTAGAAGCCGATGCCGATCAGCACGCCGATGGCCGAGGTGACCCAGATCGAGGCCGCGGTCGTGAGCCCGCGCACCGTCAGGCCCTCCTTCATGATCGCGCCGGCGCCGAGGAAGCCGATGCCGGTCATGATGCCCTGCGCCATGCGAGTCGGGTCGAGCGTGATGCGCGCCTCGCCTTCGTTGGGCGCCCAGCGATGCTCGTAGGCGACGATCAGCATCAGGAGGCTCGACGCCATGCACACCAGCGCGTGCGTGCGGAAGCCGGCGGGCCGCCCGCGGTAGCTGCGCTCGGCGCCGATCGCCGCGCCCACCGCCAGCGCGATGAGCAGCCGCAGCGCGATCTCGCCGGACTCGCCGTCGAACAGGCTGGGACGCTGGATCCAGAGCACCTCGCTGTTTCGGCGCTCCGGGCCGCGGGCTTGCGCCCGCGACGTGCGCTCGCGTGCCACCCGTGAAAACAGCTGCTTGTGGTGTGGCTCGGGCGCACGCTGCGCAGTAGCTCCGCACGCGCTCTGGACTCCGGCGAGCACTCGCGCGGTTTTCGCGGGAATCTCCAGACTTTTCCGCTGCGCCGTCGCATGGCGGAACGCGCCGGGAGCGATTCGAACTCGTGTCTCGAGTGGCCCGCGCAGCTTCGCCATCCGCACTACGATCGAGTCCCACCATGAAGACACTCAACCAGGGAGGTTGGTTCGCGCTGTTGCTCGCTTCGCTCGCACAGGTCTCGCGCGCCGCGCCAATCCACGTCCGCAAGGACATCGCTCCGCCGCCGCCAGGCGGAAACGCGACTTACGGCCGCACGCTCACCGGCGACTTCGACGGGGATGGCAACCCCGATGTGCTCTACCAGCGCGGCACGGTTTGGGACGTCGCCATCGGCGTCGGCGTCTACGAGGCGCGCATGGAGTCGCTCGACTCGCCGCTCGACTGCGATGTGATGCGACACCAGGACCGCGACCGCTGGCTCACGCTCGGGGCGGCGGGGCTCGAGACGCGCCGCATGCACTTCGTCGGAGGCACGGACCCTTGGCAGTGGATGAACGACGCAGCGAGCTCGACGGGCTGGGCCGGCGCCTCGCGCGTGCGCGTGTGGAGCGACGACGGCCTCGAGCAGTTCGTGGTCGGACTCAACGCAAGCTCCAGCGCGATCCTGGTGGAAAAGTGCAATCTGTCCTTGAACGGTGACACGGCGACGTGGAGCGCCTTCGCGAGCATCGCCATCAGCCAGACCGAGCCCGTGGTGGGCATCGAACTGTTCGATCGCAACGGCGATGGCACGCCGGAACTCGCCGTGCGCCGGGCCGCGCGACTGGACATCTACTCGATCATCACCGGCGCGCGCGTGGCCTTTCACAACGAGGGCGCCGGTTGGAGCGCGGCCACCATGGCGCCGATCAGGCACGCCGGAGTCGCGCAGCAGTGGCTGGCGCTCCTTTCCAACTCCACCACGCCCGGGCTGCAGCGCTTCGCGACGGTCGGGCTGGATGGTGTGCGCAATGGCAAGTACCTCACGGGAAGAGCGCTGCGCGCGGTCGTGGCCGCTGATGTGAGCGGCGACGGCCTCGACGACACGGTGTGGAGTTCGTCCGCGCACTACGACCTGACGGTGGTGACCAACACCGGGGGCGTTCCGGATGCCAACGGGTACGCCGGCCCCGTCTATCTGGAGGAGTCGGAGTCCACCATCGCATACCCGACGACGCCCATCCCACCGTCGATGCTGCCCAACCACGGCACGCCCTGGGTCAGCGACTTCGACCTGGACGGCGACATCGACGTCGGCTTGCCTGTGCTCGGCGCGTCGGAGCTGTGGAGCAAGCGCACGGAGAACGCGAGCTCGGTGCAGTTGCCGCCGACGCTTCGGATCTATCCCACCAACGATGGCACCGCCACAGCGGACGTCGGCGCGTGGGTCGCCGGCGCGTCCAGGCGACTGAACTTCGAGGTGTCGATTCCTCCGCCGATGGCCGGAGGTTGGTGGGACACGACGAAGTTCTTTCTGGAAATGACGCTGTGGTCCCAGGCCGATCCGAGTGGCCCGATCGAGTCGGTTCCTTTCGAGATCCGGCGTGTCGCGCTGCCCGCATCCGCGAATGACTTCGCGGCCGCGCCGTCCGACCTCGAGGCAGTTCCTGGGAGCACGGTCCCATGTCCGCTCGAGTTTCCCTGCGCGGAGGGCGTGGGCTTCGATCGCATCGTCTACCTGCGCGTTCAGTTGGTGCGGCTGCGCGCCGGGAAGTACTCCGCGGTCACTCCGGCGACGGTGTATGCGCTGCACGCACAAGAGCCGCTCGAGCTCTACGGACAGCCTGTGGCGACGACGCCCAACGGCGACGCGGTTCAAGCGCTGCTCAACACGATGCCGGAAGGCTCCGTCGAGTTCGTCGTGACGTCACCCGACGCTGTGGCGAGCACTTCGCGGCCCCCGCCGCTGGGCAAGCGCGTCGGCCTGGGCGGGCACGTGCCCTCGCTCACGGCGCCGATCGACGAGTCGCCGGTGGGCAACCCGAACTGACGCCGGCGCGCATCACAGCCCCAGGCCGGCGACGTAGGGCAAGGTCCACGGCGCGCGGCCTGGGTGCTTGGCGCAGAACTCGACGTTGGCGGCCTGCACCGCCCGTGCGAGCGAGTCCCCCGCCGCCAGTCGCGCATGGACGACGGCGCCGAACTGCACCGCGTCGCTGAGCCGCAGCTCGAGATCGCACAGCACCACGCTCGACGCGCCCGCGATCAAGAACGCTCCGCCCAGGTCGGTGGCGCCGAAATCCCCGGGCCGGGCGACGCCGGCCGCGCCCCAGCACACCGAGAGCAGCACGACGTCGGGCGCGTTCATGGCGCGTGCGCGCTCGATCGAGAGGAGCCCATCGGGCGCGCGCTCGTCCGGCGTGAGCACGACCAGCGTGCGCAGCTCGCGCGAGCCGTCGATGACGCCGTGCGCAAGGATGTGGACAACATCGGCCTGCGCCTTGGCGCCGCTCAATGCGCCGAGGGTGGCCCGCGACTCGAGCCAAGGTTCGAGCTGGCGCGCGCCAGCGGCCTCGAGCAGCGGGGCGAGGAGCTCGCGATCGATCTCGGCGCGAGCCGAGCCGAACTGCGCGAGCGCCGCTTCACCCGCCTGCGGAGCGGCGAGCAGCGCGATCCCCGGACGGCGCGCGAGTCCTGCGCGGCGCTCGTGCAGCTTCCACGCGCTCGCGAGCGAGGGCAGGAACGCAACCGCGTGCGTTGCGCCGAGCGGCCGACCGTCGAGCACGGTCAGCGCCTGGAGCGGCACGCCGAGTTGATCGAGCCCGACGATCCGCACTCCCTTCCAGGCGCGCAGTCGCTCGCGCAGCGCGGCGGGAAAAAGCGCGTCGCTGAGTTCACCCGGCGTCTTGGTGAGCACTTCGCGCTGCGCAGCCGAAGGCGCATCGCCTGCGAGCAGCGCCGCGCGCAACGCGTTGGTGCGCGCGTCGATGTAGGTCGCTGCCGGCAGCCTGTGCAACTGCGCGCTCTTGCGGTCGAACGACAAGGCCACGCTCTCGCCCGAGCTGATCACGTACACCACGCACCCGGTGTCGTCGGCGCACAACGCCTCTCGCACCTGCGCGACCGTCGGCCGCGGCTCGCGCAGCTCGCGCCAGAGCACGCCGAACTGCTGCATCGAGAGCGCGTGATCGATCGCCGCCTCCGCGGCGCCGGAACGGAACAACTCGACCAGCGCGAGGCGCGGCCGGTCGAAGCTGAGCACGCCGATGCCGCCCGCGCGCTCGACGCCGCGCCACGCGTCGAGCCAGGCGTCGAGCGCCGCACGCAAGGCTCGAGCCGATTGAGTTGTGTCGCCGCCGCTCAAGCGCTGGAGCCGCGCGCGCAGCGTGGTCAGCCAGGCGCGATCGTCGAGCGTCCCCGCGTTGGCCGGGTCCTCGGCGATCCAGGCGTCGACCGCGGCGAGGTACTCCTTCGCGCGCACGAACTCGGCGAGCTCCAGATCGATCTCGAGGACGCCGCAGCTGGCCGTGATGCCGTCTTGCGGCTCGAAACCCTCGAACTCGAACACGCGCTCGAACTCGGCTCGCGCGGACTCGAGCTTGGCCCGCTCGCCCGCCGCGCCGCCCAGTCGAGCCGTGGCGCGGTGAACGGCCAGCTGCGCGCGCCGCGCGTTGGCGGCGTGAAGCGAGCCTTCGCGCTGGCGCGCGAGCTCACTCCAGTCGACGTTGGGCTCGATCTCGTCGCACAGCCGCTCCGCGCGTTGGAACGCGCCGATCGCGAGCAGGCGAGCGGCCTCGCCGAGGTGCGCATCGAGGTAGGCCGGGAAGTTCAGCGGCCGCGGGTCCTGCTTGTGTCGTGCACAGCGCTTGGGGTCGGGGCGTGCGCACACCTCGGGCTCGCGCGATGCCGTGAGCTTCATCGCGCGCTCGAGGGGCTCGCGGGCGCGATCGGGAAGCCCGAGCTCGACCAGGATCGCCCCTTGGAGCGCCAGCAGCTGTCCGCGGTGCTCCGGAGCGAGTTCCGGCGCCTTGCACGCCTCTTCGAGCAGATCCAGCGCGGCTTGAGAGCGCTGGCGCCCGTGCTCGCCGCGTGCGGCGGACCACGCGCCGAACATCAAGTACTCGCCTGCGGCCAGCTGCGCGCAGCGGTCGCGCGCAGTCGCGCTGGCCGCTCGAGCGCGCTCCATCGCTTGCGTCCCCCGCGCGAAGGCGCTCTCCCAGTCGCCCGCCTCCACAGCGCTCGACGCGGCGTCCGCGTGCTCCCACGCGAGCTGCATGTCGCTCGCGACGACCTGAGGCCCGGTGGCGGTCGCGAGCGGCGCGCGAGCGGTTGAAGGCGCCGCCAGGCCCGCAACCACGAGGAAAGCCGCCGTCGCGCGTAGGATCATGCAAACGCAGTATGCCGCCCCGCGCAGGCGCGCGCTGCGTCAGCGCGGGGCGCGCAGTGTGCGCCGACGGTCCGGCCGTCCGACCGGCCAGTCCGAGTCGTCGATCGGTTGCACCTCGAGCTCGATCGCATCGGGCCAGAGCGCGTGGCGTTCCGGCGCGGGACGCCATTCGAGTCCGGTGGTGAACTCCTTGTCGCGCTCTTCGCCGCTCGCGGCGTCGAACACGGTCACGCGAACGCGCGACAGGCCGCTCGGCAACTCCCAGGCGAAGCGCTCGTAGCCCGACGCCACGCCGTCGACGGGATAAACGATGCGAACGTGGTCGCCGCCCAGGTAGGGATCCGCGTCAGCGCTGGGGCGCCAGGGCCTCCAGACGAGCACGGCCAGCGCTGCCGCGGCGGCGAGCGCAGCGAGCACGAGCCAGCGCCGCGAGGGCGCCGGCGACGACGACGGTGAAGCTCGAGGCCCAGGCGGCGTGCGGCGCGCCTCGCGCTCGACCTCGCGCAACACGCCGGCTGCCTCCAGCGACTCGACGACCGAGTGCATGGACTCGAGCTCGGCGGCGAAGGCAGCGTCCTGCGCCGCAGCGGCGACGACTTCGGGATCGTCGAGCGACCGCTCGCCGAGCACCACCGCGCGCAGCAGCGCTTCGCGTTCCTCGCCGCTCATCGAACTCCTCCGTGCCGCACAAGGTAGTCGCGCAGCCACTTGATCCCGTCGTAGTAGCGGGTCTTGGCGGTGCTCAGCGGCACTCCGAGCTTCGCCGCGATCTCCTCGAAGCTCAGGCCGTCCTCGTGCTTGAGGCGCACGACCTCTTCAGACGGAGGCCCCAACGCGCGCAGCGATGCTTCGATGCGCTCGAGGTCGATGCCAGGGTCGTGGTCGTGCTCCGCTTGTTCCGTCACGTGTTGGCTCAGCTCTTCGCTCGGCGCCGCCCGCCCGCGCGCGCTCCTCCGCACGTGGTAGCGGTAGGTCAGCAGGCAGAAGCGGTACAGCCACGCTTCGAATGACCCCACGCCCTGGAAAAGTCGGTGCTTTTTCCACACCAGCGCCAGCACTTCCTGCCCGGCGTCCTCCAGGTCCTGACGGGACACGCGCCCGCGCTGGCGCCGGTGGATCGCCGCCAGCAGCCGCGGCACCACCTCGAGGCGCTCGCCGAGCTCCTCGCGCGCCCGCGCGTCGCCAGCCGCGGCGCGGTCGAGCAGGGCGCGGTCGTGCTGGGCTTGGGAATCGTCGTCGAGCGCCATGGAGTGACCCTGATTGAACAGCGACGAGCGCTTCAAGGACAGGCCGTGGTCGACGGGGGAGCACGCCACGCCGCTCGGAATCTCCAGACTCCGCGTCGAGCTCGAGACATGTGGAGACGTTCGCCCGAACGCGAGCCGTGCAGCGCCGCGCGCTGCGCGTTTCCTTCTCCCTGCTCTCTTGGATTCTCGTGCTATGAAACTCCGTCACTTGGCTCTCTGCCTCGCCGTCTACCCGCTGCACTACGCACCCGCGAGCGCGCAGTCCAGCTGCATACCCACGGCTGTCGAAGTCGAAGGCGCTCCGTTCTTCGAGGCCTGGGTCGACCCGATCAACGGCGACGACTCGAGCGCGTTGAGTTCGAACCCCGGCAACCCGGCGAGCATCGCCACAGCGAAAGCGGCGCGCTTCAAGACGATCCAGGCCGCGATCGATGCCCTTCACGCGCAGGTGCGCAACGCCAATCCAGCGTGCCCGGCGACCGACCCGAACTGCGAGATCCTCGAACCTGGGCTCGTGCACCTCGGCCCCGGCATCTACGACCCGTCGACACAGTCGTTTCCCATCCGCATGCGGAACGGCGTGAACGTCGTCGGCGGCAATGCGCGCCACTGCGTGTTGCGCACGGGCGCTGCCCAACCGATCGTGTTCACGCCGACGCGCGAACCCGCCACTTGCGAGCAGGGCTCCCGCAGCAGCCTGAGCATCATCGTGGACTACAGCTCGTCGTACGACGGCGACCGCGCCAACTACTCAGAACTCGTGCAGGGCGTGACCTTCCAGGGCAGCGACATTCAGGTGAGTTGCGACTCCGAGTTCACGCCCGTGACGGGCCGCATCTCGAACTGCCTGTTCGACATGCTGAATTACTCGACACTGCCCGGTCCGTACTTCGGGATCCTGCTGGTTCACAAGTACAACCAGTTCACCGACAGCTACGTGAACTACCAGTTCGACATCATCCACAACACGTTCATCCAAGGCTGGCGCCCCACGCCCACGGTCAAAGTCACTGCCCGCCCGGAGTCCGTCGGGCTCTGCGACGTGAGCGATCCGCTGTACCCGGAGACCACCGGCCTGCACTACGTAGGCAAGACGACAGTTGTGAACAACCTGTTCCGCTGCCTCACCCAAGACTCAGCGGACGTTCGCACGGCGACCCTGGGGATTCCCGCCACCGACGGGCGCGCTTCGCAGGACGGCGAGCCGGAACGCGACTGCAACTACCTGTTGGAAACACAAAGTGATTCCTTCTGCTCCGATGTCGCGGAGCCGCTCGTGAACGCTCCAGGCGCCGACGATGACCCCGCGTTCGTCGGCGAGATGCTCACCGCGAAACTCGGATTGGGCCTCAAGGTCGGTCGCGACTGGCGCGTCCTCCCCGACTCGGTAGTGGTCGACAAGGGGGTTGGAACCGGCGCTGATGGGACTCTCGTAGTGTTCGACGAGATCGGCATCGGCAACTTCGTCCCGCGTCCCTACACGGAGCCTTCGGTGACCGACTGCCGCTTGAGTGCGATCGACAGCTTTGCGTTCGATGGCGAAGGCTATGGGAACCGCCGCGTGATCGGTGCGCACCCCGACCTCGGGTGCGACGAATTCGAGCGCCTCATCGGCGCGGGCTATGGACCCGAGTCGATCGTCATCCCCGCGACCCCGGTCGCGACCTGCTATCCGATCACGACCGGACCGGGCCTGACGGGCGGCGCGAACGCCATCTACAACATCGTGGCGAACCCGGGCACGCTCTGGTTCCGACGCACGAACGTCAACTGCCCCAGCACGGGCTTCTCGGCCCCTCCGGGCGCGCTCGTCCCCCCCAGCGCCGTCGGCGCAGACCTGTTCTGGGCCAGCTTCATGAACCTCAGCGCCGGTCCGTTCACGGCCACGGCGCAGACCTACACGCCGATCGAGGGGTCCGCACCCCACAGCTTCGGCCTGCGAGTGGACCCGAGTACGAACGTCGGGAAGTATCGCAATGTCCAAGCGCGCGTAGGCGGCGTCTGGTCCAACCTGCAGACGTACATGGACTGAGTCCGGAGTGACCGGACGGCGGACGCCCTGTCGACGCTCGAGGCGCAGTCGCCGCTTCGAGCGTCCCTGTTCATGCGCAGTGTCCGCTCGCTGAGCTCGCCGTGCTTGCGTTGCGGCGGCGGGTCCCTAACCTTCCTCGGCCATGGAAGAGTGGAACGACAAGATCGTGGCCTGGCGCAAGGACCTGGACGCCTGGCAGGAGCGCTTCGACAACGAGTACGCCAAGCTCGCGCGCAAGCGGCGCGGGTGGTTCGGCAAGCTCTCGCAGGGCGAGCTCGACGAGATCGCGGCCCTCGCGCGCCAGGCGGCGGGTGAGCAGCAGGCGGTGGACTCGTTCCGCTTCATCACCGAGCTGTGCGACGCCTACCTGGCCGAAGCGCTGCCGCAGAATCGCGCCAAGACGCGCGCCTGGATCGGCAGCGAGGCGCTGAGCACGAACGCGGTGTGGAGCTACGCGCTGCAGGCGATCGAGCTGCTCCCCCGGCAGGCGAACGAGGCCGTCCTGCGCCGCGGTCTCGCCGCGATTTCGATCGTCGATCTGCGCGTGGACTACAACGCCTTCCTCAGTGCGCTGGGCCGGCTGTGGATCGCCGCACGCAAGGCCGGGCTCGATCCCAAGCCGCACTTCGAAGCCGTGGCCAAGCTCTCCAACCCCGGCATGGGCGGCGGCGGCGCGTGCGTCGGCGAGTTGCTCGGGAACTTCGCGGGCACGTCGTACTTCCGCGACAACGTCAGGCCGCAGCTGCCCCGCGCGGCGTGATCCAACGCGCTCGGCCGCGAGCTACTTGACCTTCACGCGCCCCTCGAGCAACGCCTCGACTGTCCAGTCGCACAGCCCCGAGGGATTGTCGGCCCAGCGCAGCCGGCCCTCGGTGTCGATCAGGGCCACGAACGGGATGCTGGTCGCGCCGTAGGCCTGCGCGGCCTGACCGGAGTCCATCATCACCGTGAAGCCGAGCTTGTTCTCCGCGAGGTAGCTCGCCATCGCCTCGCGCGTCTGGCCCTTGTTGTTGTTCGTGACGCCGATCAGCTTGAAGCCGCGCGGCGAGTAGCGCCGCTCGAGGTCGACGAGGTAGGGCGTTTCCTTCGGGCAGTTCGGGCACCAGCTCGCGAAGAAGTACAGCGCCACGACCTGTCCGCTGCACAGCTCGAGCGGCGCCGGCTCGCCCTGGATCCAGTGCTCGGCCTGGTAGGTCGGCGCCGGTTGCTCGAGCTTGCGCGTGAGCACGATCTGCTTGTTGACCGCGGCCAGTGTGTCCGCCGGCTCGCCGAACTCCTTGACCCAGCGTTGCATCTCGCTGAGCGCCTCGCGCGGCCGCAGCAGATGGCGCTGCACCGCCGAGTGCCGCTCGAGCGCCTTGCCGACGTAGCTGCGGTCGAGCGAGTAGGTGTCGAGCACGGCGGCGTAGTTCGCGCGCGCGGCCTCGAGCTCGCCCATGAACAGCCGCACCGAGCCCTTCATGTACTGCGCGCGCGAGCTGAGCGGCGCGTCCTTGTGTTCGGCGGTGACCTTGTCGAGGCGCGCGAGGCTGAGTTCGAAGCTGGCGCGCGCGCCGGCGGTGACGCGGTGCGCCTCGAGCTTCGCGCGGCCGTCGGAGAACCAGCACACGCCCGCCTCGACCAGGGCCTCGAGCGCGCGCGGCGAGTCCGCGAACTGGGTGTGGAAGCGCTCGAAGGCAGCGGCGGCGCCGGCGTAATCAGCCTTGCTCTTGAGCGCTGAAGCCGCGTTCCAGGCCGCACTCGCGGGGTCGGCTGGCGCAGCCTGCGGAACGAGCGACAGCGCCAGGATCAGCAGTGTTTTCATGTCGGCAGTTGGGGAGCGACGCGGCCCGAAGTGTTCGAACGGAGTGTAGAGCCTCGCACCCGGGCTCGACATTCCCGAGCAGCGAGCTATAGGCTCGCCCCATGCCCCCGGATGCGCTTTCGTTCGGTGAAGTGGCGCGCACGCGCCACGGGCGCGTGGCCCGCGACTGGGCGCTGGTGCTGGCGGCTCTGGGCGTGCCCTGCGAAATCGTCGACGACGGGGGCGAGCACGTGATCGCCGCTGCGCCGGCCGATGTCGAACGCGCGCGCGCCGAACTGCGCGAGTACGACGAGGAAAATCGCGGCTGGCGACGCGCCGAGGAGCTGCCGCTCGCGCTCGAAAACGGCTGGATCGCGTCGCTGGCCTGGATCTTCACGTTGTTCGTGATGCACGCGCTCTCGGGTGCGCGCCCGCTCTCGATCGACTGGTACCGCCAGGGCCGGGGCGACGCGGGCGCGATCCTCGGCGGCGAGCCCTGGCGCGCGCTGACGGCGCTGGGATTGCACGCCGATGCGGCGCACCTCTTGGGCAACGCCTTCCTCGGCGCGTTGATGATCGCGCTCGTCGCGGAAGTGCTCGGCATCGGCGTCGGCCTGCTCGCGGTGGTCGCGGCCGGCGCGCTCGCCAACCTGCTCAACTCGGCCATCCAGACCGACGACTTCCGCTTCATCGGCGCTTCGACCGCGGTCTTCGCCGCGCTCGGCATCCTCGGCGGACATCGCTGGCAACGCCGCAAGAGCGTGCGCCGCCGCAACAACGCCGCCTGGATCCCGCTGCTCGCCAGCGCCTTCCTGCTCGGTTTCTTGGGCTCGGGCGGCGGCGAGCTCGCCGGCGCGCGAGCGGGGCGCGTCGATGTCGTCGGACACGTCAGCGGCTTCGTGGTCGGCGTGCTCGTCGGCGCGCTGTTCGCGCGCGGACTGCGCGCCACGCGACTGGGTCCGCGCGCCCAAGGCTGGTGCGCGGCGGCCGCCGCGGCAGCCTGGTGCGGCGCGTGGACGCTGGCGCTTCGCTGAGTCGATGAAGCTCTCGGCCGAGGAGCTGGCGGCGCGCATTGCCAAGGGCGAGGGCAAAACGCTGGAGTTCAAGCGCGGCCTGCCTCGGGACGAGAAGACCGCGCGCTCGCTGGCCGCCTTCGCCAACACGCGCGGCGGGCTGCTCTTGATCGGCGTCGGCGACCGCGGCGAGTTGTTCGGCGCGCCGCAGCCGCGCGAAACGATGGAGCGCCTGCGAGAAATCGCGGCGCAAGTGCTCGAGCCCGCGTTGAGCGTCGAGGTGGCGCTGATCGAGCTCGAGGGCGCGCCGATCGTGTGCTGCTCGGTGCCGCTCTCGCCGCGCCGGCCGCACGCCGTGCGCCACGAAGACGGACGCAGCGAAGTGGTCACGCGCGCGGGCTCTTCGAACCGCGCGGCCAGCGGCGCGACCCTGCGCGCGATCGTGGAGCAGCGCACCTCCAAACGCAGCCTCGACGAACTCGAGAAGCGCGCGCTCGCCTGGGTCGACGAGCGCACGCGGCGCGGCGCGGCGGCCGACAGCGATGCGACCGCGGCCGCCTTCAGCGCCGCCGCGAACGTGGGTCGCCAGCGCGCGCGGCGCGTGTTCATCGAACTCGAGCGCGCGGGACTGCTCGTGGGGCACGGCGACGGCGCCCGGCGCGTCTACAGCCGCCCCGAGTAGCGCGCGCCCGGCGAGAACCTCGCGCCCGCCGGTATCCGAGCCGAGCGCTTGCGACTACTCTCGCTCGAACTGGTTGCTGCCCCCACTTCGAACCCCCGAGCACCGTCCCCGTGAACTCGATTCGATTCGCCGCGCGTGTGGTCTTCTCGTCCGTCTTTGCGTCGCTCGCCTCGGCGCAATTCGAAGTCGGCGCCACGGCGCAAGGCGCGCTGCTGCGCTGGCGAAACGGCGAGACGTTCCACACCACGCCGGCGCGCATCACCGACCTGCGCTGCGGCCGCGTCGAGTCGACGGCGTTCGCCGCGTGGTCCGAGCAGGCCGCGGGCGAGCCGGCGCGCGCTTTCTTCGCGCTCAGCCTCGACGGCAGCTCGATCGCCGCGCTCAAGGAGACCAGCTACGAGCTCGGCCTGCGCCGTCTGACCTTCGACCCCGCCGCGGGCGATCCGCAGTTCGCCGACTCGCCGCTCGCGCGCGACGACGGCGAGGTGCACATCGTGCAGTACCTCACCCAGCCCCTGGTCGAGTACAGCGCCGCGATCCGCGCGCTGGGCGGCGAAGTGTTCGACTTCGTCGAGCGCCATGCACACCTGGTGCGCATGGACGCCACGACGCGCGAAGCCGTCGAGGCCCTGCCCTTCGTGCGCGCCGTCGTGCGCTACCAGAGCGAATTCCGCGTCGATCCGCAGCTCCTCGCCGCGCTGCGCGAGGGCGGGCTCCGCGACGCTCGGCGCTACAACGTGCAGGTCTTCCGCCGCGGCATCGAGGAGCAGACGCTCGTAGCCGAGCGCATCGTCGAGCTGGGCGGCAGCATCGACCTGCTCGTGCCGCAGGGCTTCCGCTTCGAGGCGACCATGACGCCCGCGGTGCTGGCGCAGGTCGCCGCGCTGCCGCAAGTGCGCTTCATCGACGCCTGGCAGGCGCCCGAGCACGACATGGACCTCGTGCGCAGCTTCGGCGGCGCGAACTACGTCGAGAGCGTGGCCGGCCTGACGGGCCAGGGCGTGCGCGTCGAAGTGCTCGACAGCGGCTGCGATCTGACCCACCCGAACTTCAACGCGCCGATCGCGCACGGTTCAGTGCCGGTGGGCTCGCACGGGACCTGCACGGCGGGAATCGTCGCCGGCAGCGGCGCCGCCAGCGCCTCCGCGCGCGGCATGTTGCCCTCGGCGCAACTCTACGCGGCGTACTACAGCGCGCTGGTCGGCGGCAATCGCTACGTGCACACGGCCGAGCTGGTCAATCCCGCGCTGCCCTTTCAGACCGTGCTGCAGTCGAACTCGTGGGGCTCGGGGCTGACCACCGCCTACGACACGATCTCGGCGGAGATGGACGACATCATCCTCGACACCAACCTGCTGATCCTGCAGTCGCAGTCCAACGCCGGCTCGCAGAGCTCGCGCCCACAGGCCTGGGCCAAGAACATCGTCTCGATCGGCGGCATCCGGCACCAGAACACCGCGACCTACGCCGACGACTCGTGGGGCGGCGGCGCGAGCATCGGACCGGCGGAGGATGGCCGCATAAAGCCGGACCTCGCCTACTTCTACGACAGCGTGCTGTGCAACGACGTGCAGGGCAGCGGCGGCTACTCGAGCGGCGACTACAACTCGGGTTTCGGCGGCACCAGCGCTGCCACGCCGATCGCGGCCGGCCACTTCGGCCTGTTCTTCCAGATGTGGAGCCAGGGGCTGTTCGGCAATCCGGCCGGCGGCGGCACGGTGTTCCAGAACCGGCCGAGTTTCGCGCTCGCCAAGGCGGCCGTGATCAACACCGCGACGTCGTGGAGCTTCTCGGGCGCGAGCGCCGACCTCTCGCGCGCCAAGCAGGGCTTCGGGCACCCCAACGTGCGTTCGCTCTTCGATCGGCGCGCGAAGACCTTCTACGTCGACCAAAGCGATCTCGTGCCGAACCTCGGGCTGGTGAGCTACACCCTCGACGTCGCCTCGGGCGAGCCCGATCTGCGCGTCACGCTGGTCTACCGCGACAACCAGGGCGCGGTGAGCGCTTCCCAGCACCGCAAGAACGACCTGACGCTCGTGGTGCGCGCGCCGAGCGGCACGACGTACTTCGGCAACAACGGACTGAGCACCGGGCTGTGGTCGACCGCGGGCGGAACGCCGAACACCAAGGACACGGTCGAGAACGTGTTCGTGCAGAACCCGGCCGCGGGCGCCTGGGTGGTCGAGGTGCGCGGCGACAACGTCAACACCAACCCGCTCACGGGCGCGCCTGCGAGCTCGACGGACTTCGCGCTGTGGGCCACGGGCGCCACGGCCGGCCCGGTGTGCGCGCAACCGCAGACCTACTGCACGGGCAAGCTCAATTCACAGTTCGGCGTGGCCGCGATCGGCTCGAGCGGATCGCCCAGCGTCGCGAGCAACGACTTCGTCGTGACGCTCAGCGGCGCGCTGCCCAACAAGAGCGCGATCGTGTTCTACGGCCTCGCGCCCAACGCGGCGCCGTTCCACGGCGGCTACCTGTGCGCCCAGGCGCCGACCGTGCGCTCGCCGTTGCTCACGACCAACGCCAGCGGCGCGGCGCAGTACGCGGTCAACGTCACGCCGGCGATGGTCGGCACGACGCGCCACTACCAGTGGTGGCACCGCGATCCGCTCGACGTCTTCGGCGACGCGCTGTCGAACGCGCTGACGGTCGGCTTCTGCGACTGAGCTGATTTCTCCTGGGACCTCCGCGCTCCGCGAAGGTCTCAGGAGGTAGTAGCGACCCAACCAACAGCTCAGCGCAGCCGAATGCCGCGGGGCGCGCAGACGCGCTCGCTACTGAACCGCTGAAAACAGCTCGCGTGGGAGCTTCTGCTCGACCACGCGCGCGAGCAGGCGCTGCCAGCGCTTGGCCACCGCCTCGCGGCCCATCTGCAGGCGCTCGGCCACCTCGGCCTGCGAGAGCCCCTCGAGCCCGTGGTGCACGAGCAACATGCGGTCGTCTTCGTCGAGCGTCTGCACCCACTTGGCGAACAGTTGCAGCGACTCCTCGCGCGCCACGCGGCGCGTGATGGCCGTGGCGCTGTCGGGCACATCGGCGAGCTCCAGCGCGCGCGAGTCCGCGGCGTCGCGCGAGCGCGCTTTGAAGGTCGGGCTCTCGAGCTTGCGAAAGGCCTCGAGCAGCACGTTCTTGGCGACGCGAAACACCCAGTAGCGGAACGTGACCGTCTGGGGGTCGAAGCTGTCGAAGATCTTCCAGGCGCGGCACCACACCTCCTGGACCACGTCGCTGGGATCGACCCACTGGCGCAGATCGGGGCGGATGCGGATCTCGGCCCAGGTGTAGAGCGACGGCGCGATGCGTTCGTACAACTCGCCGAAGCGCTCGGACTCGCCTGCGTGGGCGCGCGCGGCGAGTTCCTGGGTCTCGACGCGCTCGTCGTCGCGCTCGGGATCGGGCTTCGCAACGCTCACTTCCCGATGCTACCAAAGGCCCGCCGCCGCACTCGGGCGCGCGCCGGCCGCCGCAGCGCAGGGCGAGAGAAGCGCGTTGAGAGCACGGCGCCGCGGGATCCCGGGGGGCGGCTCAAATACAATCTCGGCATGCCCCCGCCTGGCGATGACGAGCGCGAGCACGCCGCGGAGCTGTTCGATTTCCTCGACGAGTTCGCGCGCGACGCCGAGCGCGGCCGGGTCCGTCGCTTGGGCGAGTACCTGGCGCGCTATCCGGGCCATGAAGAGGCCATCGCACGCGAGTACTTGCGACTGCAAGCGGGCGAGGCGCAGCGCGAAGCCGCGCAATCGCCCGTCGAGAGCGCAGCAGCGCCGAACGGAGAGCGCCGCATCGGTCCCTATCGACTGGTGCGCGAGCTCGGCGCCGGCGGCCAGGGCGCGGTGTGGCTGTGCGAGGACACGCGCATCGCGCGCGATGTGGCGCTGAAGTTCATGCCCTCGAGCGTCGCGCTGCTCTCCGCGGATCGGCGCCGCCGCATGCAGCGCGAAGCGGAGGTCGTCTCGCGCCTGCAGCATCCGTCCATCTGCCCGGTGTACGAAGCGCAGATCGATCACGATCCGCCGTACATCGCGATGCGGCTGGTCGAGGGCGAGACCCTGGCGAGCGCCATCGCGCGCGCGCGCAGCGGCGAGCGCTCGGGCCCGCTGCCGCTGCCGCCGCGCAACGGCGTCGAGCTGCGGCGCGTGCTGCTGTTCGTCGAACGCGCCGCCCGCGCGCTGCACGCAGCCCACGAAGCGGGCGTGATCCACCGCGACATCAAGCCCGGCAACGTCATGGTCGACCGCGCCGGCGAACCGGTGCTGCTCGACTTCGGCCAGGCGCGCGACGAACACGCCGAGCTCGACCAGCGCACGCTCAGCGGCGAGGTGTTCGGCACGCCGATGTACATGTCGCCCGAGCAGGTCGCGGGCTCGGCCAGCGCCATCGATCGCCGCACGGACGTGTGGTCGCTCGGCGCGTCGCTGTTCGAAGCGTTGACGCTCGCGCGCCCGTTCATCGGCGACAGCGTTCCAGCGGTGCTGATGGCGATCCAGAGCGAGCCGCTCCCGCCCGTGCGCCGCATGAACGCGGCCATCGAAGAGGACCTGGCGGTGGTGCTCGAGACGGCGCTCGAGAAGGACCTCGCGCGCCGCTACTCGACCGCGCTCGAGTTCGCCGAGGACCTGCGGCGCGTGCGCGAGTACGAGCCGATCCGCGCGCGCAGCGCGGGCCCGCTGCTGCGGCTGCGGCGCTGGGCGCAGCGTCAACCGGCGCTCGCCGCGAGTTCGGCGCTGATCCTCGGTTCGCTGGTCACGGGCCTGTTGTGGACGCTGCACCTGCTCGGACGCGAGAAAACGGCGCTCCAGCAGACCGCCAACGCGCTCAGCCGCGAGCAAGCGGCCAAGGACGAGGCGCTCGACGCGCTCGACCACGCGCTGGCGCGCCAGATCGTCACCCGCTCGCTCGAGGTGCTCGACGAAGACCCGGCGCTGGCGCTCGCGCTGGGCGTGTTCGCCGATGCGATCACGCCCGGGCTCTATCCCACGCGCGCGGCGCTGCTTCCGGCGCTCGACGCCTGCCGCCTCGCGCAACAGCTCGACGGCGGCTTCAACGCACGCATGATGCTCGGGACCGAGCTGTTCGACGACTCCCAGCGCGTCGCCGTCGGCCTCGACGACTGCAGCCTGCAGACCTGGGACCTGCGCAGCGGGGCCGAACTCGCGTTCACGGAGCACCCCCACTGGCCGCTCGCGGCGCTGCGCGTGCACCCCAGCGGCGCGTGGATCGCCACCGCTGGCGAAGACGGCGTCGTGCGCCGCTTCGAAGCGAGCTACGCCGCGCTCGAGGAGCAGTTCGACGTGCTGCGCGAGCCGGCGGCGGCGCTCGCGCTCGACGCCAGCGGCGAGCAACTGGCGGTGCTGGGCGCGTTCGGCGAGCTCGCGCTGATCGATCCGCTCAGCGGCGCCGCGCGCTGGCGCATCCACCTCGCGCGCGCGGACCTGACGCGCCTGAGCTTCAGCGAAGACGGCCGCTGGCTGGCGCTGAGCGCGGGGCGCACCGTGCGCTCGCCGAGCAGCGCCAGCGCGCTGATCTTCGACGCGCTGGACGGTCGCGGACTCGGCGAGCTGCGCGGCGCGAGCACGCTCAGCGACTTCGACATCGCGAGCGACGGGCGGCTCGCGCTGACCGCCTCGAACGACGGTCGCGTGCAGCTCTACACGCTCCCTGAATGCACGCCGCTCGGCGCGCCGTTCGAACACGCGAGACCCGCCAGCGCCGCGCGCTTCTCGCGCGACGGACGCACGCTGCTGGTGGGGCTCGACGACGGCGAGCGCTCGCGCGTGGTGCTGTGGGACATCGCTGAGCGCCGCGCGCGCGAACTCGCCGGCGCGCACGGCGACCGCATCGTCTCGATCGACGTGTGCGCCGACGGACAACGCTTCGCATCCACGTCGCGCGACACGCACGTTCGCACCTGGACCGCTGCGGGAGAGCCGCTCGACAGCTTCAACGCCTTGCTGCAGCCGCAGGAGACGCGCTGGACGCGCGACGGGCAACGCCTGGTCACGCTCGGCGTCGCGCACTACCTGCAGGTCTGGTGGGGCGAGAGTCCGCCGGACGTGTACAGCCTCGTGGGAACGCGCGGCGCCGTTCGTTCGGTGGCCTTCGATTCCACGGGGCGGCGCGCACTGAGCTGCGGCGACGATGGCGTGGCGCGGCTGTGGCACACGCCGCGCGCGGGCGATCCGCGCGGCGAGCACGCGCCGGGAGCACTCCTCGCGACGCTTGCGGAGCCCGACGGCGCGATCACGCGCGCTTTGTTCGGACCCCACGACCTGCTCCTCACCGCCGGCGACAACGGGCGCCTGACGTGGTGGGTGCACGACGAGCTGCGCGCCAGGTTCGGGATCGCGAGCGCGATTGAGCGCGGCCACACCGAACAGCTCGACTCCGCCGCGGTGTCGATCGCCATGGCGGGCGGCCGTCACCACGGCGAGAGAACGGTCACAGCAGTGGTCACGCACCTGGGAAGCGTGCGCGTCTTCTTCTTCGGAACGTGCATGGGATCGCTGTCCGCGACGTTCGACGACGACGCACGCTGCTGTGCGCTCGACCCTTCAGGCCGCTACCTCGCGATCGCGCGCAACGACGCGAAGCTGCGCGTGTGGGATCTGCACGACGAACGCCTCGCGCGCGAACACAGCTGGCCGGCGCCGCGGGCCGCGGGCGCGATCGCACTCGACATCCGGCCCGACGGCGCGCAGCTGGTGGCGGCCTGCGCCGACTCGCGCGTGCGCTTCTTCGAACTGCTCGGCGCGCGCCAGCCCGGGCTCGATTTCTCGGCCTTTCCGCTGCGCGACGTCGCCTACAACGCCGACGCGACGCGCCTGCTCGCGACGGGCCCCAACGGGCGCGCGGCGATGCGCTTGATCGACCTCGGCCGCCGGCAGAGCGACAAGAGCGTGCGCCACGAGGCCTACCACGCTGGCAACATCACCAGCGGCTCGTTCGACAGCACGGGACGCTACGTGCTCACGACCAGCGAAGACGGCTCGGCGCTCGTGCGCGACGCCGAGCAGGGCGAGCGCATCACCAAGTTCGATCGCCACGGCGCTGCGGTGCTGTGCGGCGCCTTCAGCCGCGACGACGGGGAGCTGCGCGTCATCAGCGGCGCGGCCAACGGCGTGATCCGCGTCTGGCCGGTCGATCCCGCGCCGGCCGCGCGCGCGCGTCAGCCGCGCCAGATTCGCGACTGGGAGCACGCGCGCGAAGAGCGCCTGGCTGCGCCTTTGCCGTATCGCCGCGACCTCGCGCAGCCCGCGCGCTGAGTCGCACTCGCGAGCACTGTCGCGCTCCGCCGCAGACCGACGTCGCCGCTCAGCCGCCGTCGCGCGCGGCGAGCAGCAGCGCTTCGAGCCGCTCGCCCTCGCTGCGTGTGGAGTGCCGCTCGGCCACCGCGCGCTTGCCGTGCGCCGCCATGCGGGCCAATTGCTCCGCGGGCGCCTCGAGCGCGGCCTGGAGCGCGTCGGCGAGCAGGTCTGCGCGGCCCGCGGTGACCAGCCAGCCGCTCACGCCGTCTTCGACCAGCTCGGGCACGCCCGCGATGCGCGTGGCGATCACCGGCCGCCCCACTGCGAGCGCCTCCATGAACACCATCGGCAAGCCCTCGGCGAAGCTCGCAAGCACCAGCGCTCGCGCACTGCGGATGCGGGCGCGGATCTGCGCTTCGTCGATCCAGCCGGTGATCTCGATCTGCTGCCCCAGTCCCTGGGCCGCGATCTCGCGCTCGAGTTCTTGACGCAACTCGCCGTCGCCGGCGAACACCACGCGCGGACTCAGCCCGCGCTGGCGCAACAGGACCAGCGCGTCGACCAATAGGAAGTGGCCCTTCTGCGCCGAGAGGCGCCCGACGCACACGAAGCCCTCGCCCACGTGCTCGGGCGGCGCAACTCCGAGGAAGTCCTCGCCCACCGTGCAGCGCACGACGTGCAGCTTGCTCCAGTCCTGCGGCCGCGCCCAGCGCGTGAGCTGCGCCTGCGCGAAGTGGCTGATGCCGACCACGAACTGCGCGCCGGCGATCTTGCGCGGCAGCGCCAGCGCCTGCGCAGCGTCGAACTCGTCGGGGCCGTGGGCGGTGAAGCTGTAGCGCGGGCCGCCGAGCGTGCGCACGAGCAGCGCCACGGCCGCGGGATTGGTGCCGAAGTGCACGTGCACGTGCTCGACTTCGAGGCGCGCGAAGTGCTCGCGCAAGACCAGCGCTTCGAAGAAGTAGGCCGCGTGCCGCAGGAGGCCGCGATCGCTGTGGAACGCGAGGTCCACGGCCAGCGCAACGGTGCGCAGTGCGGCGAGCGGCGCCCGCGCGAGTCCCGCTAGCGCCATCGCCAGCAGCTTGCCGCGCGGCTGGTCGAGCACGTGGAAGGTGCGCGCGAGCTCGGCGCGGTCGGCCGGGTCGACCGGCGCAGCCTCGGCGCGCCGGATGGCGACGCGCTCGACGCGGTGGCCGCGCCGCTCGAGCTCGAGCAACTCGCGCCGGATGAAGGTGTGGCTCACCGCCGGGTAGCGATTGGTGAGATAGGCCAGTCGCAAGGGCTCGTGCCGGGCGCTCGGTGCGGGAACCATCGAGGGCGCGGAGTGTACGCACGGGCCCGCGCCGCGCCGCGCGCGTGCAGCGCCTCACGTCCCTCGCCGTTGTAGGCTTGGCGCGACTCGCGCATGCAGCCCCAGTCCGCCGCCGCCCCCCGCCCGCCGCTGTGGTCCTTGGCCGTGCTGGCCGCCGCCGTGCTCGCGCTCGCCGCCTTCGGCGTGCTCGGAGTCGGGCGCGCAGGCGGCCTCTCGGCGAGCAACTTCGACATGCGCTACCTGCACCTCGCGGGGCAGATGTGGAGCGCCGGCCAGTCGCCCTACGACGGCGCGGCCTTCACGCGGCTGGCGGTCGAGCGCTTCGGGCTCGAGGCCGGCGCCTTCGCCTACCCGCCGCAGAGTGCGCCGCTGGCCCTGGCCCTGGGCGCGTTGGACTTTCGAGCGGCTCAGTGGCTGATGACGGTCTTGAACCTCGCCGCGCTGGCGGCGCTGACGCAGCTCGCGCTGAAGCTCGCCCCCGCGCTCGCCCCGCCCTCGCGAGCGCACTCCGCAGCGCGCGCGGTGGCCTTCGCCATCCTGATCGGCAATCCGTTCGCCTCGCACGTGGTCTGGATGGGCCAGACCTCGCTGCTCGCCGCCGCCGCCGCGCTGGGTGCGTGGCGCTGCCTGCGAACGGGCCGCGAAGCCTGGGCGGGCGTTCTGCTGGGCCTGGCGACGATCAAGCCGCAGCTCGCGAGCCTGGTGGTGCTGTGGTTCCTGCTCGAGCGCCGCTGGCTGGCGCTGGCGCTCGGAGCCGCGACGGCGGCGAGCTGCGCGCTGTGGCCGATGCTGAGCACCGGTTTCGAAGCCACTTGGCTGGGCTGGCGCGAGGCGCTCGAGCGCTACCAGCGCGACAGCGTGGCCGCCACCGGCTTCCGCCACGTGTTCGGGCTGCGCAGCACGCTGCACGGCCTGGGCCTCGACACGAGCCTGTTCGCCTGGTTCGCCCCGCTCGCCGTGATCGCGCTCCACCGCCTGCGCGCGCGCCTCGCCCCCGACGATCCCGCGCCGCTGTTGTTCGCGATCGGCGCGCTCGCGCTGTACGCGCACGACTACGACCTGGCGGCCAGCGTGGTGCTCTGCGCGCCCTTGTCCGAGCGCGCGCTCGGCCGAGTCCCGCTGCAACTAGTCCTGCTCGGGCTCGCGGCCGTGCTGTTCTTCCCCCAGCGCATCTGGCAGCGCTTCGAGCTGGGCGAGCTAGCCCGCACGCGCGAAGTGGCGCTGCTCGCGCTCGCCGGACTGCACCTCGCGCTGGCGGCGCGCGCGCGAGCGGGCGCGACCCGCTGAGGAGCCCCGAACGGCGGTCGACGACGGTCGGCGGCCGCGCGCTCAACTTGACGCGCTGGCGCGCGCGCGGATGATGCTGCGCTCGCCCATGCCCAGCCCGCGCCGCACTCGCAGTTCTTCCCCGCCGGCAGCGCTGCGCGCGCCCCGTCCGAGCCACGTGCGGGTGGACGCTTGAGCGCCGCCTCGCAGTCGGCCCGCCCGCGCCAGCACTGGCGCGAGAACATCGAGGCCTTCACGGTCGCGATCGTGATGGCGGTGATGCTCAAGTACTTCGCCGTCGAGGCCTACCAGATCCCCACCGGATCGATGCAGCCCACGCTGATGGGCCAGGACTTCGGGCCCGAAGGCGCGATCAAGGACCGCATCCTGGTCGACAAGCTCAGCTTCCACATGCGCGATCCGCAGCGCTGGGAAGTGGTGATCTTCAAGTACCCGCTCAACCGCGCGCAGAACTTCGTCAAGCGCCTGGTCGGCATGCCCGGCGAGCAGTTGCGCATCCAGCACGGCGACGTGTGGACGCGCGCCAGCGACTCGGAGAACTGGCGCATCCCGCGCCGGCCCGCGAACGTCCAGCGCACGCATTGGAAGGCGATCGACGTCGGCGCGCCGGCGGGCGGAGCGAGTTGGAAGAGCGAGCCGGGCAGCACGGCCACGATCACCGGGCGCGATGTTTCGGCCAGCGCTCCGGCGCGCGTCGGATTCAGCGCCCACGGGTCGGGCTCGATCCTCGACACCTACACGCACGGCTATCCGGCCGGCATGCGCGCCAAACTGCAGACGCTGCCGCAGCACCGCGCGTCCAACCGCCACCCGGTCGGCGACCTGCGCGTGAGCGGCAAGCTGACCTGCGCAGGCGACGACGCTGTGGCCATCGTCCTGCGCGAGGGCAAGCGCTCGTACCGCTTCGAGCTGGGCGGCGGCAAGGCGCGCATCGCGATCGAGTGGGCGCCGAACGAGGGCTTCGAGCCGCGCCAGATCGAAGCTCCGCTCACGCTCGCGCGCGGCAGCGCGTTTGCGGTCGAGAACCTCGACGACGCACTGGCGCTGGAAGTCGACGGCGAGGTTGTGCTGAGCCTGCCGGGCGAGCCCGCGGCGGATCAGAGCTCGTCGGTGGCATTGTCCTTCGAACGCGGCGCAGCCCGCTTCGAAGACCTCCAGGTCGAGCGCGACGTCTACTACACGCCGGGCGGCTGGAGCGACTCGTGGACCATCCCCGCGGGCCACTACTTCATGCTCGGGGACAACACCCAGGACTCGAGCGACAGCCGCGAGTGGCGTCGCATCCAGATGAAGTGGAGCGGCTCCCCGGCCGGTGACGAGCCGATCGCCGGCAACCTGCGCGAGGGCCAGCCGGGGCGCTACAGCGCCGACACCAACCCGATCGTCGAGGGCTACGGGCCCCAGCAGCGCACCTACTTCCGCGACCTCTTCGGCGAACTGCACCACTTCGAGAACAACCAGCGGATCGAACTGCCGGGCGGCAGCGCGGTGTCCCCCAGCCCGCTCGTGCCGCGCCACCTGATCACCGGGCGGGCGGTAGCTGTTTTCTGGCCGCTGTCGTGGAAGTACTCGACCTACCGGCTGCAGTGGGTGCGCTGACCAGAGCGCGTCTGGGCCGCGCCGCAGGCCCCTTTCCGCGGCTCCACGGGCGCCGAAAGCAGGCCGTGCCCAGCCCCGGTTGTCCACAGCGGTGAGCTTGCGCCCCGGCGCGGCCGCGCCGGCTCGCGAGCGGCTCCTGGGCGCGTCGAACGAGCGCTCCAGCCCCGCGAATGGGCCTCGTCGCGCGCGCGGGCGCCGATTGCCCGAGTGACTCCAAGTCTGTGTGGATAGGCAGTTTGCGCACGCGCCGATTCTGCACGGGGGGGCTGGCGAGCAGAATTCGGCCGAACGGGTCTTGACGCGCAGCTCACACGCCGTGGCAGGCCGACCCGCCTATTCCACAAGTTATCCACACACGTGCCCGGGGCCGATTTTTGGGCTTGCGCGGCGGCGCGGAGCTGCTCCTTGGGAATTGCATTTGTGGGAACAGGCCGCGGCTGGCCGAGACCGGGCGGGCCGCGGATCGGGTCGGCGAGCCAGCCCGGTGGGCGACCCGAGCGCGGCCGTGCAGCCGCCGAACACCGCGGCGGAGGACCGCACCCAGAAGGCTGTCGCATTCGGGCTGCAGGCCCCGCTCGGCCGCGGTGCAGGGCTCCGAATCGGCGCTGCCGGGAGCGGAGCGTGCAGTCGGGCGCGGCGCCGCAATCACTTCGCGCCGCCCCTACACTCGCCCGCCATGCACGCCCGCCCCGAGCCGACGCCCGGCGAGACCCTGCTGGAAGTCCGCGACCTGGTGAAGGCCTTCAAGGGCCGGCGCGTGGTCGACGGCGTCTCGTTCCGCGTGCGCGCGGGCGAAATCGTGGGGCTCCTGGGCGCGAACGGCGCGGGCAAGACCACCAGCTTTCGCATGACGGTCGGGCTGACGCGCCCTGACGCGGGCGTGGTGACGCTGCGCGGCCAGGACTGCACGCGCCTGGCGATGTTCCAGCGCGCGCGGCTGGGCATGGGCTACTTGCCGCAGGATCGCAGCATTTTCCAGCGCCTGAGCGTGCGCGACAACCTGCTCGCGGTGCTCGAGACGATGCCCTACACGCGCAGCGAACGCCTGCAGCGGTCGCAGGAGCTGCTCGAGGAACTCGAGATCGCGCACCTCCACAAGAGTCAGGCCGACACGCTCTCGGGCGGCGAGCAACGCCGGCTGGAGCTCGCGCGCGCGCTGGCCTCGCGGCCCGTGATTCTGCTGCTCGACGAGCCCTTCGCCGGCGTCGACCCGATCGCCGTGGGCGAGATCCAGCAGCTCATCGGCCGCATGCGCGCGAAGAACCTGGGGATCCTGATCACCGACCACAACGTGCGCGAGACGCTGCAGTCGACCGACCGCGCCTACGTGATCCACAAGGGCCAGATCCTGCGCGAGGGCGCGCCCGCCGAAGTGATCGCCGACGCGCGCGTGCGCGAGGCGTACCTCGGCCACACCTTCGACGCGCCGGTGGCGTGAAGCGTGAACGAGCCGGCGGATTCGCAAGAGCCCGTTCGCAGCGGTGAACTCGTCGTTCAGCGCCGCGCGCGCTGGTTCGAGCGCGGCGCGCTCGACGCGCGCGAGCTGTGGATCGTGCTGCACGGCTACGGCCAGCTCGCGCGGCCCTTTCTCGCTTCGTGCGCGCCGCTCGCACGCCCCGAGCGCCGCCTGGTCGCGCCCGAAGCGCTCTCGCGCTTCTACCTGCGCAGCGGTCGCGGCCCGATCGGCGCGTGCTGGATGACGCGCGAAGCACGCGAGGACGAGATCGCCGACTACCTCGCGTACCTCGACGCGCTCTGCGCGCACGTGCTCGCGCAGATGCCGCTCGCGCCGCGTTTGTGCGTGCTCGGCTTCAGCCAAGGCGTGGCGACGGCTTGGCGCTGGGCGCTCGCTGGAGCGCACGCGCCGGCGCGGCTGATCGCGTGTGGCGGCACCGCGCCCGAGGAGCTCGACGCCGCAGCGCTGGGAACGCGCTCGTTCGAGCTGGTCGTCGCGACGGGCGAGCACGACGAAGCCTTCACGCCGCAGGCCGCGCGCGCCGAGCACGAGCGCTGGCTGTCCGCGGGCCTGCGCTGCTCGCTCGAAGTCCACGGCCGCGGCCACGAACTCGCGCGAGAGTTCCTCGCGCGGCTGTAGCGCGGGCGTCTTTTCGCGCGCTTTCGACGGGCGACGTAGCGTCTGCGCCATGGGAGTTCCGCGAATTGCACTGGCGCTGACCGCAGCCCTGGCCGCCGCGTTCAGCGGCTCTTGCGCGAGTTCACGGACCGCGACCGTCGTGGCCCATCGCGGCGGCGCTGCGCTGGCGCCGGAGAACACGCTGGCCGCGCTGCGTCAGGCGCTCGAGCTCGGCGCGCCGTGCGTCGAGATCGACTTGCGCCAGAGCGCCGACAGGGTGGTGATGGTGTTCCACGACGCCACGCTCGAGCGAACCAGCAACGGCGTGGGCGAGCTCGCGCTGGCCAACTCTGCGGCGTTGGCGCGACTCGACGCGGGCGCGTGGAAGGACGCGCGCTTCGCCGGCGAACCGATCCCCACGCTCGCGTCAGCCCTCGAGCTGTGCCGCGGGCGCACGGAGGTCATGCTCGACGTGAAGGTCGCGGGCCTGGGCGCCGCCACGCGCGCGGCCGTCGAGCGCAGCGGCTTCGCGCTCGACGAGCTGTGGATCGGCACGTGGGACGACGAGCAGCTCGCCGACCTGCGCGCGGCGTTTCCCAGCGAGCGCCACGTGTTCATCGGCGAGGCGCCGCCGGAGCTCTCCGGCGCAGCGCTCGGCGCGTGGCTCGACGGGCTGCGCGCGCGCGGCTACTGCGCGGTCTCGCTGAGCTGGAAGTCGTTGCCGCGCGAGCTCGTGCCCATGGCGCGCTCGCGCGAGCTGTCGATCTTCGTGTGGACGCTGAACGAGCCCGAACAACTGCGCGCTGCGATCGCGCTCGGCGTCGACGGCGTGATCACGGACCGCCCCGACAGCGCGCTCGCGCTCGTGCGTTGAGCGACGACCTGCTGGAGCCTTTGCGCTTCGCGAGGGTTCCAGGAAGTGGTGGCCGCCCCAACCAGGATCTCAGCGCGGACTTCACACGCGTCGGATGCAGACCACGCCGGGCCGCGGCGGGTCGCCCGGGCGCTGCGAGGGCCAGTTGCTGCCCAAGGGCACGCTGCGCCGTTGCGTCACGAGTTCGCCGCGCGCAGAGACGACGCGCACTTCGCGCTCGACCGACTCGGGCAAGTGCGCGCCGCGCACGCCGTGCTGCTCGCCGGGGTGCTGCACCGCGAGGAACATCGTCTCGCCGTCGGGGCTGAAGGTCACGCCGCACAGCTCGCACTCCGCCGGTCCGATGGCGAAGCAGTGCGCCAGGCCCGCGCGCTCGCCGCGCGTGGGGATCATGTAGAGCGCCGACGAGCCGAAAACCCCGATGAATTCGTCGCTTCCCGGCGCGCTCGAGCCTTCGCGCGCGACGGCGGCGTTGGTCGACGCGCCCGGCATGTCGGTGAGCACCCACAAGTTGCCCTGCGCGTCGAAAGCGAGGTTATCGGGACACGCAAGGCCCAGACCGCCCTCGTGGAGCTCGCCGCTCGAAGCCCAGCGCGACCAGCGCAAGCGACGCGCGCCGTCGGCGCCGGGCGCTTCCTCGATGCGCAGGATCACGCCGTAGCGGCGCGAGTCGTTCGCGCGCGCGCCAGGGAACACGCGCACGTCGGGCGAGCCGTCCTTCGACGTGCTCACGGCGTCGGAGCAGGCGATGAACACGCTGGAATCGTGCGGGTGCAGCTCGATGTCCTCGGGGCGCGCGCTGGGCGTGGCGCCGATCGCATTGGCCATGGCGTACGCGTCCAGACGCAGCACGTTGAGTTGATGCGCGCGCAGCGCATCGCCGGCGAGCGCGACGCCCGGCGGCGGCGCGATCAGATCGCCGAGCGTGCAGCGCTCGAAAGGCTTGCCGCAGAAACGCTCGACCGAGGCGACCCACTCGGCGGCGCTGAGACCTTCGAGCTTGGACTGCGCGCTGCGCACCGCGACGTGTCCGCCCAGCGCGCGGCCATCGGCGCCGAGGCGGCGCTCGGGCAGCCACAAGTGTCCGCCGGCGACGTTTTCGGGCGCGGGAACAGCGAGCGGAGTCGCGGGCTCGAGCGCGAGCCACTCGCCGCCGCCGTCTGCATCGAAGCGCGCTGCGCAGAGCACGCCGTCCTCGAGCAACTCGACGTTGCGCTGATCGTCGGCGCGTTCGAGCGAGAGGCGACTGGTGAACTTCCACACGTGGCCGCCGCGGCGGTCGTCGCCCATGTAGGCCTCGAGCGGCCGGCCGACCTCGACGCGCAGCGCGACGTTCTCGTGGCGGAAGCGGCCGAGCGCGCGCAGCTTGCGCAGCTCGCCGCTCGCGGGATCGACGTGGCACACCCAACCGAAGTCGCGCCCGTCGTGCGGAGCTGCGAGACACGCACCCAGGCCCTCGAACTCGAGCGGCTCGGCGAACGGCGGCTTGGGCGACACGGCGCGAAACGGCTTGGTCTCGCGCGCGAGCAACGCGCCGTCCGCGCCGACGAACTCCTGCTCGTAGTCCTGGAAGTTCTCCTCGCACGACAGCACGGTCCCCCACGGCGTCGTGGTTCCGCTGCAGTTGCTGTGCGTCGGCGTGCGCGCATCCGCACCGCTGATGCGCCGGTGGCGCCGCGACGAGCGCAGCACTTCGAAGCCTCCGTCCGAGCGACGCCGACAGTGCAGCACCGTCACGCCCAGATCGGCGAGCGCGAGGTGCGAGAGCTCCTCGAGCGCGGCCTTGACGCGCTCGGGCGGCGCGGCGGCGCGGTCGCGCACGTCGACACTCAGCGTCGAACTGCGCCAGCCCGAGACCACCAGCTCCGCGCGGTCGCCGTGCTCGACGCCAACCGGAGGCAACTTGCGGCCCTTGACGCGCTCGTAGCTCTGCATCCACGGCCGCGCGGAGATGTACTCGTGGTTGACCACGACGAAGAACTCGTCGCGCGCGCCGGCGATGGGCACGACACCGATGAAGTCGGCGTTGTAGCCGAACTCGATCTCGCCCTCGGGACCTGCGAAGCGCTCGCCCCACAGCGCGAGCGGCTCGGCGACGAAGCCCGCGGGCAGCGCGAGCGCGTCTTCGACCTCGTAGCGCGCGGCGACTTGCGGCGCGCCGCCCGTTGCGCTCGGAGTCGCCAGCGGACGCCAGCTCGGAACACCGTCTGCGGCGACGAACGGCGACGCGCTCGCGCGCGAAGGCGAGTTCGAACGACAGCCGGGCAACGCGAGCGCTGCGGCGCCGAGCCCGAGGAACTCGAGCAACGCGCGGCGGTCGATGGTCAAAGGGTCGATCGACGGAACGGGATCTTGAGCTGCGGCCATGGTGAAACGACTCGCAGAGTACGCGCCGCGCAGACTCCGCGCTGCGCTCGGGCGGAAGTCGGCGAACAACCGGACTCGCGCGCGCTGCACCTCGCCTTGATGGAACGCTGATGGGGCGTGAGTCATGCTTCCGCCCCTCATGTTGCGACGCACTGTTTCGTTCCTCGCGTGCGCGGCGCTGCTCGCGGCCGCGTACGAGCCCCAGCGCGATCAAGAGCGCTTCACGACCAACCGCAAGAGCGCGGTGGAACTCGCGCTGACCGATGAACGCGACTCGTTCGTGTTCGCGGTGTTCGGAGATCGCACCGGCGGTCCGCCCGAGGGCCTCAAGGTGCTCGAGCAGGCCGTCGCGGATGTGAACCTGCTGCACCCCGACCTGGTAATGACCGTCGGCGACTTGATCCAGGGCTACAACGACACGCCGCAGTGGCTCGAGCAGAAGGACGACTACAAGCGCATCATGGCGCGCCTGCAGTGTCCGTGGTTCCCGGTGAGCGGCAACCACGACCTGTACTGGCGCGGCGACGGACCCAAGCCCGCGGGCGAGCACGAGAGCAACTACGAGCAGCACTTCGGGCCGCTGTGGTACGCCTTCGAGCACAAGGACTCGTGGTTCATCGCGCTGCACTCCGACGAGAGCCATCCGGAGACGGGCGAGAAGAACTTCAACAAGCCCGAGTGCCAGCGCATGAGCGACGAGCAGTTCAACTGGCTCGCCGCCACGCTCGAGCGCACCAAGTCGGGCAAGCACGTGTTCGTGTTCCTGCACCACCCGCGCTGGCTGAAGAACAACTACGGCGAGGACTGGGACCGTGTTCACGCGCTTTTGAAGAGCGCCGGAAACGTGACCGCGGTGTTCGCCGGGCACATCCACCACATGCGCTGGGACGGCGAGCGCGACGGCATCGAGTACTTCACGCTGGCAACGGTCGGCGGCGATCAGAGCGCGCTCGTGCCCGCCGCTGGCTACCTGCACCAGTACTCGCTCGTCACCGTGCGCGACGGGCGCATCGACGTGGCTGCGTACCCGGTGGGCGGCGCGATCGACCCGCGCGCGATCCCCGGCGAGCTGGTCGACCAGACCACCAAGCTCGCGCGCGAGTTCGCGCCGAAAATCGCGGGCAAACTGGCCTTCAATGCCGACCTGTCCGTCGACGGCGAGCTCGAGTTGAGCCTGAACAACCCCTGCGCGCGCAAGATCGAGGTGCAGGTCACGCCGCTGAGCGAAGACTCGCGCTGGGTCGTGTCGCCCGATCACGCGCACCTGCAGATCGCGCCGGGAGCGAGCGCCAGGCTCGCGCTGCGCTGCAGGCGCGCTGCGAGTGAGCTCGACACGACGTTCCGCACGCTCGAGGTCGCGCTCAACGTCGACTACCTCGCCGAACGCGTGCGCGTGCCGCTCCCGCGCCGCACGTTGTCCGCTCCGTTCGAACTGGCGAGCGTCCCGGCGCCGGCGCGTCCCAGCGGCGAGCGCGTGCTGGCGCTCGATGGCGAGGAGGCCTGCCTCGCGCTGGACGACTCGGAGCTCCAACTCCCCGACGGTCCCTTCACGGTCGAAGCCTGGGTGTACGCCGAGGAATTCCGCGCGCGCCAAGGCCTGACTTGCAAGACCGAGCAGAGCGAGTTCGGGATCTTCGCCGACAAGGGCGCGCCCGGATTCTCGGTGCACTTGAACGGTCGCTACGTGAGCGCGAAGTCGCAGACGCCCCTGCGCGCCAAGCGCTGGACCCACGTCGCCGGCGTGTTCGACGGCGAGCGCGTGCTGCTGTTCGTCGACGGCGAGCAGGTGGCCGAAGGCCATGCAAAGGGGGCGCGCAAGCGCAACCAGCTGCCGCTGATCATCGGAGGCGACGTGGGTTCGAAGGGCGAGGCGAACTCGCTGCTCGCCGGCGCACTCGACGAAGTGCGCGTCTCGCGTGTTGCGCGCTACGGCGCCGGAAAACGCTTCGAGCCCGCCGCGCGACATGCGCCCGACGACGACTGCGTGCTGCTGCTGCAGATGGACGGCGACAGCGGCCCGTGGTCCTTCGACGCTTCGCCGCGCCGCGCGCACGCCCGGCGCATCGGCGGGGCGACGACGCGCGAACGTTGAGCGCGGCTCGTCTGCGAACAGCGCGTCGGTCGCTGCGCGCCGGAAATGCCGGCCGCGCGACGCCGCGACGGCCAAGCGCGCTGCTCGCAGCAGCTTGCGCCGAAAACAATCGCTGTGGGCGGCGCGGGCTGGGGTCGTCGGCTTGACCGCCCGAAAAACAGGCCGGTATCTTCCTCCCCCCTCCGAATTCGCGCGCGCCCCTCTCTGGCGGGTCGCGTCCACGCGGATCGCGCGCCGTCCGCCTCACCCACTCGAGCTGCAATGAAGATCATCGCCTGCGTCAAGCGCGTCCCCACGACCGAGGTTCAAGCCAAGGTCGCGGCCGACGGCAAGAGCATCGACACCACCGGGTTCGAGTACATGCTCAGCTTCTACGACGACCTCGCTGTCGAAGAGGCGCTCAAGACCAAGGAGAAGCACGGCGGAGAAGTGACGGTGCTGACGCTGGGTCCCAGCGAGAGCAGCAAGGAACTGCGCGAGGCGCTGGCCAAGGGCGCGGACAAAGCGGTCATCCTGGTCGACCCGGCCTGGCACCTGCGCGACGCGCGCTCGACCGCCAAGGCGCTGGCCGCGAAGATCAAGGAGCTCGGCGCCGACGTGGTGTTCACCGGCCGCGTCGCCACCGACCGCGACCAGGCTTCGGTCGGCCCGTTGCTGGCCGCCTACCTCGGCATGTCCTGCGTCACCGACGTCGTGAAGCTCGAACTGGGCGCGCAGGGAGGCAACGCGCAGCGCGAGAGCGAAGCCGGCGTCGAAACGGTCGAGTTCCCGCTGCCGGCCGTGCTCACTTGCGACAAGGGACTGAACGAGCCGCGCTACGCCGGCCTCAAGGGCATCATGGCGGCCAAGAAGAAGACCATCGAGGAGACGCCCGCGACCGCCGTGCCCAACGCCTCGCGCGTGCTCAAGGTCGAGTTGCCGCCGGCCCGCAAGGAAGGCCGCATCGTCGGTGAAGGCGCGGCGGCCGTGCCGGCGCTGATCGCGGCGTTGAAGAACGAAGCGAAGGTCCTCTGAACCCCCAACCCGAGCCCACAACCATGAGCACCATCGTCGTCTTCGTCGAACACAAGTCGGGGTCCGCGCGCCGCGCCAGCCTCGAGGCCGTCGGCGCCGCTCGCGCCACGGGAATGAATGTGGTGGCGCTGGCCACCGGACCCGGCGCGGGGGAGCTCGCCGCGCAAGTCGGCGCGGCCGGCGCGAGTCAGCTGGTGGCGGTTACCGGCGCGGACAAGTACAGCCCCGACGGCTGCGCGGCGGATGTCGTCGCGCTGGTGCAGAGCTCGGGCGCCAAGGCGTTCCTGTGCGCGAACACCTCCGCCGGCAAGGACCTGCTGGCGCGCGTGGCCGGCGCTCTGGACTGCGTTCCGTTCGCCGACTGCGTCGAGCTGCGCTGCGAGGGCGCGGTCTTCACCGTGCGGCGCCCGGTGCTCGCCGGCAAGGCCTCGATCACCACGCAGTCCGACAGTCCGGTGTTGTGCGCTTCGCTGCGCCCCAACACCTTCGCAGTCGCCAGCGGCGCCGGCGCCGCCACCGTGAGCAGCGTTGCGACCAAGGGCGGCAAGGTCGTCGTCGCCTCGATCGCGGCCAAGCCCGACGCGAAGCTGGACGTCAAGGAAGCCCCGGTCGTGGTCTCCGGCGGTCGCGGGCTGCGCGAGGCGCCGCACTTCAAGCTGGTCGAGGACCTCGCCGCAGCGTTCGGGAACGCCGCGGTCGGCGCCTCGCGCGCCGTGGTCGACGCGGGCTGGCGCCCGCACTCGGAGCAGGTCGGTCAGACCGGAAAGACGGTCTCGCCGCAGCTCTACGTCGCCGTGGGCATTTCGGGCGCGATCCAGCACCTGGCGGGCATGCGCACCTCGAAGGTGATCGTCGCCATCAACAAGGACGCCGCCGCGCCGATCTTCAAGGTCGCCGACTACGGCATCGTGGGCGACGCGTTCGAAGTGCTCCCGGCCCTGACCGAAGCCGTCAAGCGCGCGCGCGCCTGAGCTTCGGCGGACGCACGACACGCACGCTGCGGCGTGCACTCTCGAAGCCACTCCCCGCGCGCCGAGCGCCGCTCCAACCAGCGGCGCTCGGCGCGCGCGGTTTTCGAGCGCTCTGGTTCAGATTTGGGACAGCGGCGCGTGAGAGACATCTCACCGCCCGAGCGGCGACAGGCGACGGCGCCTTTTTCCTGACTCCCCCCGCGGCCTATCATGCGCCGGGGTCCGATGCGCGCAGGGGTTCGCGCAGCGCGTGTCCGACTCGGACCCGGAGCGCCGCTTCCCGACGGACGCCCGGTGCGCTCGCAAGCTCAGCCCCTCGCCCCGCCGCGTCGATCTACAGCTAGCTTGAGCACACAACAAATCGCTACTTGGTCCGTCCGCGTCGCGTCGCTGGTCCTGCTGGCCTTGCTCGGCGTCGGCTGCGCTTCGCCCTCACCGGCGCTGGGCAAGCTCGTCGCCGACATCAACAAGACCTACGAGTGGTCCGACGAGCTGCTCGCCCCCGGTGACGAACTCTCGGTCCGCTTCGCCGAGCACACCGGTTACAACCACGAGGTCGTGGTGCGCGAGGACGGCACGGCGTCCTTCGTGGGAGTCGGCCCGTTGCCGGTCGTCGGGCTGTCGCCCCAGCAACTCGAGGCCAAACTGGTCGAGCGCTACACCCCCACCTTCGCCACCGCGCCGCGCGTCGACGTGCAGCGCAGCGCGCGCGCCGAACGCCACGTGGTCGTGATGGGCGAGGTGATGACCCCCGGTCGCGTGGTCTTCGACGGCCGGATGACGTTCCACGAGGCCCTGGGCCTGGCCGGCGGGCCGCGCAAGGACACCGCGCTCCTGAAGCAGACGCTGCTCGTGCGCTGGGTGCCGAGTGAAGCGCGTCAGCGCGCGTGGAAGTTCGACGCCCGCGAGGAGCAATGGGGCTCGGAGCAGCCGCTCTACCTGCAGCCCGACGACGTAGTGTTCGTGCCCAACACCCCCATCGACAACGTCGACATCTGGGTCGAACAGTACATCCGGCGCTTGCTGCCCTTCCCGCTGCTGATCCCCATCGGGAGCCCCTGATCCGCGATGAGCGAAGCCGATCCGTTCGAGAGCGACGAGTCGCCGTCCGAGGGCGGCGGTATCGACGTGATGGAGCTGTGCGTGCGGCCGCTGTGGGCCGCGCGTTACTGGCTCGTCGTCGCCGCGAGCCTCGGCGCAGCGGTTGGCGCAGTCCAGTCGCTGCTCAAGCCGAACGAGTTCACCTCGCTGGGCAAGTTCCTGGTGCGGCCGGGAACGCGCGAGTCCACCACGCCCGAGGGGCGCATCATCGGCGATGGCTCCGGCGCGCCGCTGGGCCTGCGCGAGTCGATCCAGAACCAGATCCACCTGCTGCAGAATCCCGACGTCGCGCGCCGCGCGGTGGCGGATCTGGGCGCGCGGACGATCCTCGAGCCCTACGACCCGACCGAGCACGACACCGATCAGACCCCGCTGCACATGCGCTGGGCGCACCAGCTCCAGCGGGCCTGGTTCCGCCGCGCCGACAGCTGCCTGAGCGACCCGGGGCGCGGCATCGACAGCTGCCCGCGCTGTGTCGAGGTGGCCGAGGACGTCATCTCCAAGGGCATCGTGGTGTTCCCCGAGTTGGGCTCGAGCGTGCTGTCCGTGGTCTACACGGCGCACTCCCCTCAGGTCGCGGCCAAGGTCGTCGACGCGTTCATGCGGGCGGCGCTGAGCCACCACCAGCGCGTGTTCGACATCGATTCCACGCTGGAGTTCCTCGACGGAAGACTGCTCGACGCGCGCGTCAAGGCGGACCTCGCGGACCAGGCGCTGACGCGCTACCGCACGGACTGCGGCCTGTTCGACTACGAGGAACAGCGGGCCTCGCATCTGGCCCAGATCGACGAGCTCGAGAGCGAGCTGGCGCGCAACGAGGCGCGCCTGGCGGAGCTGCGCAGCCAGCAGGACTTCTACCGCGGCGCGCTGGAGAACGAACCGGTCGAGCTCTCGTCGCAGACGCCGCAGGCGCCGCTCTCCAACCCCGAGTACGAGTACCTGACGGCCGAGGCGCTCAAGGCGCGGCTCGAGCTCGCGGCCCTCGACCCGACGGCGTTCACGACGCAGGCACAGCTAGAGGCGCGGCGACGCCAGCTCGAAGAGCAACTGACCCAGGCCAACGCCGCGCTCGAGAAAACGCCGCGCCTGATCGCCATGGACCCGCTGGTCGCGAGCCTGCGCAACCCCCGCTACGACGCGCTTCTCCAGCGCCAGCACGAGGTCGACGCCGAGCGCCTGGGCCTGATCCAAGGCCAGTCGCAGCGGCGCGATCGCATCGCGGAACTGCGGCGCCAGCTCGCGCACTTCGAGGAGTGCCGGCCCAATCTGGCGGCCAAGGAACGCGAGGCCCTCCAGGCCGAGGACGAGTACAAGCACTTCAAGGCGCGGCGCGAGCAGGCCGCGCTGATGAACCAGCTCGACTCCACCCAGCTGACGAACCTGGCCGTGCTCCAGGCGGCGAACGTGCCGCGCGCCAAGTCCGGTCCCAAGCGCGGCCGGTTGGTCATGATCGCCGGCTTCCTGGGCGGCGCGGTCGCCGTGTCCGTTGTGCTGCTGCGCAGCGTCCTGGCGATGCGCGCCCGGCGCAGCGAGTTGGCCCTGTCCGGCGAGGGTTTGCGCGCCGTCGGCGGCGAGATCAGCCCCCGGCGAGCGCAGTTCGGCACCCGGGGCTGACCGGCCCGCTCGGACAGCGAGAGTTCGTCCCTGGAACGGGAATGGCCTGTCGTGACGCTGGCGTCATGAAGCTCGAGCGCAAGAAATGCGTCTCTTGGCCCCGAGAGGGCGCTTTACATTTTCATTACGCTCTCCCGGATTCGGGCGCGCCGCCGCTCTCCGTTCTACTCGTGCGTCCCGGCCCGCAGTTCCGCGCGGCCTGACGACCTCAGACCGTCCATCGCAGTAGTTTTCTCCAGCCAGCCGCGTCGGCGGGTTCCTCCGCGAGCCCGACCCGGCGAGCCCCTCGGCGCCCAGCCCCGGCTGGCGCTGGGCGGCCGCCAACGCCGCTCCAAGACTCAGGATCCACAGCAGTGCTTGCCCGTACCTTCGCCTGGCTCCGTCGCGCCCTGGCCCTGCCGGCGCCGACTGCCCCGCGCAGCTCCGACTCCGTGGTCGGGGCGGACGAGTTCCGCCGCATCGTGCTGCGCGAGCGCGCGCGCTCCGATCGCAACGGCGCGTCCCTCTCGCTGCTCCTCGTGGACGCCGGCGGGGAGCGGACCCTCGAGGACGAACTCGACTCGTGGTCGCTGACCATCGCCCAGCGGGTGCGCTGCACGGACGCCGTCGGTTGGTACGACGGCCGGACGATCGGCGTGGTGCTGCCGGACACCGACCATGAAGGCGCGCTGATCGTCTCGCGCCAGCTCAAGGGCGCCCTGCCCTCCCACGCCGCCCGCGCGCGCTGGCGCCTTTTCGTCCATCCCGAGCACACCAGCGGCAAGGACGCCGGTCGCTCGAACGGCTCGAGCGGCGACGCCCAGGACCCGCTCGATCTCCTGCGCGCCCCGCAACAGACCGGAGATGTCAGCTGGGGGCAATCCGCGGCCGCTTCGCGGACCCAGCCCAGCTCACGCGGGAACGGGACCGCCGTCGCCGTTCGGAACGCGCGGACCGTCGGCGCCGCGCCGCGCCGCGCCGTGGCCTCCGTCGCAGCCGCGAACCTGGTCAAGTCCGCTCCGGTCGAAGTCCAACCGCTCCAGACGCTGCTCCTCGTTCGCACCTCGCCGGTCAAGCGCTGCTTCGACATCGCCGGTTCGGCCACGGCCTTGCTGCTGCTCTCGCCGGTGATGTTGGCCGCCGCGCTCGCGGTCAAGCTCTCGAGCCCGGGGCCAGTCCTGTTCCGCCAGCAACGGGCTGGACTGGGTGGCCGGCCGTTCACCTTCTACAAGTTCCGCTCGATGACGGCGGACGCCGAGGCGCGCAAGCAGGAGCTCCTCGCGCGCAACGAGCAGACCGGCCCGGTCTTCAAGATCGCCGCGGATCCGCGCATCACCCCCGTGGGCCGCTTCCTGCGCCGCACCAGCATCGACGAGCTGCCGCAGCTGTGGAACGTCCTGCGCGGCGACATGTCTCTGGTGGGCCCGCGGCCGCCGATCCTGTCGGAGGTCAAGGACTACGAGCGCTGGCAGCGTCGCCGGCTGGAGATCGCCGGCGGCCTGACCTGCATCTGGCAGGTCAGCGGGCGCAGTTCCATCCTGTTCAACGACTGGGTGCGGCTCGACCTGCGCTATGTGCAGCAGGCCAGTCCCTGGACGGACCTGCGTCTCTTGGCCCGCACCATTCCGGCGGTCCTGACCTGCCGGGGCGCGCACTGAGCGCGCGGGCCCCGCACGACGGCGGGCCAACCCACCGAACGCGTGCAGCGAACGAGCGGCAGCCGTTCGCCGGGCACGTCCCGCGGGGCGGCGGACGGAGCATCCAGCCGGTGCTGCCGGGCCGATTTGCAATTTCCAAGCCCGGGCCGTGGTGAACGAACTTTCATCCAAGCGGCTCGTTCCACCGGCTCAAGTTGAGACGTCGCATCTTACGATGCTGGGCTCGAGGGGAACGAACGCACTGCCCGCGCGCGCTCGGACACGGGTCCGAGTTCGGTAGCCGGGCTGCGGCGAGCGGATAACCCCCGACCGCTGGAGAGTGAATGGCCCCACGAGGCCCGCGCGCGAACGCAAAGCGCGCCAAGCCCCGTGAGCAGGCTCGGACAGGAACGGGCGCGGCGCACCGGAAGAGGGGACGCTGCGAACGGCCGAGCCAGGGGACGCGAGCTCGCCGGCGGATCCACCACAGCAGCAAGAGGGGTCTGGTTATGGCAGGTCTTCAGGGGAGGACCGTAGCGAGTTCGTACGCTCGCACGGGAACATTGCTCGCAGCGCAGACTGCGACGCAACGAGTCGAACGAGTGAGCGCCGAACGCGTCGGCGCTGCGTGGCTCATGTGGCTGGCGCTGGCGTGGGCCATGTTCCTGAGCGGAAGTCAGGCCTTCGCACAAAGCGCCCCGCCGGTGGTCTCAGTGGCCGGCCCCCAGGGCGGGCCGTTCCCGACCAGCCCGGTGTCGGTGAACCTCTCGAACCCCCACAGCGCGCCGATCCAGTGGGCGGTGTCGCAGGATCCCGAGTGGCTGAGCTTCAGTCGCCGTCGCGGCATCCTCCAACCGGGTGCGGGAGGACAGCTGACCGCCACGGTCGATCAGAGCAACGCCGCAACGCTGTCGCCGGGCGTCTACGACGCGCGCGTCCAGTACCGTCACCCGACCACGCAGCAGCGCGTGACGATGGTGATCTTCCGCCTGACGGTCTCGGCCGCGAACTACTCGCTGGTCGTGACGCCCGGCAATGCCTACACGGCCCAGGGCCCGGTCGGCGGTCCGTTCACGCCGGCGACGCAGAGCTACACGCTGCAGAACACCGGCAACGTGCCGTTCGACTGGACCGCGTCGGGCAACACGCCCTGGATCTTCGCGCAAGCGCCCTCTAGCGGCGTGCTGGCGCCCGGCGCTTCCACGTCGGTCGTCGTCGCGTTGAATCAGACCGTCGCCGGCGCGCTCCCCGTGGGCCTCCACGTCGGGGCGTTCGTCGTTCGACGCACGTCGACGGCGGCGCTGGTCGACTACCGCCCGGTGCGCCTGGACGTCCAGGCGCCGAACACAGGCTGGACCGACTTCACGCCCAGCGCCGACACGCGCGTCGTCTACGTGAGCACGAGCGGCAACGACGCCAACAACGGCCTGTCGCCGAACACTCCCAAGCGCACGATCTCGGCCGGCAAGGCGCTCATCCGCCACGGCTTCCCCGACTGGCTGCTGCTCAAGCGCGGCGACGTGTTCGACAGCCCCATCGGGCAGTGGATCACCAGCGGACGCTCGGCCTCCGAGCCGCAGTTGATCGGCGCGTACGGCGCCGGCACGCAGCGCCCGCTGCTGCGCACCGGCAACCAGAGCGGCATCCACATCATGGGCAGCAGCTCGAGCGCGCCGCAGATCAACCACATCGCGATCGTGGGCCTGGAAATGTGGGCGCACACCTACAACGGCACGGGCGCGCCCTACGGACTGTTCTGGGTGCTCGAGAGCAACGGCCTGCTGGTCGAGGACTGCTACATCCGCGGCTACCAGATCAACATCTCGATCCCGGGCATGGGCGGCCGCAAGCGCGACGTCAAGATCCGCCGCAACGTGCTCGCTGACGCCTTCGCGACCACCGGCAGCGTCGGCCACGCGATCTACATGGAGAACTGCGACAACCTGCTGATCGAGGAGAACGTCCTCGACCGCAACGGTTGGAATCCCAGCGTGCCGGGCGCAGTGCCCTCGATCTTCCGCCACGGTATCTACATCCAGGCCGGCGCCGGCGCCTGCACCGGAGTGGTGGTGCGCCGCAACATCATCTCCAACAGCTCCTCGCACGGCCTGCAGCTGCGCTCGGGCGGAGTGGCCGAGGACAACCTGTTCCTGCGCAACTCGATCGCGCTCACCCTCGGCGGCGGGCACGACCCGAGCGCTGGCGGCGTGAACATCGTCGCCAAGGGCAACGTCGTGCTCGACGGCAAGAACATCGACGCCGCCAACCCGCGCGGATGGGGCATCGACGCCTCGAACGTCTCGTCGGGAACGATCGCCTACAACATCGTGGCCAACCAGGGCACGGGCACGTTCCCGATCCCGATGGGCATCGGGCCGGCGGCCTCGGGCTTCGGCGTGTTCAACACCGTGATCGAGCGCAACATCATCTCGGGCTGGGGCGGCCCGATGATGATCAACGGCAACTCGAGCCAGATCTCGAACGTGCTGCTGCGCAACAACGACTTCAACCAGAACGTGTCGACGTCGCACATCATCGACCACATGCAGTCGTCGAACACCGGCGGCCTGGACTCGGTCGGCAACCGCTTCCGCAGCCTGGCCGCTTCGAACGCCTGGATGCGCGTCGGGTCGGCCAACCACTCGCTGGCCGGCTGGGGCTCGCTGGTCGGCGACGTCGGCTCGACTGCGCTGCCCACGAACCCGTATCCGGACGCGGGTCGCAGCATCGCGAGCTACCACCAGTCGATCGGCGGCACGCCGTCGCACGACGCGTTCATGGCCCAGGCTCGGCTGCAGTCGCGCGCCTACTGGCGTTCGCAGTACACCGCCTCGGCGGCGATCGCGTACATCCGCGCAGGGTTCGGACTGGTCGTGCCCTGACACGCACGACTCAGGTTCTGGGTGAGCGCGGGGCCCCTCGGTGGGCCCCGCGCTATTTTCTGGGCGCCATGGAAGCTCGAGCACGCACACTGAAAACGCTCGGCCTGGGAGTGCTGGTCGCGTGCCTGACGCGCGGCGTGGGCGCGCAGAGCTCCGAGCCAGCGCCGCCCCGGCCGGCGACACGCACGACCCTCACGGCGCCGCGACTGTTCGAGGGCGTCCGCGGCGGGCCGTTCACGCCCGCGCGCGAGCGGGTCGAACTCGCAGCCGAGTGCGCGGGCGCCTGGACGGCCCGCGCGTCAGCGCCCTGGCTCTCGGTCGAGCCCTCGAGCGGCGTGGCTTCCGCAACGGGCGCACTGACGCTCGAGATCGCGCCTGCCGAGCCGGCGCTCGCGCTGGCGCCGGGTTGCCACCTCGCTTCGGTCGAGTGGCGCTGCGGCGAAGCTCCGCCGGTGGTGATCCACGTCGCACTGGCCGTGCGTCAAGAGGGCTGGACGGTCCTCACGCCGAGCGCCGATTCGCGCCGGGTGTTCGTCAGCTCGTCGAGCGGCGACGACTTCCACGACGGCTTCTCCGAACGCACGGCCAAGCGCACGCTGGCAGCTGCAATCGCGCAGCTGCGCCACGGCCACCCCGACTGGTTGCTGCTCAAGCGCGGCGACACGTGGAGCGAGTCGCTGGGTCACTGGAAGCGCTCAGGGCGCGCGTTCGACGAGCCGATGGTCGTCACGAGCTACGGCGAAGGCAACGCACGGCCCAAGCTCCTCACCGGCGCCGACAACGGCCTGATCACGCTGCAAGCGGGTGATGCGCCGCCGCGCATCGACCACGTCGCGCTGGTCGGTTTGCACATGCACGCCGACAGCTACCGCGGCGGCGCCAGCCCTTCGGCTGTGAGCTGGCTCACCGCCACCGACGGCCTGTTGATCGAGGACTGCTACTTCGAAGGGTTCGAGGTCGACATCCGCATCTCGGAGGCTGGCGGCCGCAAGCGCAACGTGCGCATCCGCCGCAACGTGATCGTGGACGCCTTCGCGACCGAGGGCGTCGTCGGGCACGGTCTGTACCTGGCGGCCTGCGACGATCTGGTGCTCGAGGAGAACCTGATCGATCGCAACGGCTACAACCCGGCGATCGAGGCCGCCGTGCCCTCGATGTACCGCCACGGCGCGTACATCCAGAGCGGCGTCGACGGCTGCACCGACGTGCTCCTGCGCGCCAACATCGTCGCGGAGAGCGCGTCGCACGGCGTGCAGCTGCGCCCCGGCGGCATCGCGCTCGACAACCTGTTCCTGCGCAACCCGATCGCGCTCCTGGTGGGCGGCGGACTCGAGTTCCAGCAGGGCGGCGTGGTGGCGGTCGCGCACCGCAACGTGGTCCTGGGCGGCCGCGACATCGACGCCGCCAATCCGCGCGGCTGGGGCCTGGGCGGGGAGAACCTGAGCGCGGCGACCTTCAGCGAGAACGTGATCGCCTTCGGCGGCGGCGGACTGCCGATCCCGCTGGGTCTGGGCGGCGACGCGCAGGGCGTGGGAGTGCGCCACACCTGGCTGCGCGACAACCTGGTGCACGACTGGGGCGGGAGTTCGATCATCGCCGTAGCACCCGGTCGCTTCGGGCCGCTGTGGCTCGAGCGCAACCAGCTGAGCGCCGCGCACACGCAGTCGCCGTTGCTCGACCTGCGCGGCGACGGCGCGCTGGCGCTGCTGCACGCGCGCTTCAATCGCTTCGAAGGTCCGGGGCCCGCCGTGATGCTCGGCGGCGAAGCGCTCACCGTGGACGCCTGGCGGCGCGCAAGCGGCGACGAGGCCCCGCAAGCTACGCAGGCGCTGCCGCAGGCGCCGCCGCCGACGATCGAGGCCTACATGGCGAGTCTGGGCCAGGAAGGCGGCCTCGCGGGCTTCCTGCGCGCCGCACGGCGCCAGTCCAAGGCGCACTGGGACCCGCGCTTCACCGCGGAGCGAGTCAACGCCTTCGTGCGCGCCGGTTTCGGGCGCTGACGCAGGCCCATCGACTCGCGCAGCCCGAATCGAAGTGCTCCTCAGTCCGCGTAGCGGCCGAGGAAGTTGAAGCGCACGAAGTCGCTCCACATGCGCGGCGGATCGGGGTCGGGCTTGCCCTGCAGCACCCGTCGCACGCGCCACGCGCCGAAGCACAGCGCAAAGGCCAGATCCGCGCCCAACGCGTACAGCCGCCCGTGGTTCTTCACGAAGTAGCGCCGGCGCGACTCGAACCAGTAGCGCGGGCGGCGGCGCTGCGGCTCCTTCATGTTCGTGATGCCGGAACTGCGCCCCACCAGGTGCGCGACGCGACTGCGCGGCACGTACCAGCAGGGCCAGCCCGCGCGGCGCGCGCGCAGACAGAAGTCGACTTCCTCGAAGTACAGGAAGTACTCCTCGTCCATGTAGCCGATCGCGTCGAACACCTCGCGCCGCACGATCATGCTCGCGCCGGCGACCCAGTCGATGGGGTGCTCGTGCGAGACCAGCGGCGGCGCGACCATGTGCGCGGCGAGCAGCCGCGACACCAGGCCCAGGCGCAGCCCGCCTTCGACCTCGCCCAGGATCGAGGGGAAGCGATAGCGCGAGTGGTGCTGCTCGCCGTCGGGGTACTCGAGCTGACTGCCGGCGATCCCGACCTTCGGATGCGCGTCCATGAACGCGACCAGTTCGCGCAGCGCGCCCGGCCTGGCGATGGTGTCGGGGTTGAGCAGCAGCACGTAGCGCGGTCGCTCGGCCGCGGGCCCCTCGAGCGCCGGCCGCAGCGCCTCGTTGTTGCCGTACGCGAAGCCGCCGTTGCGCGCGAGCCCGCGCACCTGCGCCCAGCGCGACCAGCCGTGCTCACGCACCGCGCGCTCGAGCTGTTCGGCCTCGCCCGAAGCGTTGTCGACCACCACCACGCGCGTGCCGGGCACGTCGTCGATCTGCGGCGCCAGCGAGGCGAGGCAGTCGATGGCGAGTGGCGCGCTCTTGTAGTTGACGATGGCGACGAGCAGGTTCATGCAGGCGCGAACGGCGGAGTGCGCAGACTAGCAACGCGGCCGCAGCCCGCGCCGTCGATCGGGACGCGTGCACGGCTACCATGCCCGCTCCAGGGAACGAGAGATCGGCGCGGCGCCCGCGCGGCTTGTGTCCCAGGCGGCGTCGCGCCGATCCCCTTCCCACAGACGCTCCACCGTGCGGATCGAGTTCGTCAACCATTCCTCGTTCGTGATCGACAGCGGCGGCGTGCGCTTGATCAGCGACCCGTGGCTGGGCGGCACGGCCTTCGATGACTCCTGGGGCCTGCTCGCGCCCACCGCACTGCGCTACGAGGACTTCGAGCGCATCACGCACATCTGGTTCTCGCACGAGCACCCCGACCACTTCCACCCGCCTTCGCTCAAGCGCATCCCGGCTCACCTGCGCGCGAAGCTCGCGGTGCTCTACCAGGCCTCGCTCGACCGCAAGGTGCTCGACTTCTGCGCCGAGCTGGGCTTCGGCTCGACCCAGGAGCTGCCCCCCGGCCAGTGGATCCGCCTCGCGCCCCAGGTCGAGATCCAGTGCTCGCCGCAGGCCGGCTTCGCTGACTCCTGGCTCGCCGTGCGCACGCCGCAGGGCGTGGTGCTCAACGTCAACGACTGCCCGCTGTTCGAGCGCGAGCTGGTGCGCAAGGTGCGCGAGCAGGTCGGACCGATCGATGTCCTGGCGACGCAGTTCTCGATCTCGGCCTGGGACGGCAACGTCGACGAGCTCGAGCGACGCCGCGCCGGCGCGCGCACGATGCTCGAACGCACCGTGATGCACGCGCAGGAGTTCGCGCCGCGCTACGTGCTGCCGATCGCGAGCTTCATCTGGTTCTGCCACGCCGAAAACGCCTGGATGAACGACGGCTTCCTGCCGCTCGAACAGGTCGAACGCGAGCTGCGCACGCGCACCAGCGCGACGCCGATCCTGATGTACCCCGGCGATGCCTGGCAGATCGGCCAGCCGTGGAGCAACGCCTCCGCGCTCGAGCGCTACGGGGTCGACGCGGCCTCGCTCCCCACGCGCGAGCTCGCGCAGCCCAAGCTGGTCGAACGCGAGGAACTCGTGCGCCAGAGCCGCGAGTACTGCCGGCGGCTCGGCGAAGGTTCCGACCCGCTGCGCCTCAAGCTGCGCTGGGCCGCGGCCAGCGCGCGACGCCGGCGTCGAGGCAAGCTCGACTCGCTGGTGACAGTGGGCTCGCGCGTGTTCGCGCCCGAGCGCGCGCTGGTGTACGTCGAGGACCACGCCCAGGCCTACAGCTTCTCGCCCGCCACCGGGCTGCGTCCGATCCAACTCGCGCGCGAGGCCTGCGACATCGCGCTGTCCTCGGCCGCGCTGAGCTACGCGCTGCGCTTTCTGTGGGGCGGCGAGACGCTGCTGTTCAACGGCCGCTTCGTCGAGCTCGGCCCCAACCGCCGCGAGCGCCTGTTCGACTACTTCCACATGGCCGGGCATCGCAACGTCGGCCTGACCGCGAACTGGAAGAGCCTGCCCGCCGACCTCGCGCGCCGCGCGCGCAGCGCCCTGGGCAGTTCTCTGGGCGGCGCGTCTTGACCCGCGGGAGTTCGCCGCCCCTCGAGCAGCGCCCTCAGCCGCCCGTGGACGCCGTCGCGCGCAGCTCGAACGACTTGGAGCGCAAGGCCGCGCGCGGCGCGGCGTGGTCGATGCTGGGTTTCGGCGGGAGCCAGGTGCTGCGCTTCGTCGGCAACTGGGCGCTGGCCGCGCTGCTGCTCGAGGAGCACTTCGGCCTGATGGCGCTGGTCAACGCGCTGCTCATCGGCCTGCAGCTGTTCAGCGACGTCGGCGTGGGCCCGGCGATCGTGCAGAACGAGCGCGGCGACGAGCGGCGCTTCCTCGACACGGCCTGGACGGTGCAGGTGCTTCGAGGCTTCGCGTTGGCAGGCGTGGCGGCCGCCGCGGCCGTCCCCTTTGCGCAGCTCTACGACGACGCGCGCCTGGCGCAGATCGTCCCGCTCGCCGGCGCGAGCGCGCTGATCGCCGGCTTCAACTCGACCAAGCTGTTCAGCGCCAGCCGCAGCCTGCACCTCGAGCGCCTGGTGGTGGTCGAGATCGGCTCGCAGCTCGCCTCGCTCGCGACCATGGTGGCCTGGGCCTGGGTCGACAAGAGCGTGTGGGCGCTGGTCGCGGGCGGACTGGTCGGCGCGTTCGCGCGCATGCTGCTGAGCCACTTCGCGCTGCCCGGCTCGAACAACCGCTTCGCCTGGGATGCGAGCGCCGCGCGCGCGATGGTGCGCTTCGGGCGCTGGATCTTCCTCAGCACGGTGCTGACCTTCTGCGTGCAGCAATCCGATCGGCTGATCTTCGGCCAGATGATTCCGCTCGACCTGCTCGGCGTGTACAGCATGGGCGTGATGCTGGCGACGATGCCCACCACCGCGCTCGGGAGTCTGGCGAGCGGCGTGCTGTTCCCCTACCTCAGCCGCCTCGAGCGCGAGGGCCGCGACCTGCGCGAGGTGTTCGACCGCCGCCGCGAGCCGCTGCTCGCACTGGTCGGCTGGGCGCTGTGCGGGCTCGTGGCCGGCGGCCCAGTGATCGTGCGGCTGTTCTACGACGAGCGCTGGCACGCCGCCGGCTGGATCGTGCAGCTGCTCGCGCTCGCCGGCTGGTTCGCCGCGCTCGAGATCACCAACGGCTCGCTGCTGCTCGCGCGCGGCGATTCGCGCCTGGTCGCAGCCGCCGGCGCGGGCAAACTGGTCGGCATGCTCGCGCTGATTCCCCTCGGCCATCACCTGGCGGGTTTCGAAGGCGCCGTGGCGGGCTACGCCGCGGCGGAGCTCGTGCGCTACGCCGTTTCGTTCGCGGCCGTGCGCAGCCGCGGCGCGCACACCGGCGGACTGGACGCGCGCTTGTTCCTCAACGGACTCGCCGCTGTCGCCGCGGGCCTGATCGCCGCGCGGCTGTGCGCTGCGCAACCCGCGTGGCTGGCGGCCGCCGCGGTCTTCGCCGCCGTGAGCGCCGCCTGGGCGCCGCGCGCGCTCGCCCTCCGCTCGCAGTTGCGCACCACGCTCGGAAAGTCCACATGAGCGCGCCCCAGCACGACCAGGCCGGGCTCTCGATCGTGATCCTCTCGTGGAACACGCTCGAGCTCACGCGCGCCTGCCTGCGCTCGCTCGAGCGCGACACGACGCGCTTCGCGCGCGAGGTGATCGTGGTCGACAACGGCAGCCACGACGGTTCGCCGCAGATGGTCGAACGCGAGTTCCCGCGCGTGCGCCTGATCGCCAACCCCGACAACCGCCTGTACTCCGAGGGCAACAACCAGGGCGCGCGCGCCGCGACGCTCTCGCACGTGTGCCTGCTCAACTCGGACACCGAGGTCAAGCCGGGCGCACTCGACACGCTGCTCGCGTTCCTGCTCGAGCACCGCGACTACGGCGCCGTCGCGCCGCGCCTGCTCAACACCGACGGCACGATCCAGCCGGCCTGCAAGCGCTTCCCCGGCCTGCTCGAGCCGCTGCTCGAGTACACGCAGCTCGAGAAGCACTGGCCGTTCACGCGCTGGCCGGCGCGCCTGAACATGCACGACTTCGATCACCGCACGAGCCGCGACGTGCCGCAGCCGCCGGGCGCGTGCATGCTGATGGAGCGCGCGGAGTACCTCGCGCTGGGCGGCCTGGACCCGGAGCTCAGCCTGTTCTTCAACGACGTGCGCATCTGCCAGCAGTTGTGGGCGCGCGGTCGGCGCATCCGCTTCCTGATCGACGCCGAGGTGTTCCACCACGGCGGCGCGTCGACCTCCAAGAACTACGCGGGCAACACGCTGCACTTCCGCAACCGCCGCACCTACTACAAGAAGCAGTACGGCCTGCTCGGCGAGTGGTGGATGCGCTGCATGCTGTTCGTCGGCTGCGCGCGCATCTGGCTGGGCATCTGGCTGGGGCCGAAGAACGCCGAGCAACGCCGCGTGGCGCTGGCCGAGCTCGCACAGCACTGGCAGCGCTGCCGCGCCGACTGAAGCTCGCGCGAGAAGAGCTCTGAGATGTTGGTTGGGGCGCTACTCCCCCCTTCCTGGGGGGGGAATAGCTCAGCGCGCCGCAGCGACAGCCGTGGGCCGCGGCGTCGGCGCCGTCCCGGGAGCGCGCACGCGCAGCGCGCCCAGTCCGCCGGCGATGAGCAGGTACAGCGGGTTGGGCATGTCGTTGACGAGGTTGTCGATCATGTAGCTCGCCAGCACGACGGCCAGCGCGATGATCGGCGCGAGCTTGGGGTGCCGCCACAGCGCGCGCGGACAGCTGCGCGCGAACGAGATCACCGGCAGCACGAGCATGCCGATGACCGCCGCCAGGCCCAGCGCGCCCTGCCGCCCGTAGACCAAGATCCAAAGCGAGTCCGTGACCACGCGCTGCTCGTTCTCTTCGCCGATGTAGACCGCGCTGCGTCCCCAACCGCCCCAGCCCAGGAGCCACTGCTGCCGCGCGCGCTCGGCCAACAGTTGTTCGCACTCGAGCCGGAAGCCCAGCGAGGCCGCGCGATCGGGCAGCACTTGAGCGATCAGCTCGACCAGCTCTTCGCCGTGCCACAGCCCGAAGGCGCGGATCGGCACGTACACGATCGGCAGCCAGGCCAGCGCGAGCAGCACGCGCGGCGTCGAGTAGCGCCGCGTGGCCCAGATCGCCGCCAGGCCCATGAACATCAGCAGCGTGGCGCCGCTCGACTTGCACAGCACGGCGGTGACGAGCAACGCCGGCGCGGCAAAGCGCGCGGGCACGCGCAGGAGGTAGCGCCGGCCGGCCCAACGCCACCACGTGATCGCGACCACGCTTGCGGCGCCCATCCACAGCCCGACCGCGAGCCCGTGCTGCATGAACACCATCGGACGCCAGCCGCCGCCGCGCATGGCCTGGTCGAAGGCGTGCTGCGAGTAGCCGTAGACCAGCGCGTGGAGCTGCGGGCTCATGCGGATCTCGAACAGGCACAGCGGCACGTACAAGAGCCCGCCGATGGCCACGCCCATGGCGAGCTCGGTCAAGCCTTGACCATCCGAGAAGTACGCGCGCCCGATCACGTAGGGCAGGCCCCAGGTGACGACATGGGCCAGCGAGGACGAGAAGCCGTCGTAGGGCCCCAGGCCGTTGGCCAGCGAGGCGAGCATCGGACTGACGCAGAACAGCAGCGCGCACAGGTCGATCCAGCGCCAGCGCAGGGCGCGCACGCGCGCGCTGTCGAACAACAGGGCAGCTGCCGCGACGCCGAAGTTGGTGGCGCTCCACTTGCCGTAGTCGGGCAGGCCGGGCAGGTCGTAGGTCACCACCGGCAAGAACAGCCAGCCGAGCAGGTAGGCCGCGATCACCGCGCGCCGCGGCGGCAGGACCGTGAAGCTGATGATGACCAGCGGGATCCAGCCGAACAGCGTGATCGGAACCAGCACGCTCACGCTGCCCCTCCGGACTGGAAGCGCTCGAACAACGCGGCGAGTCGCGCGGCCTGGTCGCTTGCGACGTGTCGCTCGCGCACCAGCTCGCGACCGCGCGCCGCCAGCCGCTCGAGCTCGCTCGCGTCGGCGCGCAGGGCCGCGCACAACGCGTCGCCGAGCTCTTCGACGGCGCCGGCGGGAGTGAGCCAGCCGGTCTCGCCGCTGATCACCAGCTCGGAGACGGCGCCCACGGCAGTCGCGACCACCGGCCGCCCCAGTGCGAAGGCCTCCATGATCACCACCGGCAGCCCCTCGGCCAGACTCGGGAGCACCAGCGCGCGCGAGGCTTGGATCTCGTGCTGCACCTTGGCCGCATCGCCCCAGCCCAGCCAGCGCACGCTGTCCGCGACGCCCAGCCGCCGGGTGAGCGCTTCCAGCGGCGCGCGCAGCTCGCCGTCGCCGACGATGGCCAGCTCGCAGCTCTCGCCGCGCGCGCGCACCGCCGCCAGGGCCTGCATCAGCACCGCCAGCCCCTTCTCCGCGCTGAGCCGCGCGACGCACACCAGGCGCGGCGCGCGCGGCGGAGGCTCGAGCGGGCGTTCGAGGAATTCGCTGTCCAGTCCGCAGCGCACGACGTGCAGCTTGCCCCACTGTGCGCGCGGCGACCAGCGCATCAGTTGCCCGCGGCCGAAGTCGCTCACCGCGGCGACGAAGCGCGCGGCGAGCACCTTCTCGCGCAGCGAGATGGTCGAGGGCGAGTCGAAGGCCGACGTGCCGTGCACGGTGAAGCTGTAGCCCGGACCTCCCAGCGCGTGCACCAGCAGCGCCACCGCGGCGGAGTTCGATCCGAAGTGCGCGTGCACGTGGGTCAGCCCGCGCCGGCGCACCTCGCGCACGAGCACGCAGGCGACGACCAGCCAGCCGAACGGACGCAGCGAGAAGCTGTCCGCGCGCCGCCACAGTCCCCAGGTCTCGCGCAAGGCGTCGAGCAGCCGCCGCGGCCGCAGGAACGCCGCGCCGAGCAGCGCCAGCGCGAGCTCGAACCAGGCGCTGTCGCGCAGCACGTGCGTGCGCCGCCGCTCCTCTTCGTCGAGTCGCTCGACGAGCGGTTCGTTGACGGCGCGGATGGCGAAGCGCTCGACCTGCCAGCCCAGCGCTTCCAGCGCCTGGATCTCGCGGCGCACGAAGCTGTGGCTGGTCTTGGGGTACTGGTTGACCAGGTAGGCCACGCGGCGCGTGCTCATCGCAGCACCTCGTGGAAACCCGCGAGTTCAGCGCGCAGAGCGAGCGGATCGAAAGCGCCGTCGGGCGAGCTGATGCGCGTGGTCGTGATGTCGACGCGGCCGATGCGCAGCAGCTCGACGCGCGCGCCGCGCGCCGGCGGCGTCGTCGTGCACGCCAGTCGGAAGCCCGCGCGCTCCGCCGCGGCCAGCACGCGTTCGTCGTACGCGCCGTCGGGGTACGCCAGGCTCGCGATGGGCGCGCCGCACCAGCCGGCGAGCTCCGCGCGCGAGGCCTCGAGTTCGCGCGCGAGCTGCGCGTCGTCGCACTGCGGCAGGAGCGCGTGGCTGAGCGAGTGGCCGCCGATCTCGTGGCCGCGCTGCGCCAGCTCGCGAACCTGCGTTGGAGTCATCGCGGCAAAGCGCGCATCCGCACTGCAGCCACAGAGCGCTTCCCATTCGGCGATCGCGCGCTCGCGCGCAGCTCCATCCAGTCGTTTGAGCGCCTCGACGCAGGCCTGGAGCGACGCACCCGCCGACTCCGTCGTCGTCACGCCGAGCCGCTGCGCCGCTGCGGCAAAGGGCGCGGCCGCAAGCCCCGCCAGCGCTGCCGCAGCGCGGTCGTACCACAGCGCCGCGCGCCCGGCCACGAAGTCGGCGGCGACGAAGAACGTCGCGCGCGCGCCGTGGCGCTCGAGGATCGGCGCCGCAACGGCGTAGTTGTCCTCGTAGCCGTCGTCGAAGGTCACGACCGCCAGCGGACGATCCGTCGGCGCGGGTCCGTCGAAGGCCTCGCGCAGGGTGCGCAGCTCGAAGCGCTCGGCGAGCCACGCGATCTGCGCTTCGAACAACTCGAGCGGCAGGGCGAGGGACGCGAACGGATAGGTCTCGCAGCGCGCGCGCGGCAGGACGCGGTGGTGCATCAGCACGAGCGGCGCCGCGCCGCGGGCCGCCTCCATCGCACGCAGCACACCGGCCGCCTGGGCCACGCCGTCCAAGGCGCCGCGCACGCGCCGTTTCCAGCTCACGGCCGCCCCCCGGCGGCCTCCGGCTGCTTGTACTCGATCAGCTTCGAACGCTTGCCGCGCAGCACGTCGAGAGCGTAGCGCGCCAGGCCCTGCGCTTCGGGGAACTTGCCGAGCACGCAGAACACGCCGTACAGGCTGGCGTGCGCGGGCGCGTCGCCGCGGCGCACTCGATAAGCCCGCGCGCGCCACATCGGGACTGCGTAGAGGCCCAGCAAGCCGAGCGCGGCGCTCGCGACGGCGAGCGCGGGATCGAAGTCCGCTGCGATGAGCACGAGCGCGCCGACGACGGCCGCCAGCGGCGCGCCGAGCGACCAGAACAGTGCGCTGACCGCGCGCCTGCGCCGAACGCGGCCGAGGTCGGTGTGCTCGCGCCCGCGAAACTGCGCGTAGGTGTAGCCCGCGCGCACGGTGCGCCCCCACCACTGCGCCAAGCGCGTGATCGCCGCGTCGTGCCAGGTCATGTCCGCGTCGACGCGCGCGATGTCGAAGCCGGCCGAGCGCAGCCGCTGGCTCAGGTCGGGATCTTCGCCGGCGATGAGCGCCGCATCGAAGCCCCCCACGGCGCGAAACGCGGCGATGCGCATCAGGGAGTCGCCGCCCACGTCGGCGCCGCGGCCCGGCTCGGTGTTCCACTCCATGTCGCACAGCCGGTTGTAGAGCGAGCGCTCGGGGAACAGCTCGCGGCGCCGCCCACAGACCGCGCCCAGCCGCGGATCGGCGCGCAGCTCAGCGACGGCGCGCGCGAGCCACTCGCGCACGAGCACGCAGTCGCCGTCGAGGAACTGCACGAACTCCAGGCCGGGTTCGAGCTCGACCAGGCGCGCCACGCCGGCGTTGCGGCCGCGCGCCGCGGTGAACGGCGCCGAGCGGTCGAGCTCGACCACATCCACGCCGCGCGAGCGCGCCAGTGCGACGCTGCCGTCGCTCGAACCCGAGTCGACGTACACCACGCTGGCGTCGAGTCCGTCGAGGGCTTCCAGGCAGCGTCGCAGGCGTTCGCCCTCGTTGCGGCCGATGATCACGACGCCCACGCGCTCGCTGCGTGCAACGGGTGCAGTGGTACGCGCGGTCATCGAGGCGGGGCGGAGGCGGCGGGGAATCGGAGCGAGCGGCGCTCAGGCGCCCGCGCTCTGCGTCGAACGCGCGCGTGCAGCCGCGCGATCGGCTTGCGCGAGACGCTCGCGCATGCGCTGCGCGAGCACGCGCACGTTGGGCTCGAGCACCATGCTGTCATGGTTGCCCGGCGTGGTGTGCACTTCCACACCCGCGCTGCAGTACGGACCCCAGCCGTTGAGCGCCTCGACCCAACTGCCCTTGGAGTTGACCACGTGGTCGGGACCGAGGCGGTAGACCTCCTCGAGCGGCGGTCGGAACAGCGCCACCGTGCCGCCGTAGGGCCGGATCGTGTAGAGCTCGAGCGCGCGGTAGAACGCGGCCTCGATGTTCTCGGTGCGGTAGTCGAAAGGACGCAGCTTCGCGAGCGGAGCGTTGAGCGCCTTGCGCCACTGCGCCGCCTTGCCCGACCACTTGCGCTTGATCGCCTCGGTGAAGTAGCCCACGCCCTGGCGCGCGATGCGCTGGCGCGCGAGTTCGAGGCGCTTGGCGTAGGTCAGCTCCGGCTCGCGCGTGGTGGGCGTGTCGAGGAACACCAGCAGCGCGACCTCTTCGCCCGCCGCGGTGAGCTGCTGCGCCATCTCGTACGCCGTGATGCCGCCGCCCGAGTAGCCGCCGATCAAGTACGGCCCGCGCGGCTGCACCTGGCGCACCTCGCGCAGGTAGTCGGCCGCCATCGCTTCGAACGTGTCGTGCGGCGGCGCCTTGCCGTCGAGCCCGCGCGCCTGGATCCCGAACACCGGACGGTCCACGCCCAAGTGCCCGGCGAGGTGCCGCAGGTTCATGATGTTCCCGTACATCCCCGCGACGAGGAAGAACGGCGTCGTCGCCGGCGGTTGACCCGCGTGAAGCGGAACGAGCAGTTCGTAGCGCGGTTTGGCGGGCTGCGCGGCGCCGGAGCTCTCGCCCGAGCCCTGCGGCGCGCTCTCGCCGAGATCGGCGCGCAATCTCGCGGCGAGCGACTCGACCGTCGGCGCTTCGAACAGCACCGAGATCGGGTACTCGAGCTTGTAGAGCTTCTTGACGCGCGCGAACAGGCGCACCGCGACCAGCGAGTAGCCGCCCAGCTCGAAGAAGTTGTCCTGCGCGCCGACGCGTTCGGCGCCGAGCAGCTCCTGCCAGATGGCGGCCAGGCTGCGCTCGAGCTCGTCGCGCGGCGCGATGAAGTTCGGCGCGGCGTGCGTGGTGGCGCTCGGAGTGGCGACCGGGCGCGCGGCGTTGCGTTCGATCTCGCTCGCCAGCGCGTCGAAGGCGATCGAGGAGACCAGCACGCGCGAGTTGGGGCTCGCGAGCGCGCGGCGCAGCGCCTGCGCACCTTCCTCGGGGTTGATGCCGTGCGCGATCAGCCGCGCCAGCGGACCTTCTTCGTCGGGCAGCGCCGTCACGCGCCGCTCGCCGTCGCCCGTCAGCGCCGAAGTGTCCGCCAGCCGCCGCAGCGCGAACTCCTCGACCTCGACGAGCACCGTTCCGCCTTCGTCGGCGATCGCGACGTCGACCAACGCGATGTCGGCGTTCGCGGGCTTGCGCGCTGAGAGCTGTGCGCGCACGACGAGTCGCCGCGCAAGCGGTGCGTGAACCAGCACGCGCTTGTACGCGAGCGGCGCGTAGAAGTCGCCGCGCTGCGCGCGACCTTCGATCAGCTCGAGCCCCATGCCCGTGGCCATGTCGAGCAGCGCCGGATGCAGCGTGAACTGCTCCAGATCCGCGGCGTAGGCCTCGGGCAGCTCGAACGTCGCAAGGACGTGATCGCGCGCGCGTGAAACGCGGTCGACGTTGGCCCAGCGCGGCCCGAAGCGCAGGTGCGAGCCCTGCGACGCGAGCGCGCGGCTCTGTCCGGAGAAGGTCGCGCCCTCGAGCGCGAGCGACTTGGGCGCGGGCGCAGAGCGCGCGAGGTGCGCCTGAGCATGCAACTGCCAGGCGTCGTCGCCGTCCTCCACGCCGCGGCTCGAAATCGAGCCGTTCCAGCCGTCGCCGCTGCGCTCCAGGCGCACGCGCACTTCGCGGATCTCGTCGTCGCGCACGCGCAGCGGCGAGAGGAAGCTCACGTCGCGCAGCTCGAGCGCTTCCGACCAGCCCAGGCCCTCGCGCGCGGCGCTGTGGAGCAGTTGCAAGTGCGCCACGCCCGGCGCGAGCGCGGCGCCGTTCGCGAGGCGGTGCTCGCCGTACACCCACTGGCCGGCGACCGAGTGCTCGGCGAGGAACACGATCTCGTCGGGGCCCGCATCGAAGCGTCGCCCGAGCAGCGCATGGGCAGGGCCGGAGGCCGCGGTGAGTTCGCGCGCGCCCTCGCCCGCGCTGCGCGCCGTCATGCCGACCTGATTCCACACGCCCCACGCGATCGAGAGCGTGCGGCCGGCGCCGCGTGCGCTGCGGTGCTCGGCGAAGGCGTCGAGGAAGGCGTTGGCCGCGGCGTAGTCGACTTGACCGGCCGGACCGAGCGCGGCGCTGGTCGAGGAGCACACCGCGAAGAAGTCGAGCTCGCCATGCGGCAGCAGCTCGTCGAGCAGGATCGCGCCGTGCACCTTGGGCGTGAACACGCGGTCGACGCCGGCGGGCGTCTTGATCTGCAGCGGACCGTCGTCGAGCGCGCCGGCAGCGTGGAACACGGCGTGGATCGCGCCGAAGCGCTGTTCGACCTCGGCCACCACGCGCCGCATGTCCTCGATGTTGGCGACGTCGCCGCGCTCGACCAGCACTTCGCTGCCCAGCGCTTCGAGCGCGAGCAGCTTGCGGATCTGGCGCGAGGTCGCATCGCGCGCGGAGTGCTCGGCGAGCCAGCGCTCCCACTCGTTGCGGGCCGGGAAGCGCCGCCGCGAGAGCAGCACCAGGCGCGCCTTCGAGCTGCGCGCGAACTCCTCGGCCGCGACCATCGCCACGCCGCCCAGGCCGCCGGTGATCAGGCACACGCCGCGTTCGCGCAGCGCCGGACGCGCGCTGGAGGGCGGCGCCTCGACGCGCTCGAAGTCGAGTTCGTTGAGCACGCCCTCGCGCAGCGCGTACACGCCGTTGCCCGACAAGCGCGCGATCTGGTCGACCAGCCGCAGCGTGGCTTCGTCGGCCGCGCCCTTCGCGCGTCGCCGCGGACTCGCGGGGAGCACGATGTCGATGCTCGCGCAGCTCACGCCCGGCATCTCGCGCGGCAGCACGCGGCACGGACCGAGCGCTGCGGCCTTGGCGGGATTGCTAAGGGACTCGCTCTCGACGCGCTGCATGCCGCTCGAGACCACATCGATCTGCAACGGGTGCTCGAGTGTCAGCGCGCCCAGCGCCTGGCCGAGGAACAGCAGGCTGTAGAAGCCGTGCTCGAGGCACCAGTGGAAGAAGGTGGTCGTGACCGCAGTGCTCTCGTCGCCGGTGACGAGCCAGGTGTGCGCGATGTGAGTCGGTAGCCGCTCTTCGCGCGCGAGTTCCTCGAGCAGTTGCGCGTAGTGCTCGCGCTCCTGCGGCACGAGCGTGAAGTGGTCGGGCGCGAGGCGCGCGAATTGATCGCTGGGGTGCACGATCACGACGCTCGCGCCGCGCTCGGCCAGGCGATGCGCGAGCATGTCGCCCACGCCTTCGACCTGCGCGAACACCAGCCAGCGCTCGCCCACCGCAGTCGCCGCGGCGTCGCCGGGCTCGTCGACGCGTCGCCAGCGCGGCTCGTAGAACCAGCGCGAGACATCGGGCTCCTTGACGAGGCTCTGCACGGCCGCGACGTGCTGCGCAGGCGTGGGTTCGATCCAGTGGCGCTGGCGCTCGAAGGGATAGGTCGGCAGCGACACGCGCCGGCCGACGCCGCCCGCGAGCGCGCGCCAGTCGATCGACAGGCCCGCGCACCACAACTTGCCGAGCACGCCGAGCGCGAACTCGACGTCGGACAGCGCTTCATCGCGGTGGCGCAGCGACGAGAACACGTTCTTCGCCGCGGCCGGCGAGCACTGCAGTCGCACGAGCGAGCTGAGCGTGTTGCCCGGGCCGACCTCGAGCAGCACGCGCTCGCCGCCCGCGAGCACGGTCTCGACGCCCCTGGCGAATTGCACCGTGTTCCGCAGGTGACGCGCCCAGTACTCGGGGCTGGTGGCTTCCTCGTCGCTCAGCCAGTTGCCCGTGAGGTTCGAGACGATCGGGATCTTGGGCGGCGAGAGCTGGATGCGCCGCAGGTAGGCCGTGAACTCGGGCAGCACGCCTTCGACGAGCGTCGAGTGCGCCGCGATCGAGATGTGGATGCGGCGGAACTCGACGCCGCGGCGCGCGAGCTCGGCGCCGAGCGCTTCGAGCGCCTGCGTCGGTCCCGAGGCGACGCACAGCTTGGGCGCGTTGACCACGCCCAGCGAGAGCTCGGGGCCGAGCAGCGGCTGCAGTTCCGCGGGTGAGAGCTCGACGCTGAGCATGCCGCCCGCGGGCGCGCGCTCGAACAGCTCGCCGCGCAGCGCGACCAGGCCGAGCGCGTCGCGCGGGCTCATCACGCCGGCGATGCACGCCGCCGTGTTCTCGCCCATGCTGTGGCCCAGCAGCGCGGTCGGCGCGAGGCCCCAGCTCATCCACAGCTTCGCCAGCGCGTACTCGGTGATGAACAGCGCCGGCAGTTGCAGCGCGGGCCGCTCGAAGAGCTTCGCGGCTTCTTCGAGTCCGCCCTCAGCCGGATCGAGCAAGCGGCGGATCGGCTCGCGCACCTGCGGAGCGAGCCACGCGAGGCAGCGCTCGACCTCTTCGCGGTAGACGGGCTCGTTGCGAAACAGGTCGCGCCCCATCGCGGGGTACTGCGCACCGCCGCCAGGCAGCAGGAACACGAGCGAGCCCGGCGCAGCCGGCGCGAGCGTCGAGGTTCCCGCGGCCGAGAGCTTCTCGAGCGCATCCGCGCGGTCGCGCGCGACGATCGCGCGGCGCCGCGCAAAGCCCTTGCGACCGACCTGCAACGTCCAGGCGACGTCGGCGAGTTCGAGCTCCGGCTCAGCCTCCAGATGCGCGGCGAGGTTCTTGGCCGCCTGAGCGAGCGCGGTCTCGGTGCGCGCCGAGAGCACCAGCAGTTGCGGCGCTCGCGCGGGCTTGCTGGAAGCGCGCTCCGGCGCCTCTTCGAGGATCGCGAACGCGTTGGTCCCGCCCACGCCCAGCGAGTTGACCGCCGCGCGGCGCGGCTCGCTGCTCGGCCGCTCCCACTCGCGCAGCGCGCCCGCGACGAAGAACGGCGAGCTCTCGAACTCGATGTTGGGGTTGGGGCGCTCGTAGTGCAGCGTGGCCGGGATCTTCCCGTGCTTCAGCGCGAGCGCGACCTTGATCAGGCTCGCCACGCCGGCCGCCGTGTCGAGGTGCCCGATGTTGCTCTTGACCGAGCCCAGGCCGCAGAACTGGCGCGCGTCGGTCGACGTGCGGAAGGCGCGCGTCAGCGCCGCGACCTCGATCGGATCCCCCACCGCGGTCGCCGTGCCGTGCGCTTCGACGTAGCCGATCGAGCGCGCGTCGACGCCGCTCAAGCGCAGCGCTTCAGCCACTGCGGCGGCTTGGCCGTCGACGCTGGGCGCGAGGTAGCCGACCTTGCGCGCGCCGTCGTTGTTGATCGCCGTGCCGCGGATCACCGCGTAGATGTGATCGCCGTCCTCGAGCGCGTCGCTCATGCGCCGCAGCACCACCACGCCCGCGCCGCTGCCGAAGATCGTGCCCTTCGAGCGCGCCTCGAACGGCCGACACCGCCCGTCGGGCGCGAGGATCTCGTTCTCGTGGTAGAGGTAGCCGACGCGGTGCGGCAACTGGATCGTCACGCCGCCGGCGAGCGCCATGTCGCACTCGCCGCTCAGCAGACTCTGGCAGGCGACGTGCGCGGCGACCAGCGAGGTCGAGCAGGCCGTCTGGATGTTCACGCTCGGCCCGCGCAGGTCGAAGTTGTAGCTGACGCGCGTGGTGAGGAAGTCCTTGTCGTTGCCGGTGTGGCGCAGCAGGAACAGTCCGACGCTCTCGAGCAGCTCGCGATTGGAGAGCACGTTGAAGGCCATGTAGGCCGCCATCCCCGAGCCCGCGAAAACGCCGATCGGCCCGCGGAAGTTCTCCGGCGTATGCCCGGCGTCTTCGAGCGCCTCCCAGCAGCACTCGAGGAAGTGGCGGTGCTGCGGATCGAGGATCGCCGCGTCCTTGGGCGAGAAGCCGAAGAAGGGCGCGTCGAAGTGCTCCATCTCGTCGAGCACGACGCCCGTGCGCACGTAGTTCGCGCGCCGCAGGAGCGCCGCGTCGACGCCGCGCGCGCGCAGTTCGTCGTCGGTGAACTGGCGCACCGACTCGCGGCCCTCGCACAGGTTGCGCCAGAAGGCGCGCGGCGCCGGCGCGTCGGGCAGATGGCAGGCCATGCCGACGATCGCGATGTCGGTCGGCGAGGGCTCGTAGACGTGAGAGGCGGTCATGAATGGGGGGTGCGAATCAGGGGCGCGAACCGGCTGCGCCACGGGACACGGCGCAACGGACATTCATCGGCTCGCGGCGCCTGCGCAGGCGAGAGCGGCCGGCCCTGCGACCACTCGCGGTGGCGACTCACGGCGGCCACGCGCGCTGGCGGGCGGCGGGTGAGGCGTACGGCGGCGGGAACGGCTAGGCGAGGATCGCGCTGCGAAGACGAGGCACGATAGCCCGCGCGCCGCGTTCACCCCAGGGGCGTGCGCCGGTCCGCGCGAGGCCCGCGGCGCAAGGGGCCGCGCGCTCCGAACGGAAGGACTTTCTGACGGTTCGGTCATATCGAGCCCGTCCACGCTCGAACGCCGGGCTCCAACGCGCTTCACTATCCGCCCGCACGCGGTTCGCTGCCTGCGGATGCCGAAAACGTCTCGCCCCATGTCCGCGCAAGCCCCCCTGCCCGCACCGCGCCCCGCCGCGGCGGCGTGAGCTCTCCCCCACGCATGTGCGGCATCGCAGGAGTCGTCGGCGCGTTCGGCGCGAGCGTGGTCGAAGCGCTCGGCGCGAGCTCGCGTGCGCAGGCGCACCGCGGGCCCGACGGCGCGGGCGCGTGGACCTCGAGCCCCGAGGAAGCCGCGCCGCGCGCGCACTTCGAGCACCGGCGCCTGTCGATCCTCGATCTGTCGAGCGCTGCGGCGCAGCCCATGCGCCACGCCGCGAGCGGCGTCGTGGTGTGCTTCAACGGCGAGATCTACAACTTCCGCGAGCTGCGCGCCGAGCTCGAGCGCGAGGGCGTGCGGTTCCACACGCGCTCGGACACCGAGGTGCTGCTCGAGAGCTACGTGCGCTGGGGCGAGGCTTGCCTCCAGCGCCTGCGCGGCATGTTCGCCCTCGCGCTGTTCGATCCGGCGCGCCGCTGCGTGTTGCTCGCGCGCGACCGGCTCGGCGAGAAGCCGCTGTACTGGGCGCAGGTGCGCGGCCCGGGTGGAGAGCAGCTCGTCGTGTTCGCGTCGGAGCTGCGCGCGCTGCTCGCGTCGGGGCTGGTCGAGCGCAAGCTCTCGGGCGACGCGCTCGCGACCTATCTGTGGAACGGCTTCGTGTACGGGCCGCAGTCGATCGTCGCGGGCGTCCAGGAGCTTCCAGCGGGCGCGTTCGCGCGAGTCGAGCTGGCCGCGCCGCGCGTCGAGCCGCAGCGCTTCTGGAGCTTGCCGCGCTCCAGCGCGCGTCCGCTCGAACGCGCGGAACTCGCGGCGAAACTGCAGGAATCCGTGCGTCTGCAGCTCGAGAGCGACGTGCCGCTCGGCGTGTTCCTCTCGGGCGGCGTGGACTCGAGCGCCGTCGCCAACCTCGCGGTGCGCGCCGGCCAGGGCCAGGTGCGCACGTTCAACATCGCCTTCGACGTCGCGAAGTTCGACGAGTCGCCGCACGCGCGCGCCGTCGCGAGCGCACTCGGCACGCAGCACACCGAGCTGCGCATCAGCGGCGAGAAGTTCCTCTCCTCGATCGAAGCCGCCTTGCGCGCGCTCGACCAGCCGACCTTCGACGGCGTGAACAGCTACGTCGTGAGCCGCGCGGTGCGCGACGCGGGCGTGGTCGTGGCGCTCTCGGGCGCCGGCGGCGACGAGCTGTTCGGCGGCTACGCGAGCTTCCGACAGGTGCCGCGTGGCCGCAGACTCGGTCGCAAGCTCGCCCACGTGCCGCGCGCAGTGCGCAGCGGCGCCGTGCGCGCGTTCGAAGCCGTGCGTGGCGGCGGCGATGGCTTCAAGCCGCAGACGCGCTGGGGCAAGCTCGGCGACGCGCTGGACGCCGACGGCGACGCGGTGGCGCTCTACCAGGTCGCGTACGCGCTGTTTTCGCGCGAGTTCCAGCAGGAATTGCGGCCGCAGCTCGGCTCAATGGCGCCGTGGGGCGTGCCGCAAGCGCGTCGCCGCGAACTCGAAGAGCTGTGCGCCGGCGAGAGCGAGTTGCACGCGGTCAGTCTGCTCGAGTTGAGCGGTTTCCTCGGCGAACGGCTACTGCGCGACACCGACGCGGCCGGCATGGCGGCCTCGATTGAGGTGCGCTTGCCGCTGGTCGACTTCGAACTGGTCGAGCTCGTCGCCAGCTTCGAGTCGAGCGCGCGCTTCGAGCCCTTGGGCCGCAAGCAGGCGCTGCGCGACGCGGGGCTCGCCGGACTCGCCCCGGCGCTGTTCGAGCGCCCCAAGTCGGGCTTCGAGATGCCCTTCGAGCGCTGGTGCCGCAACGAACTGGCGGGCGCGATCGACAGCGTGCTCTCCGACGCGCAGGCCGTCGCCGCGGCCGGCCTGGAGCCGCGCGCCGTCGCAAAACTGTGGCGCGCGTTCCAAAGCGGCGCGCCCGGCCTCTATTGGTCGCGCGTGTGGTCGCTGTTCGCTCTGGTGTGGTGGTGCCGCGAGCACCAGGTGCGCGCGTGAGCCCCGCCCCGACGCTGCTGATCGTCACGCCCTGCCGCGACGAAGCTACCTACGCGCGACGCACGCTCGACAGCATGGTCGCGCAGACGCTGCGGCCGACGCGCTGGGTGATCGTCGACGACGGTTCGAGCGACGAAACGCCGCAGATCCTGGCCGAGTACGCGCGCAAGCATCCCTGGATCGAAGTCGTGCGGCGCGAGGACCGCGGCCGGCGCAGCGTCGGCCCGGGCGTGATCGACGCGTTCTACGCGGGCTACGAGCGCTCGAGTCCGGAGCGCTACGAGTTCGTGTGCAAGCTCGACCTCGACCTCGAGCTGCCGCCGCGCTACTTCGAGCTGCTCATCGCACGGATGCGCGCGGAACCTCGCATCGGCACGTGCAGCGGCAAACCCTATTTCAGCGCGCGCGGAAAGCTCGTGAGTGAAGGCTGCGGCGACGAGATGAGCGTCGGCATGACCAAGCTCTACCGCCGCGAGTGCTTCGACGAGATCGGCGGCTTCCACCGCGAGGTGATGTGGGACGGCATCGACTGCCACCGCTGCCGCCAGCTCGGCTGGATCGCGTGCAGTTGGGACGAGCCGGAGCTGCGCTTCGAGCACCTGCGCCCGATGGGCTCGAGCCACAAGGGCATCCTCACCGGCCGCATGCGCCACGGCGCGGGCCAGTACTTCATGGGCACCGGTCCGCTGTTCATGGCGGCGAGCGCGGCGTATCGCATGGCGCACCGGCCGTTCGTGGTCGGCGGGCTGACGATGCTGTGGGGCTGGCTCGACGCGGCGCTGCGCGGCGCGAAGCGGCTCGAGGATCCGGCGCTGGTGAACTTCATCCGCCGCTTCCAGGTGCGCAGCCTGTTCGTCGGCAAGCGCCGCGCAACGCGCGAGCTCGACGAGCAGCAGCTCGCGGTGTGGCGCCTGCGCCGCGCGGAGCGGGCGCGGTGAGCGCGGCGCTCGAGCTCTCCGTCCCGCCGACGATCGAGCTGCTCGGCGTCGACGTGCACGTCGTGACCGAGCGCGAGTGCGTCGAGCACGTCGTGCGCGCGCTCGAGCGCGGCCGCGGCGGCTGGGTGGTGACGCCCAACCTCGACCACCTGCGGCGCCTCGTGAACGAGCGCGAGTTCCGCGAGCTGTGCGCGCGCGCCGACCTGCGCGTAGCGGACGGCATGCCGCTCTTGTGGGCCTCGAAACTGCAGCGCACGCCGCTGCCCGAGCGCGTCGCGGGCTCGAACCTGATCTGGAGCGTGTCGCAGGCCGCGGCCGAGCACGGGCGCTCGCTGTACTTGCTGGGCGGCGACGAGGGCGCGGCCGAGCGCGCGGCCGAGGAGCTCGTGCGGCGTTTTCCAAAGCTGCGCATCGCCGGCATGCACCGCCCGCCGCTGGGCTTCGAGCGCGACGCCGCGCAGATGCGCCGCATCGTCGAGGAGCTCGAACGTGCGCAGCCCGACATCGTGCTCGTCGCGTTGGGATCTCCGAAGCAGGAGCGCCTCATCGACGAGCTGCGCGGCCGCTTCCCGCGCGCCTGGTGGCTCGGCATCGGCATCAGCTTCAGCTTCGTGGCTGGAATGGTGAAGCGCGCGCCGATTTGGGTGCAGCGCCTGGGCCTGGAGTGGCTGCACCGCCTCTGCCAGGAGCCGCGCCGTCTTTTCCGCCGCTACATCATCGATGGGCTGCCGTTCGCGGCGCGCTTGCTCCTCACCAGCGCGTGGCGCGGCCTGCGCCGTACAAGTTCGTAGTGGCTGGTTGTACGGTGCCAGAGCAATCTGTCCCACGCCGCCGTTGCGTTCGGGTCGCCCGTTGCGTTTCGCGGCGTGGGACAGATTGCTCTGGCACCGTACAACCAGCCGTTCCTGAGGACCGATAGAGCCTTCCGATGGACCCCGAAGCCCTCGATACGACCGGTTATCCGCTCACCTCGCTCCAGCAGGGGATGCTGTTCCACCAGCTCACCCACTCTTCGAGCGGCGTCGACGTGGAGCAGATCGTCTGCCGGCTCGAGCACGCGCTCGACACGCAGCAGTTCAGCGCGGCGTGGAAGCGCGTGCTCGCGCGACACGAAACGCTGCGCATCGCGTTCCGTTGGGAGGGCCTCGAGGAGCCGCTGCAGGTCCCCGCGAGCGATGTCGAAGTAGCGCTGCTCGAAGTCGACTGCCGCGGGCTCGACGCGCAGGCCGAACTGCGCAAGTGGCTCGCCGCGGACCGCGCCGAACGCTTCGACCTCTCCCGCGCGCCGCTGATGCGCTGGCGCGTGCTGCGCACCGGCGATTCGAGCGCGATCGTCCTGTGGACCTTCCACCACCTCGTGCTCGACGGCCGCTCGTTCCCGCAGGTGCTGTCCGAGCTGTTCCAGATCTACGACGCGCTGCGCGAAGGCCGCGCGCTCGAGCTGCCCGCACCGGCGCAGTTCCGCCAGCACATCGCAGCGCTCCGCAAGCGCGAACGCCTCGCCGAAGAGCCCTTCTGGCGCGCCTACCTCGACGGATTCAGCGGCCCGGCGTCGCTTCCGCTGTCCAAGCCCTCGCGCGCGGCGCTCGAAGCCGGCCCGGCGCGCGGCGAGAAGCGCGTGAAGCTCGGCGAGAGCGCGACCAACGCACTGCGCGCGCTCGCTGACGCGCACAAGGTCTCGCTCAACACGCTCGTGCAGGGCGCGTGGGCGTTGGTGCTCTCGCGCTTCACGCAAGAGCGCGACGTCGTGTTCGGCTGCGTGCGCGCCTGCCGCCGCTCGACCGTCGAAGGCGCGGACAGCATCGTCGGCACGTTCATCAACACGCTGCCCTTCCGCGCGCGCGTCGACGAGGACACGAGCCTGGTCGACTGGCTCGCGCAACTGCGCGCCTCGCAGCGCTCGATCGCGCCGAACGAACACGCCGCGCTGGCCGACATCCAGCGCTGGAGCCGCGTCGCCGTCGGCGCGCAGATGTTCGAGAGCATCCTGGTGTTCGACAACGCGCTGCTCGACACGCACGTCAAGTCGCTGCGGGGGAACTGGAAGGGCCGCAGCTTCGAGCTGTTCGAGCAGACGATCTATCCGCTGACGCTGTACGCCTACGGCGAGGCGGGGCTGGACCTCAAGCTCGACTACGAACGCGCGCAGATCAGCGATTCGAGCGCGGCGCGGCTCGTGGCATGCCTCGCGACGCTGCTCGAAGAGTTCGGCGCGAATCCGCAGCGCCCGCTCGCGCAGATCCCGATGCTGCCCGCCGTCGAAGCGCGCGAGGCGCTCGAGGGCTGGAAGCGCGCGCGCACGCCCTACGCCAAGGACGCGGTGATCGCCGACCTGTTCACCGCGCAGGTCGAGCGCACGCCCGACGACGTCGCGCTGGTGTTCGAGCACCGCGAGCTCACCTACCGCGAGCTCGACGCGCTCTCCAATCGCCTTGCGCACCGGCTGCGCAAGCTGGGTGTCGGCCCCGACGTGCTCGTCGGCGTGTACTGCAAGCGCTCGCTCGAGATGGTCGTCGCCGTGCTCGGCGTGCTCAAGGCCGGCGGCGCGTACGTGCCGCTCGACCCGAGCTATCCCGCCGACCGCGTCTCGTACCAGATCGCCGACAGCAAGCTCGGCGTGCTCGTGACCATGCCGGGCCTCGCCGACGCGCTCGAGGCGCCGAACGTCGTGAAGCTCGAGCTCGACGCGCGCTTCGCGACGCTCGAGAGCGAGCCCGCGCACGAACCCGAACGATCGAACAGCGCGGGCGACCTCGCCTACGTGATCTACACCTCGGGCTCCACCGGCCGACCCAAGGGCGTGATGATCGAGCAGCGCAACGTGCTCAACTTCTTCGCCGGCATGGACGCGCGCGTCGGCTTCGAAGGCGGCGGCGTGTGGCTCGCTGTCACGAGCCTGTCGTTCGACATCTCGGTGCTCGAGCTCTTGTGGACGCTCACGCGCGGCTTCAAGGTCGTCGTGCAGCCCGCTCCGCGCGCCGCGGGCAGCGCTGCGGCGAGCGCGAGCGCCCCGCGCAAGACCGACGTGTCCTTCAGCCTGTTCTATTTCCCCGCGGAAGACGGCGGCGAGCGCTCGGCCAAGTACGAGCTGCTCTTCGACGGCGCGCGCTTCGCAGACAAGAACGGCTTCGAGGCCGTCTGGACGCCCGAACGGCACTTCCACGCCTTCGGCGGCATGTATCCCAACCCGTCGGTGACGAGCGCCGCGCTGTCGAGCATCACCGAGCACGTCGCGCTGCGCGCCGGCTCGATCGTGCTCCCGCTGCACGATCCGATCCGCGTCGCCGAGGAGTGGTCGCTGGTCGACAACCTATCCAAAGGCCGCGTCGGCGTTGCGATCGCGTCGGGCTGGCAGCCCAACGACTTCGTGCTCGCGCCGCACAATCACGCGCGCCGCAAGGAAGTGATGCTCGAGAACATCGAGAAGGTGCGCGCGCTGTGGCGCGGCGAGTCGATCTCGGTTCCCGGCCCCGACGGCGCGCCGGTCGAGGTGCGCACGATGCCGCGTCCGATCCAGAAGGAGCTGCCGGTGTGGGTCACGACCGCCGGCAACGTCGACACGTTCAAGGGCGCGGCCGAGGGCGGCTACAACGTGCTCACGCACTTGCTCGGCCAGTCGCTGGCCGACGTGAAGGCCAAGGTCGCGGCCTACCGCGACACGTGGAAGCAGCGCGGCCACGCCGGCCGCGGGCGCGTGACCCTGATGCTGCACACCTTCGTCGGCCGCACCGATCGCGAGGTCTACGACGCGGTGCGCGGCCCGATGATCGAGTACCTGCGCAGCTCCGCGGGCCTGGCGCGCAACTTCATCGCCTCGTTCCCGACCTTCAAGACGCAGGGCGCGGGCGAGGCCGAGCAGATGAGCAGCGACTTCAAGCAGCTCAGCGACGCCGACATGGACGCGATCCTGAGCCACTCGTTCGAGCGCTACTTCACGCAGAGCGGCCTGTTCGGAACGCTCGAGACCTGCGAGGCGTTCGTCGAGAAGCTGCGCGAGATCGGCGTCGACGAGATCGCGTGCCTGGTGGACTTCGGCGTGCCTGCGCAGACCGTGCGCGAGCACTTCCCGCTGCTCGCCGAGCTCAAGCGCCGCGTCGTCGCGCGCGAGGAGGCCGAGCGCGAGGCGCGCGTGCCGACCGCGATCGAACGCCAGCACGTCACGCACATGCAGTGCACGCCGTCGATGGCGTCGATGCTGCTGGCCGAAGACGGCGGCCCCGAAGCGCTGCGCCGGCTGCGCAAGCTGCTCATCGGAGGCGAGGCCTTTCCGCCGGCGCTGGCGCGCGAGCTCAAGGCGCTCGTGCCGAGCGTGATCAACATGTACGGCCCGACCGAGACGACCGTGTGGTCGGCGACCTACGCGCTCGAAGGCGGCGAGGAGCAGGTGCCGATCGGCCGCGCGATCGCCAACACCGAGCTGCTCGTGCTCGACGCGCGCAACCGCCCGATGCCGCGCGAAGTCCCCGGCGAGCTCTACATCGGCGGCGACGGCGTCGCGCGCGGCTATCTGGGCCGGCCCGAGCTCACCGCCGAGCGTTTCGTCGAGCATCCGCTGCGCGGCGCGGCCGGCGGGCGCGTGTACCGCACCGGCGACCTCGCGCGCGTGCGCGACGACGGCCAGCTCGAGTTCCTCGGCCGCAACGACGGCCAAGTGAAGCTGCGCGGCTACCGCATCGAGCTGGGCGAGATCGAAGCGCGCCTGGGCGAGCACGAGGGCGTGCGCGAGTGCGCCGTGATCGTGCGCGCCGACAACGGCGCCGAACCGCGCCTGGTGGCGTACTTCGCGCCGCGCGAGGGCCGCAGCCTCGAGCGCGCCGAGCTGCGCGCGTTCCTCTCCGAGCGCCTGCCGGAGTTCATGCTGCCGACGGCGTGGGTCGAGCTCGCGGTGCTGCCCAAGACGCCCAACGCCAAGATCGATCGCAAGGCGCTGCCCGCGCCCGAAGACGTCGCCGTCGCGCCGCGCCGCGCTGCGCAGCCGCCGGAGAACGACCTCGAGAAGCAGATCGCCTCGATCTGGCGCGACGTGCTCGCGTCACCCGAGATCGGCCGCGACGAGAACTTCTTCGATCTGGGCGGCCACTCGCTGCTCACGGTCCAGGTGCAAGGCCGCCTCAAGCGCCAGCTCAACCGGCAAGTCGCGCTCACCGACCTGTTCCGCTTCCCCACCGTGCGCACGCTGGCGCAGTTCCTCGCCATCGACGTCGGCGAGCAGGAGAAGACCCAGGCCGCCGCTCTCGACTCACAGGCCGACGCACGCGCCAAGGCGCGCCAGGAAGGCGCCGACCGCCGCGCGCTGCTCATGAACCGCCGCCGGCCGCAGGGCTGAAGCGGCGGCGCAGCGCAGCGTCAGGGGAACTCGAACACGCCGCGGGCTTCCCAGCGCGAGTCGCTCTCAACGCTGTCGGCCTCGAAATGGAAGGGCACGCGCGCGCCGGGCGCGAACTCGGTCGTAGACAGGGTCAATCGTCCGACGACGCCCCCAAGCCCAGAGTCGACCTCGCGCCAAGGCTTGCCGGTGTCCGCGTCGATCGTGGGGCCGAGGTGCGACCACCAGCTCGCGGTCAGCGCTATCTCGTTCCCGGGGACAGCTCCGCGGGAGAGCTCGAAGCGGAAGACTTCGCCGTGACACCAGGGTCCGAGCGCCAGTTGGAGGCGCGCTCGGCCATCCTCGAGCAGCTTCGCTTCGACGCGAGTGCACTCTTCGCCGCTGTGGCCGCAGTGCTCGAGCGACCAATCGGGCAGCGCGCCGGAGCGGCGTGCGGTGCGGAAGTCGGAGCCCAACTCGGGCAGGTCCGGATCAACCGCGAGCCTCACGTCGTTGGGCGGCTCCGCTTCGGCGCGAGGGCGGGACGAGCGCGGCCGCTCGTACCGCGGCGCCTGCTGGTCGACGTGACTCGTGCGCAGCGCGAAGGCAACTTGGTTGGAATCGTCGAGCGACCAACGCACCGCGGCGCCGACCACAGTCAGCGTGAACAGCGTCGCTCCGATCGTCTTGAGGTCAGGCATCGTGCGCTGCTCCTGAGCCTACGCAGCGCACCTTGCAGTCGCCGGCTCCGACCTTCCGCGCCGCCCTCTTTCCTCGCACTCGAGCCGCGTCGCCGTTGGCGCTGTGCATCGGTAGCGAAACGTGCCGACGAGCGCTTGGCGCCTAGCCTCGAGACCGTTTGCGCGCAGCCGCCGAGGGACTGCGGCTAGGGGCGAGCCCGCGCGCGAGATACTCGCGCCACTCGACGAACTCCACGCCCGCGCGCTCAGCTGCGGCGCGGGCCGTGTCAGGGCCGACCAACGCCGGGCGGAACTGCGGGAAGCGGCGGTGGAACTCGAGCAGGCCGCGCAGGTCGGCGAGCTGCACGTCTCCCGACTTCACTTCGATCGCCCAACTTCCCCAACTGCCCTCGATGACCGCATCGACTTCGAGCGGCTCCTCGCGCCAGTAGAGAACGCGCTGACCGGCGTTCCACGCGTGGGCGAGGCAGGCGTTCTCCAGCCAGTGGCCGAAGCGCGACGGGTCGGACTTGATGTCCGGCGCACCCAGCGGACTGGCCACCATGAGCAGCGCGTTGCTGAGAACGATCAACTTCGGCGGCGCGCTGCGACGGCGCGCTGGCTGGGGTGAGTACTTCTGCAGCGGCGCGACCAAGAAAGCCTGCTCGAGCAGGTCGAGGTAGTGCGCGATGGTCTCCAGCGCGCCAGCGTCCTGAAGCTGACCTTGGATCTTCTGCAGCGAGACCACCTGCGCAGGCGAGGCTGCACAGACCGCAAAGACCTGTCGCAGCAACGCCGGCTTGCGCACGGGCCCCAAGGCGAGGATGTCGCGACCGATCGCCGGTTCCAGGATGGCGTCGTGGACGTACGCAGCCCAGCGCCGCTGGTCTTTGCGCAGCGCGTAGGCGCCGGGGTATGCGCCGCTTCCAACGACGAGTTCCGCAGCCTTGTCGATCGCCAGGCCGAAGGCAGCGGATACGGCCGAAGCCGACCAATGGCTGAGCGTCAGTCGTTCGAATCTGCCGGCCAAGCTCTCTCGCGATCCGCTCGCCAGACGAAGCGCTGAAGAGCCCGTGGCGACCACGTGAACTCTTGTCTTGATGCGGAGGAGCCGATCCCACTGCGCCTTGAGTCGCTTCGCCCAGTCCGAGAGCAGGTGGACTTCGTCGAGCAGCACGACGGCGCAACCTTCGGTCTGCGCAACGGCTTCGGCGCGCGCCCACATCCGCTCCCAAAAGCCCGGCAGCGAAGCCTCGGGCGCGTCCGCTGCAACGTAGAAGGCACGCGCGCCGTATTCCTCCGCAAGTGCGAGCAACAGCGTGGTCTTTCCAACCTGGCGAGGCCCGGTAAGGAGTTGGATACAGCGCGGCGTCGGCTCCTCCAACCGCTCGCGCAGGACTCGCGCGCACTCGTCGCGATCCAGCCAGTAGCCGACCTCAGACATACTCTAATAATTATTCGACTACAATCTGGAAGAGTCAAGCGCGACCGCCTGCAGCGGCCACGGGCGCGCGTCGCGCGGAGCACTCGCCCAGCGCGGGCGTCGCAGTCGCAGGGCCGGACGAGAACTTCTTCGACCTGGGCGGCCACTCGCTGCACACGGTCCAGGTGCAGGGCCGCCTCGAGCGCCAGCTCAACCGCCAAGTCGCGCTCACCGACCTGTTCCGCTTCCCCGCCGCGCGCTGCTCATGAACCGCCGCCGGCCGCAGGGCTGAAGCGGCGGCGCAGCGCGTCGTCAGGGGAACTCGAACACGCCGCGGGCTTCCCAGCGGCGTTCGTCGGAGGTCCGCCGGGCCTCGAAGTGAAACGGGATGCGCGCGCCGCACTCGAAGCGCGTCGACGCCAGCGTCAAGACGCCTTCCATGCCGTAGATCTTCACGAAGCGATCGCCGCGTGGGCCGCCAGCGAACTCATCTGCCGTTGGAAGGCACGAGTAGAAGCCCGCGGTCATCGCAACCTCGCTCCCGGTCGCCGCCAACGCCGCGACTTCGAAGAGGAACCAGTCGGGGAAGTCCGGGTCGCCGAGGCGAAGCGTGAACTGAGCGTGCCCTTCATCGCTCAGGCCAGCGTGCAGCGCGGCGCGCACGGCCGCGGCGTTGCTCAGGATCATCGCCCTCCACCAGTTCGGCAGCGGTTCCTCCCCGCACGCCTCGCGATACTCGCAGCGCGTCGCGGGCAAGCTCGGATCGGTCGCGAGCAGCACGAGGTTCGGCCTCATGTCGCGGGTGCCGCCTGCATACCCGTGCTCACTTGCAGGCGCGACAAACTCGTCGCGCAACGCCAGTCCGATCTGACTGCGCTCGTCCAGCGACCAACGCACCGCGGCGCCGACCACAGTCAGCGTGAACAGCGTCGCTCCGATCGTCTTGAGGTCAGGCATCTCGCACCGCCCATGAGGCTACACGTCGCAGCTTGCTGCGCAGTCGGGTCCGTGCAGACTCGAATGCGCCCAGCTCCACGAAACAGCACTCCGCCGCGCAGCGTCGGGTGACACTGCGCGGCGGAGTGGGATCAGCGCTTGGCGCCTGTGTGCGACCTCAGGGCGTCAACTCGAACGTGAAGCCGCCGCTGAGCGCGCTGCCGATCACGGCGCCGGGGTCGCGCACGCCGGCCTGGAAGTACAGCGTCTGGCCCGCGGTCCACGGGACGAGCAGCGCCGGCGCCTGCGCTGCCCAGCTGAGCAGGTCGATCGAAGCACTGCCGTTGCAGCTGCCGGGCGCGCCGGTGCTCGGCATGATCGGCAAGCGCTGGAAAGGAAGGGCGACGCACAGCGTGCTCCAAGCGCCGAAGGGCGCGGAATTGGGCGCAACGCCGTAGAACCAGATCACGTTGCGGCCGCCGGAGACGCTCGAGAGGTTCAGCGAGTAACCAGAGGTCTGGCTCGCGCTGGGGCAGCCGCTGCTGCCCAGTTGAGCCACGCAGCCGTCGCTCGAGAGGCCCGCGTTGCAGTACGCCACGCCGACGTTGTCGTCGATCCCGGTGCTGCAGTCGTCGTCGATGCCGTTGCAGACCTCGGGCCGGCCCGGGTTCACGAGCGGATCCGCGTCGTTGCAGTCGCCGGCGCGCGAGGCTTGCCCCGCAGCGGGCAGTGCAGCCGAGAGCACAGGCGCGCCAACTCCCCAGCCGTCACCGTCAGCGTCGGTGAAGACGGTCAGATTGCGCAAGAACACGTCAGAGCGGTTGTTGGTGTCGCCGGTCACGAGGTTGCTCGCGCGAGTGACCAGCGCCGCGACTGAGCCAGAGCGCGAGAGCACCAGGCGTTCCGTGTGGAGGTTGGCCCCCGCTCCCGCAGGGCTGACACTGATGCGGAAGGTCTGCTGCAGGGATCGATCGCGCACGAACGCGTCGACCCAAGTGTTGGTATCTCCCGACACCAGGTTCGAGGCGAAGCTGCTGAACGCGACGAAGCGCCCGTCGCTGGAGATCGAGCTCATCATGCTGTCCGACTGCAGCTCGCCGGCGATCGGCGGATCGACGCGCTCGAGACTGCCCGTGGTCACGTCGTAGAGCCAGCCCTCGAAGCGGACGCCGTCGAAGCCGCGCGAGTACGCGACGTAGCGACCGTTGGGCGAGACCGCGCCGTATCCGACCACGCTGCCGCTCGAGTAGAGGGCGCTGGCGACCTGGATGGGCGTCGAGCCGGGCGTGCTGATGTTCCGGTACATGATCGACACGCCCAGCGGAGTGCGAAGGCTGTAGACCAGCGCCGTACCGTCCCCGGAGAGCACCGGGTCGAGCACGTAATCATCACTGGGCAAGCCTTGGGCTTGCGCCGACACCGACGCGACGGAAACGCCCGTGGGCGTCTTCACCACGATCTCCGTGAAGTCGAAAGGCGGGATCCAGCTGTTGCGCTCCCACCACGCGACGCGCTGACCATCGGCGCTGATCTGCGGGACGCTGCGCTGCAGGCCCTGGAATTCGAAGGGCGAGAGCTCCACCGTCGTGCCCGCGACGCGGTCGCGCACGTAGATGTCGTTCGAGCCGTAGTCGAAGTCGAAGAGCCCGTTCGCGCGGAAAGCCACGTAGCGACCGTCGTCCGAGACCCCGCCGATCGCGGCCTCGGCCGAGAGCCCCGGCCCGCCGCTCGTCACGGTCAAGAGCTCCAGGGTCTGCGTCTGACGGTCGCGCAGGTAGCCGTGGCCGGGCTGCGTCACGCCGGGCAGAAGATTCGTCGCGCGACTCGCGAAGCCCACGAAGCGCCCGTCGCCGGAGAGCGCGACGTTGCTCGTGCAGTCGCCGTTGCCCGGGGCGCCGATGGCGGACTTGCTGACCCATTCAGCCAACTGCCCGTGGGCGACGCCGATCAAGAGTCCAGCAGCCAACGCGAGGCGAGCGCCCCGCAACATGCTCGAGTTCATTCCTACTCCTTGACCCGCCCTGACAGTGGATGCGCTTGTCGATCCACGACTCCCATCGCCACTCGTTCCGCGGAGCGTCGCGCGCGGGAGCAATCGCGCCAAGTCGGAGTCTACCGCCCCGCCTCGGACGCTGCGAGCAAGCGCGAACGCGACCGGCCGTCGGACAGAGAAATCCTCGCTCGAAGCGTTCGGTCGAACGGCCGAATCGGCAGTGGGCGACTCGCTCGCAGCTCGGCCGGCGCCCGCGACTCCCAGCGCGCGGCCGAGCGCAGTTCGTCGTCCCCCCCCACCGCCCGTGCCCCCCATGCTGGATGCCAACAAGCTCAACTCCCTCGCCGCCAACAACTCCGACGCCAAGCGCGCGCTGGCGCTGGTCTACGAGGCCCTCGAGTACACCGAAGAGACGACTCGCGAGATGGACCAGTGGCTCACCCGCGAGCCGACGCGCTACGGCTCGGGCGAGGCCGAGCGCAAGCTCAGCGAGGCGGATCGCGCCTGCGAGAGACTCGCGAGCACGCTGAAGTCGAACGACCCGCTCGCGCGGCCCTTCGCGGACGTGCGCAGTGAATTGCAGCGGGCCAAGATCGAGCTGCGCAATCAAGTCGGCGAGGTGGTGAGTCAGGTCAACGGGCTGGAAGCCGCGGCGGCGGGGCGCATCAAGGAAGCGGCGGCGACCATCTCCACCGAGTACAGCAAGGCCGAGAAGGCGCAGTTGGGACTGTTGAGCCTCGTGGCGGAGGCGCTGCGCGCCAAGAACGAGAAGCGCGCGGTCGATCCGCAGGTGCGCTCGAAGGCCGAGGCGATCGCCAAGACCGTCGGCGCGGCGCTCGCTGTCGCCAACCAGCAATACCTGGCGCACTCGGGCTCGGTGCTGACCTTCCGCAGCACGCGCGAGCGGCTCGAGAAGTACGTGGGCAAGCGCGTGGACGCCGCCACCAAAGTCGACGCCACGTTCCCCGAGAAGGCGCGCCAGGCGGTCGAGCGATTGAAGGGCTGGAAGGAAGACGTCGACCGCAAGTTGCGCTCGGAATTCGCCTGAGTCGCGCTCGGCGGGGCGAGCATCGACATACTTGCGTCGGCGCCGAAACACGCGACAGGCGCGGCGTCCGCGAAAACCCGCGCCGGGATCGACAAGAGGCGCGCTTGCCGCGGCGTTGAGGCGGCCTCCACTTCCTCCGGCCGCGCGCGCGGCCTTCCCGCAGCAGATCGCGAGGCGAGCGAGCGATGATCAGCGCCGACATTCCGATGGAACGAGATCCGCAGCCCCGCGTCCCGCCCACTCGGGTTCATCCCGGTGCAGTGCGCGAGCCGGCCGTGCTCACCCTCGCCGACGCGTCGCCGGATATTCCGCCGCCAACTCCGCTGCACGCTCGCCCGTCGAACCTCGTGATCGCCGCGGTGGCGCTGAGCGTGGCCGTGGTGCTCGCGCTGTGGATCGTTCGCAAGCGTCGCAAGTGACATGACCACGGCGCTCGCATCGCGACAGGCCGCCGTCGCCAGCGCCGGCGCGCCGCTGCTCGTGGCGGCGGCGTTCGCACTGACGTTGGTGAGTCCGCTGGCGTTGCTGTTGCTGACACCGCTCGTGCTGGGCGTGCCGCACGTCGTCGGCGACCTGCGCTGTCTCGTCCTCAGCCCTTCGGCGCGTGCGCTCGGCATCCCGCGGGTCGCGCTGTTCGCGCCGCTGGCCGCGTTGACCGTGCTCAGTGCAGCGCCTGTGTTGGGATTGGAGTCCTGGCCGCGCGCCCAGATCCTGTGCGGCGCCGCCGCGGTGCTCGGCGCGACGCTCGGCGCGGGCAGCACCGCGCGCTGGCGCGTGCCGCTCGCGGGCGGAGTCATCGCGCTGGCGGCGCTGGCTTGCTCGAACGTCACGCTGGGGCTGGTGGTGCTCGCGCACGCGCACAACCTGATCGCCTTCCTGTGGTACTGCGCCTGGGCGCGCGATCGACGCGAGGCGCTGGCCGCGCTCGCCGTGTACGCGCTCGCCGCGGGAGCAGTCCTGTGCGGACTTGCTGGCCCGACGATCGGCGCCGAGTTCGGCGGGCTGTCGAGCTCGAAACTCGCCGCGCAACTCGCACCCGGCGCGCCGACGCCGTTCGCGCACAGTGTCGTGGCGAGCTTCGCCTTCGCGCAAGCGGCGCACTACGCCGTGTGGATCTGGCTCCTGCCCCGCGAGCGCGCGACGAGCCTGCGCCAAGATCTCGGCGCACGCGGCCTGTGGCTGTTCATCGCGAGCGCGCTGCTCGTGCCGCTGCTCGCACTGCGCGATCCGGTTTGGGCGCGCGACAGCTACCTCGCGCTGGCCGCGTTCCACGGCTGGCTCGAACTCGCCGTTCTCGCCTTCCTGCTCGCCCGGCGCTCGAGGGCATGAACTCCGTTCTCGCGTGGTCGATCGCGTTCTGCTGGACGCTCGCGCTCGAGCTGCCGATCTACGCGCTCGTGCTGCGCTCGACCGTCCGTGCGCAGTGGACACCGCTTGCGCTAGCGCTGGGCGTGAACCTCGCAACGCATCCGCTCTTCAGCTTGTGGATCGTCGCGCGCGGCCCCGGCACAACGGCGATCGCCGCCGCCGAGCTGCTCATCGCCGCTTTCGAGTCCGCGCTGGCCTACGCAGCGTTCCGCAGCCACTGCACTCCAGCGCGCGCCCTCGCCGCCGGAGCGCTCGCCAACCTGACCTCCTACTTCGCCGGCGAGTGGTTGCTGCGCTGATGAAGCTGACGCGGCGCGCGCCATCACTGCGAGCCGGCCATCCGCACGAGCAGCACTTCATCGCCCGGGCCCCAGACCACGCTCGCAGCTGGAAGCGTCTGCGGATCGTCGCCGGGCAACGCGAATCCGACCCACTGCGCCGGGATCCGCAGCTTCACGCGCCCCTGCGCATCGGTGCGACGAGTGGCGCGGTGCAGGCCGCTCTCCGAGAGCGTCACCAGCTCGAACTCACGCTCGGCGAGCGCGGTGTCGCCGCTCAACGCAAGCAGCTGCACGGTTCGCTCGAACGTCGTGAGCTGAAGCGGCATGTTCAGAGCGGCGCCTGGCGCCAACTGAACGGTGGACTCCGCGCGCCAAGCCCACAACGTGTCGGGCGCGATGACCACAACGCGCGCAAATCCAGGCCGAAGGCCTGCGAGTTGAACGCGACCCGCCGAGTCGGCGCTCGCGCCGCGGGCGCTGCGCCGTTGCACGGTCCCATGCTCGCTCATCACAACGGACGACGCCGCGACGCCCGCATCCCCCACCAGCGCGAGCTCGAGCCACGCTCCGGCGCCCGGCACGCCGTCGAGCTCGAGCTGGAGCTCCGCCCGCGCTGGAAAGCTGCTGCGCGCATCGAGTTCGCGTTCGAGCTCATCTCCAGCGCGCACCTCGTGGAGTCCCAAGTCGATCGGCGCCCACGCCTCACCCGAGTTGTTCCGCGCGCGAACGGTGTACACGAGCTGGCACGGACCGAGCGGCAGAGGCCCGAGCGTTGCGCGGCCCTCAGCGTCGAGTTGCGCGCTGACTCCGCGCGCGAGCTTCGCGCTCGAGCCGCTCGCCGCCGGCCAGGCTTCCAGTTCCACCGCGGCGAGATCAGCACCTTCTGGCGCGAGCACTCGCAGTGCGAGCAGGCCGTGCGGCGGCAACTCCAACTCGACCTCGCCGTCAGCGCTCGCGAGTTGCTCCGCCTGCAGCTCCGCACTCAAGCGCGCCACCACCGTCCACGGCCCCACGTCGAGTCCTTCGAATCGAAAGCGCCCTTCGAGGTCCGTGCGCGTCCATCGCTCGCGCCTGGGAACTGCGCCGCCCAGGCCGACAACGCGGTCGAACGCCGACGCGTGACCAGCGACAGCGCCACGCGTGAGTTCCACCAGGACGGACGCGCACGCGGCGCCGTCCGCGTCCACAACACGCCCGGACAACGCGCGCGACACGTCGTGCACGATCTCGACCTCGCGCACCTCGCCTGGAGCGAGCGGTGTCACGCGCAGTCGACGCACCGACGCTGGCGCAACTCGCAGCGAGAGCTCGAGCTCAACGCCGCAGAGCAGTCCGCGCACGATGCCACCCTCGGGCGCGGGCGCCGAGCTGTCGTGCAAGAGCACGTCGTTCGAAGCGCCGCCCGCACTTGCGATCGAGGCCGCGAGCGCGAACGGCGTGTCGAGCACGGCGCCGCCAGGGTCGACGACGCGCACGCGAAGCGCCGCGGATCCGCGCGCTGGCAGCGCCGCGAGTCGCCCAGGCTGCACATCGCGCAGGACCAGCGGCTCGAAGCGTTCGTCCGTGAGTTCGACCTCGTACGCGCCGGGTGGCACGTCGTCGAGAACGTAAACGATCGCTGCGACGTTGGGCGCGCGCTCGAAGCGCCGCTCAATGCCAGCGCCGCGAAGCGTGAGCGCGTCCGCTGGCGGCGGCGCCATGCGGGTCAGCAGCGATCCGCTCGCGCGAACGGTCACGCGACGCGCGAGGTCGGGGCCTCCGTAACGCAGCTCACCGCGCACGAGACTCGCGGCACTGACCTCAACCGCGCCGCCCAGGCGCGCGCCCGACACGTGCAGCGCGTCGACCAGCGTTCTCCCCACTGGCGCACTCTCCACACGGAAGCAGCGCGACGCAGCTTCGTGCGCGGCCGTCGCACGAAACGCCATGCGGTGCGGGCCGCGCGCGGACTGCGCATCGCGCGAGAGCGTGACACTCCAGCCGTCGAACAAACGCTCCCCAGAGAGCGCCACCAGCTCGATTTCTACGGCGCCGGCCAGCTCGAAGCTCACGATGCCTAGATCGATGCGCGCGCCCTCCAGTGCGGGATGGACCAGCCAATCGAGCGGCGCGCAGCCTGCAACGCTCGCGCTGAGCGAGAGCGGCGCCGACGGCGTCTCGACCAACGCGAACGAGAAGGCGCCGTCACTGTCGGTGAGTGCGATCGGCCCCGTGGGCGGCGGTTCAGGGTCGTCGAAGAGAGCACGCGCACTCGCGCTCGGCGGCGACTGCTTGCGCACGATCTCGACCGACGCCGCCGGCGCGCCGTCCGGGAGTAGCAGCCGACCTGAGACGACGTGAGCGGGCGCGCTCGCTCTGGCGCTCGAGTTGGCGCCGGCGGCGACGCGCGTACTCGCCTCGCGAGGAGACGCCGAAGTGCTGGGCGCGGCTGACGCCACGACGTCTGGCGCGCGCGTCGCCGCATCGCTCGCGAGCCCCGCGACGTCCGTCGACTCGCCGCGCAACCACAGCGAGGCCGCAGCGACCAGCAACAGCGCACACGCTGTGAACGCCAGCCACAGCGCGCCTCCGCTGGCCATGGGAACGGGCGCTCCTACGAGCTGCGCACCGCGCGCGAGCACCGCGCGACGCATCGGCGCCAACGACCGCGGCGCGAGCGACTGGGCGCTCGCTGCGCCGCCCAGTCCGACCGACAACGCCGCGCGCAGCATCTGCAAGCCGCGATGCACTCGCGCTCTGGCTGTCGCATCGTTCAACTCGAACTGCCTCGCTAGCTCGCGCGGCGGCAGCCCCTCGAGCACGTGGCGGCGGAGCAGCGGCGCGTACGAGGCAGGTAGGCGCTCGAGAGCCGCGTCGACGGCCTGCTCCAACTCACGCTCGATCGCCGCGCGCTCGGGCGAGTCGTCGTGCGCGCGTTCGAGCACTTCGAGCGGCTCCAGCGCCGGCCCGCGGCCGCGACGTTCGCGCAACTTGCGCGCGTTCATCGCCAGGATGCCCGTGAGCCACGGCTGCAGACGCCGCGAGGCGTCGAAGCTCGCTGCGCGCTCCATGGCGATCAGGAACGTCGATTGGACCGCGTCTTCGGCGTCCTCGCGCGACGGGCACAGGTGGCGCGCCAGCGCGAGCAGCAACGGCGCCTGCGCGTCGAATAGCTCCCCGAGGGCCCGCAGGTCGCCTCGGTCGCGCCAGGCCAGGAACAGTTCGTCGGGGTCGCTTTGCATGCCAGACTTCGTTCCGACGAGGCCGCCGATCGTGACACACAATCGGGGTTGCACCGCGAGCTCCGCTCGACCGATCGGATTTCGACGAAAGCATGCAACGAAGCGCCGCGTGTGTGGAACCAATCTCCCAAGGCCTTTCGAGCTCCCTGCCCATGACCCTCTCGCCCTTGCTACTGCTCCTGTGCGCGCCTGCTCCGTCTGAGACGAACGTGCGCATGATCCCGGCCTCTGTCGAAGCCCTGCAGCCGCGCGCCGCAGTCGACGCCGCTGGCGCGCTTCACATGGTCGAGTTCCACGGCCCGCGCGAGTCCGGCGAGCTGCTCTACCGGCGCTCGACGGACGCCGGGCGAACCTATGGCCGCCCGCTCGCGGTCACGAGAGGCGCTGACCTGGCGAGCGCAACTCGCGCGAGCACGTGCGCGCAGCTCGCGGTCGGCAAGAGAGCGCGCGCCCACGTCGTGTGGCATCGCCCGGCGTCGGATGCGCGGCCCGCGGAGGTGCTCTACGCGCGACTCGACGACGCGCAGACGGCCTTCGAAGCGCCGCGAGCGATGAGTTCGGCGCGCGCGGGACTCGAGGGCGGCAGCGCAGTCGCCGCTGACGACAGCGGGCGAGTGTGGATCGCGTGGCACGCGCCGTCCAAGCCCGACGCGAGCGTCAAGGAGCGTGCGTTGTTCGTGGTCGAGTCGAGAGACGAGGGCGCGAGTTTTGGGCCCGAGCGCGTCGTGCTTCCCAGTCGCGTGAGCGCCTGCGCGAATCTGCAAGTGATCACGGAGCCCAATGGAGCTCTCGGGCTGATCTATCGCTCGCACGTCGACGGCAAGTTCAAGGACAGGGAGTTCTTCGAGCGCGGCAGCGGCCTGTTCTTCAAGGGGCCGGGTGTCGACGCAGCGTTGTCGCTCGACGAGTGGCCGAGCCGCGATTGCCTCGCAACCACCTACTCGAGCGCGCGTTCCTCGCGCGGCTGGCTGGTGGCCTTCGAGTCGCAAAGCGGCGTGTGCTGGACGAGGATCGATCCTTCGGTTCTCGAGCCGCAGACCTACTCGCCGCCGGGCAGTTCGAAGGGCCGCCGTCATCCGGCGATCGCGGTCAACACGAAGGACCAGGTGCTGCTCGCGTGGATCGCCGACGGAGACTCGACGGACGGCGACGCGCTCGAGTTCTGCGTGTTCAGCTCCGACGGCAAGCCCGTCGGGGACACGGTCCACTGCGGTGTCGGCGTCTCCCCCCAGGGCGTTTTGAGCGCCGTGGCCTTCGGCGACGACCGCTTCGGGATCGTGTACTGAGTCGCGGGGCTCAGCGCCCCGTTGCGAGCAGGCGCTCGGCCTCACTCAAGTTGTCCGGCCCATCAGCGAGCGGCGGACCAAGCGTCTCGAGTCCCAACTCGGGCGGCAGTTGTGCGCGCAAACTCGTCCAGTCGGCGGGTTGCTCCAAGTGCCAAAAGAAACGTCGCTCGACCAGGTTCATCGCACCGTTCTGCGGGATGAACTGGCAGTGGAGCACCTGCGGAAGCGTGCGGCCGCCGAGTTGCCTGCGGCAGCGGTCGATCGCTTGGTTGCGCACCGCGAGCGGATCGATGTTCTGCGCCCTGCGCCACACGACTTCGTCGAAGGATTCGAGGCGCACGCCGCACAGCGCGCCCGGTCCGCTCGGGCGCGGGCCGCTGAGACGCTTGGCAAACGCGGGCGGCAGCACCGGGCGATAGCGCGGCGGGTTGGGATCGAGCTGCCAGAGGTTGTCGAAGGCCCACAGCCCCAGCGGATCCTGGCGCGTGAGCTCCTCGACGATGCGGCGCACCTCGGGCCGTTTGGAGCGCGCGAGGCCGACGTAGCCCAGGTGCACGTAGCGTTCGTCTCCCTTGCCGACGATCCAATCGCGATCGAGCCAGCCGCGGCCCGCCGGCGCGAGCGCATTGGCGATGCGGTTGGCGATCGGCGCGAGCGCCTGCGGCGGGACTTCGAGGAGCTGGCGTTGACGCAGGTAGCGCGCCACGAGCTCGGCCTCTGGATGCGGAGCGGACGCGACGCGCGAGAGGTCGATGACGAGTTGCGGCAGGAGCGCCTCGCGCTGCTCGTCGAGTGCGCGCGGGATCCACGACGCAAGGCGCGCCGCGTCGAAGCCTTGCACCGAGAGCTCTTGCCACAGCTCGCCATCGAGCCAGCCGTAGCCGTCTCCGTGCCGCACCAACGCGCCCCGGCGCGCGACGCTCGTGCGCGCGACCACAGCCGCGAGACCGTCGGCTGCGATCTGGGAGTGCGCGGACTGCACGAGGGCGAGCTCGAACTCGCCAGCGCTCGGGTCCACGCGCAGGCCCCGCCGCATGAGAGCCTCGATCCAACGCTGACGCTGCTCGTCGAGTTGCCGCGGCGCCGCGGTGTCGGTGACTTCGACGCGCGCGAGCGCCGTGAGCGCGAGTTGGGCGGGCCGCAGCTCGCTGGGTCGATCGACGCGCGCGCCGACGAATGCGGAGTGGCGTTCGTCGCCCGCGGATTCATCGCTCAGCCAGCGCTCGAGACGTTCATCGGAACGAGCGGCGCTCGCGGGCAAGCTCGAGAGGAGCGCTTGCACCGCCTTGAACATGCACTCGCGCACGACAGCACGCTCGGGCGGTCCGAACGCGGCCTCGAGCCCGAGTCCGAAGCCGAGCGCGATGGGCGCGCAGGTCACGCGCTCGCCGTCGAACACCCGCGCGGGCACGAGCAGCCGCGCGTCGACCTCGACCACGTAGCCTTCGCGGCCTGCGCCATCGGCCGGCCCCATGCGCCCCGGCAGCACTGTCAGCCCCAAGTCGAGACACACCACGCCGTCGGGATGTGTGCGCCGGCCGTTGCGATGGACGGCAGCGACGGCATCGCCCCACACGCCGTCCATCCCGTCGCCGAGCAGCTCTCTCGCAGCTTCGTTCCAGCGAATGGCGACGTCCCAGCGCTCGTGCGAAAGCGCGAACTCGCGCGCGATCAGCGCTGGTGCGGCGCGCACGGCCGCCAGGAGCTCCTCGCGCTTGGCGTGCAGCGGATCAGCTGGCATCCAGGGCTCGGCGGACCCGATCCGGAGTTGCAGCGCCTCCGAGCGAATCTGAAACTCCGCGTTCTCGCGTCGCAGTCGCTCGAGCTTCTCGTCGAGCTCCGAGGGAGTCTGCGTCAACGCCAGCATCAGCAGGGCGATCCACATGCGCGCGAATCGTACTCGCGAGTGCGGAGCAACTGACTCGTGCCGCGGAGAGCGCGCGCGACTGCGAGCTGAAATCGCTCGCCGGGCCAAGCCCGCGCGCGGACGCGAACTGTGCGTGATTCGGCGCTCGCTACGGTTGGTGCGTCAACTCGAGCGCGTTGGACAAGCCCGTCGATTTCGGCGCCGGCGGATCGCGGAACCACGCTTGCACGTAAACACTCGCGCCCGCGATCCAGGGCTGTCCCAGTGCGCCTGCGTTCGCGGCTTGATAAGCGTTCCAGTCGAGCGCGAACGCGCCGTCGCACAGTCCGAACGAACCGCCGGAGTTCTGCGCGCCGGTGCGCTGCGTCGGCGGCTTCACACACAGCCAGCTCGTGCTGCCGGGCGCCCAAGGCGAAGGCGACCAGCCGGCGTGGTCGAGGCCGTAGAACAAGAGGCCCGCGCGTTGGCCTTCGAGGCCGGCGACAGCGATGGTGCAAGGCGTGGCGAGCGACGCGCTCGGACTCGCACTCGCGTTGACAGTGGCGCTGCAGCCGTTCGAGCTCACGCCCCCGGTGCAGTACGGCGCCGGCGAGGGCGCCCCGCGTTCGCGCAGATAGATGTCGTGCCAGTCGTCAGTATCGGCTGCCGCCAAGCGCGCTCGGCTGTCGAAGGCGATGCGTCGGCCGTCGTCGGAGATCGTCGGACCTTGGATTCCACTGTCCGCTGGGCCCTGGGCGCCGTTCGCGTCGACACTCATGCGGTCCGTCGTGCCCAGCAGCCGATCTCTCACAAAGATGTCCCAGCGCCCATTGGTGTCGCCCGCGACCAGGTTGGTCGCGTTGCTCTGGAACACCACGTAACGGCCATCGGGCGTCAGCGCTGGACTTGCGCTGTCGCCATCGGACTGCGCTCCATTTCCGTCCACGCTGATCCGCTCGGTCACGCCGCTCGCGCGGTCGCGCAGGAACACGTCGGCTTTCCCGTTGGTGTCGCCCGCAACCAGATTCGAAGCCGTGCTGCGAAACACCACGTAGCGGCCGTCGGGCGAGATCACTCCGCCGCTGCTGCTTGCATTGGCCTCCGCGCCGCTCGAGTCGACGCTCACGCGCTCGGTGACGCCCGTCGAGAGATCGCGGAGAAACACGTCGGCGCTGGCGTTCGTGTCGCCCGCGACCAGATTGCTGGCGCCGCCGTAGAACACGATTCGCAGTCCGTCGGCAGAGATCGAAGAGCAGTACGTGCCGTCGTTCGCGGGACCGCCGCTCGAACTCACGCTGACGCGCGTGGTGGTGCTCGCAACGCGGTCGCGGAGGAACACATCTTCGAACCCGTTCGAGTCCGCGGGGACCAGATTGCTCGCAAAGCTGGTGAAAGCGACGAAGCGCCCGTCGGCGCTGATAGCCGGGTGGTAGCTCTGATCGTTGCCCTGAGCGCCGCTCGAGCTGACGCTCACGCGTTCGGTGATTCCTAGTTGGCGGTCGCGCACGAACACGTCGTGGCCGAGCGGGTACGGTCCGTTGGTGTCGCCCGGCACGAGATTGGTGGACCAGCTCGAAAACGCGATGAAGCGCAGGTCCGGCGTGAGCGCGGGAACATAGCTGTAGCTGTCGCCGCGGACCTCATTGGAGTTGACACTGACGAGCTCGAGCGCGCCCGTCGCGAGCTCGCGCAGGTAGATGTCGGACTTGATGAAGTTGTCGTACCACTGGAACGCCACGAAGCGGCCGTCGCTCGCGAGCACCGGGTCGTAGGCGTCGTCGTTGGGCAACTGACCCGTTCCGTCGAGACTCACCAGAGAGGTCGACTGAGCGTGGACCACGCCGGCCGACAGAAGGACCAGCAGCGCGCTGCGAGCGAACGAAACGGAATCGGGGCGGGAGTTCATGGCGGGCGGGAACCTCGGAAGCGCGGAAGTGCGGCGCCAGTACGAGTGCTCCACGTTAGCTGCTGGCGCGCGCGTTGCTCACCGCGTCGCTGCAGTCGTCGTGGAAGTTGGCTCTGACGCCGTGCCGCTGTGGACAGCTTGCTAGTGTCGTCTTCATGAAGGACGAGCACAGCGCACCGCCCGAGGTTGATCACTACGGCTCGCAATACTCCAACTTCGACTCCGCGGTCCTCGCCGCCGTGCGTCGGGAGGCGTTCGGAGAGGACTACGGTCAGAACAGCTGGCAGAGCGCAGACGAGCAGGAGCTGTTCATCGAGGAACTGTCGATCGACGCGCGCTTGCGCGTGCTCGACGTTGCATGCGGCTCGGGTGGCCCCGCGCTGCGGCTGGCGGAACGAACGGGCGCCTCGGTCGTGGGCATCGACCTGCACGAACACGGCATCGCGACAGCGCAGCGCACCGCGTCGAGCCGCGGACTCGAAGCCCGCGCCGAGTTCCAACGCGTCGACGCGAGCGGCACGCTGCCCTTCGAGCCCGGCAGCTTCGACGCCGTGCTCTGCATCGACGCGATCAACCACCTGCAGAACCGCGCCAGCGTGCTCGCCGAGTTCCGACGCGTCCTGAGGCCGCGCGGCCGCCTGCTCTACACCGATCCAGTCGTCGTGACCGGCTGCGTCGCGTCGGAAGAGTTCAGAATTCGCAGCTCGATCGGCCCGTTCTTCTACTTTCCACGCGGCGAGAACGAGCGCCTGCTCCAGAGCGCCGGATTCGAAGTCGTCGCGGTTCACGACCGCACCGAGAATCTGGCGACTGCGGCGCTGCGCTGGCGCAACGCGCGAGCGGCGCGCGCGGACGATCTTCGCAAGATCGAGGGAGAGGCGAACTTCGAAGGTCAGCAGAGGTTCTTCGAAGTCGCAGCGCGCCTCGCGGCCGAGCGCCGACTCTCGCGTTTGTGCTTCGTCGCGAGAGCGTGAAGTCAGCAGTCCGGCGCCAGAGCAAATTCTCCACGTTGGCTGCGGCGACGCTGCGATCGCCGCGCGGCCCGGCGGCTAACGTGGGAAATTTGCTCTGGCGCCGTACTGCTCGATTCGCGCTCGGAGGTTCGCGCGCGCGGCGTGCAAGCGCGACGCGACCGTGCCCTCGGGAACTCCGAGGATCACTGCGATCTCCGCGTACGCCAACTCATCGCCAACGGCGAGGCCGAGCACGACGCGCTGCTCGAGCGGCAGCCCCGCGATCGTCTTCAGCAGCCGTCGCGCGCCATCGAGTTCCTCCGCAACGCGCGCCGGGTCGGCGCCGCTCGGAGCAGCGCTCGTCTCCTCGAGTTCGAGCCCGGCCCTCGACCGGCGCTGGTTGCGCACCCGGGCTGCGTGACGAATCGCAACACGGAAAAGCCACGTCGAGAGCTTCGCCTCGGCGCGAAAGCCGGCGATGCCGTTCGACAGATCGAGCCAAGTCTCCTGCAGCGCGTCCTCCGCATCGGCCGCGTTGCACGTGATGCGCAGCGCGAGCTGGAACAGCGCTCGCCCGAAGGCCGCACACACCTCTTCGAACGCCCGCTCGCGCTCGCCGCGAACCTCGGAGCGCAGTTGCCGCGCCCACTGGGCCTGAACTTCAGCGGAGATCACTGTCCGTCTCCGCGCGTCGCATCGCGGGTCGAGTCGTCGCGCTCGTCGACGTCGTCATCGTCGGGAACGGGCGGCAGTCCGCGCACACGACGTGCGAGGTCGCGCACGAAGTGGAAACCCAGCACGAACGGGAGCAGCAGCGCGTAGATCACCGCCAGGATCCCGAACAGCACGCCGACGAACCGGCCGCCGCGCGGGTCCCCGCCCAAGTCGCGCAGCTCGCGTCGCAGCCCGGGCATGAACAGCGCCCAACGCGCCAGCGCAACGGCGAGCACGATGCCGCACGCTGCGCCGGCCTCGCGCGGATGGTTGCCGGTCAGCGCGGCGAGCCCGAGCAACGCCGCGAAGCCGAGCATCAGCGTCACGAGCGTGACTTCGCGCGAGTGGCGCCGCTCGATGCGCTCGCGTTCGGCTCGCAGGAAGTCCTCGTCGCGGCCGAGCTGCTCGACCTTCTGGCGTTGCTCCTGGTAGTCCGCCCACCAGTTCGGCCCCAAGACGAGCACGAACACGATCAACTTGCGCGGCTCACCGCTGGCGGCGAGCCCCAGCGCACCGGCGCCATAAATCGTGGCCAGGATCCAGGAGCGGTGGCGGTCCCACTGCCGGCGCAGCCGACTGCTCCACGGCCGCGGTTGGCGAAGGGCGAGTGCGGGCGCCAGCTGCACGCGCTCGGCGGCGCGGCTGAGGGCCCGATCCAGGTCATCGAGGGGGTCCGGTTGCTGCATGGTGGTGGTTGGTGGAGGCCGGACCTCGCCAACTTCGGACGAACTCGGAAATTCTGTGAAGCTCGCAGCCGCTCGCCCACTCCCGGGCGGGGCCGCCGGCGCCCCACACGTTCAACGTGGGGTCGAGCGCCGGCTCTTGCGCCTGTGCTCGGTCGCTCGCGCGTGAGCGGCGCGCATGCACGAACTCTCGCCGCGCGGCGGCGCAGCCCACGCACGCAAGCATCGGCAAGCTCGCCGGCCCCCCTCACTCCGACTCAGCGGCTTGCGCGCGATCCGACTTCAGAGAACATGCCGCGTCTCGAATGCCCCGCACCCGCGCACTCTCACTTTGCGCCTTTGCTGTCGCGGCAACTGCCGTCCTGCTCGTCCCGGCGCACTTTGGGCGCGGCTCGTTCGACCACGCGCTCGTCGCCTTGGCGATCAACGCGTCCGCGGCTTGTGGCGTCGCTGTGCTGCTGATCGCAGCGCTGCTCGTGCGCGCGCGGGCTCGCCGCGGCGGGCGCGATCCTGGCCCGAGCCGCATCGCTCCGCTGTGCCGCGCGGCTCTGGCGCTCCAACTGGCCCTGGCGGCCTCGTTCCCGCTCGGACGCTGGCTCTCGCAACGCGAAGTGGTCGACGCCAAGCGCTGGTGCGAGGAGCGCGTGGAGCACCTCGAGCAGGTTCGTCAGCAGTCGGGTGAGTATCCAGAGCACCTGCCCACGAGCGCGGAGGCGCCGCGACTGTTCCGCACGGGCGACGCCGCGTACCGCAGGCTCGAGCACGGCTTCGAGTTCGTGGTGCTCCTCCGAGGTCGCTCGAACCGAATCGGTGAGGCCTACACCTCGAGCGAGCGCCGCTGGCGACCTCGAGTCGAAGACCCGCAAGCGCCATCGCCGCCTCCCGCGACACGCTGAGGACCAGCGCGCCGCCGCAGCTGCTCCGCTGGGCGAATCTGCGTTCCGCGCGCGGATGGCCACGAGTTGGTGCTCAGTGGATCCGCCCCCGGGCCCCAAGACCGCGCCAGCCTGCTGTCGCGCGCGATCGGCCTCGCAGCCCGTCGACGCCCGACGACTTGTAGCGCCGCAAGAACGTGCGTCGCGTCTTGCGATTCAATCCGAGCGGCTCGCAGGGTTCAGTCGCTGTCTTGCGATCAGCTCGAGCCGTCGTCACGAGCTTCACGCGCTCACTCACCGGATCGAACCGGCGCGACGCCTCGACACAGAAGATGGCGCCTGCGCTTCGATCTGACCGAGAACTGTCACCCATGCACCCGAGACGAATGTTCCCTGTTTTTCCGGTCCAGATCAGAAAATCTTGAGCAGATCGCTGCAGAGCGATCCGCACCGGAGGCTTCGCCAAACATGGTTAATGAACTTGGACCACATTACGAGTCGCGCGGTCGGGCGTATTGGGCGGTCCGCGGTCTACATGAGTCGCCATCGCGTTGGCGCTCCATCGATCTGCGCCGCCGAGCGCCCAGCAACCGCGCTCTTTATGTGGTGCTTCACGCGATAACCGCGCGCGACCGCTGGCTACTGGACACGGCTCGAACGCTGCTGGCAGCAGCGTGAATCAGAGAGAGCCCTCAGGCAGAAAACTCCTCTCACCCTCCCGTACAACCATGCGCACCACCTTGCTCTGCATCCCTGGAATTGTCGCCTTGGCCCACGTCGCTGCGGCGCAGTTGCCACAGCCCGAGGGCTTCTCGACCCAGAACATCATCTCGCAGGCGGCCAACCGTGCTGAGAGCGTGTTCGCCGCCGACCTGGACGGCGACGGCGACGTCGACACGCTCTCCGCCTCAGCCGGGGATGGCAAGGTCGCCTGGTACGAGAACCTGGGCGGCGGGGCCTTCGGGCCGGAGCAACTGATCTCGCAGTTGAGCACGAACCCGCAACAGGTCCTGGCCGATGACCTCGACGGCGACGGCGACCTGGACGTGCTCTGGACCGGCATCCAGTCCGATCAGATCGTGTGGCATCAAAACCTCGGCGGGGGCAGCTTCGGCCCGGGCCAAGCTCTGTCCATCTCGACCGCCAGCCCCGTGTCGGTCACGACCTCGGACCTGGACGGCGACGGGGACCGCGACATCGTCGCCGCGTTCCTGACCCAAAACGGGCGCGTGGCCATCTTCCAGAACCTCGGTGGCGGAGTGTTCGGCGCACAGCTGTCACTGCCCAACGCCGTTGGCGTTTACCGCTACGTGCGCGCGGCCGACTTGAACGGCGATGGCCGCGTGGACCTGATCGCGTCGCGCCAACAGCCCAGTGAGTTCCAGATCATCCCCAACTTTGGAAACCTGAGCTTCGGCGCCCCCTTCGCGCTCCCCACTCCCGGCGGATTCCAGGTGACCAGGTCGATCGAGGCAGCAGATCTCGACGGCGACGGCAACATCGATTTGTTGACGACCCTGAACACCTTCAACGGGACGTACTGGCACAGGAACCTGGGCGGCGGGATTTTCGGCCCGCGTCTGACGATCTCGAACCAGGTCGCCGTAGCCAGCGACGCCCTTGCGGCGGATCTCGACCTGGACGGCGACCTCGACGTCGTCTCGTCGGGTGCGGGCAACTTCGACCCGATCGGCTGGTTCGAAAACCTGGGGGCAGGGAGCTTCGGCCCGTACAAAGGCATCGTGCCCCAGAACAACGGCGACGTGAACGCGGTGTCCTCGATCTTCGTCGCGGACGTCGACGGCGACAGCGACCTCGACGTGCTCTCCTCGTCGGTGTTCGACAACAAGATCGCTTGGTACCGCAATCTAGTTGGCGTATCTCAGACCACTGTCTATTGCACGGCCGGCACGACGACCAACGGCTGCACCCCGTCGATCAACGCCAACGTCAACCCGAACGCCGCCAACAACGCCGGCGTGATGATCACCGTCGCCAACGTCGAAGGCCTGAAGCAGGGCATCTGCTTCTACGGAATCAACAACACCGGCTTCACGCCGTCGCCGTGGGGCCTGAGCAGCACGAGCTTCCTGTGCGTCAAGGGCCCCACGCAGCGTGTGAGTGCGCTGTTCTCGGGCGGCACGAGCAACTCTTGCAACGGCGGCTTCGAGCTGAATTGGGACGCCTTCGTCGCGGCCAACCCGACCGCGGTAGGCGCGCCGTTCGCGGCGGGCGACAAGGTCTTCGTGCAGGCCTGGTTTCGCGACCCGCCGGCCCCGAAGACGACCAACCTCTCGGACGCCGTCGAGCTGACGGTCCAGCCTTGATCGCGGCTGCCCCTGTCAACTGGCGTTGACGTCCAGGGTGCGTGATTCCAGGGGCCGGTCGCTGCACGCGGCCGGCCCCCCTCGTTTCACGGCCATGCGCTCGAGTGGCGCACCGACGCGCGAGCTTGAGAACCCTGCCGCGCCGCGACACAACGCTCACTCCGGCTCGAGCATGGCGAGACGCTTCCTCATCGTCTTCGCTAGGTGGGTCGTCTGCTTCTCGGTGAGACCGATCTCCCCGACGCGCTCTGCGAGCGGCGCGAGGCGTTTCACGAGGCTCGCGAGCACACGGCGCACGGAAGCCGCGCTGACGCCGTTGCGCTCGCCGAAGGCGACGAAGTGCTTCCACGTGAGGCGCTCGTCGCGCCCTTCGAGCGCGAGCGCGAGTTTCGCATCGCCGTAGGGCAGCGTGCTCACGATGTCGTAGGCAGGCGTGAGCGCGATCAGGCCCGAACGGCGCAGCACGCTGAGGTTCTTCGCATGCAGGTCACCGTTCGCCACCGCATACGCAAAGGCCTGACGCCGAAGCAACTCGAGCCGAGCCACCACCGGCGCCGACGCGACCTCGAGCGCGTCGCTCACGTCCTGCAGCTTCAAGCGGTACTTGTCCGCCGGATAGCGGCCGAGGAGCTGGCACACGTCCTCCTGGTGGATCCGCTGCACGCTTCCATCCGCAGCGGCGACGCGGTCGAAGCGCTCGACCACCAAGGCTGCTTCGCCGCGCGCATCGCGCACGAGTTCCACCTCGGCCGTCTCGATGCCCGCGGCGCGCGACGCGGCCATGAAGAAGGCTTCGTTCTCAACCAGGCGCGGAAAGTCCGGCGGCGACAGTTTCAGCAGGTAGTGGCGCGTCGTTCCGCGCTTGCGCAACGGAACGGAGATCATCGCGGCGGAGACCTTGGGCATCACGCCCGCAAACGAGCTGTGCGCCGCGACGGAGTCGAGCGCGAGGCTGCGCTCGAGCAACTCGCGAAAGTCCATCTGCTCCCACGGCCCGTGCGGCGCAACGGCGGCGCGCTCCTGCGGGGCCTCGCCCTCGACGGTCGCCGACACGTCGCCGATCGTGTCGGCGCCGATGGCCGCGAGCAGCGAGAACAGATCGTCCTCGGAGGTCTTCGATGCTCGCACGAGCGCGCGCAGGCGCAGGCCCTCGGGAAGCAGCCCCGCGAAGAACGGATGCAGGTTGACGCCGGCCACGTCGTACGGCTCCGCGCGCACCGGCATGCGGATCGCGATCGAGCGCTCCGGATCGCCGCGGTGAAGCTCGACCCAGCGCGGGTCGTACTCGAAGCGCGCGCCGTGCTCCGTCCGATGCAGGCGCCCCACGCGCTCGACGCCCAGATGAACGTCGAGCGCCTCCGCACCGCGCGCGTTCACTGCGCGCCGTCCTGCGCGCGCTGGTCGACGCTCACGCCCTCGCGACCGGGCCGCACGTGCAGCTCCAGTCCGAGCACCGCGAGCACGGCGAGGACCTTGTCGATCCGCACGGTCGGCTTGCCGTGCTCGAGCGAGTACAGGAACGCGGGCCCCACGCCGGCCAAGTCGCACAGCACGAGCTGGTCGAGCCCCAGCGCCCGCCGACGCGCCCGAACGGCCTCGCCCAAGGCCCGCGCGGCGTCCCGACCGGCGGAAGCGCCGCCTGGCGAACCGGATCCCTTCGAGCGCATGGTTTCTACCAGTCTATCGTCGATCTTGCGCTCCAGGCAGAGTCGTTTCCATGCTATCGCATGGATTTTAGCGAGAGTGGCCCGCCCCCAGCCCACGCGCCCCCGCCATCCATTCGATCACATGGACGCCGTCCGTCCCCTCCCGCCCGCTGCCCGCTGCGCTCCCGCGCTCCCCAGCCTCCGTCCCACGCCCGGGCGGCGGAGTTCGAGCCGCCCCGTCATCGATTTGTTGGCCGCGGGCCGATTTCTCATCGAAACGCGCAGCGGTTCACCGTTCTCGAGCGGGCGCGGGTTGTCGGCGAGCACGGCGCGCACCGGCGCACCGCTGACAGCCGCTGGCTCAGTGTCACGGCAGCGCGCTTGCGATTCGCAAGCCCGTGCACACATGCCGGCCGCGTCGACTTCAGACTCGCTCTAAGCCGCCTCTCGCGACCGCGCGCGAATTCGTGCTCGGTAGACTCCTCCACGTGCCGCACGACCCGCCCCAGCCCGCCGCCACGAACGAGCCGGCCCGCCCGCCGAGCGCGGACGACCACGACGAGTCACTCGTTCGCTGGTACCTGTCGCTCACCCCGGCGCAGCGACTCGACGTGCTCAACGCGAACATCAACGCGATCCTGCGCGCCCGCGCCGCCCAAGGCCTTGGCTGACCTTCGCACACTCGTCGCGGAGCTCGTTCGCGGTCGGGTTGGGTTTGTCGTTATCGGCGGCGTGGCTGCTGCGCTGCGCGGTGCGCCGGTCACGAGCCTCGAACTCGAAGTCGTGCCCGCGCGTGACGCCGCGAATGCCGAGCGGCTGCAACGCGCGCTCACGGCGCTCCGCGCCCACTACCGCAGCCACCCGGAAGTCGAGCCCACCACCGTCGACCTTCAGCGACCGGGCCACCACCTGCTGCTCACCAGCGCCGGCCCGCTCGACGTGCTTGGGGTCGCTGTCGGCGAGCGCGACTTCGAGCGGCTTCGCCCCTGCTCCGATCTCTTGCCGCTGGGTGACGGCCTCGAAGCACGCGTCTTGCGCCTCGACGAGATCATCGCGATGAAGGAGCAACTCGGCCGTGAGAAGGACCTCGCGGCGCTTCCGATGCTGCGAGCGGCGTTGCGATTGACGCACTCAGTCGCCCCTGAATCGCCTCGCGATGCGTGATGGCCAGGTTGGCTGACGTAGGACGCGCGCTCGGACGCGGCAACCGGTCCACAAGCTCGAGAACTCGGCTCGCGACCGCCTCTCGGTGAGCGGCAGCAGCTACCGAGTTCGCTTCTTCAGCGCCGACGCTGGAACCACGCCCCGCGCGGCCTTTCGGATCTTTCGTGCCAGCGCGATGGCCGCGCGAGCTTCCGCCAGCGGGATCTCCGCGTAGTCGCCGGGGTAGCGAGTCACCGTGGCGTAGTCCGTGAAGCGCTCGAGCAGCGCGGGCGCGACGTCCGGACGCCAGTCTTCCGGGAGCAAGGCCGCGATGACGCCGAGGTCGTGCGTCTTCGGGAAGGGCGTGCCCTGCAGGACCAGCAACGCCTTGAGGTACTTCTCAACGCACTGTTGCGCGTGGAAGCAGATCGTGTCCGTAGGGCAATCGCGCTGAACACGCAGCGTGATCGTCGCCGTTCTCAGATCGCTTTCGGCCTTGGCGATCCACTCGGCGACGACGCGCAGGACGTCATCGCTTGCGGCCATGCAGCACCTTGCCCTCGTGCGCGGCCGGCCACTCGACGGTGCCGACAACGTTTTTGCGCCACGCGAACGACTCGGGAGTCGCAACGGCGACGTCCTTGGGAACCGGGATGTCGTGCAGCGCGACGCGGATCTCGATGGCCTTCTCCCGCGTCGAACCGTCGACCGGCATCACCACCAGCAGGTCGACATCGCTGTCGGGCCGCGCGTCGCCTCGCGCCCTCGACCCGAACAGGATGACTTGCTCGGGATCGAACTGGTCGACGATGCGGCGCACCATCGTGCGGATGGCTCGCTCGACCTCGGCCTTCGGCAGGGGCCAGGTGACAGCGGTGCGCTTGGAGATCACGTTGGGAGGTTACCGCGCCGGAGCATCTTTGGCGCGTTGGATGCGATGGAGAACTGCAGCAGCGCGGTGGCGGCGGTCCGACGCAGACTTGGGGGCTCGAATCGTGGTGGGGAGAGCCAGGCTCGGTATCCCCGAAGATCGTCTTGGCGCGAATCGTGGCAGCGAGGGCCTAATCGGTATGTCCGGCACCGCGGTACCTAACTCGGGCGTTTAAGGGACTCATCTAGCGCTTGCCGAAGCGCATCGAGACCAGAAAGCCCACAGCGTCCCATCAAACGAAACCGAAACGTTTTCCGCTTGATCGTCGTCCTGGATAGTTGGAGCACACGAATTAGGGACAGCGGCAAAAGGAAGTCCTTCCCCGACACTACATGCAAGGGGTTGGGAAGCATGGCGACGCGCGCGGCGAGATTAGCAATCCGCGCCTCCGCCGCCTCCCGCCCAATGCTCTCCATGATTTCGTGCTTAATACGCTCAAGACTGTCAGCACACTTATCGGGGTCCAAGACAAGAGTTTCGTGAGGCTGGCTCGAAAACACCAACGCGAGCCCTCTGCCAACAGTCTTTGACTGAGGCTTGACTTCATTCAGTATGGCAAGGGCCACAAACAACTCCACCAAATGGTCTCGAATGCGATTCATCCACGTGGCGTATTCGAGCCGATCGGCCGCTTGCTGCTCAGTAATGCAACACTCTTCCGATACGATGCGGCAGAGAGCGACCTCATCTACGATAAAGTTCTCAATACAATATGCTGGAATTCGAAACAGCCGCGACATCGTCGGAGGAGCTTCCCCTCTCACCCATTCAAAGTCCCCATCAATCAAAAACAACGCCGGGCGCTCCGAGCTTGCATAGGCCAATGCACGTGCAACGACCGCCGAACGTCCGTTCAACGCGAAAACGCGGCGCACGCGGACTCGTCGCGGCGAGATTCGCTGAATGAGCTCCAAATAGAACGCCTCACTCCCTTCATCCTCAACGAATACGTCCACGTCCTGAAGGGGGCGAAAGAGCAGCACAAGCGCGTCGAGAGCGTGAGCAGGCCAGGACAACATGAATGGCCTAGCTGAGCGAGCGTACATGGGCAACTCGGTCCAATATGATCGCCGGAGAGTGAGTCGCCATAATCAGTTGGACTCGTGGATTCGCATCCTGAACTGCTTGCACGAAACGCTCTTGCCAAGCCAAGTGGAGGGATAGCTCCGGCTCATCAATAACAAAAACTCCGCTTTCTCTTAACTCTCGGCTCAGCGACAAGTGCGCCAGCATGATGACGATTTGGCTCTCGCCGGACGAAAGCTCATGAGTCGAACGAGCCCTCGGCTCATCGTGAATCGCAACCAAGAGCCGATCCGAATCACTCAACTGAAGGCTCTTGCCTGTTTGCTCCAGGAACCCGTTGGCAAGACTGAGAAACCGGTCCATCGGCGCGTGCAGCTCGGCCCGTTGAGCTCCATACTTCTCAAGCTTCTCCACGTATCGAACAATTCGATCCACCTGTGCCTTGTTCATCAGCCAACCAAACAACTCATCCTGGCGCTTCTCGGACGGCGCCCCACGGGCAGATTCAAGCACGTCAACAGTCCTACTCATGTCCTCGAAAAATCGCGTGAGTGCCTTTTGAACTTCGCCGAGAGGAAGTCGAAGTCGCGCCGCACTAGTTTCAGCGGCCGCTTGCCGTCGCTTAAAGTCGTTCAACACGCTGCGATTGGGAATATCGACTGGCATTTGAGGTCCAACTCGCTCATATCGAAATGCATCGACTAGGAGCTCAGTGCGAAGCCTCTCGTCCATTTTCTCCTGCGCCGCGCGCGTTGCGTTGAGTGAGTCACGAACCAAGGTCTCGACATCTTGAAGGCTGCTGGGCATGCCAACTCGGCGAGGCCGGTCAACGCGGATTCCACGTCTGTACTCCAGCTCTCGACGATAGGCCAACTCAGGATCCTCTGCGGTCGCAGCACTGACCGACCTACGATCAAGCGCTAGAAACATGGGAGTCGACAGGCCAGCAATTCTGGCGATCGCCTTGTTCCGGCCAAGCCGTCGCTGAAGCGGGCTACGAACAGCTTCATCTGCGCGGAACTCCAGCGCCAACTGCATGTCCGCCGCGGAGAGTCGAAGCACGTCGTCCTCGCCGGTGACGGACAGCGTTAGCGTTTCGGCGGTTCGCGTCGAAGTTACAGCTATGAGTTGTCCCTCAACCTCCGTTGTCACGCACGCAGACTCGTAAGTGATGCCCACGAGCTGCGGAACACTCGGAGTTAGCAGCCCCATCAATAGGCGAAGCGCGCTCGTCTTGCCGCAGCCATTGAGACCAGTCAAAAACGTCAGATCCGGGAGAAAATCTATATCCAGTGACAGATATCCATGGACACCTTCGGCCTGCAGTCTCAGTATCTTCATTTGCCCGCCTCCTTAGTCAGCGAAATTGAACGGCACAGACACTACAGCGGAATATTCCCATGCTTCCGCAGCGGCCGCTCTTCGTGCTTCGTCTTGAGCAGCTCGAGCGCGCGAATCAGATAGGGCCGCGTCGTGTGCGGCTCGATCACGTCATCGAGGAAGCCGCGCGCGGCGGCCTTGTAGGGATTGTTGAAGGTGGCCTCGTACTCGGCGGTCTTCTGCTTTTCGAAGGCGATGGGGTCGGCGGCTTTGTCGATCTCGCGGCGGTAGAGGATCTTGGAGGCGCCGGCGGCGCCCATGACGGCGACGGTGGCTGAGGGCCAGGCGACATTGACGTCGCCGCGGATGTGCTTGGAGCTCATCACGTCGTAAGCGCCGCCGTAGGCCTTGCGCGTGACGACGGTGAGCTTGGGCACAGTGGCTTCGCAGTAGGCGTAAAGGAGCTTCGCGCCGTGGCGGATGATGCCGCCGAACTCCTGGACGGTGCCGGGCAGGAAGCCGGGGACGTCTTCGAAGGTCACGAGCGGGATGTTGAAGGCGTCGCAGAAGCGCACGAAGCGCGCGCCCTTCACGGAGGCGTCGATGTCGAGGCAGCCGGCGAGCACGCTCGGTTGATTGGCCACGACGCCGACCACGCGGCCGCCCAGGCGCGCGAAGCCGACGATCATGTTCATCGCGTATTCGGCGTGGACCTCGGTGAACGAGCCGCGGTCGACCACGCGCTCGATCACGCCCTTCATGTCGTAGGGCTTGGAGGGGTCCTCGGGCACGAGGCTATTGAGCTCGACGTCCTGGCGATCGTGCGGGTCCTCGGTCGGAATGAAGGGCGCGTCCTCGGCGTTGTTGAGCGGCAGGTACGAAAACACCTTGCGCAGGAGCGCGAGGCAGTTCTTGCCGTCGGTGGAGCGGAAGTGAGCGCAGCCTGACTTGGCTGTGTGCACTTCGGAGCCGCCGAGCTCTTCGCTCGTCACCACCTCGTGCGTCACGCTCTTCACCACGTCCGGGCCAGTGATGTGCATGTACGAGGTCTGGTCGACCATGAAGATGAAGTCGGTGATCGCCGGGCTGTAGACCGCGCCGCCGGCGCAGGGGCCCATGATCGCGGAGAGCTGCGGGATCACGCCGCTCGCGCGCGTGTTGCGCCAGAAGATCTCGGCGTAGCCGCCGAGCGAGGCCACGCCTTCTTGAATGCGCGCGCCGCCGGAGTCGTTGAGGCCGATGACCGGCACGCCGACCTTGAGCGCCTGGTCCATCACCTTGCAGATCTTCTCGGCGTGCGTCTCGGAGAGCGATCCGCCGAAGACGGTGAAGTCCTGGCTGAAGACGTAGACGGGCCGGCCGTCGATCAGGCCGTGGCCGGTGACGACGCCGTCGCCCAGGACGAGCTGGTCCTGCATCCCGAAGTCGGTGCAGCGGTGCGTCACGAAGCGGTCGAACTCGACGAACGAGCCCTCGTCGAGGAGCAGATCGATGCGCTCGCGGGCCGTGAGCTTGCCCTTCTTGTGCTGCGCGGCGATGCGCTCGGGGCCGCCGCCGACCAGCGTCTGCTCGCGCATGCGGCGCAGGCGCTCGAGCGGGGTTTCGGTCTTGGCGGGGGTGGCGGACGGAGTCGAGGGGGTGGGCGGCGTCATGGGCCGCGCAGGATAGCGCTGGTTGTACGGTGCCAGAGCAATCTGTCCCACGCCGCGGAGAGCAACGGACGTCCCGAGGGCAACGGCGGCGTGGGACAGATTGCTCTGGCACCGTACAACCAGCGAAACGCGCCGCATCCCGTCGCATCCAACGCACGCCCATGTCCCCCACACACTCGGTCGTGCTCACTGGCGGCGCCGGCGCGCTCGGAGCAAGCGTCCACCGGCGCCTGCGAGCCGCTGGACTCACCGTGTACGCGCCGTCATCGTCGCAGCGTTCCGTCGTGGAGCTCGCGCAGGCCGGCGCGTGCGCGACCCAGGTCGACCTCACCGACGAAACCGCGGTGAAGCAGTACGTGAGCAGCCTGCCGGCGAACGGCGAGCTGCGCGCGGCGGTGCTGCTCGCGGGCGGCTTCGCGATGGGCTCGCTGACCGACACGAGCAGCGCCGACCTGCGCAAGATGCTCGCGATCAACTTCGAGACCGCCTTCCACCTCGTGCGCGAGCTGCTGCCGCTCTTCGAACGCCGCGGCGGCGGTCAATTCGTGCTCGTCGGCGCGCGGCCGGCGCTCAACGCAGACGCGGGGGCGCACATGGCGGCCTACGCGCTCTCGAAGGGGCTCGTGCACCAGCTCGCCGAGCTCGTCAACGCGCACGGCCGCGGCAAGAGCATCGACGCGACCGTGATCGTGCCGAGCGTGATCGACACGCCCGCCAACCGCGCGGCGATGCCCGACGCCGATCCGCGCAAGTGGGTCAGCCCCGACTCGATCGCCGACACGATCGCCTTCGTGTTGTCGGAGGCGGGTCAGCAGATGCGCGGCAGCGTGCTCAAGCTGTACGGCGAGAGCTGAGAGGTCGCAGCCAGTGAACGCGTTCGATGCGGCAGTGTGGATGGTCGGCGCGTACCTCGCCGTCGGAGCGCTGTTCGCGCCGCTGTTCGTCACGAGGCTCGTCGGTCGCATCGATCCCGATGCGAAGCACGGCTCGTGGGGCTTTCGGCTCGCGATCGCGCCCGGCGTGGTCGCGCTGTGGCCGTGGATGCTCGCGCGCGTGCTGCGCGGCGGCGAACCGCGCGAGCGCGGACCGCACCTCGACGCGGCGGAGGAGCGATGAACGCGCCGCTGCGACGACGGCATGCGGCGATGACTACAGCACTCGCGCTCATACTGCCTGTTGCGTTCGCCGCGGCGATCGCGACGCGCGAGGCGCCGGCGGTGGCGCGCATGCTGGCGCTCGAGCCGCGAGCGGTGAAGGCGCTGGAGCCGCTCGACGCGGGTCAAGGTGAGCTGGCGATCCTCCAACGCGCGGACGGACCGCGCTGGCAAGCGCGCCACGACGCTACGCGCATCGCGATCGCGCAACTCGACGGGGCCGAGGCGCCCGACTTGCTCGCGTACTGGACTCCGCGCGAGGCGGGCGGCGACGAACTCGCGACAGATGCGGTGCTGCTCGGCCCGCTCAACTCCGGCGAGCGCACATTCGCGCGACCGGGCGACGGCGGCGTGCTCGTGCTGTTCAGCCTCGCGCACGGCGAAATCGTGGCGCGGGCGAGCTTGGGGGGGCGCTGATGGGCCACGCGTACCGCGCCGTCGGCTGGAACCGCCAGAAGCGCATCTACGACACGACTCTCGCGCTCGGCGCCGGTCTGTGCCTCGCGCTGTTCATGGCGCTCACCTTCGCCGCGAACCCGCTCGTCACGGCCGAAACGCTGCTGATTCGCGCGTTCGCGGCGAGCGCCTTCGCGCTGCTCCACGTGATCCTCTCGATCGGGCCGCTGTGTCGGCTCGACGCGCGCTTCCTGCCGCTGCTCTACAACCGCAGGCACCTGGGAGTGGCGATGTTCACGCTCGCGCTCGCGCACGGCGTGCTCGCGTTCGTGCAATTCCACGCACTCGGCGTGATTTCGCCGCTCGAGAGCCTGTTCACGAGCGACGGCGGGCCCGGGACGATCCCGTTCCAGCCGCTCGGCGCCGCGGCGCTCGCGGTGCTGTTCCTGATGGCGGCGACGAGCCACGACTTCTGGTTGCGCAACCTCACGCCGCCGACGTGGAAGGCGCTGCACATGGCGGTGTACGTCGCGTACGCGCTGATCGTGCTGCACGTCGCTTTCGGGTTCCTGCAGGCGAACACGAGTCCGTATTTGCTCGGCGCCACGGCGGCGGGAGCGCTGTGGCTGCTCGGGCTGCATCTCGTTGCTGCGCACCGCGAGCGAGCCGCAGATCGTGCGGAGCAGGCGTCGCGCGCCGAGTGGGTCGACGTCGGCGAAGTGGCGACGATTGCCGACGGACGCGCGCGGACGGTGAGCGTCGCGGGCGAGCGCGTCGCGATCTATCGCTACGGCGACAAGCTCTCTGCGATCTCGAGCGTCTGCCGCCATCAGAACGGGCCGCTCGGCGAAGGGCGCGTCGTGGATGGCTGCGTCGTGTGCCCATGGCACGGCTACCAGTACCGGCCGCAGGACGGGCGCTCGCCCGAGCCGTTCACCGAGCGCGTGCCGACCTTCCGAGTGCGCGTCGAGGGCGGGCGCGTGCTCCTCGATCCGCGGCCGCTGCCGCCGGGAACCGCAGTCGAACCTGCGCGCATCGCGAGCGCAGCGGCGCCGCGCGACGAGCGAGAGCTCTACGTCGGGTACATGCCGCAGTCGCCGCCGCGACAGGCTCGGCACACGCGCGCCGTAGTGCTCGCGCTGTTCGCGGCGTGCCTCGCAGTCGTCGCGTTCGTTGCGATCGAACAAGCGCCGCTCGGAGCGGGACAGTTCGAGTACGGCGTCGTGCGCGAGTTCCGCGGCGTGCTCGCGAGCGCGCCCCACCCGCACCTGCGCGTCCAACGCCCCGGCGGCGGCGTTTCGTCGTACTTGCTCGTCGCGCCGGGCAAGCACGGCGCCGACGCGCTCGTGCGCGACTTCGACGGCCGCGGCGTGAGCTTGCGCGGCTCACTGGTGCACTCCGGCGGACGCACCATGGTCGAGCTCGAGCCCGGATCGATCGCGCTCGCCGACATCTCTGTCTCCGCGCCGAACGTGATCGAGCTCGGCCGCGCGACGCTGCGCGGCGAGATCGTCGACAGCAAGTGCCACCTGGGAGTCATGACTCCAGGGGAGCGACGCACGCACCGCGCCTGCGCGCAGCTCTGCATCCGCGGCGGGATTCCTCCGCTGTTTTGGGTGGAAGACGGGGCCGGCGGCGTGCAACGCTTGCTGCTCGTGGGCGCGGGCGGCGAGGCGGTGAACGAGCGCGTGCTCGAGCTCGTGGGACTCCCGCTCGAGATCGAAGGCGTCGTTTCGCAGCAGGACGACTGGCTCGTGTTGAGTGCAGACCCCGCCGGCTACCGGCGCATCGAGAAGAGTGAACACTGATGGAAACAGGCTCGGAGTGGATCGATGTCGGCGCGCTCGAAGAACTGCGCAAACGCGAATTGCAGCAGGTGCTCGTCGGACGCACCAAAGTCGCGCTGTCCTACAAGGACGGCGCGTTCGGCGTGATCCACGGCGCGTGCAATCACGCGGGCGGTCCCCTCGGCGAAGGAACGCTCGCGGGCGACTACGTGGTGTGCCCCTGGCACCACTGGAAGTTCCACCGCATCACCGGCGAGGGCGAGCCGGGCTACGAGGCCGATCGCGTGCCGCGCTTCGAGTGCCGCCAGGAGGGCGGGCGCCTGCTGGTGCGCGCGACGGCGCTCAACGAGCGCAACAAGCTGCCGCACGACAAGCACCCGCTCGATCGCCCGCTCGGGCGCGTCGAAGGCCCGCTGCGCGTCGCGGGGATCTCGACCACGGCGATGAACGACAAGTTCCCGCGCTACTCGACGTCCGAGGCGCTGCTCGAAACGGCGCTGACGCACGTGCGCGAAAAGCACGGGCTCCAAACGCGCATGATCAAGCTGCGCGAGCTGAACTTCCGCGCCTGCGAGGGCTACTACTCGAAGTCGGCCAAGGCCTGCACGTGGCCGTGCTCGATCTCGCAGATGGACCCCAGCGACGGCATGCACGACGTGTACGACGCGCTCGTGTACTGGGCCGATGTCGTGCTGATCGCGACGCCCATCCGCTGGGGCGCGGCGAGCTCGCTGTACTTCAAAATGGCCGAGCGGCTCAACACCGTTCAGAACCAGATCACGCTGCGCAATCGCGTGCTCTTGAAGGACAAAGTCGCGGGTTTCGTGATCACCGGCGGCCAGGACAACATCCAGGCCGTCGCGGGCCAGATGATGCTGTTCTTCGGCGAGCTGGGCATGCAGTTCCCGCCCTTCCCGTTCATCGCGCACAGCCGCGGCTGGAGCGCGGAGGACATGGAGCACAACGTCGACTACGTCAAGCGCAGCTCGGAGCTGAGCGAAGGCGCGCGCGCGCTCGCCGATCGCTGCCTCGAGCTCGCAGCGCGACTGCAGGCCAGCGCCAGCGGCTCGTTCTCGCGCGGCGGGCGCAAGGCCAGCGGCGCTCACTGACGCGCGGCGGGGCGCGGGGGAAGCAACTCCCCCACCGAGCGCACGCGCAGTCCCAGGTGCTCGCACACCAGCACCTGGCGGTCGAAGCGATTGTTGGTGCGCACGAGTTGGCGCAGCGTCGCGAGGCCCACGCGGCCCCAGCAGGCGCAGTGGAACACCGAGAGCGGGTAGTCCGTGCCGAAGATCAGTCGCTCTTGGATCTCCGGCTCGCGCCGCAGTCGCCACAGGATTGACATGCGATGCGGCAGCGTGGTGGCCGAAACGTCGGTGAAAAAGCGCGGGTAGCGCTCGACCAGTGCGCTCATGTCCGGCACGTAGCGCTGGTTGAAGACCAGGCCAAAGCTGCAGGCGTGCGCGGCGATCACCGTCACGCCTTCATCGAGCGGCACGCGCAAGCGCGTCGGCTCGCCGACGGACTGATCGACGCCGATCAGCGCCATCTCGAAGCCTACGTGGCTCAGCAGCGGGAGCTTGCGCTCGGCCAGCGCGCGGTAGAACGGCACGTGACGCTTGTCGCCCGGATCGAAGCGCTGCGAGTTCGGCAGCACCTTCACCAACACGGCGCCCGCGTCGGCGCAACGGTGCAGCTCGTCGACTGCGTCGCGGCGCTGCGGATTGATCGAAGCGCCGGCGAGCAGCTCGGGGTGCGCGCGCGCGGTGGCGAGCACGTAGTCGTTCCCGACCACGAAGTGCGTGTCGCGGTCGTCGCGTCGTCCCGCGGCGTCGTACACGCCGTCCATCGCGAGCAGCACGGCCTTCGACACGCGCCGCGACGCGCGCAGCTCGGCCAGCAGGTCGGCGATGTACTTGGCGTTGGTCTCGCGCGGCTTGGAGAAGTCGAAGCGGTGCTTCCAGGCCAGGAACTTGAGCAGCGGGCTGCGCAGGAGCTTGCGCGAGACGAAGCAACCGTTGGCGCCGTCGTCGAGCGCGGCGAGGTGCGCGTGGGCATCGATGAACTCGGTCACGGGGCGCAGCGTAGCTCCGCAGCGTCCAACGGCTCGCCGCACTCGCGCCTATCGAGTCGATCCGCCGCCCGCAGAGCGAGGTGGAAACTTCGTCGCGCCTCGGACCGGCGCAGAGGGCTGTGCGCGCGCCCCGGCAAGAGTTTCCGACGCCGAGTCGCCGCGCTCGCCGCCGCCACTCAAGGCCGTGCGCGAAAGCGCTCGATCCATCGCGCGCGCGGGGAGTTCGGGGCCACGGCGAGCCCGGGCATCAGCGTCACATCCATGCACGTAGTCGCCACCGCACGCACCGTTCCCCACTGTCGCCGCGGCGTCTCGCTGCTCGAAGTGCTGATCGCGCTGGTGATGTTCACCATCGCCGCCGCGGCCTACGCAGGCGCGCTGGCCTCGACCTCGGAGTCGAGCGCCGAACGCCGCGCCGCGAGCCTTGCCGCAGCGGCCGCGCGCGACGTGGTCGAGCGAATGCGCGCACTGCCGGGCCACGAGCGCTTCGCGAGCTACAACGCGAGCCCGGCTGATGACCCCGGCGGAGCGGGCACGGCGCCGGGCGCGTCTTTCGATGTCGAGGGCCTCTCGCCGGTCGACGACGACGCCGACGGGCGCGTGGGCGAGATCTGGTTCCCCACGCTGGCCGGAGCGCTGCGCGAGGACGTCGTCGACGCGCGCCTGGGGATGCCGCGCGACCTGAACGGCGACACGCTGGTCGACGCGCTCAGTCACTCCTCCGACTACGTGATCCTGCCGGTGCGCGTCCGCGTCGTGCACCAGATGCAAGGCGCGACGCGCGTGTTCGAGCTGCACACCGAGCTGGTGGACTGGGGCTCGTCGGCGCCGTGAGTTCCCCTGGCCGCACACGACCGCGCGCGGGCTTCAGCCTGCTCGAGCTGCTCATCGCGCTCGGCGTGGCGGGTCTGATCTTCGCCAACGTCGGTCTGGTGCTGCGCTCGGGCTCGGAGTCGCGCGAGCGCGACGCCACGCGCGGCGATCTCGACGTGCAGATCGACCGCACGCTCGATCGCATCTTGCTCGCGCTGATGAGCGCCAACGTGGACTCGCTCGACCCCACTGCGCCGTCGCCCTCGTTCCAGAACGCGCTGGAGTACGTGCAAAACCTGGGCGTGCAGAACGGCGAGGTCGTGCTGGGCGACGCCGAGCGCATCGAGCTGGTCGTCAACGGCGGCCAGGTGCAGTGGCGCCAGCGCCCCGGCGAGCTCGACGAGCGCATGGTGGTCTGGACGCGTTGGGTGGCGCAGTACCTCGACGGCGAGCAACCCAACGGCGTGGACGACAACGGCAACGGCTTGATCGACGAGACCGGACTGGCGTTCGTCGTCTCCGGAACTCAGGTCGAGGTCTTCTTGTGCCTGGAGCGGCGCGGCGACGACGGCGAGGTGGTGCGCCACCAGCGCTCGGCGGTCGTCGCCTGTCGCAACTAGAACTTCCAAAAGGAGCAGCACGCATGCGCAATCGTTCCTTCGCTCGATCCACACGCCGCGGCAGCGTGCTGCTGGCCTGCCTGGGCATCGTGCTGACGATGGCGGCGATGAGCGCGCTGCTGCTGCAACTGGAGACGACGCGCGCGCGCCAGCAGCTCTTCAGCGCGGACCAGAAGCGCGCCTTGAATCTCGCGGAAGCCGGACTCGCGGAGGCTTACTACGGCCTCACGGTGGGGCTGACCGGCGCGGTGGGTACGCCCGGGTCGCCGGCGCGCTTCGGCGACGGGCTGTTCTGGGTCGAGGCGGACGAACTGCCCAACGAGCTGATCAGCCTGGAGAGCACGGGCATGTGCGGCGTGGGTCGCGCGACGCTCGGTTTGGTGGTGCGGCGCGTTCCGGTCTCGATCGCGTCGCTGGGCGTGATGGGCGGCGATCGGGTCACGATCGGCAACCGCGTGCTCGTCGACAGCTACGACTCGCGCGAGAGCGCCGCGCCGACCGATGAAGCGCCGCTCTCGAACAGCTTCCGCATTCAGAGCAACGGCGACATCACGGTCGGCGGCAACGCTCGCATCGAGGGCGACGCGACGCCGGGGCCGTCGGGATCGGTGCTGCTCTCCACGGGCGCCACCGTGACCGGCGCGACGACGCCCAGCGCCGCTCCGGTCACGCTGCCGACGATTCAGACGCCGCAGTTGCCGGACAAGGCGTTCACCAATCCGCTCCTGCCGAGCCAGCTCGCGCTGCCCTCCGGCGAGGGCGCCTATGGCGACGTGACCATCCTCGCCGGCTCCAAGCTGACCGTGACCGGGCCGGCGACGCTCTCGATCGAGGAGCTCTCGATCGGCGCCGCCGCGCACCTGCACTTCGACACCAGCGCGGGGCCGATCACGCTGTACGTGAAGGACTGGCTCAACCTGGCCTCGACGGCGCAGGTGACCTTCTCCAACCGCGACCCCAAGCTCCTCACCGTGATGGTGGCCGCGTCGCAGACGCAAGATCGCAACGGCGATCTGTTGCCCGATCCGCCGGTGAATTTCAGCTACCCGGGCGTGTTCTACGGCTCGCTCTACGCGCCCCAGGCGCGCTTGGCGCTCCCGAACGGCTTTGAGTTCTTCGGCGCGCTCGCGGCCAAGGATCTGGCGCTGGGCGGCAACTCGAAGGTGCACTTCGATGTCGCGCTCGAGACGGAGAGCAACGGCGAGGCCAGCGCCGTGAACAAGCTCGCCTGGCGTGTGATCGACGTGCCCTTGGAAGTGGCGCGGAAGTTCGCTCCGGATCCTTTCGAGGCGCTGGGCGTCGACCCCGACACGCTCGAGAAACCTGCGGACGCGCACGAAGACGCCGGGTACATGATCCACATCCTCTACATCGACCTCTCCGACATGCCCAGGAGCTACCGCGGGCCCGAGTCCGCCTTCGACTGGGGCCAGGTGAAGTCGGTGACCAAGATCCTGCGCCAGCTCTTGTGATGCGCGCCGCAGCCATCCTCGCCGCCGTCGCGTTGGTCGCGGCGCCGGCGCACCCGCAACACGCCGCTCCGAGCGCGAGCGCGACCGCGTCGCCCCGCAGCGATGCGCCTGACCCGCGGCTCGATGCGCTGATCGCGGCCTGTTCGGCCGTCGAGCGCGAGCAAACGGTCCACGCGCTGCTCCGCGAGCGCAACTTCGTCACCTGGGCCGTGCGCCTGCGTCTGGGCCTGGGCGCGAGCCGCGTGGAGTGGGACGAGTGCGTGCTCGACGTGACCGCGCGAGCGCTGCGTTCGTCGGCCAGCCTCGCGCGCGACGAGATCGTGGCCCAGCTCTTCGAAGCCAGCGAGCCGCTGCCCTTCGCGGCAGCCATGAACGTGCTCGGTGAACTGGGCGACGAGCGCGACCTCGCGATGTTGGTCGATTGGGCGGCGACGTTCGCGGCCTTCCTCGAAGGCGAGGAGTCTGCAAGCACGGCCGCGGAAGCGCTGCGCGAGTCGTGTGCGCGCCTCGCGGCGCTCTCCGCGCGCGACGCGCGAGCGTGGCGGCGCGAAATCGAGCGTGCGAGCGAGACCTTTCGAGTGGCGTTGGTGCGAGCTCTGGCCGACTGCGCCTCGGACGACGCGCTCGTCCGCTTGAGCGAGCAGCTCGGACAAGGACACGTGAACGACGCGGTCGTGCTGGCCGAACTGGCGCGCGCGGCGCGGCGAGCAGATCGGCTGCACGACGAACAGGTGCGCCGCAGCGTGCGCGCGCTGCTCGGCGCGGAGAGCGAGCTGCGCCGCGAGGCCGCGTTGTGCGCGGGCGCGCTGGGCGACGAAGAGGCTGCACGCGAGCTCGTGGCGTTGCTCGCGGACGCCTCGAGCGGAGTGCGCAGCAATGCGCTGTGGGCGCTCGAGCACCTGACGGGGCGCCGCCTGGGCGCCGCTGAAGCGAATTGGTCGCGCTGGATCACGGCCGAGACCGACTGGTGGCGGGACGAGGCGCCGAGTCTGCTGCGCGAACTCGGCGGTGCGGATGCGCGAGGTCGAGTCGCGGCGGCGAGCGCGCTCGTCGCCCATCGTTTCCCGCGCCACACGCTGGCCGCAGAGCTCGCTGCGGCGCTGCCGCTCAACGACCGCGGCGCGGCCCCGATCGTGCTCGCGGGGCTGCGGCAACTGCGCTCGCTGAACGCGCAGGCCCCGCTCGAGCGCGCGCGCGCACAGACGCAGGACGCAGCGATCCGCGCGGACATCGACGCGACCCTGGCGGTGTTGCGCGGCCTGCCGGCGCGGCGCGGCGGCGCGAGCGAGTCCCAGTAGCCGCACGGGGCCGCGGGCGGCGCTCAAGCCCCCGCACTCCCTGGTCGATCCGCGCCGCGAGGAACCTCGCCGCGCCATGACCCGCTACCGCCGCCGCCTTCGACTGATCCTTCCGAGAGTGCAACTGCGCTTGATCGGCGCGATGGCGTCGGTCGCAGCGCTCGCGCTGCTGCTCGAGTACACGCTGCTCGTGCGCAGCGTGCTGCACATCGCCGAGTCGCTGCCCCACGACCGCCAAGTGCTGATTGCGCACGCCTCCAGCAGCCTGGGCTGGGTGCTCGCCGCCACGACCGGCCTCGTGCTCCCCGTTCTGATCCTGGTCGCGCTGATGGTCTCGCACCGCTTCTGCGGTCCGATCTACCGCTTCCAGGTCTACCTGTCGGCCGTGGCGGCCGGGACCGAGCGCGGCGAGTGCCGCCTGCGCAAGGGCGACGACCTGCAGGAGCTGTGCGACTTGATCAACAAGACCACAGCCGCCGCGCGGCAGTCGACGGCCGCCGCTAGCGCTCCCGCCCGCGAAGCAGCCTAGAGGTGCGAGCGCAGTGTCCCTCCGCGCACGCATCGCACTGATCCTCGCGGCCGTGGTGGTCGGCTACGCGCTCGTCGATCAAGCCCTGCAGCACACCTTGGTGCTGCCGCGCTTCGCGCAGCTCGAACTCGACAGCGCGCGCGCCGAGATCGAGCGCGTGCGCGCCGCGTTGCTGGACGAAGTCGAGCGCGTCGACGACCACGCGCGCCGCATGGCCTCCTCGGACGAGCTGTGCCGCTTCGTCGAGAGCGCCGAGCAGAGCGTCCCCGCCTCGTTCGTCGAGTCCAACCTCGGCCTGGGTTCGTTCCGCAGCGCCGGACTCAACCTGATCTACGTCGTCGCGCGCGACGGCGCCGTGCGTTTCGGCGACTTCCGCGAGCTCTCCGATGGCTCGAAGCTGCGCTGGCGCGATGTCGAGATGCAGCGCTTCGCGGCCTCGCACTCGCTGCTGGTCAAGCCGCGCCGCAGCGCCGAGGGCGCCGAGCTGACGCCGCTCAACGTTCAGGGACTGGTGCTTACCGACGTCGGTCCGATGGCGACCAGCTCGCGTCCGATCCTCGCCAGCGACGGGCTCGGCGCGTGGTACGGGACGCTGGTCGTCGGACGGCTGCTGTCGGGCGACGTGGTCGAGCGCGTCGCACGCCAGACCAAGACGCGCGTCTCGCTGTGGTCGCTGGAGAGCGAAGAGATTCCGGCCGAAGACCGCGCGCAGCTCGACGCGGTGACGAGTTCGTCCGAGCCCGCGGTGGTCGAGCGCTCGGACGAGTGGCTCGCGGCCTACACGACGCTCAACGACGCGCGCGACATCCCGGCGCTGCTGGTGCGCGCCGACGTCCCGCGCCCGATCTCGCGCAGCGGAGCGGAGGCCGCGCGCTACGCCTTCATCTCGACCGCCACGTCGGGCTTCCTGCTGCTGCTCGTGCTGCTGTATGTGCTGCGACGCTCGGTGATCGACCCGATCACGCTGCTGACGCGCCACGCGGTCGAGATCGGCGCCAGCGACGACTACTCGCGGCGCCTGAACGTGCAGCGCGACGACGAACTCGGCGCGCTGGCCCGCGAGTTCGACGGCATGCTCGAAAAGCTCGAGCGCTCACACGCCGCCATGGTGCGCGCTGCCCGCGACGCCGGCATGAGCGAGATCGCCACCGGCATCCTGCACAACATCGGCAACGTGCTGAACAGCGTGAACGTGTCGGCCAACCTGCTCACGGCGCGGGTGCACGAGAGCAAGCTCGCCAAGCTCGAGAAGTTGCGCGAGCTGGTCGAATCCAAGGGCGAGCGGCTGGGCGAGTTCATCTCCGCCGACCCCAAGGGCAAGCACGTGGCGCCGTTCCTGGGCGAGGTCACGCGCGCGCTCCGCACGGAGCACGACGAGCGCGCCAAGGAGCTGCAGTCGCTCTCCGAGGGGATCGAGCACATGCGCGCGCTGGTCGCGGCTCAACAGGAGCTCGCGGGCACGACCGAGGTGCGCGAAGCGATCGATCTGCGCGCGCAGCTCGCGCTCGCCGCCGACATCGCCGCGCGCGCCGTCGGCCCCAACGCGGCGCGCGTCGAGTTCGACGTCGCCGAGGTCGGTCGGCCGCGCCTGGATCGCCACAAGCTGGTCCAGATCGTCGTCAACCTCGTCAAGAACGCCTCCGAGTCCATCGCCGAACACGGCGGCGGCGGCGGCATTCGCGTGCGCGCGGCGCTAGCGGGAGACGTGCTGCGCATCGAAGTGCGCGACGAGGGCGTCGGCATCGCGGCGGAGAACCTGACGCGCGTCTTCCACCACGGCTTCACCACCAAGCGCGGCGGGCACGGCTTCGGCCTGCACTCCTCGGCCAACGCGGCGGTCGAGATGGGCGGCCGACTGAGCGCGCAGAGCGAAGGGCCCGGCCGCGGAGCGACGTTCGTGCTCGAGTTGCCATTGGAGCGGCGCGCGCAGGCCGCCTGAGGACCCCACCATGCAGAGCTTCGACAACCGACGCGTGCTGATCGTCGACGACAACGCCGCGATCCACGGCGACTTCAAGAAGATCCTGGGCAGCTCGGCGCAGGACGACTCGGGCCTGGCGGCGAGCGAGGACGCGCTGTTCGGCGACGATTCGCCGCAGCCCGCGGCCAAACCCACGCCGGGGCCGAGCTACGAGCTCGCCTTCGCACTGCAGGGCCAGGACGCGCTCGCGACGGTCGAAGCCGCGCGCAAGGCGGGCACTCCCTTCGCGCTCGCGTTCGTCGACATGCGCATGCCGCCGGGCTGGGACGGCGTCGAGACGATCCAGCGCCTGTGGCAGGCCGAGCCCGACCTGCAGGTCGTGATCTGCACGGCGTTCTCCGACTACAGCTGGCCCGAGATGGTCGAGAAGCTCGGCCGCAGCGACCGGCTGCTGATCCTCAAGAAGCCCTTCGACGCTGTCGAGGTGGCGCAGCTCGCCGCCGCGCTGACCGAGAAGTGGAACACGATCATGAGCGAGCGGGCGCACCTGGCGAACGTGCAGCGCGCCGAGATGCAGGCGCGCGCGTACGCCTCGTCGCTCGAGACCGTCAACCGCGCGCTCGAGACCTCGTGGGCCAAGGCCGACGCCGAGGTGAAGGGCAATCGCCGCATGCTGCTGCGCGCCGCGGACGAGCTGCTCGCGCCCGCGCTGTCGGTCGTGGCCGACTCGCTCGCGAGCGGCGATCCCCAGCGCGACGGCGAGCAGTACGAACTCGCCAGTTCGAGCGCGCGTCACCTGGCCCACGCGCTCGAGCAGTTCATCGCCCTGGCGCGCATCAACGGCGCGAGCACTCCCGCTCCGACGCGTCCCGTGGATGCCCCCTCGCTGATCGCGCAAGTCGTCGCCAGCGTCGACAAACCGCTGCGCGAGCGCATCCGCATCGACACGAGGCGCGCTCCGGCGCCGGAGTCGCTGCTGTCGAACATCGACCAGCTCACCACCGCGCTGCGCGAGCTCGTCGACAACGCCCTGCGCTGCTCACGCGACGGCGAGGTGCTCTTGAGCGTCGAGACCGCGCCCAGCGACGCGCGCAGCGACGCCTGCGTCTCGTTCATCGTCGAAGACCGCGGGCCGGGCGTCTCGCGCGACGCGCTCAAGCGCCTGTTCGAGCCCTTCGGCCACGCGCCCGTCGCCGGCGCCGAATCCAACGGCGCGGGCCTGGGCCTGGCGCTCGCCAAACGCATCGCCGAATCGCTCGGCGGCGGCCTGAGCTACGAACCCGCCGAGTCCGGCGGCTCGCGCTTCAAGCTGCGCCTGCCGGTGGTTTGAGAGCGGAGCGCCCGACTACTTCACCAGCGTCAGGGTGTCCTGGCCTTTGACAACGACGTTCTGGTCTTCGTTGGTCCAGACGTAGCTCGACTGCCAGACATCGCGCTCGATCCGGCCAACCGTGCTCAGGGTTTGACGGGGCACGTTTCCGTTCAAGACTCGTCCACGTTCCCGGGTCACATCGCCGTTCGACTTGATCTCGCCCTTGAACTCGGCGAGGAAGTACGGCCCCTTGCCCATCGGAGTGAACTCGAGGCCTTCGAACCGGGCGCCGTCGCGCGCCGTGATCACGAAAGCCCCAGAACCGGTCGCTTGATTCTCGTCGATCCAACTGCCGCGGAATACCGCGCCCGGGAAGATCGTCTTCACGTAGCGCTGCGTCGAAGTTGGGCTCTTGGTGTCCTTGGCCGCGCGCGCGGAGTTCGTCACCGCCGCACCCGCCTGACTGACCGAGAAAGTGACCGAGCGTTCGGCGCCGTTCTGCTCGTCGATCATGGTCCCTTTGGCCCTCAGCACGCCGCCCTTGATCTCCGCCTCGAAGCGCGCGCCGGCGCTGATTCCACCCTGGGTCGTCTTGTAGTGCCCGTAGACCACCTCAACTTCGCGCAGCGTGATACGCCCATCGCGCGCGATGCTGCCTTCGAAGCGTGAAACGCCACGAGCGAGGCGCGGGTACCACGCCGATGCAGTGACGCGCTCGCCGTCGCGCGAGTCGATGTGCAGCGCCATCGACCACGAAATCCTGCGGCCGTCGCGGTCTTCTTGCTCTCCTGCGCCCGTCCAGTACGAGTCCACCGGCAGCGGATCAGCACCCTCGCGCGAGGGCGCGTTTCCTCGCTCTCCGAGCGCAAGGGCGAGCGAGCAGGCGAGCGAAACGACGACGGCTACGAGGCGCTGCATGGGGTGGGGCTACTCCCTTGAGTTGGACGCCAACCGCAACGATCGGCGCCGGGGCGGCGTCAACGACGGCGCGACTCGCGCGTTGTCACGCGGCGTATCGAGAGCACGGGTGAATTCGCCAGTCCCGTTCGACGACATCGCCGAGTCGCTCGGCGGCGGCCTGAGCTACGAACCCGCCGAGTCCGGCGGCTCGCGCTTCAAGCTGCGCTTGCCGGTGGTTTGAGAGCGCGGCAGAACCGCACTCACGACTCGAACTTCGTACCTGGGAAGCGCTCGCGGATCAGTCGGCGCACCTTGGCGGGCTCGTCGAGCGGGTACTGGCGGCGGTTGACGCGCCGTTCGACGCCGTCGAGCACCTCGAGCCAGTCCTCGAGCAGCGGCGTCTCGAGGACTTCCCAGCCGTAGTGCCTCCCCGGACGCCAGTAGAAGTCCCAGCGCTCGCGGATCTGGTGCGCCTTGACCTCGATCTTCTCGCCCTCAGCGTCCTTGCGCACCCATTCGATGTCGTCGCGGGCCATGTGACCCACCAGGGTAGCCCGCCGACGTCCAGCCGGCGAAGCTGCGTCAGAAGCGACACGCTTCGGAGACTTTCGCGCGAGCGAGCGTGACACGCGAGGCGCCGCGCCGTCGTGGCCGGTTCGTTCGAGCATCGGACAGTTCGAGGAGAAGACCCTGGATGGAAGAGCGGGACATGGCGCGTGACGCAGAGTCGGTGTTCGCCAACTGGGCGCTGCGGGTTGAGGACGGCGACGAGCAGGACTTCGAGCAGGTCGTCGCGGCGCATCCCGAGCTCGCGCCGGAGCTGCGCGCGCTGCACGAGGAGTGGCGCCTGTTCGCACCCATCCTCGCGCAGGCGGCGCCGGGGCTGGTGTCGATGGACTCGCAGCTCGTTCTGCCTTCGCTGACGCGCGAGGGAGACCCGGAGGCCGCGGACGCAGAGCAAGTGCTCGCTCGATTGGGGCTCCAGAGCCCGCGCCAGGGTCGCTACAAGTTCCGCGCGCTGCTCGGGCGCGGCGGCGGCGGAGTGGTGCTCAAGGTGTGGGACAGCCAGCTCAACCGCCCGCTGGCGATGAAGGTCGTCCTCGGGCCGGGGTCGGAGCGCTCCAGCGGCCAGACGCCGCGCGTGGACGAGCGCACGTTGACGCGCTTCGTCGACGAGGCGCGCATCGCGAGCCAGCTCAACCACCCCGGCATCGTGCCGGTGCACGAGCTGGGCGCCGACGAGAGCGGCCGCGCGTTCTTCACCATGAAGCTGGTCAAGGGCGAGACCTTTGCGAGTGTGCTCGACAAGGTTCGCGCGGGCGAAGCGGGCTGGAGTACGACGCGCGCGCTGAACGTGCTCTTGCGCGTGTGCGAGGCCATGGCCTACGCGCACGACCGCGGCGTGATCCACCGCGACCTCAAGCCCGCCAACGTGATGGTCGGACCGTACGGCGAGGTGTACGTGATGGACTGGGGCCTGGCGCGCGTGGTCGCGGCGCCGGGCGCGCGAGCCAGCGACGAGCACGCGTTGAGCTCGCTGCGGCGCGAGTTGCGCGACCAGACGCCGAGTTCGTCGCTGGAGACCACCGACGGGCAAGTGGTCGGGACTCCCGCGTACATGTCGCCCGAGCAAGCGCACGGCGAAACGGCGCGCATCGGACCGCAGAGCGACGTGTACGCAATCGGCGCGATGCTCTACCACCTCGTGAGCGGAGCGGCGCCCTATGCGTCGAACGAGGCAGCCGCGTCACTCAAGTCCACACTGCGCGCGGTGCGCGAAGGCCCGCCACCGGCGCTCGAGCGCGTCGCGCCGCGCGTTCCGCCCGAGCTGGCCGCGATCTGCGAACGCGCGATGGCCCGCGAACTCGACCAGCGCTACGCAACGGTTCCGGCCTTGGCGGACGACTTGCGCGCGTTCCTCGAGCGCCGCGTCGTGGGCGCGTACGAGTCCGGCGCCTTGGCCGAGGCGCGCAGTTGGGTGCGCAGGAATCGGCAGACGGCGCTGTGGATGGCTGCGTTTGCGCTCGCGGTGTCTTCCGGCGGCGTGCTGAGCGGTTGGAAGGCCGTGGAAGCCGCGGAAGCCCGCGACGACGCGCAGCAGCGTGCGAACGACGTGCTCGCACTCTCGGCGCAGTTCGATCTCGATCGACTCGTCTCCGAGGCCGAAACGCTCTGGCCGCCGCATCCCGAGCGGATCGACGAGTACGAGGACTGGCTCGCGCGCTTTCGAGCGCTCATCGACGGCGCTGAGGGCGATAGCTCCGGCGCGTCGAGCACTGGCGCGATGCTCGAGCGGCACAGGGCCCGGCTGGCGCTGCTCCGCGAGCGCGCCGCCGCGGCGTACCGCTCGACGAGCGAAGCGACGCTGGAGGCCGTCGACCCGACCTACTCGAACTCGGTCGACGCGTGGTGGGACCGCCAACTATCCGCGCTCATCCAGCAGATCGAAGCGATGTCCGATCCGGCCGCCGGCGTGGCTGGCGACGCGGTCCGTCCGGAGTTCGGCTGGGGCATCGCCAAGCGGCTCGCGTTCGCCCGCAGCATCGAGGAGCGCTCACGCTCGGGGGCGTCCGCACGCGAGCTGTGGGCGCAGGCCATCGCAGCGATCGAACGCTCGCCCAAGTACGGCGGCCTGCGCATTCCGCCGCAGCTCGGACTGCTGCCGCTCGGCCCTGACTCGCAGTCGGGTCTGTGGGAGTTCGCTCACCTGATGAGCGGCGAGCCTGCTGTGCGCAACGCCGAAGGCCGACTGGTGCTCGAGGAGTCCACGGGCATCGTGCTCGTGCTGATCCCCGCCGGCGAGTTCCTCATGGGCGCGCAGGCGAAGGATGCTTCGGCGCCCAACTTCGACCCGAGCGCGCGTGCCAATGAGGGACCCGTGCACACGGTTGAGCTCGCGAGCTTCTTCATCGCCAAGCACGAGATGACGCAGGCGCAGTGGCTCCGGATCGCCGGCCACAACCCGAGCTTCTTCAACCCGGCACACGGCGTCCAGCCGACGCTGCTGCATCCGGTCGAGTCGGTGGGCTGGACCGACGCGATGCTCGTGCTGCCGCGCCTTGGACTCACGCTGCCGAGCGAGTCGCAGTGGGAGTACGCCGCGCGCGCCGGTACGCAGACACCTTGGTGGTGCGGCGCTGATCGCGAGTGCCTGAAGGGCGCCGCCAACCTCGGCGATCAGAGCGCGAAGAAGGCTGGCGCGAACTGGCAGGGAATCGCCGACTGGCCGAAGCTCGAGGACGGTTGGGTCGTGCACGCTCCCGTCGACGTGTTCCGCAGCAACGGGTTCGGGCTTCACCACGTCGCTGGAAACGTGTGGGAGTGGGTGCTCGACGGGCACGACAACTACACGGGCGAGCGCGTCGTCGACCCGCTGAAGCCGCCGGCCGAATTCGCCACCCGCACGCCGCGCGGCGGCTGCTTCATCGACTCTGCGCTCTTCGCACGCGTGACCCATCGCTCGGCCTCCAAGCCCGACTACCGAGCCGGAGAGCTGGGCCTGCGCGCCGCGCGCGGACTCGAACGCTGAGCAGCTCGTGTTCCGAGATGTCTCGGGCAGGCTGCCGAAAGACACCCACGCGTGAGCGCTACGCCGCCACGTCCGCGGAGAAATCGCGGCGCAACAGTTCGCCGGCTTGCGAGGCGGGCACGGGCGGGCTGAACAGGTAGCCCTGCGCCTCCTCGCAGTTGAGCACGCGCAGGAAGGAGAGCTGCGCGTTGGTCTCGACGCCCTCGGCGATGGTCGACATCTTCAGGCTGCGCGCCATGAGGATGATGCTGGTCACGATCGCGGCGTCGTCGGGGCTCGAGGTCGACTCGCGGATGAACGACTGGTCGACCTTGAGCGCCTGGATCGGGAAGCGCTTGAGGTAAGCCAGCGACGAGTAGCCCGTGCCGAAGTCGTCGATCGACAGGTGCACGCCGGCGCTGCGCAGCCGCCGCAGCGTGTCGATCGCGGCGCGCGAGTTCTGCATCAAGAGGCTCTCGGTGAGCTCGAGCTCGAGCCACTGCGCATCCAGACCCGCGTCGTCGAGTGTGCTGCGGATCACTTCCAGAAGCTGCGGCTGCTGGAACTGAATCGACGAGAGGTTGACCGCCATGCGCACCGCGGGGAGGCCCTGCTTCTGCCAGGTCTTGTTCTGCCGACAGGCCTCGCGCAGCACGTATTCGCCCAGCGGCACGATCAGGCCCGTCTCTTCGGCCAGCGGAATGAACTGCGCCGGCGAGACCATTCCGAGATCGGGATGCTTCCAGCGCACCAGCGCCTCGAAGCCCACCACGCGGCCCGAGCGGATCTCGACCTTGGGCTGGTAGTAGACGAGGAACTCCTCGCGCTCGAGCGCGCGGCGCATCGAGCCCTCGAGCGTCAGGCGCTCGAAGGCGCGCGCGTCGAGTTGCGGGCTGTAGAACTTGAACAGCCCGTGGCCGTCCTGGCGCGCGCAGTAGGCCGCGGTCTCGGCGCGCTCGAGGAGCTGGCGCGGCTCGTTGCCCTCGGCCGGGTAGGTGGCGATGCCGACGATCGAGGGAACGCACAGCTCGCGCCCGTCGACCTCGAACGGGCGCGCGAGCTGCTCGACCAGGCGCGAGGCGACACGCGCGGCGTCTTGCGGCGTGCGCAGGCCCTCGAGCACGACGGCCAGCTGCTCGTCGGCGACACGCGCGATCGTCGGGCCGCGCAGCACGCGCTCGATGCGCCCGACCGAGTCGTTGTCACGCAACGCCTCGCGCAGGCGCTGCACCATGGCCGCGATCAGCTCGTCGCCGGCGTCGCGAGAGAGGTTGCTCGAAGCGAGCCGCCGGACGCGCCGCGTGTCGAGCGCGAGCACGGCGACCATCGCCCCCGCGCGCGCGGCGTGCTCGATGGCCTGATCGAGGCGCTCGAACAGCTCGTGCTCGTTGTACAGGTCGGCCAGCGGTCCGTCCTTGCGCGCCGGGGCGCGGACGCCCGCCGAGAGCAGCGCTCCAGCCGCTGCCAGCAACGCCGGCGCGCTCCAGCTCGCGTCGGCCGCCGCGCGGCAGCCGGCCCCCAGCGCCGCGACCACGTCCGCATCGCGCGACGTGACCGCCAGCACCGTTGCGCCGCCCTCCAGCCATTGCGCCGGGCGCGGCGCGAGCGGGAAGCGGGCTACGACCAAGCTGGGCGGCGTCCCCGACGCCTCGCTCAGCTCCCAGCCACGGCTGGGGGCCGCCGTCTCCAGCTCGCGGGCCTGGGACAGCTCAGGGTCGATCCAAACGTTGGGCATGGGCGTGGGGCCTGCTGGAGCCGATGGAGCGCGAGCCCCGAGGTATCGACCGTCGCTCTTGGCAGTCTTGAACAGGCCTGTGGGGCCCCGAAACTCGCCCCGGTTGCCCACCAGGGCCTCCCAGGCGGCGTCCGATCAACTAATCTGGATACCATGATTGGAATCAACAGCACCTCGCGTCTGCTGAAGGTCCTGGCCGACGAGACCCGGATCCGGATCTTGCACCTCCTGTCGCAGGAGGACCTCGCCGGGGCCGACCTGATGGAGATCCTGAACGTCGGCCAGAGCCGCGTTTCGACCCATCTGAACCTGCTGAAGGAGGTCGGGGTCGTGCTCGACCGGCGCGAAGGGCGGCGGACGGTCTACTCGATCGCGCCCGGGCCGGCGGCGGCGCTGCTCGGTCAGGTGCTGCGCGACAACCACGGCAGCGCCGAGTTCGCGGCCGACCTGGCCGGGCTCGAGACCCTGCGCGAAGCCCGTCGGGCGGCCAAGCGCGCGTACTTCGACCGCGTCGCGGCGAGCTTTGGCGAGCAACTGCTCCCAGGCCGGACTTGGGAAGGTCTGGCGCGCGCGCTGATCCGCCTCGCGCCCAAGGGCCGCTACGCCGACCTGGGCATCGGCGACGGGCTGCTCACGCTGATGCTGGCGGAGGTCGCCGACGTTGTGACGGCCGTCGACGTGTCGCCGGAGATGCTCAAGCAGCTCACGGCGCGCGCGAAGCAGAAGGGCCTGGGCAACATCGAGACGGTCGAGGGCGACATCGAGGACCTGCCGCTGCCCGACGCGTCGCACGACGTGGTCGTGCTGAGCCAGGCGCTGCACCACGCGCAGGATCCGGCCAAGGCGCTGCGCGAGGCGCACCGCGTGCTCGTGCCCGGTGGAACGCTGCTGGTGCTCGACCTGCTCGCGCACGGCGAGGAGTGGGTGCGAGAGAAGCTCGAGCACGTCCACCTGGGCTTCACCGAGGCCGACCTCGAGCGCCACATCTCCGCGGCTGGCTTCACGCACGCGCACGTCGCCCGCGCCGCACGCGACCCGCAGCCGCCGCACTTCCTCACGCTCGTCGCGAGCGCCCGGCGGGGACGCTGAGAGCACTGGGCCTCACACCATGAGCAAGAACTTCCGCGAAGCGCTCAAGGAGCGCGTGCTGTTCCTCGACGGCGCGATGGGCACGCAGATCCACGCTGCGAACCTCGACCTCGAGCGCGACTTCATGGGCCTCGAAAACTGCAGCGAGGCCATCAACCTCACGCGAGCCGACGTGATCGGCGCGATCCACGAGCGCTACCTCGCCGCGGGCTGCGACGTCGTCGAAACGAACACCTTCGGCGGCATGGCGCACGTGCTGGCCGAGTTCGGGCTCGAGTCGCGCACGCGCGAGATCAACGCCATCGCGGCGCGCACGGCGCGCGCGGCGGCGGACAAGTACTCGAGCGCGGACAAGCCGCGCTTCGTGCTGGGCTCGATGGGCCCGGGCACCAAGCTCGCGACTCTCGGACACACTGACTACGACACGCTCAAGCGCTCGTACTACGAGCAGGCGCTGGGCCTGATCGACGGCGGCGTCGACGGCTTCCTGATCGAGACTTGCCAAGACCCGCTGCAGATCAAGGCCGCGCTCGCGGCGGTCGAACGCGCGCAGAAAGAGCTGGGCGTCGACCTCGGAATCGTCGTCAGCGTGACGATGGAGGTCACCGGCACGATGCTCGTCGGCGCGGAAATGGCCGCGGCGATCGCGCTGCTCGATCCGTACCGAATCGACATGCTCGGCCTCAACTGCGCGACGGGGCCGCGCGAGATGGGCGAGCACGTGCGGCTGCTCGGACAGACCTGCCGCAAGCCGATCTGCGTGTACCCCAACGCGGGATTGCCGCTGCTCGTCGACGGACGCCCCCACTATCCGCTCGGGCCCGCGGAACTCGCCGACTGGCTCGCGCGCTTCGTCGAAGAGGACGGAGTCGGCATGGTCGGCGGCTGCTGCGGCACGACGCCCGAGCACCTGGCCGCAGTCGTGCGGCGCATCGGCGTGCGCAAGCCCGCGCCGCGCAAACCGGCCTTCATCCCGGCGATTTCGAGCATCTACAGCGCCGTGCCGCTCGTGCAGGAGAACTCGGTGCTGTACGTCGGCGAGCGCTCGAACGCCAACGGCTCGAAGGCCTTCCGCGAGCACTTGCTGTCGGGCAACGTCGATGCGCAGGTCGAGATGGGCCGCGAGCAGGTGCGCGACGGCAGCCACGTGCTCGATCTGTGCTGCGCGTACGTCGGGCGCAACGAAGTCGAGGACATGACCAAGGCCGTGCTGCGCTACCGCACGGAAGTGCCGGCGCCGCTGGTGATCGACTCGACCGAGCCGCCGGTGATCGAAGCGGCGCTCAAGCTGTGCGGCGGGCGCTCGATCATCAACTCGATCAACCTCGAGGAAGGTCCGGCGCGCGCGGAAGAGGTGCTGCGCATCGCCAAGGAGCACGGCGCGGCCGTGATCGCGCTCACGATCGACGAGAAGGGCATGGCGAAGACCGCGGAGGACAAGATCCGCATCGCGCGCCGCCTGCACCGCATGTGCGTCGAGGACTTCGGCCTGCGGCCCGAGGACCTGCTCTTCGACGTGCTGACCTTCACGATCTGCACCGGCAACGACGACGACCGGCGGCTGGGCCTCGAGACGCTCGAGGGCATCCGTCGCGTGCGCGACGAGCTCCCGGGCGTGGGCACACTGCTGGGCGTCTCGAACATCTCGTTCGGACTCAATCCGGCGGCGCGCCACGTGCTCAACAGCGTGTTCCTGCACCACGCGCAGGAGGCGGGCCTCACGGCCGCGATCGTGCACTCGGCGCGCATCGTGCCGCTGCACCGCATCGACAAGCGCGCGCGCGAAGTCGCGGAAGATCTGATCTTCGACCGCCGCCGCGAGGGCTACGACCCACTGCAGGAGTTCTTGAAGCTCTTCGAAGGCGCGCAAGTCGCCGCGAAGAAGGAGCGCGCCGTCCCGCAGGATCTGTGGGAGCGCCTGCGCTGGCGCATCGTCGAGGGCGAGCGCAAGGGACTCGACGAGGACCTCGCCCTCGCGATGCAGTCGAAGAAGCCGCTGGAGATCATCAACGTCGACTTGCTCGCGGGCATGGCGACCGTCGGCGACCTGTTCGGACGCGGCGAGATGCAGCTCCCGTTCGTGCTGCAGTCGGCCGAGACGATGAAGGCCGCCGTGCGATTCCTCGAACCGCACATGCAACGCGTCGAAGGCCAGACGCGCGGAAAACTCGTGCTCGCGACCGTGCGCGGCGACGTGCACGACATCGGCAAGAACCTCGTCGACATCATCCTGTCGAACAACGGCTACACGGTCTTCAACATCGGCATCAAGCAGCCGATCCAGCACATCCTCGACGTCACCTTCGAACACAAGCCCGACGCGATCGGCATGAGCGGCCTGCTCGTGAAGAGCACGGTCGTGATGAAGGAGAACCTCGAGGAGATGAACCGCCGCGGCATCGCGACGCCGGTGATCCTCGGGGGAGCTGCACTGACGCGGCGCTACGTCGAACACGACCTGCGCAAGATCTACGACGGGCCGCTGTACTACGCCAAAGACGCCTTCGAGGGTCTCGAGGTGATGGAGCGCGTCGTCTCCGGCGAGCCCAAGCCGGCCGTGCGCGAGTACCGCGACGAGAGCGAGGTCGCGAACGCCGAGCAGAAGGCCCCCAAGCGCGCGGTCGCATGCGCTGTCGGTGCGCCCGTCGGCGCTGCGGCGAGCTCAGCGGCCAGCGCCGTCGCGAACGCGGCCCCCGCGGTGTTCGGCGATCGCCCCACGCCGCTCGACGAGGGCGAGGAGTTCGACCACGACGCACTGGCAGCCGCATCGTTCGAGTACCCCGCCGCGCCCTTCCTCGGCGCGCGCCTGGTCGAGTCGGTCCCGCTGCAGTCGGTGTTCCCGTACATCAACGAGATCACGCTGTTCCAGTTCCAGTGGGGCTATCGCCGCAAGGGCAAGCCGCAGAGGGACTACGCGAAGTTTATCGACGAGCACGTGCGGCCGATCTTCCACGAGCTCGGGAAGCAGTGCGCGAAGGAGAAGATCCTCGAGCCCAAGGCGGCCTACGGCTACTGGAAGTGCTTCCCCGAAGGCGACTCGCTCGTGCTCCTGCATCCGAGCGACGAATCACGCGAAGTCGCGCGCTTCGCCTTCCCGCGCCAGCAGGGCAAGAAGAACCTGTGCATCGCGGACTTCTTCCGCCGCGACGGCAAGCTCGACGTCGTCGCGCTGCAGGTCGTGACCATCGGCCAGCGCGCGAGTGATGTCGCGCGCGAGTGGTTCGCCGCGGATCGCTATCAGGACTATCTGCACTTGCACGGACTCTCGGTCGAGGCCGCAGAGGGTTTGGCCGAGTACATCCACAAGCAGGTCCGCGCTGAACTCGGCATCGCCGACCAGGACGCGCGCGAGATGAAGGAGCTCTTCAAGCAGGGCTACCGCGGCTCGCGCTTCTCGTTCGGCTACCCGGCCTGCCCCAACCTCGCGGACCAGGAGCAACTGCTCGATCTGCTCGGCGCGCACAAGCTGGGCATCACGATGAGCGACGAGCACCAACTGCACCCTGAGCAGTCGACGAGCGCGCTCGTGTGCCACCACCCGGCGGCCAAGTACTTCACGATCTGACCCATCAGTACGGTGCCAGAGCAATCTGTCCCACGCCGCTGTTGCGTTCGGGTCGTCCGTTGCGTCGCGCGGCGTGGGACAGATTGCTCTGGCACCGTACTGATGGGTCAGGCGCGTCGGCCACCAACCACGAGTGTGGCCCCCACACCACGCAGCGAAGTGCTTAAGAGTCTGATCCAGCCGCACGGCGCCCTTGAGAGTCGTCGGTAGACTCCAGTCGTGGTCGACGCCAGCAAGATCGCGGCCGACTCAGAGCACGTCGAGCGTCCCGGCGGCGCGGACTCGCTTTCGCCCTCGTTCGGCTGGCTCGCGGCGCGGTGCGTGCTCGGCGCGAGCATCACCGCCGCGCTGTTCTTGATCGCGTTCTGGCTGGGCCAGCCCGACTACGGCGACAAGTCCGAGGCCCTGGAGTTCCTGTTCGATCCGCTTGTACTGGGCTTCGCGCTGCCTGTGGCTGGCCTCGGCGCGGCCTTTGCGTTTTTCCTCTCGTACGCGTGGCGTGGTCACGTCGATCCGGACCGAGCCGTCAGGTTCGTTTGTGCGTCCACGTGGTGCGCAACGGTCCTGGGAGTCGGAGCGTTCGGCAAATACGGCATTCCGATCGCTCTCTGTGCGTTGCTTGTGAGTTCCCTCAGCTGCCGCTACGTGCTCGGTCGCTCGCGCGCGCGGCGCTAGGACGAGATCTCGCGCGTGACAGGTCTCCCGTCAGAGCCCCCCAACGATGCGACAACGCACCCGGTTGTACGGTGCCAGAGCAATCTGTCCCACGCCGCCGTTGCGTTCGGGTCGCCCGTTGCGTTGCGCGGCGTGGGACAGATTGCTCTGGCACCGTACAACCGGGGATCGCGCCGACGTGGCTGTTCGTCTGTGTGGGCGGCGCGATCACGGCGCTGGCGGCGTGGAGCTCGCGTCCGCTCGGTCGCGGCGTTGCAGCGGTCAGCGCGCTCGCGGGTCTGGTTTGGTTCGCGGCGCTCTACGTCTGGCCGCTCACGCCGCGCAAGCTGTTCTTCCGCGACATGCAGCGCATCGCGGTCGGAATGTCGCGCGGCGAGGTCGAGGAGTTCGCGGGCAACTGGTCGCGCACGCCGACGGGCGAGAACATGATCGGCTGGCCCGTTGGTCCAGACGTCGAGCACTGGTTCCACGGTCAGGGCGGCCAACTGTTGAGCTTCGACCACTGCGTGATTCGCTACGCCGATGAGCGCGTGGCTTCGCTCGAGTTCGTGTTCGACTGAGCGCGAAGCCCGCCCGCAGGAGCGGTAGGCTCGTGACGGGATGAGCGAAACCACCAAGAACACCGGACCCGACGCGCCGACTTCGAACGTGCCGACCGCGCTGGCCGCTGCGCGCGAGCTGTGGATCAAGCGCCTGATCGATCCGTCGCGCGCCAACACGCTGCTGTTCTTCCGCGACCTCAAGGTCGGCTCGCTCGACCTGACGGACCGGCCGCAGGCAGTCGAGCGTCTGCTCGATGGACGCGAAACGCCGCGCGAGGAGCTCGAGCCCGCGGAAGGCGGACGCGGGCAGTCCAAGGTCCGCGCCGCGCTCGCTGCGCTGCGCCAGAAGGCGCTCTCGAACCTCGAGGAGAAGGGCGTCGACACGCTGCACCTAGCGCTCGGACTCGCGAGTTGGCCCGCGCTCGACGGCGGCAAGCCCTACCAATCGCCCGTGCTGCTCCTGCCGGTGCAGATCACGCCGCGCGGGCCGGGCGGGCTCGATCTCGCGCTCAAGCCCGTGGGCGAGCCCAAGATCAACCCCGTGCTGCTGCACGTGCTCGCCGAGGACTTCCGCCTCGCGCTCGACGACGCACAACTGCTGCGCGAGTGCAGCACCGAGGACGAGGACGGAACGTGGCGCGTCCAGCCGACGCAGCTGTTCGAAGCACTGCGAGCTGCCGCACATGGCAAGGTGCGCGAGTTCAGCGTGGCGCCGCGCGCGGTGCTGGCCAACTTCCACTTCGCGCGCATGGCGATGGTCGAGGACCTGCGCCGCAACGCGGCCGCGCTCGCCCAGAGCCGCATCGCCGCCGCGTTGGCCGGCGACAGCGCTGCGCGCGCTGAGTTCGCGCAACGCGGCGCCGCGTGTCCCCCGCCGCGACTCGACGCGCGCGCGGCCGCCGAAGAGCACTACGTGCTCGACGCCGATCCGACGCAACAGGCGGTGATCGAAGCGGTCGAGCTCGGCCAGGACCTCGTCGTGCAAGGCCCGCCGGGCACGGGCAAGAGCCAGACGATCGCGAACCTCATCGCGCAGAGCGTGGCCGCCGGCAAGCGCGTGCTGTTCGTCGCCGAGAAGCGCGCTGCGCTCGACGCGGTGCTCAAGCGACTGTCCGACCCGCGCGTCGGCCTCGGCCACCTCGTGCTCGACCTTCACGGCGCGGCCATCTCGCGGCGCGCGGTGATGGCGAAGCTGCGCGACACGCTCGACACGCTGCGCACGGCGCAGCGGCCCGAGGCGGTCGAGAGCGTGCACCGCGAGTTCGAGCAGCGGCGCGGCGCGCTCAACGCGCACGCGCAGCGCGTGAACCAGCCGCGCGCGCCGCTGGGACTGTCCGTCGTGCAGATCCTGGGCCGGCTGCTCGCGCTGCCGCCGCAGGCGCACACCAAGTCGCGGCTGGTCGGCAACGGGTTCGCTCAACTCGACGCCGAGGGGCTCGAGCGCGTCCGCGAAGCGCAGCGCGGACTGGCCACGCAGCCCGAGCTGCACTTGGGTTCCGACGCGCGGCCGTGGTCGCGCGCGCAGCTCGCCGACGGCGCGCAGGCCCAGTCGGCGCTGACGCTCGCACGCGAGGCCGCGAACGAGCGCTTTCCCGCGTTGCGCGAGCCGCTCGAGCGCGTCGCTAGCGAGTGCGGCTGCCGCGCGCCGGCGACGTTGGCCGAGGTCGAGCACCTGCTCGCCGTGCTGCGCGACGCGCGCGAGTTCGAGCAACGCTTCCGCCCGGAGCTCTTCGAGCAGGACCTCGAGCAACTCGCCGACGCCCTCGAGCCGGCCGCGACCGGCGCGTTCGGCCGCGCGACGGCCTTTCTGTTCAACAAGCGCTACCGAGCGGCGCGAGCTGCGCTGCTCGCAGCGCGCCTCACGCCAGCGTCGGCCGAGGTGCTCCACCGCGAATCGATCGAGGCGCTCAAGCTGCAGCGCCGCTGGCGCGAGCACGCTCCGAGTTCGAAGGCCCCGCGCGCCGCGCCGTCGGCGAACGCGTTGGAGAGCGCCGCTCGCGAGCTGCGCCGCGTGTGCGACGCGCTGCGCGTGTTCGTCGCGACACTCGCGGGCAACGACAGGCCGCTGCAAACGCTCGGCGAGCAGCTTGCCGCGCTCGAGTCCGACGGACTGACCGCGTTCGAGATGCCGCGCGCGCTCGCCGCGCGGGCTGCGCTCGAACGCGCCGGCTTCGGCCGCGTGCTCGACGAGTTGCGCCGCACGCCGCTCGAAGCCCAGTTCCTCGTCGCGCGCTGCGAGCACGCGATGCTCGCCACAGCGCTCGAGCAGGCCTTCGCCGCCGATCCCGAGCTCGCCGCCTTCCGCGGCCGCGAACACGATCAACTGGTCGAGGAGTTCCGCCGTCTCGACACCGAGCGCTTGAAGATCGCCGCGCAGCGCGTGCGCTGGGCCCACGCCAACGCCGCGATCGAAGCCATGAACGCGCACCCCGAGCAGGCGGACTTCGTGCGGCGCGAGGCGCAGAAGAAGGCGCGTCACCGGCCGCTGCGCGAGCTGTTCAGCGAAGCGCCCGACGTGCTCACGCGGCTCGCGCCGTGCTGGGTCGCCAGTCCTTTGTCGGTGAGCCAACTGCTCGCGCCCGCGCCGGGCCATTTCGACCTCGTGGTGTTCGACGAGGCGAGCCAGGTGCTTCCCGAAGAGGCCGTTCCGGCGCTGTACCGCGCGCGCCAGTTCGTCGCCGCCGGCGATCAGCACCAGCTCCCGCCGACGACCTTCTTCGCGAGCGCGATCGACGAGGAGGACGTCGAGGAGGCCGAAGCGGCGCAGGCGGCGGCGCACGGCGCCACGAGCGGCTTCGAGAGCCTGCTCGACACGCTGGCGAGCTTCGCGACCGGCCGCATGCTCGAGTGGCACTACCGCAGCCAGGACGAGCGCCTGATCACGTTCAGCAACGTCGAGATCTACGACCAGCGGCTGGTGACGTTCCCCAGCGCGCGCGCTCTCGACGCCGTCACGCACGTGTTGACTCCGAGCGACGTCGCGCTCGGCGCGCAGCCGCACACCCCGTCGCGCGAGGTCGAGCGCGTCGTCGAGCTCGTGCTCGAGCACGCGCGCACGCGGCCGCATGAGTCACTCGGCGTGATCACGCTCGGCCTGCCGCACGCGCGCCGCATCGAGGCTGCGCTGGATCGCGCGCGGCTGGAAATGGGGTCGGAATTGGCCGCCTTCTTCGCGCTCGAACGCGAGGAACGCTTCTTCGTCAAGAACCTCGAGACCGTGCAGGGCGACGAGCGCGACGCGATCCTGTTCTCGCTCGGCTGCGGGCGTGCGGCCGGCGGACAGCTCGACCTGCGCGCCTTTGGACCGCTCAACGGGGCCGCGGGTTATCGCCGCCTCAACGTCGCCGTCACGCGCGCGCGCCGGCGCATGTGCGTGGTGAGCTCGTTCCGCGCCGAAGAGCTCGATCTCGGCCGCAGCGGCGCGCGCGGCGTCGCGCTGCTCAAGGCCTACCTCGCGTACGCGGCGAACGGCGGCCAGCGCCTCGTCGCGAGCGAGCGCGCCGAGGAGTTCCCGTCGAACGCCTTCGAGTCCGACGTGCGCGCGGCGCTCGAGGCGCGCGGCGTGAAGCTGCGCGCGCAGTTCGGCGCCGGACGCTTCCGGATCGACCTCGTGGCGATGCACCCCGAGCGAGCGGGCGAGCCCGTGCTCGCGATCGAGTGCGACGGCGCGCGCTACCACTCCGGCGCGACCGCGCGCGATCGCGACCGACTGCGGCAGTCGCAGCTCGAACGCCTGGGCTGGCGCTTCCACCGCGTGTGGTCGACGGACTGGTTCCGCGAGCGCGAACTCGAGCTCGAGCGTGCGCTCGCCGCGTATCGCGCGGCGCTCGAGGGGCCGACGATCGAGGACTCCGCGACGCGTGAACCGGCTCTCGCCGCGCCCGCGCCGGCCGCGACGATGGAGACAGCGCCGCCCCACGACTCCAGCGCGCGCCGCCCGCCGCGTCCCAAGTTCCCTGCCTACAAGACCATCGATCGCTACAGCGACGATGAGCTCGCGGAGATCGTGCGCTGGGTCGCCGCGGACGGCGTGCTGCGCACGGACGATGAGTGGATCCGCCTCGCGGCCGCGGAGCTGCCGTTCGAGCGGCTGGGCTCGAAGATCCGCGAGCGGCTCGCGACCGTGGTCAAGCGCGTGCGTGCGTGACGGCGTGGGGGGGGGGTGGGGGGAGACGAAATGACCCCCCCCCCCGCCGCCCCCCCCCCGCTACAACCCCCCCCCCGGGGGGGGTTGTTATTGTTGTCTGCCCACCCCCCACCCCACGCCCGCAGTCAGCGCTTCGCTCGCTGCCCCTGCTCGATGAAGCGCTCGAGG
>WYBT01000043.1 GCA_011525785.1 Planctomycetaceae bacterium
CTCGTGACGATCGAGATCGAGCGCTAGCGCACCGTCTCGCTCACCACGACGCCGTCGATCACCGTGCCGATGCAGTGCGAGGTGTACTCGAACGGATCGCCGTCGTAGAGCGCGAGGTCGCCGTCCTTGCCGACTTCGAGGCTTCCCAGGCGCGCTTCGAGGCCGAGCACGCGCGCCGCGTCGAGCGTCACCGCGCGCAGCGCCGCTTGCGGGCCCAGTCCGTGCGCGGCGGCGACGGCGGCTTCGAACAGCACGACGCGCGTCTTGGGCACGTACTCCTCGTAGCCGCTCTGGAAGGCGAACAGCACGCCCGCGTCGAGCAGCTGCTTGGGTGTCGCGCGACTGGCGTTCTCGAGTTCGCCGGCGAAGCGCGCGAGCGGCGGGTGCAGGATCACCGGGAAGCCCGAGGCCTTGATCGGCTCGATCATCTCGTAGGCCTCGGCCGCGCCGTCGAGCACGAGGCGCAGATCGAACTCCTTCGCCAAGCGCAGGGCGGAGGCGATGTCCTGATGGCGTTGGGCGGTGACCATCAGCGGCACGCGTCGCTCGAGCAGCGCCAGCAGCGCTTCCTTGCGCAGGTCGCGGTCGGGCCGCTTGCTCGCGTCGTCGCCGGCTTGCGCGAGCTTGCGTTGATACTCGCGCGCACCGATCAGCGCCTCTCGCAGCATCGCGGCCTGCTTGCCCGCAGTTCCGGGCGACTTGTCGCCGCTGGCGCGCGAATCCGAGCCGAGCGTGGCCGCGATCATCGCGAAGGGCACGAGCACCGCCTCGTCGACCGTCTCGCCGCGCGTCTTGACGACCATCGTCTGGCCCGAGATGAGCGCCGCCGGCGCGTGGCCGGTGTGCACGGTCGTCACGCCGTGCTCGCGCAGCCACACGATCAAGCGCTCGCGCGCGTTGTACGCATCGATCGCGCGCAGTTCGGGCTGGATCGGCGCGCTGGGGTCGAGCTGATCCTGGTCCTGCGGTTGGTTGAGGTAGCCCGCGAGGCCGACGACCGAGTGCGCGTCGACCAGACCGGGCGTGACGACCTTCGCGTCGAGCACGCGCACGCCGCTGGGGATGGCGGTGCTCGCCGCTGCGCCGACGGCCGCGATCTTGCCGCCGCGCACGATCACGACGCCGTCGCGAATCGGCGCGCCGCTCACGGTGTGCACGAGCTCCGCGCGCACGGCGACGTCCTGCGCGACGAGAGTCGCGGAGCACGAAAGGACAGCGATCCAGATCGAGAGCAGCTTCACTTGGGATCCTCCTCATCGCCCAGGCAGCAGGTCGCGAGCATGCGCGGCATGCCTGCGCCCCAGCCTCCGTCGGCCCATTTGCGATCGCCCGGGTCGGCGAGGTCGAAGACCTTCACGCCCTCGACCCAGGTCTGCTCCACGCGCGTGTAGACCGACAGCGGATCGCCCGAGAGCACGATCACGTCGGCGTCCTTGCCGACTTCGAGGCTGCCCACGCGCTCGCCCAGGTCGAGCATGCGCGCGGCGTTGATCGTCAGGCCCGCGAGCGCGGTCTCGCGCGTCACGCCGGCGCGCACGGCGAGCGCAGCGCTGCGCAGGAACACGCGCGAGTCGGTGATCCAGTCGTCGGTGTGGAAGCCCACGAGCTGCGGCGCGCCGCGGCGTTCGAGTTCCGCGGCCGAGCGCGCGTCGAACTCCGAGGCCTCGAGCTTGCCGCCCGGCGTGTCGATCACGATCAGCGAGCACGGCGCGTTCGCCGCGACGATCTCGTCCGCGACCTTGTAGGCCTCGCTCACGTGGTGCAGCACGACGCGGAAGCCGAACTCCTTCGAGAGGCGCAGCACGGTCACGATGTCGTCGTGGCGGTGCGTGTGGTGGTGCACGATGCGCTTGCCGTCGACCAGCTCGAGCAGCGCTTCGTGCCCCAGATCGCGCGGCGGCAATTTGCTCGCGTCGTCGCCCGCTCCTTGCACCTTGCGGCGGTACTCGAGAGCCGCGATGAAGGCCTCGCGCACGAGCGCTGCAGACTTGCCGCGCGTCTCGGGGAAGGGCGGATTGCGCTGGCTGTTCGTGCCGTTCGCCATCTTCATGCCGCCCATCGGCTCGCCGTCCGCGAAGCGGTAGCACAGCTCCTCGATGGTGTTCGCGTCGCGGTTCTTGACGTAGATCGTCTGCCCGCTCATCAGGTGTCCGCTGCCCGACATGATGTTGAGCGTCGTGATGCCGCCCGCTTGCGCGCGCTGCAGCCCAGAGTCGCGGCAGTTGACCGCGTCGAGCATGCGCACGCCCGGCTGGATCGGTGCGCTCGAGTCCGCGCCCCAGCCGCCGCCGACGTGGCTGTGCGTGTCGACCAGGCCGGGCATCAGTTGCTTGCCGCTGACGTCGACGACGCGCGCGCCCGGCGGCACGGAAATGTCACTTTTCGCGCCGATGGCGACGATTTTTCCCTCGCGCACGACGAGCACGCCGCCCTCCAGCGGAGCGCCGTTCATGGGGAGCAAACGGCCGCCCACGAAGGCGACGGTCTCGTTCTGGGCGGCGGCGGGCGCGATCGGAGCGCCGGCGCAGGCGACGGCGAAGAGCAGGCGATTCATCGCGACAAGGTAGCAAGCTCCCACGCGCGGAAAGCTCGCGTAGGCTCGGGAGCGTGAACGCCACCCAAACCCGCTTGCGTGTTGTGATCGTCGACGACGAACCCCTGGCCCGCTCGAGCGTGCGTCGATTGCTCGAGAGCGAACCCGACGCCGAGATCGTCGCCGAGTGCGCCAACGGACGCGAGGCGCTGGCGGCGGTGAAGGCCCACTCGCCCGATCTGCTCTTCGTCGACGTGCAGATGCCGGGCATGGACGGCTTCGAGCTGGTCGAGCAGCTCGCGGGCCCGAAGATGCCGATGGTGATCTTCGCCACGGCCTACGACCGCTTCGCGCTCAAGGCCTTCGACGCGCACGCGGTCGACTACCTGCTCAAGCCGCTCGACGACGAGCGCTTCAAGCAGGCGCTCGAGCGCGCGCGCCAGCGCCGCAAGCTGCAGCAGGTCGCCGACGCGACTCGCAAGCTCACCGAGATGCTCGATTCAATGCGTCTGGTGCTCGAAGCAGCGCCAGCGGCGCCCGGCAAGCCGGCCAGCGCGTACCCCGAGCGCATTTCGATCCACCAGTCCGGCCGCGTGGAGATCGTCGAGCTCGCGAACGTGATCTGGATCGAGGCCGCCGACCAGTACGTGCTGTTCCACACCGACAAGTCCGAGCACCTGATGCGCGAGCCGATGGCCGACCTCGAGAAGAAGCTCGACCCCGCGCGCTTCGTGCGCATCCATCGCTCGGCGATGGTGGCGCTCGCGCACGTGCGGCGCTTCGAGCGCGACGGCTCGGGCACGGGCAAGGTGCTCGTCGGCAAGGACCTGTGGCTGCCGGTCAGCCGCTCGCGCACCGCGCTCCTGCGCGATCGATTGGGCTAGCGCAACGGCGTAGATCGCCGGCTCGCACTGCGTACGTCGCGCTCGACGCGCCAGGACTATCGTGGGTCCATGCGGCTCGAGCTGTTCGGCGCGATCGGAGATCTGGCGCGAGCGGGCGAGATCGTGCGCGTGTTCGCGGCGCACGGACTGGGAGACCTGCTGCAGCGCACAGGCATTGCGCGCGTGCTGCAACGCGCCGGAGTAGCGGTGCGACTGCGTTCGCACGTCGCGCCCGAGCTGACTCCGCCGCAGCGCGTGCGGCGCGCCTTCGAAGAGCTCGGGCCGACCTTCGTGAAGTTCGGTCAACTGCTAGCGGGGCGCAGCGACCTCCTGCCGCCGGAGTGGACGCGCGAGCTGGCCGAATTGCGCGAGCACGCAGCCGAAGCGTCGTGGGACGAACTGCGCGCCGCGCTGCGCGAAGACCTCGGCGGCGAGCCCGAGCAGTTCTTCGCCGAGCTCGATCCGCAGCCGCTCGCCGCGGCCTCGATCGCGCAGGTGCACCGCGCGCGACTGCTCGACGGAACGCAGGTCGTCTTGAAGCTGCGCCGACCAGGCATCGTGGAGTCCGTCGAGCGCGATCTGCGGCTGATCACGCACTTGGTGGCGATCGCGGAGCGCGAGACGCCCGAGCTGCGCCAGCGGCGGGTGCACGATCTCGTGCGGCACTTCGCTGGAACGCTGCGCAACGAGCTCGACCTCGCGGTCGAGGCGCGCGCGTCGATCGCCATTGCGCGCGACGTCGCCGCGCACACCGAGCTCGTCATCCCGCGCGTGCACGAGCAGTTCACGACCGAGCGGCTGTGCGTGCAGGACTTCGTCGACGGCCCCAGCATCGGCAAGTGGCTCCGCGGGCCGAACTTCGATCCTGCGCTCGCCCGGCGCATCGCCCGCGACGGCGCGCGCATCGTGCTCGAGATGATCTTCGTGCACGGCCGCTACCACGCCGACCCGCACGCGGGGAACGTGCTGCTCGCTCCCGACGGGCGCCTCGCGCTCCTGGACTTCGGCATGGTGGGGCGGCTGTCCCAGGCGCGCCGCCGCGAGGTGCTCGAGCTGTTGATGGCGGTGTCCGCGCGCGACGAGGAGCGCGTGGTCGAGCTGTTGCTCGAGTGGTCGGGCGGCGCCGAGGTCGACGAAGGCCTGCTCGCCTCCGACGTGGCGCTGTTCCTCGACCGCTACCACGGCGCGAAGCTGCGCGACTTCCAACTGGCGCGCCTGCTCGGCGACATTGCGGCGCTGTTGCGCGGCAACGAGCTCGCCCTGCCGACCGACCTCGCGATGCTGCTCAAGGTGTTCGTCACCCTCGAAGACCTGGGCCGCTCGCTCGATCCGCACTTCGAGATGGCCGCCGGCGTCGAGGCGTTCGTGGCGCGCGCCGCGCACACGGAGAAATCGCCCATCGCCGCCGTTCGCCGCGGATTCGAGGAGCTGCGCCGCACGGCCAGCGCTCTGCCGCGCGAGCTGAAGCCCTGGCTCGCGCGCCTGCGCCGCGGGCGCTTCCACCTCGAGATCGAGCTCACGCGCCTCGACCGCTTCATCCAGGAGTTCGACCGCAGCCTCAACCGCCTGACGCTCGGCGTCGTGACCTCGGCGCTGATCATCGGCACGTCGATCGCGCTCACCGTGTCGGGCGGTCCGCGCCTGTGGGGGCTGCCTGCCTTCGCACTCGTCGGCTTCATCACTTCGGCCATGCTCGGACTGGGGCTGCTGGTGTCGATCGCGCGCTCCGGCCGCCATTGAGCGGCGCGCGCGGGTTTCGCACACTCGCCCGCGTGTCGACCCAACGCGCGCGTTCCTCTCGCAAGGCTGCTCCAACGCTCCCGCGCGCGCTGGATTTCTTCGCCGGCAGCGGCCTCGCCACGCTCGGACTGAGCGACGCGTTCGACGTGGTGTGGGCCAACGACGTCAGCGAGAAGAAGGCCGCGATCTACCGCGCGAACCACCCCGACCACGACTTCCACCTCGGCGGCGTCGAGCACGTGCGCGGCGCCGACTTGCCCGCGGCGGAGCTCTCGTGGGCGAGCTTTCCGTGCCAGGACTTGTCGCTGGCGGGCGCGCAAGCGGGCCTGTCGAGCGGGCGCAGCGGCCTGGTGTGGCAGTGGCTGCGCGTGCTCGACGAGATGCCGCGCAAGCCCGCTGTCGTCGCGCTCGAGAACGTCGTGGGGCTCGTGTCGGCCGCGGGCGGGGCGAACTACCGCGTGCTTCACGCCGCGCTCGCGCAACGCGGCTACCGCGTCGGTGCGCTCGTGCTCGATGCGATCCATTGGCTGCCGCAGTCGCGGCCGCGCGTGTTCGTCGTCGGAGTGCGGCGCGAGGCCCGCACAGCAGAGTTCGAGAGCGACGGTCCGACCTGGTGCCACACGACGCCCGTGCGGCGCGTGGCGGAGAGCTGCGCCGACTTCGTGTGGTGGCGCGTGCCCGAGCCGAGCGTCAAGCGGCACACGCTCAGCGAACTGATCGACTTCGATGCGCCGACCGACGAGCCCGCCCGCGCGCGCCGCAACCTCGCGCTGATCGCGCCGCAGCACCGCGAGCGGCTCGAAGCGCGGCTCAACGGCCGCCGCGCCGTGTTCCCGGGCTACAAGCGCACTCGCGAGGGTCGTCAGGTGCTCGAACTGCGCTTCGACGACGTCGCCGGATGCCTGCGCACGCCCGAGGGCGGAAGTTCGCGCCAGCTCCTCGTCATCCACCGCGGCGGGCGAACCACGACGCGGCTGCTCACCGTGCGCGAAGCGGCGCGTTTGATGGGCGCGGGCGACGAGTACCTGCTGCCCGGCTCGTACAACGACGGCTACAAGGCCATGGGGGATGCGGTCGCCGCGCCGGCGGTCGCGCACCTCGCGCGGACCCTGCTCGCGCCGCTCGTGCAGCGCGCACGGCGATGAACGAGACCGCGAGCAACACGCTCGAAGCGCGTCTCGAACGCTTCGCGCGCGACGAGCAGATGCTCGGCAAGGGCGGGCTGTGCGTGGCGCTCGTGGTGACGCGGCACGCGCGAGAGAAGCACCTGCCGCTCGAGCCGCGCGACTTGCTCACCGAGAGCGGCGGACAGGTGCTCGGGCTGGGCAAGGACGCCGTGCAGCAGATCCTGCGCGACCACGGGCTCGAGCGTGAGCTCGCGCGCGAAGGCGGACGCACCAGCCGCGGCAGCATCCAACGCATGGGCGCGTACGTTGCGCTGCTCAACGAGCTCCACGAGCACCGCCTGGTCGACTTCGGCCGTCTCGAGGACTGGTGGGTGGCGCGCGTGCGCGAGTTCTTCGCGGGAAAACCGCTCCTGTTGCGCGTGGACCGCGCCCAGTCGCTGCGCGCGGCGTGGCTCGACCTGTTCGAGCAGGCTCAAGCGCGCCAACGCGACGCGAGCGGCCTCAAGTACGTCGGCGTGATGCTCCAACACTTGGTCGGTGCGCGGCTCGAGCTCGAATTCGGCGCGCAGGTCGAGCACTTCGGCTCGTGCGCCAAGGACGAGGGGCTGGGCCGCGCCAGCGACTTTTGCGTCGGCGAGCTCGCGATCCACGTCACGACCGCGCCGGGCGAAGCGCTGGCGCGCAAGTGCGCCGCGAACCTCGACGCGGGCTTGAAGCCGATCATCGTGACCAGCAACGGCGAGCGCGTGGCGGTCGCGCGCTACCACTTGGGCGAGCTGCGGCTCGCGCAGCGCGTCGACGTGCTCGACGCGGAGCAATTCTTGACCGAGGCGCTGCTCCTGCGCTCGCGCGGCACGCACGAGGGCGCCTGCGCGGCCGCGCGCGAGCTGGTCGAGCGCTACAACGCGATCGTCGGCGAGCACGAGACCGACCCGGGCCTGCGCATCGAGCTGGCGCAATGACCGACGTGTTCTCGCGCGCCAAGCGCAGCGAGGTCATGCGCCGCGTGCGCGCCACGGGCAGCGGCCCCGAAGAGCGCGTGTTCCAGCTCGCGCGAACGTGCGGAGCCCGCCTGCGACGCAATGCCAGCAATCTGCCCGGCGCGCCGGACCTCGTCGCGCCCGCGGCGCGCGTCGCGGTCTTCGTGCACGGCTGCTTCTGGCACCAGCACGCCTGCCCGCGCGGCGCCCGCCAGCCGGCGACGAACGTCGAGTACTGGAGCGCCAAGCTCGCCCGCAACGTGCGCCGCGATCGGCGCGTCGCGCGCGAGCTGCGCGCGCAGAGTTGGACCGTGGTCACGGTCTGGGAGTGCCAGCTCGCTCACCCCGAGCGCGTGCGCCGCCGCCTGCTGCGCTACCTCGCGCCCGCGGCCGCCGTGGCGCGCTGAGTCGAGCGGGGAAGCGCCGTCGCGCGCCCCGGACGGCTGCACGTGCGCGAATGCCGAGATTTTTCGGTCTTTCGCCCACGGCGCGCGCCGTCGGGGGCATGCTCACGACCGTCCCCAACCTCGCGAGTTCGCCATGCTCCTCGTTGCTTGCCGCCGCGCGCTGCTCGTCGCGCTGCTTCCTCTCGTCGTGTCGCCCGTCGCCGGGGCCCAGTGTCCCCAGTACACCCAACGCTTCCACGGCGACGGGATCGTCGGCAGGACCTTGGCGCTGTGCTCCTTTGACGACGGCGCGGGGCCGCGGCTGTTCGCTGGCGGGTCGATCCTCGCGGCGGGAGCGGAGTCGGCGCGCGGCATCGCAGTCTGGGACGGCGAGCGCTGGGCCGCGGCCGGGACGCTGCCGGTCTCGACGGGCATCGTCGAGTGTCGAGCGTTGGCGAGCTACGACTCGGGGACGGGAGCACGTCTCTACAGCGGCGGACTGGGCTTCGCGGCCGTCTGGGATGGCGCCGACTGGACCTCGATCGGAACGCCCACCAACGGCGGAATCAACGTCGGCGCCGTCCACGCGTTCGCGACCTTCGATGTCGGATCCGGTCCGGAGCTGATCGCCGCCGGCGCCTTCAACGCGATCGGCGGCGTGCCCGCCACACGGGTCGCACGCTGGGACGGAATCACTTGGCGCGCGCTCGGAACCAACGCGCCCGGCGCCGTGCGGGCGCTCGCAGTTCACGACGACGGGACCGGGTCCAAGCTCTACGGCGGGGGCCACTTCGACGGCGCGGTCGTGGTTTGGCACGGCGCGAGTTGGGTGACGATCGGGCAGCCGCTGGGTGACGAGGCGCAGATCGACACGATGGCTTCGATCCGCGGCCCCGCGGGCGAGCACTGGCTCCTGGTAGGCGGCCAGGACATGTTCTCGAACAACACCATCTTCGCGCGCTGGGATGGTGCGCAGTGGCACTCGCTGGCAGCGCCTCAATTCGGCCTCGTGGAGAAGATGATCGTCCACGAAGACGCGCTCGGCCCGATCGCCTACCTCACGGGCATTCAGTTCGGAGACGGGTTCGTCTGGTCCTGGAGGCCGGGCGCGGCGTTGGTCAGCCTCGCCAACATGCCGTTCCGGGGTTACTCGCTGAGCATGCACACGCCACCGGGCGCCGCCGAAGAGCGCCTGTTCGCCGGCGGCGACTTCACCTGGATCGGCGGCGTCCCCGCGCAGCGTGTCGCCCAACTCCAGGGCTCTCAGTGGAGTGCGCTGGGAGTCGGAGCTCATGGGTTCATCCCCAAGAGTGGCGATGCGGCGCCGCGAGTCGACGTGGCCGTCGCCTGGACCGACGAACGCGACGGCCGGCGCAAGCTGGTGGTCGGCGGCGACTTCGCCGGCAACGTCGACGATCCGAGCTTGCGCGGCCTGGCGGTCTGGGACGGCGAGCGCTGGTCCGCCTTCCCTGTCCCGGTCCCCGGGCCTGTCAGTTTGTTGACGACGTGGAACGACCCGTCGCTCGGCAAGGAGGTGCTCGTGGGCTACCCCATCTCGGTCGGCGCCGCAGGCAGCCTCGTGCGCAAGTTCGATGGCGTTCAGTGGGTCCCGATCGGACCGCAGGCGCCGTCCCTGATCACCGAACTCGCAACCTATCGAGAGAACGGCAGCGCGGACGAGACGCTGTTCATCTACGGCCCGTTCATCGATGCAGCGCTCGGACTGAACTACATCGGCAGATTCGATGGCGCCAACTGGGTCTCGGTGGGCGAAGGTGTGGCCAGCGGCGCGACGGGCCTGGTCGTGCACGACCCGCCAGGGCCGCTGGGACCGGGGCTGTACGTCAATACGCGTTATCTCCAGAACGGCGTTCTCTCCGCGACTTCGCTTTCGCGCTGGGACGGAACGTCCTGGACGGCGGTTCCTGCGCCGCCGAACTCGGTCAGCGCGCTCGCGGTGTTTGACGACGGCGCCGGTGAGCGGCTGTTCGCGGTCGATTCCAATCGGCTCCATCGCTTCGATGGCGTGTCGTGGAGCCAGTACTCGACTCCGGCGGGCAATCAACGCACTTCGCTGGCGGCCTTCGACGACGGCTCGGGGCCAGCTCTCTACCTGCCCGATGGACATCGCTTCCGCGGGGGACAGATCGAGTCCTACGTGCCGCCGAACAGCACGTTCAGCGCCAGTGCGCTGGTTGCCTTCGAAGACGAGAACGGGCAGTCCGACGCGCTGTGGCTCGTCGGGAGATTCGACAGCTACGGCGGCGTGCCCTCGCGCGGAGTCGCGCGTTGGTCGGATCCCTGCCGCGCGCTCGCGACGTACTGCACCGCGCAGACGAGCAGCCTGGGCTGCGTCGCCCAAGCTGAGTGGACCGGCGAGCCGAGCGTCGCTGCGAGCACTTCGACGCCCTTCGAGATCGCCGCGCGCGACACTCCCAACAACAAGTCCGGCCTGTGCTTCTACGGTCGGCGCGGACCCAACTCGGCCCCGCTCGGCGGCGGGACGTTGTGCGTGCGCGCGCCGATTCGTCGCACCCCGATCACCTCGAGCGGAGGCTCGCCGAGCGGCGACGACTGCACCGGCCGCCTCGCGCTCGACTTCTCGGCCTGGATCCGCGGCGAGGTCGACCCGAGCCTCGAGGTCGGCGCGCAGGTCTGGTGCCAGTGGTGGTATCGCGATCCGCTCGCTCCCTCGGGCTCGGCGCTCTCGGACGGACTCGCGTTCGAGATCCGGCCCTGATCGAGCCAGGCCATCCCCCACGGCGCAGGGCGGTTCTGGGAATCTGCGGGCCCGCACACCCGGGCCTCTTGACGAATTCGAACGCACCGGGTGAGCATGGACGCGAATTGGGTGGCACTCGCGCACCCCCACTCGGCCGCTTGGCAGGCGGCTGATCGCTCGCGGCCGGGACAGCTCGCTTCGCGCGGCTGGACTCCTCGAGCATCCGTTTCGCCACTAGCCCGCTACTTCCCATTCGGAGGGTCCGGTATGTCTCCC
>WYBT01000005.1 GCA_011525785.1 Planctomycetaceae bacterium
GCGCGCTAGAGTCCGACGCGTGACGATCCGCGATGCGCTGCGGACGAGAACGCTGTCGCTTGGCGAGCTGCTCTCGGGCCGACGAAAGTACGTCGCGCTGCCGTTTCAACGGGAATACGCGTGGACGCAGACCGAGTGGCAGGACCTGTGGAACGACGTCCTGCGCGCGGTGAGCTCTGGAGACGACCACTACCTCGGAGCCGTGGTCCTGCGCCGTGGCGGGGGCGAGTCGGACGTGTACGAGGTGATCGACGGACAGCAGCGCCTCTCGACACTGACCATCGTCGCGCTGGCGCTCATCCGGCAACTGGAGGACTGGGCCGATGAGGGAGTCGACGCCGCGGACAACCGCGAACGCGCCGCGCTCTACCGCGAGCGACTGATCGCGCCCCGCGACCCGCGCTCCCTCGCGCATGCCAGTCGATTGACGCTCAACCGGGACGACGATGCCTTCTTCCAGTCGGCGCTCGTCAACGGCGTGCCGCCGGTCAACGAACGGCGACTGAAGGGCTCAGAGCGCCTGCTATGGCTGTCTTGGGGCTACTACCGCGCGCGCGTCGGCGAACACTTCGCCTCCGTTCGAGACGGCAGCGCGCTCGCCGAACTCATGGAGGCGCTCACCCGCCGCCTCGTGTTCATCGAGATCGTCGTGGACGACGAGGCTGCGGCCTAAACCGTGTTCGAAACGTTGAACGCGCGCGGGGTAGCGCTGGGCACCGCGGACCTCGTGAAGAACTTCCTGTTCTCGCGAGCCGCAGCCGGAGGTCAACACGACTTGGCCGAGCTCAAGCGGCAGTGGGACGCGCTGACCGAGCTCGTCTCCCTCGACCAACTGGCTGACCTGCTGCACCACCACGCGAACACGCAGGCGCTCAACGTCTCCAAGCGCGACGTGTTCCGGCGCATTCGTGACGCGATCAAGTCGCCCGGCGACGCTTTCGGGTTCGTGCGCGAACTGACGCGAGTCGCCGATTGGTACGCGGCGCTCCTCGATCCCGACGACGACCGCTGGACCGGGCTCGACGGCGCCCGGAAGTGGGCGCGCGTTCTCGACGTGCTGGGCGCGAGCCAGTTCAGGCCCGCAGCGCTCGTGATGGCGCCAAGGCTCGAGGCTCGCCCAGCCGAATTGGAGCGCCTGTTCCGCATCTTCACCGTGTACACGCTGCGCGCAAGCGTCGTGCTGCGACTCAACACTGGCGACATCTACCGCGCTTGGAACCGCGCGGCGGTCGCCGCCAACGCCGCCTCGTCGTTCAACGCCACAGACGTTGCACGGGAGGCGCGCAACATCTACGGCGGCGACGCGGAGTTCGAGACGTCGTTCGGGGATCTCTCGCTCCCGGCCGCCGGGCCGCGCAAGAAGCTCCTGCGCTACCTGCTCGCTGAGCTCGAGAAGGACGCCTCGCACCGCGACGTCGATTGGGAGACCGACGGCTTCAGCATCGAGCACGTGCTGCCCGCGACACACTCCGACGACTTGGATCTGTCGCTCGAAGATCACGAACGCTGGGTGAGCCGGATCGGCAACTACGTACCGCTCGAGCGCAGCCTGAATCGCGACGCAGACCGAGCGCCCTTCCTGCGCAAGTTGGAGCTCTACGCACGCAGCGCCTACGAGCTGCCCCGACAAATCGCGGGCGAGTCGTGGAATTCAGAGTCAATCCGCCAGCGCAGCCGCCACTACGCCGCGCGCGCGACGCACATCTGGCGCGTCGACGTGTGAGCGGCGCACAGCGCCGACCATCCGGCCCGGACATCGCCGGCGCTGGGACGCTTTCGGCCGTCCGGCTCAACGCCTGGAACTCGGCGCTCGACGGGGCCGCGTGCTCGCGGGCGTCGCGCTCGGGGAGATCTACGGGCTGGGCAATGCGCTCGATGGACTGATGGCGAGTCGGGAGGATCAGGTTCTGCTCTGCGCCGCAGCCTTGAAGGTGGAGCAGCGTTCGGCGCGCGAACTCGGCTGGACCCGAGATCGCCGCGCAGCCCGGAGAGTTCCTGGGCGCACGGTGCGCGCCGTTCCTGGCGCACAACCGGCCGGCCGACGTTGCACTGATGATCGAAGAGCGAAGTTCTCGCGTCGGCGAACGGTCGCGTGCGCGTCGCGACCTCGAGAGCGCCGCCTGCGCGCGTCCATCAGCGCTGCACTCGTCGAAGTTGACGCGCATCAGGGCCGGCGGTGAACATCGTTGTCCGCACCACGCGTCCAGCTCCGAGACAGCTCTCTCCATGCCGATCGCTTCGCTTGCCCTGGCGGCGCTGTGCGCCGTCGCTGCCGTCGATACGCCGACCACGACGCCGCACAACATCGTCGTGATCGTGATCGACGACGCGGGCCCGGAGTTGTTCGGCGTGTACGACCGGTACTACTCGACGACGACCGGTCAGCCGAGCGGCTATCCCGCGGCGACGCCGGCGATCGATTCGATGCTCGCGGCGCAGGGCATGACGTTCACGCACGCGTGGTCGAACCCGCTGTGCAGTCCGACGCGCGCGACGCTGCTCACCGGGCGCTATGGCTTCCGCACGGGCATCGGCAACCTCACCCACTCGCGGCCGACGCCGCTGTTCGCGGGGTTGAGCCACGATCACGTGCTCCTGCCGCAAGCGCTGCGAGCGGGCTCGAGCGGCTATCGCTGCCTCGCGGTCGGGAAGTGGCATCTGGCCGAGCGCACCCAGCTCGACGCCAATCCGCTCCATCCGCTCGGCTCGCCGCCTGGCCGTTGGTTCGACGCGTGGGCGGGCACGTACTACCAGTTGGTCGTGCCGCAGGAACTCCAACCGGGCGTCTCGGCCTATCAGGCGTGGAAGAAGTCCTACGCGGGCGTGCTGACCTCGCAGTCGACTCCGTGCGCGCCCGGAGCGTCGCCGTGCTCGGAGGTCGTGACGACGCCTCCGATCGAGAACTACGCCACGGCAGACGTCGCGGAGGACGCCATCGCTTGCCTGCGCGATGCGAGCGCGCCCCTGTTCCTGTACGTCGCGTTCTACGGCATCCACACGCCGCTCCACGACGTGCCCGCGGGGCTGCCCGGTCCGACGTGCCCGGGCTACACGCCGCCTGCCACGCCGTGCCAGAACAGCGCCAACCTGCCGGAGCAGGCCGCGCAAGCGCGCTGCATGTTGGAGGCGCTCGATCGACAGGTGGCGCGCATCCTGTGCGAGATCGACTTCGACACCACGACCGTGATCCTGCTCGCGGACAACGGCTCGGGAAAGCTCGGCACGGTGGCGCCGTACGTGCCGAAGCACGCCAAGTCGAGCATGTTCGAAGGCGGCCTGCGCGTGCCGCTCATCGTGCGTTCGCCGGCGATCCCCGCGAACCTGCGCGGCACGTACCACTCCGCGCCGATCAACACCACGGATCTGTTCGCGACCGCCTGCGAGCTGGCCGGCGCTCCCGTTCCGCCGACCGCGGTCGACTCCGTTTCGATCGTCCCCTACCTTCACGGCGCCACGGTCTCGCAGCGTGCGCACGTGTACGCGGAAGAGTTCTTCCCGCACTTCACGCCCGACCCGTCGACGGGCGCAGCGCCACCGGGCTACGCGGCCAAACACCATCGACAAGCGCTCTGCGACGGACGCTTCAAGCTGATCCGGACCTCGCGTCGCGCCGCCGGCTCGTCGCCGACCGTCAAGGAGAAGTTCTTCGACTTGCTCGCTGGCGCGCCGCCCGCGGCGGGTTCGACGACCCCCAGGCCCGACTACTTCGAAGAGCACGACCTCCTGCTCGCCGGCTCGCTCTCCACCGACGCAGCGGCGGCTCTCGCGTCGCTCAGGGCGACGCTGGACACCGACTTCCCCTACCTCACGCGCTGACTGCGTCAGTTGCGCGGCTGCGGCCGCTGCACCTCGCCACGCGCGCGACCCGCTCAGCCCGGATGCGACTTCGAGGTGCGGCGATACTGGCCCAGCGCGTGCAAGAGCTCGGAGATCGACGTCACGGGCGCGCCGCGCGAGCGATTGGCGGAGGCGATGTCGAACAGGATGCGCCACTGCTCGCGCAGGATGCGCCAGCCGTCGAAGACCGAGTAGCGCGGGTCGTAGATGTGAGTTGCTTCGCTCGTGGCGCCGTTGAGCTCGATCACTTTGAGTTTGCGGCCCGCGCGCAGGTCGTCCTCGGAGGGCGCGCGGATGTCGTAGCGGCCGAAGTAGAAGCCCTCGAAGCAGCGTGAGATGCGCTCGATGGTCGCCTCGAGTTCGGGCGTCACCAGCGGAGTGCCGTCGAGGAAGATCGTGCCGCGGCAGTGGTTGCCGATCTCGACCAGTTGCACGCCTTCGCCGGGCCGCGGCACGTAGTGCAGGCGCGGCGCGTTGACCTTCAAATAGAACTTGGCCATCGCGACGGCGCGCGAGTCCGCCAGGATCAGCGTCTCGAGGTCGCGCTCGCCGTCGCCGCGCACGACCGGGAAGACCTTGCGCGTGATCGAGAAGATGCGGCCGCGCTCGGCGTCCGGATGGCGGTAGTAGAAGACGCCGAACTCCTCGCCGGGCGCGTACTCCTGCACCACGCAGTCGACGCGGATCTTGGCGAGGTACTCGCGCGCTTCGGTGAAGTTGCGCACGATCGCTACACCCGAGCCGCGCTGGCCCGCGTTGGGCTTCAGCACGAGCGGATAGTCGAGCGAGTGCGCATCGCAGAACTCGCGCAGCGCGTCGAGGCGCGCCTCGAGCGGCGTCGCGGACTCGAGCAGGCGCGAGCGCACGATGAACTCGGAGTCGCCCAGGCTCTCGAGGATCTGCTGCTTCGATTCGCCGATGAAGCCGCCGGCGGGGATGCCGGGATTCACAGCCGTGAGCACGCTCAAACTGCGGTGTTTGAGCGCGAGAGCGGCGATGTAGGCAATGAGCGGCGGATAGAACAGCCAGGGCGGCCAGAACTCCCACTTCGTGATGCGCAGCCAGCGCGAGACGATCATGCGCCGGCCGCGCCAGGTGAAGGCGGGGATCAGGAACTTGACCGCGCCGAAGTACGCGAACACCGCCGCGGCGAGCCACAGCAGCGCCCAGCTCTCGTAGGTCTCGATCCAAGGCAGGATCTGGCGGCCGATGAGCATCGCGCCGCCGCCCAGGAGCGGCGCCCAGATCACCACCGCGAGCAACGCCCACAGCGAGAACGCGACGAAGCCCGTCTCGAGCATCCCCGCCGCGAAGTACGTCGGCAGGCGCGTGCCCGGCACGAAGCGGCCGAGCAGGATCACGACCGAGCCGCGCCGCGCGAACCAATCGGAACTGGCGTGAACGTCCTCGTCGTGGATGAACCACTTGAACGGCGCGCGGCGCAGCGCGGGCTTGCCGATGTACTTGCCGGCCGCGTAGAGGCCCAGATCTCCGAGCCAGATGCCCAGGCCCGCGGCGCCGATCGCGTCCCAGGCGCTGATGCGGCCGGTCGCTGCGGCCAGGCCCGCGGCGACGCAGGTCAGGTCCTCGCTGACGAAGGTTGCGACGATGATCGCGACCCACGCCGCCCACAACGGCAGGTCGACGATGCGCTGGGCGAGCGACTCGATGAACTCCATGGCGCGCGCGGCGCAGGCCTCAAGGGCGAGCGCTCTCCAGCGGCGCGAGGCGCAGACTCAACGTCGTCGGCTCGAGCGCCAGACACGGCGCGCCGGGGCTGTAGCTGAGCTCGACGCGCGCGCCCTCGCAGCGGATGCGCGTGAAGCTCTGCGTCATGGCGTCGGCGCGGTGCATGCACGGGCTCAGCGGGCCGCGCTCAGGCAGATGCGAGGCGTGGAAGCGCTGGAGCAACTCGGCGTCGACTCCGCCGGCCGCTTCGCGCCAGCGCGCGAACAGCTCTCGCCGCGCCTTCGCAGCGCCCGTGGGATCGAGCGACGAAGAGCACAACGGCGGCCCGCCGCTCGCGTGGGCCTCGAACGCGAGCGCCGCGCCATCCCAGTTCGCCGCCAGCGGCGCAGCGCGCGGGTCGAGCGCAAACAGGGTGAACGAGCGATACGCGCCGAGTTCGAGCGCGCGGAGGCGCTCCTCGAAAGCGCGCACATCTCGCAGCTCCAACAGTTCCTGGACCAACAGCCCGCGGCTGCGCCACTGGCGCTGCGCGTCGTCTGCGCGCTTGTAGCCGTTGAGCAGCGCCAGGCTCAGCCCGCGATCGTTCACGCCGATCCACGTGCCGCCGCCGTCGGGGTCAGCGGGCGCGAGCCAGGCCCCGCGCTGCGAATCGAAACGCTTCGGCGGCAGGCCGCGCGCGCGCGTCAGCTTCTCGTCGCGGTTGAAGTACAGCTCGTAGCCGCGCTCGAGCGCGATCCACGTCAGCGTGCACACGCGGCGGTCTCGACCTCGTGCTTGAGCGTCGACGGCGCCACGCCGAAGTCGCGGCCCGGGTCGACGCCGCGCACGCGCAGCATGACCGCGATCACGGCGAAGTGGTGCACGGTGTGGGAGACCAGGAACTGCAGCTCGCGACCGACGCTCGAGGCGCCGCGGAAGGGCTCGCCGTCCTCGCCCGAATCCACCTTGACCATCAGCGCGCGGTCCGCATCGACGGCGTGCAGCGCGGCCAACTGGGCCGTGAGCTCGTCGAGCTTGGCGAGCGCCGCGCGGCGATCGGTCTCCACCGCGGTCTGGCGCGCGCGCACGTCGTAGTCGACCGCCTGGCTCTCGAGGCCGGCGAGGAACAGCTCGTAGTGGTCCAGCACGTGGCGCAGGTGCGGTCCGACTCCGCCGCGCAGGCCGCCCGGACCGGGCGCGACATAGTCGGCGTCCGACAGCCTCGCGAGCAGCGTGCGAGCCTGCCCCAGGAAGGCGATGTTGCGCTGCGCGAGCGTGCGGGCCGACAAGCCGGTGTCGGACGACGGTTCGAGGCTGGGCATGGGACCGCTCATGGTATCGGTCGAAAGCGCGAGTTCACGGCCGCCCAGAGCTTTTCGGCGAGGCGTTTGCGATCGCCGTCGGAGACGGCCTCGGGCAGGAATTCGAGCTGTGCATCGATGAACTCGAGCTTGAGCAGTTCGCTCACGTGGGGCCCAAAGGGCATGTCGCCCCACCAGCAGACGCTGAGCGAGGCGGGCGTGTCCGAGGCCCGGGTTTCGTAGCGCAAGACCGCGGCGCGCACGGGCAGTTCGGCCTGCGCGGCAGGCGCAAGCAGCGAGGGTCGGAAGGGCAGGACCTGATCGCCCTTGGTGCTCGTGCCCTCGGGGAACACCACCACGCCGTCCCCCGCCGCGAGCGCGCTGTCGATCTGCCGGTTCACGTCGGGCAGCTCGCGCTTGCGCTCGCGCACCAGGAAGATCGTCCCCATGGCGCGCGCGCCGCGGCCGATCAGCGGCCAGCCGGCGACTTCGGACTTGGAGACGAACACGGCCGGAAGCTGGCTCGCGAGCACGGGGATGTCGAGGTAGCTGAGGTGGTTGGAGACCAGGAACACGCCTGTGCGGGGCGGCTCGCCCACGACGCTCAAGCGCACGCCCAAACCGCGGCACACGCCGCGTCCCCACAGTCGGAACACGCGCCGGCGCCACGGCCCGCGCCGACGCGGCGCGAGTGCGGAGGCGCTCAGATGCCCCAGGCCCCACACGAGATACAGGCCCAGCGTCAGCCCGATCAGCCAGGCGCCGCGCAGCACGGCTCGCACGAGCACACGCGGGCTGCTCATCGAGCCCCCGGGCGGCTGGCGGATCGCTGGCGGCTCGTCACGCGCATGGGCGCGTGAGGTTAGCGGGCGATCAACGCTCGAAGAACGAGCGGTAGGTGTGGGGCTCGAGATCGCCGATGTCGAGCAGCGCCAGGAAGTCGATGGTCTTGAAGGCGCGGTCGATGGCCGGCTCGCCCACGATCTTCGCGCCCAGCTTGAGGTAGCTCGCGAACAGCGGCGGCAGCTTCACCGAGGTGTTGATGTCGGCCACGAAGTCTTCGTCGAAGCACGAAAACGCCGGCAGCGGGCGCACGCACAGGTCCTCGCGCAAGTAGCTGCCGGCGCGCAGGAATTCGTGGGTCGCCTTGGCCAGGTTCAAGTCCTGCGAGGTGAGCGAGCAGCACCCGAACAGGTAGCGCTTGTGGTTCCACGAGAGGTACGTCGCCAGCGCGCGCCACAGGTGGCTGAGCACGCGGCCGTTGCGGTGCTCGCGCGCCACGCAGGCGCGCCCGGTCTCGACCGCGACGTCGAGCATCCAGGCCGGCAGCTCGCTCAAGTCGTACTCGCTCGCGGTGTACCAGCCGGCGCCGGAGTCGGCCATGGCCCGCGTCTGCACGCGATAGGTGCCGACCACCTGCCCGGTCTCCTGCAGCGTGACCAGGATGTGGTGGCAGTGCAGGTCGTAGCGATCCTGATCGAGGCCGGTGAGGAACGACTCGTCGAGGCCCTCGTGGAGCTCGAGGTTGAAGACCTCGAAGCGAAGGCGCTGAACGGCAAGGAGGTCCTCCCGCGTGTGGGCGAAGCGCGTCACGTAGCTGCCGCCGGTGATTTCCTTGACCGGCAGATTGGCTTCGAACTTGGGGTAGCTCTGGTCGAGGACCAGTTCCCCGTCGCGGGTGACGAGCGCCACAGTGGGCCGGCGGCCCGAGGGTGAGTTGGGGGTCAAGATTTTGAGCTTGGCGAGGAAGGGCGCGCCCCGCAGTCCTTGAGACTAGCGCCCCGGAGCGGGTCAGGCGAAGCGCGGCTTGAACGGGACGTCGCGGGCGCGACGACGCGCAAAAGTGGAGCGGGCGCGCGGAAAGCCCGCTGGCGTTGCGCGTCAAGGAGCGGTGAATTCTCGCCGTTTCGAGCGCGCCAAGGGCCGCCGCCGCGGAGCGCCGCGATCCCGCCCGCCGGCCCCGCGGCGTAGCATCCGCTCAGATGACTGCGCCCCAGACCCTCGACGAGCGTCCCCACCGGGCGCGCGTGGCCCGCCTTGTCGCGCTCTTCGCAGCCCTCGCCTGCGCCTGTTCGCCGCGCGCGCAACGCCCGCCGAACCTCGTGATCGTGGTGCTCGACACGCTGCGCCCCGATCACTTGGGCTGCTACGGCTACGAGCGCGACACCAGCCCCAACCTCGACCGCTGGGCCGCGCAATCGGTGCTGTTCGAGAACGCGCAGAGCGCTGCGCCGTGGACCGCGCCGAGCCTGATTTCGCTGATGACTTCGCTGTACCCCAGCGTGCACGGCGTCGCGTCGTTCTGGGAGCCGGGCCAGATGAACGAGCGCGTCACGACGCTGGCCGAGGTCTTGAGCGAGCGCGGCTACTGGACCGCGGCCTTCACCGACGGCGGGTACGCCAAGGCGCAGTTCGGCCTCGGTCAGGGCTTTCGGACGTATCCGCTCAACAAGGGTGACCTGCCCGGCGAGCACGCCTCCAACCTCGAGGAGCCCAGCCGCCTGCGACCCAACGTCGAGCGCACGCTGCGCTGGCTCGACGAAGCGCAGGACCAGCCCTTCTTCCTGTTCTTCCACACCTACGAGATCCACGGGCCCTACCAGCCTCCCGCGGAGTACGTTCAGCGCTTCCGGCCGCAGTGGGACCCCGCCGCGGAGCACGCGCAGCTCGAGCGCGTGCGGCGCGAGTGGAGCGAGTCGAAGTCGATCGACGCGGCCGGGCTGCGGCTCTTGCTCGCCCACCGCGAACACTGTGCAGCGGCGCGCGACCTCGACCTCGAGGGGCTGGGGCAGAAGATGAAGGAGCTGGGCGTCGGCGCCGTCGAGCCCGAGCGCATGCAGTTCTGGCGCGACCTTTACGACGCCGAGATCCGCCACACGGACTTCGAGTTGGCGCGCTTGCTCGAGCGGCTCGACTCGCCCGAGCTGCGCGACAACACCGTGGTGGTGTTCGTGAGCGATCACGGCGAGGGTTTCGGCGAGCACGGCAACGTCGGGCACGGCAGCGTGCTGCACGAAGAGAACCTGCGCGTGTTGTTGATGCTGCGTGCGCCCGGAGTTTCGCCGGCGCGCGTGAAGGAGCTGGTGCGGACGATCGACGTCATGCCGACGGCGCTCGACTTGCTCGGAGCGCGCGACACGAAGCTGGCGCTGCAAGGCCGCAGCCTCGCGCCGCTGTTCAACGGCCAATCGCTGCCGAACGAGCCTTCGTTCAGCCATGCGCTCAGCCAGGTCGGCCGCGAGTCGCGGCTGTGGTCGGTGCGCGACGGCGCGTGGCGGCTGGTGTGGGACAACGAACTCGGCGCCGGACGGCTCTACAACCTCGAGCGCGACCCGCAGGAGCTGCGCGACATCGCCGCGGAGGAGCCGCAGGTCGCCGAGCGATTGCTCGGGCTGATGCGCGCACAGTGCGAGGTCGACGCGCGCTTCTTCGACCGCGCCTCGGGCCCGATCCGCGCCGAGTACGAGTTCGACTCCGGCACGCTCGACGAGCTGGCGGAGCTGGGCTACGTGCACGGCGACGAGGGCGCGATACAGATCGTCCCGCGCGGCCTCGAGCGGCCGCGCTACTGCGGACAGTGAGTGCGCCAGCGCCGCCGCGCGGCCTGCCTCGCACCGAACGTCGCTGTGACGCGGCTCAGCGGCGCAGTTCGAGCGCCGCGTCGAACGTCCCGCGCCAGTCGCACTTGTCGAGCGCGAACTCGACGCTCTGGGCGAAGTCGCGCGCGAGCACGCCCTTGTGCTTCGTCGCGCCGTTCCACACCACTTCGACCGGCTGCGAGAGGTCGAGCAGCTCGCGCGAGAGGCACAGTGTGAGTTCCTTCACGCCTTCGCTCGTGATCCGCACGCTCTGGCCGTCGATCTGCGCCGAGAGCTTCGCCGTCGGCTTGCCGCGCGCAGTCCCCGGGCCTTCCTTTTCGAGCGCATCGACGCGCACCCAGTAGCTCCACGGCTGCCGCAGCGTCTGCAGATGGCGCGTGAGCTGTTTGGGATAAGCGTTGCGCGGCTTCTCGGCGAGCCACGCGAGTCCTTCGCCCAGGTGCTGCCAGGTGCTGTAGTCGTGCTTGCCGCCCGCGATCTCCCTGTAGAGCACGCGCACGCCCGCATCGCTGAGCGCCTTGCACGTCGCACGCGGCTGCGCGACCGGACAGGTGCTGTCCTGATCGCCGTGCGCGACCCACACCGAGAGGTTCGCGAAGTTCGGCAGGTAGTCGCCGGTGCTCCAAGTGACCGCGCCCATCGGCGCAATGCCCGCGAAGCGATCGGGGCGTGTCAATCCGAGCTGCCACGACCAGAAACCCGTCTGCGAGATGCCGCTGACCCACACGCGGTCGAGGTCGATCGCAAAGCGCGAGGCGAGGTCCTTGAACAGCGCGTCGAACACCGCGCTCACCTCGTCCTCCGGCCGCGCGCCCTTCACGCCGTCCGCGCCGATCTGCTCGATGATCTCGCTGCGCACGACGAGCGCGTTCTCGAGCCCGCCCGCCTCCGCGCGATGTCGAAAGTAGCCGAGGAAATCCGCCTTGCCGCGCTGATCTTGCTTGGCGCCGGATCCGTGTCCGGGGTCGAGCAGCACGGGCGCGGGCTTGTCCGAGTCGTAGCCCGCCGGCACGTCGACGGCGTAGCGGTAGCTGTCCTTGTCGACGGTGAACGTGAAGCCCGTCATCACCGTGCCGAACTCCTCGAAGGGCTCGGCGTTCTTGCCCTTGCCGCGCGGCTTGGGCGCGCCCTTGGGGAGCGAAGGGCCCGCGCGCAAGGCCTCGATCAGCGAGTCGTGCTCGTGCTTGGCGCTCCAGCTCTTCGCGGACGCGCGCAATTGCTTGAGCGCCTTCTCGTCGCCGGCCAGCGCATCGGCGAGCAGCTCGCGCAGCTTGCTCGCTTCGGCCTTGGGAAGCTTGGGCAGTGGCGACTGCGCGTGGGCCGAGCCGCACAGCAGCGCGGCGAGCAGTCCCAGACGGGTGCAAGCCTGCGCGAACTCACTTCGCATCGCCCTCTCCCGACTCAGGCGCCGGCGCCTCGACCAGCCAGGCGCGGAACGGCCGCAGGTCGAAGTCGGAGTGCAGGTTGTTGAGCTCCAACTGGAAGAGCAGCTCCTCGAAACCCGCGGCCTTCAGCGTGCTCGCGACGTCGACGCCCGCCTTGCGCGCCGCTTGGAAGTTGATGGGCTCGAGCGTGCTCAGCTCCGCGCGGAGTTCCGGGAGCTTCAAGGTCTTCAAGCGCGCGACCAACTCGCGCAGCCCGGCGGTGAAGGTGTCGCTCAGCGCCCGCGAGCGCGAAGCCTCGAGCCAAGCGTCATAGCGCGGATCGCGATCGGCGAAAGCTGTGAAGGCGTACTCGCGCAGGTATCCGCGCGCGCGCTCGCGCACGCCGAAGTCGGGGTCGCGCCAAGCGAGGTCGAGCACGTCGATGGCGCGCGGATGACCGCCATGGAACACGAACGGCTTGAGCACTTGCTTGCGCGACTCGACTTCGAGCAGCGGAAAGACCTCGCGCATCACGCTGAGGGCCTGGTCGGGCTCGAGCGCGGCGACCAATTCCTGCGCCACGGCCCAGCCCAGGCGCCAGTTGTCGGGCTCGACGCGGAAGCGCGCCAGCCACAGCGCGGGATCGTCGCCGGTGGCCGCCGCAGACGCGCGCTCGAGCGCCTCTCTCGCGCGCTGAGTCGCGTCGCGCTCGGCTGCCAGCGCCTGCAACAGATCGGCCTGGGCCCGCATGGCCGCGTCGCGCGCCGCATCGGCCGCGCGCTGCGCCCGCACGATGAGCAGCGTCGACACCGCCAACAAGACGACTCCACCCGTCACCACGTACTTGATCATCTGCGCAGCTCCGTGCTCTCGAACCTCCACACACCGCGCGGCGATCGCTTCTACGTCGCCGAAGCGCGCGAGCGCCGCAGCGCGCGCCGCCTCGAGCGTCAGTCCATTGCGAACGCCTTCGTCCGTCGCTTCCTCGAGGTGAAAGCGCAGCTCCGCCTTCACCTCGTCTTCGATCTTGCGCCGCGGCCGCCAGTCGGGACCGCGCTCGCGCAGCCAACTGAGGATGGAGGCCATCACGCGCTCTCCGGCGCGAGCACGCCTTCGATCGCGACCGACATCCTGCGCCAGTTGCTCGCCAGCGCTGTCAGTTCGCGACGTCCCGCGCTCGTGAGCGAGTAGAACTTCGCGCGGCGGTTGGACTCGGACGCGCCCCACTCGGCGTCGATCAACCCGCGCCGCTCCATGCGGTGCAGCGCGGGATAGAGCGAACCCTCCTCGACCACCAGCGCGTCCGCCGAGCGGCGCTGGATCTCGCGCACGATCGAGTAGCCGTGGTGCGGACCGCTGGCGAGCACTTTGAGCACGAGCAACTCGAGCGTGCCGGGCAGGAGCTCCTGCTTCTCTTGGGGCTTGGGCATGTTCGTCGTCTCCGCCGTCGCGCGGCGCGCGTCACTGCCAGCAGACCTCGGCCGCTACGCGCCCCTAGACGTTCTAGGGGAAGGCTATGCACGCTCCCCTAGTCCGTCAAGGGGTCGCGGCCGCGCGCCGCGTCAGGGCGCGTAACGGTGCAGCCGCACCTGGTAGTCGTCGCCCGGCTCGCGCCGCAGACGTTGAGCCTGATTCACGCGGAAGTCGTCGAGCAGGCGCACGTCCTTGACCTGCACGACGGCCGTGGAGTGCTGCGAGAGGCGCGCGCCGGCGCCGTCGATCAAGCGCTGCTCGGCGCCGGTCAAGCGCGGGTAGAAGCCGCACGCGACGAAGGTCTCGCGCGCGTCGCGCTCGAGCCGCTCGAGGACCTCGGGGCCGGCCACGACCTCGCACTCCGCGACGCCCGCGCGTCGGAAGTACCAGGCCAGGGCCGGATCGCCGAGCACGAACACTCGCGCGCCAGCGGGCAGCGTGCTCGCAAGTTCGCCGGCCGCGCGCTCGACGCCGCGCGAGTCGCGCCACGGATCGCTGGGGTCCTCGCGCAGGCGCGCCGCGGCGAAGGTCGCGGCCGCGACGACGAGCGAGAGCAAGGCTGCACGCGTTCGCGCCGCGGTCGACATCTCCGCGAAGCGCCGCGCGATGCCGTCGAGCGCGCAACCCGCCGCCAGTTGCACGAGCAGCACGACCGGCAACAAGAGCCGCGCGTACGGGTGGTAGAAGGGCGTGAGCACGCACCACAGCGCCAGAGCGGCGAACAGCGCCAGCGCGGGCCACTCGAGTGCGCGAGCGCGGGGCACGAGGAGGATCAGTCCGAGCGCAGCAAGAGCTGCAGACGCGAACGATCCGCCGAGCAAGCAGGCCAGAGCGGCGAGCACTGCAGCGAGCCCAGCCGCAGCGACGGAGCGCGCCGGCGAGAGCCACAGCGCGCACGCCAGGCTCAGGGGCAACGCTGCGGCGCTGAACGGGCCCTCGAAGAACCGTTGCTGCGCGCCCTGCCGCGTGAGGTTCTCGAACCAGCCGCCGCGCAACATCGTGCTCTGGTACTGCGCGAGCGCCGCGTAGCCGCCGGGCTGCCGCTCGATGTGCAGCGCCCACGGCAGATACCCGAGCGCCGCGATCCCCGCGACCGCGCAGCCCATGAGCAGCGGCCGACGCCACGCCGCGGGCGTCCGCAGGCGAGCGACGAAGATCGGCGCGAAGGCGAGCGCGGAGGCGACGACCGCGAGCCAGCCGTGGTACTTGATGTTCCACGCGACGGCGACGAGCACGCCGGCGGCGAGCGCCTTGCTCCAGCGCTCCGCGCGCAGCGCTTCGATCAGCGCGAACCACGCGCCCAGGTGCGCGAGCGCGAAGGCCACGTCGGTCAACGCGCTGCGCGAGAGCGCGATGTGGTACTCGTTCAGCGCGAGCAGCGCGCCCGACGCGAGGCCGGCCGCGGGACCGAACCAGCGTCGCCCGACGAGCGCGAGCAGCGCGACGGTCGCTGCGCCGAGGAACGCGTTCAGCGTCACGAGCGCGCGGTCGACCGGCAGGCCGCCCAAGCGCGCGAGCAAGCCGCTGGCGCCGAAGTACAACGGCGGCGAGAACTTCTCCTGGCCCGGATAGAGCTGCGGGAACTGCGTTGGCTCGGCGATCGAAGACGCGCTGAAGGCGTACACGCCCTCGTCGAAGTGATCGACGCCGCAGCGCTCGAGCGCCCAGACGCGCAGCGCGAACGCGAGACTCACCAGCAGCGCGAGAGCGATGGCGAATCGACGCGAGTTCGCAGCGTGCTCAGCCATCGCGCCGCTCCCGCTCGAACAGCACTCCGCCCTCCGCGCGCGCGAGTTCGCGCCAACCAGCGAGCGCCGCGAAGCGTTCGGGCTGCTCCGCGCGAGGAACGTGCAAGAAGTCGACGCCCCAGCGCTCGAGCAGTTGCGCCTGCTCCGCGGCGTCCTGCCCGGCGTAGAAGCGCTCCACTTCGGCGCTCTTGCGCTCGAAGTCGACCGTCAGGAAGAAGTGCGCGTGGTAGCTGATCCCGGGGAACTCCGGCGAGAGCCAGCGGTACTCGCGCGGTTGCGCGAGCAGCACGGAGTTCTCGTCAGCGCGCGCCGCGAGTGCATCGAGCACGGCGCGGTGCTCTTCCGAGAGGAACACTGCCGGCCGCTTGCGGTCGAAGGCTGAGACGCGCCAGCGGTGCAGCAGATCGCGCGGCGCAGTGACGCCGAGCAGCACCAGCGCGAGCAGCGCGTGCGACCAACTCAGGCTGGAGCGCCGCGCGAAGTAGATCGCGCCGGCCACGAGGAACAGCGGAACCTGCGCCGTCGTCGGTCCGCGGTCGGCGTACGGATACAGCGCGCTGGAGAGCGTCATCGCGAGGCACCCACCGCCCCATCCGAGCAGGAACAGCTCGTCGAGGCCCGCGTTGCGCCAGTACGCGCGCAGTCCGATCGCGAGAAGGGCGAACACCAGCGGATAGGCCAACAAGACGTTGATCCACGACACGTCCGGCGGTCGCCAGGCCGGCATCGGCAGGCCCGAGCCCTGCTGAATCGCAAACAGGGCGAGCACCGTGACGACGGTCGCTCCCGCCGCGCTGACGCAGGCGACGAGCCGTCCGCGGTCGAGTTGTCCCTTGCCGCGCAGCAACACCAGCGTCAGCCCGTGGATCAGGAGCAGCAGCGGACCTTCGTAGGGATGCAGCAGCGTCGCGAGGACCGAGGCGAGCGCTGCGATCGTCTGCCGCGCGGCGCTGGGACGAGTCAGAGCGGCGTGGAAGGCCAGCAGCGCACCAATCGTGAACACCCACGCGACGAGGAAGTGGGTGTCGAACAGCACCTTGCACACGTAGTGGCTGCGGTACGACTCCCACACCGGCGCGCTCTCCAGCCGCGCGTTGAGCCACGCGCTCGCGCGCTCGCCGAACCAGCGCTGCTCTTCGGCCAGCTTGAGGTACGCGCCGAGCCCTCCGCCGCACAACGTGGCGAGGAACACGCTCGCAACGGCGACACGCGACGAGAGGAAGCGCCGCGCGCACAAGTAGATCAGCAACACCAGCGCCGCCGCGAGCGGGGCGCCCAGGCCTTCGTAGACGAACTCCGGGCGCAGATCGGCGGCCCGCGCCAGAGCCCCAACCGACCAGTACAGCAGCACCGGAAGGTAGGGCGAATGCCACTCGGTGGTGAAGCGGTTGTCCGCGATCGGTCCGGTGATCTCGGTGCGCCGCTCCCACACGCGGTACTGCATGTAGTCGGGCGAGGTCGCCAGATTGCCGGTGAACTCCCAGCCCGGCTCGACGGTCGCTTGCGCGCGCCACAGCGGCGCGAGATGGACGAGCGCGGCGAGCAACGCCACCAGCCAGACCGCGGCGGGTGGACGCGCGAAGAGCGGACGGTCAGCGAACACTTTTCCGGGGGACGGCGGTTTCGGGGGGGGCGGCGCGAGAGAGCACCGCGGCGCGCTCAGGGCGCGCCGTACACTCGGGTCGCGTCGAGTTCGACGCGCGCCGCGCCGGACGCTCCGTGCGATTGACCCCACGCTACCATCGCCCTCCCCAGCGCCCGCGTTCATGGCGTCCAGTTCCTCGCAATCGCCCGACGCCGCCGAGCGCAGCCTGTGCACGCGTCGCGTGCTCGGCGCCGCGCTGGCGGTCGCAGCCCTGGCCTGGGCGCCGCTGGTCGACGCTCAGGCCCTCGAGCGCGCGGGCGAACTGTGGCCCCAGGCCGAATCGCCCCGTCCGTACTGGCCCGGCGAGCACGCTCTCGAACTGTGGCTCTGGACTCCGCTGGTCACGCTCGGCGGCTGCGCGCTGTTCCTCGCACCCGGGCTGGCCCTCGCGGCCGCGCTGGGTTCGGCGAGCGCGATGGGCCGCTGGCTGCTCCACGCCCTCGCGCTGAGCCTGCTCGCCGTGAGCGCGCTGGCGGGCGTGCTCGGCGCCTTTGCTCCCGGTCTCTCGCGCGGCGCGCCTTTCGGTTGGAGCGTGGCCGCGCTGGCGCTGCTCGCGAGCCTGTGGCTGGTCCACCGCGTGCGCACCGGTCCGCGCCTGCCCTGGCCTGCGCAGCCAGCGGCGCTCGTCGCCCCGAGCGTGGTCGCAGCGTGGCTCGCGCTCGCGCTGCTCGCACCCAAATTCCACTGGGAGAGCTTCAACGGCGACGGCGTGCACGCCTTCGAGTCGACGCGTTTGCTGCTCGTGCAGCCGACGCCGTTCTGGCCGCAGGAGGCCGGCGACATCCGCGGCTTCCCGGGGCTGACGAGCATGCTGTTCGCGTTCCCCGGCGCCTGGTTCCTGCGCCTGTTCGGCGAGAACGAAGGCGCGGCGCGCGTGAGCGTCGTGCTCTACCTGCTGGGCGTGTTCGCGGCGATCGCGGCGCTGATCGAGGACGCGCGCGGCCGCGTGCGCGCGCTCGAGAGCGTGCTCGTGTGGTGCGCGCTGCTCGTGTACCTGCTGGTGATGGCCTTCAGCGCGAGCTACGACCCCTACAGCGCCGACATCGCACTGCCGGCGACGCAGGACACGCTCACCGTCGCGTGCGTGCTCGGCGCCATCGGAGCCTCGCTGCGCGGCGATCGCGCTTGGACGGCGCTGTTCACCGCGCTCTCGTACGTCTCGTTGCCGAGCGGGCTGATGCTGCTGGGCCTGTGGCTGATCGCAGCGTTCGTGTTCGTGCGCCCACGACCGCTGCGCGGACTGGCCGCGATGGCTCTCGCGCTCGCAGCTTGCGCACTCGCCGCGCGCGCCGCCCCGGTCGCGCTCGCAGCCCTCGGCCAGCCGCTGCCGGGCGGCGAGTACGAGAGCCTGCTGGCGCGCTTCGCCTACCTCCAGCTCAGCGACGTGCGGCGCCTCGCCTTCGCGCTCGCGCCGTGCGGCATCGTGCCGGGCCTGGTCTTGCTCGGGTGGCGCTGGTTCGATCCGCTTTCGCGCGCGCTGGCGTGCGTCGCGCTGGCGTACTTCGCCTTCTTCTACGTTCAGGCCTACGTGTCGCTGCACCACTTCGTGCCGGCCATGCTGCTGCCGCTCGCGGCTTTCTGGCGTTCGGGGCCGGTGGCCGCTCCGCCGACCGCCGTGCGCGCGCGCTGGGCGGTCGCGCTGGGACTGTTGGCGGCGCTGTGGCTCTCGTGGCCGAGTTCGTGGCGTCCACTCGTGCACGCGCGCCGCATCGGCGAGCGTTTGCATGCCCAGGTCGAGGGCTACGAGCACTCGGCGCCTGCCTCACTCGCAGCGGCGAGCGCGCTGCGCCATCTGTTCCCGCCCGGACTCGCCGCCGAAGTGCCGGAGTCGAGCTACGGCGGCTCGCCCTACATCTGGAATCGCTACGCGCAGCGCGAGCTGCGAGACGGTGCGCGTGTCGACTATTGGTTGACGCGCGATGACGCGCCGCCGCCGCAGGGCGCAGAGCGCGTTGCGAACGAGGGCGGCTGCACGCTCTACGTGCGCGATCGCGAGGTCTGGCGCGCCGACCGCAGCGTCGAACTCCCCCATCCGCCGGGCGCGCCGCTGTACGCGATCGACCGCGGACGCCTGTTCCTGGGCGCGAAACCGCGCTCCGAGGGACCGGCGATCATCGACCTGCGCGCGCTGCGGCGGCGCTTGGGCCAGTGATGTCGAGCACGCGACGTCTGCGGGCGGCCACCGTGGCCAGCGTGCTGCTCGGCGCGGCCATCGCCGTGTTGTGGGTTCGCGCCACGGGCGGTGGAGCGGCGCTCGCGGCCCTCACACGCGCGTCGACTCCGGCGCTGCTCGCGCTGCTCGCGCTCACGGCGTACTTCGTGCTCGCGCGCTTCGTGCGCTGGCAATTCCTGCTGCGCCGCGCGGCGACGCCGGTTCCCACGCGCGACAGCCTGGTGGTGTACCTGGCCTCGCTGCCCGGCACTGCGACGCCCGCCTACGTCGGCGAAGCGATCCGCTGCGTGTTCCTGCGCCGCCGGACCGGAGCGCCGCTCGCGCGAACGCTGCTGTGCCTCGCGCTCGAGCGCGTGCTCGACGTCGCGGTGCTGTGCGTGCTCGGCATGCTCTCGGCGCCGCAGTGGTGGATGCGCGGAGCGCTGCTACTCGCGCTGGCGGGCGCCTGCCTCGCCGCGCTGGCCGCGCGCAGCATCGCTGCGCGCTTCGACGCGCCGCGCGAGGTGCTGGCGCAGTTGTACTCGCCCGCGGCGCTGGGCGGCGCGGCGCTGCTCTCGTTCGCGATCTGGACGCCGGTCGCGTTGGGCCTGGGCCTGGCCGCGTGGGCGCTGCAGCTCGAACTCGCGCCGCTTGCGTCGCTCGCCAGCTACAGCACGGGCACAGTCTTCGGCGCGCTCACGCTGATGCCTGCCGGCGTAGGAACCGCGGGCAGCGCGCAGATCATGCTGCTCGAGCAGCACGGACTGGCGCTGGCCGACGCGATCGCCTGCGTCACGCTGTTCCGCGGGCTGACAACCGGCTCGTGCCTGGTCGTGGGCGTTGCGTTCCTCGCCGTGGAGTGGCGCGCGCAACGTGCGGCCGGCGCCGGCGGTCGACAGCACTTCGACGAGATCGCGCAGGACTACGGCGCGCAGTTCAAACCGCATGTGTGGGAGCTGCTGCTCCAGCGCCGCACGCAGCGACTGGCGCGCGTGCTGCCCACGGCGGCGGGCGCGATCGGAGTCGACCTGGGTTGCGGGCTGGGACTGCAGGCGCGCGAGCTGCGCCGCCTTGGTTGGCGCGTGATCGGCGTCGAACCGGCGCTGGAGCTGCTGCGCGCGGGCGGCGACAACGCCGGTCGCGCCGCCGCCGCGAGCGGGCTGGCGCTGCCGCTGCGCGACGCGAGCGTCGACTTCGTGTACGCCATCGGCGTGCTGCACCACATGACCGGCGATGGCGAGCAGGACCGCGCCTGCGCCGAGATCGCGCGCGTGCTCAAGCCTGGCGGCGTGCTGGTGGTGCAGGAGACGAACACGCTCAATCCGTTGTTCCGTTTCTACATGGGCTACGTGTTCCCGATCCTCTCGCGCATCGACGAGGGCACCGAGCGCTGGCTCGCGCCGACGCGCTGGCGCTCGACGCCGCGCTTCGAACTCGCCGGGATCGAGCACTTCACGTTCCTGCCCGACTTCATCCCGCGCGCGCTGATGCCGCCCTTCGTCGCGCTCGAGCGACGCCTCGAGGCCAGTCCGCTGGCGCGCTTCTCGGTGCACTACCAAGCCACCTTGCGAAAGTCCGACGAGCGCGCAGCGGGTCCTTGAGCGCCAAACGCAAGTACACTTGTCGGCCGCTCGCGCACCACAAGACGCCTCGCGGCACTTTCTTGCGCTCATGATTCGCACCCACTGCCTCGCCACGGCCCTCGCCGGACTCGCGCTGACCTCCCTCGCGCACGCCCAGAACATCAAGGCCGTGCGCATCACCGGCGGCATGTCGACGCCCTCGGGCGTGGCCGCCGCGCCCGGCGACAACACACGCCTGTACGTGATCGAGCGGACCGGCAAGATCCGCATCATCAAGAACGGCGTGCTGCAGGTCCCGCCGCTGCTCAACCTCTCGAGCGGGATCATCTCCAGCGGCTACGACCAGGGGCTCTTGGGCATCGCGTTCCACCCCGACTTCGCGCAGAACCGGCTGTTCTTCGTCAACTACACCAACCCCAGCGGGCACTCGGTGGTGGTGCGCTACCACATCCCGGCCGCGACGCCGGACATCGCTGACGCCAACTCGGCCACGACGATCCTCGGTCCGATCGTGCAACCCCAGGCCGACCACAACGGCGGCTGCCTGCGCTTCGCGCCGGACGGAACGCTGTTCGTGTCGATGGGCGACGGCGGGTTCGATCCCAACATCGGCGGACCCAACGGCCAGCTCACGACCACGCTGCTGGGCAAGCTGCTGCGCCTGGATGTCGACCTGCCGCCGCCCTACATCCCGGCCGACAATCCGTTCTTCGGCAGCGCGACCGTGCGCAACGAGATCTGGGCGCTGGGCGTGCGGCACGCGTGGCAATTCAGCTTCGACCGCGCCAACGGCGACATCTACTGGGGCGACGTGGGCGAGGACTCGCGCGAGGAAGTCAACGTCGAACTCACGGGAGGCGGCGGACTCAACTACGGCTGGCGTTGCCTCGAAGGCACGCTCTGCACCGGCTACTCGGGCTGCTCGTGCACGGACCCCACGCTGCGCGCGCCGGTCTACGAGTACACGCACGCTACGGGTTGCTCGGTCACAGGCGGCTACGTGTACCGCGGCTGCGAGATCCCCGACCTCGTCGGTCACTACCTGTTCGGCGACTTCTGCACCGGCAAGATCTTCAGCTTCCAGTTCGACCGCAACACGGGCGTCGCCGGTCCGGTCACCAACCGCACCGCGCAACTCGCGCCGGGTTCGGGCCAGGCCATCTCGCTCGTCAGCGCCTTCGGCGAGGACAACTTCGGCGAGCTGTACGTGTGCGACTACCAGGACGGCGAGCTGTACAAGATCGTCAACCTCGATCCGCCGCTGGACTGCAACGGCAACGGCCAGCGCGACTCGTGCGACATCGCGCGCGGCGTGTCCGCCGACCTCAACTCGAACGGCGTTCCCGACGAGTGCGAGTGCGCGGCCGTCGCCGTCCACTGCACGGCCAAGGTCAACTCGCTGGGCTGCTCGCCGTCGATCTCCTCGACGGGCCAGGCCAGCGCGACGGCCGGCAGCGGCTTCGTGGTCAGCGCCTCCCAGGTGCTCAACCAGAAGTCGGGCACGCTGTTCTACGGCTACAACGGCCGGGTCGCCGTGCCCTTCCAGGGCGGCACGAACTGCGTCGCGTTGCCGGTCGTGCGCACGCGCACCGCGCAGTCGGGCGGCTCTCCGATCGGCGTGAACGATTGCTCGGGCGTGTTCGCGATCGACATGAACGCCTTCGCAGTCGGCGCCCTGGGCGGCGCGCCGCACCCGACGCTCACGACGGTGGGCAGCGTGATCAACTGCCAGTGGTGGGGCCGCGATCCGGCCATGCCGCAGCCCACGCAACTCTCCAACGCGCTCGAGTACGTGGTCTGCTTCTGATCAGCGCCGCTCGGGCGTTGCGAGCAACCCACGCTGCTCGAGCGCGCGTGCGAGTTCGGCCGCCACGAACTCGTTGCCCCGCGGCGAATAGTGACCCTTGGCCCCAGGCGCGGTGAGCGCGGTATCGAGCAGGAACAGCTCGCGCCGCGCCGCGTCGTCGAGGGCTTCGAACGCAGCGTGCAGATCGATCAGGGGCGCGCCAGCCGACGAAGCGCTCTCGCAGGCGCGCAGCAGCGCGGGCGGCAGCGGCGCGAGCTTGCTCGGGTCGCGTGGATCGAGACTCGGCAGCGCGACGAGCGCTGCGCGCCGGCCGGTCGACTGCGCCGCGCGCGCAAACTCGGCGAAGATCGCAGCGGCGACGCGCTCGGCCTCGAGATCGTCGAGCACCTGCTTGTCGACGCGCGCCGAACTCGCCTCGCGCCCCGCGAGCCGCAGCGCCAGCGCCACGCTGCGCAGCTCGGCGAGCAGCGGCAGGTTCTGCGTCAGGAACGGCTGCTCGTAGTCCCGCGCCGGAACGGGCGCGTGCGTGAGCGCGAGCTCTCCCTCGCGCCAACGCAGCAGCGGTTTGGCGTAGCCCAGGAACGTCGCGGTGCGCATGCGCCGGAAGTCGTCGGCGATGAACGCGAACAGCACGAGCTCGTGCTCGAACGCAGGTCCGTCGCGGCGGTACCACAGCCAGGCCTGGTCGATGCCGTAGCCGCCCTGGCCCATGTTGAGGGCCTCCCAGCCGCTGAGCGCGCGTTCGAGCTGCGCGGGCCAGCTGTGCGCGTCGTCGACGCCGTAGCCCAGCGTGAACGAGTCCCCCACGCACAGCACGCGGCGCGGCGCGCCCGCAGCCCGCGGACCGTACTCGCGCAGCGCTCGCAGCCCCTGCGCGTTGATCGTGAGCGAACGCCCCGGCCCGTACAGATCGCGGTGCGTCACGCCGGCGCGGTGGCGCCAGCCCAGGTCCGGGTCGTGCTCGGTGTGCGTGCGCTCGGCGATCGGGGCCTGCACGCGGCGCGGAACGTCGCGTGCGAAGAGCAGCACGCTGGAGAGCCCCTCGAGCAGCAGCAAGCCGCCGAGCAGCGCCGCCAGTGCGGTGAGGATTCGGCGCCAGCGCGGTGCAGTGGTCATTGCGTTTCGCGTTGACCGTACCACGTCGACGCGCTGCGCGGGCGGGGCTGCGGAATCGGGCGCGAGCAGCGGAGCGCGCGTTTCGTACTCTGCGCGCGCCATGCTGATGCGTCGAAGCCTGCTCGCCGCCGCCGCGCTCGCCCTCACCTTCAGCCTGGGCGAGTTCGCCGCGCGCGCCTGGCTGGCGCGCTTCGCCGACGATGCGGCAGTGCGCAAGTACGGCACGCTCGCTCAACTGCGCGAGCGCTGGACCGAGCGCATCACGCCGCACCGCTACCTGGGCTACGTCAACACGCCGAACTTCTCGAGCCGCGACGACCGGCACAACGCGCACGGGCTGCGCGGCGCGGAGTTCCCGCGCGAGAAGCCCGCCGGTGAGCTGCGCATCGCCTGCCTGGGCGGCTCGACCACGTACTCGACCACCGTCTCCGACTGGCGCGCGAGCTACCCCGCGCAGCTCGAGGCGCGGCTGCACGAGTTGGGCCACACTCACGTGCGAGTGCTCAACGCGGGCGTGCAGGGTTGGAGCAGCTTCGAGTCGACGCTCAATCTGCACCTGCGGCTGCTCGAGCTCGAGCCCGACGTGGTGATCGTCTACCACGGCGTCAACGAGGTGCCGCCGCGCCTGGTCTGGCCGCACGAGGCCTACCGCAGCGACAACTCCGGCTTCCGCCGCCACGCGGCGCAGTTGCGCGAGCGCGGCGAGCTGTGGTCGCGCAGCGCGCTCTTGCGCTGCGTGGGCGTGCGCGCGGGGTGGCTGCGCCCGAGTTCAGCGCTGTTCGAGCTCGATCCCCCGACCGAATCGTGGATCGGCGAGCAGTTCGACCGCCAGATGTGGTCCGCCGAGTATCCCTCGGGCTTCTTCGCGACCACGCCGGTCGAGCGCGTGCTCGAGCTCAACCCGCCGACGCACTTCGAGCGCAACCTGCGCACGATGATGGGCATGGCGCACGCGCACGGCTTTGCGCTCGTGCTCGCGACCTACGCGCACCTGCCGCCGCCGGGCGAGCTGCGCGACAGCTCGTACAACTCCGCCACGTTCGCCGCCGCAATCGCGCAGACCAACGAGGTGGTGCGCGCGCTGGCCTCAGAGCCGGGTGACGACGTGTGGCTGTTCGACTACGTGCAGCGCACGCCGCTGAAGCGTGAGCACTACCACCTCTGGAAGCGCGGCGACCGCGAGCTGATCGACATCCACCACCCCAACGCCGCGGGGTACCGCCTGCAGGCCGAGACCTTTGCGCAGTTCCTGGTCGAGCAGGATCTGCTGCGAGTCGACCGGCGCTGAAGGCGCCGTGCACTCGCGCACGAGCTCGCGCGTCAGTCGATCACGAGCTTTCGCTCGATGCCGCGCGCGTCGACCTCGAGCGCGAGCCGTGCGCTGCGCCCGTCGTCGAGGCCGACCACGAACTCGTACTCGCCCGGCAAGAGGCGCGTCACCAGGCGCGCCGGCGCGTCTTCGCGGAAGCGACCGCTCCGAACCAGCGCGCCGCCCTGGCGCAGCACGAAGTCGATGGTCGCCTCGGGCCGCACGCCGGCTGCGGTCTCGACCGCGAGCACCACTTCCGCGCCGAGCTGCGCGTCGAGCTCGAGCTCGCGCTGCTCGCCCTCGGCCAGCTCGACCTCGAGCGGCGCGACCGCTGCGTTGCGATCGGCGCCGCGGATCGCATAGCGCCCGGGGAGCAGCGGCCCGCTGCGCGCCACGCCCTCGAGCACGTCGAGCATCAGCTCGCGCCCATCGGCGCCCGTCAGCACGACCCAGCGCGGATCGGCCGTCACACCCGGGCCGCGCCGCACGCGCGCGACGAGTCCCGCGGGCCGCTCGAGCACCAGTTCGCCCAGATCGAGTTGCTGCTCCAGCGCGAGCTCGAAAGCGTCGCCTCGGCGCGCCGCATAGCCCTCGGCTTCGAGCGCCAAGGTGTAGCGCAGCGCAGGAAGCGCGGGCGAGCGGAACGTGCCATCCGACTCGCTGTGCAACTCCAACGGACCGTCGCCGGTGCGACCGATCGACACGCGCGCGCCGCCGATTCCGACGCCGCGCCGGTCGACCACGCGGCCGCGCACGCTGGCGCCCGGGACCAGCGCCGGGTCGGGACGCACCGCGACTTCGATCCCATCCGCGAAGAGCTCGGGGTACACCGCACAGGGCGCGTCGGCGTTCGTCAGCGTGTCGACGAGTTCGAGGTGCAACGGCCCCTCGGGACAGTCGGGGAACGCGACGCGCCCCTCGGCGTCCGGCGTGAGCACGCGAAAGTACGACGCTCCGCTCGCGCGCGCGTCGACGCGCACCCAGAAGTGGCGGAGCTTCGCCGCGGGCGCCTCGACGCGCACGCGCAGCACGCGTCCGAGCGAGAGCACTGCATGCCACTCGAGGTTCGCACCGGGCGCGCCCGCGAGCCGCGCGCTCGCACGCCCGCGCGAGTCGTGCGCGATGGCGATCTCGAACTCCTCCGCCGGCGCCGAGTCGAGCTCGAACGAGCCGTCTTCGCGCGAGCGCGTCTCGCACGCGGAGAGCTCGCCCGCGCGGCCGACCGACACGTAGGCATCGAAAACGGGCGCGCCGGCATCGTCGCGAACCGACCCGAACACGCGCGTGGCGCGCTGCAGCACGAAGTCGGGCGCGACGCTCTCGCCGTCGATGCTGAGTTCGCTGCGCAGCGCCGCGAAGCCGCGCGCGCGGACCAGCAGCGGCGCGCGACCGGGCGCCACGGAGCGCAGCTCGAAGCTCCCGTTTACGGCCGTGCGAGCGCGCGCGAGGCCCGCAGCGAGCGTGTAGCGACCATCAGGTCCGCGCTGCATCTCACGGTCTTCGCCGTGGCCCAGTAGGACCAGCGCTCCAGCCACCGGAGCGCCCGCAGTGTCCACCACGCGGCCGCGCAGCGCGCCGCCGCGCTCGCCGAGCACCAGATCCGCGCGCAGCTCCTTCGAGTCGGCGCGCTGCGGCAGCAGCACTCGCCGCGACGGACCGTAGCCCTCCGCCCGCGCCGCCAGCCGCGGTCCGAAGTCGAGGGACACGCCACGGACCTCGTACTCGCCGGCCGCATCGGAACGCGCGACCACGAACCCGCCCAGATCGGGCGCGAGGCCGGAGTGCACCACAATCTGCGCGCCGGACACGGGCCGCCCTGAGCTGTCGAGCGTGCGCCCGTGCAGCCGAACGCCGTCCTTCAGCTCGATGCGCTCGCGCCCGCGCGCTTGCGGGGGAACGTTGGCGAGTTGCGCGCCGCCGCGGTCGAGCTGGATCGTCAGCAGCCCGGCGCGCAGGCGCTCGACGAACACGAGGCCGCGCGCGTCGGAACGCACTTCGATCGACTCCATCTGGCGGTCGGCGGCGCCCGCTTGAACCAGCAGCGCGCCCACGTCGGCTGCGGGGAGACCATCGGAAGCCCACACGAACTCCAGTTCGAGCGAGCCCTCGCTCGGCGCAGCGGCCGAACTCGCTGACGACGCAGGCGAGCTCGATGGCGCACGTTGCGCGAGTTCGACGGCTTCACTGCGCTCCCCGACTTCGCGCGCTCGCGGGGCCGCTCGAGCTTCGTCGAACGCCACCTCGACGTTCGAATGCTGCGCCGGCGTCTGGGGTCCCCGCGCAGCGTCATCGCGCGTCGCCCACCACACGCCGATGCAGGTCAGCACGACGACCGCGGCCGCCGCGCCCAGTTTGTGCGCTGCTCCCATCACGAGACTCCATTGGGTGAGCGATGCCACGACGCCGGCGACGAGCCCCTCGCCCGCTGGCGGCGAGAGGCGCCAGGCTTCGACCAACGCGAGCGAGAGCGCGAGGCTGCTGCGTCCGCTGCGGCGCTCCAGGCGCTCGCGCAGCAGGACGTGCGCGCGCTTGAGCCGCGAGCGGACGGTTTCGAGCGGCACCCCCATGCGCTCGGCCACCTGCTGCGGCGTGAGTTCGTCGAAGTAGCGCCGGATCAGCGTCGTGCGCCACGGTTCGTCGAGGCCGCTCACAGCGCTGACGATCTCGCGGCGCAGTTCTTCGCGCGCGAGCCACTCCTCCGGGGCCGCGCTGTCGCCCTCGCCGAGGTCCTCGCGCGGCGCGACGGCCTCCTCGCGCTCAGCGCGATGCCGGCGCCCGCGGAAGAGCTGGTAGGCGTTGTTGCGCACCACCGCCGCCAACCACGAGCGCGCCGAGCCGGACTCGCGCGGCGCGTGGCGCAGCGCCGCGAGCCAGGTCTGCTGCTCCACATCGCGCGCCAGGTCGGCGTCGAACACCAGCGCGTGGGCCAGCTCGCGCACGAAGCCCGAGTGCTCGAGCACGAACGCGTCGTCGGGGGAGCGCGGATCCATGGCTGGAGCGAGAGAGTGCGCGCCGCCGCCAACGGGTCAGCAAAAATTCAGAGATAACCCAATTCGCGCAGGGCGGCGAGCTCCGCCTCGGACAGGCCCTCGAGCGTCGGCAGCGCGCCACCCACGGCGCCGAGCTTGCCGAGCTGGTGCGCGAGCGCGCGGGCCAGCGGGTGCTCGGGCGTGTAGAGGTTGCTCAGCTCCGCGGGGTCCGCGGCGAGGTCGTACAGCTCGTGGCGGCCGTGCGTGGGACGGTGGATGTACTTGTGGTCCCTGACGCGCAGCGCGTACATCTGCGGATCGCGCGCGAGGCGGTCTTCGGCGGCGTGGCGCACCTCGGCGTAGACCTCGCGCTCGCCCAGCGACTCGCCGCGCAGGCCGGCGGCCATGGACTTGCCGTCGAGCGGCGCGCGCGGCGCGGGCAGGTCGAGCAGTTCGGCCAGGGTCGGCAGCACGTCGACGAGGCGTCCACGCCCCTGCACGACAACCCCGCTCGGCACTCCGGGCCCGGCCAGCACGAACGGCACGCGCAGTTGCTCCTGGTAGAGGATCCCGTGCGTCCAGAAGCCGTGCTCGCCGAAGGCCTCGCCGTGGTCGGCGAGCACCGCTACGACGGTGCGCTCGAGTTCGCCGAGTTCCTCGAGCTTGGAGAGGATGCGCGCGAGCTGCGCGTCCATGAACTCGAGCTCGGCGTCGTACAGCTCGACCAGCGCGCCAGGCGTGCGGAGCGCGGGGATGCGCTGCGTGGGACCTGCGCGCGGCAGCGGATCGGGCAGTGGGAACTTCACGCGCGACGCGAGGAACTCGCGCGGCGGCGTGAACGACGGGTCGTGCGCGTCGAAGAAGTGCGTGAGCAGCGCGAAGGGCTCGCGGCCGTGCGAATCGAGCCAGGCGAGCACGCGCTCGGTGGTGTCGTCGGCCGGGCGCTGCGGCGCGTCGGTCTGCACGGGCACGTTGTGGCGCGCCGCGACCTCGCTCAGGTCGTCGTCGTAGGTCGAAAAGCCGCGCGCGAGCCCGTACTGCGCGCCCATGGGCTTGGCGCTCACGAACGCCGCCGTTCGCCGGCCGCTCTGCGCCAGGAGCTCGGGCAGGCTCGCGACCTCGAGCGACATGCTCTCGCCGCCGACCACGAACAGGCTGCGCACGCCGTGGCGGAAGGGATAGGCGCCCGAGAGGATCGTCGCGGCGGAGACGGGCGTCAGCGACGACTGCGCCCAGACCGAGTCGAAGCGCGCCCCGCGCGCGGCCAGCGCGTCGATCGTGGGCGTCGTGCGCTTGGAGTAGCCGTAGCACGAGAGGTGGTCGGCGCGCGTCGTGTCGAGCAGCACGATCAACACGTTCGGCGGTCGCTTGGCGTCGCTGCACGCGGCCAGCGCGAGGAGGGCGAGCAGGCAGAACAAGCGCGACATCGACATCGAGAGAGAAGTCTACGCGCGCGAGCCGCAGGGCTACACTCCCGCCCCGTGACCGATCGCCGACGCGTGGTGCTGAAGGAGCTGGCGCTGGCCGCGCTCGTGCTCGCGCTCGCGCTGTGGGCCGCTTTCGCGACGCGCGAGCGCCGGCACGAAGGGCGCCTGGCGAGCGACGAGCCCGAGTGGATCGCGATCTCGATCCTGCACTGGCAGCAGTTCGCGCTGGGCGAGCCGCCCGCGGGCGCCGAGCTCGACCCGCCGGCCGAGCGTTCGGACAACCCGTGGAAGCAGGGCGTGCAGCGCACGACCTTCGGCTACATGAATCCCTGCGCTCCCAAGCTGGTGTGGGGCGCGGCGCTCGCGGCCGCGGGCCATCGCAGCGCGTCGCCCTACTCGTTCCAGATCTTCGCCCGCCCCGCGGGCGCGCAGAAGCAACGCGAGGCCTGGCTCGAACTCGCTCCCGCGGAGCCGCTCGCGCGACGAGTGGTGCTGGTGCTGTGCGCGCTGACGGCGACCTTGCTCGTGCTGTGCGCGCGCGCACTCCATCCGGGCTGGCCCGGCTGGCTCGCGGGCGCGGCGAGCTTCGCGCTGTGGTTCGCCACGCCGCTGGTGCAGTCGACCTCGAACTACATCCGCACCGACTACTTCATGCTGCCGGCGTGCCTCGCTGGGCTGTGGGTCGCGCTGCGCTGGCCGAGGCCGTCGCTCGCCTGGGGCGTCGCCATCGGCGTCGCGTGCGGACTGAGCGTCGCGAGCAAGCTCAACGGAGGCCTCCTCTGCGTCGCCGCGGCGGTGTGGTGCGCGCTGGCGGTCCTGCGCGAGCGCGCGCAGTTGCGCAAAGCCGCGCTCGCGCTCGGAGTCGCCGCGGCGCTCTCGATCGCGATCTTCATCGCGCTCAACCCGCTGCTGTGGAGCGGGCCGCTCGAGGGCGTGCGCGACATCCTCGCGCGCTGGGACAGCTTGATGGCCTTCTTCCAGGACGAGCACGCGCCGCGCACTGGCGTGGCGGTCGCGCGCACGCTGCCGGAGCGGCTGGCGCTGTTCGCGAGTTCGCTGCCGAAGTGGAACTTCGCGCTGGGCGCGTTCAGCGGCGTTCTCGCGCTCGTCGGACTGGGCTGGCTGGCGCTGCGCAGCGTGCGCGGCGACGCGCAGGCGCAAGTGCTGCTCGCCTTCGCGCTGCTGTTCGTCGCGGGGACGATCCTGTGGCTGCCGCTCGACTGGGAGCGCTTCTACCTGACGGCGACGCCTGCGCTGGTGCTGCTGCAGGCGGCGCCGCTGGCGTTCGTCAGACCGCGGCCGAAGCCCGCGCCCTGATCTCGGCGGAGATCAGGTCGCCGACCTCGTTGGTCGGATGCGCGCCGGTGTGCACGCCCTTGATGCGCTTGGAGCGGAGCAGATCGGCCACGCAGCTCTCGACGGCGACGGAAGCCTGCTTCTCGCCCAGGTAGTCGAGCATCATCGAGACCGCCATCACGGCCGCGACCGGCGACGAGACGTTCTTGCCGGCGTGCTTGGGCGCCGAGCCGTGGATCGGCTCGAACAGCGAGACCGAGCCGGGGTGCAGGTTGCCCGAAGCGGCGATGCCCATGCCGCCTTGGATCATCGCGCCCAGGTCCGTGATGATGTCGCCGAACAGGTTGGTGGTCACCGCGACGTCGAACCACTCGGGGTTCTTGACCATCCACATGCAGGCCGCGTCGATGTAGGCGTGGTCGGTCTTGATGTCGGGGTATTCCTTGGCGACATCGGCGAAGGTGCGCGTCCACAGGTCCTGCGCGCGCACGGCGTTGGCCTTGTCGATCAAGGTGAGTTGCTTGCGCGGGCGCGTGCGGGCCAGGTCGAAGCCGTAGCGGATCACGCGCTCGACGCCGCCGCGCGTGTAGACCATGGTCTGCACCGCGACTTCGTTGGCGTGGCCCTTGTGCGTGAAGCCGTGGCTGCCGGTGTAGGCGTCCTCGGTGTTCTCGCGGATGATGACCATGTCGACGTCGGCGCACTTCTTGTCCTTGAGCGGGCAGAAGGCCTCGTCGTAGAGCTTGACCGGACGCAGGTTGACGTACAGGTCCAGGTCGAAGCGCATGCGCGCGATGACGCCGTACTCGATCAGGCCCACCGGCACGCGCGGGTCGCCGATCGCGCCCAGGAAGATCGCGTGCTTCTGCTTGACCTCGCTGAAGGCCGCGTCGGGGAAGATCTCCTTGGTGGCGAGGTAGTGGTCCGTGCCGAAGGGGTACACGGTGCGGCGCGTGCGGAAGCCGAAGACCTCGGCCGTCGCGTCGAGGACCTTCATGGCCTCGCGGGTGACTTCCGGTCCGATGCCGTCGCCGGCGATCACTGCGATGTCGTGCTCAGTCATGGTGGGGACTCCTCGTTGGACGGAGCTAGCCGCGCGCCGCGGCGGTGCGGAACATTCCTGGGGTGAAGCTCGCGATGCGGCCGCGGACGGCGCTCGCGGCCACGGTGAGCGGAGAGGCGAGGTAGAGCTTTCCGGGCCCGCTGCGGCCGGTGAAGTTGCGGTTGATGGCGCTGACCGTGACCTGGTCGGCGGCCGAGGACACGCCCGGGCCGCAGCCGATGCACGCGCCGCAACCGGGGTTGATCACGTCGACGCCGGCCCGCTCGAACAGCTCGAGGTAGCCGCGCGCCTTGGCGTAGTCTCGGACGCCCTCGCTGCCGAACTGGAGGTACATGCGCACCCCCGGCGCGACCTTGAGCCCGGCCTCGAGCGCCTCGCGCAGCACCTGCGCGTACATATCGACGTCGTGCTCCTTGCCGGCCGTGCACGAGCCCGCGTAGGCGATGTCGATCTTGACCTCGCCGAGCGCGCTCACATCCGCGCCGTAGGTCGGGTCCGAAGGCTTGGCGATCATCGGGCGGATGCTCGACAGGTCGAGCGCGTGCACGCCGCCGTGGTACTGCGCGCCCTTGTCCGGCGCGACGAAGCGCGCGCGGAGCTGCTCGCGCGTCAGGTTGGGACGGCGCGCGGCGAGCCACTCGAGCGCGAGCTCATCGGCCTCGCAGATCCCGGAGCGCGCCGAGCACTCGGTGGCCATGTTGCACAGCGTCGCGCGCTCGTCCATCGAGAGCGTGGCGAGGCCCGGCCCGCCGAACTCCATCACGCGGTCGAGCGTGTCCTCGCGCACCGCGAAGGTCGCGAGGATGTGCAGGATCACGTCCTTCGCGGTGCAGTCCGCGCGCAACTTGCCGGTCAGCTCGAAGCGGATCGACTCGGGCACCTTGACGAAGGTGAAGCCCGCGTAGATCAGGCCCGCGTACTCGGTGGCGCCGACGCCCCAGGTGAGCGCGTTGTTGCCGCCGCCCATGCAAGTGTGGCTGTCGGTGGCCTGGATGAAGTCGCCCGGGTCGACGAAGTGCTCGCGCGCGACCTGGTGGCAGATGCCGGGGCTGACGCCGTCCTTGGCCGAGTAGTCGCGCACGCCGGTGTGGCGCTGGAACTCGCGCTGCAGGTCGCGCAGCGTCTGGATCTGCGCCTCGAAGGGCTTCATGCGCGCGACGCCGGTCGCGTACAGCAGGTGGTCCTCGAACACGGCGAACTTGGCCGGGTTCACGACTCGGTACTTCGCGCCGTACTCCTGCTGCAGGAAGTGGTGCACCTGCGCGGTGGTGAACTCGTGGCTATAGCCGCCGTCCACGTTGACGAGGCAGGCGTCGTGCGGCTGCACGCAGCTCTTCGCATCGCCGCCGACGAGGTGGCTGGCGATGATCTTCTCGGCCATCGTCATCGGCCGCGCGGGCGTCGGCGGCGGCGCGACTCGGATCTCGCCGCGCGCGTACTTCGCGCCGAACTCGAAGAGACCGCCGTTCTCGAGGATCGCGCGCGTGACCGCGTCGTACTTCGCGGTGAACTCCTCGAGCGGAATCTCCTCGCCGGCCTCGAGCCGGCGGAGCTGGTCGTAGTCCCCCATCAACTGGCCGAGGTTGATGTTGTTGCGCAGGTGGATCGGCGCGAACGAGTGTGCGATCACCAGGCCGATGCCCGACCACTTCTCCGCTTGCGGAGCGGTCTCGCGCGAGGAGCCCGTGCCCTTGCGCTGGCCGCTGACGATCACCTCGAAGCCGCCGTCGAAAAGCGCGCGCGAGCCGAACACGCGCTGGTTCGTCGCGTCCATCAGGCCCGCGTAGGCGTCGAGCGCGATGTCCTCCGGCTTGTGGCGGAAGCACACCCAGGCCGGCGTCATCACGTCGGTGTTGATGTCGTCGAGCAGCGTCGCGGGCTCGACGTTCTGCATGCGGAACGTCGTCTCGCCGCGCAGCTGCGCGCGGATCTTCTCGACGTCCTTGAACAGGTAGAGCACGCGCTTGGCGCCGGACAGGCGCACGACGCGCCGCCCGTCGGGCCGCGTGTGGATCAGCGGATTGGCCACGCTCAGGCCCTCGGGTTCTTGATCAGCATCGCGATGCCCTGACCGCCGCCGATGCAGGCCGAGGCGATGCCGTAGCGCTTGTTCGCGCGGCGCAGCTCGTACATCAGCGTGAGGATCAGGCGCGCGCCGGTCGCGCCGAGCGGGTGGCCCAGGCTGATCGCGCCGCCGTTGACGTTGCAGCGCTCGCGGTCGAGGCCGAGCTCCTTCTCGCAGGCGAGGTACTGCGCCGAGAAGGCTTCGTTGATCTCGATGCGGTCGACGTCGCCGAGCTTGACCTTGGCGCGCTCGAGGCACTGGCGGATCGCGGGGACCGGGCCGATGCCCATCTCGCGCGGATCGCAGCCGACGATGCCCCAGGCCACGATCTCGCCCCACACGTCGAGCTTGTCGGCCTGTGCGCGTTCAGCGGTCGTCGCGACCAGCGCAGCGGCGCCGTCGACGATGCCGCTGGCGTTGCCGGCCGTGACCGTGCCGTCCTTGCCGAAGGCCGCGCGCAGCTTCGAAAGCGCTTCCAGGCTCGTGTCGGGCTTGATGTGGTCGTCGGTCGCGATCGTCTCGTCGCCCTTGCGGCCCTTGACGACCACCGGCGCGATTTCCTCGGCGAAACGGCCTTCTTTGACCGCCGCGGCGCCGAGCTGGTGGCTGCGCAGCGCGTACTTGTCCTGCTCCTCGCGCGTGATGCCAAGGCGCTTGGCGAGGTTCTCGGCGGTCTGCGCCATGAACAGGTCCGCGAGCGGGTCCTTCAAGCTGCCGAAGAGCATGTCGACCATCACCGGCTGCACGCCGAACGGGACGCCGGAACGCGTGCCGTACACGCAGAACGGGGCCTGCGACATGTTCTCCATGCCGCCGGCGACCGCCATGCGCGACTCGCCGAGCATCAGCATCTGCGCCGCGCTCACGACTGCCTGGATGCCCGAACCGCACAGACGGTTGAGCGTGAGCCCGCCCGCCGCTTGCGGCACGCCCGCCTTGAGGCCCACGTGTCGCGCGCCGTAGATCGCGTCCGCGCTGGTCTGCAGCGCGTTGCCGATCACGACGTGGTCGACGGCGTCGGCGCCCACGCCGGCGCGCTCGAGCGCGTGCTTGGCGGCGTGCGCCGCGAGTTCGATCGCGCTGTGGTCCTTGAACTTGCCGTAGCCCGGGGTTCCGACGTACTCGCACATGGGAGTGCGCGCGCCGCCGACGAGAACGATGGTCTTGGTCATGGAGTGGCTAGCGGTGGGGCCGCGCCGGCCTCTCGCGCGAAGCGTTCGCGGAGAGTTGGGTGCAGGCCCTCGAAAAGAGGAATCGTAACCCCCGCGTTCTCCGCCAGCGCCCTGGGGCGCGCGGGAAACGAGGGGAAAAAGCGCGAGGAATGCTGGCCGCGGCCCTGCACGACCGCGGCGGGCGTAGGAAGCGAGAGCTACTTGCCCTGGAAGTTGGGCTTGCGCTTCTCGAGGAAGGCGTTCATGCCTTCGCGCATGTCTTCGGTGGTCGAAGCCAGGCCGAACATGTCGGTCTCGATGACCTCGCCCTCCTGCTGGCTCATGTTGAGCCCGCGCGCGATCGTCTCGAGCGCGAGGCGCACCGCGACCGGGCCGCGCGAGAGGATCGTCTCGACCATCTTGAGCGTGCCGGCGCGCAGCTCGGCCGCTTCGAACAGCCGGTTGATCACGCCCACGCGCCAAGCCTCCTCGGCGCCGAACATGTCGCCCGTGAGCACCCACTCGCGCGCCACGCCGGGGCCGGCGACGCGTGCGAGGCGCTGCGTGCCGCCGTAACCGGGGATGATGCCGAGCGAAACCTCGGGCAGGCCCAGGCGCGCGGTCTTCGATGCCGTGCGCAGCGAACAGGCGAGCGCGAGCTCGCAGCCGCCGCCCAGCGCGAAGCCGTTGATCATCGCGACGGTCGGCTTGCCCATGCGCTCGAGGCGCGCGAAGACCTGCTGGCCGAAGAAGGCCACGTCCTTCGCCTCGAGCGCCTTCATCTTGGCGAGCTCGTTGATGTCCGCGCCGGCGATGAAGGCCTTCTCGCCCGCGCCGGTGATCACCACCGCGCCGACCGACTTGTCGTCGCGCAGTTGATCGAAGCACTGCGCCATCTCGCGCAAGGTCTGCGCGTTGAGCGCGTTCATGACCTTGGGCCGGTTGACCGTGACGATCGCCGCGCGGCCGCCGAGTTCGCGCTCGACGGTGAGGTTCTCGAAGGCCGTTTGCGTTGCCGTATCGCTCATGACGCGCGCCTCTACTTCGCCGCCGGGCGGTGGATGGTGACCTTGTTGATCGTGACCGGCTTCACCGGCTTGGAGTTCTCGCCGCCGCGCACCGTCGGCGCCTTGGCGATCTTGTCGAGCGTGTCATCGCCCTCGACCAGCTTCCCGAAGGCCGTGTACTGCTTGTCGAGGAAGCTCGCGTCGCCGTGGCAGATGAAGAACTGCGAGCCGGCCGAGTTGGGGTCGCTCGAGCGCGCCATCGAGAGGATCCCGCGCACGTGCTTGGTGTCGTTGAACTCGGCCTTGATCTTGTAGCCTGGGCCGCCCATCCCGCTGCCTTCGGGGCAACCGCCCTGGATCATGAAGCCCGGGATCGTGCGGTGGAACACGGTGCCGTTGTAGAAGCCCTTCTCGGCGAGCTTGACGAAGTTCTCGACGTGGCCGGGGGCCTTGTCGGGGAAGAACTCGAGCTTCATCGAGCCGGCCGTGGTGTCGAGCGTCGCGGTGACGCCGGTGAGCGCGTGCTTGGTGTTGGTCATGGACTTTCCTCGCTGGGGACTGGGCGCCGTGGCGCGCTGGACTACTTGCTGGCCTTCAACACGATGGCGCGCTCGATGCGCTGCGGCTCGCGCGGCTTGTCGCGCTGGTCGCGCGGCGCGTTGACGATGCGGTCGACGGCCTCGAGGCCGAAGACCGTCTTGCCGAAGGCGCTGTACTGACCGTCGAGCGCCCAGCCGTCGCCGTGCATGATGAAGAACTGGCACGAGGCCGAGTTGGGATCGGCGGTGCGCGCCGCCGAGAGCACACCGGGCACGTGCGAGCGCTCGGCGCGATACTCGATCGGGCGCTTGCCCTGTTGCTGCAAGCGGCCGTTGAGCTGCATCAGCTTCGAAGCCACGTCATAGCCGTGCACCTCGCCGACCTTGTATTCGGTCGAGCCCGAGTCGCCCAGGCTCTTGATCGTGATCTTGGTGAACTCGCCGGGCAGCTTGCGCGGACCGTCGCCGCCGCCGGTGCCGGTGGGATCACCGCCCTGGATCATGAAGCCGGGGATCACGCGGTGGAACAGCAGCCCGTCGTAGAACTTGACCGAGACCAGGTCGAGGTAGTTGCGCACGTGCTTGGGCGCGATCTCGGGCCACAGCTCGAGCAGGATGTCGCCCTGGTTGGTGCGCAGCAGCACCTGGTAGTTCGCGAGCTCCGCGACCGGCATCGCGTTCTCGTCCATGAAGTTCAAGCCCGCCGGCGCCGGCATGAGCAGCTTCACGTCGACCGGGACGCCCTGGCCCGAGGCATGGGTGAGCTTGAAGCCCTTGGCGGCCTTGATGTGCGCCGAGAGATCGACTTCGCCGACGAGTGTGAAGCCGCCCGGCAGCTCGATGTCGGCGCCCGTGCGCTCGCCCAGCGGCTTGCCGTCGACCTCGAACGCAGCCGGCGTGACCATCCAGCTCGCGACCTTCGCCCCGTCCGCGGGCGCCTGGATCGCGATCTCGGCCTTGAAGGCTTCGCCCTGGAGCAGCGCCGACGGCGCGCGCCACTCGACCTTGGCGTCGCCCGCGAGCGCCGCCAGCACCAGACCTGCGAGCTTCATACGCGCTTGTCCCCTTCCCACTTGTAGAAGCCCTCGCCGCTCTTGCGGCCGAGCTTCTTCTCATCGACCTTCTTCTTGAGCAGCGCGGGAACCTGGAACGAGGGATCGTTCGGGTAGCGCTTGGTCCAGCCTTCGACGATGAACAGCGTCGTGTCGAGGCCCACGTAGTCGGTCAGCTCGATCGGCCCCATCGGGTAGCCGCAGCCGAACTTCATCGCGGTGTCGATGTCCTCGGCGCTGGCGTCGCCGCGCTCGAGCATCTTCATCGCCTCGACCATGTACGGCACGAGCAGGCGGTTGACGACGAAGCCCGGCGTGTCCTTGCAGGCGACCGGCGCCTTGCCGCAGGCCTTGCCGAAGGCCATGGCGTCGGCGAACACGTCGTCGGCGGTCTTGGGCGTGCGCACGACCTCGACCAGCTTCATCAGCTGCACGGGGTTGAAGAAGTGCAGACCGACCATGCGCTGCGGGCGGCCGCTCGCGTCGCCCATCTCGCCGATCGGGAACGAGCTGGTGTTCGAGGCGAAGATCGTCGAAGGCTTGCACAGCTTGCCGAGCTCGGCGAACAGCGCCTTCTTGACGTCGAGGTTCTCGACGATCGCCTCGATCACCAGATCGCAGTCGGCGAGGTCGGCCTTGTTGGTCGAGCCGGTGATGCGCGCACGCGTCGCGGCGGCGTCGGCGGCGGCCTTGGCCTTGGCGTCTTCAGCGCTCGCCTTGCCTTCCTTGACGGCCTTTTCCGCGGCCTTTTCGGCCAGCTTCGCGAGGCTCTTGTCGATGCGCCCCAGGCCGCTGTCGAGGAACTTCTGCTCGGCTTCGAGCGCCACGACCTGGAAACCGCCCTGCGCGGCCACTTGCACGATGCCGTGGCCCATCAGCCCGCAGCCGACGACGCCCACCTTCTTGATTGCCATGTCGTTTGTCCGTGTCTCGCTTGTCTGGTGTTCAGGTTCGCCAGGGTTCAGGTTCGCTCGAAGGCCGCCGCGAGCCCCAGCCCGCCGCTGATGCACAGCGTGGCGAGTCCGTGGCGCGCGTTGCGGCGCTTCATTTCATGCAGCAGCGTCACGACGATGCGCACGCCCGTGGCCCCGATCGGGTGCCCCAGGCTGATCGCGCCGCCGTTGACGTTGAGTCGCTCGAGGTCGAAGTCGAGCTCGCGGTGACAGGCCAGGACCTGCGCGGCGAACGCTTCGTTGAGTTCGACCAGGTCGTAGTCGCGCACGGCGAGTCCGTTGCGCTCGACGAGCTTGCGCACGGCCGGCACGGGCCCCACGCCCATCACTTCGGGGCGCACGCCCGCCTCGGTCGCGTGGCCGAGCGTCGCCAGCGGCTCATAGCCCAGCTCGCGCGCCTTCTCCGCGCTCATCACCAGCAGCGCAGCCGCGCCGTCGGTGATCCCGCTCGCGTTGCCGGCCGTGACCGAGCCGTTCTTCGCGTCGAACACCGGCGGCAGCTTGGCCATGTCGGCGATCGTCGCGTTCTCGCGCGGATGCTCGTCGCGCTCGATCCGCACCGGGCCCTTCTTGCCCGCGATCTCGACCGCGGCGATTTCCGCCTCGAAACGGCCCGCTTCGCGCGCGCGCTGCGCTTTGAGCTGGCTGTCGAGCGCGAACTGGTCCTGCTCGCCGCGCGAGATGCCCAGCTCCTTGGCCAGCTTCTCCGCAGTCTCGCCCATCACCATGTTCGACAGCGGACAGACGAAGCCGTCCTTGTACATGCCGTCGACGACCGGCTGATGCCCGAGGCGGTAGCCCTTGCGGAAGTCGGGCAGCATGAAGGGCAGGCGGCTCATGCTCTCCGTGCCCGCGGCGATCGCGATCTCGCAGCGGCCGGCGCGGATCGAGTCGGCGACGAGCAGCAGCGCCTTCAAACCCGAACCGCAGGCCATGTTCACGGTCCACGCGGGCGTCTCGACCGGCACGCCGGAGCGCACGGAAATCTGCCGCCCGACGTTCGGCCCGCCGCCCGCCTGGCGGCCGTTGCCGACGATCACTTCGCCGACGCGCGCGGGGTCGAGCCCAGCCTGCGCCAGCACCGCCTTGACCGCCTCGACGCCCAGATCCGCGGACGACAGCTCGCTCAGCCCGCCCATGAACTTGCCGATGGGCGTGCGCCGGGCGTGGGTGATGACCACTTGGGTTCCGGCGGGTCGCGATGCGCGCGTCACGGGCGCTCCAGGGGCGGGTTCGGCGTTGGGGTGGCGGAGGACAGTGCGCAGCGGATCCGCGCCGCGCCGCACTTTGGGGGCAGAGAGGATAGGCGCCTCGCCCAGGGCTCGCAACAAAGCCGGGCCGCGGCCGCACATCTGTGCAGCTCGAACGCTTCCGAGGCGCGCTCGCGTGAGCGATACTCCCACTCGAGCCCTGACCGTGGAAAGCTCCGCAGTTCCCCCGCGAAATTCCAAGTCCGCCGCGGCGCCGTCGGCGGCGCGGGGTGAGACGCGCGACGACCCGCTGCTCGCGCTGCTGGGCGACGAGTCGCCGGTCGTGCGGCGCGAGGTGCGGCGCGCGCTGGAGGCCCGGGGCCGCGCGGCCGATGCGTGGCTCGCCCGCGCGGCGCGAAGCGACGATCCCCGAGTGCGAAGCGCAGCGCGCGGACTGATGCTGCGGCGCGCGCGTGCAGCCGTCGCGCGACGGATGCTGCGCCTCGCGCTCCGTCCACGCATCGCGCTCGAGAGCGGTTTGTGGCTGATGAGCCGATTCGAGACGCCCGGACTCGACGTGCGGCCCTTCCAGCTCGCGCTCGACGCCTGCGCCGCCGAAGTGCTGCAGCGTCTCGAGCGCGGCAAGTCGCGCGCGCGGCCCTCGGACGTATTGATCGACTACCTGGCGGGCGAGTTGCGCCTCGACGGCGACCGCGACGACTACCACCACCCGCACAACGTCTACCTGCACACGGCGCTCACCCGCCGGCGCGGGATGCCGCTCACGCTGACCGCGCTGTACCTGTGCGTGGCGCGCCGCGCCTCGATCCGCGCCGCCGCAGTGGCGCTGCCCGGCCACGTGATGCTGCGCATCTACGACGGCGACCGCGGCGTGCTGTGCGATCCGTTCAACGGCGGCAAGCGCCTGAGCGAGCGCGACTGTCTGGGCTACCTCGCCGACCACGGCCTGCCGTTCCAGCCGCACTGGTTCGACGACGCGAGCGAAGCCGCTCTGTGGCTGCGGCACCTGCGCAACCTGCAGCGCGCGTTCACGGACCTGGGGCTCAGCGCGGACGCGCGCGAGCTGCGCCCCGTGGTCAGCGTGCTCGAGCAACGCCTGGCCGGCGGAGCCAGGGCCTGATGCAGCCCTGCGACGGTTTGCCGCAGGAGCGCGACGCGCAGCCGCCGGGCTCGATCGCGCCGCTGTTCCCGCTGCCGAACGTGTTCCTGTTCCCCGGCATGACCATGCCGCTGCACATCTTCGAGCCGCGCTACCGGCAGATGATCGAGGACTCGCTCGACGGCCCGGGGCGCATCGTGATGGGCGCGGTTCTCGAGGGTCACCACGATCAACTCGCCGGCGCGCCGCCGGTGCACCACATCGCCGGCCTGGGCGAGATCATGCGCCACGAGCGCCTGCCCGACGGGCGCTTCCTGATCCTGCTGGTCGGCCTGGCGCGCGTGTTGATCCGCGAGACGCCCAGCGAGCGGCTCTACCGCAAGGTCGAAGCGATTCCGCTGCGCGAGCGACCGGCGCCAGAGCACGACGAGCCCGCTTTGCGCCGCACGCTCTCGCGCGCCATCGACCAGCGCTCGCCGGAGCGCGTCGAGCTCGCCGACGAGGTCCCCGTGGGCCAACTGGCCGACATCCTCGCGCTGCTGCTCCAGCCTCCGCAGCGCACGATGCAGGAGCTGTTCTCGTGCATGTCGGTCGAGGAGCGCGCCAAACGCGTGCTCGACCTGCACGCCGCGACGCCGCCGAGCGAGCGACGCCCGCGCCCCGAGCGCGGCGATCGCGCCTGAGCGCCGCGCGCAGCGTTCACAGCCCGACTGCGCGCAACTGATGCGCCAGCCACAGCGCGCGCAAGCCCGCTTCGTCGGGGCCGGCTTCGACTTCGAAGCTGTCGAACTCGCAGCGCATCGGCGAGTGGAGCAGGACGAGCACGTGCCCGTCGCCCAGTCCGCTCGCAGGAAGCTGCGCGCGCTGCTCGCCGTTGACCAGGCCGCGAATGTGCTCGCTGTCGATCTGGAGTTCGAGCGCGTACTTCGCTCCCACCACGAACCCGCGCGACTTCCAGTCGCTGAGCTGGAGCTTGTTCTCGAGGTCGTAAGCCAGGAGGCTGCCCGACAGGTTCTGGGCGACGTACACCCCATCTCCGCGATGTCCGGCGAGCAACAAGAAGCCGGCGACGCCATCGAAATCGTTCTCGCCCATCCGCACCTGGGCGCGCACGGTGATCGGACCGCGGAACGCCAAAGGGAGCTTCCAGGTGGACGACCCGCGCACGACCCAGTGACCGCGCACCACTTCCGCGCTGGCCGACGCGATCGATTCGATCTCGCCCAGGGAGCTGCGATACTCGGCCAGCACGCTCGGCTGCTCGATGAACATCGCACCGTGCGACGCTTCGGAGAAGTCCATGCGCCAGCGCACGCGACTGTCCGCCAAGGTTTCCACGCGTCCGGGCAGCGTCGCCAAGGCAGCCGAGTGTGAGAACGTGAACTCGCTCGCGAACCCGACGGCCGCCCGCAGCCGTTCGCTGCGAGCGCTCACGAACTCGAGGTCGCCGAAGTCCTTCTGCAGCGCCGTCGCCGCGTCGATGAACGCTTGCGCCGAGGCCGCGTCCTCGGGCGCACCGACATCGGCGAGCGCCTGCATCCGCAGCGCGGCCTCGCCGAGCCGCAGCACACCGGGATACCAAGTCTCGAAGTCGTCGCGCAGGTCCGACTGCTTGGGATCGCGCTTGTCGAGCCGGCGCAGCGCGCGCTCGTCGGCGTCGAGCAGGCTCTGGAAGTGACGCGCCCAGGCGCTCGGACCGGCGGACAACTCCTTGGAGAGCCCGCCGAGCCACTCGCTCGCCGCAAGCTTGGTCACCGGCAACGACTCGACGCCGAGGCGATTGGCGTCGAAGCTGATCGTCTCGTCCTCGAAACGCGTGATGCGCGCCACGAGCTTGGCGTCGCCGATCGACCAGCTCACCTTCGCGCCGCTCGCCACCAGGGCGGCGAAGTGCGCGTCGCGCAGTTCGATCAACGCCGCGACGCGCTCCGCGTCCCGCTGAACGCGCCGCTCGATCTCCGAGCCCCGCGCTCGCTCGAGGAGCAGCTCGAGCTGCTCGCGGGCTGCGCGCAACTCGCCGCGCCGGGCGCGTTGGAGCAGCACGCCGTGGGACGCGAGGAGATCCTCGCGCGAGGGAGCGAGCGCCGCGAACGCGCTGGCGGAGGCGTCCCGTTGGGCAACACCTGCGGTCGGCGCGGCGCCTTCCGGCGCGGCCGCGGGCTTCTTGAACAACTGCTCGACGACCGCGACGTCGACGGGCGATCCCGGCGTCAGCTTGGCGTGCTCGCGAAGCACCCAGGCGTAGAAGTCGCGCTCGAGCGCGGCGAGCTCGATGTCCTTGAACGACTTGGCGAACGTGTCCGCGACGGCCCGGCCGCTGAGCGCGAAGCCCAGGTAGTCGAGCGCGCTCTTGCGCCGCGCCGGCCCCGCGGCGTCGAGCAGGTAGTGCATCCACAGCTCGCACTCGCCTCTCCACGCGCTCGACAGGCGGCCACTGTCGAAGGCGAGCTTCGCGCCCTCCGCACGACCGTGCGCCACGGTCCAGATCTGACTCAGGTCGGCCGCCGCGACCAGCTCGGCGAGCGAAATGAGGTAGACGTCGCGCAACTTCGCGTCGTGCACGAGTCCGGCGATCGCGTTCAGCGCGCCCTTGCGCGGCGCTCGCGTCGCGAGGGACTGCGGAACAACGCCGACTCCGCTCGTGAGGTAGCCGCCCAACCCCACGATGACCCAAGGAAGGCGGATCTCCCCGACGTCGGCGCGATAGTGCGCATGCAGCAGCGCGTGGGTGAACTCGGACAGGATGTCCGCGCGCCGCTGGAGGAGCGCCGTGTCCCCGCCCGAGTGGAACGTCGCGGTCCAGCGCGAGCGCCGCTCGAAGTACGCCGCGGGACCGATGTAGCCGGTGAACTTCACAGACTCGGAGTAGTTGACCCAGTCGCCGTGGGTCTGCAGCACGCACACCGCGTTGAGCGGGATGTCCGAGCGACGCTGCAACCCGAGCGGCTCGGCGATCGTCTTGCGGAACTCGGCTTCGAGCGCCTGGAACCAGGGCAGGTGCGCTTCGATCATCGCGGCGCGCCAGTTCGGCGTCTCGACCTGCGGACGCTGGAGGTACAAGGCGATCGCCCCCTGCACCTCGGCGGGCTCCATCAGCACTTTCGAGAAGAACGAGTGCGAAGTGAGCCTCCGCTCGTGCTCGCGCACGAACTCCTCGCTGGAAACCGCTTCCGCGCTCGTCGACTGCGGCAACCGGGCGGAGCACAAGAAGGGCGCGAGCCACACAAGCAGGATTGCGAGTCCCATCCTCGCGATCTTAGCCGCCCTACTCTCGCCCTGGTGACGCGGTTCAGCCTGCCAGCGTCGCCACGACCGGCGCGTGGTCGCTGGGCTTCTCGCCGCCGCGCGCGAGCGTGTCGATCTCGACGGCGAAGCAGGCGTCGAGCGCGGGCTGACTCATCAGGAAGTGATCGATGCGCAGGCCCATCTTCCTCTCGAATCCACGCGTGCGAAAATCCCACCAAGTGTAGTGGCCGCCGTCCTGCGTGAACTTGCGAAAGGCGTCGTGCAGGCCGGGCGCCATGACGCGCGCCAACGCGTTGCGCTCGGGAGTCGAGCACAGGATCTTCTCGCGCCAGGCCTCGGGGTCGTACACGTCGCGGTCGTCGAAGGTGATGTTGAAATCACCCGTGAGGACCACCTTTTCGCGCATGTCGAAACTCGCCACGTAGTCGGCGAGGCGCGCGAGCCACTCGAGCTTGTAGGCGTACTTCTCACTGCCGACGGCTTCGCCGTTGACGACATACGCATTGACCAGGAGCACGTCCCCCACCTGCGCCGAGATCACGCGCCTCTGTGCGTTCTCGTCCTCGCCCGGCACGCCGCGCCGCACATCCTCGATGCGCGAGCGGGAGAGGATCGCCACGCCGTTGTAGGTTTTCTGGCCGAAAGTCTCGACGTTGTAGCCCAGCTCCTCGATCGGCTCGCGCGGGAACTGCTCGTCGAGGCACTTGATCTCCTGCAGCGCCACCACGTCGGGGCGCGCGGTCTCCAACCAGTCGAGCACGCGCGGCAGGCGCGCACGCACCGAGTTCACGTTCCAGGTGGCGATCTTCATGCGAGCCGAAAGCGTATGCTCTGCCCCATCGCGCCCCCAAGCGCGGGCCCCCGCAGTGAGCGGCGCCGCCCGCGAGCCCCGCGCGCTGTTCCGCAGGAAGAGACGAGATTTTGAGCGATCGAAGAGGACGAGGCCGGCGCAAGCCCGGCAGTGGTTCCACCAGTTCCCAAGCCGCCAAGGCTGGCCCGCGCGCCGAGCCGCTGAAGCCGACGACGGAGGCGCCGAACATCGAGAGCTTCCGCGAATGGCCGCTGGCGGAAGAAGTGCAGCGCGCGATCGAGGGTATGGGCATCAGCAAGCCCACGCCGGTGCAGAAGCTCGCCATCGGTCCGGTGCTCGAGGGCCGCGACGTCATCGCCAAGGCCGAGACCGGCACCGGCAAGACGCTGGCCTTCGGCGCGCCGATGATGAGCAAGATCGAGTCAGGGCGCGCGACGGTGTTGGGACTTGTGTTGTGCCCGACGCGCGAGCTCGCGCAGCAGGTGTGCGGCGTGCTCGAGAAGCTCGGCGCTACGCGCGGCGTGAAGACGGCGCTGGTGGTCGGTGGCGAGCCCATGCCGCCGCAGATCAACGCGCTCAAGGCCGGCGCACAGGTCGTGGTCGGCACGCCGGGCCGCGTGATCGACCTCTACGGCCAGCGCTTCCTCTCGTTCCCCTGGACCGAGTTCGTGGTGCTCGACGAAGCCGACGAGATGCTCGAGATCGGCTTCATCGACGACGTGCGCAAGATCCTCTCGTACACGCCCGAGGAGCGCCAAACGCTGCTGTTCTCGGCCACTTACCCCGCCGAAGTGCTCAAGCTCGCGCGCGAGAGCACGCGCAACCCGATCGAACTCGCCACCGCCGCAGGCATCGCCACGGTCAAGAACATCGACCAGAGCTGGATCGCCGCGCGCCGCGAGGACCGCGCGCTCTTGCTCACGCGCATCATCGAGCAGAGCGCCTCCGACGACGTGTTCCTGGTCTTCTGCGACCGGCGCACCGAAGTCGACCAGCTCTTCCGCCAGCTCGGGCGCCTGCCGTTCTCGATCAAGTCGCTGCACGGCGGCTATGACCAGGCGGCGCGCTTCCGCGTGATGAGCGCCTTCCGCACGGGCGAAGTGAAGGCCCTGATCGCCACCGACGTCGCCGCGCGCGGACTCGACGTGCACCAGGTGACGCACGTCGTCAACTACGCGGTGCCGCGCGACGCATCGACCTACACGCACCGCATCGGCCGCACCGGCCGCGCTGGCCGCGACGGAACGGCGATCACGATCGTCGGCCCCGAGCACGTCGGGCGCTGGCACGAGATCCTGCGCGACACCAAGTGGGAGATCCGCGAGGACCAGGCGCCGGAGCGCTCGGGCCGGCCGCGCGTGCGCGAGGAGCGCCGCGGCTCAGGCGAACGCGCGCGCGATGAGCACCGCCGCGGCGGGTCCGCACCCCAGCGCGAGGACAGCGGCCCGCGCCGCGAGCCCGAGGCGCCGGAGCGCGAAGTGCGCCGCTCGCGCCGCGACGAGGCCCCCGCCCGCGAGCCGCGCCGCGATCCTCGCCCGCCGGAGAGCGCGCGTCCCGATGCGGGCGCAGGCCGTCCGTCCCCCGCAGCTCGGCCGCAACGCGCCGCAGCAGCGCCGCCGCAGCGCGCGCCGCGTCCGACCGCGCAAGCGCCCTCCGATCGCCCCAAGCGCGAGATGTCGACGCGCGAGCGGCTGCGGCTCGAACGCGAGCGCGCGGCGCAGTTGGCGAACTCGCCGTCGAGCCCGGCCCCCAAGGCCCCGCCCGCACCCAGCTCGGGCGATGAGGCCGACTCGAGCGCGCCGCGCCGGCGGCGTCGCGGCGGACGGGGAACGCGCGGCCCGACCGCAGAGCAGGCCTGAGCGCGAACAGCGACTAAGATCGCGTCCGCTTTCGCGCGCTCTCCACGCTCCCACGCCACGACACCATGGGCGGATCGAACCCCTACATCCAGTCAGCCAAGTACGACCTGCCCAAGCAGAAGTACACGATCACCTTCCTGCCGCTGAACAAGGTGGTCGAGGTCGACCCCGCGGAGCTGCCCTACTCGCGCGACGGCGCGGTGGGCTCGATCCTCGAGATCGCGATGGGCCACGAGATCGACATCGACCACGCCTGCGGCGGCGTGTGCGCCTGCTCGACCTGCCACGTGATCGTGCGCGAGGGCCTGGGGAGCATGAACGCGGCGGGCGACGCCGAGCTCGACCAGCTCGACAACGCCCGCGGCGTGACCGCGAAGTCGCGCCTGGCCTGCCAGGCCGTCGCCAACGGCTCGTGCAACGTCGTGATCGAGATCCCCAAGTGGAACCGCAACCTCGTGCGCGAGGAGCACCATTGAGCCAGCGCGAGCGAAGCGAGAACATCCCGGGCCTCGCCATGCAAGTGCTCCTCGCCCAACCGCGCGGCTTCTGCGCCGGCGTCGACCGCGCCATCGAGATCGTCGAGCGCGCGCTCGAGCGCTACGGCGCGCCGGTCTACGTCCTGCACGAGATCGTGCACAACCGCTATGTGGTCGACGACCTCTCCTCGCGGGGCGTCGTGTTCGTCGACTCGCTCGATCAGGCCCCCGAAGGCTCGGTCACGATCTTCAGCGCCCACGGCGTCTCCGAGGACGTCGTCACGCGCGCGAAGGCGCGCCAGCTGCGCGTGATCGACGCGACCTGCCCGCTCGTCACCAAGGTGCACCTGCAGGCGCAGCAGTACCACCGCGAGGGGCGCGAGCTGATCCTGATCGGCCACGAAGGCCACCCCGAGGTCGAAGGCACGCGCGGGCGCGTCACCGGCAAGGTCTACGTGCTCTCGACGCTCGAAGAGGTCGCACAGCTCGAGGTCGACAATCCCGAGCGGCTCTCGTACGTCACGCAGACCACGCTCTCGGTCGACGACACGCGCGAGGTGATCGACGCGCTCAAGCGGCGCTTCCCTTCGATCAAGGGGCCCGAGCTCAAGGACATCTGCTACGCCACGCAGAACCGCCAGAACGCGGTCAAGGAGATGAGCGATCGCATCGATCTGCTCCTGGTCGTCGGCTCGCAGAACAGCTCGAATTCCAGCCGCCTGCGCGAACTGGGCGAGCGCAAGGGCGTGCCCTCGCACCTGATCGACGGCGCGGAGCAGATCGATCCCGCCTGGTTCCGCAAGGGCGCGCGCATCGGCGTCACCGCCGGCGCGAGCGCTCCCGAGTCGCTCGTGCAGCAGGTGCTCGCGCGCCTCGAGCAACTCGGCGTCACGAGCGTGACCGAGATGGACGGCGAGCGCGAGACGATCACCTTCCGCCTGCCGGAAGAGCTCGCGTAGCGCCGAGCGGTTCGATGGCGCGCCGGGCGGTGAGTCGACGCACCGCTTTCGCACTCGCCGTGCTCGGCGTCCTGGGTTGCGCAAGCGAGCCCCGCGCGCCGTCGCGGCCTCCCATCCCGGCCGGCGAGGATCCGCTCGCCTGGTCGAAGGAGCTCGAAGCCTTCGCGCGCGCCGATCGCGAGGCGCCGTTCGCCCCCGGCGGCGTCGTGTTCGTCGGCAGCTCGAGCATCCGGATGTGGAGCACGCTGGCCGAAGACCTTGCGCCGACGCGCGTGCTCAACCGCGGCTTCGGCGGCTCGCGGCTGTTCGACGCGGTGTACTGGTCGCGCGAGCTGGTCAGCATTCACGAGCCCGCGCTCGCGGTGGTGTTCAGCGGCACGAACGACCTCGCGGGCCCCGACGCCAAGAGCCCGGAGCGCGTGCGCGCGCTGTTCCTCGAGTTGGTCGAGCGCCTGCACGCCGAGGACGACGAGCTCCAGATCGTGTACGTCGCGATCACGCCGACGCTCGCGCGCGAGGAGCACATTACTGCGGTGCGCGAGGCGAACCGCCTGATCCAGGCCGCGTGCGAGCGCGACGCGCGCCTGGAGTTCGTCGATCCGACGCCAGGGCTGCTCGACGCCTCGGGCCGCCCCGATGCGCAGTTCTTCCTCGACGATCGATTGCACTTGAATGCGAAGGGCTACGCGGTGTGGACAGCGGCGCTGCGGCCGGTGCTCGAGCGCAGACTCCGCGGAGAGCGGTCCGCGCGCGCGACGCGGTGACTCGCCGCGACGTCGTTCGCGCGCGCTGAGCGCGACTCGCGCGTGCCGAGCGAAGCCGCTGCGAGGTCCGCGACCTTGCCTTCGTCGCACTCGAGCAGCTTCTCGCCCAGCGCAGGGCGCGCGACGCGTTCGAGCGTGTCCTCCAGGAGCTGCGTGATCGAGCCGTAGCTCTCAGGGCGCGCGCGACGCAAGCCGCAGCGCTCTTCTCAGAGCTGTTCGAGCTCCAAGACGTTCGCCGGAAGGCCGCGCTGCTCGAGATCGCCGCGCGCGGCTCGCGAGGATTTCTTCCGAGTGCTGATGCGCGGCGGGGCGCGCGGCGCTCGTGGTCTTGCGCCCGACGTCGTGGACGAGCACGACCGGGCCCGACCTCACCACGAGCCCCCCGCCATGACCCGCGACAATCGCCTGCCGTTCGTCTGGTTCAGTTGCCTCTGCGTCTGCGCCATGAACGCCTCCTGCGCGGGCGGCCGGCGCGCGCGAGACCTCCGCCAGCGCGACCACTGGTTCGCCGTCGGCGTTCAGCAAGTCACCGCCGACGAGGACAACTTCTATGTCATCGGCATCAGCGACGAGCCTGGGCTCGCGCTGGACGGCGGCCTCGTCGTGCACCGCACGGCCGACTTCGAAGTCGGACTGGAAGCCCTGGCGCAGTACTCCAAGCACGACTTCGTCGCTGTCGACGGGTACGAGAACGCGACCAACCTCTCGCTCGGCGCCGGCGCGCGCATCACGCCTTCGCGACCCTGGGGCGGGCTCACGCCCTTCGTGCGCGCGGGACTGCTCTACCAGTACGTCTTGGAGGACATCGTCGACGACGACGGCGTGGGGTTCTACACGGGCCTTGGGCTGGATGCCGCGGTGGCTCCCGGACTCACGATCGGCCCGAGCCTGACCTGGTCGCTGGTCGAGGTCGATCGCGCCGAGATCACGCAGCTCTCCTACGGCGTCCGACTGGGCTGGAGCTTCTGACGAACGCCGCCCGCGCCACTCGATCGAACCCGGCTCCCACTCACTGCCACCACCATGCAATCGAATCTCACGACGCTCACGATCTTCTGCTCGGCGCTCGCACTCGCGACCAGTTGCGCCAGCACCGCTTCACTCCAGTCGGAGGAAGGTCCCACGCCGGACCTGCTCGCTTCCGACGCCAGTTCGCAGCGCGCCGTCGCGGAGGTGACGTCCAAGCGCTTTCCCGACAGCGACGAGATGGCGCCGGCCGCGATCGATGGCCGGCGCGTCGCCTTCGTCACCAACGCCAACGGCCAACTGGACATCCGCGCCGTCGACTACGTCAATCTCGAGGACGGCACCTCGTCCGAGCTGGTGGCCAGCGACAGCGACGAGAAGGCGCCGTTCGTGGACGCCAAGGGCGTGTGCTACTTCGTCGCCGATCCGGGCGGGCGCTGCCAGGTGTTCTCAGGGAACCTGCCCAAGGTCGAGAGTCGGCGCGTCGTGGTCACCGGCCTCAACCACGTGAACTGGCCGCACCTCTCGGCCGACGGGCGGCGCCTCTTGTACTCGGCGCTCAACGCCGCCGGGCGCTACGAAGTGTGGTACCGCAACTTCAGCGAGGGCAGCGACGTGAACGTGTGCGTCGGTCAGCGCGCGCGCTGGAATCCCAGGGACCCCGACGAGTTCGTGTTCGTGCGCGAGGAGGGCGGCGTGTGGAGCATCTTCAAGCACAACCTCGCCACGCGCGCAGTCACGCGCCTCACGCGCAGCGACGCCGATCGCTTCGATCCGGAGTTCTCGCCGGACGGCGAGCTGATCGCCTTCGTCTCGAACGAGAGCAACTCGAGCGACATCCGCGTGATGCGCGCCGACGGCTCGATCTCGATCGTGGTGGACACGCACGGCGCCCGGGACTGTCAGCCGACCTGGACGCCGGACGGGCAGTCGCTCTTGTTCACCTCCGATCGACAGGGCAGCTTCGACATCTACCGCGTCGCGCTGGAGGAAGACCTCGCCGGAATGCGCAGCGAGCGCGCGGCGCCGAGCGACTCCCCCGCCGCTCAGCCCTGACGCGCGCGCGTCACTGGAGCAGCCGCGCCGCCAGCCGCGCCACTGCCGCGCCGACTGCGTGCACGGCCGCGCGCTGCTTCTCGTCGACGAGTTCGCCGCGCTCGTCGAAGGCCTTGTTCGCCTGGCCCACGGCGGCTTGCTCGGGAACGACGAGCAGCTTGATCCCGCCGAGGATCATGCGCACGTGCACCAGCCCGCGCAGGCCGCCGAGCGCGCCGGGCGAAGCGGCCGCGAGGCCCGCGACCTTGCCCTCGTAGCACTCGAGCGGCTTCTCGCCCGGCGCGGGGCGCGAGACCCAGTCGATCGTGTTCTTGAGCAGCGGCGTGATCGAGCCGTTGTACTCGGGGCAGGCGAGCAGCAAGCCGTGGTGCTCCTTGAAGAGCTGCTTGAGCTTCAGGACGTTCTCCGGAAGGCCGCGCTGCTCGAGATCGCCGTCGTAGAGCGGCAGTTCGAAATCCCGCAGGTCGATCTGCGTGACCTGCGCGCCCGCGGCGACGGCGCCAGCGGCGAGGTGCGGGACCAGGCGCTTGTTGAGCGAGGCGGAACGGGCGCTGCCGGCGAAGGCGAGGAGTCGGGGGGTGGGCATGTGGGAGTCGTTTTCGCGGGGGTGACTGACGAATCGAAGCGTGAGAAATGGGCTCGAGTTCCAGGGCCAGTTCCGTCGACAACTGCGCCGTGGGGGCGAAGAAGGAGACGACCAGCGCGTGGGTTGTGATCGCGTCGGTGGGCGTGGTGGCGCTCGCGGGCTTCACGCTGCGGACCGACGGGCCGCGCGATGCGGTGCAGCGCGTGCGTCGTGCTGCGCAGCGTGACGCGCTCGAGCGGATCGTGCGAGAGCAGCAGCGCGCGAGGGTAGCGCTCAACGCGCCGCCCGGCGTCGCTGGCGGCGCTTCTATCCCTGCGACGAGCGACGGACTCGCTGCACCCGATCCGCAAGCCGTGCTGCACGCGCGCTGAACTTCTCCTGGATCTCTCGCGCTGCGTGGAGCATCCAGGAGGCGGTAGCGACCCAACCGAGAGTTCAGCGCGGCCGAGCGCCAAGCTGAGCGAGGGCGATCACCACGTCGCCGCCGCGATCAAACGCTCGATCGCGCGCTCTTCGCCGTCTTTCGGCCAGCACTCGAGCCCGACGAAGCCCTTGTAGCCCAGCTCGTCGAGCGCGCGGAACACGCGCGGATAGAAGATCTCGCCCGTGCCCGGCTCGTTGCGGCCCGGCGTGTCGGCGACCTGCACGTAGGCGAGCTGATCGAGGCCGTCCTTGAGGCGCCCGCACAGATCGCCCTCGGCGAGCTGCATGTGGTAGAGGTCCCAGTTGATCTTCACGTGCGGCGAATTCACCTCGCGGCAGATGCGCACGGCCGCTTCCGAGCCGTACAGGCAGTGGCCGGGGTGATCGACGCGGCCGTTCATCGGCTCGAGGATCAGTGTCACGTTGTGATCGCGCGCGATCGGCGCGAGCAGTTTCAGGCCCGCCGTGACGTGCGCGTGCATCTCGTCGCGCGTCATGCCCTTCTGATCGTTGCCGGCGACGATCGTCATCATCGGGCACTCGATGCGGTTGGCGGCTTTGCAGGCTTCGCGCACCTCTTCGACGGCCTTGGCGTGGTTCGCGGGGTTGCACAGACCAGGTTCGAAGCCCCAGGCCGTGAACTGCGCGAACTTCACGCCGCGGTCTTTCGCCAGCTTCTCGAGCGCGGCGAGGTCCTTGTTGCGCCACGGCCAGAATTCGATCGCCTCGAAGCCGTGCTCGAGGGAGCGCTCGACGCGCTGCTCGAAGGGCAGCTTGCTCCACCAGATCTCGCCGTTGACGGCGAAGCGCACTTTCAGCTTGCGCACGGCGTCGGCAGAGGCCGCCGCGCGTTCTTGCGCGCGCGCGGAACGAGGTGCGAGCAAAGCGGCGCTGGCGGCGAGGATCGCGCGGCGGTCGAGTTGGATCATGGTTGGGCTCACAGGCTCGAGAGGTACTCGATCAGGTCGCGCATCTCTTCGCGCGAGAGGAACTTGGCGACGTCCTGCGGCATGGCCGACAGGTCCTTGCGGCGCTCGAGGATCGCGGAGCGCTCGAGCTCGACGATCTCGTCCTGGCTCGTGCGCACGCGGACGGTCGCGTCGGTCTCCTCGAGGATCACTCCCGCCACCGCGGGATCGTCCTCGAAGGTGAAGAGCCAGTTCTCGTAGCCGCGCGCGATGCGGCGATTCGAATCGACGATCGACTCGAGCATGTCGACGCGCGTCGCGCGCTTGGAGAGGCCGCGCAGGTCCGGTCCGACCTCGCCGCCCTCGCCCCATTCGATCTTGTGGCAGCGCAGGCAGCTCGTCTCGGCCTTCTCGCGCAGCACGCGCTTGCCGCGCGCCTTGTCGCCGCCATGCAGCGAGTCGACGAACGGCGCCGAGGCCGGATCGACCGCGCGCACCGCCGCGAGGCTCGCCAGGACCTTCTTCACGCTCTCGTCGGAGCGTTGCTCGGCCGCGAGCACGAGATCGAGCGCGACTTCGGGCGGCACGAGGCCGGCGATGTGGCGCACGAGCTCGGTCGCGAAGAGCGCGTCGACGCGCACATCGTTCATCGCGGCGAGCGCCGAGTACGCCACGCGGCGTTCCTCGATCGCTCCGTGACGCGCCGCGTCGGCGAGCAGCGGATAGGCGCGCTCGGGCGCGGCCTTTTGGATCGCGCGCAGCGCCTGGGCGCGAACGGTGGCTTCGGCGTCGACGGCGAGCTGCGGCAGCGCAGGCTCGAGGGCGGCGGGCGCGACGACGCTGGCCGCTCGAAGCGCTTTGGCGCGCAAGCTGGCGTCGGTGTCGGTGTCGCACGCGCGCGCGACGAGCGCGGGACCGACCACGCTCGCGTTGCAGCGCTCAGCGAGCTCGATCCAGGCCTCGACCACGCGCTTGGGCGCCTTCTCGATGCCCGCGGTCTGCATGGACTCGACGAGTTGTGGCAGGAACGCGCCGTCGCGCTTGGGGAGCGGCCACCACTCGCCGGTGAAGCCATCGCGCCCCGGCGGCTCGGTCCACTTCGCGAGCAGGTCGATCGCTTCCCAGCGGTGCAGTTCGTCGGCGCTTTCGCGCGTCGCGAACTCGGCGAGGCGCTCAGCGTTCTCGCGCGCGCCGAGCCGGAAGTTCGCGTGCAGCACGCGGCGTACGAGCGCCGTGGTCTTCAAGTCTTCGCGCTCGATGAGCTTGGCGAGCGCGGGCATCGCGTCCGTGATCTGCTCGTCGTAGATGGCGCGCGCAGCTTCGGTGGCCACCCGCAAGTCCTCGTCCCGTAGGAAGTCCCCTATCGCCGCGTCCCGCAGTCTTCGCAACGCGACAACCGCACCGGAGCGAGCGCGCACCGACGGATGCTCCCTCGCGTGCGCGAGATCCCACGAGTAGTCCCTCGAGTCATCCGCGTGCGTCACCCAACCTCGCGGCGCCATCCGGACGAGGACACGGACGAGCGCGTTCCGCAAGGCGAGGTCGGAGTCGCCGAACTCCTCCAGGAGCGCGAAGACGCGTTCGTGCAGCCCCTTGCACTCGGGATCAACCTTTTCGAGACCAACCGCCAACGCCTCGGCCCCGGCGCGGCGCTCGACCGCGGACGACGAGTCCAGCGCTGCGGCTGCGCTCGACAGGTTCGAAGCGATGTGCGGCCTCCACGCTTCGCGACGGTGAATGTCGCCGATCACGCGAAGAGCCGCCGCGCGCAAGTCGGGGTCGAGCGCTTCGTCTCCGAGCACCCGCTCGATATCTCGCTCACGAAGCTGCCCCGCGCCCCAAATCGCATGCAGCCGCGCGAGCTTCGTCGCGGTCGGATCCTGTGCGAGTCGCAACAGGAGCTGCTTCTTGCCGCGTCGAACGAGCTCGAACTGCGCCATGAAGCGCACGCGTTGGTCGCTGCTCACGAGGGTCCCGCGCACGCGCTCGTCGCTCATGGCCGACCAATCGGCGGCGAGCAGCTGCTTGACCTCAGCCGCCTCAGCGTGCTGCGTCTTCGACTCGAGCCGGTAGATGCGCCCCTTGCCGGTCTTGTTCCAGCCCGAGACCCAGTCGCTGAACCACAGCGCGCCGTCGGGGCCGAACTGGCAATCGGTGACGAGCGTCCCCCACAGGAACTTCTCGAGCTTGTCCAGCTCGAAGCTCGAACCCTTCGGTTTGACGGTGAAGGTCTGAACGCCGGAGTAGCTCGGATCGCCGCGGAAGTCGCAGATGAAGAACGTGTTCGCGTGAAGTCCGCCGAGCGCCGTGCCCGGGTTGTACGCGAGCCCGCTCGGTCCGTCGCAGATGTTCGCGAGCGGCGGGACGATGTACGCGGCCTGGCCCTCGAAGTGCGGCTTCCACAAGCCCTCGTCGTTCCACGGCCCGCGCAGGTTCGGCTCGGTCAGCCACTGGTACGACTGGCGCCAGCCAGCGTCCATGCCTTCGACGATGTGCACCAAGCGCGCCTTGTCGCCGCCGTCGGAGTTGTTGTCGACGGTCCACAACTCGCCCAGCTCGTCGAACACCAGCTCCTGCGGATTGCGCAGGCCCGTGGCGAAGATCTCGAGCTCACTTCCATCGAGATTGCAGCGCAGCACCGCGCCGCTGAACTGGTTGTTCAAGCGCTTGCCGTCAGGCATCGGGACGCTGAGTCCGCGGTCGCCGCACGAGAAGTACAGCTTGCCGTCGGGCCCGATCGCCATGCCGTGCAGGTCGTGGCCGATGAGCGCGAAGCGGATGCCGTAGCCCGAGCTCAACGCCCGCTTCGCGTCGGCGATGCGGTCGCCGTCGGAGTCCGACAGCTCCCACAAGCTCGGCATGCAGGTGAAGTACACCTTGCCGCGGTGCTCGAGCACGCCCGCCGCGAGCCCGTCGGCCGGCGCGTTGAAGCCCTCGGCGAAGACCGTGCTCTTGTCCGCGCGCCCGTCGCCGTCGGTGTCGCCGACCCAGCGCACGCGCTCGGTGTCCTTGGTGTAGACCTCCTCGAAGCGCTCGCCCCAGTGCTTGCGCAAGTACTCGACGCGGTCCTCGACCGTGCGCGCGGCGACGTCGTCGTCGAGCCAGTCCATGTGGTCGCGGATGTCGTCCACTCCGCTCTTGATGCGGAAGGTCTCGGCGACGTAGCACTCGCCCTTGTCCGTCACGTACATCGCGACGGGATTGGCGAGCAGCGGCTCGGCGGCCCAGAGCTTCACCTCGAAGCCCTCGGGCGCCTTCATCTTGGCGATCGCCGCCTGCCCTTCGTCGCTCGCTGGCGCGACGTAGGCGCCAGAAGCCTGCTGAGCACCGTGCTGAACGAGGAGCAGCAGCGCGAGCATCACGCCGAGAGCTCGCTGCGGACCTTCTCGAGCAACGCTTTGGTCTTGCTCACGCCTTCGAACTCGGTGTGTTTGTCGCCTTCGTACTCGATGCCGACGTAGCCGCGATAACCCGCGTCGACGACGATCTTCATCATGCGCCGGTAGTCCGTGCGCACTTCATCGCCGGCCTCGTTGAACTCGTGGCTCTTGGCGCTGACGGCCTTGGCGAAGGGCATCAGCTCGGTGACGCCCAAGTAGCGGTCGTACCACTTGCCGTCGCCGAGATGGAAGTTGCCGAAGTCGGGCAACGTGCCGACGCGCGGATGGTTCGCGAGCTTCATCACGCCCGCCAGCCAGTCGCCCTTCGAGGACGCGCCGCCGTGGTTCTCGACGATCACGTTGATGTTGGACTTGGCGCCGTACTCGGCGAGCGAGACGAGCGAATCCGCGGCGCGGCGCTGGCGCTCGCCTTCGTCCCCGCCGCCGCCGGCGTTGACGCGAATCGAGTGGCATCCCAGCGTCGCCGCGCAGTCGATCCACTTGTGGTGGTTCTCAACCGCCTTGCGGCGCTCGGCGTCGTCGACGTGCGCCAGCTCGCCCTCGCCGTCGACCATGATGAGCAAGCTCTTCACGCCGTGCTCGTCGCAGCGCGCCATCAGGTTCTTCAAGTACGCCTCGTCGCGCGCGAACTGCTTGAAGAACGAGTTGACGTACTCGATCGCGCCGATGCCGAACTCGGTCCGCGCGATGCGCGGGAAGTCGAGGTTGGTCATGCGCTTGGCCTGCAGCTCGCGGTGCAGCGACCACTCGGCGAGCGAGATGTCGTACAGCAGCGCGGGCTTTTTCTCCGGCGCGGAGCAGGCGCCGAGCGCGGCGAGCGCGCCAAAGCTGGAAGCGGACACGAGGAGGTCGCGGCGGGAGAGGTTGGAGCTGGGCTGCATGGGCTCACGGGATACCCGCTCGCGTGCGCCGACGCCAGCGCCGTTCCGCCGTCGCCGCGCGCGACGACGCGAGCCGACGCGCCACGCCATTTATTCGGGAAAGCCCCCGGGGAGCTAGATTTCGCCGCCGTGCGATGAGGATCTACGCCTGCACGAGCATCAAGGGCGGAGTCGGCAAGAGCGCCGCCGCGGTGAATCTGGCCTTCGCCTCGGCCCACGCCGGTCACCGCTCCTTGCTGTGGGACCTCGATCCGCAGGCCGCCAGCAGCTTCCAGTTCCGCGTCAAAGCGAGTCACAAGCGACTGGGCCGCGTGCTCGTGAGCGGCGAAGTCGAGCTGGACGACTGCGTGCGCTCCAGTGAGTACGAGCGCCTCGACGTCGTTCCGGCCAATCTCTCGCTGCGCCGCCTCGAGGCCGCCCTCGAGCGCTCCAAGCACCCCGTGCGCTGGATCGCGCAGACGCTCGAGCCGCTGCGCGAGGAGTACGACAACGTGTTCCTCGACTGCGCGCCCGGGCTCACGATCGTCTCCGAGAGCGTGTTCGAGGCCGCCGACGCACTCGTCACGCCCGCCATCCCGACGCCGCTCTCGCTGCGCGCGCTGGCGCAACTGATGAAGTTCCTCGCCGCGCGCGACGAGCGGCGCTATCGCGTGCTGCCGTTCTTCTCGATGGTCGACCGGCGCAAGGCGCTGCACCGCGAGACGTGCGACTGGGCCCGCGCGCAGGCGCTGCCGTTCCTGCGCACCGAGATCCCCTACTCGAGCCTGATCGAACAGACCGCGGCGCGACGGGCGCCGGTGGCGAGCTTCGCGCCCGCGTCGCTCGCCGCGCAGGCCTACGCGGAGCTGTGGAGCGAGATCGAGCAGCGCGTCGAGTCCAAACGCGCGAGCCCCGCGCCGCTCGAAGCGCCGCCCAAGCTCGTCGAAGCGCAGATCGCGATGTGGCGCGAGCGGCGCGCCACCTGACTCACGCGATGCGCGGCGCCGCGGAGGCGATCAACGACTCGGCGTAGTCGATGCCCGCCGGTGTGCGCGAGCCGTGCCACGAGAGGTATTCGCCGTCGGCGATGCGGAAGCGCTCGCGCGGCCAGCCCGTCGCGGCGCACAGCTCGTCGATGTGCTTGTCCTCGAACGGGAAGGGCTCGGTGCACAGCAGCACGAGCTTGGGATCGGCGGCCTTCAGCTCGTCGAGCGTAATTTGCGGATAGCGCTCGGCATGCGCGCCGAAGACGTTCTCGCCGCCGGCCTGATTGAGCAGTGCGCTGGCGAACGTGTCGCGGTTCACGCTCATCCACGGCTTGCGCCAGATCAGGTAGGCCCAGCGCACGCGCGGCCGTGTGCGGGCGGACTCGACCACGCGCTGCGTGCGCCGCTCGATGTCCTTGGCGATGCGCTCGGCCTCGCAGCGCCGCTCGAGCGCCGCGCCGACGTCGCGCACCATCCCGGCCGTGCCGAGCGCGTCCTTGGGGAACGTGTTGAGGCAGCGCACGCCGCGCGCTTCGAGCGCCTGGGCGTCCTCGATGCGGTTCTCTTCCTCGTTGAGCAGCACCAGATCCGGCGCGAGCTCGGCGATGCGCGCCACCTTGGGCGTCTTCGTGCCGCCCACCTTCTCGACCGCGCCGACGCGATCGGCCGGGTGCACGCAGTAATCCGTGATGCCCACGAGCTCGTCGCCGCGCTCGAGCGCGAACACGAGCTCCGTCAGGCTCGGGCAAAGCGAAACGATGCGCACGGCCGCGCGCTCACGCCTTGGGCTTGCCCTCGAGCTGCGCGATGAACGCATCGGCTTCGGCGATGGCCTTCTGCATGTCGCCGATCAGCGCGCCGACGTCGTTCTCGATCCCGCCCAGTTCACCCTGCAGCGAAGCGATCGCCTGCGCGTTGAGGTTGTGCTTGAGGAACAGCACGTGGTCGCGCAGCGAGGTGAGCACGGGCTCCATTTTCGCCTCGGCGTTCTTCATCGCGGCGATCAGCGTCTCGTAGCGCCGCTCGGTGTCCTTGAGGCTCGCCTCGCTCTTGCGCTTGAGCTCGGCGTTCTGCATTTGACCGATCTCGCCGCGCCATTCATCGAACAGGGCCTCGGACACGTTCTCGATGCCGTCGATCTTCGACTTGACGGCCTCGACGCGCGAGGCGCACGACTCGTACTCGTCGTTGAGCTTGCCGTAGACCTTCTCCAGCTGGCCGCCGTCGAACTTCGTCGTCGCCTTGAAGGCCTCGAGCGCCGAGGCGAACTGCTTTTGCGCCTGCTGCTGCGCCTCGCGCCCGTCCTTGACGCGGTCGACGAAGATCTCGCGCTTGTGGACGCCGAAGGCCTCCATCGTGCCGTAGTACATCGAGCTGCAGGCCGGCGCGACGCTGGCGGTGACGAGGCCGAGCCACAGGAACACAGTTGTCGAGCGCATGGTGCGTTGCCGTCCGTTCTTGGGAGGTCGAACGGACAGCGTAGCAACGCCGCGCGGCCGGCGCGCCCGGCTCAGGCGCCTGCGGCGGCCTTGCGCGCGGACAACTTGAACGAGAGGCGCGGCGCGAAGGTCGCGAGCGCAGCAGCAGCGGCGCCGACGACCAGCCACAGCCATTTGAAGCTCCGCGGCTGAGGCGCCGCTTCGGCCGCAGCAGGTGCGCTCGACGGCGCCCGCTCCGCAACGCCGTCCTCGCTCACCACAGCCCGCGCCAGGGGCACGTGGTAGGCGCGCCCCTCGGCGTACATCGCGAGCTTGCGCGCGTGCAGCTCCTTGGTGTCGACGTAGACGACCTCGCGCTGCGCGTTCACGAGCGCCGGAGTGCTCGCGCGGAAGTCGTTGCCCGCCTGCTCGCGCCCGACGATCTCCAGCGCGCCGCCCGGGTGCAGCTTCTCTCGGTCGCTCTGGCCGAGCTTCTCGCGCAGCGCTTCCTCCGCTATCAGCGGGTTGCTGCTGGCGCCGCGCTTCTCAGGCGACGTCGCGGGCTTCTGCGCCGGCGCTTCGGGCTTGGGCGAGGTCGGCTGCGGCCGCGGCGTGAACTGTGCGCGCGCGCTCGGCGCCACAGCGATCAACGCCAGAAAGACGAACGCGCGGGGGAGCGTGCGCAAGTGCATGGAGGTCCTCAGGGCAAAGCCAAGCCGCGGTTGGGATCGCGCTCGAGCCGCTGCCAGCGCAGCACCTCCGGCTCGCGCAGCACCGAGGGCAGCAGTCCGGCGGCCATACCGGAGTTGCCTCCGAGAAGGCGCGCGTCGTAGTTGAACTCGAGCGTGGGCGTGCCGTAGATCACGTTCTCGTTGCGGCACACCAACGCGCCGTTGATGCGCGCCGAGGTCGAGCCCGTCACCGTCCAGCAGAACGAGTGGTTGGTGTAGATCACCGCGTCGATGCGGTTGGCCGAGAGGCTCGAGATGTCCCGGTAGCGCGCGATCCCGCCGGACGGGATGTTGCCGCCGAAGTTGGTGGAGTCCAGCGGAGTCGTCAACGTCACGTCTGCGAGCGTCGTGGTCGGCGTGAACACGCCGTCGCCGTTGATGTCTTCGCCAGTGCCAGGGATCGCGTCTCCGACCGACTTGCCGGCTGGGATCAGCCCCATGGCCAGGTGCTCGTCGGTGTACACGTCGAACGTGAACACGCCATCGCCCTCGAGCACGTCGTCGTCCGACGTGTTCAGGATCCCGTCGCGGCCCGCGCGGGTGTTGTGGATCAGGTCGTCGCCGGCGTCCTCGGCCGAGCCGTTGAGCGACGAGGCCATCCAGTTCCCGACGTGCGTGCGCCAGGTGCTGTTGGTGTGGTCGCCCACGACCACGTTCTTGCGCGCGAACAACCCGAGGAAGTCGCGCTCCCAGTTCGTCGAGAGCCACGCTTCCGTGTCCGCCTGCGAGTTGCTCGCCGGGCGCGTCGTGGTCGGTCCGTTCAAGTAGCTCACGGAGCGCGGCACGTACACGTTGCCGCCCGCGTAGATCGCGCCTTGACCGGTGACGACGCCCTGGATCACGACGTCTCCGCGCACGACCACCGGCCCGTCGAGCACGATCGGATTGGCCGTCGTGCCCACCAGGTACAGGTGCTGCTTCTCGCCGGCGTCGTCGCCCAGCACGCCGTCTGCGTACACGGTCCCGCCGATGCTGATCGAGCCGCCCTGCGCGACCGCGTTCTCCTCGTACGGGCTGAGGTCGGTCAGGTTCGGCATGTCGATGCGATCCTGGAAGTCGTGCTGGTTCTGCGCTTGCCCGCCGTTTCCCTGCAGGTTTTGCGCGCCCACGATGTCCCAGCCCGAGAACACGCCGCCGTCGTTGCCGTCGAGCAGGCCGTCGCCGTTGTCGTCCATGTAGCCCGACAGGCTCACCGTCGAGCCGTTGCGCTCGACCGCGCCGTAGCGCGGCTGCCCCGTGACCGTCGGCGCGTAGCCCGCGACGTCGAACTGTCCGTTGCTGCGCGCGTTGCCGCGGCAAATGATCGTGTTGCCGTAGAACCAGCCCCAGTTGTTGATGAAGTAGCCGTAGTCGAACACCTCGCTGGGCGAGAGCTCGTACTGGACCGTGGTGCGCACGGCGCTCCAGGCCTCCGGGCTGCGGCCGGCAGGCAGATTCTGCGGCGCATCGGGCACGTAGCCCGTGGCGTCGATCGCGATCGAGATGCTGGTGGCGGTCTGCTCAACGACGTTGAGCGTCACCGAGTAGGCGCCGACCTGCGCCGCGCCATCCATCACTCCGGTCGCGACGAACGGCGAGAGCGTCGCGCCGCCTGCGAAGAGGTTGTTGAGCCCCGCGAGCGGATTCTGCGTGCCGCCGGCGTCCGCGGTCTGACGCAGGAACAGCATCGCCCGCTCGACTCCCGCGTCGGCCAGGTGCTGCGCGCGCAGTTCGTCGAGTTCGCGGCGCGAGCGGCGCACCTCGACGCTCGAGACGGCCACGGACGCGTACAGGAGCCCGAAGACGCCGACGAAGGCGACCACGGTGCTCACCAGCGCGCTGCCGCGACGGGTCCGACGCGCGGCCCGTCGAGAGCGGCGATTCGACACTTCAGTTCCTGAAGCCCACATGGAAGTCCTCGATTTGATGAGTGTTCGATCCGTGCTGCACGGCGGCGATCTGAACCCGCCACACGTCGCCGACGCGCGTGACCTGGAAGCCGGGACGGGCGCCCGCGCCGCTGAGCAGCCCCGAGCGCAGCGTGAGCTGGCGTTGAACCGCGCCGTCCTCATCGACGATCTGCCGCACCAGGCGACGCACGGCGGCGCCGTTCTCCGCGCCCTCCACGACGGTGTAGCGCACCCGCCAGTCCTGGCGATTGCGGTCTTCGTCGGTGGCGCCGAGCGAGCGGTCGAACACGCCCCAGGCCGCCGCTCCTCCGACCTCGATCGGCTGGCGCAGCGAGAGCTGGTGATTTCCGTCGGGGAGCGTCTCGATCTGCACGTCGTCGCTGTCCGCCTGACGCAGCTCGTCGGCGAACGTGTCCTGGGTCGTGCGCGCGGCGCGCACCTGCGAGGAGCGCAGCGACACGGCCGACTGGCTGTCGTTGGCCATGTCCAGCGTCACCACCAACGCGTACGAGAGCACCAGGAACACGCCGAGCGAGACCGTGGTCTCGAGCAGCGTGAAGCCGCGCCGTCGCGCGCGCCGGCTGGCGTGGCGCGAGTTCATCGTCGACTCCTGAGGGTCGTCACGGACGCCAGCTGCTGCCCGGTGCGTCGATCGCTCACAACCGCTCGGATCTGCAGCAGGTCGACCTGCGCCTGGAACACCGTCAGGTCCGTGACGAACGCAGAGCTCGCCAAGGTCGCGCCGCTCAGCACCTGATTCCCGTTGAGCGCGAGCAGGTTGTCGTAGGGCTGCGCGGCGACGTCCTCGAGCACCGTGGCGAGGTGCGTGCGCGCGTCGTGCAGGTCGTGCGCGCGATCGACGGCGGCGAGGCTGCCCGAGAAGCCCGCGCTCGCGCCGAGCATCACGCCGGACACCAGCGTGAGAGCAACGACCACTTCGATCACGCTCAGACCCCGGCGTCCGCGCCTGCGCGCTGCGCCGATCCGTAGCCTCTCGATGCCTGTCCCCTGCATGCGTGCGCCCTCTCGTCGCCAGCGCCCCCACGGCGCCGGACCTCTCCAGCCGGGGCATCGGCCGGGATCGGGCTCGACCTGAGGGCCGCTCGCGTAAAAGCGACTTCCTCGAGAATCCGGCCCTGGCAGCCCCGGAAGGCGTTTCCAGCTCGGCGCTCAGCCAGCGGCCACAGCCTGCGCAACGACCGCCGCAGGAACCTCAGTCCGCCGTCTGCGCGGCGGCAGCACGGATGCGCTCGAAGCGCTCGTCGGAGCGGAAGGAGTCGAGCGCGGGCGTGCTCTCGAGCTCGAACCGATCGCGGTAGCCGGCGCCCACCGCCTGCTCGAGCCGCTCGAACATGCGCCCGGTCCACTGCTCTTCGCGCGCGGCGCGGGCCTGCTCGTCAGGGACGCTGCGGCGCAATGCGAGCACCAACTCGTTCCACAGATCCGCGCTGTAGCGCAATTCGCCCGGCGAGCCGTCCACGCGTCGATCGAAGTCTTCGACCGTGGTCAACGCCGACTCCAGCGAGCCCCGCGTGCAGCGTGCGAGAGCCAGGTTGTACTCGCACAAGCGTGCGATCTCGCGCGACAGCGCATGCCCCGGCTCGCGCGCCAGGACAGAGTCGATGCGCCGCAGCACGGCGGCGAAGTCCGCCTCGATCTGCTCGAGCGACGCGCCGGAGTGGATCGCGCTGACCGCGAGGTTGTACTCGGCTTGAGCCGCGAAGAGCGCCAAGTCGAGTCGCTCGGGCAGCTCGCGCACTCCGCGGTCGATCCGCTCGGCGCTGCGGCTGAAGATCTCTCGCGCCTGTGCAACTCGCCCGGCGCCGCCGTAGAGCGCGCCCAGGCACTGGTCGAGCCGCCACAGCTCGCGCAAGTAGCGCTCCGCTGCGGGAAACTCGTCGAGCAAGCGCTCCAACTCGCTGCGCGCCTCGAGCAGCAGCGTTTCGGCCTCGTCGACCTCGTGCTCAGCCGCCAGAGCCATCGCGAGCGAGATCGAGGCCGAAGCCAGATCGAAGCGGTAGTAGCGCTTGCCAGGAGCGAGCTCGCACGCGCGGCGGAACAGGGCGATGCGACGCTCCATCGGCGCGCGCGCGGCGACGCTGTCGCCCGCGGCATAGCGGAGGTCGCCGAGGTCACCGTGCACGCGGCCCGCAGCCCAGACCACGTCCACTTTCTGCGGCGCTTCCTCGAGCAGCGCGTCGACCCACGTCGCCGCGTCCTCGAGCTTTGCGCGCGCCGAATCGAGCTCGCCGACGATCTGCAGCACTTCAGCCACGTTCGCCAGGGCGATGGCGAGCATCACGCGTTCGTCGAGGGTGGCGCCCTCGCGCTCGGCCAACTGTCGCGAGAGGCGCTCGACCTCCTGGAGCGGCGCGAGCGACTCCCCCCAGCGCCCGGCGCCCTGCATGCTCTTGCCCTGGTCGCCCAGCCGCAGCGCACGCCGCGCGCGCGTGTCCTCGCCCGGCGCGACGCGCTCGAGGCGCTCGAGCAGCTCGAGAGCGCGCTCGTTGCTCTCGATCGACGCGTCGTAGCGCCCCATGTCGGACAGCACATCGGCCCGCGCCGCGTAGAGGTCCGACCCTTCGCTCGCGAGCTGCGCGTCCTCGCCGCGTCCCTGCTCGAGCTCGTCGAACAGCTCGCGCGCGCGATCGATGGCCGTCAGCCGCACCTCCTGCATGCGTGGCGCGTCGTGCAGGTCTTCGCTGGCGAGGCTCTCGAGCACGTGCCCGACCGCCGACAGCGCCGCGCGGAAGTCGCGCTCGGACTGCGCGCGCGCGAGCTTCTCGCGATCGTAGGCCTGGCGGACCTCCTCGATCGTGCGACGGCGATTGAGCTCCCAGCCCAGCGGACCGGCGACGAGCAGCAACGCGCCCGCGACGAGCGCCACTGCCGCCGCAGGCCGCCGCTGCGTCCAACGCCGCGCGCGCGTCCAGGCGCTCGGCGGCCGCGCCTCGATCGGCCGCAGCTCGAGCACGTTGGTCAGATCGCGCGCGAAGTCCGCTGCGCTGGCGTAGCGGCGCTTGGGATCGGGGTCGAGCGCCTTGGCGCACACGGTCTCGACGTCGAGCGTCGCGCTGGGGTTGAGCGCCCGCATGGCGCGGGGCTGCGCTCCGAGGATCGCCGCGCGCACGCCTTCCTCGCTCTCGCCGCCGTACGGCCGCGCCAGCGTGATGAGCTCGTACAGCGTCACGCCGAGCGCGTACACGTCGGTCGCCGGTCCGATCGCCGCGGTGTCGCCGCGCAGTTGCTCGGGCGCCATGTAGGGCAGCGATCCGAGCTGCGCGCCCGTGCGCGTGAGCGCATCGCCATCCTCCAGCGCCGCGAGTCCAAAGTCGCACAGCCGCACGCGCCCGTCGGCGCCGACCAGCAGGTTCGAAGGCTTCACGTCGCGGTGCAGCACCCCGCGCTGGTGGGCGTGTTCGAGCGCGAGTGCGGTGTCGCGCGCCATGCGCACGGCGAACTCGATCCAGCCGCGCGCAAAGGCCTCGGCCTCGACCTGCGCCGGCTCGCCCGCCGCCGCGAGCTTCTCTGCGAGCGCCGCGCGCGCGTCGTCTCCGCGCAATTCGTCCGGCATGCGTTGCGCAAACTGCGTGAGCAGCGCGTCGAGCCCAGCTCCTGCGACGTACTCCATCGCCAGGTAGGGAATGCCCTGCTCCTCTCCGATCGTGTAGACGCGCACGATCGAGGGGTGATCGAGCCGCGCAATTGCGCGCGCTTCGCGCAGGAACCGAGCGCGCGCCTTCTGCGCGAACAGGTGCTCGCCGCGGATCAGCTTGAGCGCCACGCGTCGGCCGACGCTCGGCTGGTCGGCGAGGTAGACGACGCCCATGCCGCCGTCGCCCAGCCGCCGCACGAGGCAAAACTCGCCGAGCTGCTCGGGGATGCTGTCGGGCCGATCGACCGGTGCGCCCCACAGCCCCGATTTCACAAGCGACTCGACGCGCTTGCGCAGCGCGGGCGCATGCTCCGGACTGCGGCGGCAGAGCTCCTCGAGCGCCCCCGGCGCGCGCTCGGGCGCGGACTCGGCCCGCTCGAGGAACTCGAACACCAGCGCGTCGAGCGCGTCGTCGTCGGGTCGCTGGGGCGCGTCGGGCATGCGGGGAACGTCGGTTCGCGAAGCTGTCAGGAACTTTATCCCACCCTCCGCGGCTGGCGCGGTACAGGCGGAATTCCGGAGGACGCGAACGCTGCGCGAAGGCGGCGGACGTGTTCGAATCGACTGGGGCTGACGCCACAGCCGCTCCTCAGGTCACGCCACGAGTCACGCCATGAACATCCGAATGCACTTCGCCGCACTCCTCGCCCTGCCGCTCGTCGCCTGCAGCGGAGGCAGTGGTGCAAGTTCCTCCGATGAGCTCGGCGCGGGCAGCGTGACCATCGCCGTCACCGACGCGCCCTTCGCGCACGGACTGGTCAGCCAGGCGCGTCTGTGGGTCGACGAGATCCAGATTCGCGGCGCGGGCGGGTTCCAGACGCTGCACTCGGGCTCGACCGTCGAGTTCGACCTCGCCGCGCTGCGCAACGGGCTGACGCGCGAACTCGTGACGAGCATGCTCGCGCCCGGCTCGTACGACCAGGTCCGCCTGGTGGTCTCCGACGCCTACCTCCGTCTGCTCGACGACGACGAGTTCTCAGCCTCGGCGGGCACGCTCCACCTCACGAGCACGGGGACCGCGGGGCTCAAGCTGAACATCGACCCGCCGCTGCAGGTGCAGGACGGCGTGGCGCGCACGCTGCTACTCGACTTCGACCTGACCAAGACCTTCAAGGCCGTGCCCGGCGCCGACCCGCTCAACGCGAACTGGTACCAGCTGCTTCCGGTCGTGAAGGTCTCGAATCTGTCGGAGACCGGGGTGCTGCAAGGCGCAGTGCGAGAGGACGATGGCTCGGGACAACTCGTCGGAGTCGGCGACGCGACGGTCTACGTGCTCGCGCCGGGTGAACTCGACCTGAATGAGGCGTTGCAGACCACCGCGACCGAACTCGACGGCGGCTACGTCGTGCTCGGCGTCGATCCGGGGATGTACGACCTGGTCGCCGTGCTCGGCGCGCGCGAGAGCCGCGTCAACGGGCGGAGCGTGTCCGCGGGTTCGGTCACGGTGGTCGACTTCGTGTTGCCGTAGCCGCTGCGCCGCGCGGCGTTCGGACGCACTGCGCTGTTGGTGGGCCGCTCCGACCTCCTGGCCCGTCGCGAAGACGCGAAGGTCTCAGGGTTCGCAGCTCAGGGCGGCGAGATCGCGAACACGCGCTCGTCGATCGGCGCGTCGAAGCGCGGTGAGTAGAACGTCGTGGTCTCGGTCGTGAACTTCGAGACCAGTGAGAGCGCCGCGCCCTTGGGCATGAGCACGCGCTCGACAGTCGGATCGAAGTACGTGCGCTCGTGACAGCGGCGCAGCGCGTGGTCCTCGCAGTCGATCCACAGCGTCTCGGGGCGGCCCTGGCGGCGCACGGCGACGCGCCAGCAGCGCCGGCCGTCGATCTCGTCGACGTCGGCCACCTCAGCGCTCTCGAGGCCTTCGAACTCCCCTGGAGTTCCATGCGCCAGCAAGAGGCGCGGCACGCGACAGCGCGTGCCGAAGTAGAGCAGTTCTTCGGAGTCGAGAGCCTGCTCCAGCGACTCGAAACGCGTGCTGCGCGGCGTCTCCTCAGCCAGGAACGTCGACCATTCGCGCACGCCGTCGGCGTTGCGCCACAGCGCAAAGTGCGGCCACTCGGACTCGGGCCCGAGCGTGCGCTCCTTGAACTCGAAGAGCAGCCTGTTGGGCCGCACAAAGGCGGTCTGGAACGACTTGCGCGACGTGCGGCGCTGCCACGGCCGGGGGCCGTTGACGATCACGTCGACGAGTTCGCCCGCGTCCTGGTAGCTGGAGCAACTCGCGTAGCGCTCCGCCGCGCGCGCGAGGATCGTGAGCGCGCCCGGTGTCGCGTCGCTCACGCGGCGCCCTCGATCTCGACCAGCTTGTAGCGCTTGCCGTCGCGCTCGATGCGGCCGAAGGCGCGCGTTTCGTCGTGATAGAAAAGGCCCGTCCAGCGGCGCTCGACGGCGCGCTCGAGCCATGCCGAGCGCTGCTCGAACGAGCGCACGACGTCGATGTCGTAGGCCATGATGTACGGCGGCTGGATGTGGTGCGTGGTGGGCACGACGTCGGCCCAGAAGATCGCGCCCGGCGCCGCCGGATCGCTGCTGTCGCCGTCGAGCACGATCACCGACACGCCGTCGGAGTGGCCGCCGAGCTGGTGCGCGACAAGGCCGGGCAGCACCTCGAACTCGCCCTCGTACGCGCTGAGCAGCCCCGCGCGTTCGATCGGCTCGATGTCTTCGGCGCGGTACGAGCCCTTGCGCGCGTGACCGGGCTTCTTCGCCATCGCGATCTCGATCTTGGGCGCGAAGTGCCGCGCGTTCGGAAACAGCGGCGCGAGCTCGCCGCCGCGCTCCACCACCGCTGCGCCGATGTGATCCCAGTGGCAGTGCGACGCGACGACGTGCGTGATCTCGCGCGGATCGACGCCGCACGCGCGCAGGCTCTGCTCGAGCGTCGTGGTCGGCTCGAGCCCGTAGATGCGCTGCCACTTCTCCTCCCAGCGCTGCCCCACTCCGACCTCGATCACGACCTTGTGCACGCCGCGCTCGGCCAGGAACGGCCGCAACGCCATGCGGATCGTGTTGTCGGGCCAGGGCGGCGTCAGCGTGGCCCACAAGTTCTTGGGCACCACGCCCCACATCGCGCCGCCGTCGAGACGGAAGTAGCCATCGGAGAGCGCGGTGACGCGCCAGGATCCGGCCTGAATGCGGCGGGGCGTGAACGGCGGGGCGGGCGACGCGGGGGTGGCTGAGGCTTGCACGAGACCATCGAAGCCCGGGGCCGCGGTCCGATCAAGGCGCGCGGTGCGCTTCGGTTCTGCCCTTGACCCTGCCGAAAGTTGGACTTAGTCTAAAACTGTCATGGCAGCCCCCCGCAAGAGCAATCGATCGGCCGCGCCTGCGCGCGATGCGTCCGCCGCGACCGCGGCGCCGCGCGCGATCGCCGAGCAGCTCGAGCGCCACGGCGTGCGGCCCTCGGCGCAGCGCGTGGCGATCGCGAGCTACGTGCTCGGCACCGAAGACCACCCTTCCGCCGACCAAGTCTGGGCGCGCGTGAAGGAGCGCTTCCCGATGGTGTCGCGCGCGACGGTCTACAACACGCTGCGCCACTTCACCGAGAAGGGCCTCCTGCGCGAGCTGGTGCTCGCCGAGGGTCGGCAGGTGTTCGATCCGGTGGTCGAGCCGCACCACCACTTCGTCGACGACGAGACCGGCGCGATCCGCGACATCCCGTGGAACGCCCTGAAGGTGGCCAAGATCGACGAGCTCGAAGGGCTCGACGTGCGCGAGTACATGGTCGTCGTGCGCGGCGTCGCGCGCGGCGCGCGCAAGGGCTGAGCAGGTGCCCGGAGAACAACGCTCGAGGCGTTCGCGCCTGGAGTTAGCTTAGACAGAGTCCAACTTCATACAGCATCCACACTTCCACACGAAAGCCTCCGCCATGTTGACCGTCGGCAGCAACTTCCCCTCGTTCCGCCTCCAGGCCTGCGTCAGCCTCGAGAACGGCAAGCAGTTCCAGGAGATCACCGAGCGCACGCACGCCGGCAAGTGGCGCGTAGTGTTCTCGTGGCCGCTGGACTTCACCTTCGTGTGCCCCACCGAGATCGCCGAGTTCGGCCGCAAGAACGCTGAGTTCGCCGATCGCGACGCGCAGGTGCTGGGCCTGTCGTGCGACAGCGAGTACGTGCACCTCGCCTGGCGCCAGCAACACCCCGACCTCAAGAACCTGCCCTTCCCGATGCTGGCCGACCGCAAGCGCGAGTTGTGCGGCGCGCTCGGCATCCTGCACCCCGGCGAAGGCATCCCGCTGCGCGCGACCTACATCGTCGATCCGCAGGGCATCATCCGCTTCGTCTCAGTGCACGACCTCGATGTGGGCCGCAACGTCGACGAGGTGCTGCGCACGCTCGACGCGCTGCAGACCGGCGAGCTGTGCCCGTGCAACTGGAAGAAGGGCGAAGAGACCTTGAAGGTGGGCTGATGGAAGCGCTCCAGCAACTCGCGGCGGGCTTCCCGGAGTCCGCCAAGGACATTCGCCTGAACCTCTCGAGCGTCCTGCAGCAGTCCACGTTGTCCGGCGCGCAGAAGTTCGGCGTCGCGCTGGCCGTCGCGCACTCCACGCGCAACGCCTCGCTCGTCGCGGCTATCGCCGCGGCGGGCGGCGCGGAGCTCACGCCACAGGTCGCGTCCGACGCGCAAGCCGCCGCGGCGCTGATGGCGATGAACAACGTCTACTACCGCTTTCGCCACATGGTCGGAAAGCCGGAGTACGAGCAGCTCCCTCCGCGCCTGCGCATGCAGCGCCTCGCCTCGCCCGCCTCGAACAAGCTCGACTTCGAGCTGTTCGCGCTCGCCGTGAGCGCCGTGGGCGGCTGCGAGTCCTGCGTGCGCGCGCACGAGCGCGTCGTCACCGAAGCGGGCCTGAGCGCCGCTCAAGTCAACGACGCGATCCGCATCGCCGCGACCGTGAACGCGGCCGCGACGGCGCTCGCGATGACGAGTTCGGTCGCGGCGTGAACGGCATGGGGCTACGGGTCGGAGCGACAGTACTTTCGCAAGTGGCGATTCCGGGAGCCGGTAGCTGGCGCTCGCGGTGGTGATCGTCACTCCACCGCGGGCAGTGGCTGAGCACGGCGCGGGCTACTCGCGACGTTGCACTGACCGCTGACGCCATCGGGAACTGTCGAAGTCGCTCCCTCCCGTACGATCGTGGACATGCGACGCCATGCGCTTTCGCTGACTGCTGCACTGGCTGTCTCGTGTGCTTCGCTGCGCACGACCGAACAGGCCCCAGCAATCCCGCCGACCTCGCGGGCGCACGCGAGCTTTGAGTTCGTTTATCTCTGGGGCGCAGATCCCCCGCACTCGATTGCGAACTTCGGCTACGAACTCGTGGTCGGGGACGACATCGACCGCGATGGCGTGCGCGACCTCATCGTCGGAGCGCCAGACGGAGGCTTCGGCGCGGGCCACGTGTTTGTCTTGTCCGGCCGCAGCGGTCTGGAGTTGCGCAGGCTGAAGTGCCCCACGCTGCCGCCGCACGGGCTCTGCGGCTTCGGCGCAAGTCTGTGTGCGCTCGGAGACATCGACGACGACGGAGTCGACGACTTCGCCGTCGGCGACCCGTCCGTGCATCCGTGGGACGGCGGCGACCGTCCGCCCTGGGGCGCTTGGATCGTCAGCGGAGCTCGCTGCGAAGTGCGGCACGAGCTCCTCGAGACCAAGGTCCGAGGTTACGGCAGCTTCCTTTTCTCCGTGGGCGACATCGACCGCGACGGCTGTGGCGACCTGCTCGTGAGATCAAAGTGGGGCTGGCACGGCGACGTGGTCGACGCGATCTCGAGCAGGACCGGCGCGCGGCTGTACCGCGTACCCGTGTCGTCCGAGCGCCCCGACGAGTGGACGGGTCGTCTGATTGTCTGTGACGACCTCGACAGCGACGGTGTGCGCGAGTTCGTCGACGTATTCGGGCCGCTAGAGCAGCACGAGTCCACCCTGCGAGTGCGCTCCGGAGCGAACGGGCAGATCCTCGGCGAGTACGATGCTCGGGCCAGCGCACTCGTCCAAGAGAGCGACGCGCGAGACGAGTTCGTGGGGGACCTCGATGGCGACGCCGACCCGGAGCTCCTCTGCTACAGCGCGTCTTCGTTTGTCTCCGGGCGCAGTTTCGCAGTCGTGACCGGCGCGGGCCAAAGGGTGCTGGCGCGCGCGGACATCGGGTTTGGCTACGTGAAATGCCTTGGCGATCTCGACGGCGACGGAACGAGCGAGTTCGCGGGCCTGCACCCCGACGAGGCTTGGCCGCTGGAGCTGTTCACGCTGCGGAGAGTCGAAAAAGGCCGGTGAGTTGCTCACGGAGAAGTTTCCAGTCCCGGAACTCGCGTTGCGGTGCAGCGTCCTCGCCTCCACACGTCGGCGATGCGGTGCGCGGCTTTCGTCCGCCGTCGTCGCACTGTGTCGGGGCGACACGCCGCCGCCGGTCATGGGATGCGTGCGACGAGGACAGGCTTCGCCACACGAGCCGGTCGTGACCGAAGCGGGCCTGTGCGCTGCGCAAGTCATCGACGCGATCCGCACCGCCGCGACCGTGAACGCGGCCGCGACGGCGCTCGCGATGACGAGTTCGGTCGCGGCGCGATCGGTTGACTCCGTCGGCGTGGGGCGCGCGCTCGAGCGGCGAGCGTGCACTCCCACCGGGATCTCAGTCGCGGAGGCGCTCGACGCGCGCCGGCAAGGACCGGACTGCTCGATGGGTGCTCTGCCAGCTTCCACCGTCCATGTGGACGGCATTGCCGTCGCGAACTGTTACCCTTGATGGACGATGTCATGGCAAGAGCGAATCACGATCCGTCCCGAAGTACGCAGCGGCAAGCCGTGCGTCCGCGGAACCCGCATCACTGTCTACGACGTGCTCGAGTACCTCGCGGGCGGCATGAGTGAAGACCAGCTGCTGAGCGACTTTCCTGCCTTGACTCGCGACGACATTCGAGCAGTCCTCGCGTTCGCCGCAACTCGTGAGCGGCGTTGGAGCCAGCCACCGGCGGCGTGAAGCTCCTTTTCGACGAGAACCTGAGTCCGAAGCTCGTCGCGCAACTCGCCGCCGAGTTTCCCCAGAGCGTTCACATCGACACCCTCGGCCTGCGTGGACATTCCGACGCAGAGATCAGGGCGGTCGCAGCCGCGCGTGGCTACTTGCTGGTCACCAAGGACAGCGACTTCCTGGAGCTGACTCTCCTCCACGGGCATCCTCCAAAGGTCGTTTGGCTGCGCGTCGGCAATTCCGGAACGCTCGCGATCGCCGGTCTGCTTCGACGGAACGGGCCGAGAGTGGCGGCGTTCGCTGCGAGCGCGGAGGAGTCGCTCTTGGAGCTGAGCGGGTCAGACGCGTGACACCGCTCGCGCGGCCTACGGCGCCACGAGCAACCGCGCGGTGTCGCGCGCGATGAGCAGTTCCTCGTCGGTCGGGATCACCCAGGCCTGCAGGCGGCTCGAGTCGGTCGAGATCACATGCGCGCAAGCGTCCGTGCACGCGGCGTTGCGCGCTTCGTCGAGCTCGAGCCCGAGCGCGCCCAGGCCGCGGCAGATGCGCGAGCGGATCGCGGCGGAGTTCTCGCCGATGCCGCCCGAAAACACGACCGCATCCGCGCCGCCCATCTCCGCGAAGTAGGCCCCGATGTACTTGCGCACGCGCTGGCAGAAGATGTCGATCGCCAGGCGCACGCGGCGGTCGCCGTTCTCGGCTTCCTCGGCGAGCAACTCGCGCATGTCGCTGGTCAGCCCGGAGATCCCCAGCAGCCCCGACTGCTTGTTGAGCATGGCCTCGACCTCGGCGGCGCTCAGGCCCTCCTTCTCGGCCAGCCAGCTCACGATCGACGCGTCGATGTCGCCCGCGCGCGTGCCCATCACCAGGCCCTCGAGCGGCGTGAAGCCCATCGAAGTGTCGAAACTGCGCCCCTCGCGGATCGCGCAGGCCGAACAGCCGTTGCCCAGGTGCAGCGTGATGATGTTCACGGTCTCCTTGGGCACGCCGCGCAGCTTGCGATAGCGGTAGGCGATGTAGCGGTGCGACGAGCCGTGGAATCCGTACTTGCGCAGACCGAAGCGCCGGTAGTGCGAGTACGGAATCGCGTACAGGTAGCTCGTCTCGGGCATCGAGGCGTGGAAGGCCGTGTCGAACACCGCCACCTGCGGCGCGCCCGGACCCAGCAGCTCGGTGGCCGCGCGAATGCCCTTCAAGTTGCCGGGGTTGTGGAGCGGCGCGAGTTCGACCATGTCCTCGATCGCGGCGATCACCTCCGCGTCGATGCGCACCGACTCGCGGAAGCGCTGGCCGCCGTGCACGACGCGATGACCGACCGCGTGGATGTCGGCGAGCGAGCGCACGGCCGCGACGCCCGACTCGTCGGAGACCACCCACGCGAGGAACTCGTCCAGCGCCGCGCGGTGGTCGCGCAGCGTCTTTTCGCGGAACACGCGCGGGCCGCCCTCGCGCTGGAAGTGGATCAGCGCGTGCCCGCCGATGCGCTCGATCACGCCGCGCGCGAGCTTGAGGTCGCTCTCGCGCTCGATCGCCGCGCGATCGGTGGCGATGAGCTGGAACTTCAGCGTCGCCGATCCAGCGTTGAGCACCAGGACGTTCATGCGCGTCGCGGTCCCGCGCCGCTCAGCGTCCGGCGCCGCCCGCGAACGCGTCCGCGAACCAGGCCTGCATGTGCGCCCAACTGCGGCGGTCGGCGGCCTCGTGGTAGTCGACGCCCGGCACACCGAACTTGCCCGCGTTGGGATTGGTGAAGGCGTGCACCGCACCGGGGTAGGAGACGAACTGGTAATACAACTTCGCCGCCGTCATCTGGTCGTGGAAGTTGCGCAGCTCTTCGGTGCTCACGAAGGTGTCGTCCTGGCCGTGACAGGCGAGCACCGCGCCCTTGATGCGCGCGTTGTCGCCCGCGTCGCCCAGCGCGGTGAGCTTGCCGGCGTGGAAGGCCACGACCGCGTCGAGATCTGCGCCCGTGCGCGCGAGCTCGAGCGCGACCGTGCCGCCCATGCAGTAGCCGATCGCCGCCAGGCGCTTCTTGTCGACCTGGGGTTGGCTCACGAGCAGCGCGAGTCCAGCCTGCGCGCGACCGCGCATGAGCTCGGGCGATCCGTACAGCTCGCCCGCCCACTGCGAGGCCTGCCCAGCGTCGGTCGTGAGCTTGCCCTTGCCGTACACGTCGATCGAAAGCGCCACGAAGCCCAGCTCCGCGAGCTGCTTCGCACGCCCGCGCGAGTACTCGTTGTTGCCCCACCACTCCGGACACACGATCACGCCCGGCTGCGGCGTCTTCTCGCTCGCGCGCGCGTCGTCCCAGGCGAGCAGCCCTTCCAGCACGACCTCGCCGTGCTTGTACTCGATGACCTTGGTCTGCACTTCGGCCATGGCGGGCAGGACAGCGGCGCACAGCGCGACGAGGGACGACAGGAGCGTTCGAAGTTGGCGCATGGTGGGACTCGATGGGTTCGGAGTGACGCGGCGAGTGTAGCTCGCGCCGACATCGCACTCATTGAACGTCTAGCGACTCCGTTCGCGTGCGTAGAAACCCGTCACGAGCCGCACGAGCTGCAGTCGCCCCCGCCGGTCCCGGCGTTCGAACGACAGCGCGCGTCGCCGCTCGGCTGACCGCGTCGATCGAGCTCGACGTCGCAGCGCTCGAGCAGTGCGCGCCGCAGTCGCAGGCGCGCGCGCTGCACGCGTGACTTGAGACTGGAGATCGACAGTCCCAGCTCGCGTGCGAGCTCGACCTGGCGCTCGCCGCGCACGTCGACGCGCTCCAGAAGGCTTCGATCGGAGGCCTCGAGTCGGTTCATCAACGGCGCGAGACAGCGCGCAACGTCCGGCGGCGCGTGCTCGCGCGAGTCGTGTGCGGCCGCGTCGTCGCTCAGCTCGCGACCCGCTCGCGCGCGCGAGCGGTGATGGTCCGCGACCGCTCGCCGCGCTGTGGCCGCAAGCCACGCATGCGGCGACGCGATCGGCGCGCGTTCGCCGCTCGCAACCAGACGCAGCGCGACTTCCTGCACGACGTCGTCGACGTCCGCCGACGAACGCACGCGCCTGCGAACCATCGTCCGCAGGCGCGCGAGGAGTTCGGGCTCGAGTTGGGCCACGGGGCCAGACTCTAGCTGCCGCTCGGACGCGGCGCGGGCGCGCAGCACGCGGTCGCGCTCGCGGCCGGCGCAGCGCAGCAGTCGCCCCCGTCGCAGCAGCCGGGCTCGCAACAGGCCGCAGCGGCCTGGCTCGGGCGCTGAGCAGCGCCGGCGGGGATCTGCGGCGAAGCACAGGCGCCGGCGACACACAGCACGACCGTGGGGGCAAGGTAGGTACGCATCGATTCGCTCCTTTGAAGGGTTCAAGTGGCGCGCGACCGGCCCCAGCGGCCCGCCGCGCTGGGCTCCTCGACGGTCGACGCCGCGAAAGGACGCATCCCGCGGGCCAGAAATTCGAACGCGCGCGCCAAGTGCGGGCGCTCGGGCGTTCCAACGCGCACCGCCCGCCCCACCGGCGGAGCGGCGGGACGGGCGGCGAATGCGAGTCGAGCCGAGCGGCTCGGCGACTACTTGAGGATGTTGCGCGCGATGATCAAGCGCTGCACTTCGCTCGTGCCCTCGCCGATCACGCACAGCTTGGCGTCGCGCCACATGCGCTCCACCGGATACTCGCGGCTGTAGCCCATGCCGCCGTAGATCTGGATCGCGTCGTAGGACACGCGC
>WYBT01000044.1 GCA_011525785.1 Planctomycetaceae bacterium
CGGGAGCAGTTCGAGCGCGGGAGCAGTTCGAGCGCGGGAGCAGTTCGAGCGCGGGAGCAGTTCGAGCGCGGGAGCAGTTCGAGCGCGGGAGCAGTTCGAGCGCGGGAGCAGTTCGAGCGCGGGAGCATCGACGCCGAGCAGTACGCCGACGCGGTGCGCTCGGTGTGCGCGCACCTCGCACTGGGCGATACGGCGGCGCTGCGGCGCTCGTGGTTCGCGCGCGAGCCGCCGCACGTGGTGCTCGGCTGACAAAAAGCGCGCAGAGCCGCCGAGCTCGAACCGCGTGATTCGCGGCGGCAGCTTCAGGAACGACGCCGACACCATCATCGACGATGCGCGTTGCTCGAACCGCAACGACAACCACCCGTCGGATCGGAACGACAACCTCGGCTTCCGTCCCGCCAAGGCGTCCGAAGGCTCGGTCGCGCTCGCCGCGAGGCGTGCGCGCCATGCAGCGGAGGCCCAGGCGGCTCTGCGCGCGCGTCCGCGGCGCTGCCGCGGGCCGAAGAGGTGAGCGCGCCGCCGGCGTTGGTAGGGCCGATCGCGAACACGCTCGCGGCGCCTGTCGAGGAGCCGCAAGGTGCAAGGAGTGCGACCACGGTCTGTCATGAAGAGAGGCACACGCAGGCCCCCGTGACTCGACGCGCGAGGGCCGAGGCGGTAGACCGGGAGCATGCTCGCCAAGCGTTGGATCGCCGCGACGGCGGTGCTGGGTGTCGCGCTCGTCGTGTGGTTGTGTCTCCCGCGCGCGACCTCCGGGTCCGGGGCAGCGGTGCGCGGTGGTCCGTCGCGCGAAGTCCCGAGCGCCACACCCGAACTCAGACTGGACGAAGAGGGCGCGCGTGCGCCTGTCGAGTCCGAGTGGCGGGACGCCGCGACGAGCACCGACGACGAGTACGAGTCCGAATTCGCAAACCCCGGCAAGCCCGCTCCCCTGGGCAAGCTCGTCGGTGTCGTCCTCGGCCTGGCGCCGAGCCCCGAGCCGGCCGTCGTCCTTTGCGAGTCCTTTCACGCGGGCCGACACCTCGTCCGCGAGGCGGCCGTCGGCCCAGAGGGCGACTTCGAGATCGCCAACGTCGACACAACTGACCTGTTCCTGCTGCGCGTGAAGCTCGGAAAGCACGGGCGCGAGTTGGCGCGCTCGGGGGAAATCGAGTTCGGCGCGGGCGAGCTCGAGAAGCGCGTCGAGTTGATCGTCGGCGCTCACCCGACGAGGTTGGTCGTACGCGTCCGCGACGAGGCGGGGGCGCCCGTAGCCCGCGCCACGGTGCGCATCGAGGCGATCGAGTTCGACGACAGCGCTCCGCGCTGCCTCTCCGAGTGGGTCACCGCTGAAGCGACCGATCCTGCGGGGGAAGTCGTGTTCGCACCCATCGCTCCCGCGAAGTGGAACGTCGAAGTTCGAAGCTGGGAGCACACGAACGTCACTGCGCAGGCGGACGTGCGTGAGGGCCAGGCGAGCGAGCTCGAGGTCGTGCTCCGTGCGGGGCTTGAGCTGCGCGGGCGACTGATCACGACCAGCGGCGCGCCCGCTGCACGCGAGCGCGTAGCCTTCACCTATCCAGACAGCTCTTCAGGAGTGGCGACTTGGCTGCTGGCCAGCGTCGATGACGCAGGGCGGTTCGTGGTGCGTCACGCGCCCGATGCGGAGCTCACTCCGCAGATCGAAAGATCGTTGGGTCGCAACTCGAAGCTCCCGCGACTGACGTTCGGATGGAAAGCGCTGCCGCCGGTGCGCCCGGGGCGCGGCGAAGTCGACTTGATCGCGCCCGAGCTGTGCACGCTCGTCGGCCGCTGCGTCGGCGAGCCGCGACCCGCGGAGCTGCATGTCAGCGTCCGCTTCCGAGCGGAGTTCGCGCAAGCGACGGTCACGCTGGATTCGGACGGTCGATTCGCGGTCCCGCTCGAGCCCCGAACTGGCCGCGTGCGGTTCGAGCTCCGGCCGCAAGGCGGCGAGTGGCCGCGCGATCACGCTGGCTGCGTAGTGGAGGCCGTGTTCCCCCCGCCTGGCGGCGTGCTGGACTTGGGTGACGTGGCGTTCGGAAGCGAACCGGTGCTTGCGGGCGTGATCAGGAGTGAGAGCGGAGCTTCCACCGCGAATCTGCGGGTCCAACTCGAGTTCGATCCGCCGCACAGTCTCGCGCGCCGCGAAGCCTGGTGTGACTCGCAGGGGCGCTTCGAGTTCAAGGCGGCGCCGAATCTCCCCGGTGCGCTGAGGATTCGGTACGAGCCCGCAGGACAGGCCGAGTTGCGCCTCGAGAACGTAGCCGCGTCCGCACGCGCGGGCGAAGTGTCGCTCCTGCTCCATCCCCCGGCGCGCGTGGCCGGGCGCGTGGCTTGGAACCTCGCCGCGCACCGCGGGCCCCCACAGATCGCGCTGATCGACCCACGAGAGGACGGACGTCGCTCGGAAGTGCTGCGCGTCGTCGTCCGCGACTCCGGCGACTTCGAGCTGACGGCGTGGCCGGGGAGCTACGAGCTGTGGCTTCAGTGGCTCGGCGACGATACGTGGATCGAAGGGCCGCGCGTGACGCTCGAGTTCGGCCGCGTCACGCCGCTCGAGTGGACGGTCGATTGACTCGCGCGCGGCGCGCGGCGGCTCGCGTCAGGACTTGGCGAGGTCGTCGAGGTACTCGGCGCTGAAGTCGCTGCGCAGCTCGACCCACAGCGGCAGGTGGTCGGAGTGCTCACTCATGAATCGTGAAGACGCACTCGGCGCGTCGAGCGCGCTTCGAGCGGCGTGCGAGGAACGAGCGCGGCCGTGACGCGCGCGGACCGACGAACTAGCGTTGCCGGCATGCTCGCCAGGCGTTGGATCGCGGCGGCGCTGGCTGTCGGCGTCGTGCTCGTGCTCATGGTCGTCAGCGACGCCTGGATCTCGCGCGAGCCGTCAGAGACAGCGGCAGCGCGGTCGCAGGACGCTCCGAGAACAGGGGCGCACCGAGAGGCTGCGCGCGAACTGCTTCAGCCGAGCGCGCGCAGAGCTGTCGATGCGACGGAAGGCGCGGTGGAAGTCGTCCCTCAGGCTCGCGCGGTCGACGCGCAGCTCGGCCGCATCCACGGGATCGTGCGCGGCCTGCGGCCGTGGCACGTTGGGACCACCGAGGTCGTCTGCGAGACCTATCACGGCCGCGAGTCCGTCCGGGTGTCGGGCCCCGTGGGGACGGACGGGTCGTTCGAGATCGACGGCCTCGACACCAGCGCTGCCTACCTCCTGCGCGCCCAGTACAGCGAGCACGACCTGGCGCGCAGTGTGGCGATTGAGTTTCGCGCGGGTGAGCGCGAGCGCTTCGTCGAACTGGGCGTCGGCGACAACCTCTCGACGTTGGTCGTGCGCGTGCGAGACGAGGCTGGACGACCGATCGACGGCGCCAGTGTGAATGCAACTGCCGCAAGCATCGCCGACGGCGTGCCGCGCCACCTCGCGAGGTGGATGGTGCTCGAGAGCACCGACGCCGCCGGCGCGGCCGTGTTCCCGTCGATCAGTCCGCTTCCGTGGACCGTCGAGGTGCGCCACCGCGACCACACGAGCGCCGCGGCGCAAGCAGTTGTGCGCCAGGGCGAGACCACGCGCGTGGACGTCGCGCTGCGAACGGGTGTCGAGCTGCGCGGACGGCTCCTGACGGCGAACGGCGAGCCCGCACGCAACGAGCGGCTGGAGTTCTCGTTCGCCGACGACGTCTCGGGCGCACTCGTCTCGATGCGAGCGGAGATCGACGAACACGGGTGCTTCCTGCTGCGCCACGCGCCCGCAGTGGAGCTGACGCCGCGCGTGAATCGCTACAGAGATCCGGTTGTGCGGACCTTCCTCGCTTTCGGTTCGAACGTGCTCGCGCCCGTTCGAGCGGGTGCGGGTGAAGTCGACCTCGTCCTGCCCGAGCTGTGCACGCTCGTCGGGCGGTGCGTGAGCGCGAGCGCGGCCCCCGAGCTCAAAGTCAGCGCGAGCACGGAAGAGGACTCGTCGGAGTTGACGGTCACTCTCGGACCCCACGGAGAGTTCTCCGTTCCGTTCGAGCCCAGGCGCGGGCGCCTGCTCTTGCACCTGCAGCCGTCGGATCGTTCGGCCTCCCCGCGAGAAGGCGCGGGCGTCGTCGTCGAGAGACACTTCCCTGCGCCCGGCGGCGTGCTGGATCTGGGCGCGATCGAGTTCTCGCGCGAGCCCGTGCTCTCCGGCGTGGTGCGCAATGCGGCCGGTGAAGCCGTGCCGCTGGCCCTCGTACGACTCGAGTTCGACGGGCCGGCTGAACTCTCGGCGCGCGAGGCGAAGGCTGACCTCGAGGGGCGCTTCGAATTCGAGGCGGCCCCCAGCATGCCCGGAGTGCTGCGCATTCGAGACGCGACCAAAGGGCAGGCCGAGTTGCAGCTCGAGAACGCAGCGAAAGCAGCGCGCGCGGGCGAGGTGTCGCTCGTGCTCCACCCTCCGGCGCGCTTGCAAGGACGGGTTGTCTGGAACCGCGTGGCGCGCCGACGCCCGCCGCAGATCGTGCTCGTCCGCGGCAACAGCTTCGGGTATCGGAGAGAGCTCGCGCGCGTCGTCGCCAGCGACACCGGCGAGTTCGAGCTGAGCGAGTGGCCGGGGAGCTACGAGCTGTGGCTGCAGTGGCTCGGCGACGAGACCTGGATCGAAGGGCCGCGCGTGACGCTCGAGTTCGGCCGCATCACGCCGCTAGAGTGGACAGTCGATTGACGCGCGCGCGGCGCGCGGCGGCTCGCGTCAGGACTTGGCGAGGTCGTCGAGGTACTCGGCGCTGAAGTCGCTGCGCAGCTCGACCCACAGCGGCAGGTGGTCGGAGATCTGGTAGCTGCGCCAGTCGGCGAAGGACGTGCCCTTGCCGTTGCGTTCGTCCGCGTAGGCGGCGGCGTCGGAGGAGCGGAAGACCGACTTGTAGATGTCGAACACGCCGCCCTTGTCGCGCATCTCGAAGCGCTTGTCGCGCGCCAGGTACGCGATCTGGTCGTACTCCTTGTCGCCCAGCGCGTTGGTCTTGGTCGCGCGCAGCTTGGGCGGCATCTGGAAGCCCGCGTCGTCGAGCGCCTTCATGGTCTTGTCCGACTTGCGGTTGAAGATGTTGAAGTCGCCGAGCAGCACGATGTTGCGGCCCTGCGGATCGCCCACCTCGCCGGCGACCTCCTTGGCGAGCAACTTGGCGAGCGCGGAGATCTCCGCCAGTCGGCGCGGGTCGTTCGCGCTCGACGTGCCCCAGTACATGTGCGCGGAGCAGATGTCGAAACGGGACCAGCTCGAGCGGAACGAGCACACAAACGGCGTGCGCGCGAGCTGCAGCGGCGGCGCATCCGGCGAGCCGGGCAGCACGACTTCGCCCGCCATGTTGTCGAAGCGCACCGTGCGCTTGTCGAACAGGAACGCCATGCGCTCGCCGTTGCCCGAGGCGCCGTAGGTCACGTCGGTGACGAGGAAGTCCCACCACTTGCCGAGCAGGCGCACGAGATCGCGCAGCGCGCGCAGGTCGGAGCGCACCTCCTGCACCGCGACCAGATCGAAGCGGCTGATCACTTCCGCGATGAAGTACATCGAGTCGGTCAGGCGGCCGCCGTACTTCTTGCCGCCGAACTCGCGCAGGTTCCAGGTCGCGATCAGGAAGCTCGACTCGAGCGAGCGCGCGGGGAGCTCTTCGTCGAGCTGCGCGCGCAGGCGCTGCAGGCCCGCGACGATGCGCGCGCGTTGGGACTTGCTGATCTTCTCGGACTTGAGGCCGTAGTAGTACATGCGAGCTCTCGGGTGAGGGTTGGAGGCGAGGCGACTGCGACGCCGGGGCGTCAGGGGCGCAGGCGCAGCGGACCGGAGGAGAAATCGCGCTCGCGCAGCGTCAGCGGCGTGCTCGCGGCCGGCGTGAGGACCCAGCGCAGGCCGACAAAGTTCGCGCCGTCGTCGAGATCCTTCTGCGCGAACAGCGAGACGCCCGGGAGCGCGCGCGGCGCGGGCGCGAACTCCAGGCCCAGCGGGACGTTGAACGCGTCGGCGCGCAGCTCGTCGGACGTCGCGCGAGCGACCATCCCGGAGTCGATGGCGAGGTTGTCGAGCGCGTACAGGCGCAGCGTCAGGCCCGCGAAGTAGCGGTCGTCGGCGTGGTTGCGGCGCTCGTGGCCGAGCACGCTGCTCACGGTGGTGATGTCGTTGGCGAGCCACTCGCCGAACAGCGAGAACTCGTCGTCGGCGAAGACGTCGAGTTCCTGGCGGTCGACGGCCAGACCCGCGCGGCCACGCACCCCGCGCACGTAGAGCGCGGCGCCGAACTCGCGCAGCGTCTCGCCGTCGGTCGAGTCGAGCGAGCCGCGCACTTGCACGTACAGGTCGCGATAGACGCGTCCGTCGAGCGCCAGGACCGCGCCGCCGCCGGTGTCGTCGCTGCCGTACTCGCCGCCGCGCGCCTCGAGCCGCGCCGACCAGGTCTGCGCCGCGGGGGCGGTCATGGCGCGCAGGTCGAGCTGACGCGCGCCGCGCGGAGTCACGTCGAAGGCGAGGGCCACGTAGGCGCCCTGGCTCTCCCAAGCGGGGTTGTCCGCCACTTGGCCCTTGCCGTTGGAGACGTGTTGCTGGCGCAGGCCGGCGACCAGCCGCAGGTGCTCGCTCAGGTCGAACTCGACGCCCACGCCGGTGTGGCGGATGCCGTTGAGGTTCGTGCCGCCCTCGGGGAACTCGTCGGTGGTCGCGAGCAGGCCCACGCCGAACTCGACGAACGGGCTCCAGCCGCGCGTCGCGAGCGGGTGCCAGCGCAGGTTCACTCCCCCGCTGAGGCCCTTGGTCTCGTAGTCGCCGCCGTCCGAGGCCACGCCGTCGATCGCGCGCAGCCCCAGCTCGCCGCCCAGCGCGAGCCCGCGCCGCAGGTAGTGCTCGAAGCCGACGCGGCCGGTGTAGTCCTCGACGCCGACCGTCTCGCCGGGAACGGAGACTTGCAGCGAGGCCGCTGCGACGACGTTCGAGCGTCCCTCCGCGCGCGTGTCGCCGGGCGCGCCGCGGATCTCGGGCGAGGCGGTGCGGCAAGCTGGGAGCGAAGCGAGCAGGACGAGGGCGAGGCGGGTGCGCATGGAGCCGTTCGCACGCGCCGGAGGTGGAGTCGCCCCGCGCGAGCGGCAGGCATGCTCGCGTCAGTGCGAGCGCGAAACAACTCCGCAACTGTCGCCAGACCCTCACACGGCGCGGCGCGCTCAGCTCGCTCAGCTCGCGGCTTCGCAGCGGCGGCGAACGATCTCGAGGATGTAGCTCTGCACGTCCGACATGATCCAGTCGGTCCACAGCGTCGCGTAGGCGTTGAAGTGCGTCGAGACGCGGTGGCGCGAGCGCAGCTCGAGCCGCACCGAGCCGTCGGGCTGCGGGTGAAGCTCGTACTCGCCCTCGAGCACGTCGAAGTACGGGCCGCCGACCGTGACGTGCTCGTCGAGCGTCGCGGGCGGGATCGTGGTCGCGTCCGCGTGGATCGAGAAGGTCAGGCGCTTGTGCTTCTCCCAGTGCGTGATGGTCTCGATGAACAGCACGCCGCCCTCGAAGGTCGCGTGGCGGACCCCGCCCACGCCCTCGTGGCTCAGCGTGGCCTCGACCGGCCGCGGGAAGCCGATCAGGTGGCTGAGCGCGAAGTGGTGCTCCTCCTCGCGGAAGGCGGGAACGCGTTCGATGTTGGCCCAGACCGTCTCGAGCGGCGCGCGGATCACGATGCTGTTCTCGACGACGCGCACGTCGTCGGGGCGCGGGATCCGCAGCTCGAGCGGCGCCAGCAGGTACGGAGCGAGCACCACCCCGCTCAGGGTCGCGTTCCGAGCCGTGGCCGACGTGCGCCAGCGCGCGAGGAGCGCCGCCACCCCGCCGCCCATCACCGCCAGCACCACGTACATCGGCAACCACAGCAGCACGCAGATCATCCCTTCCCACGCGAGCGCGAGGGCGGCGGCGAGCGCGATCAACGCCGAACCGATCTCGAGCAACAGTCGCCGGCGCCAGTGCACCGGCCCGTCGAACTCCGCGACCCACACGGTCAAGAACCCCAGGGTGAGCGGCACAACGAAGATGAAGCTCACCGTCATCACGGCGAACACGCCTTGCAGCGACGGCGCGCCGAAGGCCAGTCGCGCCAGGAGGCCGTGCAGTACGCCGACGAGCAGCGGCACGATCGCGCCCCACAGCCACGAGCGCCTGCGGCGGGCTCGGGCTTCGCTGTGCGAGGTGCGGCTCGAGGGGTCCGAGGGTGTCGAGTCCACAGTCACTCTCTCTACAGTCCGTCTCTCCGCGGCGCTCCTTGCCGCGCCGCCGCGGACGAGAGTAGCGCGAGCGCCGGCGCGCGGGGTCGAGTCCGCTGTTGCCACCAGCGCGAGAACTCACTTCGCGCCCTCCGCCGCGGGCTTGAGCTCGACCTCGATCGAGCGGCCTCCGGTCAGGCGCGAGAGCTCGGCCCAGCGGCGCGCGGCCCCTGGCGGCGCGTCGACCAGGATCGAGTCCACCACCACGCGGCGAAAGCGCGTGTGCTCGACCAGGATCGGCGTGATCAGGTCCATGTCGGAGTGCGTGCCGCCTGTGGGCACGCCGTCGGTGAGCACGCAGATCGTGTCGATGCGCGGATCGCTCGCCGCGAGCAGCGCCGCGTCGAGAAAGTTGCCGCGCCCGCGCTCGCGGCAGGCCAGGAAGAACTCGAGCGCCGCGCGCAAGTTCTTGGGAGTGGCGGGCTGGGCCTTGTCGCTCCACGGAATGGGCTCGTTCGTGAACGGGATCAGGTTGAACTCGGTTTCGGGCGGAAGGCCTTCGAGGGCCGCGCGCAGCTTGTCGCTGACGATGTCCTTGGGGATGCGTCCGTCGCCCAGCGGGGTCCACATCGAGCCCGAGAAGTCGAACAGGTAGCAGACGCGATCGGAGATCAGCGGCAGAGCGGTGAACGCGGTGCGCGACACGTTGGGATCGCCGGCGCCCTTGTTCGGTACCGGACGGCGCAGCACGCCGTCAGGTGGGATGGTCTCGATCCACAGCTTCCACGGGCGCGCGTCGAGCCGGTGCTTGAGGCCCGAGGCGCTCTGCAGGAGGTCCACGATGCGCCAGCGCAGCCGCAGGCGCTGCTCCAAGCCCAGGCGCGCGACCAGCGCCGCCATCGAGGCGCGCGAGCCGAGCGCGTCGAGCGTGTCGAGCGCCGCCAGCCGCACGCGCGGGTCCTCGTCGGCGGCCAGCTTGATCGCCGTGGCGAGCGCTTGCGCCGAACCGAGCCGCTCGAGCGCGACCAGCCCCGCCACGCGCCGCTCGGGCCACGACGCGCGCAGCGCATCCAGCGCGAGTCGCTCGGCGTGGGAGTCCTTCAGCTGCGCGAGCGCGACGAGCGCGGCGCACGAGGCCTCGCGATCCGTGCTCGAGCCCGCTGAACGCAGCAACGCCGCGCCGAGCCGCTCGGTCGCGCCCGCGATGCGCCCGTCGCGCGCCAGCCGCTCGACCGACCAGCACAGGGGCCGCGCAAGCGCACCGCGATGTTCGCCGAGCAGACGCGCGAGCTCATCGCCGGCGAGCGCCTGCTTCGAGCGGCCGAGCAGTTCCGCGACGCGCTGCGCGACGAGATCGTCCTTGGCGCCCAGACCCGAGCGCCCGAGCAACTCCTTGCGCAGCTTGGGGTCCATCAGGGCCGCGAGGGCGAGTTGCGCCTCGTCCGCGACGCCCGAGTCGGTGTCCGCGAGCGAGTCCATCACCAGGCGCCACGCTTCGGGCTTGCCCACGCGCACCAGCCCTCGCACCGCGGCGCGCCTGCGCGCCGGCTCGGCCTCGCGCAGCTGTTTCTCGAGCGCTTCGAACGTCGCTGGCGCGGGGTCCGCGACTTTGCCGCCGCGTTGCGCCGCCAGCACTGTCGCGAGCGGCGGTGCTCGCCACGCGCTCGCCACGTCGGACGACGACGCCCACAGCAGCGCCACGACACATCCCACGAACGACCTGCTCACACCTCGCAGACTGGAGCAAGCGGCCCACGGTTGCCGCCGAGCGAGAAAAATCGAGTCAGAGCGCCTAACGGAATGAACCGTGGATGCACGGCCGCGATGGCGCCGTCCGGGTGGTGTCGACGCGGCGACACGGGTTCGCGTCGCAACCCTTGGAGTCGCGGCGGCGCCGCCCGGGCGGATGACAGCGCGGCTGGGCGCCGCGGGGCATTTCGTTAGGTGCTCTAAGAGCGCTCGCTGCGCATCGCGATCAGCATGCCGACGATCACCGCCGCGCCGCCGAGCAGGGTCTGATCCGGCGGGCGCTCGCCCAGGAACCACCAGGCGAGCAGCGTCGCGCCGACCGATTCACCGAGCGTCGCGATGCTAGTGAGCGCAGCGCTCACGTACCCCAGCGCGTAGTTGTAGCTGGAGTGGCCGATGACCTGCGGCACGAGCGCGAGGCACACCAGCCAGCCGAAGGTCGGCGCGCTGAGCGCGAACACCGGCTGCCCCGCGGCCAGCGCGAACACGAGCAGGAACAGCGCTGCGACGCCGTAGCACGCGATCACGTATGGCCCCAGCGAGAGCTGCTGACGCAGTCGGCGACCGGCGAGCATGTAGACCGCGGACAGCATCGCGCCGCCCAGCGCCAGCGCATCCCCCAGCAAGGCGCGGCCGCTGAGCTCGAAATCGCCCGCTCCGATCACCGCGCAGCCCGCCATGGCGACCACCAGCGCGATCCAGGTCAGAGGCCGCACCCGGTCGGCGGTCACGAAGGGCGACGCGAGCGCCACCCACAACGGCGTGGTGTTGACCAGCACGATGCTCGAGGCCACCGAGGTGTAGGAAAGCGACGAGATCCAGGCGGCGAAGTGCAGCGCGAGCGCGAGCCCCGTCGCGACCAGGAGGCGCACCTGCGGGCGCGAGAGCGTGGACCACTCGGCCCGGCAGCGGCGGCCGAAAAAGGCGAGCAGCACGGCCGTCGCCAGGGCGCAGCGCCAGAAGGCCACCACCAGGGGCGGCGCGGCGGCCAGGCGGACGAACACGGCGCCGGTGGAGACGGCGGCGATCGCGAGCAGCAAAGCCAGCCCCGGCGGGAACTTGGGAGCGCTGGGGCCGGACGGCATCGGGCAGGGTTATGCCCGATCCGACCGGGTGGGCGCCAGCACCCGCTCGACGGCGCCCTACCTGTTCGAGGCCGCCGCGCGGCGCCTGGCGCCACCTCCCGCCGTGACCTTGGGCTAGTCTTGGGTAGTCGCATTGCGGGCTCGCGGATCGGCAGACCCGCGCCCGCCCGGGCGCAGGGCCCGTCGCCGCCGCACCCGACCGAACGCGCGCCGACCCGCGCCGCGCTCCCGAGCCCCCTCGCTACCGCCCCTCCACCCAACGTCACTCAGATGCCCCGCACGAGCACTTCGCAGCACGGACTGGTAGCCGTCGCAGTCCTCGCCTTCGCCACCTGTGCGTTGTCGACGCCGGCGCGCTCGGCCCTGGCCCAACAACAGCTCTACCTCGTCACGGACACGACCAACGCGGCGGTGATGCTCGTCGACGCGGCCACCGCGACCGTGGTGGACCCGCTCTTCATCCCGCCGGACACCACCGGTTCGTACGACCTCCAGCTCCCGATCGAAGCGCTGCAGGTCAACGGCGAAATCTGGGTGGCCGACCAGGTGAGCGACGAGCTGGTGCGCTTCGACATCTTTGGCAACTGGATCAGCACCATCAACACCGGCCTCGACAACGTCCGCGGCATCGCCTTCGAGAACGGCAAGGTCTACGTCGTCAACAACGGCACGGCCAACGGGGCGCCGGGCAAGCGCATCCTGGTCTACGACCTGAGCGGCACGCAGGTTTCGAGCTTCGCCACTGCCGACCTGTTCGACGTGACGGCGCGCAACGGCGAGTTGCTGGTCTCGAACACCGCGCTCGACGATCTGGAGCGCTACAGCCTCTCGGGAACGTTCCTGGGCGTGTTCCACAACTCCGACGGCGTAGCGGGGATCGACTTCCCCAGCCAGATCTCGCTCGGCGCCAACGGCGAGGTGCTGGCCGCGGGCCAGTCGGCGCCGACCGGGCTGTTCACCTACGACTCGAGCGGCGTGCAGACGGCCTACTACTCGATCGCAGCCGCCGCGCGCGGGGTCGCGCGCATGACCGACGGCCGCTTGCTCTACACCTCCTCGAGCGGCGTGCACGTGTACGACCCCGCCACGGCCAACATCGTCAACATCGTGGTGGGCATCTCGCCCTACTACATCAACCCCTACCGCCCGCCGGGACCGCCGGTGAACTACTGCACCGCCGGCGTGTCGACCCAGGGCTGCAGCCCGCAGCTCACGCACACCGGCACGCCGAGCGCGAGCGCCTCGAGCGGCTTCGTCATCACGGCCGTGCCGATCGACGCGCAGCGCTCCGCGACGTTCTTCTACGGCGTCATGGGGCGCCAGTCGCTGCCCTGGGCCTCCGGCAGCACCAGCTACTTCTGCGTGCGCGCGCCGATCCAGCGCACTCCGACCCTGACCACGGGCGGCACGATCGGGAGCTGCAACGGCGTCGCGACCCTCGACTGGAACGCCTTCGCCGCCGCCAACCCCGGCGCCGTCGGCCAGCCCTACGTGTTCGGCATGATGATCAATGCGCAGTGCTGGTTCCGCGATCCGCCGGCGCCGCGCTCGACCAACCTCTCCAACGGGCTCGAGTTCTTCGTGCAGCCCTGAACGCGGACGCGTCCACCCGCCGCGGTGGACGTCGAACGCGCGGGATTCATGGGGCCAGCTGCTGCGAGCGGCTGGCCTCTTGCGTCGGGTCGATCCTCGCACTCGCGCGCGGGACGAGAAGCGAGAGCTGTGACGCGGCGCGCGTGAATCTGCGGCGCGACACAGTCGGAGAAACGGCAACGCGCTCGCGGAATGGCTCGCGAGCGCGTCGTCCCTGAGAAGTCAGCGCGGGGAAGGGTTCGTGCTCAAGCCCCGCTCGCCTTGGGCTCGGCGTAGTCGAGCTCCATCGGCGGCGGTTCACCCTTGGGGCCGGTGACGTAGTGCTCGATCCACTGCAGCATGCGCAGGTTGTAGTCCAGACGCGCGGCGGCCTTGCGATTGCCGTGGCCTTCGCCGGGGTAGAGCACCAGGCGCACGGGAGCTTGCTTGCGCACCTTGAGGTGGCGGTACATCTCGTAGGACTGGCCCGGATTCACGCGCGGGTCCTCCTTGCCGTGCAGGATCAGCAGCGGAGTCTTGCAGTTGCCCGCGTGGTAGATTGGGCTGCGCTCGAGCGTGTGCTGCCAGTCGTCCCACACGCGCTTGCGGGCGTGGACGTAGAACTCCTCGTCGGGGATGTCGGTGGTGCCGACCTTCGAGATCTTGTCGCTGATGCCGACGAACATGACGCCCGCGGCGATGCGCTCGGAGTAGCGCGTGCTCAGCCAGGCCGTCGCATAACCGCCGTAGCTGCCGCCCGTGACCGCGACCTTGTCCTTGTCGACCAGGCCGATCGACACGAGGTGGTCGATCGCGTCGATCAGATCGTCGAACTCCTTGCCGCCCGCGTCGCCCTGGCTGGACTTGGCGAAGGCCATGCCGCGACCGGTCGAGCCGCGGTAGTTGGTGTGCATCACCGCGAAGCCGCGCGCCGCTGCGGTCTGCGCCGGATCGCCGTAGTTGGTGAGCCAGTTGTTCGAGTGGTGCGACTCGGGCCCGCCGTGCACGTACAGGATCAGCGGGTAGCGCTGGCCCTTGCGCTCGTCGAGCGGTCGCACGAGCAGGCCTTCGATTTCGAGCCCGTCGCGCGCCTTGAACTTGACCACTTCCTGCGGCGCCAGGCGCGTGTTCGCGAGCCACGGATTCGAGTCGGTGCAGCGCTTGGGCGCCGCGTCGCCGTGGCTCATCGTGAACAGCTCGGAGGCATGCGTGGGCGTGCTGGCCGTGAACGCCCCGTGCAGCCCGTCGTTCGACAGCGACACGCCGCCGAGCACCGGGCCGCCGGTCGCCACCAGCGTCTTGGCCTCGCCGTTCAGGCTCAGCTTCTCGAACGCGGTCCACACGCCGTAGGCGTGCACCGTGAGCAGCGACTCGGCGCTCTGCCACTCGAACGCCACCACATCGCCCTCGAGGCCCGGGCGCAGTTCGACCGGCGCGCCGCCGCTCGCCGGCGCCAGCATCAGTCGCCCCGCGGTCGGATCGTGGATGTCGCCGGCCGAGATCAGGGCGAGCTGCTTGCCGTCCGGGCTCCAGGCGAAATCGCCGAGCTTTCCGGGGTTGTCGATCTTCGCCAGCACCTTGCCGGACAGGTCGACGATCTGGATGCGCGTGCGCATGTAGCTGTCGTCGACGGTCGGCGTCGGCGCGATCGAGACCGCCAGCCGGTCGTCGACAGGACTCCACAGCGCCTTGTACACGTGCCCGGCAAGCTCGAGCTTGGCGGGCTTGTTCGCTTCGTCGTTCAGCGCGCCCACCCACAGTCGCGCAAAGCGCATGTCCTCTTCGTAGACCTCCTGGCGGAAGCCCTTGTCCTGCGCCTTCTTCTTCGCTTCGGGCAGCGGCTCGAGGCCGACCAACGCCACGCGCGCGCCGTCGCGGTGCAGATCGAAGCTCGCGATCGACTCGCTCGAGCTCGCCGAGCGCCGCGCTTCGCCGCCGTCGATCGCGATCGTGTACAGGCACGTGTTCTTGTCGTCGTTGCGCTTGGACAGGAACGCGATCGCGCGTCCATCGGGAGTCCAGGTCGCGGCGGACGCGTTCTGCTTGCCGGTGACGAACGGCCGCGTCGCGCCGCTCTCGCGCTCGTAGACATGCAGTTCGGTCCACGCGCCGCCGTCGTCGTCGACACCGGGCTTGCGCGGCACGGCCAGCGTGTACACGACGCGCGCGCCGTCGGGCGAGATCTCCGCGGCGGTCACGTTGCGCAGCTCGGCGACCTTGTGCGGCGTGAGGACATTGTTCGCCTGCGCGGAAAGCGGCGCGGCGACGAACGGAAGCAGGAGGGCGGAGAGCGCCGGAACACCGGTGCGTCGAAGCGTCAGCAGCATGGACACGGTCGATCCTGGGGCAAGAGGAAATGAGCGGCCGAACACGCCACGAGCGTGGCCGCGTGAAGGGGGCGCGAGCATATCGCGGTGCGCCGGCGCCGAGCGCGCGGAGCACGCATGCCCGCGCAGAATCTGTCCTCGATGCCTGCCCGCGTTCTCGATCGCGCGGATCAGGGCCACCGGAGGACCTTCAGCGCGTTCGTCGGGCTGACGTACGGAATCAGCGGGCCCGTGCGTGCCACGCGCGCAGCACCTCAGCTTCCCGCTCGGCGCTGATGCCCGCGCGCAACTTCTGTTGCTCGATCGGGCGCGCGTGGTGGAACTCGAGCGTCGCGCTCGTCGTGTCGGCCAGCGTGCGGAACGTGAGCCCGGCCGCGACTTCACGCGACAGATCGAAACGCGCGAAGCCCTCGAAGCCCGGCGTCGGCGGCCGCCACACAGGAAGCTCCTGGTACGGACGCAGCTTGTGCTCCTCCAGGAATTCGCGCGGGATCCAGGTCCAGGTGAGCGGCGCGCTCGTGCTCGCGGCGATTCCATACAAGAGCTCCGCCATCGAACGCCCGCGCTCCGGACCGATGGCCATGAAGACGCCGAACGTGCGCGTCTCGCACAGCCGCACGCTCCACTCGCACAAGTCGCGCACGTCGATGAGCTGCACTCGGTCCAGCTGCGGATCCCCGGGCGCGAGCACTTCGCCGCCGCGTTCGATGCGCACCGGCCAGTACGTGAAGCGGTCGGTGTCATCGCCCGGGCCCACGATCAGGCCCGGTCTCACGATCGTCGTGCGCTCGCCGAACACTGCGCGCGCCTCGGCCTCCGCCAGCGCCTTGGCGAGGCCGTACGGATACGGCTTGTCCGGCGTCCAATCCGGCGTCGTCTCGGGGGTGTAGAGCGGCGCGTCGACCGTGCCGGGCACGCGGCTCAGATCGCGGAAAACAGAGCGCGTCGAGATGAACAAGTACTGCTCGACCTGCTCCTTCAGCAGCAGCGCTGCGTCGCGAACCCACTTCGGCGCGTCGGCGCGCGAAGCGGAGTTGTCGATCACGGCGTCCCACTTGCGCCCCTTCAGCGCATCGAGCTGTCCCGTCGCGCGATCGCCGAGGAGTTCCTCGACGCCCTCGAACATCCCTTTCGCGCTCCGCCCGCGGTTGAAGATCGTGACTTCGTGCCCGCGCGCGAGCGCGTAGCGCACCTGCCACGGTCCGATGAACCCGGTGCCACCGAGGATCAGCAGCTTCAGCTTGCGCGCCGCGGCGCCGGGAGCGGCCGCTTGACCGGGCCTGCGCCCCGTGAGCGCGGCGAGCGGCGTCGAACCGAGCGCCAACGCACCGGTGGCGAGTGCAGATGCGTGAAGGAATCGGCGGCGTGTGGTCATGTCGTGGGCTCGTCGGGCCTGCTCGAGTGCGTCGCAGCGGGCGTTCCAGCAGGTCCGCGCGGTCGTTCTTGCGCTCGCGGCGCGTGAGCAACTGCGCACGGCGCGGATCGACGGGCCGTTGCACGTCGCTGCTCGCCCGCGTGGCAAGCGCCGTCGCAACACCCCGTAGCCATCGTCCGCGCGCGCCTACTTCGGCGCGAACGCGTGCTCTTCGAGCCAGCGCTTCACTTCGCGGTACCACACAAGTGAGTTCTGGGCCTTGAGCACCCAGTGGTTCTCGTCGGGGAAGTAGACCAGGCGCGTCGGCACGCCCTTTTGGAGCAGCGCGTGGTACAGCTCGAAGCCGTGGTTCACCGGCACGCGCAGGTCTTTCTGGCCGTGCAGCACGAGTGTCGGTGTCGCGAAGTTCGCCGCGCCGAAGTGCGGCGAGCCGGCCTCGAAGACCTTGCGCTGCTCTTCGGTCCAGTACGGGCCGAAGCGGCGCACCTCGCTCGAGTAGTCGGCGCCCATCTGCGTGTACCAGTTGTAGACCGCCGCGTGCGCGACCAGCGCGCGGAAGGGATGTTGCCGGCCGAGCAAGATGCTCGTCAGGTAACCGCCGTAGCTGCCGCCGCCCGCGGCCATGCGCTCGGAGTCGATCCACGGTTGCTTCGCGAACCACTCGGCGGCGCGGATCACGTCTTCGTACGGCAGGGCGTCCTGCTGCGGATTGATCGAGTCGGTGAAGGCCTGGCCGAAGCCGCTCGAGCCGTGGAAGTTCGGCCAGCCGGTCACGCAGCCCCACGAACCGAACACCTGCGCGTTCCAGCGGAACTGCATGCCGTTGGTGATGGCGTTGTGCGGACCGCCATGGATCAACAGGAACAGCGGGTGCTTCTTCGAGCGATCGAAGTTGGGCGGATAGTTCACCCACATCTGGATCGGATCGCCGTTCGCACCGGCGTAGGTGACGCTCTCGAACGTGCCCAGCTCGGTCTTGGCGAGCAACTCGTCGTTCAGTGTCGAGAGCTTCGTGGCTGCGCCGCTCGCCAGGTCGAGCCGCACCAGCGTCGGCGGCTCGAGGAAGCTCTGGCGCAGCGCCACCGCGACCGGGACCGGCGTGTTCGAGAGCGCCAAGGCGCTGAAACTCGACTCCGCCGTCACCGCGCGCGGCGCACCGTCGAGCGCAAGCTCCCACACGCGCACCGTCCCCGCGTCGTCGATCGCGCCGAACAAGCGCTTCGAATCGGGCGCCCACACGAGGTTGTCGGCGCTGCGGTCCCAGTCGGCGGCGACCGCGCGCGACTCGCCGCTCGCGCGCTCGATCAGCATCAGTTTCGCCGTGTCGGCGTAGAACCCGACGATCGACTGGCGCGTGTAGGCGAGCCATTTGCCGTCGGGGCTGTACTGCATCGCTCCGTCGGACGCGGGGTTCGCCGCGGTCAGGTTCTTCGCGCTCTTCGAGCCGAGCGCGAGCGTGAACACGTCCATGTTGGTCGTGTTCGCAGCCGGATTGGAGTCAGCGCTGAAGGCCACTTCGCGGCCGTCGGGCGCGATGGCGTACTGCGATCCTTCGAGCGGCACGGCGCGGCGCGAGAGCTCCAGCCCAGTGCCGAGCGTGATGGCCTGCGGCTCGCCGCCTTCGAGCGCGACGGAGAACAAGTGGAGCTGGCGATCATCGACCAGCGTGTCCCACGCCGCGACAGGAGCTCCATCCCACACTTGCGCCTTGCTCTTGGACTCCTCGCGTTCCTTGAGGCGCTTGCCCTGCGCCTCGAAATCGCTCAGATCCGCCCACACGCGCGAGAGGAACGCGAGCCTGGTTCCATCGGGGAACCACTTGGGCTGCGCCACGCCGGTCGGCACGTTCGTGACGCGCCGCGCCTCTCCGCCGGCGAGCGGGAGCACGTAGAGCTGCGGCGCCTTGTCGTCGTCGCGCTGCGCAACGAATGCGATCGCAGAACCATCGGGCGAGAACACCGGCGAGCCTTCGCTCGAGCTGTGCGACGTCAGGCGCTTGGCCTCACCGCTGCTGGTGCTCCACAGCCACAAATCGGACAGAGCTTTGTCCGCGGGGACGTCCCAGTTCGTCACCGAAGCGACGGCCGTGGCCCCATCGGGAGAGATCGTCGGCGCGCCGATGCGCCGGAGCTCCCAAGATCGCTCGGCGCTGAACGGCGCCTTGTCAGTGGTTTGAGGCGCCAGCGGGATCGCTGCGGAGGCTGCGACGAGGAACGTGAGGGTGCTCATGGTGGGCCCACGTTATCCGCCTCGCAGCAGCCTGCGAGCGCTTGGTTGCGTTCGCGCTCTGTCGTGTCGCGCTTCACGTGCATGTATCTGCCCGACGGGCGCGTGGCGCCGCGACTACACTCGCGACCGGCCATGAACTTGCGACCGATGGAAGCTGCCGATCTCGAGCCGCTGTGGGTCGAGTTTCGGGAGGTGTTGCGCGAGGGTGCGACGTACGCCTACGACGACGCGACAACGCAGAGCGACTTCGAGCGCGATTGGTGCGGGCGCGGCGGCGAGCAGTGGGTCGCCGAGGACGCCGGCGAGCTGCTCGGCGCGTTCACCCTGCGCGCGAACCACCCCGGACGCGGCTCGCACGTCGGCACGGCGTCCTACTTCGTAGCGCAGCGGGCTCGCCGCCGCGGCGTGGGCGAGCGCCTCGGCGCGCACTCGCTCGAGCGGGCCCGCGCGCTGGGCTTCGAAGCGTTGCAGTTCAACGTCGTGATCAGCACGAACACGAGCGCCTTGCGACTGTGGCGGCGACTGGGCTTCGAAGTGGTCGGCGAGCTGCCGCGCGCGTTCCGACACGCGCAACAGGGCCTCGTGAGTGCTCTGATCCTGCGCCGCGATCTTCTGCCCGCTCCCGCGACTCCGCTCGATGGACTCGTGCACCAGGCCGTCATCGCGAGCTTCGTGGAGCGCGGTTTCGCGCCCGATGTCGAGCAACTCGCAGGCACGCTCGCGCAGCCGAGGCAAGCGATCGAAGCCGCACTCGAACGCCTCCACCGCGGCCATGGACTGGTGCTGCACCCCGGCTCGCACTCCGTGTGGATCGCGCACCCGTTCTCGAGCACGCCGACCGGCGTGTGGGTCGAAGGCGCAACGCGCGGCTGGTGGGCGCCGTGCCTGTGGTGCGCGCTCGGCGTGTGTGCGCTCGCTGCGCCCGACGCACGGATCCACGCTCGCATCGGCGGCGAGCGCGACGCGCTGTGCATCGAAGTGCGCGGCGGCGAAGTCGTCGACCGCTCGCTGCTAGTGCACTTCTGCACGCCGCCTCGCCACGCCTGGGACAACGTCCACGCGTGGTGTGCGAGCGTGCAACCGTTCGAGCGCGAAGAGCACGTCGACGCGTGGTGCGCACGGCACGCCCTGCCGCGCGGCAAGTGCGTTCCGATCGCGCAGGTCCAGCGCCTCGCGCGCGCCTGGTACGGCCGGCATCTCGACGCCGACTGGCGCAAGTGGAGCGTCGCGCAAGCGCAGGCGATCTTCGATGCAGTGGAGTTGCGCGGCGAGTTTTGGCGCCTGCCGAGCGCTGATCAGCCATTTTGAGGCTGAAAACGCCGCGTTTTCTCGTGTGTGCGCGCGCTGCGCGCATCACTCGGACTCGTCGCCGACGGCGGAGCGCACTCCGCCGGGCGCGAGCTCCCATACGTACACCACCGCGTGATCGGGCTCCTCGCGCGCGGCGAGCTTGGTGTACGTGCGGCGCGCTGACGTGTTGTCGAGCTCGGTGGCCACCCACGCTTCGACGCAGCCCAGCTCACGACCTCGCATGTGCACGGCCTCGACCAGTCGGCCAGCGATCCCGCGCCCGCGCCAGGCGCTCGCGACGCCGAGCTCGTTGACGAACAGCTGCCGCGGCTTGTCGGGGTGCGAGTACGCGTACGCCGTGCACATGCCCACGACGCGCTCGCTGCCGCGCTCACCGGCCAGCGCCACCGCCGTGACGTGGCGCGAATCGCTCAGCGCATCGAGCGCCCACTCGCGCCGCACTTCGTAGTCGAACACGTCGGGGTCGACGCGCTCGAACAGCTCGATGTCGCTGGCGGCCAGCACTCGCACGACGACTGCGCTCGATCCTTCGCTCATGTCCAAATGTTCGGTTATCGCGCACGCTCTCGCCAAGGGGACCGGCGCGCGCTGCAGCGCCGACCTCGAGCCAGCCGGGCTGGGCGATGTTCACCGGTGGCGGCGAGGTCAGGCCGCGAGTCGGCGAGCGCGCTCCAACGGCCGGCCGACGAACGTAGAGTCTGGGCAGCCCATGCTGCCCCGCCTGGAAGCGCTGCTGATCGAGTTCCAAGCTCGCCCGCACGCGTCCGCACGGTGGCGCTCCAACGCGTACGAGTGGGACTGGCCCGACAACCTCGGCGCGTTGCTTTGGCTCCACGCGCAGGGCGACGAGCGCGATCGCGCGGAACTCGCCGAGCGCCTCGCGGAGCAACTGCGCGCAGAAGAGCCGCGCTCGTGGATGGCGTACGCCGCGAACCAGCGACTGTGGAACCTCGAACGCGCCGACGTCGCGATCTTCGAGAGCTACGCCGCGGACGTGGCCGTGGAGTGCCTGGGATTGGCGACGCTCAGCGCCAATGGCTTCGTTCGCGAGGACGCGCTGCGCGCGCTCGTGCGGCTGGCTCATCCGAGGTTCGTGGGCTATGTGCTGCTGCGCCTGGGAGACTGGGTTGTGCAGGTGCGCTCGGCCGCCGCTGCTGCGCTCGATGCGCTGCTCGAGCGTGGCGTCGCCGGGGAGCTGATCGCGCACCACGGGCTCGTCGAGCGGCTCGAGCGCGTGGGGCGCGTCGACGTCTCCACCGTCGCCGCCCGCCTGCGCGCCCATTTGCGCGAACCGCGCTGGCGCGAGGCGCTGGAAGTCGGACTGGTGTCCGAGCGCGCGACCACGCGGCTCTTCTGCTGGCGCACGATCGAAGCGGAGCTGGATGGCGACCGCGCGCTGCTCGAACGCGCGCTGCGCGATCGCGACCCGCTCGTTCGCGCCTGGGTCGCCGCTCGCGTCCTGACCACGTCGGCAGCCGACGACGCGCAACTCGTTCGAGCGCTCCTGCGGGATCGCGCGTCGCGTGTGCGCGCCTGCGTCCTGCGCGCGCTGCCCAGGGAGCGCGTCGACGTTTGGCGAGACGAGCTGTGCGAGCTCGCGCTCTCCGACTCGGCCAACGTGCGCGAACTGGCGCGCTTCGTCCTGCGCCACGCGAACCCGCCGGACTTCGCAGCGCTATGTCGAGCGCGGCTCGAGAGCGCGAGCGGCGGCGCGCCGCGAGCGGGCTGGATCGCGACGCTCGGCGAGCTCGGCGCGCCGAGTGATTTCGAGCGCGTGGCCGTCTGGGTCGATCACCCCGGCGCGCGAATCCGCGCCGCGGCGCTCGCTGCGGCGCTGCGGCTCGATCGAACGCGGGCCGAGCCGGCGATCGTGCGAGCCTTGGAGGACCCGCGCCGCGCCGTGCGCGCGGTGGTTTGGCGCTGCCTGCGGCACGCGCCGCGCGAGCTGTGGACGGCGAGGGCTGAGGAGTTGCTGCGCGGGAGCGACGCCGGCGTGCAACGCAACGCGTTGGCAGCGCTCACGGCGACACGCGACTGGCGAGCCGTCCCGGCGCTGCTCGAGGGGCTGCTCGCGCCCCACGAGTCGACCCGCACGCTCGCGTGGCAGGGAATCGACGCCTGGCAGCGCCGCAACGGGACGCGCGGCTGGCTGCGGCCTTCGGACGACGTGAAACGCCGTTTGGCGATGCTCTGGCCTCGCGCACGCGAGCGACGCGATGCGCCGCCTGCGTTCGCGAACGCCTGGGACAACTTTCGGCGCAAGCTCGACGAAGAACTCGGGGTTCCGCGAGCGTGAGCCCGGCGCCGAGCACGCCGAGCGCGTCTCAGCCCGCGGTCGTGTCGGTCATCGCCTTCGACGCCTTGGAGTACTTGTTCCCCGAGGTGCCGGTCTTGTGGCCGGGGTCGATGAACGAGCGCGAGAGTTCCTTGCGCTTGACGAGCTTGCGTTCGACGCGGTTGTAGACGTCGAAGACGCGCGCTTCGAACACGCCCATCGACCAGTTGTTCTCGCGCAGACGCTGCTCGGCGCGCTTCTCCCAGAAGCCGATCTTTCCGCGCGCGAGGCCATAGGCGAGCGTCACGTAGTGCTGGTAGAGCTTGCGGCGCTCGGCCACGTGCGGCGGGATCTTGCCCGGCCAGGTCTCTTCGAGGTGGTACTCGCCGATCGAACCCCACTCTTCGATCTTCTGCGGCGGCTGGTAGCCCAGTTCGATCGCCTGATCCCACATCGCAGTGCCCGGAATCGGGCGGTAGGGCCACACGGTCGGACGCGCGAGCGGCGCGGCCACGTGCAGACGCCGGCACTGGTCGATCGTCGCCAGCATCGAGTCGGCGCTCTCGCCGGGGTAACCGATGATGTAGGTCACCGACGAGCACACGCCGCGCTTGTCCATCTCGACGGCGGCCGCGATGTTGTCGTCGTCTTTGATCGGCTTGCCGATCTTCTTCATCATCTCGTTCGTGCCGGCCTCGGCGCCGATCTCGGCGACGTACAGGCCCGAAGCCGCGAGCGCATCGAGCGCGTCGGGCTTGTAGGTCAGGATCGAGTGCGTCTCGATGAAGGCGTTCCAGTGGAACTTCAGGCCGCGCGCGAGCATGCCCTTGGCGAACTCCGCCGAGCGCTTCTGCATCACGCCGAAGTTCGCGTCGTGGAAGCGCACGGTGTCGAAGCCCCAGCGCTGCTGCAGTTCGGCGAGGTCGTCGAGCATGCGCTCGGCCGGCATGGCCTTCCAACGCCGGTCGGTGACGATCGGCGAGCAGCAGAACGTGCACGGCTCGGGGCAGCCGTAGCTCGAGTAGTAGGTGATGCCGAAGTACGGCTTGCGCGAGCCGATCGCGGGCGGAGTCGGCATGCGCAGGATGTGCTTGTGGCTGTCGGGCCGCATCTGGCGCTCGCGGTACGGCTCGATGTCGATCAGATGCCAGGGCAGGTTCGCGACCTTGTCCCAGCCGACGACGGCGCGCTTGGCCGTCTTGACCAGTTGGTTGTCGCGCAGGAGCGCGAGGCCCTCGACCTCTTCGAGCGGCGTCCCCGCATCGATCGCCTTGACCAAGTCGCGGAAGGTCAGCTCGCCCTGGCCCAGCACCACCGCGTCGTACAGCCCGGTACGAAGTTGCAACTCCGGCTTGACCGACGCGAACCAGCCGCCGATCACCATCGGGAGCTTGGGGAAGCGCTGCTTGACCTTGGTCGAGGCGCGGAAGCCGTCGGTGACCATGAAGCCCAGGATCCCCGTCGTGGCGTACAGGAACGCGCCTTCGCAGGCCTCCAGCAGCCGACGGTGCCCTTCCTCGGGCTCGTACAGATGTGCGTCGATGATCTGGACGTCGTAGCCGTCTTCGAGCGGGAAGGCGGAGATGGCGAGCATCTCCAGCGGCAGCATGTCGCCGCTGCACGGCGGTCCGATCGAGGTGTCGACCTGCTGGGGCTGGTAGAGGACGATCTTCTTCTTGGCCATGGCGCGTCAAATCTTACGTCAGGGTGCGGGTGGGCGCGCGGCCAATCGGAGGGGCGCTACGAACGCGGCCCTCTTCTATCGGACCCCGCGCGTCACTACCCTGCCTGCCCTCGCTCGCTGGGAGCGCGCGAGATCAAGGTGTCTCTCCGAACCCGTGAAGGAATCTCTCACATGAAGACCGTGAAGTACGGCCTCCTGGCTACGGTGCTCGCCACCGGTCTGCTGGGCGCCTCGTGCCTGGGCCCCAACAAGGCCTTCAACAAGCTGAACGACTGGAACCAGAAGGTCACCGAGAACAAGTGGGCCAACGAGGCCGTGTTCCTGGTGCTGAACATCATCCCGGTCTACGGCTTCGCCTACCTGGCCGACATCGTGGTGTTCAACTCGATCGAGTTCTGGGGCGGCAAGAACCCCATGGATTGAGATCGGCGCGCGAGCGCGGGGTGCAGCGATCTGACTCGCCCTGCAACGCGCACTTGTCCCCCAGCAGGAGGCGTGGGCCCACTCGGCCGACGCCTCCTGTGCTTTTCCCCGGTGCTGCTCTTGGGGCTGTTCTTGCGGCAGCAAGCATCGCCGCGCCGGCGCGCACGGGCGGCGCGCGGGTTCAGTCGACCACCGCGACCGGGCGCCCCGCGGCCCAGGCGGCGGCCTGTCGCAGCGCGACGATCAGGTTGTGCGGCGAGGCCTTGTCCGTGCCCGCGATGTCGAACGCGGTTCCGTGCGCGGGCGAAACGCGCAGGAACGACAGCCCCGCGATGACCGTCAGCCCGCTGGCCCCGCCGGCGAGCTTGATCGGGATGAAGGCCTGGTCGTGGTACAGCGCGAGCACGGCGTCGAACTCGCCGCGCGCCGCCGCGATGAAGACCGAATCGGGCGAGAGCGGCCCGCTCACGTCGATCCCGCGCGCGCGCGCCCGCGCCACCGCCGGCGCGAGCAGGTCGAGTTCCTCGCGGCCGAGCAGTCCGTTCTCGCCGGCGTGGGGGTTGAGCCCGGCGAGCGCCAGGTGCGGCCGCGCGAAGCCCCAGCTGCGCAGCGAGCGATCGAGCAGGGCCAGATGGCCTTCGACGCGCTCGGTGGTGACCAGCTCGAGAGCGCTGCGCAGCGGCATGTGCCGCGTGAGCAGCATCACGCGCATGCGACCGGCGAGGGCCAGCATCTCGTACTCCTCGGCGCCGTCCCAGCGCGCGAGCAGCTCGGTCTGCCCCTCGACCGCCTCGCCCGCGGCGTGCAGCGCTTCCTTGGACACCGGCGCGGTGACCAGCGCGGCGATGCGGCCGGCGCGCGCCCAGTCGACGCCGCCGCGCAGCGCCGCCAGCGCCGCCCGGCCGCACTGCGGCTGGACGCGACCGAGCTGGTAGTCCGCCAGTTCGCCCGTATCGATCCAGGAGCACTCCGCCTCGGGCGCGAGCGGCTCGGGCGCGATCCACTCCGGACGCAGCCGGCCCGGTCCGAACAGACGCAGTCGCGCGAGCGCGAGCACGGAGGGCTCGCGCGCGGCAGCGAGCGCGATCTGCGGGCCGATCCCCGCCGGATCGCCGAGGGTCAGTCCGATCAACGGCCGCCGCGCGGCCGGCGCTGCGCCGGGTGAATTGGGGTGGCCCATGGGTTCGCTCGCCAGTTCAGCGCGCGGCGCCGCTCAACGCCAGACAGCGAAGGGCTCGAGCACGGTGGCGACGCGCGCAGCGACGACGCGGGCGAGTTCGGCTCGTCCGGCGGGCGACAGGCGTTCGACGCCCTCGAAATGCTGCGAGTCGAGCTGCGCTTGTTCGGCGAACTCGAGCACGTCCAGGCCCCAGAAGCGAAGCGTGCGTGCGAACGACGCCTGCGTGCTGACCAGCATGTCCGCGTCGAGCGCCTCTCCGGGCGCGAGCGGCTGCGCGCCGATGCGCGGATCGGTTGACGAAGGGAGGACCACGAGCACGAGGCGCGCGCCCTGTGCTTCGCAGCGTCGACGCAGCTCGAGCGCCGCACGCAGCGACAATTGGAGCGCTGCCGCGGCGGACGCCGGCCGCCGGGTCCAGCGCTGGGCGACGTCGGCGGCCGTCGGGCGCACGGCCAGGTCGATGGGCGCCCGCGCAGCCGCGGCCTCGCCGGAGTGCTCGCCGCGCAGCGCGCGCAGCAGCCGATCGAACTCGTAGGCCTCGAACAGGTCGTTGGGGCTCAACTGCACGACCACGACCTGGGGCTTGGCGCGGGCGAGATTGTCGAAGGCGCCGAGGTAGAGCTGCGGCCCGTAGCCCAAGGTCGTGGCGTCCAGGCAGTCGACGCCGACGTGCTGTTCAACCATGGATCCGCAGGGGTCGCCCTGGCTGCTCGGGCCGAACACGTATTCATCGCCCAACAGCAGGACTCGCGGCTTGTCGAGCTTGACCTTGCCGTCCGAGCCCGCGACCAGGGTGAGCGCGTTGGTCCGAAAGTGCGGCGCGGCCGGCTGGGCCCCGAGTCCGACGCGGTACGTGAACAGCGCCTTGGGATCGGCCCGGTGGAGCGGTGTGAGCTTGTGCAGCTGCGTGCGCTCGTCGTCCGTCGGCCAGCTCAGGTCGAACCCACCGTCGCCCAGATCGATCAGCGGCGCGGGCAGCGACGCGCGCGAGACTCGCAGCGTGCGGTGGCCCTCGACCCGCGCCGCGCCGGGCGACAGGAGTTCGTTGTTCGTCGGCGGCGCAGCGACAAGGCGCACCCTGCGCGCGTCGGCGGGGCGCGCGGCCTGGAGCAGCGGTTCGAGTTGCTCGGCGATCAGCTCGTGCGCGTCGAGCGCGATGTGCAGGTCGCTGTCCCAGTAGAACTTGCGGCCCGCACTGCGGAAGTGCGGGCGCAGATCGACGACGTCGACGCGCAGGGAGCGCAGGTAGGCGAGGTAGCTGTCGCCCATGCGCCGGAACAGGTCGAGATGCTCCGGCGCGAGCCCGAAATGCCGCGCGAGGGCCTCGAACGTGCCGGCGTGCTGCTCCCACGCGACCTCGTGAGCCGGGGGGACGTACACGAAGACCGGATGCGCGGCGTGACGCAGGCTCGTCACGACGAACTCGAGCGACGCATCGCGCGCCGCCTGCAGGGCCACTTCCACCTGCTCGGGGTGCGCGGCGAAGTAGCTCAGCGCGAGAAAGCCCTGGTACACCGCGCCGTTGTGGATCTCGGCCCCAGCTTCGACGAGCGCGCGATGCTCGGGCCCCTTCCAGGGCCGTGAGCCGCCAGCGAGGTAGTGATGGGCCGGCAGCACCTCCTCGAAGTCGTTGCCGCCGTACACGACCGCCACGGCGACGTCCGGCGCCAGCGCGAGATGACGCTCGAGCGAGCCGAGGTAATGCAGGAAGCTGTAGCCGCCGCAGGCCGCGTTGAGGACTTCCGCATCGCGACCCGCGGCGCTCAAACGCCGCTGCAGCCGCGCCGTGAAGGTCTCGTCGGACCGACACACGCCGAAGGCGTGCGAATCACCGGTGACGAAGACCCGCAGCTCGGGCCGATCGCTTCGCACCTGATCGAGGGCCTTGTGCCCCAGGGCGTTGGTCCGGACCACCACCGTTCCACCCGGGTACTCGGGGAACGGGATCTCGAACAGGCTGTCGCCCAGCGTGTGGTAGTAGTCCTGGGGGTCGTACTCGGTCCCCGGTCGATGACCTGGAAACAGACGTTCGAGCTCCTCCAGTGTGAGCGGCCGGCGCCGGAACGCCGACGGCGGAAAGAGCGGCCGATCGGCCTCGAACGGGTGCACGGCGCCGGCCCGCGCTGCGGCCAACCGCGGGCCCAGTTCCTCGCCGCTGTCCAGTGCGGCGGCGTCGCCGAAAACCGCGCGCACCGACTCGGGGCTGCGGCGCTGCGCGAACCAGTAGACCAAGCCGCCAGCCAGGGCGGTCGAGAGCGCGAGCGTCAATACGCGGGAGAAAAGTGACACGGCGTGCGTGCGCGACGGATCTCGCGGCGAATCGAGACCTCAGCGAGACGCAATTGAGTCTAGCAGTCCGCTTTCGATGCGCTTGGAGCGCGACTCCGAACGGGGAGCGCTCGAGCGAACGTCGGGCGCCTCGTGTTCGGACACGCGCCGGGCGAAGGCGCCAGCGCGCGGTCAGGACGGGCGCTGCCGCGTCGTTGCGTCCGCCGCGAGCTCGCCGTTGCAGCGGTAGAGCCACACCAGGACCTGCGCGACGGCCGCGTACAGCTCGGGCGGGATCTCGTCCCCCACTTCGCAGCGCGAGAGCAGCGTGAGCAGGTCGCGGTCGCGCCGCACGGCGACGCCGTGGCGCTCGGCGAGGACGAGCATCTGCTCGGCCATCCAAGCGCGCGCCTGTGCGACCACGCGCGGAGTCTCGCCGCTGTGGTGACGCAGCGCCACGGCCTGGAGCTGCGCGTCGGACGCCGGCGGCGGGGAGTGCTCCATCGCGCTCAGCCCTCGATGTCCATCACGTGCCGCGAAGCGAAGAACGACGAGCGCGCCGGCGCGTCGCTGTGGAGCTCGCGCTCGTCGCTCGCGCGCGCGACCGAGACCCGCGCCGCGACCCCGCCAGCGGAGAGCAGCTGTTCGAGCTCCGGGATGCGCTGCGCGAGCGACTCCACCACCTGGGCATCGCGCGCCAGGACGCGCGCGCTCACGCCGTTCTCGGTCTGCAGCAGATCGACGTGGACGGCGCCCGTGCGGGAGAACTCGACTTCCAACGCGATGCGCCGCGCGCGGGGCCCGCCGGGCGCAGGCGCGCGCGAGCCATCGCGCACCACGGCGAGGTGCAGCGTGCTCCAGCGCTCGCCGTCGTGCAGCGGCACGCTCCACTGCGCGCTCTCGTCGACCTCCGCGCGCGCGAGGTTCAGCAGTTGGTCGGCTTCGATGCCGTTGAGCGCGCGCTCCACCGCGCTGCGCAGCGGTCCCTCGCTCAGTTGCTCGTGGGCGGCGAGCAACTGCGCCTTGAGGTCAGCGTTCAGCAGGCTGGCGAGTTCGCGGGGACTCGCGCCGCGCGCGTTCGCATCCGGCGCGAGCGTGCGCAGCAGCAAACGGCGCATCCAGGTCGGCCAGCGCGGCCAGTCCAGGGCCTCGAGCGCACTCGCCAGTGCGCGGGCCTGCGCGGGCGCGAGCTGGGCCAGCGCCCGCGCCAGTTGGCGCGCCGGGTCGAGCTCGGGCGCGCCCGCCCCGGGAGTGGTCCCCAGTCCAGCGTCCGCCGACGCGCCGAGCACCTGCGCGAGCGCCTGGGCCAGCTTGTGAAGGAGCGACGGGCCCTCATCGCCGAGCGCCGAGCTCAGTTGAGCCTCCAGTGCGCCGAGCAGCTCGCGACCGATCCGCTCGGACTGGTCGGACGGCGCGCCGTCCAGCGCCGCCTCGGCCAGCTGACCTTCGAACGCCAGACCCGAGCGCTCGAGCTTCGCGCGCAACTCGGCCGCGTCTTCGCCCGGCCGCCAGGCGTGCTCGCTCACGGCGCGCTCCCAGGGCGCATTCGGCTCGCCCGAGCGCGCGCGCGACTCGCCCAGCAGCTGCGCCAGGTCCTGGAGCAACGCGCCGACCGGGGCTTCGGCCCCCAGAAGCGAACGCAACGCGCGCAGCAGCTCCGGCGGCGCCGCGTCCGGCTCGCCCGCCACGCGCAGCTCGAGCGGCGAGCCGGAGCTCACCACCTCGAACCAGTAGCGCCTGCCCGGCTGCAACTGCGTCTGCGCACGGGCCGGAACGCGCAGCGGGCCGACTCCCAGCAGCACGGTCCCGCCGCTCATGGTCTGGAGCACGTCGCCCGCGAAGACGCGCCCCTGTTGCAGGCTGACCTGCACGTCGACCGCGGTGTGTTGAGGCGGCCGGGTCCAGCCGCTGCTGGCCGCGCCTTGGATTGCGAGCGGATCCATCCGCGGGGTTATCGGACGGGCCCCGCGCGGCGTGAGCGCCGGACGCCGAAACGACCGACGCCCCCGCCCCGCCGCGGCGGAGCGAGAGCGTCAGGTGGAAGGGCGTGCGCCCCGGAACTGAGTCGCGACGGACGCGCGACGGAGTCGAGGGCGCGCCGGTCAGTCGTGCTGCACGAGGTGGATCACGCTGCCCGCCTGGTGCACGTCGAGCGTGCGGGTCAGGCCGGTCAGGCTCTGGGCGCGCCACTTCATGCCCAGCGGGAGCACGCCGGAGCTGGAGAGCTGCTGCAGCGGCAGGGGCAGGTAGCCCAGCGGCAGCGCCTGGACGCTGCGGACTTCGCCGCTGACGCTCAGCGTCGCGACTCCGCCGAGGAAGCTCGAGCCGATGCGGATCTGCGCCGTGACCGGCGTGGTCATCAGGCGCTCGCGGTCGAGCAGGAGCGAGAGCTGGCCGTAGAACTCGATCCGCAGCCGACCGTCGGCGAGCGCGAAGACGTCGTAGTTGGCGTCGGGCGACGCAGGCGTCGCGTCGAGCAGCACCGCAAGCAGATCTGCCTCGCGGCCGGTCAGGACCAGCGACGGCCGCTGCGGGCCGACCGTCGAGGGCGCGCCGGCCTCGCCGTGCTCACCCGCGGGGTTCGAACCACCGCCCGGAGCCGTCAGCGGCAGGCTTCCGATGGAGTCGCCACCGCTGCCGCCGAAGCGCAGGGCGTCGGTTCCGCCTGCGAAGACCGAGCGCGCGACGGTCGCGACGAGGAGCGCGGTGAGCAACAGACCGACGCTCAGGACGGTCCTGAGCGCCGCGGTTCGCGAGGCGCGGGCGGCGTCGGAGCGCTGCGCAACTTCGATGGGATGTCTCATGGCTTGGGTCGGAGGGCGCCTGGGTTCCGCACCAGGTGCGCGCGTGAGGGGGACGCTCGCGGCGCGCGGCGGACGAAGGCGATTGGACTTGAAGGGCGACTCGAAGGATTCGGGGGCGTTGGAGGTGTGGGCGCTCGGGGGCTGCGCACCCGCGGCGGAGTGCGCGACAGGGCGCGCGAGAGTGAACTCGAGCGGCGGGTCAGACCTCGCTGGCTCCGGCGGGGCTGCCGCCGAAGAGCTCAGGACAGGTGCTGACCAGCGCCTGGGCGAACCCGCGCGAGCCCTCCACGGCCGCTTGCAGCCGCGGCGATGAAGAGAAGGCCCGCACGATGTCCTCGAGCTGATCGGGGTGCCGGTCGAGCAGGCGCCGGAAGTAGTGCAATGACCGGCGTTGGTCGCCGAGCAATGCGTACTGCAGACCGATGTTGAACAAAGCGAAGTAGAAGCGCGGATCTTCGCTCTCCAGGCCGCTCAGCGAGACCCAGCGGAAGTAGGTCAGCGCACGGCGGTGGTCGCCCTCCTGCTCGTACAGCTTGCCGAGCTGCACCGCGGCGTGACCGCGGTTGGCCGGTGACATGGCGCTGTCGAAGATCTCGCCGTACTCGCGCGCGGCCAGCAGGCGCTTGCCTTCGTGCGCGTGGAGGAAGGCCATGTACAGGCGCGCTTCCTCGTGCGTGGGATCGGCGGACAACGCCTCTTCGAGCAGGCGGCGGCCCTTCTCGATCGGCGAGGCGATCTCCTTGAGCCGGCCGTTGAGCATCGCGCGCGCGTGGCGCCAATCGACGCGATCGAGACCGAAGCGCGGGCGCTCGGACTCGCGCTCCTGCGCGCCACTTTCGTCGGACTCGCCCTCGCGCTTGAGCAGCACGCCGTCGACGAAACCGCGGCCGCGGGTCTGCGTGGGCTCGACATCGACCGCCTTCTCGAACACGCGCGTGCGCAGCCAGTCGGGATCGACGCCGGTCAGCACGTAGGCCTTGCCGAGCTGGTAGAAGATGGTCGAGAGCTTGTGCACCAGTTCGATGGCGCTGGCGCCGCTGGCGATCTCCTGGCCGGTGAGGCCGGTGACGTGCGCGAGCAGGCGCTGCGGGTCGGCGACATCCAGGTGCAGGCGCAGGCAGCGCCGGCTGTCGTCGAAGAACGAGCGGCACGGCGCGCAGGCCTCCAGGTGCACCAAGGCGCGAGCGGAGGCGTGCTCGTCGAGCTCGCCGTCCAGCAGGCACGACAGGTCGAGCTGGAAGTGCTCGCACAAGTCCGCCGCGTTTCCGCCAATCCAATCGGTTGCCATCGGGTCGTCCTCGCCTGGCGCCGTTCCACTGCGGACCGGCGCACGGTCGTGATCTGTCTGGGGCTGGGTGTTGGGTTTGGTGCGTTAGGGGGCTGCGTTTCGCGTCGAGCAGGCTCGAGGGCTAGTCCGCCGACTCGGGAGGGTTGCGGTCCCACTCGCCCTCGGGCGAGCGGGGCTCTGGGCGTTCGACGGAGGCGTCATCTCCATCGCACTGCGCGGCTTCGCCGGCGCCGGTCGCCCGGCCCAGGGCGGCGCGCGCGCGTGCGCCAGCGGCGCTGGGCGCTTCGCGCTGCGGGTCGCGCGCGGGTCGGCAGTCGGGCGCCTGGCCTTCGAACACGCGGCGCATCGAGCGATGGATCTTCCGACGCGCGCGGAAGATCACCATCTTGAGGTTCTCGAGCTTGATCCCCAGCCGCTGGGCCGCTTCGCGGTAGCTGGTCTCCTCGACCTCGACCATGTGGATCGCGGTGCGCTCGCGCGGGCTGAGCTGCGAGTAGAACTCGAGGTACAGGTGCAGGTACGTGAGGTACACCCGCCCGCACTCGCGCGTCGACTCGTGGTCGATCACACCGTTGACCGGCGTGGCGTCGGCGCGCGTGGGCTGGTCCGACAGGTCCTCGAAGCCCACTTCGTGCCGACCGTTGCGCGCCAGCGAGCGCAGGTGCTTGAGCACCGTGTTGCGCACGATCATCGCCGTCCAAACGCGGAACGCGTCGTCGCGTTCGCAGTTGAAGCGATGCGGGTAGCGGTAGACGTTGAAGAACACTTCCTGCAGCACGTCGCGCGGGTCGGCCTTGCTGCCGTAGCGGCGCAGACAGCTGGCGACCTGGTTCAACAGGTGGTCGCAGTTCAGCTCGTAGAGCAGTCCGAAGGCCGCACGGCTCTCGCTGGTGCGGAAGTACTCCATCAAGCGCGTCGAGAGCGCGTCGCGCACCGACTCGGGGCTGCGCTGAGCGCTCGACGTGATCGCCTCCCAGCGGGCGACTTCTTCGGCCGGAGCCTCGCGCCGCACGGCGGCCAGTTTGGCGCGCCAGTCGGGGGCGGGCGTCGCAGCGCTGAGCGCTACGGCCTTGGCTTGCGGATCGGCATCTAGCATCGGCTCCGCGCGAACAAAAAGGGGGAGTGGAGGGCCGACAGGAACTGAGAGGCGTGAATCGTAGACAGAGGCTACGCGCTTGTAACCCCATGTTTTCAGGAAACCTTTCGCTTCTCGCGCGAGTCGCCGCTCGCTCGGGCCGCCCGCGGGCCCCGTAGGATGCGAGCCGTGGCCTCCACCGAGCGCGCCCTCGAGCTGACCCGCGAGTGCGGCTTCGATCTCGCAGGGGTGGCGCCGCTGCACAGCCCACGGGACGCCGAACACTGGCGGCGCTGGATCGAGCGGGGCCGCCACGCGGGCATGGACTGGCTGGAGCGCGACCTCGAGCGCGTCGCCGACCCGCGCACCTGGGCGCCGCGCGGCCGCTCGCTGCTGGTGGTCGGCCTGGGTCACTCGCGCCCCGCGGTGCAACTCCCCGACGGCGCCTCGATCGCGCGCTACGCCGCGGGCCGCGACTACCACAACGTCATGCGGCGGCGGCTGCGCAAGCTTCGCCGTCTGCTGCAGCAGGAGGGCTTGATCGGCAAGCCGTCCTGGTCGTACGTCTCGTCCGACTCCGTGCCGCTGCTCGAGCGCTCGCACGCCGCCGAGGCCGGCCTGGGCTTCAGCTCCAAGGCCGCCAACCTGCTCCACCCCAGCTTCGGCCCGTGGTTCTTCCTGGGCGAGGTGATCGTCGACGTCGAACTCGAGCCGACGCCTGCGCCGCCGGCCGGGAGCTGCGGAACCTGCCGCGCCTGCCTCGACGCGTGTCCCACGGGCGCGATCGTCGCCCCTGGCGAGGTCGACGCGCGGCTGTGCTTGAGTTACCACAACATCGAGAGCGAGCACGCAGTGCCGCGCGAGCTGCGCGCCGGCCTGGGCCAGTGGGCCTTCGGCTGCGACGTGTGCTCGCAGGTCTGTCCGTGGGGCGCGAAGGCCCCGGACTTGAGCGAGCGCTTCGGCCTGCACCCGAGCCTCGCGGAACACGGCGTCGTGCGCTGGCTCGAACTCGCCGACGAGGCCGAGGTCTCGAGCGTCTTCGCGGGCGCCGCGCTGCAGCGGCCGCGCCGCGCGGGGCTGGCGCGCAACGCCGCGATCGTGCTGGGCAACCGCGAGGGCCACGAGGCCGACCAAGTGCTGCTGCGCGCGCTCAACTTCGACCCCGAACCGCTGGTGCGCGAGGCGGCCGGCTGGGCCCTGGCGCGCACGCGCTCGCACTCGGCCGCGGTCCGTGCGGCGCTCGAGGCTGCCTACGCGCGAGAGAGCGATCCCGCGGCGCGGGCCGAGTTGCGCCGGAGCCTCGACGGCGAGCTGTGAAGCGCGCGGCGTCGCGCGCCGTGAACATCGGCGCAGCGAACGTCGATTTCCCGCAACGCGGCCGGGCGCCGGCCCCGCGGATCCAAGCCGCGAGGGACGCGACGTGCTCGCAGCCCCCGCGCATGGCCCGCGGGCGGATGCGCTCGGAATGATCTTCCTGTCAGCGCGCGCCCGAAGTGTGCAACGAGTTGGACCCCGGGCCGCGCGCGCGCCGTCGCACGTTCATCGAACGCGACGCGCACGCGCCGCGGGCCAACCCTGGTCCGCGCTTGTGTGAGCGTTCGCAAACGCTTGACGCCTGCGAACTTGGATGTTGCGGGCGGGCCTTCGTGGCGCACTTGGCGGCGCGCTTGCTTCCAGGGATGGCGAGCCCACGACACGCCCGACGCAGCCACCACCTCGAAGCCACACCATGGAAAACGCCGACTACTACAGCGACCGCAAGCACTGCTCGAAGTGTGACGCCTACGTGCCGTACCTGATGAGCGTGGACCGCAGCTACTGCGCGCACTGCGGCGCGGAAGTGCGCCTGTTCTCGAAGTCCGACTGGAGCGAGTTCCAGCGCGAGATCGCCGAGCGTCGCCCCAAGGGCGGTCGCCCGCGCAAGGGCCAGGACGGTCGTCGCGAGACGGCCTGAGCGACGCGAACGCCGGCGCGAACTCCAGCGCCGCTCCAAAGCGCGAGCGCGCGCTCCTGAGGCGAGCTGCGCACGCAAACTTGCGCGAGATTCCCCCGTCCCGCGCGGCCGTCAACGCTCGCCGACGCCCAGCGCTTTGCGGCGGTCGGCCGCGCGCCGCATCCGGTCTTCATCGCCGCGCGAGCGCCAGTAGCCCTCGATCGCGGCCCACGCCGCCGGCTCCTTCTCGAAGCGCTTCTCGAACTCCGCCACGACCGCTTCCGCAGCCGCGTGATCGCCCAGCGCCGTGTGCGCTTCCAGCGCGAGCAGCCCGACGTCGAAGCTGGCCGGCAGCAGCCGCTCGAGGCGCGCCAGGTTCTCGCGCGCGCTCTCGCCATCGCCGGCCGCGGTGTGGAGCCGCACCAGCCGCACGCGCGGATCGACGGCGCGTGGATCAGAGAGCAGCAGCGCTTCCTGCGCGCGCACCTGCTGGTCGATGCGACTGAGTTCGACGAAGCGCGCGCGCGCCGCGGCGGCGTCTTCGGGACGCTCGAGCGCGGCGAACAACTCGCCCAGCACGAACCACGCGCGCGGCTCGAAGGGCGCGAGATCGCGGCCGCGCAGGGCCGACTCGAGGGCCTCGGTCGGCCGCTCGAGATCGATCAGCGCCTGGGCGCGCCAGACCAGAGCGTCGGAGTGCTGCGGCCGCAGCTCGAGCGTCTTGTCGAGGGCCGCGAGGGCGCCGCTGGCGTCCCCCAGGCGCAGGCGCGAGAGCCCCAGGCCGCGCCAGGCCTCGACCGAGGTCGGTGCGGCGGCGACCACGCGCCCGTAGTGCGCCAGCGCGCGCTCGTACTCGCCCAGCGTGTAGTAGGCGTGCCCCAGCACCTGCGTCGCGCCGACCTCGGACGGCGCCGCTTCGAGGAAGCGCTCGGCCAGCACGGCGCAGTCGCCGTAGCGCCGCAGTCGGAAGTACGCCGCGGCGCCTTGATACAGCGCGCCGGGGTGATCGGGGGCCGTGCGCAGGACCGACTGCAGCTCCGCCAGGGCGGCGGCGTAGTCGCCTTCCTGGTAGGCGCGCACGCCCGAGGCGAAGCTCGCGCGCACCGCATCCGGCGGCGGAGATTGCGGCGTCCACTGCGCCCAGGCGCCGGACTGGGCGCGCGGCAGCGAACGCGGATCGGCGCGCAGCGCGTCCGCTCGCGCTTCGGCGCTGACTTCGCGCGCCGCGGGCGACTGCGGCGCGGCCCCTTGCGCGCGCGAGGGAACCAGCGGCGCGTCGAACGCGAGCAGCGCGCTGCCCAGCAGGGCGATCAGGCTCGGCGCTTTCATCGGGAGGTGGGGCGCTCGAGGGTCAGGACCCGATCGACGGCGACGTCTTCGAGTTCGAGCGTCTCGCCGCTCGGCCACTGCGCGCGCACGCGACGCGCGACGCGCGCCTTGCCCAGGCCGAAGTGCGCCTGCGGCTCGACTGCCGACTGGTAGCCGCCGCTGGTGCGGATCTCGCGCACGCGCGCGCCGCCCTCCCACTCGACCCACACGCGCCCGCCGAGCGCGAAGCGATTGCCGTCGGAACTGCGCAGCCGCACGGTGAGCCAGTGCGGCCCGTCCTTGTCGCTGCGGCGCAGTTGGTTGCGGAACACGCGCACGCGGCCGTCGAGCTCGATGGCGACGATGTCCACGTCGCCGTCGCCGTCGATGTCGCCGACCGTCGAAGCGCGCAGCACCAGCGGCGGCCCATCGATCAGCGGCTCGACGGCGAAGCGGCCCTTGCTGTCGCCGCGATAGAGCTGCGCGGCCTGCGCGTAGCTCGTGTCGGTGCCGAACAGGTCCGCCTGCGGGTACACGTGGCCATTGAGCACGAACGTGTCGAGGTTCCCGTCGAGATCGAAGTCCTCCAGCGCCGTGCCCCAGCCCAGGCGCGTGATGCTCGGCCCAGCCAGTCCAGCGGGTCCCGAGCGCTCGCTGAAGCTCACCGCGCCCTTGGAGAGGTAGAGCGCGTTCGACTCGCCCGAGAAGTTGGTCACGAACAAGTCTTCGCGCCCGTCGCCGTTGACGTCGCCCACGGCCACGCCCATCCCGGCCTGTTCCTTGCCGTTCATGTCGTACGCGACCCCGCGCGCGAGCCCGACCTCCTTGAACGTGCCGTCGCCCTGGTTCTCCCACAGGAAGTTGGGCGTCGAGTCGTTGGCCACGTAGAGGTCGGTGTCGCCGTCGCCGTCGTAGTCGAGCGTCGTCACACCCAGCCCGAAGCCCGCCTCTTCAGGCCGCACCTTGGCGCCCACGCTCACGTCGGCGAAGCCCAACCGCTCGGTGAGCATCAAGCCGTTGTTGCGCAGCAACTGATCGTGCACCGGCGTGAGCCCCTCGGGCCCGCACATCACGGGATGGCCCTTCCAGGTGCAACCGCCGCCCGGCGGCGAGATCGTCTTGGGATCGAAGGCGAGGTAGTTGACCACGTACACATCGAGTCGACCGTCGCGGTCGTAGTCGAGGAAGGCCGCGCTCGTGCCCCAGCGCCCGCCGTGCGGGATCCAGCGCACGCTCGCGTTCATGAAGCCCGTTCCGTCACGGTTGGTGAAGAGCTGATCGGCGCCCCAGTGCGTGATGTACACGTCGAGCCAGCCGTCGCCGTCCACGTCCCCCACCGCGCAGCCCATGCCCCAGCGGCCCGCGCCCATGGCCCAGCCCTCCGGCGCCGGCGCGAAATGGCCCGCGCCGTCGTTGAGGAACACCCGCGGCGGGAAGCCCGGCTCGCCGCGCGCCTCGCGCTCGAGCGTGGAGCCGTCGACCACCAACAGGTCGAGGGAGCCGTCGCCGTTGAAGTCGCACAGCGCCAGTCCGCCGCCGTTGACCTCGATGATGTAGTTCTTCGCGGGCGTGCCGCAGGTCGTACGCACGTCGCCGAGGGCCTCGCGGTCGTCCACGAAGAGCGCGGGCGCTTCCTGCGCGGCGCACGCCAGCCAACTGAGCACTAGGAGCATCGTGCGAACTACTCTACGCGCCTCGCGCGGCGCAGTGCGCCCACGGGCCGCACGTTGAACACATCCACAGCATCCCAGGGCGCCTCTCGGCGCGAGCGACTCGCCCACGCGCGCGTGTGCCTGATCCTCACGCCGCAGGCCGCGCCGCAGCGCGACGTGCTCGCGGCGCTCGACGCGCTGGCCGAGCACGTCGAGCTGGTCCAGGTGCGGCCCAAGGCGCCCGACGCGCGGCCCGACGCGTTGCGCAGCGGCCCCGCGTGGCGGCGCACGAGCGCGCGCGAGTGCTTCGAGCTGGCGCTCGCGGCGCTCGATGTGCTCGCACGCCTCGGCGAGCGCGCGCCACTGCTGCTGGTCAACGACCGCGTCGACGTGGCGCGCGCACTGCAGGAGCGCGGCGTCGCGGGCGTGCACCTCGGCCAGGACGACACGCCGCCGCGCATCGCGCGCGAGCTGCTCGGCCCCGACGCGTTGATCGGCTTCTCGACGCACTCGCTGGCGCAGGTCGCCGCCGCGCAGGACGAGCCGGTCGACTACCTGGGCTTCGGGCCGGTGTGGGCGAGCTCGACCAAGGGCTACGAGCGCGGACTGGGCCCGCAGCGCGCCTGGATCGCGCAACAGGGCAGCGCTCAGCCGGTGTTCGCGATCGGCGGCGTGAGCATCGAGCGCGCCGACGAACTGGCGAACGAATTCGCTCCCGCGCGCGTCGCGGTGAGCTCTGCGTTGCTCGACAGCGACGATCCGCGCGCGGCCGCGCTGCGCCTGCGCGCCGCGCTCGGCGCCTGAAGACTCAGCCCGGGCTTCACGCCGCTGCGCCCCGCGGCATTCGGCCGCGCTGAAAGCTTGGTTGGGTCGTCGCTCAGCGCTCGCCCGGCCGGTCGGTGAGCAGCATCGCGTCGCCGTAGCTGTAGAAGCGGTAGCCCAGCGCGACGGCTTCGCCGTACAGCCGCAGGATGCGTTCGCGGCCCGCGAAGGCCGCCACCAGCATCAAGAGCGTGCTGCGCGGCAAGTGGAAGTTGGTGAGCAGCGCATCGACCACGCGGAAGGGCGAGCCGGGCGTGAGGAACAGTTGCGTGCGTCCCGACTGGGCGCGCAGGCGGCCGGAATCGTCCGCGCAGCTCTCGAGCACGCGCACGCAGGTCGTTCCAACGGCCAGCACGCGCCCGCCGCGCGCGCGGCACAGCTCGATGGCCTCGACCGTGGCCGCCGAGAGCTCGAAGCGCTCGGAGTGCATCACGTGCTGGCGCGTGTCCTCGACCGAGACGGGCTTGAAGGTGCCCTCGCCGACGTGGAGCGTCACGCGCGCGAACTGCACGCCCAGCGCCGCGAGTTCGTCGACCAGACGCTGCGTGAAGTGCAGGCCCGCCGTCGGCGCCGCGACCGCGCCGGGCTCTGAGGCGAAGATCGTCTGGTAGCGCTCGCGGTCGAGCTCGATCTGCTCGCGGTCCGCGCGCGTGCGGCGGATGTAGGGCGGCAGCGGCGGAGCGCCGTGCAGCTCGATCAGCTCTTCGAGTCCCTCGCGCGAACCGTCGGGCGCGTACAGGTCGACGCGCCAGGCGGCGCCGTCGGGGTCGCGCTCGATCGCGCGCGCCAGCAGCGCGCCGCCGGCGATCGACAGCTCTTCGCCGCTCTTGAGGCGCGCCGCCGGCCGGGCGAGCGCGCGCCACAGCGCGGGCTGCAAGCGCTCGAGCAGCAGCAGTTCGACCTCGCCGCCGCTGGCGCGCAGCGCGTACAGCCGCGCATGCCGCACGCGCGTGTCGTTCACCACCACCAGGTCGCCGCCGGTGATCAAGCTCGCGAGCTGGCTCACGCGCGTGTGCTCGCTGCGGTCGGGGCCGATGGCGTGGGCGAACAGGCGCGCGCTGTCGCGCGGCTCCGCCGGCGACTGGGCGATGCGCTCGGGCGGAAGGTGGTAGTCGAAGTCGCTGACGTTCATCGGGTGCGAGCCAGGCCCGCGCGAACCAAGAGACCGAGCGGCGCGGCGAACATCAATGGCCAGAGCCAGACCGGCGCCGTCCATTCGCCCGCCGCGCGCCAGCGTTCGAGCATCACGTACTGCGCCGGCGCCAGCGCGGTGAGCACGGCCATGGCCAGCGCGAGGCTGGCGTCGCGCTCTGAGCGACTGCCTGCTTGAACCTCCGCGCTTCGCGCTGGTCGCAGGAGGTAGCAGCGACCCCACCAAGACCTCGGCGCGGCCGAATCACGCGGAGCGCGGCGGCGCTTTGGCCGATGCGCCCACTGGATGCGGCGTGAAGGCCGCGCTGAGGGCGCGCTCGCGAGCGCGAGCGGAAGCCAGACCGCCACCCAGGCCGCGTACCACGGGTGGAAGGTCGGCGAGAGCACGATCACGGCCGCGCTGGCGCTCAGCGCTCCGCGCTCCGGCGCCGGGCGACGCGCGGCGATCCAGACCAGCAGCGCCGCCGCGAGGACGACGCACAACCGACGCGCGATGTGCTGCGGCTCGAGTCCCCACGCGCCCTCGCCCCAGACGGCGCCGATCAGCGCGCGCAGCGGCGTGTAGATTGCGCTGGTCGACTCCCACCAGCCGGCGTAGGTCGCAAGCGCGCTGCGGCCCGGCGCGGCGCGGATCGACCAGGCCAGCGGCGCGAGCAACAGCGCCGTCGCGAGCGCGAACACGAGCAGCGGCCGCCGTCCCGAGCGCGCGCGCGGGAGCCACGCGACGAAGCAGATCGGCAGGAGCTTCACGGCGACCGCGCCGGCGAGCAGCAGCGCCGCGCAGCGCGGTGCGTGCGCGAGCATGGGCGAGAGTGCGGCGAGCGCCAGAGCGATGCCGAGCGCGTCGAAGTGCGCGGCGCCCGCGAACTCGAGCGCCACCAGCGGGCACCAGGCCCAGGCGAGCCAGGCGCCGCGCGCGAAGCCGCGCCGCGCGAGCCAGCGCTCGAGCAGCACGGCCACAGCGAAGTCGCCGAGCAACGCGAGCATCCGCAACGCGATCAGCCGCGCGAGTTCGAGCCCGACCAGTCCCGTCAGCGCCGCAGCTCGCGCCGCCAGGGCCGCGATCACGAAGCTCGCCTGCGCCAGCGGCGGGTAGATGGCCGGGATCGAGCGGTGCTCGACGGCCGAGTGGAGCGTCGCCAACTCGCGCGCCAGCGGCTCGAGCGCGGCGGAGTCCGGCGCCAGCACGTACGGGTTGAAGCCCGCCAGCCAGACCTCCGCCTCCCAGGCGTAGCGCTGGACGTCGGGACTGGTCGGCGGCGCTGCGGCCCAGGCGAGCGCGCGCAGGGCCGCGAAGCCGCCCCAGGCCAGCGCGCGCGGCACGTCGGCGCGGCGCAGCGCGGCGCACAGCGCCAGCCAGACCAGTCCGCTCAGCACCAGCGCGCCGACCGCCCAGCGCTGCGGCAGCCCGAAGGCGCCGGCCGCGAAACTCGCGACCAGAACGGCCAGGGCCAGCGTCGAACGGGTGGCGGCGCGATCGGCGGGCAGTCTCACGGCTGCCAGCATGCGGCCCTCCGGCGGCCGCCCAAAGTCGGTCGCGGCGGCCGCGGCGCCGCCACGTTCGTCGGGCGCCTCCCGAGACGCTTCCCCCCCCCGCCGGCGCGGTCCTGGGCCCGGCCACGGGGGCCGCGTTCCAACCCGGGAACAGAAAACGAAAAGACACTTCAGATGCGCCGGAGAAAACCCGTAGAACGGTTAGCAGAGCCAACGCGCTCTGCACTCCATGGCATGCCCGGGGGGGCCGTGCCTGGAGGCCGCCGCTTCCCATCCAGGGAGGTGACGACAGAGAGCCCGCCGGCCCCAACTGGCGGGCTCTCTGCTTTTCACGCGAGCGCAGCGTTCGGCCGGCCGCCGTGGACGCGGGCCTCGAGCGCGGCTCAGCTCGCGGCGTCGGAGAGCTGGGACGAGTCCGCGCCCGACTCGCGCGCCCCCAACTCGCGCGAACTGGGCGGCGCGGCGCCGTCGCGAGCCGACTCGGCGCCGAGTGCGTGAGCGTCGGCGCGCGTCAGAGCGTGCTCGTCGAGCCCCAAGTCGCGCATGCGTGCGACCAGCGTGTCGGGATCCCAGCCCAGGTACAGCGACGCACGCGTCTTGTTGAGCGTCCCGCGCAGGTTCATCGTGCTGAGCAGCGCCGCGCGCACCAGCCCCTCGTCGGGCGCGCGCGAGTTCACGCGGCGCAGGAGTTCGTGTCCGAAGCGTCGCGCGATGCGCTCGACCTCGTCGGCGCGCAAGCTGCGGCCCGGCGCCATCAGCACCAGCTTGAATACGAAGCTCTCCAGGTCGCGCACGTTGAACGGCCAGGGCTGACGCCACAAGAGCGCGATCGCGTCGTCCTCGAAGGTCGGCGCGGGCACGCCCTCTTCCTGCGCGACGCGCTGTGCGAGCAGGTGCAGCAGCTGCGCAAGCTCGGTGCGCCGCTGCGCGAGGTCGGGCACGCACAGTTGCAGTCGTTCGAGCCTCTGGCGCAGGTCGACGTGCACCAGCGTGGCGATCGCCGGGTCGCTGGCGCGCGCGCTCGAGCACACCACCCAGCGCGGACCGCGCGCGTGCCCGCCGCGCCGCGGGGCATCCAGTCTGGCCGCCAGCCGCAGTTGATCGGTCTCACTCAGCCGCTCGAGCTGCTCGAGCACGACCGTTCCGGGCGAGTTCCAGACCGCGCTGTCGGGCGTGGGCAACTCGCCCGACAACTCCAGCAGCGGCGCCTCCGGAGCGGGTCCGCAGAAGTGCAGCCAGCGCGCCACAACGCTTTTGCCGACGCCGCGGCCGCCGCAGAGGGTCACGTGGGCGCTCGAGCGCGCGGCCAGCGAGAAGGGCTCGATCCAGGCCTGGGGACCGTGTCCGATGTGCACGTCGACGCCGAACTTCGCGCGGTGCCACTCGCGGAACTGCGCCACGCGCAGCTGCAAGGCGAAATCGCCGGCGCGCTCGAGCCAGCGCTGGGCCAGGGACTCGGGGAAGTCGCGCCGGCGGGTCGACTCGAGCACCAGCAGACCGCACAGCTCGCCGTGGCGGCGCAACGGCAGCACCAGACCGCTCGCGCTTGCGGCGTGCATCGAAAGCTCGGCGCGCGGCTCGTCGTAGCGCACCATCGCAGCCGTGCGCAGCGCGCGCAGCACGCCCCGCCGACCGCCCGCCCCAGTCGCCGACGACGGCAGCGGCGCGGCCCACTCCGCGGCCGCGCGCGTCGGCGCGACTCGCGCGACATCGCCCCCGCCACGCTTCGGTGCGTCGCTCGTAACGCCGCCCACAGCAACATTCGCAGCGCCGTTCGCCGCTCCGGTCGAGCCCTGGACGGACTCGAGCGCGCGCCCCGGCGCCTCTTCGACGCGCGCGCCGCCGCCCAGCGCAACGCAACGCAGCCGCCGCGGCCCGACGTCGAAGCCCCACCAGCGGCGCTGCGCGGTCTTCATGCCGAGCGCCTCGACCAGCGCTTCGAAGGCGCGCGCCGCGGGAGGCTCCACGACCTCGCTCGCGGGCTGCCACTCGACCTCGAGCGCGGGGAGCGGGCCGCCGCGCTCGCCCTGCGCCGGCGCCGAAGCGACGGCGGTTGCGTCGAGGCCGCCCAGCAGCGCCGCTCGGTCGCGCTCAACGCCCGCGGCCGGCGTGCGCGCGCACGCGCGCTGCGCGAATTCGCGGGCGAGGCGCGTGAGCGTGGCGCGCGCGGGCGCGAGGTGGTGCTCCCACTCCAAGCGCAGCCAGCCGCACGCTTCGCCCTGCGCGTCGAGGTACGGAGCGATTGCGACGCAGGCGACGGCCGCGCGCTGGATCGTGTCGCTGGCGGCGCCCGCCAACCCGCGGTGGGCCAGCGCGGGACGCGCGTCGAGGATCGCCTGTCGCTCGAGCGCGGCCCACTCTCCGCCGCTGTGTTCGAGCCCGCGCTTCCACTCGCGCACGCGCTCGCGCAGGCCGGGCGCGACGTCGAGCGCGACCACTCGCGTCGCGTTCCGGGCGCACAGCTCGACCTGCGCCACCGCGCAGGCGCCGATGCGCCGCCGCAGCTCGCTCAGGTCGCCGTGGTCCGCCCGCGCGAGCGCCGGCGGCGGCTCGGGCGCGGCTTCGGACGGCGGAACCGCGCTCGCGCGACCGGCGAGACAGGCGAGCCACTGCGGCGCCGACGCGCGCAGCTCGACCAGCGCCTGCGGCAGACGCCCCGTCCAAGGCTGGTGCGCGCGACGCTCGGCCTCGCGCGCGGCGGGTTCATCGCCGCTGAGCAGCGCGCACCACACCGCCAGCCGCAGCGCGCGCGCACTGAGCGGCAGCGCCCAGGCGTGCTCCGCGAGCGCGCGCTGCGCGGCCCGCACGGCCCCGCGCTCGAGGGCGCACTCGACCGCGCCGCACAGGGCCTCCGCGCGCTCGGGCGAAGTCGGACCTCGCAGCAGCGCCTGGAAGCTGCGCTCCGCAGCGGCCGGCCCGTGCGTCACGCGCTCGAGCCGCGCGCGCCACAAACCCAGCGCCGGTTCGTCCACGCCCAGCGCGGGCAGCGCTGCGATCAGGCGCGCAGCCAGACCCGCGGCGCGCTCGTTGGGCGCCGGCGTGCGCGGCAGGTCGCGCAACTCGTCGCGCAGGGCCTCGAGCTGGCTCCAGCACTCGTGCGCCTCGCGTTCGGGTTCGCCGAACCACAGGAAGCTCTCGCTCCCCAGCTCCGCGTACAGATGCAGGCGCAGCAGATCGAGCAGCGCGGCGCGGGCCTGCGCGCGCACGTGTTGGTTGAACTCGTCGCGCGCCGCGTCCAGGCCAGCGCCGACCGCCGCGGCCCGCGGTGCGCGCGCCTCGTCGCGCAACAGGCGCAGGAAGGTCGTGACGCGCCGCGCGTGCTCGAGGTAGGCAGCGGGCGCGCGGGGCAGCAGCAGATTCAGGTTGTCGACGGCTCGCATGCGATGGGATGGGGTTGGAGCGGTGACGAACGATGGGCCCGTTCAGCGGCCCGCAGAAACCAGGCGCGCCGTCCGCCACAGCGGGCAGGCGGCGCGCGCGAGAAGCCGGTCAGCTCTGGGCCGAGCCGCGGAGTGCGGCCCCCTCGAGCGTGCGCGAAGCGCGCGAGCCCGCAGCGAGCCGGCCCGAGTCGAGCGCAGCCAGTTCGCGCTCGAGTTCGCGCCGCAGCCGCGGGGCCGGACCGCAGGCCAGCGCCGCCCGATACTCCGCACGCGCGGAGGAGAAGTCGCGCTCGCGCTGCGCCGCGCGCGCCAGTGCGGCGCGTCGACGGGCGCTGGGGTGCAGGCTCGCGGCGACGCGCGCGAGGTGGCGCGGGGTCGGCCAGTGGGCCACGTCCAGCCCGAGCGCGCGCAACAGCTCCTCGAGCGCTCGCGAGTGCCGCGCGCCGTCGAGTCGGGCGGCGCGCAGCTCGTCCGCGAGCGCGGTGCGCCAGGCCGCGAGCTCCCCGCTCCAACGTGCGGCGGCGGCCGGGTCGTGCGCGCCGCTCGCGCCGCTCGTCCAGCGCAGCTCCGCAGCTTGGCCGAGCAGGCGCGCCAACTCTTCGAGGTGCAGTCGCTCCAGCTCGAGTTCGGCCCCGCGCAGGCGCACGGCGCGCTCGCGCGGCGCGTTTGTGGAATCGGCGCCGCCCGAGCACGGCAGGGCCCCGCCGCAGAGCTCGTCGCGGGCATCGGCGTTCAGCGCGCCGTGCGCGTCGTGCAGCGGATCGAGGCGCGCCCCGGCGAGTGCCGCGCCGTTCGCGCCGGTGTTCGCGCCGATGTGCTCTCCGCGCGAGAACGACGGACCCGCGAAGTTGAACTCGACGCGCCACTCGGCCGCAGCGCTGGACGAGACGTCGTTCGCTGTCGCGTGGAGTGTGTTCACGGACTCGAGCTTCATCGCTGCGCCTCCCCACGCGTTGCACCGCCGGTCTCGTCGAGTGAGTCGTCACCCGCGCCTTCGCCTGTCTCGTCGTCGACGCGCGCGGTCGCGTTCTGCTCGAGGCCGTCGCTGTCGTCGTCGCGCTCGTGGTCGCGCCCGCTGCCACGCTCGTAGTCGCGCTCGCCGTCGCCTTCGTAGTCGCGCTCGCCGTCGCCTTCGTAGTCGCGCTCGCCGTCGCCGCCGCCCGCGCCACGACGGTCAAGGCTGCGGCCGTAGTGCTCGTCGTGCGAAGCGCCGCGCCCCGCCTCGGCGCCGTCGCGCGCCACAGGCCCGCGGCCGCCGCTCGAACCGTCGGCGACGCGCGCCGCTGCGTGCGCTCCCGGCGTCGCGGGCCGGGTCGATTGCAGCGCCGCCTCCATCACCGCCTCGAGCGCGCGCCGCGCGGCCCGCGCACATTCCGTCGGGCTCAGCCGCAGGCGCGCGGCGGAGGCCTCGAGATCCGCACGCTCGAGCACCAGTGCGAAGAATGCTCTGCGCTCGGGCAACTCGCAGGCGTTGAAGGCCTCGCACGCGGCTCGCATGCGACTCGCCGACAACCCCAGCGGTCGCGCCAGGGCCTCGAAGATGCTCGCGGGCCGCGGCTCGCCCGCGGCGCTGCGGCCAGCACCTTGGCCCGCGATCGAGCCCGCGATCTGGCCCGACAACGTGCGCGAGTCTTCCGCGACCTCGCCCGCCGCGTCGTTGCTCGCGTCGCGCTGTGCAGGGCGCGTCGCTCCGCGGCCAGCGCTGCTGGCGCCCGCGCCCGTCGCCGCGCCCGTCGTCGCGCCGTCTAGTGCGTCGTGCGGCGGTGAGTCGCCCGACTCCAGGCAGTCGAGGATCGCGTCGTCGACCTGGCCGCACAGCCAGCGCTCGAGCGCGGGCTCGCCGCGGTAGCGCGTCGAGAAGCGCGCGACGCGCGCGACGGCGCGCAGCCACACCCGGTCGGCGTCGAGCAGCAACGCCTGCTCCGACAGTCGCGCCGCCACCACGCCGCGCAGCGCGAGCGGATCGCCGCTGGTCAGGCGCGCCAGGACCTCGCGCGGACTCGCGCCGGCGAGCAACACGCGCCAGTCCGCAACTTGCGCGGGCCGTCGCCCCAGTTCGCCCTCGCCGATGCGCTCCGCGCGCGCCTCGAACTCCGCCGGCGGACGTCGTTCGTCGCCCGCGCTGGGCTCGTCGGACGTCGCCACTTGCACGGGCCGACTCCCCGCAGCAGCACCTCGTGCCTGCTTCATGCCTCGCTCCCCTGCTCCACTGTTTGCCGCCCCGCTCCGTGCATCGCTGCGCGTGTGCTCGCGCGACGCGCACCTGCTCGTCGCACGGCGGATCACACTAGCTGCGCGGACGCGCGGCGGCGGCGCTCGGGCAAGGCTCGCGGCGGTCGGGCCCGCGCCGCGGGATGCGGCGCGGACGCGCAACTGGTTGTCGAGCGCGGCGTTGCGTTCACCGGGCCGGGCGCGCCGCGAGTAGCGCGCACGCCATCCCATCCGTGCGCCGCGTTCCAGGATTCCCCATTTCGGGCGACGGGGCCCGCAACGGGGCGCTTCAGGAGCGCGGCGGCTCCGCGGCGGCGCCGGGGGCCTTGGCCTGCGCCGCAGCTCCGCTCGGCTCGGCCGCGTCGCCCTGGAGCTTGCCGAAGTACGTCGGCATATCGACTCCGCCGACGCTCTTCATCACGTCGAGCAGCGGCGGGATCGACTGGCCCAGGCTCGAGAGGAACCCGGCCGCGCCGCCCTTGCCCGCGCCGCCGCCCGAATCCCACACCGTGACCTTGTCGAACTTGATGTTCGCGATGGCCTTGGCGCTGGAGTCGGCGAGGTGGTCGAGGTGCTCGAGCATGAGCAACTGGAAGGCTTCCTTCGCGCCGCCGCAGCCCGCGACGATCTGGCGCAGACCTTCGGCCTTCTTGGCCAGCATCTCGAGCTCGCCGCGCGCCTGCGCTTCGAGTCGGGCGTAGGTTGCCTTGGCTTCGCCCTCGGCCTGGATCACCAGCGCCGCAGCGCGCGCCGCAGCGTCGATCTTCTGGCGCTCGGCCTCGGCTTCCGCCTCGACCACGATGCGCGCCTTCTGCGCGCGCGCCGGAGCTTCGAGCGCGGCGCGTTGCTCGGCTTCGATCTTCTTGGCGTTCGCGGCGGCGGCCGTGGCTTCAGCCATGTACTGCGCCGCGAGCACCTCGGCCTCGGCCTGGCGCTGCTTGGTCTCGCCGATCGCATAGGCCTCGGCCTGCTTGACCTTGAGCTCCGCCTCGGAGGCCGCGATCTGCGCGCGCGAGCGGTTTTCGCCGTCGACTGCGTCGGCGTTGGCCTTGGCGACGTGGATGCGCATCGCGCGCTCGGCTTCCTTGACCTGCACCTGGCGCTCGAAGTCGGCCTTCTGCTCGCCGATCTCGCGGTCGCGGCCCAGCTCGGCCACCTTGACCGCCAGCTCGCGCTCGGCGTCCTTTTCGCCGGCCACGGCCGCCGCGTTCGCGCGCGCGACCTGCACGCGCATCTGCTGCTCGGCCTCCTTGACCTGCGCGTCGCGCTCGTACATCGCGCGCTGCTCGCCGATGGCGCGCTCCTTCGCGAGTTCCGCGACCTTCACGCTCATCTCGCGCTCGGCGTCCTTGGTGCCGATCTCGCGCAGCTTGGTGGCCTGCGCCACTTCGATTTCGCGGTCGCGCTCCGCGCCGGCGACGCCGATCGCGCCCTTCTTGGTCTGCAGCGCGACGTCGATCTCGGCCTGCTGGATCGCCTCGCTCGCGGCCTTGCGGCCCAAGGCCTCGATGTAGCCCGACTCGTCGGTGATGTCGGTGATGTTCACGTTGATCAGCACCAGGCCGATCTTCTCCAGCTCGGGCTCCAGGCTGTGCTGGATGTTCTTCAAGAACACGTCGCGGTCCTTGTTGATCGCTTCGATCGGCATCGAGGCGATCACCTGGCGCAACTGGCCGAAGATGATGTCGAGCGCCTGGTTCTTGATGTCCTGCGTGCTCAGGCCGAGCAAGCGGATCGCGGCGTTCTGCATCACTTCGGGGCTCGTGCCGATCGCCACCGTGAAGTAGCTGGGCACGTTGACGCGGATGTTCTCGGCCGAGAGCGCGCCCTTGAGCGGCACTTCGATCTGGATCGGCTCGAGGTCGAGGTAGTCGTAGGCCTGCAGCACGGGCATCACGAAGATCGAGCCGCCGTGCACGCACTTGGCGGCCTGGCCGCCGGTGCGCGAGCCGTACACGACCAGCACCTTGTTCGACGGGCAGCGGCGATAGCGCGCGAGCACCATCAAGCCGATGCTCATCGCGAACAGCACCGCCACCGCGGTGGCGATCACGGCCCAGGGCGGCAGGCCGCCGAACAGGTTCTCGAACTGGACTGCGGGCAGAACGGCGAACGACAGATTGGACATCGCGATGCTCTCCGTGGGCGCCGGATCGCAGCGGGGCGGATCCGGTCGCAGAAACTTCACAACGCCTCGACCTCGAGCGTGTCGCTCGTGGCGATGGCGACGACTTTGCACAGTGCGCCGGTCTTGATCTCGCGACCGCGCGTGAGCGCCTTGTACTGCACCGAGCGGCCCTGGACCTTCACCGTCACACTGCCCGCGCCGGAGCGCTCGGCCGGAACGGTCAGGTACACGCGTCCCTCGACGCCCAGCGCGTTCTTGATGTCGACCGTGCCCGACGAAGCTAGGCGGTGCGTCTGCGACAGGAGCAGTCCGACGATCCAGAAGGCGAGGCTGCCGGACGCTGCGCCGATCAGCACCGAGACCCACGCGCCCAGCCCCGCGTCGAGCGCCGCCCAGCCGCCGATCCCGAAGAAGGTCAGGAAGGCGACCACGGTGCGGAACGAGAAGCCTGCGAAGCCGCCTTCGGCCGCGTCGACGGCGTCGCCGGCGTCGGCCACGTCGACATCGCCATCGGCGCCGAAGCCGAACACGCTGAGCGCCACCTGGATCAACAGCAGGAAGCCGCCGAGCAGGGCGGCGCCGATGTAGAGGGTCTGGAGGCTGAGCATGGAGCGGGACGTGCGAGCGCTCTCGCGAAGCGCCAGAGCAGCTGCGGATGCGGCGACTGGGAGCCGGAGGTTACTGACTGCGCTCGCGTCGATCCAACCGCGGCGTGCGCGCGGCGATTGTCCGGCGCGCGCCCAGAGCTATCCTCGCGCGGTGAAGCCAGCGCGCTGCGCGCGGCCCGACTCCTCCCGTTTCGGAGCAACAGCCACACGTGTCCCTCCCGCTCGAAGGCAAGACCGGTCTGATCCTGGGCGTCGCCAACAAGCGCTCGCTCGCCTGGGCCTGCTCCCAGTCCCTGGCGGAGGCCGGCATGCGCCTGGCGCTGACCTACGCCAACGAGCGGCTCGAAAAGAGCGTGCGCGAACTCGCCGCCGAGCTGCCGGGCTCGATCGTCGCGCCCTGCGACGTCACGTCGCCCGAGCAGATCGACGCGCTGGTCGCGCAGCTCCAGCGCGAGTTCGGCGGCCTGGACTCGATCGTGCACGCCATCGCCTTCGCCAAGCGCGAAGAGCTCGAGGGCGACTTCTTCAACACCTCCAAGGAGGGCTACATGCTGGCCCACGAGGTGTCGGTCTATTCGCTGACCGAGATCACGCGCAAAGCGCTGCCTCTGATGGCCGAGCGCGAGGGCTCGATCGTCACGCTGACCTACATCGGCGGCGAGCGCGTGATCAAGAACTACAACGTGATGGGCATCGCCAAGGCGGCGCTCGAGGCCAGCGTGCGCTACCTGGCGGCCGACCTCGGTCCGCGCGGCATCCGCGTCAACGCCATCAGCGCCGGGCCGATCCGCACGCTGTCGTCGTCGGGCGTTTCCGGCTTCGGCGGCATGCTCGACCACATCGCCGAACACGCCCCGCTGCGCCGCAACGTGACGCAGGAAGAGGTCGGCGACGCGTGCCTGTTCCTGTGCGGCCCGCACTCGCGCGGCATCACCGGCAGCATCCTGTACGTCGACGCCGGCTACCACATCATGGGCGTGTAGAGCGCGCGGACGTGCTGCTCTCCGCGCTCACCGGGCTGGGGCTGGGCTTCGCCCACGTCTTCGCCGGGCCCGACCACCTCGCCGCGATCGCGCCGCTCGCGCGCGGCGGCGGAGCACGCGGCGCGTGGCTCGGCGCGCGCTGGGGACTTGGTCACTCGGGCGGCGTCGCGCTCGTCGCGTTGGCGGCGCGCGCGCTGCTCGACGCGGCGCAGGTCGAGCTGCTCTCGAGCTGGAGCGAGCGCGTGGTCGGCGTGGCGCTGATCGCGCTGGGCCTGTGGGGCTTCTACCGCTCGATGCGCCGCGCCTTGCCGGCCCGCGAGCACGACGCGCGCGCCCACACGCACGCCGCCTTCGGCTTCGGCGCGCTGCACGGACTCGCAGGCGCCTCGCACCTGGTCGGGGTCGTGCCCGCGCTTGCGCAACCCGACAGCGCCTCGGCGTTCGTCTACCTCGCCGCCTTCGCCGTCGGGACGATCGGCGCGATGGCGCTGTTCGCAGCGACGCTGGGCTGGGCCGACGGCCGCGCGAACGAGCGCTGGCGCACGCGCCTGGGCCACGCGAGCTGCGCGACGGCGCTCGGCGTCGGCGTGTACTGGCTCGCCGCGTAGAACGGCCCGCAGAGAAGGACGCGACGGTGTCAGCGACCCGTCGCCAGGCGCGCGCGCAGCGCGGACACGCGTGCGCGGTCGGACTCGTCGGCTTCGAGCTCCAAGCTCGCGAGCAACTCCTCGAACGCCGGCGTCTCCGCGGCGAGCCGATCCGCGCGCGACGCACACTCGACGGCGCGCTCCAACGCGTCGAGCGCCGGCTCGAGCGCCCCTGTGCGTCGTTCCAGACGCGCGCACAACCGCCAGGGCGCGACTGCACGCGCGAACTCGCCGGCGTCCTCGAAACTCTGCGCGGCTCGGCGCAGCTCCTGGCGCGCGAGCGCGGCCTCGCCCAACTCTTCGGCGCAGCGCGCGAGCGCGATGCGCGTCGGCGCGGTCTGCGGCGAATCGTCGCCCGAACGCGCGGCCTGGCGCTGAAGCAGCTCCGCGTGCAGTTCGCGCGACGGCTCCCAGCGCCCCAGCTCGAGCGTGACGCGCGCCAGCGAAGTCAGTCCGGCCTCGTACACCGGGTGGCGCGGGCCGAGTTCGGCGCGCGCGACGTCGTGGGCCGCGCGCAGGTAGGGCTCGGCCGCGGCAGCGCCGCGTTGCGCCTGCTCGAGCGCGCCGAGGTTGGCGAGCACCGTGGCGTGCAGAACCGGCTCGCTGACCGGCTGGCCCTCGACCAGTTCGAGCGCGCAGCCCAGCGCCAAGCGCGCGTCGTCGACGCGGCCCAGCCGCTGCGACGCGACGCCGCGCACCAGGTGCGCCGTGGCGAGTTCGAAGGCGTCGCGCACGGATCCACGGTCACCCTGCGCGAGCGAAAGTTCGGCGAGCGCGAGGGCGCGCTGCGGCTCGTTCAGCCCCAGCAGGAAGGTCGCCACGCCGTTGAGCGCGCGGCGACTGGCGAACGACGCGCCCAGGGATTCGCTGAGCCGCTCGAGCTCCGCCGTCAGCTCGAGCGCCTGCTCCGTGCGGCCGCGGCGCAGCGCCACCGTGGTGGCGAGCAGCAAGCCGCCGACGCGCTGCGAGAGCGACAGCGGATCGTCTCCGATGGCGAGCGCGAGCACGTCCTGCGCGCAGCGCTCGGCCTCGTCGAGCCGGCCAGCGTTGAGGTGCAGGTCGCCCAGCTGCGCGAGCGGCTGCGTGAGGACGGCGATGTCGCGCGAGCGCTCGAGCGCGCTGGCGTTGTGCAACGCGAGTTCCTGCAGCTCGCGCGCGCGCTCGAGCTCGCCGAAGTCCTGCTGCAGCCGACCGATGATCCAGGCCGCGCGCGCGGCCACGCTCGGCCGGCGCTCGAGCTTCGACTCGATCAACTCCTGGGCGCGTCCGAGCAGCGCGCGCGCGGGCAGATCGCGCGTGCCGGCCACATCGGGGCGCGCCTCGGCCAGCAGGTCGACCAGGAAGGTCAGCGTGGCCTCGCTGGCGCGGCTCTCCTCCAGTGCGCGCTCGAGCGCCTGCGTCGCACGCTCTTCGGCGCCGAGCGCGCGCGTCGTCGCGAGCCTGGCCAGCGCCGCCTGCTCGTCGGCCAGCGTGCGCAGTTCACGCTCGCGCTCGAGCTGCGCGCCGAGTTCGCGCGCGTGCTCGCTCGACTGGCGCCACAGCGCGAGCGGCGCACCCAAGGCCAGCAGCACGGCCGCGGCGCTGACGGCGCTGAGCGCTCGTCGGCGACGCACCCAGCGCAGCGCGGCCTCGAGCCGCCCGGGCGCACGTGCGCGAATCGGCCGCTGCTCGAGCAGCGCTGTCAGGTCGTCGGCGAACGCCGCTGCGCTCCCGTAGCGCCGCGCGGGCTCGAAGGCGAGCGCCACGCGGCACGCGGTCTCGGTGTCGGCGTCGATCGCGCGGTTGCGCACGCGGATCGAGTCGATGCGTCCCTTGAGCACCGCGGCCTGCAACTGGAGCGCGTCTGCGCCGCTGAAGGGCGTTTGCAGCGTGAGCAGCTCGTACAGCGTCGCGCCGAGCGAGTACACATCCGTGCGCGCGTCGAGCGCGGAGTTGGCGCCGGTCAACTGCTCGGGCGACATGTACAGCAGCGTCCCCACGGTCGCGCCCGAGCGCGTCATGCGCTCGTCGCCAGCGCTCAACGTCAGCCCGAAATCGAACAGGAAAACGCGCCCGTCGACGCCCACGGCGATGTTCGAGGGCTTGACGTCGCGGTGGAGCACGCCGCGGCGGTGCGCGTGCTCCAGCGCCAACGCGACTTCGCGAACGATGCGCAGCGCGACGTCGCGCCACGCGCCCGCGAACAGCGCCGGCGGCGAGCCGCCGACCTGCCGACCGCGCACGCGCAGCACGGCGTCGAACAGGTCGGCGCCGCGCAGCGACTCGGGCGCGCGCGTCCGCACCAGCTCGAGCACCTGCCCCAGCGGCGCGCCGTCGATCAGCTCCATCGCGAAGTACGGAACGCCCGCCTCTTCGCCGAACTGGTGGATCGGGACGATGGCGGGATGCGAGAGCCGCGCGATGGCCTCGGCCTCGCGGCGAAAGCGCTCGCGGGCGCGCGGGAAGTAGATCAGCTCGGGACGGATCAGCTTGAGCGCGACCTCGCGCTGCAGGCTGCGCTGCCAGGCGCGGTGGACCACGCCCATACCGCCGCCGCCCAGGCGCTCGCGCAACTCGAAGTCGCCCAGCCGCTCGGGAACGCCGGAGGCCGGGCTGCGCGTGTGCGCCAGCCCCAGCCGCGCCAGCGCCTCCGCGCGGCGGCGCAACTCGCCGACCAGCGCGGGGTGGCGCTCGCACAATCCGAAGAGAACGGCCGGCTGCTCGGGGCCCTCGGCCTCGAGCCACTGCGCGAGGAGTTCCTCCACCAGATCGTTCGCAGCGTCTTCGGCGCGGGTGCTCGACATGGCGTGTCGTGTGATTGTGCAGCCTGGACGCGCGTCGGGGCGGCCCGCGGGCGGCGAAGCCCTCTGCCGCCCGGCCGATGGGCGCCCTCTGGCCAGCTGCGTAGGCTGGCGCGAGTCCCATCCCACACCGCCCCATGCTCCGCACCCTCTTCGCCGTCCTCACGCTCGTCTGCGCCGCGCTGGCGCAGGAGTCGACGCACACCGCGTTCCTCGCGACCAAGCACTTCGACGTGCGCTACAAGCCGCTCTCGCGCGCCGGCGCGTTCGTGGAGCGCGAAGCCGCGCGCGCCGAGCGCGATCACGCCGAGATCTGCGCAGCGCTGGGCGTCGAGCCCAAGGGCCGCTACCAGCTGTTCCTGTACGACGACGTCGACGATCTCTCGGCGACGACGGGCACGAGCGGCACCGGGGGCTTCTCGGCCGGCGACGCGAGCCACATCCCCGTCAACAACGACCAAACCCGCTTCCACGAGCTGGTGCACATCATCGCGCTCGCGCGCCTCGAGAAGGCTGGCAACGAAGCGCGCAACCTGTTCTTCGCCGAGGGGCTCGCGAACGCGTTGCTCGAACACGTTCACGGCGTTCCGGTGCACTCCGTCGCGCGCTTCTACCTCGAGCGCAAGGCGCTGCCGCCGCTCGCGGAGATGGCCGGCGCCGCGGACTTCTACGCCTGGCTCGGCGCGCGGCCGGGCTTCAACGCCTACGACATTGCGGGGAGCTACTTGCGCTTCCTGCTCGACACCTACGGCGCAAAGAAGACCACGCGCTACTACATGGGCGCGACGGCGAGCGCGGCGTTCGGCGCGGACGAGTCGAAGCTCGAGAAGGCCTGGCGCGAGGCGCTCGCGCGTTTCGAACTGCGGCCCGAGGTCGCGGCGCTGCTCGAAGAGCGCCACGGCGCGTCGGCGCAGATGACCCTCGACCTCGCGCAGCCCGCGGGGCTGCCGGCGGAGCTCCTCGGCGCGCCCGTGGACTGGGTCAGCCTGCTCGACCAGAAGTTGCAGCCGCAGAACGGCGCGGAGTGGAAGCGCACCAAGGACGGCATCGTCGGCAAAAGCGCGCTGGGCGAGTGGTCGATCTGCGAGCTGGGCTCGGAGCTGTACGGCGACTGCGCGATCCGCGCGATCATCCACACGCCGCACTATTCTCCTCTGATGGTGCGCTTGAGCGCCGCGAACCAGGGTTTGCTCGTCAACGGAACCTTCGTCTACCGCAACGGCGAGTCGCACGCCTTCTCAGCACTGGCCAGCATGGACGGCGCGCGGCGCAAGACCGACTTCGTGCTCGTGCGGCGCGCGGGGAAGATCGAGATCTGGATCGACGAGCGGCGCGTGCTCGCGACCGACGCCGAGAACACGCCCTCGACCGTAGGCATCGGCTTCCACCAGGGCGAAGTGCGCTTCGAGAGCGTGCGCGTGCGCCGGCTGTGAGCGTGCGGACGTGAGCGACTCGACCGCGAACTCGAATACGGCGACAGCACGCGGCGTCGCGCTCGCGCTGCTGGTTCTCACGGCCGCGATCGTGGCCGCCTTCTCGCCCGTGTTCGACGCGCAGTTCGTCAACTGGGACGACAACTTCAACCTCGAGGACCTGCGCGCGCGCCTGGGCGATCCGCTCAGCTTCTTCCACACCACCGGGCGCATCGATCCCTACCAGCCGCTGGCCTGGTGCTCGCTGTGGCTCGACGCGCAGCTGTGGGGCCTCGATCAGGGCCTGGACGCGCCGCAGGCGGGTCGCTTTCACGCGACCAGCGTCGCGCTGCACGTGCTCGCGGCCTGGGCGGTGTTCGCTCTGGCGCGCACGCTGCTCGGCCGAGCACGCCCGCAGGCGAGTCCGCGCACGCTCACGCTCGCAGCGTTGATCGCTGCGTTGGTCTTCGCGGTGCACCCGCTGCGCGCCGAGTCCGTCGCCTGGGTCACCGAGCGCCGCGACGTGCTCTCCGGCCTGTTCTTCGCGCTGGCCGCGCTGGTGTGGGTGCGCGCCGCCCCGCGCGAAGCGCCGCAGCTCCGCTCGCTGCCGCAGGCCGCGGGCGCGGTGGCGCTCGGCGCGGCGTTCGTGGGCCTGTTCTTCGGCTCGGTGCGCATCGACGGCGACGCGCCGCTGAGCTGGCGCGGAGCGGGCGCCGCAGGTCTGGGCGCAGGACTGTGCGCACTCGCAGGCTGCGGCTGGCTGGCGGCGCGCGCGACGGGTCGCGACGCGCGCGGCGCCGCGCTGTGCCTGCTGGCGCTGCTCCTGGCGCTGCTCGCGTACGCGTCAAAGGGCCTGACCGTGCTGCTGCCGGTCGCGCTGCTGATCGCCGACGTCGAGCCGCTGCGACGCGCGAACTGGCGCAGCGCCGCGGCGCTGCTGGTCGAGAAGAGCGCACTGTGGTGCGCCTCGCTGGCGGGCGGCGTGCTGGCTTCGTGGGCACAGGTGCGCGCGGGGCAGACGCTCGCGAGCTGGGAAGCGCACACGCTCGCCGAGCGCACGTTGCAGGCCTTCTACGGCCTGGGCTTCTACGTTTCGCGCACGCTCGTGCCGCACGGGCTCAGCCCGATCCACTTACTGCCCGACGAACTCACGCTCGCCCAGCCGCGCTTTGCGCTCGCGACGTTCGCCGTGCTCGCCGGAGCGGCCACGCTGTTCGTGTTGCGCCGCCGCGTTCCGGCGCTGATCGCGGCGCTCGCAGCCTTCGCCGCGCTGGTCGCACCGGTGTTGGGCTTCTCGCAGGCCGGCCTGCAGATCGTCGCCGAGCGCTACACCTACCTCGCGAGCATGCCGCTGGCGCTCTGGCTCGGCGGCGCATGGCTCGCCTCGCGCGACGCGCGCTGGCGCCGCGTCGTCGACCTCGCCGGCGGCGCCTGGCTGCTGGCCCTGGTCGGCGCGACGTTCGTGCAGGCGGGCGTGTGGCGCGATTCGCAGGCGCTGTGGGATCAGGCGCTCGCCGTGGATCCGCACAACGTCGCCGCACTCGAGCAATTGGGCTCCTATCGCGGCCTGCAGGCGCAAGCGGCGCAGGACCCCGCCGAGCGCCGGCGGCTGCTGGAGGAGGCCGACGCGATCTACCTGCGCGCGCTGGCGCTCGATCCGACGCCCAAGCCGACGCTGCCCTTCAGCCGCGCCATCAACCTGCTCGCGCTCGATCGACCGGCCGAGGCGCTCGAGCCCCTGCAGCGCTACTGCGAGCTCTTCCCGAACAAGGCCCCGGCGCGAGCGCACCTGGGCGCGGCGCTGGCGGGCTGCGGGCGGCGCGAAGAAGCCGCGCGCGAACTCGAACGCGCCGTGGAGAGCGATCCGAGCTACGTGAAGGGCTGGCAGTTCCTGGCGCACGTGCGCGAGCAGCTCGGCGACCGCGCCGGCGCCAGCGCGGCCTGGGAGCGCGTGCTCACGCTGCTCCCGGGCAATCGGGCCGCGCTCGCGCGCCTGTCGGCGTTGCGCGGCGCGTGATCGCGCGCACGCGCTGAGCTGCGAGTTTCCCGGAATCCGCGCGCGGCGCGAGGATTCCCGAAAGTCGTAGCGACAAGACAAACGGATCAGCGCGGCCGAACGCCGCGGGTCGTGTCGGCGCTCTGCCCGACATGCCCACGGGTTGCGGCGCTCGATCGCGCTGAGCTCAGAAGCTCATGCCGAGCGAGAAGTGCGTGACCCACTCGGACTCGCCGTCGCGCGGGTCGGGGTTGGCCGAGACGTCCAGGCGCAGCGGTCCGATCGGGAGCGCATAGCGCAGGCCCAGGCCCAGGCCGTGGCGGAAGCCGTCGAACTCGAAGAAGTCCTCGGCGCGCGGCTCGACGTTGCCCGCGTCGTAGAAGGCCGCGCCCCACAGCGAGCCGAGCAGCTCGCGCCGCAGCTCGAGCGTGAGCGTCGAGAAGGCCTCGCCGCCCAGCGCTTCGCCCGTGGAGTCGAGCGGCCCCAGTCGGTCTTCGCGGAACGAGCGCACGCTGTTCTCGCCGCCGTTGAAGTAGCGCTCCTGCACCGGGATCGCGTCGGTGCCGCCCGTGGGCGCGATCACGCCGCCGCGGTAGGCCCAGGCCAGGACCGCGGCATCGCTGAGCGGCACGAACACCGCCTGGGAGAACTGCAGGCGCAGGAAGTCGAGTTCCGAGCCCAGCGCGGCCCCGGCGAACTCGAGCGACAGGCGCGTCTGCACGCCGCGCGTCGGCGTGAAGACGCTGTCGCGACTGTCGAAGCTCAGCCCGCCCCGCAGCGAGGAGATGTCGAAGTCGTCGAGCTCGTCCTGCGCCAGCGGGTCGTTGATGTCGAAGGCCGTCAGCTCCGAGCGCCGGTAGCGGTACTCGAGCTCGGCGCGCGCGTCGCGCGAGAGGTTGCGCAGGAGCGACAGCGCCGCGCCGCGCTCGTCCTTGTCGAAGGACGGCTCGTCGCGCACTTCGCGGAACACGCTCAGCGAAGCCTGCACGTCGCTGCCCCACAGGCGCGGCTCGGTCAGGCTGACCAGCGCGCGCTGCGCCAGCTCAGCCGCCAGACCCTCCACGCGCAGCACGCGGCCCGAGCCGAACAGGTTCTTGTCGCGCCAACCGGCCAGCACGCGCGGACCTTCGTACGAGCCCAGCCCCGGCTCCACGTAGACCTCGCGCGAGGCGGCTTCCTCGAACTCGATGCTGAGCTCGCGCTCGGCGGCGCCCTCGGGCGCAAGCTGCGTCTGCACGCGCGTGAACAGCCCGGTCGCGAACAGCTTCGAGAAGCTGCTGCGCAGCTCGCGCACGTCGTAGCTCGCGCCCGGCCGGAGGTCGATCAGCGCGCGCACGTAGCTCTCGCGCGTACGCACCAGTCCCGTCAGATTCACGGCCGTGACGCGCACCGCCGGCCCCGGATCGACCACCAGCTCCAGGCGCGCCTCGCCGCTCTCGTCGAGCTCGACCTCCACGGACTCGATGCGCACGTCGGGATAGCCCGAGCGCTCGTACAACTCCCCCACGCGTCCGCGCGCGGTGGCCACGCTGCGCGGCGTGAACGGCCGGCCGACCACGCCCTCCCAGTCGAGCGTCGCATCCAACAGCGCGACTCCGCCGCGGAGGCTCGGCGCCGCCCGGAGCATGTAGCGCGGACCCTCGTGCACGCCGAACACCACCTGCACGCGCTCGCCGCTGGCGTCGAACTCCACGCGCGGCGGCTCGATGCGCGCGCGGGCGTGTCCGCGCTCCGCATAGAACGCTTCCAAGGCCCCGACGGCGCGCTCGAAGTCGCGCTCGGAGTACCACACCGGCTCGCCGCGCGCGCTGGGGTCGCGCAGGCCGATGGCCGCGGTCAACTCGCGGCGCTCGAAGCGCGCGGCGCCTTCGAAGGCGATGCGTTCGACGCGCGCGCGCGGGCCGCTGCGGATCGCGAAGCGGGCGCGCGGCGCGCCACCCGCGGGCTCGAGCAGCTCGTACTCGACGCTCGCCTGCGGATAGCCGCGGCCGCGGAAGTGCTCGGCCAGCGACCAGGCTGCGTCGTCGAGCGCGGAACGCGGCGAGCTGCGGCGTTCGAGGTCTTCGAGGTCCTCGGCCACCACGCGTTCGAGCTCCCCCGAGCTCGCCTCGAACGAGCCGGAGAACTCCAGCGCGATGCGCGGCCCGCCGCGCTTGGGCGCCGAAGCGCACGCGGAGAGCAGCGACAGCGCCAGCACGAGCCACGCGCGAGCGGCGCTCATTTGAGGCGCACCACCCAGCGCAGTCCGTAGTTGATGCGGTCGTAGATGTCGCGCTCGCCGCGCAGGTACGTCGCCGAGCCCGTGCCGCTGGCCGAGCCGGTCAGTCGCACGCTGACCTGCGCGGTCGCGCCGCCGGTGCGCGTCGCGTCGCTGCCCGCGCGCCACTCCAGCCGCTCCATCAGCGAACCGCCGTCGTCGCCGGTCCAGCTCGACAGCAGGTCCTTGCCGAGGAACAGGATCACCGTCTGCGCCGCCTCGATGCCGCTCTCGTTGCCGACCAGGTCGCGCGGCGCCCGGCCGGTGAGCAGCAGCACGCTGATGTCCTCGCTGCGCAGCGGCGGGCTCGAGCTCAACTCGCGCTCCAGCGCGTCGCTGCGGCCGCTGACGCGCGCCGTGACGTCGTAGCCCAGCACGCGGCTGGTGGCGGTGATGTCGATCGTCGGCGTCGTGGGCGCGAACGACTCGAACACCAGCGTGCCCGCCTGCAGCTCGAGCGTGCTGCCGGGGAGCGTGATGCGCGTCGGATCGAGGAACACCACGCCCTCCAGCGTGGGCGCATCCGCGCGTCCGCCCAGGCGCAGGTCGGGGCGCAGGTTGATGCGTCCCAGGTTGGTGTCGATCACGAAGTCGCCCGCCGACTCGATCGCGACGTCGTAGTTCAGCCGCTCGAGCGCGCTGCCGCGGATCGTGAAGGGCAATTCGCCGCCGCGCCGCGCGACCACCGGCGCCGGAGCGCTCGGCAGCCACTCGATGCGCTGGCGCCAGCGTCCGTCGCGCGCGCCGACGCGGCCGGAGAGCGTGGGCGAGGCGAACGGGCCGCGCAGCGTGAGCTCGGCGTCGGCGCGCGCGCGCAAGTCGGCGCTGCGCAGCACGAGCAGCTCGCGCCCGCTCAAGCTCAGGTCGAACAGGCCTTCGCCTGAGAAGTCCACCGCGCCGCGCAACGCAAACGGGCCGCCGCCGAGCTCGCCGCTCAGCGACTCCACCTCCAGGCGCGCACCGCGCACGCTGCCGCGCGCCTCGATGCGCTCGAAGGGCGGCGCGTCGACGCCCAGCCGCAGGGCGCCGCGCTCCCAGCGCCAGGCGCCGTCCGCACGCGGCGCACTCCAGCTCCCGCCGACGACCACGTCGCCGCTGAGCGCGCCCTCGATGCGCCGCAGCGTCGGCGTGAGCACCGCCAGCCAGCGCAGGTCGTCGATCGCCCAGCGCGCGCGCAGCGCCAGCGGCTCGTCCGCGCTGAGCGCGCTGCGCCCGCCGTCCGCGAGCCACTGCGCCACGCCGCCCAGGCGTCCGCTCGCGCTCACATCCACGCGGCCGGGCGCGCTCAGCTCGAAGCGCTCGAGCAGCAGTCCGCCCGCCAGGCGCGCATCGAGCAGCGCCGTCATTCCCGCCAGCGCCGCGCTTGCATCGCGCAACGGCGTGTCATCGGCCGCGAGCTCGAGCTGCTGCGCCTGGAGCTGGAGCCGCCCGCTCGGCGTTCCGTCCTCGCTCTGCACGTCGACACTGGCGTCGACCAGGCCGCGCAACTCCACCGGCGTCTCCAGCAAACGCCAGGGCCACAGCGCGAGGTCCAGCGCGCGCGCGCTGCCGCGCAGGTTCGCGGCCACGGTTCGCGCCGAGAGCTCGCCGGGAGCAGTGCGCCGCGCCCACCCGCTCAGCTCGACGAACCCGGCCTGGCCGCCTTGGACCTCGAGCAGCTCGAGCGCGAGGCGCTCTTCGTCGGCTCGACCGCGCAGGCGCACATCCGCCACGGGCCAGACCTCGCTCCAGCGCGCTCCCTGCGCCGCCAAGTCGGCCGTCGCGCTCCACCCGCGGCCATCGCGCGCGACCTCGAGCTCTCCGCCGAGCGTGCGGCACTCCAGGCCGGACGGGGTCAGCGGACCGAGCAGCGCGCGCAGATCGAGCTCGCCTGCGCTCAGGCTCAGGCGCATCTCGTCGGGCGCAAGTTGCGCCTCGAGCCTCGCCCGGCCCCCCGAGCCGGCCAGCGTCAGCGGCGAGATCACCAGTCGCCCCGCGGAGAACTCCAGGCTCGCCGGCTCGAGCAGCGCGAGGCCTGCGTCGCCGTGGAGAAGTTCGAGCGCCTCCAAACGCGCCAGCGCTGCGGACTGGCCGAACTCGTGGAGCACCTCTCCGCGCGCGCGCAACTGATCGATCTGCGAGCGCAGCTCGAGCCGTTCGACCAGCCAGCGCCGGCCGGTGCGGGAGAGCGCGAGTTGAGCGCGGTCGAAACGCCGCTCGCCGTAGCCCAAGGCCTCGTCGGCGACGAGTTCGAGCCGGCCGTCGGGCGCGCGCCACGCGCCGTCGAGTCGAGCGCTGAGCCGCACCGTGCCGGGACGCAGGTACGGCGCGACATCGCGCAGTCCCAAGGTTTGCGCGAGCGTCAGCGCGTCTTCGGTCGCCGCGCGCACGAGCAGCGCGTCGAAGCGCCGCTCGTCGAGCTCGACCGCTCCGCTGAGCTCGAGCTCGCCCAGCCCGCCGCGCGCGCGCAGCCGCCGCAGCTCGAGCCGTCCGCGCCGCAGACTCGCGTCGGCGAGCACGTTGCCCAGCTCGAGCGCGCCGAAGGCCACGTCCTCGCCGACCAGGTCGAGTTCGCCGCGCAGGTCGGAGCGCGCGCCGACCAGACGCACGGCGCCGGCGGCTCGCCCGCGCCATCCCGGCGCGCCGAACAGCGCGCCGACGCGCGAGAAGTCCTCCACGCGCGCCCGCGAGGACAGGTCGAGCTGCGCGGCCTCGAGCCAGTCGGCTTCGCCCGCGCCGTACTGCACGCGGCCGCGTTCGAGCACGAAGTTCGCGCCGGTGGTGCTCAGGCGACCGGCCGAGAGCTCCACACCGCCTTCGTCGAGCGCGCCGCGCAGTTCGAGAACGTGTGGAGGCGCCGCAGACGGATCGACGCCGAGCAGGCTCGGCAGATCGTGAGCGACCAGCTCGAACTCGCCGCGCGCGCCGCGCACCAACGCGGCGCTCGCACGCTCGCCGAGCGGCAGGCTGACGCCGCGTGCGAGCAGTTGATTGTCGCCGGTGCGCGCGCGCAGCTCCGCCAGCCACAGCTCGCGAGCGCTGAAGCCGCCCTCGCACGCCAGTTGCTCGATCCTCCAGCCGTCGAAGCAGCCGCGCTGGAGCTCGACCAACGCCCAGCCGCTGCCCGGGCCGGCGCCGGCGCCGGCGCCGATCCAACGTCCTTCGAGGCTCACGCGACCTTGCAGGCGCGCCGCGAGTTGCCGATCGAAGGGCGTCAGCGCGCTCTCGCAGTCGAGCTCGCGCAGCTCCACGCGCAGCTCGCTCTGGGCGCCGCGCCGCTCGAGGCTCGCGGCTACGCGGCCCTGCGCGAAGGCGCCTTGGAGCTGTGCGCGCAGAGTTCCGTCGCCGAGCGCGGCGAGGTCGAGCTGGCCCTCGCCGTCGGAGAACGCCACGTCGCCGCTCGACTCGAGCGCGGTGAGGCGCAGGAGCCGCTCGCGGAGTTCACCGCACGCGCTCAGCGCCAGCCGCCGCGCAGCGACCGGCCAAGCACCTGCGAGTTCGACCTGCGGCGCGCCCAGCGCGAAGCTCCCATCGCGCTCCACAGTCAGGTGCACGCCGCTGGCGTCGACGCTGCGTTCGCCATCGACGCGCACTCGCAGCTCGAGTTCGGAGAGCTCCAGCTGCGGCCATTGCGCGGGCAGCTCGAACGCTCCCGAGCCCGCAGGCCGGTCGTCGGACGGCGCGGCGTCGAGAGCGAGCTCGACGCGCACGCGCTGCGCCTCGATGCGTTCGAGCGCGCTGGCGCGGCCCAGCACGGCGTCCAGGAACGCGTAGCGCAGGTGCAGGCGCTCGACCTCGATCGACTGCAGCGCTTCGCCCCCGCGCACCGAGCGCAGGCGCAGCCCGAGCAGCTCGAGTTCGCGCAGGCCGTCGCCGCGCACGCGCTCGAGCTCGAATTCGTAGCCCGCGCGCTGCGCCAGCGGCCCGGCGACGGCGCGCAGCACATTCGGCGCCCAGCTCTCGCGCGTGAGCCAGACCAGCGCCGCGATCAGCACGAGGGCCAGTCCCGCGCGCAGCGCCCACTTCAGCGTCCGTTTCAGCACCCGGCGCGGACGCGCTGCGCGCGCGGGCTGAGGCTCGCCCGCCGCACTCACTCGTCACCGACGCGGGTCCAACCCTGCTTGTGCAGCCAGCGCACGATCAGCAGCGCGACCAGCGCCAGCAAGCCCAGCACCGCGAAGTAGCCGTAGCGCCAGCCGAGCTCGGGCATGTGCTCGAAGTTCATGCCGTACAGCCCGGTGACGAACGAGAGCGGGATGAACACCGCCGTGACCGCCGTCAGCATGCGCATGGTCTGGTTCATGCGCAGGTTCAGCGCGCCGTGGATCAGCTCGCGCACGTCGGTGCCCAGGTCGCGGTAGTGCGAGGAGAGCTCGACGATGCCCTGCGTGTGGTCGCGCAGGTCGGAGAGGAACGGCAGCGTCGCGGGCTTGAAATAGGCCCGGCCCTCGTGGCGCAGCGCGGAGACCAGCTCGCGCATCGGGAGCGCCACGCGGATCGCCAGGCGCAAGTCGCGCATGAGCTCGTACAGCCGATTCAGCGGCCGCGAAGAGGGTCGCGAGATGGCCTCGGCCTCGACCTCGTCCAGGCACGCGCCGAGGCGTTCGAGGAAGGGCGTGTAGGTGTCGACCACGCTGTCGAGCACGCGGTAGGCGAGGAAATCGACGCCGTGGCGGCGCGTGAAGCTCTCGGGGTCTTCCAGGCGCTTGCGCAGCGGCGCGAGCACGTGCAGCGGCTCGTCGAGAAACGTGATCAGCACGTTGCCGCGCAGGAACAGCGAGAGCTGCTCGAGCTCGGAGGGATTGCCGAGTTTGACCGCCTTGGCGACCACGAACAGCCCCGACTCGTACAGCTCGACCTTGGGCTGCGAGCTGTTGCTGACCACGTCCTCGAGGGCCAGCCGCGGCGCCTGGAAGTGCGTCTCGAGCACCTCGAACAGCGCGGGATCGCCGAAGCCCTCGAGCTCGATCCAGGTCACGCGCTCGGCGTTCGCGAACTGCGCCAGCTCGCGCGCCGACGAGCACACGCGCGACTCGCAGCGCTGCAGGTCGTAGGTCGTCACGCGCAGCGTCGGACGCAGCGCCTCGGCCGGGATCGCGAGCGTGCCCGGCGCCGCGCCGGGGTTGGAAGGCAGTCCGTGACGTCGTTTGCGGCGGGCCATGCGAGCGATCGATGGTACGCAGCCGCGAGCACGCGTCACAACAGCGCCCGGCGCCGCTCGCGCGCTATCGTCAGCGCGTCCGATGCTGCCCCTGCGCGACGATCAACCCAGCCGCACACGCCCGCTGATCACGCTGGCGCTGATCGCCTTCAACGTGGCGGTGTTCGTCTACCAGCTCGGGCTCGACGAGCTCCAGACCGAGCGGCTGCTCGAGCACACTGCGCTCCTGCCCGCGCGCCTGGTCGACGCGGCGACGCACGGGGCGCGGCTCGAGGCGCTCGAAGCGGCTTCGACACTGGTCACCAGCCAGTTCCTGCACGGCGGCGTGATGCACCTGGTGCTCAACCTGTGGGCCCTGTGGATCTTCGGCGACAACGTCGAGGATCGCCTCGGTCCGCTGCGCTATCTCGTGTTCTACGTGGCCTGCGGCGCCGCAGCGGGCCTCGCGCACGTCCTCGCCAGCCCGCAGTCGCTGGTCCCCACCGTCGGGGCCTCCGGCGCGATCAGCGGCGTGATGGGCGCCTACATCGTGTTCTACCCGCGCGCGCGCGTCGTCACGCTCGTCCCGGTGCTGTTCTACCCGCTGTTCTTCAACCTGCCGGCAGTGCTCTACCTGGGGCTGTGGTTCGCGCTGCAGGTGCTGAGCGGACTGGCGGAGAGCTCGGGCTCGGAGAGCGGCGGCGTGGCGTGGTGGGCGCACATCGGCGGCTTCGTGGCGGGCCTGGGGCTCGTGGCCGTGATGGGCCGGCGCAAGCGGCGCGGGCCGAGCGATTAGCGAGTGCGAATCCGCGCGTAGATCCACGCCGCGAGCGGCAGGGCGAGCGCCCACAACACGCCGACGCCGATCAGCGACTGCACGCGTGGCGCGAGCACCGTGAGCGAGCCCAGTCGCTCGCCGCCCAGATACGACAGCGGCGCGCCGAACAGCGCGAAGCCCGCGTTGAGCCACGGACGCGAGGTGATCCAGGCCAGCGACGATTGGAACGTGCTCGCGAACACGATCCACAGCGCCAGGATCCACGCCGGCGCGAGCAGCGGGGCGAGCTGCGTTCCGCGGAACTCGAGCCAGCCCAGTCCGAGCTCGACCGCGCCGACGAGCGCGCCCAGCAGACCGACTGCGACGAGTGCGAGCGCTTCGCTGGAGCGCCGCGGCGCACAGCGCACGGCGTAGACGCTCCACAGCGCCACGGCGAGCGGCCCGAGCCACTCGAAGCCGTGCGCCGCGCCGAGCACGCAGGCGAACCAGCAGGCCTGGAAGCCGATGAAGTTGACCAGCTTGCTCATCGGCTCGAGAGCGCGCGCGCTCGCGCTCGCTACAGCACGCCCACCAGCGGCGCGCGGCGCGCCAGCGGCTTCTGGAACAGCAGCTGCGACACGCCGATCGAGCGCTCCGCGAAGCCGCCTTCGCAGTAGCACAGGTAGAACTCCCACAGACGCACGAATTCGTCGGAGAAGCCTTGCGCCTTGACCTGTTCGAGGTTGGCGAAGAAGCGCCGGCGCCACTCGGCCAGCGTGCGCACGTAGTGCGGCCCGATGTCCTCGAGGTGGAACAGCGTCATGTCGGTGAGCCGCGCGACGCGCTCGAGCATGGCCGCGGTCGACGGAATGCACGAGCCGGGGAACACGTAGCGCTGGATGAAGTCGACGCCTTGCAGCGCCTGCGCGTAGAAGTGGTCGCGAATCGTGATCGCCTGCAGCAGCATCAGGCCGTGCGGCGCGAGCAGCGTGCTGCACTTTGCGAAGTACGCGTCGAACCAGCGCTCGCCGACGGCTTCGATCATCTCGATCGAGACGAGCTTGTCGTAGCGGCCCTGCAGGTCGCGGTAGTCCTGCATCACGACGTTGACGCGGCCCTCGAGCCCCGCGGCGCGCACGCGCTCGACGGCGAGGTCGCGCTGCTCCTTGGAGATGGTCGTGGTCGTCACGCGGCAGCCGTACTCGCGTGCGGCGTGCAGCGCCATCGCGCCCCAGCCCGTGCCGATCTCGAGCAGGTGATCGGTCGGCTGCAGCTCGAGCTTGCGGCAGATCAGCTCGAGCCGGCCGCGCTGCGCGTCTTCGAGCGTCTGCTCGGGCGCATCGAAGATCGCGCACGAGTACATCAGCGAGCGGTCGAGGAACAGCTTGTAGAACTCGTTCCCCAGGTCGTAGTGCGCGGCGATGTTGGCGCGCGAGCCGTCGCGCGTGTTGTCGCGCCGCGCGTGCCACCAGCGCAGCGCCGCGCCGCCCAGGCGCGCCACGCCCTGCTCCATCGAGTTCAGCACCTCACGGTTGCGCACCAGGATGCGCACCAGGCCCACGAGGTCGTCGCAGCTCCAGGCGCCGTCGATGTATGCGCCGCCGGCGCCGACGCTGCCCTTGGCGGCGAGGTCGAGGTACAGGCGCGGGTCGCGCACCACGAGCTCGACCGCGGGCTCGCCAGCGCGTTTGGCGCCGAACCGCTCGACTCCGAGCGCGTCGCGCAGCGTCACGGCGCCCCACTGGATGCCGCGCAGCCGCTCGACCAAGCCCTTGCGCGCAGCGCGCTCGAGCACCGCGGGCGCGCGCGGCGTCTGGCTGGCGCGCGCGGCGGACGCGAATTCGTCGTGGATCAGCGCGGGACGCGGGCGTGCGGTGTTCGAGCTCATGCGGAGGCTCCAGTCGAGAGCGACTTGTGCTTGGGGTGTTCGAAGAAGGGCGCGCCGGCGAGCTTGAGGCGCAGCGCCTGCCAGTAGATGGCCGCGACCGTGCGCAGCGAGAAGCCGGGGAAGGCCAGCAGCGCGTGGGCGAGGCTGCGGCCGTCGAGCGGGCGGCGCTCGAGCTGCATGCGCGCCTCGAACAGCTTCGCTCCGCGCTCGTAGGTCTCCATGCGCACGCGGGTCTCGCGTCCGTCGTCGGCGAAGGCCCACACGTAGCGCTGCTCCATGTCCATGAAGGGCGAGATGTGGAAGCGCTTGTCGAAGCGCGCGACGACCTCGCCGCCCTCGCGCTTGCGCGCGTCGAGCACGTAGCTGTGGCGCTCGTTCCAGGGCGTGTTCGTGATCTCGGCGACGATCGCGTCGAGTTCGTCGGCGCCGTCGTAGACGAAGTAGAAGCTGACCGGGTTGAGCACGTAGCCGAGCATGCGCGGCTGCGTCATGAGTTCGACGCGGCCCGCGGGCCTGCGGCCCAGTTCGCTCGCCACGCGTTCGCGCACTGCGTCGGCGAGCGACACGCGCGCGTCGCCCAGGTAGTCGCTGCGCCGAAAGCTGGCGACGTTGGCGCGCTCGTGCGACCACAGCCAGCGGCCGGCGAACACGCGCTCGAGTTCATCGAGGTCCAGGCGCAGCACGAAGTGCCGGTAGGTGAACTCGTGCACGATCGGCAGCGCGCGCCGGTGCGTGACGCGGCCGAAGCACACGCCGCTGCGCAGTGCGTTGGAGCGGCTCACCGCGCGAGCGCCTCCTGCGGCGCCCTCAGCAGTCCCTCCGCGACGACTGCGCCGCTCTTGGCGCCGTCCTCGTGGAAGCCGTAGGTCCAATACGCGCCGCAGTACCAGGTGCGCCGCACGCCGCTGATCTCGCTGCGCCGCGTCTGCGCGACGATCGACTCGCGCGTGTACTGCGGGTGGTGGTAGGTGATGCGCTTGATGAGCTTCGCCGGATCGACCGCGTGCGTGCGGTTGAGCGTCACGCAGATCTGCTGCGGGCAGTCGAGCGCCTGGAGCTTGTTCATCCAGTACGTCACGGCCACGGGCCCGGGCTGGATCGGCTCCTCGGGCTTGACCAGGTGGTAGTTCCAGCTCGCCCAGCACTTGCGCAGCCGCGGCAGCAGCCGCTCGTCGGTGTGCAGCGCGGCCTCGTTCTCCTGGTAGCGGATCGCGCCCAGGATCTCGCGCTCCTGCGGGGAGGGATCGGCGAGCAGGCGCAGCGCCTGATCGGAGTGCGTCGCGATCACGACCTGGTCGAAGCTGCGCACCTCGCCGCCCGGCAGCGTGAGCTCGACGCGGTCGGAGAAGCGCCGCACGCGCTGCACCGGCGTGCGCAGGTGGATGCGGCCCTTGAGCGGCGCGGTGAGCGCCTCGACGTAGCTCTTCGAGCCGCCCACGACCGTCAGCCACTGCGGCCGGCCGTCGACCTGCAGCATGCCGTGGTTGTGGAAGAAGTCGGCGAAGAAGCGCGCCGGGAAGGCGTGCATGTCGCTCTCGCCCGCCGACCAGATGGCCGCGCCCATCGGCACGGCGTAGTTCTGGATGAAGCTCTTGGAGTAGCGCTTGTGCGCGAGCCACTCGCCCAGCGACCAGCGTCCCTCGCGGTCTTCGAGCAGCTCCAGCGCCTCTTTGTTGAAGCGCAGGATGTCGCGCACCATCGCCAGGAAGCTCGGCCGCAGCAGGTTCGAGCGCTGCGCGAAGAGCGTGTCGAGGTTGCGGCCGTTCCACTCCAGACCCGTGCGCTCGCAACGCACGCTGAAGCCCATGTCGCTGTCCTGGGCGCGGACGCCGAGCTCCTCGAGCAGCTTGCAGAAGGTCGGGTAGGTCTTGCGGTTGAAGACGATGAAGCCCGTGTCGACCGCCAGGCGCCGGCCCGCGACTTCCACCTCGTGCGTGTGCACGTGGCCGCCGATGTGCGCGCCGGCCTCGAACAGCGTCAACTCGTGCTCGCGGCGCAGCTGGTGCGCGGCGACGAGACCGGAGACGCCCGTCCCGATGATCGCGATGCGCATCGCTCAGCGCTCCTCGCGGCCTGCATTCCGTCCCAGCTCGAGCACGTGCGCCGGCACCGGCCGCAGATCCCACACTAGCCCGAGCTTCTCGAGCAGGCGCAGCGCGTAGTAGGAAGGATCGATCTGCCAGCGCGTGAAGCCCTGGCGCGCCGCGCCGGGGAAGTAGTGGTGGTTGTTGTGCCAACCTTCGCCGAGCGTGAGCAGCGCGAGCCACACGTTGTTGCGGCTGGTGTCGCGCGTCGGGTAGACGCGCTTGCCCCACACGTGCGCCAGCGAGTTGATCGTGAAGGTCGCGTGGAACAGCACCAGCGTCGAGATCACGCCGCCCCACACGACGAGCTGCCAGCCGCTCGTTGCGAGGCCCGGCGCGACGCTCTCGAGCAGTGCTCCCAGGCCGTACAACGCCGCGAAGAAGGCAAGCGGCGTGAGGATGTCGAAGCGATCGATGAAGCGCAGCTCGGGAAAGCGCGCGAGGTCTTTGACGTTCTCCAGGCGCGTGGCGAAGTTCTCGCGCGCCGTGATCCAGCCCACGTGGCTCCACCAAAAACCGCGCGTGAGCGGCGAGTGCGGGTCCTCGTCGGTGTCGGAGCTGCGGTGGTGATCGCGGTGGTGCGCCGCCCACCACAGGGGGCCGCGCTGCACGCTCGTGGCGCCGAGCAGCGCGAAAATGAACTGCGCGGCGCGGCTGGTCTTGAAGGCGCGGTGCGAGAAGTAGCGGTGGTAGAAGGCCGTGATCGCGAACATGCGCACGAAGTACAGCGCGAGCGCGACGCCGAGCGCGGTCCAGCTCCAGCCCACCCACACGACCGCCACGGCCGCGAGGTGCAGCGAAACGAAGGGCACTACGCGCGGCCAGTCGACACGCTGCTCCGCGACGGGAGTACGAAGCGCGCGCAGCTCGTCCATGCCCGCCCAGGAATCGAACCAGCGCGCAACGCTCGTCGCCATGCGCCCTGAGGCGCGCTTTGCGCTGGCGCCGCTCACGCGTTCACCGCCCCCGAGTGCGCGAAGCGGTAGTGCGACACGATCCACTCCGTGCCGCCGCGGTAGTTCCACAGCTCGGCGCAGGCCATGAAGAACACGCGCCAGTTCTCGAGCCAGGCCTTCTCGCGTCCCTGGCCGTAGGTCTGCGCCAGGATCTCCAGCGCGCGGGCGCGATTGCGGTCGAGGTTCTCGAGCCAGTGCTCCGCGGTCTGGCCGTAGTGCTCGCCGCTCACGCGCCAGTCCTGCTCGAGCGCGAGTTCGCGGAAGCAGCGCGGCATCAGGTCGTGACTGGGCATCATGCCGCCGGTGAAGAAGTTGCGGCCCAGCCAGTTGTCCTCGCCCTCGACTTCGAACGGGTAGGCGTGCTTGACGTGCGTGAACACGTGCACGAACAGCTTGCCCTGCGGCGCGAGCCAGCGCGCCAGCCGCCGGCCGAGCTCTTCCCAGTTGCGCAGGTGCTCGAACATCTCGACCGACACGATGCGCTCGAAGCGCTCGTTCAGCTCGAGCTGGTTGACGTCGCAGGTGCGCACCTCGAGGTTCGACAGGCCGCGCTCACGGCACTGCGCCTCGATCCACTCGCGTTGCGTGCGCGAGTTGGAGATCGCGAGGATGCGCGAACGCGGGTAGCGCTCGGCCATCCACAGGCTCAAGCTGCCCCAGCCGCAGCCCAGTTCGAGCACGCGCTGGCCGTCGGTGAGTTGCGCGCGCTCGCCGTACAGCGCGAGCATCGACTCCTCGGCCTGGTCGAGCGTGCGCACGCCGTCCGCGTAGTAGGCCGACGAGTACTTCAGCCGCTTGCCCAGGCACAGTCGGTAGAACTCGGTCGGAACCTCGTAGTGCTGCTCGTTCGCCTCGCGCGTGTTCACCGCGAGCGGACTCGCGCGCATCGCCGCGACGAACTCTTCATGCCCGCCCTTGGCCGCTTCCTCGCGCAGGCGTTGCGCGAGCAGGCGGCGAATCCCCAGTCGCAAGGCGAAGTCGGGCGCCAGGCCCGACTCGATCACGGTCTGCAGTGCCATTGGTTTCAAGTCCTCTTCACTTGCGCGGGAAACCACGGCACGAAGGCGCTGGTGGTCCGCTGATAGTCGCGGTAGTCGTCGCCGCGCGAGCGCAGCGCTTGGGCTTCGGTGGGCGGAATGCCGGTCACGAACAGGATCAGGCCGAGCATCACCAGCGGCGCCGCCAAGCCTGCCGCGCCCCACGGCGCAGCGAAGGCGAGCATGGCGTACGCGATCCACAGACACCACTGGAAGAAGTAGTTGGGATGGCGCGAGTAGCGCCACAGCCCGACGCGACAGGTGCGGCCGCGGTTGGCGGGATCGCGCTTGAAAGCGGCCAACTGCGCGTCGGCAACGCCTTCGCCGACCAAGCTGACGCACCACAGCGCGAGAGCGGCGAAATCGGTCGCGCCCAGCGGTCCGCGGCCTGCGCAGGCCAGCGCGAAGGGCAGCGAGAGCAGCACGTCGAGCAGCGCCTGCGCTTGGAAGAAGGCGAAGAACTTGGGCTGCGCGCTGGCGCCCCACTCGCGCCTCAAGGCGGCGTAGCGCCCGTCTTCGGGGCGTCCACGCGCGCGGTCGGTGTACAGATGCCACGCGAGGCGCCACGTGGCCGAGGCAACCATCACCGCGAGCGCGGTGCGCCGCGCGGGTTCGCCGCTCGACAGGACGGCGTAGAGCACGGCCAGGACTCCCAGCAGCGCCGACCACGCGATGTCGACGCTGGTCGCATCCTTGGTGCGCGTCTGACGCCACCACAGCGCGCCCATCACGCCCGCACACACCGGCCAGCCCAGCGCGAGCAGCCGTCCGACTTCGCGCCACGCTGCGGCCGCGTCCTGCACGCCTTCGCCGCTCACTGCGCACCTGCCGGGCCTGAAGACGGACGCGAGAGGTGGGCGAAGCGGTCGATCATGGCGGCTCAGACGTGGTTACGCAGCATCAGCTCCTTTGGATGCGGCGCCAGGTAGACCTGCTCGGCCAGGTACTCGACGCCGCGCGCGCGCACGTGGTGGCGGATCAGGGTGAGCGGGACGATCAGCGGAACGAGCGAGGCGCGGTAGTCGCTCAGCGCCTGGTGCAGCTCGGCGCGGCTGGGCTCGTCGAGCTCGTCCTTGAAGTAGCCCGCCATGTGCTGGAGCACGTTGTAGTGCCGGCCGCGCGTCGCGGGCTTGGCCATGGCCTGCGCGAAGCCCAGGCCGTACTCCTCGCACAACTGCGCGCGCGGGAGCTGCTTGCCGCGCGCGACCAGCCGGCCGAGCGAGGCGTAGTGCTCCGGACTGTGCGCCAGGAGCAGGTATTTGTGCGCGGCGTGGAACGCGACGAGCTTGCCCAGCGCAAAGGGCTGCGCCGCGAAGTCGCGCCAGCGCCGGTAGGCGAACACGCGCTCGACGAAGGTCTCGCGCAGCTTGGCGTCGTTGAGCCGGCCGTCTTCTTCGACGGGCAGCAGCGGCAAGCGCTCCATCAGCACGCGCGCGAACAGCCCGCGGCCCTTGCGCACGCTCATGCCGCCCTTGCCGTAGACCTTCACGCGCTCCATGCCGCAGCTGGGGCTGTCGCTCTTGAGCACGTAGCCGCACAGCTCGAGCTTCGCGAGCGCCTCGACGCGACGCTCCGCCCAGGCGACGAGCGTGCTGGTGTAGTCGTCGCCCGACCCGCCGAACACCAGGCTGGGATTGTCCGGATCGCCGACCAGCCGCAGCGTGGGCCGCGGGATCGAGAGGCCGCTCTCGACTTCGGGGCACACGCGCACGAACTCGACGAAGCGGCCGAGCAGATCGGTCACGAAGCGGTCGCGCTTGTGGCCGCCGTCCCAGCGCACTTCGTCGCCGAGCAGGCAGGCGCTCACGCCGATGCGAATCGGCGCGGCGCCGGATTCAGCGCCGGATTCAGCGCCCGAGTCGCGCGAGGAGCTCGTGGAATTCGCGGAAGTCACGTACGCGTTGGAAGGGCGGGAGGTGTGGCGCGGGTTCCGGCCACAGTCCGCGCCCGCCGAGCACCAGGTGCACGTCGTGCGCCTGACACGCGCTCGCCAGCGTGAAGGCCTGGTTGCGCAAGCGCTCGGCATCGGCGCCGACGCCGGTTTCGGCGGCCGAGAGGGCGAGCATATCGCAGCCGCCGTCCTCGACGCGCTTGATCAACTCGGCCGTCGGCGACTGGCGACCCGCCCACTGGCTGTTCCAACCGTGCTCGCGCAGCGAGAGCTCGGCGAGGAGCAGGCCCAGCGTGTGGTCGTCGCCCTCGCTGGTCGCGAGCAGGCAGCGCGGAGCGTTGGGCGAGACCGCCAGCGACTCGACGCAGCGCGCCAGTCCGCGCGAGAGGCGCTCGCTGGCCGCGTGCTCTTGCAGCACGCTGACCTCGCCGCGCTTCCAGCGCTCGCCGACTTCCTTCATCACGGCGGCGATGAGCTCGGCCACTTGCCACCAGGAACCCAGGCGCGAGCGGTCGAACAGAAGGGCGCTGTGGACCTCGTAGGGACCGCAGTCGCCGTTGATCAGGCGGAACCAGGCGTCGATTTGCGCCGGGTCCGGGGCGTGAACCTCGCGCTGACGCAGGCGGAAGCGCTCGACCTCTTCGCGGGCGAAGCGGCGGTGCTTGCCTGGCGTGCGCAGGCAGGGGAGGAGTCCGGAGTCTGCCCAGCGCTTGACGCTGGTGGGTCCGACTCCGAGCAATTTGGCCACATCGGCACTGGTCATGAATTCGTCCATGGCGGCCCTGGTCTGGCACCAGATGGGAACGGTTTCTAGTCGAAATACGCCTATGTCGGTTGTTTTTCGGTGCCCTGGACCCAGGATTCGACCATGAAGCCCTCGCAAATCAACCAGGCCCTGTCCACCGTCCTCGTCAGCGGAGCGACCGGATTCGTCGGCCGCCAGCTGTGTCTGCGCCTGGCCCGCGAGGGGGTTCGAGTGATCGCCTGGGTGCGCTCGCCCGAGCAGGCGCGGGGCAGCCTGGGACAAGGGCCCGAGCTGCTGGCGGTGGATGCTCCGCAGGAGACGCTGGTCGCCGCCCTGGAGCGTTGCGACGCGGTGATTCACCTCGCCGGCGCGGGGATCTTCGACCGCCGCTGGTCGGAGGCGCGCAAGCGCGAACTGCGCGCGAGCCGCGTCGACACCACGGCCAAGCTGGTGCAGGCCCTGGCGCGCTGTGCGCACAAACCCGCGCTGGTCAGCGCCAGCGCCGTGGGCTGGTACGGACCGCGCGGCGACGAAGCGCTCGACGAGGACTCGGCGCCCGGCGCCGACTACCTGGGCGGCCTGTGTCGCGACTGGGAGCAGAGCGCCCTCGCCGCCCGCGAGCACGGGGTGCGCGTCGCGATCGCCCGCATCGGCATCGTGCTGGGCCTGGGCGGCGGCGCGCTCGAGCGCATGCTGCCCCCCTTCCGCCTCGGCTTGGGCGGGCCGCTCGGCTCCGGGCGCCAGTGGATGAGCTGGATCCACGCCGAGGACCTGGTCGAGCTGCTGGTGCGCGCCGCGCGCGACGAACGCTTCCAGGGCGTGTTCAACGCCGTCGCGCCGACGCCTGCGACCAACCGCGACTTCACGCGCGCCCTGGCCCGTGCGCTGCGCCGTCCAGCTTTCCTGCCGGCGCCCGGCTTCGCGCTGCGACTAGCGCTTGGCGAGGCGGCCAATGTGCTGCTCACTGGTCAACGCGTCACTCCGCGCCGCGCACGCGAGTGGGGCTTCGAGTTCCGCTATCCGACCCTCGAGGTCGCGCTCGAGCAGCTCGTGGGCCGCGCCTCGAGCGTTTCGATCGGCCCGGCGCGCGACGTGCCCGCGTGCGACTACCTCGCGCGCTCCGCGCCGCGCTACTTGCTCGCCCAGGACACGCTCGTCCCCGCGCCGCTCGAGGAGGTGTTCGCGTTCTTCTCGCGCTCCGAGAACCTGGGCGCGATCACGCCCGCGGCGATGAGCTTCCGCATGCTCTCGCCGGCCGGACAGCCGATGCACGCCGGGCGCGAGATCGACTACGCCATTCGCGTCGGGCCGGTCCCCATGCGCTGGCGCTCGCGCATCGAGGCCTTCACGAACGGCGAGGGCTTCGTCGACAGCCAGCTGCGCGGGCCCTACGCGAACTGGTGGCACGAGCACCGCTTCGAGCGCGCGGCCAACGGCACGACGCTGATGCGCGACCGCGTGTGGTACGCGCCGCCGCTCGGCCCGCTCGGCGCCATCGCGCAGCGTCTGCTCGTCGCGCCGCAGCTCGAGGCTGTCTTCCGCTACCGCGAGCACGCCATCGCGCTGCGCTTCGGCCGCGTCGCGCAAACCGCGACAGCGCCCGCGAACCTCGCGCCGGCTGCCGGGCATCAAGAAAAGGGCCCACGAACGCTCGCACGTTCATGAGCCCTGGTCGTCGCGGCCTGCGCCGAGCAGATCGCTCTGGGCCGGTGGAGAGCTTCGGTGTGGAACAAGCGCCCTGCGCCAGCGGACAACCCTGAGGGCCTTTGTGCGCCAGTGGCGCCGCCGCTTCAACTGTCGATTTTGACATGCTCGCGCGGCGAGCGTCGCAGCGCCTGCACCCCGTCGTCCCCCACATGACCTCCGCCGCTACTGCTCTCGAATCTCCGCCGCTGCGCCTGCGCGCCGCCAACGAGCGGCCCTGGCGTTCGAAGGGCGACCACGTGCTGTATTGGATGAGCGCCGCGCGCCGCGGAGGCTTCAACTTCGCCCTGCAGCACGCGGCCGCGCGCGCCGCGCAGTTGGGCAAGCCGCTGATCGTGCTCGAGGCCCTGCGCTGCGACTACCGCTGGGCCAGCGCGCGACTGCACCGCTTCGTGCTCGACGGGATGCGCGACAACGCGCGCTGGTTCGCCGAGCGCGGCGTCGCGTACCACGCCTACGTGGAGCCCGAGGTCGGCGCCGGCAAGGGACTGGTCCGGGCGCTCTCCGAGCGCGCCTGCGGAGTCGTCACCGACGAGTTCCCGTGCTTCTTCCTGCCGCGCATGCTCGCGGCCGCTGCGGCGCAGTGCCCGGCGCGGCTCGAGGTCGTCGACAGCAACGGGCTCTTGCCGCTCCAAGCGGCGCCGAACGACTTCCCCACCGCCTACGCGTTCCGGCGCTTCCTCCAGAAGGAGTTGCCAGCGCATTTGGGCGCGGCGCCGATCGCGGATGCGCTCGCGCACGTGAAGCTGCCCGGCGCGTCGATTCCTGCCGCGATCGCCGCGCGCTGGCCCGCGGCGACGGATGCGTTGCTCGCGGGCGACGCGCGCGAGCTCGCACGACTGCCGATCGACGCGAGCGTGGCGACCACGGCGTTGCGCGGCGGCGCGCAGGCCGCTCGCGCGGCGTTGAAGCGCTTCCTCGACGTCAAGCTCGTCGACTACGGCGAGAAGCGCAATCAACCCGAGCCGGAGATGACCAGCCGGCTGTCGCCGTACCTGCACTTCGGACACGTCAGCGTGCACGAGGTGCTGGCCGAGCTCGCGCGCCGCGAACAGTGGACTCCCGCGCGCGTGGCGAGCAAGGCGAACGGCAAACGCGAAGGCTGGTGGAACATGAGCCAGCCCGCCGAGGGCTTCCTCGACGAACTCGTGACCTGGCGCGAGCTGGGCTACGTGTTCTGCGCGCGCCGAGCAGACTACGAGCGCTACGAGTCGCTGCCGGCCTTTGCGCTCGCGACGCTCGACAAGCACGCCGCCGACCCTCGGCCGCACGTGTACTCGCTCGAGCAGTTCGAACGCGCGCAAACCCACGACCGCGTGTGGAACGCCGCGCAGCGCCAACTGCTGCGCGAGGGCTACATCCACAACTACCTGCGCATGTTGTGGGGCAAGAAGATCCTGGAGTGGTCGCGCACGCCGCGCGAGGCGCTCGCCGTGTTGATCGAGCTCAACAACCGCTACGCGCTCGACGGGCGCAACCCCAACTCCTACAGCGGCATCTTCTGGACGCTGGGGCGTTTCGATCGCCCGTGGCCCGAGCGGCCGATCTTCGGGACCGTGCGCTGCATGACCAGCGACTCGACCGAGCGCAAGCTCGACCTCGAGCCGTACCTCGCGAAGTACGGCGAGGCGGGCTTGTTCGCGAGCTAGAGCGCAACGCTCGTCACGCGCGCTCGACGTTGACCACGCTCGGCGCCCAGGCGCGCACCGCGAGTTCTCTCGCGTAGTGCGTGAGCGGCGCGCCGCGCAACGGGCCGAAGCCGGCCGCCGTCGACAGCGTCTGCTCGCCGAAGTCGGCGCGCGCGAGCTGCAGCGGCCAGGGCTCGTGGTCGATCTCGCCGCACAGCACGCGGCCGCCGGAGTCGAGCGCGTAGAGGCAGTAGCGCTCGGTGAGAAAGTGCTCGAGCGTGCCGGACTTCGCGCGGAACAGCGGACCGCTGGGCGCGTAGCTCACGCGCACGCGCGCCGCCGGTGCGCCCGACTGCGAACGCTCGCTCTCGTACTCGAGCGCTGCGCCTCGCACGGTCGCGCGCATCCGCGCCGTGAAGTACGGCAAGTGGAACAGCGCGCGGGCGCCGGCCACGGCCAGGGCGCTCTGAGCGTCGAGGCTGAAGAACCACACGCCGGGACGCCCGCCGACGCGCACGTAGGTGCGCAGGTTCAGCTCGAGGAAGTCCTCGCCGAAGCCGAGCGAGGGCAAGCCGCGAAAGCGCGTGTCCGCCATGCGGAAGGGCACGACGCCCAGCCAGCCGCGGCCCTCGAAGGTGTCGAGCTCGAACGCGGGCGGGACGAGCGCGCGGAGTTCAGCGAGCGCGACGGGCCAGTGCGCGAACAACAGCTCGCGCCAACGCATCTCGAGCGCGTGCGGCGCCGAGGGCGCGGGCCAAGGTCGGTGGGAATCCACTCCGCAGACCCTCGCCTCCCAGACCCCGCGTGTCCACGACGGAGTGCAGCGGACGCGCGCCGAGATCGACCAAAAGCCGGTCACGCCGCAGCATTCGAGCTGCCGTCGAATCAACAGGCGTTCTCATGGAAGCGTGGGCCCCCCCGCTGCGAATCAGCAGCCCCTCCGGCCGCACCGAGTTGCCGATGGATCGTGGAGCACCGACCCAGGCGTAGAAGGCGGCGCCCGCCCAGCCGGTTTTCGGCTGGGCGGGCTGTCTGTCGCCGGTCGCGATCGCGAACGTTCAGGGTAGCTCGTCCTTCACGAGCGCCCTTGCCTCGCCAGTCTCAGGGAAGCTCCACTGCGTCCACGCAGCTTGGCTGTTGTCAACCGTAACGCCCTGAGGGTTGGTGTAGATGAACGTGCGCGCCGGGAGCAAGAGAAGCGCCAGGCCAGTGCCGGTGCCTGGGACCGGGATCGGAGGGTCCGGAGGAGGCTGGACTTCCAGGCACTGCGGACTGTCGGTCACGACGTGAGGCATGGCGAACCACCGTTCCCGGTCCACTTCCACGACCGCGTCGATCACGAACCACAGCTCGTCGTTCGCCGCGAGAGTGGAGTCGGTGAAGTTGAACTCGATCGATGTGGCGCCCGCGCTGTTCGTGAGGATCGTGGAGAAGAGCAGGCGGCCCTCGTAGTTGTCGCCCGAGTTCACCCCGTCGAGATCGAGTTGGACGCCGCAGTTCGGCGTGGCGCCGTAGAGCTCCAAACGCGCCAGGTCGGCGGCCGCAGTTCCGAATCCCGGCGTGATGGGATGGACGCTGCGCAGCACGGTCTCGGACACCCGCTTCGAGAACAAACGGCCGATCACAACGCGATCGGGCGCCGGTTCGTGCTCGAACGCCGCACCTCCGGCCGCCAACTGTCCGCCGCGTACGAACGAGACCGTGAAGTCCAGCTTGCCTGAAATCAGGTGGGTCGCCGGATCACGTGTGATCCAGTCGAACTCGCTCGCCGAAACGAAGTGCTCGTGTTGCCGCTGGCGATCGCCGACGCGGGTTTGCGGACTGAACTCGGCGTTCGAGGCGCCGAGACCGAAAGTGGGCAGCAGGAACGGCTTGGTCGCAGTCGCGCTCGTCGGACCGAAGCTGATCGGCGCGCTGGCCTGGCCCGACGCGTTGGTGAGCACGATCTCGCCGGCGTACTGAATCGTGACGTCCGTGTTGAGCGTGCCGATCGGAACCGCAGTCACTCCGCCCACATCGCCGATTTCCGTCGACGACAAGAGCCCATTCAACATGAACGCGTGCACACGCGAGAGCTGAGTGTGCTGCACTTCCTTGGCCAAGTTCGTGGAGTTGTGAGGCCAGTAGCGCACGATGGCCTTGGTCGGCTCGACGGTCTCGAACCGCAGCCGCGCTGTGCGCGTGGTGATCCACGGCACATCGAACGAGCCGGCGACGAGCGCAGGCGCAGCCGACGTTCCCGGTTGGGTAGGGTTCACTGGCGAGGGGTCGAGCGCCGTGACGTGCCCGTCGTTGTCTTGATCGACGCCGAAGCCCTCGCCCCGGCCCACCGGCAACCCAACGAACACGTGGTCCTCCCCGCCAGACGCGGCAGCCGTCTTGAACTGCTGCAACGTCCGAACACTGAGGCCGTCGTCGCACACGAATTGATCCGTGGCGCGACGGTAGACCCAGTGCCGCACGCCGCTGGCGGCAGTCGACACGCCGAAAACAGCGATGTCGCAGTTGGCGGCTGGCCCCCAAGGGTCCGTGGCGCCTGGATTGGCCTGTGAATGGAGGAAGTCGAGTTCGAGTCCGATCGCAGCTCGTGTCGTCGCATCCTGAGTCGAAGCCAAGCGCGTCGCGAAGTGAGCCGCTTGACCCAGGCCCGAGTCCCAGCGGTCGACGAAGGACACCACATCGGCGACGCACTGGGTGCGGCCGCCCGCGCCCAAGCAACTCGAGGTCGGGTTCTGGAACGCCGCGCTATCGACGAAAATCGCGTTCACGAAATCCAGCAGGTCGACGAACTCACCCGTGTGCGTGATGCCGACGCCGAGCGTGGACTGGAACTCGTGCAACAAGTTGGACGGACTGCCGGTCTGCCCGACGTACGTCCTCGACGCTTGGTCCTTGCGCCACAGTTCGTGAAACGCCGCGGGCTTCAGGCGCGAACGCCGCACCTGCGACTCGCCGACGACTTCGACATGGATCCCGTTGTTCGTGCCGGTCGGCTGCGGATGGCAGTCGGCGCACATGAATCCCCCCTTGAACGAGCGCTCGCCGTTGAACAGCACCTGACCGTGCTTTGGGTTTGCAGTCGTGATCAGGTTCGAAGGAGGTTCGGTAGCGCCATCCAGGTCGAACTCGCCTCGGTCGTCGAAGCCCACGGCCCTGGGCAGCGTCCGGTCGCGCTGCTGATTGGGATTCGCGGGGCTCACCAGCGAGAACAGGAAGGCCTGGAACTCGTTGAACTCCTCGGGAAGTTGTCCGGGGTCTGCGACATCCAGTTTGTTGCCGCCGAGCAGCCCTTCGAACGCGCCGTTGAAGTCGACCAGCTCTGCGCGTTCGCCGCGCCAGTGGAACGGCGCCAGGCGTTCGAGCCCCACCAGCGTCTGAGTGACCATCCCGCCCTTGTCGTCGATCGGGGTGACGCCGCCGCTGAACAACGGCTCCTTGTGCGAGAGGTTCCAAACGAGGAGGTCGGATCCACCGTCGATGTGGCACGACGCACACGAGAGGTTCTGATGCGCCGAGTTGGTTCCATCGAAGAAGTGCGCACGACCGTTGCGCACGAGCCGTGGCGTGGGATCGCGGCCGAGGTCGTACCCGAGAATCGTCGTTGCTCCGCCCGGGTTCAGGTCGTAAGTGAATTCGTAGACCTTGTTGTGTCCCCAGGCGTACACGAAGAACGCGCCGATCTTGTCGCTGGCGGCCGACTTGACCAGCACACCGCGCGGGATCGCGCGTTGGTCGGCGAGCGCGGGCAGTTCGAACTCATGGACGAACGCGCCGCTGCTGTCGAGCAGCAGAACGTTGTCGGTCAACACTCCCGCGACGAACGCCTGGCCACCGCCCGCCCCCTTGTTGAACGCAAGCGCGAACGGCTGGCCGATCACGGTCGACGGTGACAGCGGTCCGGGCGTTAGCACGCTCGCCGCTGGATCGAGACTGATGGGCGCCGGCAAGGTCGCGGGCGGAGTCACGAGTTGAACTGGCGCGTCGAAGCGCGCGATGCCCTGACTCAGGAAGTCGCCGTTCAGTTGCGGTTCGCTCTGCGGTGAAGGAGCGCGGTTCAGACCGTTGGTGTTCAGCACCCACACCTGCTGCGTCACAGTGTTCAGTGCGTGCGCGAAGATGGTCGAGCCAATGCCCGTTGCGACGACGGTGACGGTGTTGGCGGTGGCATCGATGCGGAACAGGTCCTCGTCCGGCAGAGCCGGCGTCGCAGCGACGACCGATGCGCCGGACGCGAGCGCTCCGCCCCAGGTGGAGTTGTTGCCAGCGTTCAGAGGGGTCACGAGCACCTTTCGATCGGTGTCGAACGACAGGAACAGCGGCGCTTTGCAGCGGAAATTGGGGTGCGTCGAGACGTGGTAGATGCGTGTGACGAGCTTGCGCGCGCCGAGCAGATCGATCTGCAACACGCCGTCGGCCGCTGTGCAGGACACGAAGGCGCGGTCGTTGACAGAGTCGACGAGCACGTCGCCCGGCTCCGCCATGCGTCCCAGTCGATTCTCGTCGGGCGTTAGACCCGGTCCGCCAGACGCAGGCAACTGCACCACGTCGGTGACTCTGCCTGTGGCGGCGCTGACACTGACCACCGACCACGTGCCGCGGCACGCAACGATCAGCTCATCGTCACCGCCATTCACTTCGTCGGCGACGCCGTTAGGCCCTTCCCAGTACGCGATCGACACCGGCCCCCACGGCAGCGGGTAGGTGTGAGTCGGCGACGTGCTCGCGCCAGCGCCCGTGGTCTGGAAGCGCTGCAACGTGTTGTCGTTGTTGTTCAGCGCCCACAGCACGCCCGTGGCCGTCCGGTAGACCATGGGGCGAATCGGGAAGGCCGCGAGCGCAACCGCCGAGCCCTCGATCTCGTCGCGCGTGTCGTAGGGCTCTTGTGCAAGAGCCGGGGCGACCGCACTGCACATCAGGAACACACTGGATAGCTCTGTTAACCGCATGACCGTCTCGCTGGCTTGGGCATCGGAGGGAGGCGCCCGCCAGGAGCGGACGGGCGCTGCGCGGGGTTCACGTCGAGCCGACCGGGCGTGGTCGGACGATTGCGGAGAAAGCCGATGCAGCCTCGCGGGGGAGAAGAGAGCCAGAGGGCTCGCGCGCGTGACCGCGCCGCTCGCTACCCTGTTGCGCTTCCAACTGCGGCTGCGCGCCGCCCAAGGGCCGTGACCGAACCCGACCTCCAAGCGCTGAAGATCGACCGCTCGAGCAGCTCGCCTCGTCGCGGCGGACGCCGCCGCGGCGGCTGGGGCAAGTGGATTGCGCTGGCGCTCGTCGCTGGCGCGCTGTGGCTGTTCCGCCAGCCGCTGCAGCGCTTCGTCGAGCGCTTCAGCCTGCCCGAAGTGCGGCTCACCACCGCCCTCCAGCAGAGCGCTGGCGCGGCGACGATGGTCAGCGGCGCGGCGGCCAACGGCTACATCGTCGCCAGCCGGCGCGCGGCGCTCTCGGCCGACGCTCCGGGGCGCGTGGTGGAGATGAACGTCACCGAGGGTTCGGTGGTCAAGAAGGGCGACGTCGTCGCGCGCCTGTACGCGGACGAGTTCCGCGCCGCGCTCAAGGCCGTCGAGGCCGAGCTGCTGGCGCAGGCCGCGGTCGTCGAGCGCGTGCGCGCACAGGTCGCGGCCTCGCGCGCTCAATTGCCGCGCCTGGAGGCTGAAGTGCGGCGGGCGCAAGCCAGCGCGAAGGAGCAGAGCGATCAGCTAGAGCTGGCCAAGACGCGCGTGAAGCGCGCCGAGGGCTTGCTCGCGGAGGGCGTCGGCACGCAGCAGCAGCTCGACGACGCGCGTTCGGAGCTGGTGCGCGTCGAGGGTGCGCTCGCGGTGGCGCGCGCAGGCGTCGACGCGGCGCAGAACACGCTGATGCAACAGGCGCTGGAACTCGAAGCAGCCCAGGCCGCGCAGCGCGAGGCCGAGGCGCGCGTGCCGGTGCTGCGCGCCAATCGCGAGGCTTCGCAGGCGGCGCTCGACCAGACCGAAGTGCGCGCGCCCTTCGACGGCATCGTGGTGCTCAAGGACGCGGAAGTCGGCGAAGTGGTGACCCCCAACGGCCTGGGCGGCAACGCACGCGGCTCGGTGGCGACGATGGTCGACTTCGCGACGCTCGAGGTGCAGGTCGAGCTGCCCGAGACCAACCTCTCGGCCGCGGTGGTCGGCGAGAGCGCGACGATCTTCCTCGACGCCTATCCCGACCGCCCCTACGCGGGCCGCGTCGAGCGCATCTGGCCCACCGCCAATCGCCAGAAGGCCACCGTCGAAGTGCGCGTGCGCTTCGAGCAGCCCGACCAGTTCCTGCGGCCGGAGATGGGCGCGCGCATCGTGTTCGGCGCAGCGCCCGCGCCTTCCAACGGCGACGCCAAGCCCTCGGCGCCGGTGGTGCTGGTTCAGCGCAGCGCGGTCGTGCCCATCGACGGGCGGCCGCACGTGTTCCTGCTCGAGCGCGACGTCGCGCGCGTGAAGGCCGTTCGACTCGGCGACGAGAAGAGCGGACGCGTGGTGGTGCTCGAAGGGCTCGCCGGCGGAGAACGCTTGATCGACGCGCCGCCCGCGACGCTCGCAGACGGCGACCGCGTGCGCGTCGCGCAGTGATCCAACCCAGGCGGCGACAGCAGGCCGCCAGAACTCGCGAGGAGACCATGGCCGAGTCGATGATCCGTGTCCGCAAACTGACCAAGCGCTACCAGCGCGGCGGCGAGACCCTGACGGTGCTCGACAAGCTCGACCTCGAGATGGAAGAGGGCCGCTTCTACGCGCTGATGGGCCCCTCGGGCTCGGGCAAGACCACCTTGCTCAACCTGGTGGGCGGCCTCGACACCGCCGACGACGGCGAGTTGATCGTCGCCGGCGAGAACATCGCCGAGCTGAGCGCCGACGAGCTGGCCCACTGGCGCGCCGCGAACGTCGGCTTCGTGTTCCAGGGCTTCAACCTGATCGGCGTGCTGACGGCGCGCGAGAACGTCGAGCTGCCGCTCAAGCTCACGCCGCTGTCGAGTTCGCAGCGCCGTCAGCAGGCGGAGACGGCGCTCAAGCTCGTCGGCCTGGGCGACCGCATGGACCACCGGCCGCGCCAGCTCTCGGGCGGTCAGGAGCAGCGCGTGGCGATCGCGCGCGCGATCGCGACCGACCCCAAGGTGATCCTGGCCGACGAGCCCACCGGCGACCTGGACCGCAAGAGCGCCGAGCAGGTGCTCGACCTGCTCGTGCGGCTCAACCGCGAGTTCAAGAAGACCATCCTGATGGTCACGCACGACCCGGCCGCCGCCGAGCGCGCGCAGTCGATCGTGCACCTCGACAAGGGCCAGCTGGGCCGCATCGAACACAACCAGCCCGTCGGCGCGGCGCGCTGAAGCGCGAGGAGCCCCACGCCGTGTTCAAACTCGTCGTTCAGAACCTGCTCAGCCACCCGATCCGCTCGTTGATCACGGCCGTCTCGGTCGCGGTGGCGCTGTTCCTGATCTGCCTGCTCACCTCGATCGTCACCACGCTGCAGTCGGGCCTGGCGGCGGCCAGCGCCACGCGCCTGGTGGTGATGAGTTCGATCAGCCTGTTCGTCGACATCCCGCTCTCCTACCAGGAGCGCATCGCCAAGGTCGACGGCATCGAGAACATCGTCAAGTGGCAGTGGTTCGGCGGCTACTACAAGGACCAGAAGAACTTCTTCGCGCAGTTCGCGGTCGACCCCGAGCGCATGTGGGCCGTCTACCCCGAGGTGAAGGTCGACGAAGCCACCAAGCAGAAGTTCCTGACGCAGCGCAACGCCTGCATCGTGGGCTGGCAACTGGCGGCCGAGTTCCCCGAGTGGCTCGAGACCGGCAAGGTGCCGATCACCGGCGCGCTGTTCCCCCACCCCAGCGGTGAAGCGTGGCAGTTCGATCTGGCGGGCGTGTACCGCTCGGAGGCCGCCAACTTCGACAACCGCACGATGTTCTTCCGCTGGGACCTGTTCGAGGAGACGCTCAAGAGCACCGGCGACGCGCCCGGAGTGGGCGTGTACGTGATGAGCGTCGAGCCCGGCGCCGACATCGAGCGCATGAAGGCCGAGATCGAGGGCATGTTCGAGAACGGGCCGGCGACCGTGCGCTGCGACACCGAGTCGGAGTTCACGCGCCAGTTCATCTCGATGCTGGGCGACATCCCGATGTTCCTGGGCTGGATCGGCGCCGGCGTGCTGGTGGCGATCCTGCTCGGCGCGATCAACGCGATGTTGATGGCCGGGCGCGAGCAGACGCACGACGTCGGCATCCTCAAGGCGCTGGGCTTCACCAACAGCGCGGCCTTCGGCCTGTTGATCGCGCAGTCGCTGGTGCTGTGCCTGTTCGGCGGCGCGCTGGGCATCGGACTCGCCGCCGCGCTCGAAGCTCCGATCGCGCTGGCGATCGGCTCGGCGTTCCCGGGCTTTTTCATCGCGGACAGCACCTACATCCAGGCGGCGCTCGTCAGCCTCGGCGTCGGGCTCGCCGCGGGCGCGGTGCCGGCCTGGAACGCGCTGCGAGTGAACTGTGTCGAGGCGCTGCGCGCCAAGGGAGCCTAGATCCATGAGCATCCCGCTCCTGTACACGCTGCGCAGCCTGTTCGTCCGCCGCAGCGCAACGGCGCTAACGGTGCTGGGCATCGGCGCGACGGTCGCGATCTTCGCGGGCGTGCTCGCGCTGCAGCAGGGCTTCGTGAGCATGCTGACCTCCGGCGGGCGCGAGGACGTGGCCGTGTTTCTGCGCCCCGGCGCGACCGGCGAGACCGACAGTCAGTTCCGGCGCGATCTGGGCCTGAAGCTGATCAAGCAGACGCCCGAGATCGTGCAGGGCGAGAGCGGGCCGCTGGCCTCGATGGAGTGCTACTTCGCTGCGCTCAAGCCGCGCATGGACGGCGGTTCGGTCAACGTGCCGATGCGCGGCGTGCAGCCCACGACCTTCGCGATCCGCGGCGACGAGATCCGCATCGTCGAGGGCCGCAACTTCACGCCCGGCGCAGACGAGGTGATCGTCGGCTCGAAGCTGACGAATCGGATCCAGAACTGCCGCGTCGGCGACGTGCTGCAGCTCAACACCACGCCGTATCGCGTGGTCGGCGTGTTCGAGCACGACGGCGGCTTCGCCAGCGAAGTGTGGGGCGACCTCGATCGCTTCCTCGCCACGCTCGATCGTTACGGTCCCAATCGCGTGATCGCCAAGCTCGCGCCGGGCACGGTCATCGGCGATCCCCAAGCGGAAGGCGGCGCAGCGCCCGGCAGTCTGTCCGCGCGCCTGGCGGACGACACCGAGGTCCCCGCCAAGGTGATGAGCGAGAAGCAGTTCCTGGTCACGCAGACGCGCATGCTGGGCAACGTGCTCCAGAACCTGGGGCTGGCGCTGGCTTTCGTGATGGGCATCGGCGCCGTGCTGACCGCCATCAACACCATGCTCTCGGCGATCTCCTCGCGCACCAGCGAGATCGGCATCCTGCTGAGCATCGGCTACCGGCCGCTGCCGATTTTCCTCGCCTTCTTCATCGAGTCGGTGGTGCTGTGCCTGCTGGGCGGCGTGGCCGGCTGCCTGATGGCGCTGCCCTTCAACGGCATCGAGACCGGAACGATGAACGGCAACACTTTCAGCGAGGTGGCCTTCGCGTTTCGCGTCAATGGGACGGTGCTAAGCTCGGCCGTGACGTTCTCCCTGGTGCTCGGGGTGCTCGGCGGACTTTGGCCAGCCCTGCGCGCGTGCCGAATGAAGCCCACCGAGGCGCTGCGCCGCGCCTGATCGACACCGATCCCCCGCCTGCTCCGCTGGATGAACTCCGCCGCTTTCGAAGAACGCCCCTGGGGCCGCTTCTGGGTGCTCGCCGACCGCCCCGAGTGCAAGGTCAAGCGTCTGGAGATCGACCCCGGCCAACGCCTGTCCTACCAGCGCCACTCCAAGCGCCAGGAGCACTGGATCGTGGTGCAGGGCGAGGCCAGCATCACGCTCAACGACGTCGAGCACACGCGCCGCGTCGGCGAGGCGATCGACATCCCCTCCGGCGCGTGGCACCGGCTCGCCAACCGCGGCGCCGAAGTCCTCGCGGTCGTCGAAGTCCAATTGGGCTCGTACTTCGGCGAGGACGACATCGAGCGCCGCAGCGACGACTACGGTCGCGTCGAGCAGCGCTGACGCGCCGCGTTCAGGCGGCCTTGGTGTTGCGCACGATCAACAGCGTGCCCGAGAGCGCCGCGAGCCACAGCATCACGCTCGCGAAGCCCGCGGAGGCGAGCGCGAACCACAGGAACGCGATCAGCCCGAGCGGGATCCAGTTCGAAGTCAGCGTCATGCCGTAGAGCTTGCGCTTGACGGGCAGGAACGGATCGAGCGCGAGGCGCAGGCGGTAGACCAGGGCGCCCAGGCAGCCCGTGCGCGCGGGCTCGACGCGCGTCGGCCGCGCCGCGAGCGTCTGCACGTCGCTCCGGATCTCGTTCGCGGTCTGGTAGCGCAGCGCGGGCTCCTTGGCGAGCGTCTTGAGCACCACCTCGTCGACCTTGATGTCGACCGCGGCCTTCTGCGAAGGCAGCGCGAAGCGGCCCAGCGGCAACTCGCCCGTGAGCAGCTCGTAGAACACCACGCCCAGCGCGTAGAGGTCCGCGCGATGGTCGACGCCCAGCGGGCTCTCCCACTGCTCGGGCGCCATGTAGTGCGGCGTGCCCATGGCCTGATTGGTGTTGGTGAGCGTGACGTCGCCGAGTTGGACTCCCAGCAGCTTGGCGAGGCCGAAGTCCGCGATCTTCACGCGCCCGCGCTTGTCGATCAGGATGTTCTCGGGCTTGATGTCGCGGTGCACGACGCCTTCTTCGTGCGCGTACTGCAACGCCTCGCACACCTGCGCCACGATCCCCAGCGCTTCGCTAGGACTGGCGCTGCGCGCGCGGATCATCTGGCGCAGGTTGGCGCCGTCGACGTACTCCATCACGAAGTAGTACAGGCCGCCGGTCTGGCCCGAGTCGTAGATGTTGACGATGCCGGCGTGGCTCAGCTTGGCCAGCGCGCGCGCTTCGCGAGTGAAGCGTTCGGCGAAGGCCGGGTCGCTCGAGGTCTCGGTGGACAGGATCTTGATCGCCGCCATGCGGTCGAGGCCGCGCTGGCGCGCCTTGTAGACCGCGCCCATGCCGCCGCGGCCGATCAGCTCGACGACTTCGTACTGCGGAAACAGCGGCGCGAGTTCCGCGGGCGTGGGCGGCGGTTCGGCCTGCGGGCCGCCGCCGGTGATCACCAGTTCGCCGCCGCCGTGCCCCAGTCCGATGCCCAGCAAGCACTTCCCGCACAGGCCGCCCGGCGCCGCCGTCGCGGACAGTTCGGACTGGCAACGCGGGCAGCGATTCGCCGCGGAAAGTGGCGCGGGCGAGGGGTACGCAGGTTGGGGCGGAGTCGAATCCAAGGGGGCGGCCGAGCGCGCTCTACTCGAACGGGGAGCGGCCCGTGAAGCAAGTGGACGCGCTCGTTATCAAGAAGGGGCCTGACTGGGGTGGGAGAGCGCCTCGATCAGCGCGCGCAGCTCGTCCTCGAGGTCGCGCGACTCGCCCACGGTCTCGGCGATCTCCTCGCGCAGGCACTCGCGGAAGCTGTTGCGCATGCGGTGCAGCGCGACCTTGACGGCGCCCTCGGTCATCGAGAGCTGCTCGGCCATGGAGCGGCGCGAGGTGTCGTCCTCGGCGGACACGAGCGCGGGCTTGAGGCACTCGAACAGGCGCGTCTTGCCGCGGCCGGCGTAGATCGCCTGCACGCGCGCCAGCGCGCGCTCGAGCACCGCCAGCGCCCAATTGCGCTCGTACTCCATTTCGGGCGTGAGGCGACAGACGGGTTCGCGCTTGAAGCGCTCGTCGGCGAACTCGAAGTCCAGCGACAGCACCGCGCGGCCGCCGCCTCGCTTTTGCGCCGTGACGCGGTCCCACTCGTTGGCGAGGAAGTTCTTCAGCGAGCCGAGCAGGAAGGCGCGGAAGCGGCCGCGCTCGGGATCGGCGACGCCGACCACGTTCTTCTCGAGCAGGCGCGTGAAGAAGGCCTGCGTCAGGTCCTGGGCATCCTCGGCGGAGTAGCCGCGCCGACGCACGTAGGCGTAGAGCGGATACCAGTAGGTCGTGATCAACTCCGAGAGCGCGGCGCGGGTCTTCTCGCCCTCGGCGCGTCCGGCCTGGAGCACGACGCTCCAACGCGTCGTGAGGAACGGAGTTTCACCGGCGGCCATCGCAGCCCTCGATCCTATGCGTTGGCGACGCGGAATCAAAAGCGGCGCGAACGGCGGCCCGCGCCCGCACTGGCGGCGATGGCGACGCGGAGCGCACCCCGCGTCGCCCTTCAGCAGAGCCGGTTGGACTCACTGTTTCGCCGGCGCCTTGGCCTCGGCGATCAGCTCGAGCACGGCGCGCTCCATCTCTTCGTCGCGCAGGTCGCGGAAGCGGATGCGGCCCTGCGCATCGAGGATGTAGATCGTCGGCCAGCCGCTGACGTTCCACTTCCTGGCCCATTCGCCCGACGTGCTCAGGTCGATCGCGTTGCGCCAGGTGATGCCGTTGTCGGCGAAGAGCTTCTTGCAGTAGGCGTTGGTGCGCTTGCGCACTTCCTCAGGCGAGGCGTCCTCGGGCAGGTCGCGCGGGCTGTCGCTGTTGATTCCGAGCAGGGCGAAGGATTCGTTCTTCAGGCGCTCCACGAGCTCCTTTTCGTGCGGCAACATCGCACGGCACGGGCCTCACCAGTAGCCCCAGAAGTCGACCACCGTGACCTTGCCGCGGAAGTCGGAGAGTTTGAACTTCACGCCGTCGACGTCGAGCGCCTCCATGTCGGGCGCGACCATTCCGATCTGCAGGTGATCGAGTTCGAACAGCAGCCCGGCAGCGCGCTGCGCGTAGCTGCGATCGCCGCGCCCGCTGGTCAGGTCGGCGAACTTCTCGCTCAACTCGACGAGCAGCTTGCGCGCGCGCTCCTTGGACTCCGTGCTCTCGCCCTGAACGAGCAGTGCGCCGAGAGAGAACATGGCGGCGGCCTTCACGCTGCGGTGCGGCGACTTCTCGCGCAGGGACTCGAGCAAGGCCTGCACCTTCTCCGCCGGAACGCCCCAGGTGTACTGCAACTGCTCCGCGATCGCGGCCATGGCCGGCGACTCGAGACAGCCCGTCAGCGCGTCGAGCGCGCGCACCAGCGCGGCCTGCTCGCCGGCTTGCGGCGCGATGTCGAGCACCATGCCCCAGGCCTCGACCGCCGCGTCGCTGCACTTGGCCTTGACGGCGAAGGCCTCGATGCGCGGGAGGAACTTCGGGCCCGGCTGGCCCTCGCGCCAGAAGCGCTGGTACTCCTCCTTCTCGGCGTCGCTGGCCTTCTCGTAGTCGAAGCCGGCGAAGCGCTCGTTGAAGGCCTCGAAGAACTGCTCCTGCGCGGCCTCGAACTCCTCGCGCAGCTTGCGCCACTCCGACGCGAGGTCGTCGGCCTGGACGGTCAGGTAGGTCGCGGTCGAGGGCGGTGCGCCCGGCGCGGCAAGCGCCAGGAACAGAGCCGTCGCCGCGCAGGGTTGGAAGAGCGGCATGGGTTGGGTCGAAAGCGGGTCGAGAGGCGCCGGGCAACTCGGGCGCGCGGACGGTCCGCGCCCCGGGGCCGGCGTGACCCCCAGTCTTGCGCCCCGAGCCGCGCAGGCGCCACAGCCGCGCCAACACTTCCGCGGACCCGCCGTAACGCGCGCGCAAAGTCGGGCGACCGTCTCGTTCCCGCCCCGCCCCCGGCTGCGCCCCGCGCTGGCTCCGCCCGCGCCCTGGCGCGCTTGTCCGGCCCGTGCGGCGCGAGTACAAGACTCGCCCCTTTTCGCGCCCCGACCCGCCGCCCGACGGTTCTCTCCCCGAGCCGTCCGTACGCTGCACGCGGGATCCAGGCGCGCGTCCCCGCCAACCGGGTCGCCAGCCCGCTTCGTCTCCGCACCTCGAGCGCCAGCTCACCCCTCCGCTCCAGTCGCTCTGGAGCCTCCAGCCCCCCCAGCACCTAACGGCCAGATCCCACCATGGGCGCGATGATCGAAATCAAGAACCTCGAGAAGCGCTTCGGCGACATCACCGCCGTCGCCGGAGTGAGCTTCAGTGTCGAGCGCGGCGAAGTGCTCGGCTTCCTGGGGCCCAACGGCGCCGGCAAGTCGACCACGATGAAGATGCTGACCGGCTTCCTCGATCCGAGCGGGGGCTCGGCGCTGGTCGGCGGGCACGACATCAGCTCCGACCCGATGGCCGCCAAGCGCCTGCTCGGCTACCTGCCCGAGGGCGCGCCGCTGTACCCCGACATGACGCCGGAGAGCTTCCTGCTCTTCATCGCCGGGATCCGCGGGTTCTCGGGCGAGGAAGCGCGCCGTCGCGTGGCCGACGTGGTGGCCAAGGTCTCGCTGCAGGGCGTGCTGCGCCAGCCGATCGAGACGCTCTCGAAGGGCTTCAAGCGCCGCGTGGGTCTGGCGCAGGCGATCTTGCACGACCCGCAGGTGCTGGTGCTCGACGAGCCGACCGACGGCCTCGACCCCAATCAGAAGCACGAGGTGCGCGCGCTGATCCGCTCGATGGCCAAGGACAAGGTCATCATCCTCTCCACGCACATCCTCGAGGAGGTCGAGGCCCTGTGCACGCGCGTGATCATCATCGCCAAGGGCCGCATGGTGATCGACTGCAAGCCGGGCGAGCTGGCGGCCAAGTCCAAGTGGCACAACGCGGTGCGCATCGACGTCGAGCGCGGGGACGCGCAGCGCGTGCGCGCCGGCCTGGGCGAGATCCACGCCAGCGCCGTCGAGGAGCTCGAGAGCCGCAACGGCTGCACCTCGTACCTGGTCTCGACCAAGGACCGCCGCCCGATCCTCAGCGAGATCAGTCAGCGCGCGCAGGCCGAGAAGTGGAAGCTCGACGGCCTGCACGTCGAGCACGGCCGGCTCGACGAAGTGTTCCGCGAACTGACCACCGCCAAGAACTGAGCGCAGCTCCAAGCCTTCCCACCACCTGCCATGCGCAACACGATCGTCCTGTTCAAGCGCGAGCTGGCGGCGTACTTCACGACGCCCGTCGCCTACGTGTTCATCTGCATCTTCCTGCTGCTGTGCGGGATCCTCACCTTCTACCTGGGAGGCTTCTACGACCGCGGCGAAGCGACGCTCGGGCCCAGTTTCTTCGAGTACCACCCGATCCTCTACATCCTGCTGATCCCGGCCATTTCGATGCGCCTGTGGGCCGAGGAGCGCAAGCAGGGCACGATCGAGCTGCTGATGACGCTGCCGGTAACGCTGCCGCAGCTGGTGCTCTCGAAGTTCCTGGCCTCGTGGGCCTTCGCGGGCATCGCGCTGGCGCTCACGTTCCCGCTGTGGCTGACGGTCAACTACCTGGGCGATCCCGACAACGGAGTGATCCTGGCGAGCTACCTCGCGAGCTGGCTGATGGCCGGCGGTTACCTCGCCATGGGCGCGTGCGTCTCGGCCATCACCAAGAACCAGGTGATCGCCTTCGTGCTGAGCGTGATCGTGTGCCTGCTGTTCCTGATCACCGGCGTGCCGGCGGTCGGTGACTTCCTGTCCGGCGTGATCCCCAGCGAGACGGTCGTCGACGCGCTGCGCTCGTTCAGCTTCCTCTCGCACTTCAGCTCGATCGCGCGCGGCGTGATCGACGTGCGCGACCTGGTGTTCTTCGCCTCGCTGATCGGCGTGTTCCTGTTCATGAACGCCGTTGTGATCGAACTCAAGAAGGCCGACTGAGCGCCCCACCACCCCTCGCCGACACCACAACTGCCCATGAAGAACCGTGTGCTCATGTCCCTGGGCGGGATCCTGATCGCCGTGGCGCTCCTGATCGCGCTCAACGTGCTCGCGGGCGTCTCGCTCGCCGGATACCGCATCGACCTGACCGCCAACAAGCTCTACACGCTCTCGGAGGGCTCCAAGCAGGTGCTCTCCAAGCTCGAGGAGCCGATCACGCTGAAGTTCTTCCGCTCCAAGGAGCTGGCGAACAAGTACGTGGCGGCGTACTCGCAGCGCGTCGAGGAGTTGCTGGTCGAGTACAAGAACCGCGCGGGCGGCAAGATCACGCTCGAGGTGCTCGACCCCGAGCCGTTCTCGGAGACCGAGGACCAGTGCGTGCAGTACGGCATCCAAGGAGTGCCGGTGCCCGAGGGCACGCTGTACTTCGGGCTCGCCGGCTCGAACTCGCTCGGCGAGGACAAGGCCATGCCGTTCCTCGATCCCAGCAAGGAGGAGTTCCTCGAGTACGACCTTTCCAAGCTGGTGTGGTCGCTCTCGAACACCACCAAGCCCGTGCTCGGCGTGCTCAGCTCGCTGCCGATCGAAGGCGCCGGCAATCCGTTCCAGCGCAACGCGCCGCAGCCCTGGTACATCATGGACGCGGTGCGCGAGCTCAACTACGAGACGCGCTCGATCCAGCCGACGGTGGCGGAGATCCCCAACGACGTCACGCTGCTGCTGGTCGTCCACCCCAAGAACCTGTCGGACTCCACGCAGTACGCCATCGATCAATTCGTGCTGCGCGGCGGCAAGGCGATCGTGTTCGTCGACCCCTGGTGCGAGGCCGACGAGCCCATCCAGGACCCCAACAACCCGCTGCAGGCGATGATGGCGCCGCGCGCGTCCGAGCTGAAGAAGCTGTTCGACGCCTGGGGCATCCAATCGCCCACCGACAAGTTCGTCGGCGATCGAATCAACGCCACTACGGTCACGTTCAACAACAACGGCCGGCCCGATCAGGCCTCGTTCGTCGCCTGGGTGCGCATTCCCCCTGAGTCGCTCGCCAAGGGCGAGGTGACCACGGCCGACATGAGCATGCCGCTGTTCTTCAAGGAGCCCGGCTTCCTGGAGCACAAGGATGGCGCGACGACGACGTTCACGCCGCTGATCCAGACCTCCGAAGAGTCGATGGAGATCGAGAACAGCAAGATCCAGTTCCAGGCCAACCCGGGCGAGCTGCTGCAGAACTTCTTCCCCAGCGGCAAGCGCTACACGCTGGCAGCGCGCTTGGGCGGCAGGATCAAGTCGGCCTTCCCCGAGGGCAAGCCGGCCCCGGCTGCGGGCGCGGAGCCTGCGGAAGCGAGTAGCGCGACGCACCTCGCCGAGTCGAACGGCGAGATCAACGTGGTGGTCGTCGCCGACGCCGACATGTTGAGCGACAGCGCCTGGGTGCAGGTGCAGAACTTCGGCGGCTTGAAGCTGCCACGCAAGCTCTCGGAGAACGGCACGTTCGTGATGAACACGCTGGACTTCATGCAGGGCTCGACCGACCTGATCAGCCTGCGCGCCCGCGGCGGCTCCTCGCACCCCTTCGTGGTCGTCGAAGAGCTCAAGCGCGACGCCGAGCAACGCTTCCGCGACGAAGAGGGCCGGCTGGTGGCTGAGAAGGAGCGCGTCGAGCGCGAGCTCAACGACCTGATCAGCAAGAAGGGTGACGCCACCGAAGAGGTGCTGATGAGCGCCGAAGTGCAGGCCAAGGTCGAAGACCTCCGCACCACGCTGGTCGAGACGCAAAAGCGCCTGCGCGAAGTGCGCTACAGCCTCAACAAGGACGTCGAAGCCCTCGGCACGCGCCTCAAGCTGGTCAACATCGCCCTGGTTCCCGCGCTGACGCTCGTGCTCGCGCTGTTCGTGACCGTGTACCGCAACAACCGCCGCAAGAGCGCCTGACGCGCGCCGAATCTCGCCATGAACACCAAGACTCTGCTCGTGCTGGGCCTGGCCACCGCGGGGCTGTTCGCCGCCGCGGTCGTGGTCAACCGCCAGAAGGAAGGCGCGCTCTCGCCGACGCGCGAGGCGGGACGCAAGCTGTTCCCCGAGCTCGCCAAGAACGTCAACTCGGTCGTCGCACTGGAGGTCACGTCCAAGGACGGCGCGGTCAAGCTCGCCAAGGACGGCGAGCGTTGGGGCATGACCGACAAGGGCGGCTACCCGGTCGACTTCGACAAGGTCAAGCAGATCGTGGTGGCGGTCTCGGAGTTCGAGATCGTGGCCGAGCTCTCAAAGAACCCCGCCAACTACAAGAAGCTCGGCGTGCAGGCCGTCAGCGACGAGGGCTCGGAGTCCAAGCAGCTCACGCTCAAGGACAAGTCGGGCGCGGTGCTGGCCGACGTGATCATCGGCCAGAACAAGGTCACGCAAGGGTTCGGAGGCAAGCAGCAGCTGTTCGTCCGCCCGGCCTCGAGTGACCAGCCCTACCAGGTCACGGGACAGGTCAACCTGTTCGGCGACGCCTCGAGCTGGATGAAGCGCGAGATCTGCAAGATCGAGGCGAACCGCGTGCGCGAGGTGGTGATCGCTCACCCCGACGGCGCGCGGCTGGCCATCGCGAAGCAGACGGCCGAGGACAAGGACTTCGCCGTGCAGGACCTCCCCGCGGGCGAGGAGCTGATGTGGTCGGGCGCGGCCAACGGCATCGGCGGCGCGCTGCAGTACCTCTCGCTGGAGGACGTCAAGGCGGCCGCGGACATGCCGCTCGAGAGCCCCACCGTCGCAGAGTTCACGACCTTCGACGGCCTGCGCATCACGGCGCGCAGCACGGAAGCCGACGGCAAGACCTGGCTAGCACTGGCGGCCAGTTTCGACGAGTCGCTGCGCGTCGAGCCCGCCGCTCCGCCGGCCCCCGAACCGACCGCCGAGGGCGAAGCGCCGCCGCTGGCCCCGCCCACTTCGACGCTCAAGCCGATCGATGACGTGCGCAAGGAGGTCGAGGAACTCAACGCCCAGTTCACGCGCTGGGTCTATGGGATCCCGGGCTACAGCGGCGCCAACTTCCGCAAGCGCATGGCCGACCTGCTCAAGAAGAAGGAGACGGCCGAGGCGCCGCTCGACGCTGCAGGCGACGCGACCATCGACGCAGGCGGCGACTCAGGCGGCGACTCAGGAGGCGACGGGGCGGCCGACGTTCCCGCGCTGGTCGAGCCTCCGGCGCAGCCGGACAAGCCCACCGACGGCTGATCCGGAAATTCAGCGCGCGCGCCCGGCGAGTTCAGCCGCGGCGCGCCGACCGCTTGGGCTCGGCCGCTTCCTTCTTGAAGATCAAGAGGTGGTTGAAGCCGCGCAGGAAGAAGTTCTCCTCGGCTGCGGCGCGGTGGTAGTTGGGTTTTTCGAGCGTGCGATTGCCGCGCACCACGCACACGTGGTCGATCGGGCGGAAACGCTGCTCGAGCATCGCGTAGAGCCGCGCGCCGATGCCCACGAACCCGCGGCGCTTCTCGAAGGTGTCGCTCACGTACACCGCGAGGTAGCGGCGGTCGCGCAGCACGCGCTCGACCTCCGCGAAGACCTGCTCCAGCGCTTCGAAGTAGGCCGGCTCGTGGGCGTCGAGCTTGCCGATGCAGTCCGGCGCCGTGGAGTACTCGATGTGCGTCGAGTACGGCGGGTCCATGAACACGAAATCCGCGGCTGCGTCCGCGAGCGGCAGCGCGCGCGCGTCAGCGCGTTGGATGTCGGGACGCGTCGGCGCCACGTCGAAGCCCTGCGCCTTGCGACCCAGCTCGCTGGCGACGTCGAGCGTCGTGCCGCCGCCGCAGAACGGGTCGACCACGAGATCGCCCTCACGCGTGTAGCGCGACAGCAGGTTCCAGATCACGTAGCTGGGGGTCGCGCCCACGAAGCGCGGGTCGCCCTTGGGCTCGCCGTCGTACTGCTGGGACGGGTAGTACCACAGCGTCGTGGTCTGCAGCTTGAGCGCGGGCTTGCGGTTCATACGCGAAGCGCGCGAGCATAGCGGTCGAGCCCCTGCGCACGCCCGCTCGAACCGGCGCACGCGTTCATGAGCACCACCATCGAGTTCTCCATCGCGCGCAGGGCCGACGCCCAGCCGCCGCTCGGCGCGCGCTTGGACTCACCGTCCGGCCGTGCGCGCCACAGCGTCGTGTTGCTCGCGCACGGGTCCGGCGTCGACGTCGACCACCCGTGGATGGCGGGCATGTCGCGCGCGCTGGTCGAGCGCGGCTTCGAGGTTCTGCGCTTTCGCTATCCCTACATGGAGCTCGCGGCGCGGCTCGCGCGGCGCCGTCCGCCGGACCCGACCGCCGTGCTCGAGGAGGCGCACGAAGACGCGCTCGACGAGTTGCGCCGACGCTTGCCCCAGCGCCGCTGGCTGCTGGCGGGCAAATCGCTGGGCGCGCGCATCTCGACGCACATCGCCGCCAAGGGCGCGCACGCGCACGGCCTCGTCCTGCTGGGCTACCCGCTGCACCCGCCGGGCAAGCCCGAGCGGGAGCGTTCGGAGCACTTCGCGAGTCTGGCGCAGCCCGCGCTGTTCGTGCACGGCTCCCGCGACGAGTTCGGCACGCTCGACGAGCTGCGCGGCGCGCTGCGGCGCTACTCGGGGCGCGCGGAGCTCGAACCCGTCGAGGGCGGCGACCACTCCTTCGAGCGCGGCGCGCGCCACCCGCTGGCCACGACGCTCGCCGACGTGGCGGAGCGCGTCGATCGCTGGGAGGCGCGGACGTTCCCGGAGTGAGTTCGCTCCGAACCGAGTTCGCTGCAGACTGAGCGCCCGTCCCGGCTGGGCGCATCCACGGCCCGAGCCTCGAGTCGGAGCGCCCTAGCCGTGCGCCGCGGCGTCGCGGCAGGGGCAGTCGGCCGCGACTTGGCGGGCGAGTTGACGCCCCAGGCGCAGCGCGCGAGCCGGCCGGGCGTCACTCGTCGGGCGCTCGAAGGCCGCAGGCGCGGCGGTCGGCAGCTGGCGCTCGTCCCGGACGGCCCGGCGCTCGGCGGCCTCTTCCGCGAGGTACCAGGCGACGCTGCCGACCACGCCCAGGATCAGAGCGACGGCGGCCAGAACGAGCTTGCGCTGGGACATGGGACGGTGGGTGCTGGCGGGCTCGAGCCGAGGCGTATACCTACGCCCAGTTTGACCCCACGGTTACGGTTCCAGACGTCCGGCAGTTGGATTCCACTCCACAAAAGTTCGAAAAACGTCAATTGCAGCGGCGCAACGGCTGCGATTCCCAGCTCCGGGTCAGCCGCGAACGGCTCGCGGGGCCCGTTCAGGCGTTGAGCCACACCTCGCTCAGGCGTTGAGCCAAAGCTCGAAGGCGCGCGTGTCGTACTCCCGCCCCAGGTAGTCGCGGACCAGGTCTGCGGCGTCCCGGCGCCCGCCCGCCGACAGGATCGACTGGCGGTAGCGCCGCGCCTCGGCGGTGTTCATCAGGCCGCCGCGGAAGCGCTCGAAGATGTCCTTGGCGATCACCAGCGACCACATGTACGTGTAGTAGGTCGCCGAGTAGCCGTTGAGGTGCCCGAAGGAGGCGTGGAAGTGCGTCCCCTCCTCGTGCGGGAACGGCAGCCGCCGGCGCTTGAGCTCGATCACCAGCTCGGTCGGATCCAGGCCCGCCGGATCGCGGCCGAACACCTCCAGCGAGAGTTCGGCGAAGAACATCTGCACCGCGACGTGCAGGCCCTTGCCGTACTCGTCGGCCGCGCGCATGCGCGCCACGAGCTCGCCGGGGATCGGCTCGCCGCTCTGGTGGTGGCGCGCGAAGCGCTGGAGCACACCGGTGTCCCAGGCCCACTCCTCGTAGAGCTGACTGGGCGTCTCGACGAAATCCCACTCGGTCGCGATGCCCGCGAAGGCGAGGTAGCGCTGCCGCCCCGCGAACAGGTGGTGGAGCAGGTGGCCGAACTCGTGGAAGAAGGTCTCGACGTCGCGGTGCAGCAGGAGCGCCGGGTCGTCGGCCGTGGGCTCGGGAAAGTTGCACACCAGGCACGCCTGGGGCAGATCCTCGCCGCAGCCCGTGGTGAGGTCGAACATCGCCGCGTGCTTGAACTTGTTGGCGCGCGGGTGCATGTCGAGGAACACGCGCGCGACGACACGGCCTCCGTCGAGCAGGTCGTAGCACTCCACCGACGCGTGCCAGCGCGGGACCTCGCGATTGGCCCGGAACTCGATCCCGAACAGCGCCGCGCTCGTGGCCAGCACCCCGTCGCGCACGGCCCGGTACGGGAAGTAGGGCCGCACCGACTGCGAATCGAAGTCCAGCTTGCCGGCCTTCACGCGCTCGAGCCAGTAGGCGCGCTCCCAGTCGGCGATCGAGTCGCCCGCGCCCTCGACCTCGCGCTTGAGGGCCAGCAGCTCGGCCACTTCGGCGCGCATGCGCGGCTCGCAGGCGCGGCGCACGCGCTCGACGAACTCGCGCACCTTGGCCGGCGAGCGGATCATCTTGTCCTCGGTCACGTACTCGGCCCACGAGGCGTAGCCGAGCAGCCGCGCGAGTTCGTGGCGCACGCGCATCAACTCGCGCAGCACCTCGAGATTCCGCGGCGTGGCGCGGTTGTGGTACTCGAACTGCAGCTTGCGGCGCAGCTCGGCGTTGTGCGCATAGGTCATGACCGGCACGTAGTCGGTCGGGTCGGTGCTCACGCGCACTGCGCCGTCCGGACCGGGCGGGTGCGCGTCGATGAAGTCCTGCGGCAGTCCCGCCAGGCCCGCGGCGCCGCCCGGAACCACGACGCTGCGCGTGTCGGAGGCGATGTTGAGGTCGAACTCCTGGCCGATGCGCACCAGCTCGTCGGAGAGCTGCTTGATGCGCTCGCGCGTGGGCTCGTCGCGGTCGACGCCGCCGCGCCGCAGGTCGCGCAGCGCGTTCGCCACCAGCCGGCGCTCTTCTTCGCCCGGCGCCTGCGCGAGATCGAGGCCCGCCAGTCGCTCGTACACGCCGCGGTGCAGCGACAGATCGGTCGCGAACGACGCGAGCTCCTGAACGATCGTCTGCGCGACGTTGCGCAGCGCTTCGCTGGGGTGCGTCTGACTCGCGAGGCTGGCGGCCCCGCGCACGCGCTCGAGCGGCCGTCCGATGGCGTCGTAGGCGTCGACGACGGCTTGGAAGCTCGCGTCCGCGGGCAACGCGAGCAAGCGCGCGAGCGCGGCGCGCGCCTGGTCGAGCCGCGCGCTGGACTCGGCGTGGAAGTGGGCGGGATCGAGATCGGCGGAGAGCATGGGCGCAAGCCTACGCGCGCGCCGCGGCGCGTCACAGGCTCAGCGCGCGTGCCGCTCGGCGTACTCGACCAGACGCTGGAACTGGACGTGGAAGTCGTGCGTCCCGCCGCCGATCGGGGCTTTGAAGAAGCTCGCCGTGTGCGTCATTTCGCCCGCTTGCCCCAGAGCGCGCGCGAGCTCGGCGAACAGCGCCAAGTCGATCACCAGCGGCGCCGCCAGCGCGGAGTCGCTGCCAGCCCAGGTGAACTGCAGCGACATCTGCGCGCCCAGGAAGCCCTCGAAGTGGATGAAGTCCCAGGCGGTCTTCCAGTCGCGCAGCGAGGGCACGAAGTCGATGCCGACCTTGGTGTGCACGCTGGGGTCGCCGAGCAACTGGCGCAGCGCTTCGTCCTTCGAGCGCAGCTTGGCGTCGCGGTGCAGCGGGTCGGAGAGGCACTCGCCGTCGCGGTTGCCCAGCATGTTGTAGCCCTGCCAGGAGAGCACGCGCAGCCGCCGCGCCACGAACAGCGGCGCGAGCACGGTCTTGACCAGCGTCTCGCCGGTCTTGCCGTCGTTGCCGCAGTGCGGAACCGCGCGCGCGCGCGCCAGCTCGCGCAGAGCGGGAGGCGTGGCGCCGACGCTGGGCGTGAAGTTCACGAACGGGTGGCCCGCGTCGAGCGCGGCGTAGGCGTAGATCAGCGAAGCCGGCTGCGCCGCGCGCTCGTCCAGCGCCGCGTCGAGCGTCGCCAGCGAACGCCAGTAGGGGCGCGGATCGCGGTGCGCCTCGGTGCTCGCGACGTTGACGACCACCACGGTGTCGAGCTGATTCTCGGCGGCGAACTGCGCCAGATCCGACTGGATCGCGGCGATCTGGTCGCGCGGAGCGAGCGAGCCGCGCCGCGCCGCCTCCGGGTGCAGATCCGCCACGCCGACGTCGTCGGGATCGAGCACGCCGGGCCGGATGCGGGCCTCGTAGGCCGCGGCCTCGGCGGAGACGGCGGTCACCAGCTCGCTGGTGAGGATGCGGTGGCGCACCAACTCGCCGGCGGACTCGGTGAGCCCGCGCGTGCAGATGTCGTGGCCGCCGACGACGAGCTGATCGAGCGACGCCAGCGGCAGCGCTGCGAAGGGCGGCGTCTGCGTGACCATGCCGACGGGCTCGACCAGGCCGGCGCGCAGGCCCGCCAGACCGTAGCTCACGCACGTCGAGATCGATCCGCGCGCACCGACGAGCCACAGCCCGACGCGCCGCGCGGGATTGGGTCGCGCGCTCGTCATCGCAGCCCTCCGCCCAGGCGCGCTGCACACCGCCACACGTCAGCGTGCTTCACGCCAAGCCGCGACCACGGCGTCGTAGTCCTCGGACCACCAGCGCCCCGCGAGCAGCGGAGCTTCCCGCACGGACTGCGACCTGAAGGAGTCGCCGGAGGGTGCGCCAGCGGAGGGGCGTAGCAATGAGCGTTCATCAAGAGGTGTGGACGGGCCGGCGCCTTGGGCAGTGGAGCCCTTCATTGTGCGCTCGCCAGGCTCGGATTGCAGCGCCGGCGACCGACCGCCGGCCCCGTCGCCCCCCTGAGCGGCTGCTCGCGAGCGCGCGTCAGAGCCCGGCCCGGGCCCCGGCCCGCGCGGGACGAGCGCCTCGAGGCGCTGCGCCGAGGCCAGCAGCTCGAGCGCGCGCTCCGAATCCGCCGGTAGCCCCTGCGCGAGCTCCTCCACCCGCGCAGCCAGGGCGCGCGCGTCCAGCGCCAGTTCGGTCGCGTCCGCGTCTGCGCGGGCGGCGCGTTCGGCGAGCTGAGCCGCAGCAGCGCGCGCTGGCGACGTGCGCGCCGGGTCGAGTTCGCCGCCCGCGGACAGCGTCGCGGCGACCGCGCTTGCGAGCTGCGCCAGCTCCGGCGCGCGCGGGGCGCTCGCGCGCTCGGCCGCGAGCCACAGCGCCAGGCCTGCGAGCGGCGCCGCGAGCCAGCCCAGATTCGGCGCCGGCGCCGCGCGGCGCAGCGCGTCGGGTCCCAGTCGCGCCAGCGTGCGCTGCGCCAAGAGCGCTGCCAATCCGCTCGCTCCGCGCGTCTGGTGGCCCGTGGCGAGCGCGCCGTTCAGCTCCAGGCGCCGATCGAGCTCGCGCGTGAACTCGTGCTCGCCGGTGCGCTGCTCGCGGAGCCAGCTCGCCGCCGCACAGCTCGCAGACAGCAGCAGCGCGACAACCGCGCGCGCTTGGAGCGCGTCACCGCCGTCGAACTCGATCGCCGCCGCGGTGACGGCCGCAGCGAGCGAGGCGACCGCCAGCGCGCGCAGGCTGCTCGCGAACGACGCGCGGCGCTGCGCGCGGCGCACGAAGCCCGCGAGCGTCTGGCCGGCCCCATCCGTGTCGACGGGCTCGACCACGGGCTCTAGCGGCCTCCGCCGCGCTCGGGCAGCTCGGCGAGTTGCGCGCGCACCGCCGCGTCCTCGCCCTCCAGCCGCTCGCGCGCGAGGAACATCGTCACGCGCGCGCCGCGGTCGGGCACGAGCCAGGCGTTGAGCATCCAGATGCTCTGCTCGACGCACTCCGGCAGAGCGCCGGTGAGCAGCGTGTAGCCCTCGCGGAAGTACGCGACGTTGATCAGGTTGCGGTACACCTCGGCCGCGAAGACCGTGTCGTCAGGGCCGCTCTTGGGCGTGCGCGGCAGCGTCTGCGAGCCGAGGTAGACCCACGGCGAGCGCGTCATGGCGTTGCCGCTGGCGAGGTTCCGCAGCAGATCCTCGACGCGGTAGAAGTACGTCTCCTCGCCGCGCCGCCAGCCGACGTAGATGTAGAAGCTGTCGCCCTTGGGCGTGGTGATCTCGTACGGACTCACGCCGGCGTCGATTTCGGCTTGCGAGGGCTGCGGATCCTTGGCGCGCCAGTCGGCGTTCGTGCCCGGCGTGACGCCCAGCGCGAGCAACGCGACGTTCAGCACGCTGGGAGAGATCGGCGTCGAGAAGGCCGACTCGTGCGACGCGCCGGCGGGCCCCACGAGCAGGTACTCGAGCAGGTCGTCGCGCACGGCGACCTCGACCGGAAACGAGCAGTAGCGCCGCGCGAGGTCGAGGTGGATCGACTGCTCGGCGAGGCGCGCCTGGAGCTCGACTTCGGCCGGGGAGGGCACGCGCGCCTCCTGCTGCGCCGGCGGGGCGAGCGGGACGAGCGCGAGCGCGCAGTACAGGAGCAGCTTGTGCATGTCGAACGCGGCCTCAACGCAGCCGCCGGGGTGAGGTTCAGCGCCCGAGCAGGCTCTCGCGCGTGACGCCCACGCGCGCGAGGTCGGACTCGACCAGCTCGAACACCGCCTGCGCGTAGCGCCGGATCTCGAACTGCGCGTCGGGCTCCAGGCGCTGCTCGAGGAAGTGGATCACGCCCTGCAGCGAGACGGTCCAGTAGGCCTGGCTGTAGAGGTTCTGCGGCAGGAGCATGCGCGCGATCTCCTTCGCCACGCCGCGCGCGATGCGCTCCTGGTAGAGCTCGAAGGCGCGCTCGCACTCGCCGAGCATGCGCGAGCGCTCGCCGGAGTGATCGAAGTCCGCGGGCAGGTCGACCGAAGCCTGCTTGTTGCCGTGCGGAGGATTCGCGCGCATCACCTGCGGCACGTAGAACTCCGGCGTCCACTGGACGTAGCGCCCCGAAATCTCGTTCCACGAGCAGCCCTTGTCGGTGTCGAAGAAGGTGTCGAACACCTCCAGGCTGACCGACTCGCCCCCCACCTCGTACTCGCGCCAGCCGCTGCCGATCTGGTACTTGAACGCCTGGCGGAACACGAACAACGGCGCCTTCCAGTGGAAAGTGTAGTACGAGTGGCGGTACGGCGAAGTGTGCCCGTGCGCCCACAGGAAGCTCGCCAGCTTGCGGTCGTTCTCGTCGAACTTCTGCTTCTGTTTGTCGTAGCTGATGCGCGCGGCGTTGACGACCTTGAGCGCAGGGTCCTGCTGCATGCGGTCGACCAGCGCGACGAAGCCCAGGCTGTCGTCGAGCGTCGCGACGGCGCCGTCGGGCATGGGGAGTTTGGTGGCGGCCATGGCGCGCGAGTGTAGCTACTTGGCCTCGCGCAGTTGGTGTGTCCACGCGCCGCCGTAGCGCAGGTAGAGAGCGCGTACGCTCGCGTCAGCCTCCGTGTGCTCGCCCGCGCGTGCATACCACTCGCGCGCAGCCTCGAGTTCGCCGCTCTCGCAGGCCAGCCGCGCGCGAACGAGGAAGCTGGCGCGTTCCAGACCGACGACGCCGTCGACCTGCGCGAGAGGATCGCGCGGCCCGAGCGCGCTCTCGAGCGTGCGCGAACCGACGCGGCGCGTGCGCGCGGCGTCGAGCTGCTCGGCCGCGAAGTACGCGAACGGCTCCCAGTCGCCAGCGGACTCGGAGGCCGCGAGCTGGCGTTGGCGCAGCAGGAAGAGGCGCTTGCGGCGCAGGTCGCCGTCGAGTTCACCGAGCAGTGCGATGTGAGCCGCGGCGAGCAAGTCGCGGCCGGCGGCAAGTTCGCCCGCGTCGCACGCGAGCGCGCCCATGCTCTCGAGCACGGCCGCGTCCCAGCGCCGCCAGCGCGAATCGAGCGCGAGCGCCGCGGCCAGTCGCCGCTGGCTCGCCAGGGCGCGTGCGAAGGCCAGCTCGGGCCCGTACGCGAAGTCCGGCCGCGGCTCGCTGTCGTCGACGAAGCGCTCGCGCAGGTCGCCCTCGGCCTGCGCATCGAGCCGCGCGCGCCACTCGACGAACAGCTCGGGCTCGACGAGCTCGACCTGCGCCGCCACGCGCAACAGCTCGTTGCGCTCGGCTTCGAGCAACGCGCGGTCCGCAGTCGCCGCCCCGCGCAAGCGCCGCCCCAGCTCGAGCAGGCGCTCGCTCAGCGCCGCACGCGCCACCGCGCCGCCTTCGCTCGCGTACAAGCGCCAGCCCGCGAGCGCGACTTCGAGGTGCGAGTCCCAGGTGGCGGCCTCGAGCACTCGCGTTCGCTCCGGCGAGCCGCTCGCGACGCGTTCGAGCGCGCGCAGTCGCACTTGGAGCTCGGCGTGCTCGTCGAACGCGAGTTCTCGCAGGAACTCCTGTGCAGCGGGCGAGTCGAACGTCGCGAGCGCGTCGACGATCCGTCCTTGCAGCGCGAGATCGCTGTGCGCGAAGTCCGAGCGCAGCGAAGCCTCGGCCGCAGCGTCGCCGTGCGGCGCGAGCATCAGCGCCGCCTCGATGCGCAAGCGACTCGGCGCCTTCGCATCGATCCAGCGCGGGAGCCTGACGCGACCCGCTGACGTCTGCCCCAGCGCGAAGACCGCGAGCTTGCCGACCTCGTCGCTGCGATCCGCAGACCAGCTCGCGAGCGCGTCGAGTTCCTCCACGGCCTCCTCGGGCGCGAGCCGCGCCAGCGCGCGCGTGAGTCCGGCGATGCGGGCTTCTTGCGCGCGCTGCGGCGACGCGTCGCTCCAGCTCTCGAGTTCGGCAGCGATCCAGGCGTTGACGCGCTGCGCGAGGTCGGCGTCGGGCGCGAAAGCGGCCAGCAACTCGAGCAGCTCCCCTCGCGCCTGCGCGTCGCTCTCGCTCAGCCGAACGAACTCGTCGCGCAAGTCCGTCCAGGCGCGCGCGCGCGGCAAGCGCGCGGCGAGCACCAGCTTCTCGCTGTCGTCGAAACGCAGCCACGCGCGGCGCAACGCTGCGCTCCAAGTCCACGGGTCGGCGACATCGCACAACCCGGCGAACGCCAGGCGGGCGACTTCGATGTCGGGGTCGGCGAGCGCGAGCACCAGCGCGGCTTCCAGCTCGCGCGCCTGCGCTCCGACGGCGGCGGCGCCGAGCCAGTCGACGACAGCCAGGCGCAGCTCCGTCGAGCGCAGCTCTGGGTCGAGCCACGCCGCCAACGCCTGACGCGTCCAGTCGACCGAGTGACCGCGCATGCGTTCGAACAGCAGCACGCGGAACGCGTCATCGAAGCGCAAAGAGCCCTGGACGACGATGGCCAGATCGCGCACGTCGACGGCGTCGAGTGCGAGCGCGATCAGCGCGTCGCGCGTGGCCGAGTCACTTTCAGCCGCAAGCCGCTTGACGAGCGTCGAGCGCATCGGCTCGCCTTCTTGCATCCGCCGCCGCGCCTGCTCGTGGCGCGCGCCGAGCGCCAGCAACTCGCGCAGGCCTGTGCTCGGGCCTTCGAGCGCGAGCCAGCCCTCGATCAAAATTCCCGCATCCGGCGACGCACCCGCGCACGAGCGCAGGGCCTCGAGCGCGGCCCGCAGCGGCGTCGGCGACTCCCCCGCCACCCACGCCATCTCGTCGAGCGCGCCGGGCGGCAAACGCAGCGCTTCGAGCAGCTTCACGGCCTCGACCTGCTCGTGCGGGTCCTCGAGCCCGGCGACAGCGTTCCACATCTGGGCGGCGACGTCGAACCCACTCGCTCCTTCGACGATGCGCAGCCCCAGCGCCGCGAGCGCCTCGCGCCGCACCTCCTCCTCGCCGTCGGCAAGCAACGCCGTCAGCGCGGGCCGCGCCCAGTCGTCGCGCGCCTCGAAGCGCAGCGCACGCGCGCTCGCCGCTCGCAGCCACGGCGCGCGATGTTCGTGCGCGTAGCCGAGCAGCGAGTGGACGAGCATCTCACGCTCGAGCGCAAAGCAGTTGGTGAACGTGGCGCCGATGCGGGTCGCCGCGAGCGCCTCGAGCCGCGCGAGGCGGACGTCGGCGCGCTCTTCGGGGTGGCGCATCAGTCCCAGTTGGATCGCCATCACGGCGAGTTCGCTCGAGGGAGCTGCGACCAGCCCGCGGCGCATGACGTCGTATGCGAAGCGCGCGCGCTGCGGAGAATCGCTCGCGACCAGCTCGCCCAGGCGCTCGGCGTGCGCGTTTGGATCGGCTGCGAGCTCGCGCACCAGCCACTCGCGAGCGATCGGATCGCTGAGCACCGCATCTTCGAGTGCTTGCGCCGATGCCTCGTGAGCGGCGCCGGACTCGCCTTGCGACGCCGAAGTCGAGACGCGCGCCAACAACGACGACGCGAGCGCCGCCGCGAGCGCGCACGCGCTCAGGCTTCGAACCGCCGCTGCGCCTGCGCGAGCCATTGGATCAGGTCCGAGGCCGTGACCGCGCGCTGACCGAGGTGCGCCGCCGCGAAGTCGCCAGCGAGTCCGTGCGCGCGCACCGCTGCACAAGCCGCGTCGAGCGCGGTCCAGTCCGCGTGCTCGCCTGTCGCGCACAAGGCCGCGTACGCGCCGAGAATTCCCGCCAGCACATCGCCCGCGCCCGCCGTCGCCATGCCGGCGTTGCCCGTGTCGTTCACGAACACGCGCGAGCCGTCGGTGACGACCGTGCGCGCGCCCTTGAGGCACACGATCGATCCGCTGCGCCGGGCCAGCTCGCGCGCTGCGCTCTGACGTTCGTCGTCGCCGCGGCCGATCTCGCGCCCGAGCAAGCGCGCGGCTTCTCCGGGATGCGGAGTGAGGATCGTCGGCGCGCGCCGCGCCGTCAGTCGTTCCGGCGCGCCGTTGAGTGCGTTCAGCGCGCCGGCGTCGAGCACCAGCGGGCAGGGCAAGGTCGAAGGGATCAGCGTCTGCACCAGCGCCTGCGCGCGCTCAGTGGGCGCGAAGCCGCAGCCGACGACCAACGCGTGCGGCTCGAGCTCGGCCAGCTTGAAGACCAACTCGTGCGGCTGCTCGAGTTCGAACAGCACGGCCTCGGGCGCCGCGAGCGGAACCAGCTCCGCCAGTCGATCGGCGCTCGAGCACGCGACGCTCACCAATCCCGCACCGGCGCGTTGAGCGGCCCGCGCGACGAGCAGCGCCGCACCGGGCATCCAACGACTGCCGCAGACCACCGCCACGCGGCCGGCCTGGCCCTTGTGTGCGTCGGCCGCGAGCTTGGGCGGCACGAGCGAACGTTGCTCCTCGCGCGCGGCCATCAGCGCAGCACCTCGAGCCGGCCGACGCTGTGCCCGGCCCAGTTCGTGACCGGGCCGGCGCGCCAGCTCGCGAGCGCCTGCGACCGGTCGGGCGAGAGGTAACCCAGCCGCTCGAGCACGTCGATCACCAGCGCGTTCATCGCCCGGTAGGCGCCGTCGTCGATCTTCACTGCGAGTCCGAGCCCCGCGCCGCGGATGCCGACGACGTAGACCGCTTCCGTGCCGAGCTTGGGGAACAGACGCCCGCCGCTCGCGCGCAGCAGATCCGTGCACAGGCTCTGCTTCGAGGCGCCGACCAACTCGGGGAAGCGCTCCGCCGCGCGCGTGAGCCGTTCGCACGCGCGCTTGCGTTCGGCGTGGAGCCCTTCGGGATTGGCCACGCGCGCCAGCGCCGTCGCCAGGCGCACCAGCGGCAGGTGGAACGTCGGCGCACTGCAACCGTCGACCGCGACGTCGAGCTCGTCCGCGCGCGCGCCGCTCATCTGCGCCACCGCCTCGCGCACCAGGCGCTGGCCCGGCGCCTCGAAATGCAAGTAGCTCGACGGATCGGCGCCCAGGTGCAGTGCGAGCGCCAGGAACCCGGCGTGCTTGCCCGAGCAGTTGTTGTGCAGCGCACTGGGCCGCTCGCCGCGGAGCAGCATCTCGCGGCGCGCGGCCGAGCTCAGCGGGACCTGCGCGCCGCACTGCAGGTGCTCGGGCCCCAGCCCCAGCCGCGCCAAGAGCTTGGCGACGCGCGTGACGTGCGCCGGCTCGGCGTGGTGCGAGGCCAGCGTGAGCGCCAGCTCGTCGTCTCCGAAGCCCAGCCGCTCGGCGGCCCCGCTCTCGAGCAGCGGCAGCGCCTGCAACGACTTGGTCGCGCTGCGCGGAAAAACCGGTTGATTCCAATCGCCCTCGCCGTCGCGCACGGCCCCCGACGTGTCCACCAGCACCCAGGCGCCGCGGTGCTGCGACTCCAGGTGCGCCGCACGCCACAGCCGCACCAGCACGGGCTGCTCGGCCCAGCGCTGCCCGCGCTCGCCGGGGTCGATCGGGGTGTGGAGGTGCTGCATGAAGAGCGTCGGCGACGGACGGGCCCGAATTCTATCGGCCTCGTTCGAAGCCTCGCCGGGAAAGCGCGCGCGCATCGCTGGACCCGGTGGTGTCGCGCTGTCCCCGGGCCGCGCGCCGCGACTACAATCCGCCGCGTGATTCCCTTCGACCAAGACGGAAGTTCGGCGCGTGAGCCCGATCGTTCCGTCGGTGGCGCGGGGCGACACGCGCGCCTGGGGCGAGCCGGTGCGGACGAAGCGCTGCTGCTCGAGCTCGCCGAGCGCAAGCGCGACGCGGCGCGCGCCACGCAGCGACACCGACGCTGGGAGCGCGTTGCGGGCTGGCTCGTCGCGCCCCTGTGCCTGACCGCCACGGTCGCGGCGGTGCTGTTCATCCAACGCGGACCCGACCACGTCTTCGGCGCCGTCTTCACCGGCGTGCTGGCGCTGGGCCTGGCCTGGATCCTGATTTCCTCGCTGTTCCCCGGGCGCGCCGACCGCAGCTGCCCCGCCTGCGGCCGACAGACGCTCGAGCGGCTCGATCGGCGCTCGACGCGCGGCGTGCGCTGCCGCGCCTGCGGACTGGTGGATCCTCACTCGAGTTCGTTCCTGCTGGCCGAGGACGAAGGCGCGCAACTCGAGGACATCGCGCTGCGCGACCGCAGCGGGCGACGTTTCTAGCGCCCACTGTTTTCTTGCACCCGCACCGGGCGCGTTCGGCGCGCGCTACGCCCTGTGCAGCACTTGCAGGCGAGCGCGAGATATTCGACGCTCCACGCCATGGGGATGGAGAGCACGCCCGAGCTGAAGATGGTCGAGGTGCAGGTCTCGCGCCTGTTCCTGCGCGAGAACGCGCGCGGCCAGCAGGTTCAGCTCAAGGAACGCAACGGGCCGCGTTGGTTCACGCTCGTGATCGGCGCCTGGGAGGCGGAGGAGATCCGCCGCGTCGTGTCCCGCGAGCAGGCGCCGCGCCCCATGACGCACCAGTTGGCGCTGGCCCTGGTGCACGCGCTCGGCGGCCGCGTGCTGCGCGCCGACATCGTCGATTTCCGCGACCAGACCTTCATCGGCCAGCTCGCGGTCGAGGCGCTCGACGGCAAGACCCTGGCGCTGGTCGACGCGCGCCCCTCCGACGCCATTGCGCTCGCCCTGCGCTGCGGCGCGCCGATTCGCGTGGCCGAGTTCGTGCTCGAGCAGGTGCGCGCTGACAGCTCGGGGCCCGACCCGATGCCCGACGTGAGCAGCGAACCGCCTACGGACTCGCCGCCGGACGTTCCGCCCGAGCCGCCGCAGCGTCCGGGCTAGCCGCGCTGCGCGGCGGGCTGCGTTGAGCGTTCGTCGCGCTGCGCCTCGCGCGCCCCGCGCGCATGCCGGTTCGCACGTCGGGTCACACGCTCGGCTGACGCGCCCGGACTCGCCAAAAGCGTCGCGCGCGCCCATCTGCGAGCGCGCGCGATTGATTTCAGACGTTCGAGCGGCTCGAGCCCACTCGCCAGAAGCAACGCGAGCGAGACAGAGCGCTTCGCACCGCCGCGAAGTCACCCACCCTGAGTGCTCGCAGCGCCCGCGGGAGGCTTCTCGGCGCAGCCCGGCTGCTCGCACGGTCCGGCCGCTTCACCCGACGCGGCGGGCGCGGCCGACGCAGGCGCGTTCAACTTCTTGCGCGCGCGCTCCGAGTCGCCGACCGGCAGGTGCGGGTCGTACCACAGCGCGCCGAGCGCCACGTCGAACGGCCCCACGCCCACGCCGAAGCCCGCCAGTCCCAACTCGAGCCGCGCCAGCTTCCACAGCACCAGCTCGAACACCGCGCCGCTGCTGGTCCCGTCGAACAGGTCCACGCGCAGAGCCTGGCTTTCGTCGCGCCAGCCCACCACCGCGTGCCCGTCCACGATCCCATCGGCGCGCACGCCGGCGGGATTGTCGCGCGACTGGACGCTCACCACCGTGCACGACGCCGCGCACGACACCACGCCGAGCGCCAGCGCCAGAGCGCGAGCGCGACACCAACTCACTCGAATCATCGTTTGCTGCTCCGTTGTTCGGACGCGTGTGGAGGGGAACGGGCGCGCCCGGAGAACGAGCTCGATGCTATCGCCACCCGCTGGCGCGCAGCCCGTTCCGCGCCTTCCCGCCGCGCAAATCCCGCGTTCGAACGCGCGCCCCGACGCGTGTTAGCATCGCCCGCACGGAGGCGTGGCAGAGCGGCCGATCGCAGCGGTTTTGAAAACCGCCAGGGGGCAACTCCTCGAGGGTTCGAATCCTTCCGCCTCCGCCCTGCGGCCCTGAAAAGGGCTATCGGCGATCACTCACGTGCGCGTGCGTTCGCAGGGAAAGGACAACGGGAAGGACAACGGAACAGCCGCGCTCACGCGCCGCCCGACGCCGCCTGAGCGGCCGGCGGCGCGAGCACCTGACCCAGCTTCTCGATGGCGGCGCGCTCGGCTTCAGGCGCGAGGTGCGCGTAGCGCGCGGTGGTCTGCGGCGTGCTGTGACCGAGCACCTTGCCCACCGAGTAGAGGGGCACGCCAGCGGTGACCATCAGACTCGCCGCCGTGTGCCGCAGATCGTGGAAACGCAGGTTCGCGCGCTTCTCTGCCGGTAGGTCCGCGCAGCCGTTGCGCGCCGCGAGGAACGCCTGCCGCAGCGCGGACTCGTCCCACCGCTCGCCGCTCGGCCGCACGAACAGAGGCTCCTTGCCGTCCATGCGACGAACGCGGCGGGACTCCAATTCCTTCACGCACGCCTTCAGCTCGGCGACCATCGGAACCGGCCGACCGCGCCCGGCCTTCTCGCGTTCCGGCTGCACAAGGAGCACGCCCTTCTCCAGGTCGACGTCGCTCCAGTCGAGGGAGAGGATCTCGCCGCGGCGCATTCCCGTCGTCAGCGCGCAAAGCAGCACGGGTCGAACCGCCTCCGGCGACTTCGACAAGAGCAACCTCGCCTCACCCGCGGTCAGGTACGTCTCCCGCTTGCGGCCGCGCTCGGAGAGCCGCGCGACTTTGCGGAACGGGTTCTCCTCGCACATGCCGCGCTCGACTGCCCAGCCGACGATCGCCGAAGCCAAGCACGCGTCGCGGTTCACCGTCGCGCCGCTCGCGCCCCCGGCCGTGCGCTCGGTCACCCAGCGAGCGATCTCCTCGCGGCGAAGCCTGCAGAGCAGCCGGCTCGCCCACGGCGCCTTCCTGAGCACCGCGACGCGCTTCTTGTCGCCCGCGACTGTCGAGGCCTTCTTGAACTGCGGCGCCGCGCGCAGATAGAGGTCGGCCAGCTCCGCGAAGGTCAGGCGCGATCCGTTCACGTCGTTGAACACTTCGGCCAGCACCTCCTCCACCGGCCTGCCGTCGAGCAACAGCGAGTGGACCCGCGTGCGGTTGCGCTCTGCCACCGTGCGGGTCGTTCCCGCAAGCCGAGTGATCCGTCGGCCGTCCCAGTCGAAGCGCAAGTACCAGTTGTTCCGGTCCTTGGGCTGGAACACATGTCCGAAACTGGCGCGACGAGCCATCGAGCGTCTCCTCGTTGGGTATTGAAGTGGCGATTCCGAGGTGGCACTGTAACGCATACGCATGACATCCAGCAAGAACACGAACCTGATCGTCCGCGTGTCCACGGAGCAGAAGGAGCAGGTCGAGCGCGCGGCGTCGCGAGCCGGCCTCACCGTCGCCGACTACGTGCGCGCTGTGCTCGCGCTGGCAGCGCAGTCGCGGACCGTCGGCGCTTGGGTCGATCGGTCCATCGCGGCGTCCGCTGCGCAACATTCACCGTGAGTCCCTCAATCAAACCATGACCCGATCGCCTTCGAAGCCGCCCCGACCAGAGGTCTGCGAGAGAGCCGATCGCCTGATCGAGGCGCTGCATGCGGCCACGCCAACGGACCTCAAGGAAGCCCGAAAGTACATCGACGAGCGGTGCGCGGCGGAGTGCCCGCCGCTCACGGCGATGGACATCGTCGGCGTGCTGGCGATCGAGTTCTACGAACTCGGCTACAGAGCGCACCACCTAGCAGAAGGCGTGATCCCGACAAGCGAGGCGCTGCTGCTCGAGATGGTCGCGTTGGAAAACGTGATCGTTGCTGCGCCAGAGCTTGCGCGAGCCGCGGGCGTTCTGCCTCCGAGCATCCTTCCGTCCGAGGATCGGATGCTGCTTTCCTTCGAGCGATTCCAACGATGGCAGATCGAGGTCTCGAATCCTGCTCAGACGTCTTTGATGAACAGGTTCTTCCAGGTCGACCCCGGCAGTCGAGAGGACAGGATCGCCATCAGCGCACTGAGAGCCGCGGCAGATGGGACCCATGGCGGGACTGGGCTGCTGGTCCGCAACGCACTTCAGCGAGCGCTGGAGGAACTGGGCGTGCTCAGGCAGGGGGATCCGCCGCTCACGCGCGAAGACTACTTCCTATATCTGAAGGCACTCGCCGATTGCCCCGTGAGTGGCGAATGCGCGACGTACCGAGGACGCGACGGCCGGGATCGACTGGGTTGGCGACAGTTGCGGACAGCGTTGAAACGCGTGCTGCGCGCGTCGGGTGAACTGCAACCCGGAGCTCGTCCGCCCGACGCACCAACTGGTGATCTCGGCGAAGTCGATACGAACAGGCGGCGGTGTGTTCCTGGCTCGACCTCGGGTACGCACGGGGCCGCGTTCGATGACGTGAGCGCCGCTGCCTACATCCGCGAGATGCGCGACCAACTGGATCGCCACCCGGAGATCACGAAGCTGCTTCGAACGTCCAGGGTCGCTGGGGAGCGAGCCATCCGCATGGTCGCGGAGTTTCGCTCGCTCACCGATCTTCTTGACCGTCGTGACGACAAGGCGCACAAAGCAGCGATCCTCTACGTGTGGTTTGAAGATCGCGCCGGCTCGGTGCCTGGGGGACGCAAGCATGTCGCCCAGCACTGCGGCGTCTCCGAGAAGCAGCTCCGCAACCGCGAGGCTGCCGCGCGCGAGGACCTCGTCGCGTTCATGCGACGATCGGGTTGACGAATTCGCAGATTCCGGGCAAATCGCGCCGGAACCGATGTGCATCGGGAGGGCATGGCACACCAACACCTTCCCTCTGATGTTGCGACACGCGTCTTGCGATCCGTGGCGCTTCCCGATGTCTGCCGGGTCGAGGACCTGGCAGAACACCTCCAGGTCTCGACAGCGGCGATCCGCCGCGCGCTCCGGCGCGGCGAACTGCCCGGCCGGCGAGTCGGCCGCCGCTGGCTGATCTCACGGCTCGCATTGGTCGAGTGGCTGAGCAGCACGCCTCCGCCTTCTGCCGACGAGCCTCGTCGGCACCATGCCGCGATCCCGCACCCGATCGGAGGTCGCCGTGGCCAGCGCGCTCCCTGATCTCACTTCCGCGCCGATCCTCCTCGACCAGCACCGCGCGCTCATCGGAGGCTCTGCCATCGACCCCGCCGTGGCTGCCGAGCGCGGCTACCGCTCGGTCACCCGGCCGGAGGAACTGCGCCAACTTGGATTCTCGGCCGCTCAGTGCCGCGTCCCCGCCCTTCTCGTCCCGATCCACGGCGTTCGCGGCAATATTGCCTCCTACCAGCTCAGGCCCGACTCGCCGCGAGTGGGCGACGGTGGTCGAGCGATCAAGTACGAGACGCCGCGCGGCTCCGCGATGGTGCTCGACGTGCACCCGCGCGTCCGGGGGTGGCTCGACGACCCAACGTGCGAGTTGTGGATCACCGAAGGCGCGCGCAAGGCCGACAGCGGCATCTCGCTCGGCCTGTGCGTGATCGCTCTGCTCGGAGTCTGGAACTGGCGTGGCAAGAACGAGAAGGGCGGCCTGACGACTCTCGCGGACTGGGAGGCCATCGCACTGAACGATCGCGACGTCTTCGTCGTGTTCGATTCGGACGTGATGACGAAGCCTCCAGTATTCGAAGCCCTCAAGCGACTGCGCTCGTTCCTCGAGTCGCGGGGCGCGCACATCAAAGTCGTCTACCTGCCCGACGGACCTGACGGGGCGAAGGTCGGCCTCGACGACTTCATCGCAAGCGGGCGCGACGTCAGCGACCTGCGGCGCCTTGCGTCGACGGAGCTGCGCGAACCCGCGGGCAAGCGGCCTGGCCCTGCTCAGCCGTCGCGCTTGATCTTGACGCCGATGTCGAACGTCGAGCCTCGCCCGGTCGAGTGGCTCTGGCCCGGCATGATCCCACTCGGGAAGCTGACCATCCTGGGTGGCAACGGAGGCGTCGGGAAGTCAACTCTCGCCCTCGACATCGCCGCGAGGGTGACGCGCGGCGCCGAACTGCCCGACGGCGGATCCAAAGCGCCTCGCGGCACCGTCTTCGTGATCGCCGCCGAGGACGATGCCGCCGACACCGTCCGCCCCCGGCTCGACGCGGCCGGAGCGGACGTCGCGAAGGTGCAGTTGATTGAGTCGGTGAACCAGGGCAGCGAGCAGCGAGCGTTCCGCCTCCCAGACGACGCGCCCTTGTTGCGCGATGCGTTGGCTGAGCACCCCGACGCCCGCCTGCTCATCATCGACACGGTCACCGATGTGCTCCCCGGCGTGGACGAGCACAGCAACTCGGAGGTCCGAACCGCACTGCGCCCGCTAGCCAAGCTCGCAGCGGACAGCGGTATCGCCGTCCTGTTGATCATGCACAACCGCAAGGCGCCAGGAGTGTCGTCCCAGCACCGTCTGCACGGGAGCATCGCATTCGGCGCGCTGGCCCGAACCACACTCCAGGTCTGGGCTGTGCCCGGTCGTCCCAACGAAGCCCTCCTCACCAAGTCGAAGTCGAACGTGTCCGCAATGACCGGACAATCGCTCCACTACCGGGTCCACGGCGAGCCGCCGCGGCTCGAGTGGCTCGGTGCCGTCGATGTGAACGCCGACGAGGCCATGCGTGAGGCCGACGATCCGACGGTCGCATCGCGCGGCGCGAGGGAGACCGCCGAGTCATTCGTTCGCGAGGCGCTAGCCGCGGGCCCACGACCGTCGAAGGAGATTGAGAGTGAAGCGAAAGCGGCGGGCATCGCGCTTCGGACCCTTCGACGAGCCCGGGAGAGCCTGGGCGTCGAGTCGCGGCCGAACGGCCTCGGCGGCAGTTGGATTTGGAAGTTGGCCACCGACGCGCGTCCACAGGAGCCGCACTCCGTGCGTGAACCTGGCCAAGTTGGCCAACTCTGCGCGGAAGGGCCGGAGAGCGCTCGTGTCGCTGCGCACTGAGCCGCACGTTGGCCAACTTGGCCAACTTGGCCAACCTGGCACGCGTGGGATACACGCGAGCGACTCAGCCGCGCTCGCGAGGTGTTGCGAGAGCGCCCGACAAGCGACGCGTCCCTCGCCGATGGCCCGCACTCGACTGTCACGTGAGGCGGCTGACCCCCGTCGCGGGTCCTTCCCGACGCCCTGCCGCCGGCGGGTGACGCCGACCGCCAGACATCGCCAGCGTGAGGCGGTAACCGTGAGTTACCACTTTCGGAGCGCGCCCGTCCTGGCCCGGGGACCGTGGAGGTCGGACCGAACGTAGGTGGCCAGACGAGCAGCCCTTGGAGCAGTCGGCCGCAATCGCGGCTGATAGCATTCCGCGCCCTTCGCCAACTCGCTGACGCTCCCCCAGCGAGTGCGCACCTGTCGGGCCACGCCCGAGCGCCACGTCAGGAATTCAGCCCGCATGCCGACACGTCGTCGCCACCCCACTAGGAACGCCAGCAACCCGGCACCGGCGCGCCGCGGTGCCACCTCCGCCGCGTCGTTTGCCGCATCGGGCCCGCCCGAGTCGCGTCGAAGCGCACCGGTGATGGCAACGGGGGCCTCAGCCCTAAGTCGATTCGGCACCCGCGCGAGCCAGCCCGCCCTGGCACGACGCCAGCAGAAGGTCCGCACGGCGGCGACGTCCACGCTAGATCGCGGCAGCGGAGCCCGTGCCTTGTGGCATCGGAGTCGGGCGCATGGGTCCTGACACTCCGCACTACCTGGGCCACCGCCAGCGCCTGCGCGAACGCTTCGCGCGCTCGGGCATCGAGGGTCTCGCCGACTACGAAGTCGTCGAGCTGCTGCTCACCCTCGCCATCCCACGCAGCGACGTGAAGGAGCCCGCCAAGGCCCTGATCGCGAGTTTCGGCAACCTGCGCGGCATCCTCGATGCGCCGGTCGAAGAGCTGTCCGCCGTGAAGGGACTTGGGGAAGTCGCCCCCGTCGCGCTCAAGATCGTCCGCGCCGCAGCCACCCTCTACCTCCAGCAGTCGAGCGAAGGTCAGGACGCGCTCGCCGATCCAACCGCCATCGAGACCTTCTGGCGCATGCGGATCGGCGCGCTGAGGAACGAGGTCTTCCAGGTCGCGTACCTCGACACAGCCTACCGCCTCGTGCGTGACGGCGTAGAGACGCTCGAAGAGGGAACCGTCGATCGCGCGACCGTCTACCCGCGACGTGTGATCGAGTCCGCGCTCCGTCGCGGAGCTGCCGCGCTCGTCCTCGCGCACAACCACCCCAACGGCAACGTCCAACCCTCCGAGCAGGACAAGGTCTTAACGCGAGCGATCGTACTCGCGGCCGAGCCGCTCCGGTTGAAGATCGTCGATCACTTGATCGTCTCGATCGACGACACCTTCAGCTTCCGCAAGGCCGGGCTGCTGTGATGATCGCGCCGAAGATCCTCGAGCACTACCCCGACCTGAACGACGCGCAGCGCCGCATCGTCGAGCACATGGACGGTCCGCTGCTCGGGATCGCGGGTCCGGGCTCGGGCAAGAGCTACTGCATCGTGCTTCGTGCGCTCAACCTCCTCCTGCAAGGGAAGGCTGAGCCAAAGCAGATCGTGCTCTGCACGTTCACGGAGAAGGCCGCCGTCGAGCTGCGCGACCGCATGGCCGCCGCTGCGCGCAAGGTGGGATACGGCGGCGATCTCTCCGAGCTGAGAGTCTCGACGATCCACGGCTTCTGCAGTCGCGTTCTCGCCGAGCACCGGCACCGTACCGCGCTCGGCAACAACTTCGAGACGCTCGACGACCTGACCCAGCTCCTGTTCATCTTCGACAACTTCGACGAGATCATCGGCCCCGAGGTCAACGGCCAGTACCTCAACAAGTGGACGACGCGCTGGACCGCGATCGAGGGCGCGCGGCGCTACTTCGACAAGATCACCGAGGAACTCGTCGACCCCGAGCGGCTGTCCGCCTCGATCGACCCGTTCCTCGCCGCGCTCGGCCGCGCGCACATCGCCTACCGCCGCACGCTGTTCGCCTCGAACCGCGTCGACTTCGCCCACCTGCAATGGCTCGTCCACAACCTGCTGCAAGACGACAAGGCCACCGCGTCCGTCACCCGCGAGATCCGGTACGTCCTCGTCGACGAGTACCAGGACACGAACCACATCCAGGAACGGCTGCTGTTCAAGCTCACCGAGCGGACGCGGAACCTGTGCGTCGTCGGCGACGAGGACCAGAGCCTCTACCGCTTCCGTGGCGCGACCGTGCGGAACATCCTGGAGTTCCCGCTGCGCATGCCGGGCTGCGCCATCGTCACGCTCACGACGAACTACCGATCGCATCGCACGATCGTCGAGCGGTACGACCGCTGGATGGCGTCCGCGAACTGGGCGAACCGTGGCGGCCGTGCATTCCGCTACGACAAGACGATCACGCCCGATCCCAACGCGGTCCATCCCGCGTACCCGGCGGTGTTCGCCATCTGGGGAAAGGACGAGCGCGACGAGACGACACGGTTCGCCGACCTCGTCGAGTACCTCCAGCGTTCAGGCGTGATCGCGGACTACAGCCAAGTCGCCCTGCTGCTCCACAGCGTCCGCCAAGACCACAGCGGCGCGTTCCTCGCCGCGCTCGAAGCACGCGGCATCCCGTCGTTCTGCCCACGCGCACGCGCCTACTTCGACAACCGCGAAGTGCGAGACCTTGTCGCCTGCTTCGCGATCGTGTTCGGATGGTTCGGCCAAGGACGCGGGAACGTGGCTGGATCTGTCGCCGAGCTCGCGGCGTACGTCGACGACGGCCTCATGCAGCTCGGACGACGGTTCGCGACACCGCATCCGCTCGCGTTGCTCCTGCAGCGCTGGACGAAGGAGATCAACACGCTCGCCGAAGGCGAATCGCTCGACCTGCGCCCGGCGGACTACTTCTATCGTCTGCTCGCGGTCGAGCCGTTCATCAGTGCCGCGCGCAATGAGGACGCAGCGCGCAACCTCGCGGTCTTCTCGCAGCTCCTGAACATCTTCCAGAGCTACTACCACTACACGGTCGTCACCCACAAGAACCGCGAGTTCCTCCGACTGCATTTGTTCAACAGCTTCCTGCGCCTGCTGTTCGAGGGCGGGATCAACGAGTACGAGGACCCGGACCAGCCCTTCCCGCAGGGTCACGTCCAGGTGATGACGATCCACCAAGCGAAGGGCCTGGAGTTCCCGGTCGTAGTGGTCGGCTCGCTGACGAAGCAGCTCTCCACTCAGAAGCAGATCGACCGCGACCTTGGTGCGTTCTACTCGCGCGCGGCGTTCGAGCCAGAAGACCGCGTGACGCTCTTCGATCGGATGCGCCTGCACTACGTGGCGTTCTCTCGGCCGCAGAAGATGCTCGTGCTGACCGCGCACGAGCAGCCGAAGGACCACTTCGCCTCGATCTGGCAGGGTCTTCCGCAATGGCCGTACGTCGAGCGCGACCTGCTCGCCGCGCAACGGTTCGAGAGCCGCGAGCGGATGCGCGTGAAGCAGACGTACAGCTTCACGGGCGATCTGCGGATCTACGAGACATGTCCGCGTCAGTACCAGTTCTTCCGCGAGTTCGACTTCACGCCGTCCCGATCGAGCGTGATCTTCTTCGGCCTGCTCGTTCACCAGACGATCGAGGAAGTCCACCGCATCGTGCTAGACGGCGGCATCGACACGCTCGACGAGGTTCGCATCCGCGAACTCTTCGACCGCACGTTCCAGTTCCTTTGCCTGAGCGACGTGCGCCCGATCGACGAGACGGCGAAGGAGTCCGCGTTCCGTCAGGCGCTCAACTACTTCCGCCAGAACCGCGACGAGATGCGCCGCGTGATCCAGACGGAGGTCGACGTCTCGCTGGAGAAGGACGGGTACATCCTCACCGGCACGGTGGACCTTCTCCTCGGCGGAGACGGGAAGCTGGAGCTACTCGACTTCAAGACGTCGCCGCGACCGAAGGACAGCCCGGCTCTCCTGGCGGCCTACGAACAGCAGCTCTGCACGTACGCGCACATCCTGGAGCGTCGACACGGCAAGCGCGTTGATCGGCTCCTCCTCTACTGGACGGCGGAGGCCCGCAAGGAAGATGCGCTCATGGTGCTGCCGTACGATCCGCGTCGAGTCGAGGAGGCCGGACGTCACTTCGACGAAACGGTGCGGCGCATTGAGGCGTGGGAGTTCGCTGTGACAACTCCGCCGGAGGCTGGAATCTGCAAGGAATGCGACCTGCGCAGCATGTGCACTGCGGACGGCGTGGTCCGGGGAGAGGCAGTGCGCTGATGGCAACCGACTATAGAGCGATTAGGCGAGACAACGAGAGGGACTGGGGTCCGAAAGGCGTTCGCTTCGCTGGGACTCACCTTGCGACGATGTACTCCGATCGAACGCACTTCATCTATGAACTGCTACAGAACGCCGAGGACGCGCTCGCACGCCGCACGACGCCGGCTAAGTCGCGAGAGGTTCGATTCGAGCTTTCGCACACTGGGTTGCGCGTGTCCCACTTCGGGGCTCCATTCACCGAGACGGACGTGCGCGGCATTTGTGGTATCGGCGAGAGCACAAAGTCCGAAGGCTCGATCGGGCGGTTCGGAATCGGTTTCAAGTCGGTCTACGCATTTACCGACCGCCCTTTGATCTCGTCCGGTGATGAGCACTTCAGCATCGAGAATTTTTTGTGGCCAACGAAGCAGTCACCGTGCTCCGATCGTCCAGGCGAGACGGTGTTCGTACTGCCCTTCAGAGACAACGATGCAACAGCCGCGAGCGACATCGCGACTGGCCTGCGGCAGCTTGGGCCGCGAACGTTGCTGTTCCTCCGCCACATCGACAGCGTGAGCTGGTCCGTCCTCGGCGGCCCCTCTGGCACCTACATGCGTGGCGAAGCCGAGACGCTCGCAACCGGCGTTCGCAAAGTGCAAGTCATCGGTGAGGAACAAGGGCGGGATCTGAACGTCGACGAAACGTGGATGATCTTTGAACGCGGCGTCTTCGACGAACGCGGGGATCAGCTGGGGATTGTAGAGATCGCCTTCCTGTGGGCCGCAGACGGCGCTGATCGTTTCGTCGGGATTCGGCCTGTTACGAAGTCCTCGCTGGTCGTCTTCTTCCCAACGATCGTTGAGACACACCTAGGTTTCGTCGTGCACGGGCCGTACCGAACGACTCCAAACCGGGACAACGTTCACACGAGAGACGCGTGGAACCTACGCCTCGTCAAAGAAACGGCCGATCTGGTCGCGGATGCAGTTCGATACCTTCGCGATATCGGCGGGCTCTCAGCGCAGGCACTCGCAGCACTTCCCCTCAATCGAGAGATGTTCGCGGGAGATTCGTTCTTCGCGCCGATCTATGAAAAGACACGAAACCTGCTACGCACAGAGCGCGTGTTGCCCGCTCACGGAGGCGGTTACGTCGATGCCAGTCATGCGCGCATCGCACGCGGACAAGAACTGCGCACCCTATTCAGCCCTCAACAACTCGCCGACCTCTTCGCTACTGGCGAAGGCACAGGGTGGTTGACAGGGGACATCACACAGGACCGGACACCAGAACTACGCGACTACCTGATGAAGGAAGTCGGTGTGCCGGAGGAGCGGCCCGAGGCAGTCATCCGCAAGCTGACCGCGGCTTTCCTGGAAGGTCAGCCCGAGCCTTGGATCGCCACGCTGTACTGCTACCTGCGCACCCAATCGGACTTGATGAGGTACGGACAGCTTCGCTACCTGCCTCTCATTCGACTGGAGGATGGGACGCACCTGCCCGCCTACTCGAACGAGCAGCCACAAGTCTTCCTGCCTACGACGACTGCGACCGACGGCCTCACGGTTCGACGATCGCTGTGCGCGAGTGAAGACGTGAGGGCGTTCCTGCAAGAGCTTGGACTCAGGGAGCCGGACGCGGTCGAGGAGGTGCTTCGAGGCATCCTCCCCAAATACCAGAACGAAAGCGTCTCGGCGCTTCCAGGGACCTACCGAGCCGACGTCGAGAAGCTCCTCCAAGCCTACGAAGCGGATTCGACCACAAGCCGGAAGGAGCATCTGCGTGAGCAACTCCGGGACACGCACTTCGTGGCTGCGGTCGACATGGGACATCGACGCCGCATCCTCGCCAAGCCCACCGATGTCTACTTGGCAACGCAACAACTGAAGGATCTCTTCGCTGGCGTAGTCGGCGTACTCATGGTCGACGACACGGTTGACGTTCTTCGCGGCGAAGCGATACGCGATTTACTCGAAGGCTGTGGTGCTGCGCGCAACATCGATCCCATGCACGTTGAGCGCCGGCTCAGTTACGAAGCGAAGCTCGCTCTGCGTACGGCGGCCGGGGAACCACGCTGCACGCATGACATCTCGACCGTCGACGTCATGCTGCGCGGCGTTGACGGGCTCCTTGCGCTCTTGCCGACACTGCCGACGAACGACCAACGGCGTCGCGCCAGACTCCTGTGGGAGGAGCTCTGTGCCCTCGCCGATCGCAATGCGGCAGCCTTCTACGGTGTGTACTCGTGGTTCCGGAGCAAAGAGAGACACATGCATTTCGAAGCGGGTTTCATCGAAATGCTGAATCAAGCGGCTTGGATTCCGAACCAGCGCGGATCGATGAGTCGTCCGTCCGACGTAGTGTTCAGGAGCATCGAGCCGCCCTGGACGGAGAGCCCATTCCTGCTCTCGAAGATTGAGTTCAAACCTCCCGCTATCGACCTTCTCGCGAGGGAAGCCGGCTTTGACCCCAAGCTGATCACGCTGCTGAAGCGTCTGGGCGTCACAACGGAGGCGGAGTTGCGAGAGCGATTCGATATCGATGATGTCGCCGACGAGACTGCTTTAGAGGAGTCCACGACGCAAAGCCCGTCGATCGACGGAACCACGACCGAAGAATCCCTCCGCGGGATTCTCGGGGATGCGTTTCAGCAGCCGGCCCCGCCTCCCTGCGAGGAAACTAGTCACACCGGTGCGGGCGGTAGCGAAAGCGAGGAGGTCGCGGGGCCTGGCTGCGCACGCGAGGCGCAAGGCGCAGCGCCTGGCGGGTCTGGCCCAACCGAACCAACCAGACGGAATGGCGGCGCATCGACACCCAAGCGGAGGACTCCAGGAAGCGACGGCGGGAGACCGTTCGTGTCCTACGTCGGCGTGCATGCGATCGACGACAATGCTGAGCACGATCCCGATGGACTGGACTCGTCCAAGCGTGGTGCACTGGAAGAGCTGGCCATCCGTCGTGTCCTTGCAGAGGACCCCACTCTCCAACGCACGCGCAAAAACAACGCGGGCTACGACCTCGAAGAGCTGACACCCGACGGCACGACGTGCCGATGGATCGAGGTGAAGGCGATGACCGGGTTATTGAGGGACCGCCCGGTCGGGCTCTCGCGAGCGCAGTTCGAGTGTGCGCGGCTGCGCGGGGGCTCCTACTGGCTGTACGTCGTTGAGCACGCAGGCTCGAAGGGGTCCGAGAACGTCTGGCGTATCCAGGACCCGGCGGGCAAGGCGAGGACATTCACGTTCGACCACGGCTGGCTAGAGATCGCGGACGGCGATCGTGCCACCGGCGAAGACCACGACGACACCGAGACCAAAACCTAGCACGATGGCGAAGATCGACATCACCAAGACCGAGCTGGTCTGGCCCGGCAAGTACAACGAGGACGGCACTCGCAGGGACGTGCCGCGCGTCAGCTTGCCGTTCCAGGTCATCGAGACCGTGAACGAGAGCCGCGCGACGCGCGAGGTCGTCAAGAGCAAGGGCGCGACGCTTTTCGACACCTACCAGGGCATGGAAGGTGACACTTTCGAAAAAGGTTGGAGAAACAAGCTGATCTGGGGAGACAACCTCTTGGTCATGGGGGCACTCCTGGAGAAGTTCGCGGGCAAGGTCGACCTGATCTACATCGACCCTCCATTCGCGACTGGCTCGGATTTCAGTTTCTCGTCTGAGATCGGCGAGGACGGCGTCGAAGTCGGCAAGGACCAGTCTGCCTTGGAGGAAAAGGCCTATCGAGATACATGGGGTAACGGTCTCGACTCGTATTTGTCCATGCTATTTCCACGGCTGCAACTGCTTCACGAGCTGTTGTCCCCGACCGGAAGCATCTACGTTCACCTTGGTTGGCAGGTCAGCGGTTTTATTCGCCCGCTACTCGATGAGGTCTTCGGGGCCGGTGGACAAACAGGACGTCCCGGATTCCGAAACGAGATTGCGTGGAAATGCACAACCGCGCACAGCGATAGCGGTCGGTATGGAATCAACCATCAAGTAATTTACTTCTACACGAAGGGTGCGAAGCACACCTGGAATGACCCGAAGACGGACTACGACCAGGACTACATCGATTCGTACTACCGCTACAAGGACGAGGCTGGACGACGGTTCAAGTCGGGTGACCTATCCGCCTACGGCCTGAGCGGAGGCGGGTACGAATATGCGTGGAAAGGACACACGAAGCTCTGGCGTTGCCCGATCGAAACGATGCGTAGACTCGACGCTGAGGGCAAGGTCTTCTACACCCGCAACGGAGTTGCTCGGCACAAGCAGTACCTCGACGAAGCCGAAGGCATGCCCGTACAGACCATCTGGAACAATAAGAGTGTTCAGTTCGTCGTGTCGTGGGGTGATGAAGGCGTCGGCTACGACACGCAAAAGCCGGAAGGGCTCCTCAAGAGAATCATCGAGGCTTCGTCGAAGCCGGGGGATCTGATCGCGGACTTCTTTCTTGGATCAGGCACTACCATCGCGACGGCTGAAAAGCTGGGACGACGCTGGATCGGCTGCGACTTGGGTCGTTGGTCGATGCATGTCACGCGCAAGCGAGTGCTCGGCATCGAGGGATGCAGGCCATTCGAGGTTCTCAACCTTGGCAAGTACGAGCGCCAATACTGGCAAGGCGTGACGTTCGGAGAATCGAAGGACAATCCGCTCGCGGAACGCGCGCTCTACGAGTACCTCGCGTTCGTCTTGAAGCTCTACGGTGCTCAGCCCGTGGCGGGCATGGCGCACCTGCACGGACGTACCGGCAAGGCGATGGTCCACATCGGCGCGGTCGACGCGCCCGTGACGTTCACAGAAATCGACGCGGCCGTCGAGGAGTGCGCGAAGTTGAAGCAGGGTGAGCTTCACGTCCTCGGTTGGGAATGGGAGATGGGGCTCGCTGGCCCGAACAACGAAGTTCGCAGGGGCGGACCAGTTCAGGAGCTGGCGAAGCACAAGGGCGTGAAGCTCATGCTGCTCCAGATCCCGCGCGAAGTGATGGAACAACAGGCCGCAGCGAAGGGTGACGTCCGGTTCTTCGAGCTGGCCTTCCTGGAGGCAGAGATCAAGCACGCGAAGGGGCTCGCCGTGCAGGTCGCGCTGAAGGACTTCGTCATCCCGAACACCGAGCTGATCCCCGAGGAGGTGCGCAGCAAGGTCAAGAAGTGGTCGGACTACATCGACTACTGGGCGATCGACTGGGACTTCCAGAACGACACCTTCATGCAGGGCTGGGTCGCGTATCGCACGCGGAAGGACCGCAAGCTCCCGCTCGCCTCGGACACGCACACGTACGCGAAGGCGGGCAAGTACCGCATCCTCGTCAAGGTCATCGACATCTTCGGGAACGACACGTCGCAGGCGTTTGACGTCGAGGTGAAGTAGCGATGTCCGGCTCACTCATCGCGTACGACAAGGACCTGCCCGAGATACCGGGCCGCAGGCCGTGGGAGCCGCCGACGTCGTTCCTGGTCAAGGACGACTCCGACCCGACCGGCTGGAGCGTAGACAAGTCCGGCAGACGCGCGAGCCGCCTGATGCTCGTGCCGCGCATCCGTGCGGCCGTCGACGAGTGGCGCAGGAATGGCTACCCCGGTGCGTCCGAAGTCACGCGACGCCTCTTCGCGTACTGGTTCGAGGAGGACCACGAGGTCTCCGGGTTCAGCGTGCCGTTCCGTTACTACTTCTGCCAGCGCGAGGCCATCGAGACGCTCGTGTGGCTCGTCGAAGTCGCGGGCACGAAGGACTCAAGGAAGCTCATCGAGGCGTACGCGACAAGGTTCCAGAAAGACCTCCTGTCACAGAACATCGAGTTCCAAACGACGATGGACGGGAAACGGCAGATCCGTCGATACGTCCCGGAGCTTGAGAAGGAGGGCCTCCAGGATCTGCCGCTCGAAGACCTTCGTCGGTACGCCTTCAAGATGGCGACGGGATCGGGCAAGACTTGGTGTGCCGCGATGGCGATCGTCTGGTCGCGCTTCCACAAGCTGCTCGTGTCCGGCTCGGAGATGTCGACGAACGTCCTGATTGTCGCCCCAAACGTGATCGTCTATCAGCGCCTGGAGCGCGACTTCGCCAACAACCAGGTCTTCAAGGATCTCCCGCTTGTCCCGCCCGAATGGCGGGGCTCGTTCTCGCAGAAGGTGATCCTGCGGGGCGAAGCCACCGAGCCCGACCCCTCCGGCAACCTGTTCCTCTGCAACATCCAGCAGCTCTACGAGTCGCTGGACCAGACGTGGACGCCGCAGAACGCAGTCGAGGCGATGCTCGGCCCGAAGCCGTCGCAGGATCTCGCCGCGTCCGGCCAGCGGTCCATGCTCGAACGGGTGAAGTCGCTCAAGGACCTGATCGTCATCAACGACGAGGCGCACCACGTTCACGAGGACGAGCTTGCGTGGAACAAGTCGCTGCTCGCGATCAACGAGGCGCTGCCGAACGGCCTTGCGCTCTGGCTCGACTTCTCGGCGACGCCGAAGGACCAAGGCGGGATGTACTTCCCCTGGACGGTCTGCGACTACCCGCTGGCCCAGGCCGTCGAAGATCGGATCGTCAAGTCGCCGATCATCGTCACGAAGGAGGACGACCCCAAGCAGCCCACCGAGGACCCGGAGGGTGTCACGGCCGACACGGCGGCCGAGAAGTACGGGTACTGGATTCGCGCGGCCGTCACGCGCTGGCACGAGCACTGGAAGGTGTTCTCGCAGCTCGACCGCAAACCCGTCCTCTTCGTGATGGCCGAGAAGAACGCCTACGCGGACGCGCTCGGCGCGTACCTGTGGAAGACCGCCGAGTTCGGCTTCAAGGAGGACGAGGTCCTCGTCATCCACACCGACTCAGAAGGCGACATCTCGAAGAAGGACTTAGATCGAGCCCGCGAGGTCGCGCGGGACATCGACAAGCCGAAGAACAAGATCAAGGCCATCGTCAGCGTGATGATGCTGCGCGAGGGCTGGGACGTGAAGAACGTCACCGTCGTGCTCGGCCTGCGCCCCTTCACGGCGAAGGCGGAGATCCTGCCGGAGCAGGTCATCGGACGCGGTCTGCGCTTGATGACCGATGTCAGCCCGGACCGGACCCAGACGCTGGAGGTGTTGGGCACGCGCAACCTCCTCAAGGTGCTGCGCTCCCAGCTCGAAGCCGAAGGCGTCGGCGTGACGACGACGAAGACGGACCCGCCGCCCCCGATCATCGTCCAGCCGTTGCAGGAGCGCCTCTCCTACGACATCGCCATCCCGATCACGAAGCCGCGTCTCGTTCACGACATTCGCAAGCTCTCCGAGCTGGACGTTGGGAGCCTCGATGCGATCTACGAGCAGACGGACCTTGCCGAGCAGTTCCGGCTGACTTTGCGGATGGAGTTTGGGACCACGGGCACAGAGGTTCACCAGGCCGACATCGCGGGCGGCGACCGCCCTCCCTCGCAGGCGCTGCTGGCTTCGATCACGAACAAAGTCATCGACCGTGCGAAGCTCCCCAACCGATTCGCGGAGTTGTATCCCGCCGTGCGGTCGTACGTCGTTACGCGGTGCTTCGGGCGCGATGTCGATGTCGAGGACGACATCGTGCGCTCCCACCTCGCGCGGCCCGACCTGCAGGAGGGCATAGCCAAGTACCTCGCGCGCAGGATCGCGACGCTGACGATCGACAAGCGGTCGATCGAGTTCGAACGTGCCGACTTCCGCCTCTCAGAGACGAAGCCGTTCAGTTGGCGCCGGAACCTGCTCCCCGCGCCGCTCGTGCTGGCGCACACGGTTTTCAACTACGTTGCCACCTACAACGACTTCGAGCGCAACTTCGCCGTCTTCTTGAGCCGGGCCAAAGACGTGCTCCGGTTCGCGGCGCTCGGCACGACCGAGCAGGGCGAGTCTGGCACGCAGTTCCGCGTCGACTACCTCAAGCCGTCTGGCGCCGTTGGCTTCTACCACCCGGACTGGGTCGTCGTGCAGGAGACGCCGCAAGGCCTCGTGCACTGGATCATCGAAACCAAGGGCCGCGTGTGGGAAGGCACGTTCGCAAAAGACGCGGCGATCCAGGACTGGTGCGAGCGCGTGACGGAGAGCACGGGCACGACGTGGAAGTACGTCCGCGTCAACCAGTCAGACTTCGAGCGTGGCCGGTGGTCCAAGCTCGCAGACCTGCTGGCATCGCCGAATCTGTTTGGGGAGAAACGCTGACAACAACGGGCGGACTCGCAAATGAAGATCAAGTCGGTGCGCATTCAGAACTTCCGATCGTTCGAGGACGAGACGATCGAGTTCGACGACTACACATGCCTCGTCGGCCCGAACGGCGCTGGCAAGTCAAACGTGTTGTGCGCGTTGAACGTGTTCTTTCGCGAGGAGTCCGGTTCATCAACCGACCTCACCGAGCTGCAGCGCGAGGACTTCCACAAGGGCAACACCGACCAGCCTGTCGTTGTCACCGTCACGTTCGGTGACCTGAGCGTGGAAGCCCAAAAGGACTTCGAGAACTACTTCCGTCACGGTGAGTTGGCGGTGTCGGCAGTGGCGAAGTTCGATGTGAAGACCGGGAAGGCCCCCGTTGTGCAACACGGTCAGCGCAAGGTCATCAAGGACTTCATGCCGTTCTTCGCCGAAAAGAAGGACGCGACAGAGCCCAAGGATGCGTACGCACAGCTCCGCCTCAAGTACACGGATCTGCCCGAAGCCAAGGCGAAGGCGAAGATTCAGGAGGCGCTCCGAATCTACGAGGCGGCACATCCCGAACTGACAACGTTGGAGTGGAGCGACGATGAGTTCTACGGGTTCACGAAAGGCAAGAATCGCCTTCGCCCGTACTTGCAGTGGGTCTATGTCCCGGCCGTGAAGGACGCCATGTCCGAGCACGCCGAAGCGAAGAACACCGCCCTGGCTCGACTGCTGTCGCGGACAGTGCGGTCACGGGTGAACTTCAGGGAACCGCTCGACGCGCTACGCGAGAAGACCAGCGACGAGTACACCGCCCTTCTCCAAGGTCAGCAGGCCAGCCTCGACGACGTCTCGAAGTCGCTGAGCCAGAGGCTTTCGGAGTGGGCGCATCCAGGCGCGCGGTTGAAACTCGAATGGCAGGAAAAGGCCGTGAGCATCGAGGAGCCGTATGCGCAGATCGTTGCTGGGGAAGGGCACTTCGACGGAAGCCTGCCGCGGTTCGGCCACGGGTTGCAGCGCGCCTACATCGTCGCGTTACTTCAGGAACTGGCCCAGTCCAGCGACGCCACGCAGCCGGTCCTGATGCTCGGAATCGAGGAGCCGGAGCTGTATCAGCACCCGCCGCAGTGCCGCCACTTGTCGACGGTGCTCCAGGAACTTGCCGAGAACGGCGCGCAGGTGATTGCCACAACGCACAGCCCCTTCTTCGTTGCGGGTGACATGTTCGAGAAGGTTCGTCTCGTGCAGAAGCCGCAGGTGGACTCCGTGTCTGTCGTGAGACAGGTCTCTTCGAAACGGCTTCGCGAACGACTTGCGGAAGTGACGGGGCATGCCTGGGTCGCGAACGCGGACGCGGCGCTGGCCAAGCTCCATCAGTCGCTTCAGCCCAGTGTGAACGAGATGTTCTTTGCGCCGCAGTTGGTTCTTTGTGAGGGGCTCGAAGACGTTGCCTACATCCTCACCTATCTCAGTCTCATGGGCCGCATTCGGGATGCGCGGAGAGTTGGCTGTCACCTCGTGCCCACGGGAGGCAAGAACCACCTGATTGTCCCGCTCGCGATCGCAAAGCAGCTTGAGATTCCGACCTTCGTCGTGTTCGACGCTGACTCCCACACCGAGGACAAGGGCGGTCGCCGAGAGAAGCAGCGGAAGGATAACAGCGCGATCCTGAAGTTATGCGGATACGACGGCGAGGAGCCCCTTCCTGCGGCGACGTTTTGGAAGTGCGACGCAGTGATGTGGACGACCGAAATCGGACGGGTCGTATCAGCGGACTTCCAGGCCGATGAGCTTGCCCGATACCGCGAAGCTGCTCGAACTCGCTACGACAACGCAGGCGACCTGGAGAAGAACTCCCTGTTCATCGCGGAGTGGCTGCACCTCGCGTGGCACAACGGCAAGAAGTCGTCGAGTCTTCTTCGTTTGTGCGAGTCTATTCTCGCACGCGCCGGACTTCCTGTGACTTCGGCGACTGCAGACGTAGCCCCCAAGCACAAGGCGCCAAAGACAGCTTCCGTAGATATTTAGGCATTGACGATGACACAAGAGATCACCGAGAGCCTGCTGGAGATGCACTATCATCGACCGATGGTGCGCCTTTTCGAGGAGTTTTTCGGAGCGAGGGTGTTCCGCCTCATCAAGCCTTCGACACGGACCGAGGCGTTTGTCGGGTTCGATCAGGCATGGGTGAAGACCGAACTGTCGCAGGCTCGCTTTGTTGCGGAGCTTCGAAAAGCAATCGACCAAGGCTCAGCGACTCTCGGAGGTCGGGTTTTTGTGGGTTACTTCTTGCAGTTCAAGCCAGTGGATCGCGTGGCGAAGCGAAGCCAGAAGCTGCCACCGGCAATCACGGCTCCCTACCTTCGAGCGGCGATCGATCTCCGCAGGAACAAGTCCACCGGACGCTCGCAGCACGAGACCCTCATCCGCCTTTCAGGAGTTCTCGGAACGGAGGTCCACTACGCATGCCCTATGCTGCTCGATCCCGATCAAATCTACGACGAACCTGACCTGGATACTCTCCGGCTGGTTCCCGTCAGCTCTGCGCCAGTCGGCTACACGACGAACCAGTCTCACCATATTGTCTTTCAAGATGAGGCGTCGAACGACTGGTACTGGTGCAGTGAGCCTGTTTCGGCTCGCGTGTACGGCCCTCGTGATTGGCTTCAGGCAGCTGCACCTAAGCCCATGACTTCGGCGCAAATGCTCGCGTGGCTCGATGTGGTTGGACAAGCAGTCAATGTCGATCGCAAGTCGCGCCAGTTCGTTGAGGATCCGAAGCCCGTACTTCCAAGCGCACTGACGATCCTGGAATTGCGGTGAATCTCCGATCGATGTTCAACTGGATCGGTCGCGCCAGTAATTCGATATCGGGAATGCGCAGCTTCAATTGCGATCGAACGCACGCTGCTCCCTCTGTGGACCGTCGTGCGCCGGTGACGCGCGCTTGGTCTCATTGCATCGTGAATGGTTACTATTGGGGTTGTCATCAGCTTGAGCCTGTGGACAATTTCGCGGGTTCGGAGACGTCGCAATGAACCCCAATACTGCGCATCGCCTCGCTACCGCATCGTTGACTAACGCGCTCGAGTTCGAAGCGCAGGCAAACTTCTGCTTCGACCGTAGGTGGTTCGGACGCGCGTGCTCGCTCGCGATCCTCGGGCAGGAAGAGGCAGGCAAAGCGATGTACTTCTTCCAGGTTGCAATCGGAGCACTTCGGTTCAAGCCTGATGCCGTCAAAGTGCTTTTCCGGCGGCACGTGCCGAAGCAGCAGCTTGGCCAGGCACCCGTCTTCGGAGAGTCACTCGCCGGTTGGAGTGTGATGGCAGCCGCGCTGCACACCTCGATGGGACGGTTCGTCGATGCGGACGAGTCAAAGCTCGAATCCGCAACTCCGGATGAGATCGAGGCAATGCTCCGACAATCGCTGGACGATTTCGAGCACGCGCTCGGCAGCGATTCACCTGGCGAAGCCCAGTTTGTTGAGGGGATTCGCAACACCGTGTTTGCGCTCAGGGAGCTCGACTTGGACGGGCTCAAACAGTCCGGCTTCTACGTGGACTACGACGAGAAGACCGGCGTCGTTTCCACACCAGAGAAGATCGACTCAGCGACGGCGACTGCGCAACTCGAGTGCTTGCGGGAGATCGTCGCCGTGCTCACTACGATGCTCAACGCGGTGCCCGCCGGAGCCGTGGACAGATTGCGCGAGTTGCTTCTACCGCTACTGGCGGAGGCAGCGGCCAGAGGCAAGGCAGCCAACACGATGTCGCTGAAGCCGGAGGGCGAACGTCCGCCCCCCGGCTGAGAGCCTCGACCGTTCAGTCGTCGTCATCCTCGAGCTGGCCGTACTGCCAACCTCGGGCCCACTCGGAATGGCCTGGGCTGCCGCGTTGGGTCTGCCCCTCGAAGAATGCTCGATAGCCCCGCTCGAACTCAGTCGGCGGTGCCTCATGGCTTCGCCGCTGCTGTTCTGCGGAACGCTGAATGAGGGCTAGGAGTTCCGGCGGGAGTAGCCCCGGTGGCTTGATGGGCCCGCGATCGGGCGAGTCCGGCTCTCTCTGGTTCATGTTGTTGCTCCTGGTGTTAGTAGTCCATGTCGAACGGACCGTCGCTCGAATCGAACTCTTCATGTGTGGCGAGCACAGAGAGCGCCTCGTCGAATCCCTCCACCTCGTGCTCGCGCGTCGGGTCCTCCTCGGCGGCTGCACGCCGGTCTCCGATTACCGTGGAGGCTGACCACCAGTCGAAGTCGAAGTACTGGAGCTGGAGCGCGTGTAACTGGCCCGCCAGCGTTTCGGGGGCACCCGACTGAGCAAACGCAAAGCCCAACAGGCAAAGCGTTGACGCTGCGGCCTTGGAGCGGGAGTGCGCGACGCCCGCGAGATACGAGAGGTCGTGCTCGGAAGCCGACAGCGCCACATCGACCACTGGGCCTGCGTCAGACTCGAGCGCGGAGAGCACAGCCGCCTCGTCCTTTCGGCGCAGCGCCGCGAGAAACTCTCTGGCACGCACGTTCCGGTCCGATACTGCTTGGGAGAACGTGGGCCAGTTGGGGAGTCCATTTTCACGCGCCAGCTCGTCTTGCACGAGCGACAACTTCACGTCCGGCTCCGCTTTGCGCCGTAGCGTGAGTCGCTCACGCGCGACGCGCTTGTAGTGCTCGATGTGCGGCCGAGGCGGGAGCACGCCCAGCGGCGCGAGCACACTGGCTGCGTATTGGCGCTCCTGAGCGCGGAGCTGAGACTGATAGGTCTCGAAGTCGAACGGCTCGCCGGGACGAGGCAACGGGGCAGAGAGGCTACTCATCGAAACTTCCTTTCGTGCTTAGGGCCTGGACGGCACCGCGTTCCGTCGAAGCCCAGGGAAGGAAGAGCGAACCTCCATCAACCAGCTTCTAGTCTCTATCTCGGGGCGGGCAGTGCCCGTTCACCGCGGCGTGTGCGCAGCCCCGCCTGCGCTAGGGGAATTCTAGGCTTGCGATCGGCGCGGTAGCAACCGGACCCGGTCGGAAGCCCAGTCGAGCCATGGGGCAAGAGCCCCTAACTCGCACTTGGCGGCTGAACTGCCGGCGGCATCACCGCTCGCTCCGTCCCCAAGCCGACACGCGGCCTTTCTGGGCGGCTACACCGACTCGACGTGATGTCGACACGGTCCGCACGCAGACGCCCGTGAGCGCTGGCGATCTCCGGCGAAGGACAACCGGAAGGACAACGAGCCGTGAGACCTGGCGCGGCCGCGAGCACAACTCGCGTTCGACACGCGCCTTGTGTCGTCCACTCAGATGAGCGACGGCGGTTTTGAAAACCGCCAGGGGGCAACTCCTCGAGGGTTCGAATCCTTCCGCCTCCGCCACACGAGGCCCGCGGTGCGGCGCAGCGAGGTCGGCGGCGGCGCTGGCTAGGATGCGGGCATGAGCGCGAGTTGGCGGACGGCGGTGGTGGCGGTGGCGCTGGCCGTGGCGGCCTGTGGCGCGCAGTTGGGTGATGAGTTGACCGCGAGCGCGCGCGTCGAAGAGCCGGACGCACAACAGGCGCAGGCTGGTGCTCACGAGCGAGCGAAGCCCGAGGCGAAGCGTGCGCCCGGCCGCGTGTTCTTCGTCGGCCACAGCCTGATCTCGGAGGTGCCCGACATGGTCGCGTCGCTGTGCGCGGCGCCGCCGGTGACGAGCCTCACGTTCAAGGAGCAGTTCATCCCGGGCGCACCGCTGCGCTGGCAGTGGGCCGAAGCGGAGCGCGCGAAGGCGCCGGGCTATGCGCCGGGTTACGAGCCGCAGTTTCGCGGCGCGTACCACGTCGAACTCGCCAAGGGCGGCTGGGACGCGCTGGTGCTCGTCGAGGGCATGCCCATGGGCGCGCGCTCGGAGGAGAGCGGGACGGTCGAGCACCTGGCGCGCTTTGCGAACTTCGCGCGCAAGCACAACCCGGGCCTGCGCGTGCTGTTCTACGAGCCCTGGCCGTGCGTCCACAGCGGCACGCCGAGCGGCTGTCCGGACGACAAGACCAGCCCGACGCGCGAGCTGCTGTGGCGGCCGCGCTTGGATGCGAACGGCGAGATGTGGGAGCGCATCGTCGCGGCGGCGAACGAACGGCTCGAAGGCGAGGGACCGAAGATCGAGCTCGTGCCGGTGGCGCGCGCGCTGGGCCAGTTGAGCGACGCGATCGAACGCGGCGAACTCGAGGGCTTCTCCAAGCGCGAACAACTGTTCGAGGACGAGGTGCACCTGAGCACCTACGGCAAGTACTTCGCCTCGCTGGTGCTGTGGGGCGCGCTGTTCGAGCGCTCGCCCGTGGGCCGGCCGGTGAGCGTGAACGGGCGCTGGGGCAACGCGTACTGGGACAGCGACAGGTACGGCAAGCTCTATCCCGCGCCGAAGGCGGCCGCGGCGCGACGCATGCAGGAGATCGCAGCTCGAGCGCTAGGACGATGAGCGACTGCGGCGCCCGCAGTGTTCCGACGCCGAGCGGCGTGCGTGGAACAAAGCGGGCGTCAAAGCGCGACCGCGCTCGAACTCGCGCGCAGCCTGCGCAGGCTCACTTCGCGGCTTGCACTTTGATGGTCGCAGCCGCCTTGGGCTCGACCTTGGGCAGCGCGATCTCGAGCACGCCCTTCTCGAGCTTGGCGCGCACCGCATCCGGATCGGTGTTCAGCCCATCGGGCAGCGGCACAGCGCGACGGAACGAGCCGTACTGCGACTCGACGCGATAGAACTCCTTGTCCTTCTTCTCTTCTTCCCACTTGCGCTCGGCGCTCACGACGAGTTGGCCGCCGACGATTTGCACCGAGACGTCCTTCTCGGACACGCCCGGGAGTTCGACGCTGACGATCAACTCGCGCGCGGTGTCGGCGATGTTGACGGCCGGCACGGCGTTGCGCTGGAAGACTTCGGGCAAGCGGTTCGGCGAGTTCTTGAAGAACTCCTCCATCCAGTTGTCCCAATCGGTCGCGAACAGATTGGCGGGGGTCTTCGAACCCCAAGGGATCAGCTTCATGGCGTGGCTCCTTCGACTTGGCGCCGCGCTGAAAAAAGGGAGTGCGGCGCGAACGCCAGACTTGTACGGCGCAACTGCTCGCAAGGCGCTGCGTCGAAGTAGGCGCCGCGCGCGCGCTCGAGTCCGTGAACTGCGCTGCGCACTGCGGCGGAGCGCCGTCAGGACTGCATCAGGCCTTCGCGGATCGCCAGTCGTGCGAGCTCGGCCGTCGAGTGGCAATCGAGCTTGCGCTGCAGGTTTTCGCGGTGCTTCTTGGCCGTGCCCAGGCTGATCGAGAGCTCGCGCGCGACGTCCTTGTTGCTCTTGCCCAGCGCGAGCAACTGGAACACTTCGCGTTCGCGCGCGGTGAGCGAGTCGACGCGGCTGGCGCTGGCGGCCTGGATCGGCTCGCCGCGCCGCATCTTCGCCACCAGTCCGCCGGCGACCTTGGGCGAGAGGTACGGGCGACCGTCGAACACCGCTTCGATGCCCAGCAGCAGTTCGCTGGGGTCGGAGTCCTTGGACAAGTAGCCGTCGGCGCCGGCGCGCATGGCCTGGTCGACGAACGACTCGCCCTCGTGGTGCGTGAGCATCACGATGCGCACGCGCGGATGCGCCGCGCGGATGGGCGCGATGGCGTCGAGCCCCGACAGCCCCGCCATCGAGATGTCGAGCAGCACCACATCGGGCTTGAGCAGCGCGATGCGATCGATGGCGATGCGCGCGTCGCCGCAGTCGCCGATGACCTCGATGCGCTCGGCCTGCGCGAGGAGGCTCTTGAAGGCGGCGCGCAGGATGCTCTGGTCGTCGACCAGGAAGACGCGGATTTTGGTGGAAGGACTGTGGGACGGCGCGTTCATGGAGCGGGGTGTTCCTACGTGACCACGGGCAGGCGCACTTCGAAGCGCGCGCCTCCCAGGGATGGCGAGCGCACGACTTCGATTTCGCCGCCGTGCTCGTCGATGATCTTCTTGCAGAAGGCGAGGCCCAGACCGGTGCCGGTCGACTTGGTGGTGACGAACGGCTTGAAGAGCGTCGAGCGGACGCTCTCGGCCACGCCGGGGCCGTCGTCGTCGACGCACAACCGCGCGCCGCCGCCGGGCAGCGCTTGCACCGCCATGTGCACGCGCACCGGGCCGGACTTGGCCTCCAGCGCGTTCCGCACGAGGTTGGTGAGCACCTCGTCGAGCAGTTGGCGATCGCCGTTGAACACCATGTTGGGCGGCTCGACGCTGACCTGGACGTCGCTGCCGCGGCGCACGAACTCGGGCCGCAGCGAGCGCGCGACCTGCTCGAGCAGCTCGGGGCCCTTGATCGGGCCGACTTGCAGGTTCAAGGGCCGCGTGAACGACAGCGTGCGGCGCATCAACGCCTCAAGGCGCTGCATGCGGGTGACGAGGTCCTCGAGAACCGCGCGGTCGTCTTCGCCCAGTTGCCGCGCCACGGCGCGCAGCGCCACGTTCACGGCGGTGATCGGGTTCTTGATCTCGTGCGCCAGCACGGCCGCCGACTCGCCGATCGTGGCCAGCGCGCGCAACATCGAGGTCTCGATGCGCTGTGCGCGCTTGAGTTCGTTGATGTTGCGCCCCTCGGGGATGATCCAGCGCACCACGCCGGCCCCGTCGCGCACGGGATTGAGCGAGAAATCGACGCAGATCAGCTCGCCGTCGGCGGAGCGGTGCGTGGTCTCGAAGCGCACGAACTTGCCCTGCGCCGCATCGCCCAGCGCGGCGCGCACGCGCTCGCGTTCGACCGGCTCGGTCCACCAGGGCGTGTCGGCGAAGTTGCGCCCGAGCATCGACTCGCGCTCGACGCCGATCGTGCGCAGCGCGGTCTGGTTGACCTCGATCACGGTGCCCCGCGCGTCGAGCAGGCCCATGCACTGGAACGAGCTGTCGAAGATGGCGCGGAAGCGCTGCTCGCTCTCCTCCAGCGCGCGTTCGGCGGCGCGCCGCGCGCTCACGTCGCGGAACGAACCGATGAACAGCGGCGGCAGGCCGGCGTTCAAGTCGACGCGCGCCACGCTCAGCTCGCAGATCAGCGTGCGCCCGTCGCGGCGCACGACCTCGAACTCGCGCGTGCGCCCCAGGATGTGCGTCTCGCCGGTGCGACGGTAGTTGGCGAGGTAGCCGTCGTGCTGCGAGTGGTGCGGCTCGGGCATCAGCACGCTGATGTTGCGGCCGCGCAGCTCTTCGGGCCGCCAGCCGAAGACCGGCTCGACCGAGGCGCTGGCGGTGACGATCACACCGAATTCGTCGATGGCGATCGTGGGATCGAGCACCGAGGCCAGCAGCGACTTGTAGAGCAGATCGCTGACCGCGCCACGCTCGATGGCGGCGGTCACCTCGGCGACGCGCGCGGCTGTGGCCGCGCTATTGGAATGGTGGGGCTCTTGACCGCGCGAGTGCTTCACTCGGTGCTCTCCGGTCCCGTCGGGACCTGCCGTAGCTCTGAGGATTCGGCGCCGGCGGAGCGTCCGTCGGCCCACTGAGGGGGCAGACCGAACATACCGCATCAGCGCGCGGAACCGAGCCACGGATCGGCAGTCGCGACCGGGTTGGCGATGCTAGGTCAGCGCGGCTCGCCATCCGTAGGACGATGTACGTAGCACTGCACCTAGGACGCCGTACCTCGCCGCGCCGAGGGCGCCGCGCTACGACGTGCACTCGGGATCGCTACGTCGAACGGCCTCCTGCGGCGCTACTCTCGCCGGCGCATGCTCCTGTCCGCGCCCGCGGACGATCCCCACGAGCCCGACCCCTGTGAGCCGGCCGATCGCCATGAACATTCTCTGCGGAACCGACTTCTCCGAGCCCGCCGCCCTCGCCGCCAACGCCGCCGCGCGGCTGGCCGCCGGCTTCGGCGCGCGCCTGCACCTCGCGCACGTGGCCCAACTGCCGGGCATCCGCGCCGGCACTGCGGTCAGCGTGCACGAACTCAGCCGCGATGAATTCGAGCGGCGGCGCACGCTGCTCGGCGCGCTTTCGACGCACCTGCGCTCGCTGGGCGCCGAAGTGGTCGAGCACCTGGTCGAGGGCGTGCCCGACGAAGAGCTCGCGCGGCTGAGCGGCGAGCTGTCCGCCGAGTTGATCGTGATCGCGCCGATCGGCGATCGGCGGCCGAGCCTGTGGAGCCTGGGCGGCGTCGCGATGCGCGTCATCAAGGCCGCCAGCGTGCCGACGCTGGTGGTGCGCGAGGATTCGAGCATCGAAGCCTGGCTCGAGCGCTCGCGGCCGCTGCGCGTGCTGCTGGGCGTCGAGAGCCACGCCTCCACCGCGGGCGCGGCGGCCGCGCTCGAGCAGTTCGCGCGCCTCGCTCCGCTGGAGATCGTCGCAGGCCAGATCTACGCGCGCGGCGAGCGCCGCGATGCGCCGCGCGAACGCTACGAACGCGAGCTGCTCGACAACCTGGGGCGGCGCGTGGGCTCGATCGGCGGCAAGCCTCCGCAGTTGCGCGTGCTCGCCGGCTGGGGCCGCGTGGCCGAGCACATGCTCGAGCTGGCGGCGCTCGAAGCGGCCGACTTGGTCGTGGTCGGCACGCACCGGCGCGTCGGCGTCGACCGGCTGGTCCACGGCTCGGTCTCGCTCGATCTGGTCGGCGCTTCGGCGCGCAACATCCTGACCGTGCCGATCGTCCCGGCGCGCGAGCCGCACGCCGTACCGCGGCGCGAGTTCCGCCGCATCCTGGTCCCGCTCGACCTGTCGGAGTTCTCGCAGCGCGCCGTCGAGCACGCCGCCGCGCTCCTGCCGCAGGGCGGCGTGCTGCAACTGGTGCACGTCACCACGCCCTATGTCCCCGCCGGTTTGGATTGGGGCGCGATGGCTGCGGTCCCGCCGCCCTCGCCCGAAGAGGTCCGCCGGCTCGAGGCCGAGATCGCCCAAAAGCTCCGCAGCTTCGCGCCGAGCGACGCCGCGCAGCGCCAGATCGAGGTCCACGCCGAAGTGGTCAGCGCCTTCAACGCCGCGGAGCAGATCTGCGCCGCGGCAGCGCGGCTGCACTCGGATGCGATCTGCATTCCGACGCACGGGCGCTCGGGCCTCTCCAAGCTCGTGATGGGCTCGGTCGCCGAAGGCGTGATCCGCCACGCGCGCGTGCCCGTCCTGGTCCTGCCGCCGCACGCCCACTGAACCCGCCACGGGCGCAACCAGCGCGCGAACTGCTCGCGCGCCGCGCGTGGCGAAACGCTCTCGAGCCCTTCGTCACCGCGCCATGGACGCCACCTTCAATCGCTTCGTCGTCGGGTTGGACCTCGACCCGCGCAGCTGCGCTCCGACCCCGGGCAGCGCCGCCGCCGCGCAGACCGCGCTGTGGCTCGCCACGCGCACCGGCGCGCAGGTGACGCTGCTGCACTCGCTCGCCCAGGGCGAGTACTTCGATCCGCTGACGAACGAAATGGTCGCGATTTGCAGCGCCGTCGCGCCCGAGGGCCGCATCCGGATCGCCGAGCTGGTGGCGCAGATGCGGGCCAGCGAGGTGGCCTGCGAGACGGTCGACTGCCAGGAGCGCGCGCCGCTCGCCATCGCGCGCGAAGCGCAGCACTCGGGCGCGAGCCTGGTGCTCCTGGGCAAGCACGACGGGCGCGAGTCCGACGCCGGCCGCATCGGCCCGATCGCGCTCGCGGTGCTGCGCGAGTCGCTCGCGCCGGTGTGGGCCGTGGTTCCCGGCCGCGCGATCGCGCCGCGCGTCATCGTCGCCGCCACGGACCTGACTGCCACCTCCGAACAGGCCGTTGCCTGGGCGGGCCGGCTGGCGGACTTCGCCGGCGCGGCGCTGCACCTCGTGCACGTTACGCCGCCGGCGCTGCACACCCGGCCGGGCTCGAAGAGCGAGCGCGAAGCACGCGTCAGGAGCGCCATGCTCGCGCCGCTCGACGAGGCCCAGCGCGCCGCCGCGCAGTTGCACTTGCGCGAAAACACGCCCGCGCAGGGCGTGTTGGAGGTGTGCGAGGAGCTCGAGCCCGACTTGGTGGTGTTCGGCGCGCTCGCTCACAAGCGCGACAAGCCGGGCGTGATCGGCTCGACCGCCGAGCGCCTGATCGGGCGCCTGCAGTGCTCGCTGCTGGTGTTGCGTCCGGCGTGAGGGCCGCTGCGCTCGCGCGCGAGCACGCGTGCTCGCGCGCGACGCTCTGCGCACTGCGGCCAGCGACGGCCTGCGTCAGCTCGCGTCGGCGACCGCGCGCACGACGTCGAGGGTGGTGACGATGCCGACCAGCTTGCCGTGCTCGACCACGATCACGCGGTGGATCGCCTCGCGCGCCATCAGACTGCAGATCGCGCGCAGCGAGGCATCCGGCGCAACGGTGATGGGATCGGCGGTCATCACCTCACCCACGGTCCCCGAACGCAGCACCTCGGGGCTGTAGCCCTCCATCGAGAAGACGGTGTCCTCGTCGTAGGAGCCGTCGTCGTCGGGCGAAGCGTCAGGGAACTCGTAGCGCGATCCGCGCGCGCCGACGAGCGGGTCGCGCAGGTGCTCGGGCTGGGCGATGTCGCGCGCCGAGAGCACGCCGACCAGCTTCCCGCTGCGATCGACCACGGGCGCGCCGCTGATCTGCATGTCCGACAGCGTGCGCACGGCCTCTTGGAGCGAGCTCTGCGGGTCGAGCTTCAAGACCTTGGTCTTCATGATGTCCCGCGCGGTGAGCTTGGCTAGTGCAGTGAGCGACATGGCGATCCTCGTGTGGTGTGCGCAGCGCGGTGCGCGCCGCGACATATCGAAGGCTAGGAGCGCGGGCGCGCTACCGCGTTGCGCAACAGGACGCAGCCGCGCTCGCACCATGGCGTAGCTCCGGCGCCTACAATCGCGCGCCATGCCCCCCGCGACTGCGCTCGTGCTCGCTGTCCTGCTGGCCGCCGCTCCGTCCGCCGCGCTGCCAGCCCCGATGCAGGGCGCGCCTTCGGGCGCGACTTCGGGCGCGCAGACGCCAGCGGGCGCTCCGCGCCGGCTGATGACGCCCGACGAGCTGCAGCCGCAGCTCCAGCAGCTCTTCGCGCAGCAGCGCTTCGGCGAGGCCGAGGCGCTGCTGACGCAGTACGTGCAGCACTCCAGCGGCGAGCCGCGCGTGTGGAACTGGCTGGGCGTCGCGCAGTTCGCCCAGAAGCGCTATGAGGCGGCGGCGAAGTCGTTCACGCGCTGCACGGAGTTGGGCCAGCCCGATCTCGACGTGCTCACCAACCTGGGTGCGGCGCAGTTCCTGAGCGAGCAGTTCGACGGGGCGCGGCGCAGCCTGACCCGCGCGCTCGAGCGCGACGCAAACAACGCGCGGGCGCAGTTGTTCCTGGCGCGCATCGCGCTGCACGAAGGCGACGGCGCGCGCGCCGAGCAGTGCTTTCGCGCCGCCGCGAGTTCCGCGGCGCCCGACGCGGTTGCGCTGTTCCACTACGGCGTGTTCCTGCTCCAGGAGCGCCGCCTCGACGAGGCCCGCGCGCAGCTCGAGCGCTCGATCGCCCTCGACCCCAACTACGCCTCGGCGCACAACACGCTGGGCCTGGTGCTGCAGCGCGTGGGCGACAAGCCCGGCGCCCAGCGGCACCTCGCGCGCTTCAAGGAGCTGACCGACGTCTCGGTCGGCGCGGATCGCCAGCGCATGCGCATCACCGCGCTGCTGCGCGCGACCTACCGCGAGCTCGAGGACGGCAACCTGGAAGCGGCGCTGTCCGCCGCGCTGGAGGCCGCCGAACAGGGACCGCAATTGGCGCTCGCGCACCAGACCGTCGCCGACGTGTACCGCCGCATGGGGCGCGGCGCTGAGGCCGATGCCGCCGCGCAACGCGCTGCAGCCCTGAACGCAGCCGCCGCAGGAGGCGCGAAGTGATCCACGCGCGCGCTTTCGCGCTCGTGTGCGTGCTCGTCACCGGCTGCGGTCCCTCGTCGCCGTCGGACGGCGCCGAGGCCGAACGCGCACCGACCGGTGCGAAGCCCGACGCCCCGGCGCACCCGACTGCTCCCGCGCCCGCGGCCTTCGTGAGCTTGCGCGAGCGCGCTACGGCGTCGGGGATTGCCTTCCGACACCGCAGCGGCGCGCGCGGTCAGCGCGTGATGATCGAGCAGCTCGGCGGCGGCGTCGCTTTGCTCGACTACGACGGCGACGGTCGCCAAGACCTGTACTTCGTCGACAGCGGCGAGCTGCCGGCGCGCAGCGACGAACAGGCCCCGGGCGGCAACAAGCTCTACCGCAACCTCGGCGGCTGGAAGTTCGAGGACGTCACCGCACGCGCGGGCGTCGCGGGGCGCGGCTACATGATGGGCGCGGTCGCGGGCGACTACGACAACGACGGCGACGTCGATCTGTACGTGACCGCCTACGGCTCGAACTCGCTGCTCCAGAACCAGGGCAATGGGACCTTTCGCGATGTGACCGCGAGCGCGGGCTGCGACGACCGGCGCTGGTCGAGCGGCGCGGCGTTCGTCGATTACGACGGCGACGGCAAGCTCGATCTGTTCGTGCAGAACTACGTCGACTTCCGCGTCGAAGAGCACCGTCCGTACTCGATGGGCGGCGTCGACTCGTACTCGCCGCCCGACCTGTTCGACCCCGTGGCCTGCTCGCTGTGGCGCAACCGCGGCGACGGCACGTTCGAGGACGTCTCCGGCCGCACCGGCATCGCCGAGCACCCGGGTAAGGGCCTGGGCGTGCTGGTCAACGACTTCGACGGCGACGGCGCGAGCGAGATCTACTGCGCCAACGACTCGACCGCCAACTTCCTGTTCCGGCTCGGCTCCGACGCGCGTTTCGAGGAGCTGGGGCTCTCGTCGGGCGCGGGTTACGGCGCCGACGGTCGCGAAGAGGCCGGCATGGGCGTGGACTGCGGCGATCTCGACGGCGACGGCCGCGAAGAGTTGATCGTGACCAACTTCTTCAAAGAGCCCAACTCGATCTACCGCAACGACGGCGGTCTCAACTTCACCGAGATCAGCGAGCGCACCGGCACCGCCAGCGCCGCGCGCAAGTCGCTGGGCTTCGGCGTGCGGTTGGTCGACCTCGACCACGACGGCGTGCTCGACCTGGTGGTCAACAACGGCCACGTGTACGACAACGCCGCGCAGGTCGATCCGCCCGCGACGTGGGCGCAGGCGCCGTTGCTCTTCCGCGGCCTGGGCAAGGCGCGCTTCGAGGACGTGCTCGCCTCGCAACCCGCCGAGTTCCGCAGAGCGCGCGTGGGCCGCGCGCTGGCCTGCGGCGATCTCGACGACGACGGCGATCAGGACCTGGTGCTGATGACGCTCAACGGACCGGCCGAGGTGTTCGAGAACGTCGGCGGCGAGCGCGGCGCGTGGCTCAGCGTGCGCTGCGTCGGCACGCGCCGCGACTCGACCGCGATCGGCGCGCGCGTCGAGGTCCAGGCCGGCGATTTCGCGCGCAGCGCGCAGGTGCGCAGCGGCGGCAGCTACCTCGGCCAGAGCGAGCTGCGTGTGCACTTCGGACTCGGCGCGCTCGAACGCGTCGAGCTGGTGCGCGTGCGCTGGCCCGGCGGCGGCGTCGACGAGTTGCGCGATGTCGCGACGCGCCAGCAGCTGGTCGTGGTCGAAGGCACGAGCGCGACTCCGGCGGCCAAGTGAGCTGCGCTCACATCGGCTTGGCGCCCGTCGGCAACGGCGCGCCGCGCAGCCAGAAGAACAGCAGCGGATAGCTGCCCGCGATCTCGAGCTTGAGCGGCGCGTAGCGCTCGGTGAACTGCGGGTGCTCGACCAGCGTGCGTTCCCAGTGACTGGCCTTGAGCTCGGGCTCGCCGCGCGGGCCGGTGTGCAGCCAGCCGTTGCCGATGATGATCATCTCCGGCCGCTGGTCCAGCACCCACTGCGCGTCGTAGCGCTGGTGCCCCTTGATGGTGATGCCCGGGTCGGGCGGCGCGCGCAGGATCGCGTCGTTGGTGAGCCCGAGCATGTCGACGATGGTCAAGCGCGAGACCCAGCCGAAGGCGCCGATCGGCGCCAGCGCAACTTTGGTCTGCGGCGGGACCGCGCGCGCGACGCTCGCGCCCATCAGCTTCCAGCGCGGCTCGGAGTCGGCGTGGTCGGCCGCGAATTCAGCGCGCCTGGTCTGTTGGAGTTGCAACAGGGCGGCGGCGAGCACGAAGGCCAGCGTGGCAAGCGCTCTCCGCGCACCGAACAACGCGCGCGCACCTTCGAAGGCCAGCCACGCGCCGATCGGGAGCACTGGCACGAAGAAGCGTGCGAACGGCAGGAAGTCGCCGCCCACGTAGATCACGTAGGCCACGTGCGCGAACAGGCCGAGCGCGAGTGCGCGCAGCGGCCCCGGCCCGCGAGCGCTCGACCAAGCGACCGCGGCGAGCACCACGATCACGCCCACGCCGCACTCGCTGTTGGACGTCGCGAGGTACTCCAGGCCCAGGCGCACGTCGTCGGCGAAGGCCAGCTTCTTCACCGAGTACGTGACGGGCGTGAGTCGACCGAAATACAGCAGGCGGAAGAGCTGCCAGCCTGCCAGCGGCCCGAGTGCGAGCGCGGCGCGCGCGAGCCAGCCCGAGCGGCGCTCCTCGAGCACGAAGGGCAATGCGAACAGCAGCGCTTCGTTGCGCACGAGTGCGGCGAGGCCCACGAGCGCTGCGGCGAGCAGCCCTCGACCTCCGCCGGCCCGCGCGCGCTCCCAGGCGAGCGCGAAGCACGCCAGCAGCGCCGCGAGCAGCACCGTGCCCAGCCCGATGATCGCGTGCCAGCCGAGCGCGGGCGTCGCGGCGACGAGCCAGGCCGGAGCGGCGCTGAGCGACTCGGGATGCCGCGCGCGCCACAGCTCCCCCACGGCCCAGGCGGCGACAGCGGCCGCGCCGATCGAGATGACGATGCTGAACGACTCGGGATCCGCGCCCAGTGCGAGCGCCGCGGCCACCAGCAGCATCCAGCCTGGCGCCGAGAAGCCCTCGATGCGCTCGCCGGCGTTGAACACCAGCCCCTGGCCCTCGATCAGGTTGCGCGCGTAGCGGTAGGTGATGAAGTCGTCGTCGCACGGGCCGTGGCCGATGAAGCTCGCGGCGTGCGCGGCCGCCACGAGCGCCGCGGCGAACGGCGCGAGGCGCGCGAGCGTGTTGCGCGCGCTCACTTGCGCACCAGACCCTGCTCCAGCGCAAACGCGCTGAACTCGCGCGCCGCGGCGACGCGCCCGGCCTCGCTGAAGTGGATGCCGTCCTCGCGCATCAGCGCACTGCGGTCGGCGCGCGCGGCGAAGCGCTGCTCGAGGTCGAGCAGCGGCGCCTCGTGCCGCGCCGCGACCTCGCGCACGACTTCGTTGTAGCGGCGGTGCTCCTCGACCACGGCGCGGGCGTCGCGCTGGAAGCTGTGCTTGAGCAAGTACTCGGGAACGGCCAGGTCGTGCGTCGAGGGCGCCGTGAGCAGCACCACGCGCGCGCCCGCTTCACGCGCGAGCGCGACGAGCGCCACCAGGTTCGCGCGGTACTCCTCGAGCGGCACGCGCGGCTCGTCGCGCAGCGGCGCATCGCCCGCGAGCCAGCCCACGCGCACGAACATGCGCCGCAAGGCCTGGAGCAACGCACTCGCGCGGTAGAGGCGCTCGAAGGCCAGCGCGGGCCGCTTGGCCGAGTCGATCGCGCCGCGCGCGAGCCAGTGGTCGTTCCAGCCGTAGTAGATCGCCACCAGATCGGGCTCGAGGCCCGCGAGCCAGCGCTGCGCGACGCGCAAGCCCTGGTGCGTCGAGTAGCCCGAGAGCGCGAGGTTCACGCACTCCCACGCACCTGTTGTGGCTGCGAGTTCACGCGCGGCGAGCTCGGGCCAGGCAAACGGATGGTCTTGCTGCGAACAGGAGTCGCCCAGCATCACCAGGCGCCGCAGCTCGGGCGGCTTGGGCCGCGCGGGCTCGGGACCGAAGAAGCCCAGGCTGTTGGCGAGCGGGCTGTCCGCGGGCAGCTTCCAGAACAGCTCGTCGTCGAGTTCGAGCTGCCAGAAGTCCTCGGGGTGCGGGTAGCCGAACTGAATGCCGGACAGGTGCTCGAATCCGGCGCTGCGCAGGCCCAGTTCGGGCACGACCAGCAGCGCTTGGACCGTCCACAGAGCGAACAGCGGACCGCTCGAACGCCCCGCGCGCGAAAGGGCGCGGATCAGCGCGGAACCCGCCAGTGCGACGAGCGCGAAGGCGACCGCCAGGGCCCAGCCCAGCGCGCCCGCGAAGGCCTGTGGCGCGAGCACGGCGCCGAGCCCGAACGAGAAAGCGAAGCCCGCAGCGACGCCGCGGCCGCTTGCCGCAGGCTGCGTCGGAGGTTCGGCGGCGTTGGCGGCGGGTTCCAAGCTCGGAGGAGACGCGCTCGCGCGCCTCAGCGGCGCGAGAGACTATCGCCCTCGCGCAGCACGGTCAGCCGCACGTCGCGCGCCGACCACACCGGACCCGATTCGGCGGGAGAAATCGAAGCGCTGCGCGCGTCGAACACCACCACCGGGCCCTCGCCGACGACTTCGAAGCGCCCGGGCAGCGCGATCAACGCCGTGCGTTCGTCGATGCCCAGGCCGAGCAACTGGGGATGCGCGAGCACGGCGCTGAGCAGCCGGTTGTTGCGGCGGCGCACGACGAAGTGCTGGTCGACGATCGCGGCCTCGAGCAGCCCCAGTCCCTGCGAGAGCACCTGGCTCTTCGGCGCGATGCGCTCGGGCGCGTCCTCGGGCTCGCCGGTGATCATCACGCCGCTCATCACCGCAGCGCCCGCGCTGGTCCCGCCGAACACGACGCCCGCGCGGTGGCGCTCGATCAACAGCTCGAGCATGCCCGCCGCGCGCGCCTCCTCCATGAAGCGGCTCTGGTCGCCGCCGCCGATCCAGATCAGATCCGCGCCGGCGATGGCGGCGCGCGCAGCCGGCGCGTCGACGAACTCGATCACCTGCGCCTGCGCTGCGCCCGCCTCGCGCCACATCTGCGCCGACTCTTCGCCGCGATTTTCCACCGACGACGCCTGGGGGAGCACCACCACCTTGGTCTGCGGGCCGCGCGCGAGTTCCAGCGCGCGCGCGCAGATCGGCGCGGTCGTCCCGCCGCCGCCGACGATCACCAACGCTCCAACCGAGGCGCCGCGCTGCGGGCTCGCACACGCTGCCAGCAGCACGGCGACGCAGAGCGCCGCGAGGCTCGAGTTCTTCATCACTTGCTCCGTGGTCCGACGGTCCGCTCGCAGACGCCCTCGCGGTAGGGATTGCCCAGGCCCTCGGGCCGCGTGCGAAAGCGCTTGTAGCTCCAAAGGTACTGCTCGGGCGCGCTGCGAATCAGCTGCTCGAGCTCGAGGTTCAGCGCGGCGGTGCCCGCCAGCGGATCGTCGAGGCCGATCTCGCGCGAGAGCGCGCTCACGTGGATGCGAAAGCCGCGCGCCTGGGGCAGGCGCTCGCACCAGGTGAGCAGCACCGGCGCGCCGGAGCGGGCGGCGAGCTTGGCCACCAAAGTGGTGGTGTTCGCCAGCACGCCGAACCAGGGCGCGAACACGCCGCCGCCGCGGCCGGGGTCCTGGTCGGGCAGGATGCCTGCCACCTCGCCCGCGCGCAGCGCGCGCAAGACCATCGCGACCCCGCCGGCGTCGTTGGGCGCGAGCTTGGCGCCGAGCCGGCCGCGCGAGCGGTTGTAGAACTCCTCGAGCTCGGCCACCGGAGGCCGCTTGTACATCGCGGTGAGCGGCGCGAGCGAGCTGAAGAACAGCCCGCTGAGCTCCCACGCGCCCAGGTGCGGCGTGAGCAGGAGCACGCCGCGTCCCTGCGCGCGCGCGCACTCGAACAACTCCAGGCCGCGCGTCTCGACCACCAGCTCGAGCGCGCGTTGCGCCGGCCAGCACCACAGCGCGCCGAACTCCGCGAAGGTGCGGCCGGTCTCGATCAGGCTCGCGCGTGCGAGCTGCTCGCGTGCCTGCGCGCTCAACTCCGGCAGGCAGGCCTCGAGATTGACGCGCGTGGCGCAGCGTTCGGGCGTGGGCAGGCGGTGCAGCGCAGCGCCGGCGAGTCCGCCCAGGCGGTACAGCGTGGGGAAGCTCAGCTTGGCGCCCGCGCGCAGCGCCGTCGTGCCCAGCCAGGCCCGCCCCGGTCGCGAGCGATCGTGGCGCTTGGGCGGCCGAGCCTTGCGGCGCTGCAGCGCACTGCATTCGCCGGCGGGCTCGGATCGAGGCTCGGTGTCGGTCACAGCTGGGCTGACAGTAAGCGCGCACGCGAGCGGCGGCAATTCGCAGGGCCGCGCCAAGATCTCGGTTGGGTCGCAGCTCAGCGCAGGAAGCGCAGGCATTCGCTCGAGAGCGCCTCCAAAGCGGCGGCGTGGCGCTCGAACTCCGCCTCGGCCGAGGGCAAGGGCCGCCACTGCGCGCTGAACGCCATCACCGGCAGGCCGCGGCCGGCGTCGCGCGGGATGCGGAACACCGTTTCGCCGCACCACAGGCCCAGCTCCTCCCAGCCCGCGACCGCTCGCGCGCGCGTCGGGAGCGGCTCGAACAGCGAGCGCGAGAAGCACACCTGCGCGATCTGCTCGCGCGGCGCGCCCAGGAGTTCGAGCAGCGTGCCGGGCAGGTCGACGTGCGACGTCGGACGCGTCTCGACGCCGACTTCGACGCCAGCGCCGAACACGAGCAGCGGCGTCGCCACCTGCTCGAGCGTGAAGTTGCCGGTGTGCCCCCAGTAGCCGTTCTCGGCGAACTCCTCGCCGTGGTCGCCCGTGACGACCACCAGCGTGTCGCGCGGCAACTGAGCGCGCTCGAGCGCGGCCAGGATGCGCGCGGCGACCTCGTCGGCGTGGTGCAGTCCGTTGCGGTAGCGGTTGCGCACGCGCTCGGCGAGCTGCGCATCGCGCGAACCGGCCAGCTCGACGTAGTCGAGCTCCTCCTCGAAGGGCGTGAACAGCGCGTGCTCGGGCGGGAAGTCGTAGGGCTGGTGCGCCGAGTCGAGCAGCACGAAGGCGAAGAAGGCGCGCGCGGCCTCGCGTTCGGCGAGCCAGCGTTCGAAGCGCGCGGCGACCCGTTGGTCGCGCTCCGCCGACGAGCCGGCGCCGAAGTCGTCCCACACCGCTTCGGGCCACTTGACCCAGGCGGTCTCGCGGAACTCGGGGAACTCCAGCGACGCCGCGGAGAGCGCGCGCAGCTCGTAGCCGGCCGCGTCGAGGGTCTCGAGCAGCACCGGCGCGCGCCGCGCCTCGAGCACGGGCCACCAGTACGAGCCGTGCAGCCCGTAGAGCATGCCGAACACGCCGAAGCGCGTGCCGTTGCCGGTGCTGAGATGGTCGTCGAAGCGGCGCGCGTTCGGCGCGAGGCGCGCCATGTGCGGCGTGACCTGCGGGTCGAGCATGTCGCGCCTCCACGAGTCGATCACCAGCACCAGGATGTTGGGGCGCGGCGCGCGCGGATCGAGCGCGAGCGGGCCCGCCGGGTGCGCGAGCACGGCGTCCGGCCGGCTGAGCGGCACGTGCGGCGCTGCGGCAAACTCCTCGCGCAGCGTGGCCGGCAACATCCCGCGCACGCTCAACCGCGGGTAGAGCGGCAAGGCCTCGCTCAACTCCACCAGCCCGCGGTCCTGCTCGAGATCGGCGCGCGCGTAGATGGCCTTCTCGACGCACACGATCAGCAGCAGCGCGGAGACGGCGATGGCGCCCGGGCGCAGCAGTCGCCGCGTGCTGATCTCGCGCCGGCACACCGAGAGCAGCAGCAGGCGCGCCAGGGCGTTGCCGAGCGCAATCAGCGCCGCCGCGCCAGCGGCGAACAGCCACACCTTCGGGCCGAGTCGGTAGCTGTCCTCGGCGCCCTTGGCCGTGACGAGGTTCCAGGCCGCCTCGCCGAAGTGGTAGCGGAACAGCCCCCACACGCGCGTGTCGACCAGGAGCGCGAGTTGGAAGGCCGTCCACAGCGCCAGCTCCACCGCCGTGCGCCACGGGCTGGCGCCGCCGGCGCGCCGCAGGGCCCAGATCGCGGCAGCGGGCGCGAGCGAGAAGCTCGCCACCGCCGAGACCAGCCCCAAGTGCGCGAACAGGACCAGACGCGCGGGCGCGTCGTTGGCCAGCTCGTCGAGATAGGCCTGACCGATCCACGCGCCCAGGGCGATGTTCAGCAGCCACAGGCCGCGCGAAGCGGCGCGTTCGGCGTCGCCTCGCGGCGAGCCGGAGGCGCGGAGTGCAAAGGGCGTGAGCATCGAGCCGCAGCAGTGTGACTCCGGCGCACCGCCGCGCGCGAGCTTGTCGCTCAACTTGTCCGCAGCGCCGGCGCTCGCTACGATCCTCGCTTCGACGAGGAGAGGTGGCTGAGTGGCCGATAGCGCCGGCTTGCTAAGCCGGTGTACGGGTTTCCCCGTACCGCGGGTTCGAATCCCGCCCTCTCCGCCACCGCGCGCGATGCGCCCCCTCCGCCGACTCCTCGCTCGATTGCACTCGCCGCCGCGCGCGTCCGGTCGTGTCCATCGGCCCGCTGAAGTGCGCGCGAACGCGAGATCTGAATTGCGCGCGAGCGCGACAGCTCCACTGCGCCTCGCCGCCTTCGCCGCGCTCGCCACGCTTGCGGCGTGCCGCGCACAGCGCACGCTCGAGATCACTTCGGAGCCTTCCGAGTGCGAGGTGCGCCTGGACGGCGAGCGCATCGGCGTGACGCCCGTCTCGCTGCCCTTCGAGCACTACGGCACGCGGCGCGTGTCGCTCTACCGCAGCGGCTACCGCACGTATTCGCGCCTGGTCCAGTTGAGCCCGCCCTGGTACGCGCGCTTCCCGATCGACCTGGTGTCCGAGGTGCTGGTGCCGCTGGGCTGGCGCGACGTCCACAGCGTGCACGTGCGCATGCAACCCGGCGTGCCCGTGCTGCTGGAGCCCGACCTGCAGGACATCCTCGACCGCGCCGAGGGACTGCGCCGCGCCGGGCCCGAGGGTCCGCCCCCGCCGGCGCCGCGCCCGTCGGACGCCGCACAGCCACCGTCGCGACCTTGAGCAACGAACGAGCCTCGCTGCGCGGCGTGCGCGCCACGGTGATGGGCCTGGGCCTGCAGGGCGGCGGCGTCGAGACGGTGCGCTACCTCGCGCGCGCCGGAGCGCGCGTGACGGTCACCGACCTGCGGCCCGCGCAACTGCTGGGCGAATCGCTGGCGGCGATCGCGGGGCTCGAGGTGCGCTGCGTGCTCGGCGAGCACCGCCGCGAGGACTTCACCGGCGCCGAGCTGGTGGTCGCCAATCCCGCCGTCGCGCCGACCAACGAGTTCCTGCGCGCGGCGCGCGAAGCGGGCGTGCGCGTGACGAGCGAGATGGAGCTGTTCCTGCGCGCCTGCCCGGCTCGCGTCGTGCTCATCACCGGCACGCAGGGCAAGAGTTCCACCACCAACGCGACAGCGCAGTTGCTCGAAGCCTGCGGCGTGCGCACGCACCTGGGCGGCAACATCGGCCGCGCGCTGATCAACGAGCTCGACTCGATCGCCGCTGACGACGTCGCGGTGGTCGAGATCTCGTCGTACCAGTTGGAGGCGCTCGCCGCCGACTTGGGGCCGCTCGAACGCGTGGCCGCCGTGGCCTGCGTCAACGTGCTGCCCGACCACCTCGAGCGCCACGGCGACCTCGCCACCTACGAGGCCTGCAAACAGCGCATCCTCGAACTCGCCGGCCCGCGCGCGACGGTCGTGCTGCCCGCCGACGATCCGCGCGTCGGGCGCTGGCGCGTCGAACGCGGGCGCGAGCTGCGCTTCAGCGCGCGTCCGGGCGCGAACACTCCGCTGCACATCGCGCAGGGCGAGTTCCGACTTGGAGAGAGCGTGCTCGGCGCGCTGTCCGACTCGCGCCTCTCGGGTTCGTTCCAACACGCCAACCTGCTGGCTGCGCTCGGTCTCGCGCACGCCCTGGGCGCGCGGCCCGAGCAACTCGCGCGCGCTGTGGCGCAGGTGCGCGGCCTCGAGCACCGCCTCGAGGACCTCGGACTGCGCACCGGCCGGCGCGTGTGGGACAACGGCGTATCGACCACGCCCGACTCGACCCAAGCCGCGCTCGAGAGCCTGGGCTGCGAGGTCACGCTGCTGTGCGGCGGCCAGGCCAAGCGACTGGAGTTCGACGCACTGGTGCAGTGCGCACGCCGGCTGGGCACGCGCGTCGTGACCTTCGGGGCCTCGGGCGCGGCGCTCGCGCAGCGCTTCGAAGCCGGCGGAGTCCGCGCCCAGCCCGTCGCCGATTTGGCCGCAGCGGTCGCGGCTGGTTTCGAACTCACGCCGCGCGGCGGCCAGCTCTTGTTCTCGCCGGCCTGCGCGAGCTTCGACGCCTTCCGCAACTTCCGCGAGCGCGCACTGGCCTTCCGCGCCGCGCTCCCGCCGCTGGACGAAGCCCTGACGGCTGAGCGAGGCTCGCGCACATGATCGCCGCCGAAGACCAGCGCACGCGCGAGTTGCTCGCCCGGCTCGCGCCCTACGCACGCGGACTGCTCGAGCGCGGCGCCCGGCTCGCGTTGACGCTGCACGCCGACGAGTTCGGTCCCGAGCACCTGTTGTGCGCGTTGATGGACGACGAGGACTGCGGGGCCCACCGCTTGGCGCTGCACGCCTTCGCCGACCCGCCGACGATCTCGGGCGAAGCGCTCTCGCTCGCGGCCGGGATCATGATCAGCGGCTCGAGCGCGGCGCTGCCGTTCTCGACGCTGGGGGTTCAGGCGCTGCGACGAGCGCGCGCCGACGCCGCGCGCCGCCAGTCGACGGCGGTCGAGATCTCGCACCTGGTGCTGGCCTCGTTCGACGAGCTCGAGCCGGCCGTGCGCGAGCAGCTCTCGGACTCGGGCTGGTCGCGCGCCGCCCTGGAGGCCCTGGCCACCCGTGCGGGCCCGGCTGCGCGCTCCGTCGAGGACCAGGGCGCGCTGTTCCGCTCGTTTTCCGAGGACGCCAAGCGCCTGCTGTCGGCCGCCGGCAAGCTCGCGCGCCAGCACGAGCACGCCGCCATCTCGCCGGGGCACCTGCTGCTCGCCAGCCTGACCTGGGATCAGACGCTCGAACGCGCTGCCGGCCTTCCGCCGTCGCGCGTCCGGATGGCCCTGCGCGGGCGACTTGACGACCGCACGCCCGCGCCCGAGCGGCCGCTGCCACTCGATGAATCCGCCGAGGCCTTCCTGGCGCGGCTGGCCCCCGGCGCCACCAGCGTCGCGCTACTGGCCGGCTTTCACGCCGGGCTCACGCCCGAGCTGGCGCAGGTGCTCAACCGCCACAAACTGACGCCCGCACTGTTCGAGCGCGCCGGCGCTTCGTTCGCGGACCCCTGAGCGACGCCGACTCGCCGGCGCCGAAGGGCTCGACGAATGGGCTCACGCGTTTTATACGATGCAACAGGGCGATCCCACGCGGCCCGCGCCTGCGCCGTCCATGCACTGCCAAGCCTGCCACCAAAACCCCGCCACGGTGCGCGTGATCGAACTCACGCACACCAGTCCGACGCAGGCGTCCGCTGAACCGGCGTCTGCTGGGCCGGCATCCGCTGGTCCGGTGTCCCAAGCGCCCGCGACCCACCAGCCCGGCGTCGGCGACCCGCTGACAGCGCCGCAGTCGAGCGAGAAGGTCTTGGACGCGCAGGCAGCTGGCGATCCCGCGCTCGCTCCGCACGCCGCGCCCAAGGAGCAGTGGCTGTGCGAGGCCTGCGCGCAGGCCAAGCACGAACTCTTCAGCCAGGCCAAGGACTTGGCCGAGGTCTGGAAGCTGCTCAAGGCGCAACAACCCGCCGCCCGCAAGCAACCGCCCAGCGTGGCCTGTCCCGACTGCGGCATGACGCTGCGCGATTTCCGCCAGCGCGGTCGCCTGGGCTGTCCGCGCGACTACGAAATCTTCGGCGCGCAACTGCACGACCTTCTCGAGCGGCTGCACGGCTCGGCGCGCCACGTGGGTCGCGGCCCGCGACAGGACGAGTCCGCGGTGCTCCGCCGTCGACGACTCGACGAGCTGCAGCAGGAACTGGCCAGCGCGATCCGCGACGAAGCCTACGAGCACGCCGCGCGCCTGCGCGACGAGATCAAGTCGCTCGAGCGCTCCTGAGCCGTGCGTGAGGCGCGAGCGGCGCGCGCATCCCGCTGCGGGCCTGCAACACGCGAGCGCGCGCACCCGGCCGACTGGTTCCGCACCGTGCGCTCCGGCATGATGTCGGCCCCTGCTGCGAGGCGGCCGTAGGTCGATCCGAGAAAAGCGCGGCGATCCGGTGTAAACCCGGGCTCGCTTGAAGGTCGACAAGCAGGGGCTAAGGCTCGCGCTCCACTGCCCCACCGCGTCGTTGCGGACGACACGGACGGGCGCCGTGGGACTCCGAGCTGGAACGCGAGCTGGAGCGCTCCTTTGCGAGCGAGCCGGCTCGACGCCCCGCAGACCGTCGACAACCGGCCGCACGTCGGCCCCCTGAAGGACGCCACCCCATGTTCGACCGCTTCACGGACCGCGCCAAGAAGGTGATGAACCTCGCCCGCCAGGAGGCGCAGCGCTTCAACCACGAGTACCTGGGCACCGAGCACATCCTGCTCGGCCTGGTTCAGGAGGGCAGCGGTGTCGCGGCCAACGTGCTCAAGAACATGGGCATCGACCTGACCAAGATCCGCGCCGAGGTCGAGAAGATCGTCAAGACCGGCCCGTCGATGGTCACGATGGGCCAGTTGCCCTTCACGCCGCGCGCCAAGAAGGTGCTCGAGCTGTCGATGGAGGAGGCCTCGAACCTGGGGCACAACTACATCGGGACCGAGCACTTGCTCTTGGGCCTGATCAAGGAGAACGAGGGCATCGCAGCGCAGGTCCTGATGAACCTGGGCGTGAAGCTCGAGGACGTGCGCGAGGAGGTGCTCGAGTTCCTCGGCGCCGACTCGCAGGAAGAAGAGGAGGAGGAATCCTCCTCGGGCAGCGGTGAGGCCGGCGGCGGCGCCCAGGGCGGCGGCGGAGGTGGCGGCGGCGGAGGCGGCCAGGGCAACTCCAAGAGCAAGACCCCGGCGCTCGACGCCTTTGGACGCGACCTGACCGAGCTCGCGCGCCAGGGCAAGCTCGACGCGGTCATCGGCCGCGCCAACGAGATCGAGCGCGTGGTCCAGATCCTCTCGCGCCGCACCAAGAACAACCCCGTGCTGCTGGGCGAGCCGGGCGTCGGCAAGACGGCCATCGTCGAAGGCTTGGCGCAGCGCATCATCGACAACGAAGTGCCCGAGCTGCTGCGCGGCAAGCGCATGGTCGTGCTCGACCTGGCGCTGATGGTCGCCGGCACCAAGTACCGCGGCCAATTCGAAGAGCGCATCAAGGCTGTGATGACCGAAGTGCGCCGCGTGAAGGACGTGATCCTGTTCATCGACGAGCTGCACACGCTGGTCGGCGCGGGCGGCGCGGAGGGCGCGATCGACGCCTCGAACGTGCTCAAGCCGGCGCTCTCGCGCGGCGAGATCCAGTGCATCGGCGCGACCACGCTGGACGAGTACCGCAAGCACATCGAGAAGGACGGCGCGCTCGAGCGGCGCTTCCAGGCCGTGGTGGTCGAGCCGCCGAGCCCGACCGAAGCCGTGGCGATCTTGAAGGGCCTGCGCGACCGCTACGAGGCGCACCACCGCGTCAAGTACAGCGACGACGCCCTCGAGTCGGCGGTCGAGCTGAGCGTGCGCTACATCAACAATCGCTTCCTCCCGGACAAGGCCATCGACGTGATGGACGAGGCCGGCGCGCGCGTGCGCATCAAGTCGATGGTGCCGCCGCCCGACCTCAAGGAAGTCACCAACGAGATCGAGCGGCTCGACCGCGCGAAGGACGAAGCCGTCACGGCGCAGGACTTCGAGAAGGCCGCGCAGCTGCGCGACCAGGCCTATCAACTCCGCAAGAAGAAGGAGGAGATGCACAAGGCCTGGAAGGAACAGCAGGCCTCCAAGGAGGAGACCGGCGAAGTCACCGGCGACGTGATCCGCGAGACCGTGTCGAAGATGACCGGCATCCCGCTCACGCGCCTGGAGAAGGCCGAGGCCGAGCGCCTGCTCGCGATGGAGGGTGAACTCTCCAAGGCGGTCATCCACCAGGACGACGCCATCAAGGCCATCGCGCGCGCCGTGCGGCGTTCGCGCTCGGGTCTCAAGGACCCGCGCCGTCCGATGGGTTCGTTCGTCTTCCTCGGCCCCTCCGGCGTGGGCAAGACCTACCTCTGCAAGCAGCTCGCGAAGTTCATGTTCGGCTCGGAAGACGCCGTGATCACCATGGACATGAGCGAGTACATGGAGAAGCACAACGCTTCCCGCCTGGTCGGCGCGCCTCCGGGCTACGTCGGCTACGAGGAGGGCGGCCAGCTCACCGAGAAGGTGCGCCGCCGTCCGTACTCGGTGGTGCTGCTCGACGAGATCGAGAAGGCGCACCCCGACGTGTTCAACATGCTCTTGCAGATCATGGAAGAAGGGCGGCTGACCGACTCGTTCGGGCGGCACGTCGACTTCAAGAACGTGATCCTGATCATGACCAGCAACCTGGGCTCGGCGCAGATGAAGGCCGGTGCCTCGCTGGGCTTCGGCAAGTCCGACACCAAGCAATCGGGTGAGGACCGCTCCAAGCGCATGAAGGCCGACGTGATGTTCGAGGTCGAGCGCCACTTCCGGCCCGAGTTCCTCAACCGCGTCGACGAACTGATCATCTTCAACCCGCTGAGCCAGGAAGACCTGCGCCGCATCGTCCACCTGCAGCTGGCTGAAGTGCACAAGCGCCTGGAGTCGCGCGGGATCAAGATCACGCTCGACGACGCCGCCGCGGACTTCCTCATCAAGCAGGGCTACTCCGAGGACTACGGCGCGCGCCCGCTGCGCCGCGCGATCGAAAAGCACATCGAAGACGCGCTCGCCGAGCAGCTCCTGCGCCTGGAGGGCGCGGGCAACATGCTCATCCACTGCACGGTCAACGAGAAGGCCGACGGCCTCGACTTCAAGATCGAGCCCGTGAACCCGGTCGAAGTGACCGCCGACGCGGGCTAGCGCGTCAGCGATCGCTCGAGAGACACAGCGGGCCGCGTCCGATTCGCTCGGGCGCGGCCCGCGCTGCTTCCCACGCCACAGCGAACCCGAGAGCGCGCGGTTAGAGCACGCTCCAACTCGCCGCTACGCTTGCGCGCGCTCGCGCCATGGCCTCCAAACGCACGTACGCGGTCTTCGTCTCCTCGACCTACCTCGACAACATCGAGCGCCGCGAGGCGGTGATCGACGCGATCCAACGCGCCGGCATGCGCGCCGTCGGCATGGAGTGGTTCACGTCCGCGAATCGACCGACGGCCGAGATGTGCCGCGAGGAGGTCGAGAAGTGCGACGTGCTGGTGGGGATCATCGCGTACCGCTACGGCTGGGAGCCCACGGGTGGCGCTGGCAAGTCCATCACGGAGCACGAGTACGACGCCGCGAGCGAGCGTTTGATGTTCCTGGTGGACGAGCGCGCGGTGCCAGCGGACTTCACGCGCGACCTGGACGAGGGCGAGGATCGCGGGGACAAGCTCAAGAAGCTCGACGCGTTCAAGAAGCGCATTCGCAGCGACACCGATCGAACGACGACGCCGTTCACCGACAAGGACCTCGGCGTCAAGGTGCTCCATGCGCTGAACGACTGGCGCGACGACTTCGAGCGCCGCGGCGGCAAGCCGCGGACGAGCGCGACCGACAAGAAGTCCGCCGTCGCATCCGCCGCCGAAGTCCGCGACTACGTGCAACGACTCGCGCGCCTCAACGACTCGCTCAGCGTCGTCGGCTTCGGCCAGCGCGTGCGCGGCAAGTTGAAGCTCGAGGACCTGCACGTCGACCTGACTGCGGTCGCCGACATCAAGCTCGCGGGCGATTCGGAGTTCGCCGACGCGAAGGATGCCGAGGAGCAAGTGACGAGCCGCGGGGCCCACTGCGACTTGAAGCTGAGCGAGGCCTTCACGTTCGCCGCGGCGCGCGAGCGCAAGGGCCTGGCGATCCTGGGCGACCCGGGATCCGGCAAGACGACGCACATGAAGCGCATCGTGCTCCAGCTCGCCCAACCGAACGGCGCGCGCGCGCTCGGCCTGCCCGACGACGTCGTCCCCGTGCTCGTGCTGCTGCGCAACCTGGGCGATGCGAACGGCGACATGAACGAGCTCGTCGCGAGCTCGATCGAACACCCCGAGCTCGGACTCGAGTCCGGAACGGCCAAGCGCCTGCTCGCGCGCGAGAACGTGCTGTTCCTCCTCGACGGCCTCGACGAAGTGAAGAGCGGCGCCGAGCGCGACGGCGTGGCGCGCTGGATCGAACGCACGCTGAAGAAGCACTCCGGGAGTCGCTGTGTGCTCACCTGCCGATACGCGGGCTACAAGCGCGGCGCGCGGCTCGACGCGCAGTTCCTCGAGCTGCACCTGCGGCCGCTCTCGCCCGAGCAGACCGGCGAGTTCATCGCGAACTGGTTCGACACGGTCGAGCACTCGGAGAACGCGGATGCCTCCAAAGCGGCGCGCGAGGCCAAGCGCCACGCCGCCGCGCTGACCAAGCGCCTCGACGAGCCCGAGTTCCGCTCCGCACGCGTGGCCGAGCTCAAACGCAATCCCCTCCTGCTCTCGTCGATCTGCCTCGTCCATCGCGACAAGGGCGAGCTGCCCCAGCACCGCGCCAAGCTCTACGAAGAGTGCGTCGCGATCCTGCTCGAGCGCTGGCGCGACGGCGAGCGCGGGCGCATGTCGATCGAAGCCGACAGGGCGCGCGCGTTCCTCTCTCCGATGGCGTTCTTCATGCACGGCAAGAAGCTCAAGCGCGCCAGCGCCAAGCAGCTCGAGCCGATCGTCACCGCGGCGATGAAGGGGATCGAGAATGCTCCGAGCGCCGCAGCGCTGCTCGAGTCGGTGCGCGACGAGAGCGGTTTGCTGACGGGCTGGAGCGGCGACGAGTTCGGCTTCATGCACCTGGGCTTCCAGGAGTACCTCGCCGCGCACGACATCTTGAGGCGTGGCTATGGCGACGCAGCGCCGCTGCGCGAGCTCGCTAAGCACTTCGGCGAGGACTGGTGGCAAGAAGTCACTCTGCTCCTGCTCGCCATCGGCCCCCGCGCGGTGTTCGAGACGGTGATGAAGGCCGCGCTCGCACGCCCGGACGTCGCCAAGCACGAGGAGCTGCTGCGCCTGTGCCTGACGGAAGCCCGCGAACGATCCGCCAAGCCATTCGAGTCCGTGCTCAAGTCGAAGAAGTCGCCGCCGCCCGTGCGCGAACTCGCATGGCGGCTGCTGCACGAGGTCGACCCGGAGAAGGCGCGTCAGCTCACTCCCCCAGCGAGACGCCTGCCGACGATCATCGCCGCCGCCCCAGTTGCGCCCGGTGTGACGACGTTCGAGTTAATCCACAAGCGCTTCCTCGAGCTCGAGTTCGCCAAACTGCGGCTGGCCCTTATACCGGCGGGAACGTTCGTGATGGGCTCGCCGGAGAACGAGCGCGGGCGAACAACTCTGGAGGTTCCGCGGCACAAGGTCACGCTGACGCGCGACTTCCATCTCGGAGTCACGACCGTGACCAACGCGCAGTACGAGCGCTACCTGCGCGATGCACTAGGGTCGAAGGAGCCTTTGTATTGGGGCGACCCCAAACTGAATCAGCCGGAGCAGCCCGTGGTTGGCGTGTCGCTGGATGACGCGCGCGCATACTGCGAATGGGCAACGAGACAGCTCGCGGCCTACGGCGACCGTCGCATCGTGCGACTACCGACCGAAGCGGAGTGGGAGCACGCGTGTCGCGCGGGGACGACATCACGCTTCTGGTCAGGTGAGGACGACATGGACCTCGAGCGTGTGGGCTGGTTCGGCGAAGACTCCGCTCGAGGGCCTCACCGCGTGAGTGAGAAGACCGCCAATTCACTTGGGCTCTTCGACATGCACGGCAACGTTTGGGAGTGGTGCAGCGACGGGATCAGTGCGTATGAAGCCTCGGATCAGATCGATCCAGTCGGTTCCGAGACAGTGTCCACCCGCGTGATTCGCGGCGGCAGCTGGTGCAGCGACGCCACACAATGTCGATCAGCCACGCGCGGCTGGGGCGTCCCCGACCTCCGAGTCAGCAACATCGGCTTCCGCGTCTGCCTGTGCGCGCCCCCGAGCTGATCGAGCATCGAGATTCGACCTTTGAGGATGTGCTCTGAACCGGCAAGCGCGGCCGGACGAGCGCTCTCGCGGCAATGCGCGGCCGCAACTCAGTCAACTGAGCGCCTCTCGCTGCCGTTGCCATGCCGCTCGCGGGCGACGCGTTGCCGAGCGCGGCAAAGCGACCGAGCGTGAGTGCACTGCCAGTGACAAGCGCGGCACGATTCGGCGAACGCGGTGACCACAGCGGCAGGAACTGGCCGCGTGCGGTCGTACTCGCTGCCGAACGGCTGCCGCTGCCGGCGCCGCGGCGGCCGAAGGCGGCAACGGATCGGCGCCGATCCGAGCGCTCGGGAAGTTGGTCCGGAAATGGGGTTGCCGTTCAAACGCTCAATCGGCCGCGCACGCCGCTCTAGAGCACATCCTCAAAGGTCGAGGATCGATCCTCGATCAGCTCGGGGGCGCGCACAGGCAGACACGGAAGCCGACGCCGTCGCCGCGGTCGCCGGGGAGGCCCCCGTTGCGCGCGGCGGAGCAACACCAGTCGGCGACGCTCCAGTAGCTGCCGCCGCGGAGCACGCGAGCGGCGCCGGCGTCCGGCCCCTTCGGATCGACTTGGTCCGCCGCGCCGTACGGGCCGAACCAGTCAGCGCACCACTCCCAGACGCTGCCATGCAGGTCGTGCAGGCCCCACGGGTTCGGCGCACGCTTGCTCTTCGCCGGCTGGCGGCGGTTGCCCTCTGATGTGTTCCCGTCGTACCAATCCACGCGAGCCAGATCAGCCTCCCCGTTTCCCGACCAGAATCGCGTGGTCGTCCCCGCGCGACACGCGTACTCCCACTCGGCTTCGGTCGGCAAGCGTGCGTGCTCGTGCAGCCAGTGGCAGTAGAGCCGAGCCTCCCACCAGGACACGTTGGCCACTGGCAGCTCGCGCTCCCCCTTCGACGGCTTTCGGGATGTGTCGAAGCGCGCGTACTGCGCCTCGGTGACCGGCGTCACCCCGAGCTGGAAGCTCGACAGCGCAACGCGGTGCGGCGGGCCTTCCGTGTCGCGCCGACCTTCCCCGTCGTCCGGCGATCCCATCAGGAACGGTCCACCGCTCTCCTCGGTCGACGGGATGCGCGCGAACTCCATCTCAGCCGCGATTGGCGTCGGGCGGCCGATGCTCTCGAAGAAGCTCGAACGGTCGAACGGGACTCGCGCCATCGTCAACGCGTAGTGAACGCAGGCGGCGCGCTTGATCGAGACAGCCTCGTTGACAAGCTCGAGGGCGAGGGAGAGGACTCGCGCGATGTCTCGCCGCTCCAGCCAGCGTCGCACCAGCGTCAGCAGGTGATCGCCATCCCAGGATTCGGACTTGCGGAGCAGCTCGATCGCGCTCGAGGGCTCGAGCGTCTGCGTGTTGACGAGCGCTCGCAGTCCGATGCGCGGATGCGCCTTCAGCGTTTTCTCGATCAACTTCGTGCGGCCGCTCTCCTCATCGACGAGTTCACAGACGTGCGTGAAGACCTCGCCCCACAGCGCGAACGAATCCTCTTCCTGCTTCGTGCCTTGAGCCCTGGCGCGCTGCTTCGCCCGATTCTCATCCTCTTCGACGAGCCTCTTCAGGAACGCCAGAACATCGTTCTGCGGCCAGCTCACGATCTCGAGCGCCGCCAGGTATTCGCGCAGCGATCGGTGCAGGTATCGCAGCCGACCGCCGTCGACAGCATCGGCGACGATCACGCCCGAGTTCTGGCCGAGCTCGGCCACGAAGTCCTCGGGCGTCCCCCATGCGCCGTCGATCACCTCGCGGACCGTGTCAGCGCCATCCTTGCCCTTGCCCTTCGGCAGCTTGCGGAGCACACGCCCGAGGTCGCGGCTCTCCCACTCGTTCGCGCGCGTCGCGTGCAGGTCGTGGCTCAGTCGGGGAAGCACTTCACGCGCCGCGCGCCAGTGCTTCATCGGCTGCTTGGCGAGGCCGTAGCTGCGCTGCAAGAGATCCGAGATCGCTCGCTCGTACAACTCGCGTCGTTGCGTCGGCACGCTCGAGTCCGGCGCCGACGACGTCTGTGCGATCAGGGTGAGCAGCAGCGGGTTCGCAGCCAACCCGCGCAGTGCGGCGCTGCGGCGGATCTCGCTCCATACGTGATCGGCGCGGCTCGGGATCCACGCGCGGAGCAGCATCTGCTGCGCCGCCTCGCCCAGCGGAACGAGCTCGAAGTGCACGTAGCCCGCCAGCGCGTTGTAGCCGTGTCGACGCGTCGTGACGACCACGCGCCCCGCGGGCGGATGCTTCAGCAGGTCGAGCACGCGCTCGCGAGCCGAAGACGTGTTGACCTCGTCCAATCCGTCGAAGAACCACCACAGGGCATCGGGTGACTTCGAGAGCTCGCGCAGTCGCGCGGCAAGCCCGTGCGGCCCAGCGCTTCCCGGCAGGTTGGCAACCTGCTCCTGGACGAAGTCGAACAGTTCACTCGCCGATGCGCCGTAGCGCGCGAGCGGAACGAACACAGGAATCGGGCCTGCGCCACCGACGGTGGGCGCACGCTCGAAGCACAGCCGCCGGCAGAGGGTCGCCTTGCCCGCGCCGGGATCGCCGAACAGGACGAAGCGTCCGGTCGACGGACTGTCGCCGCCGACCGGCATCTCCAACAACTTGCGCAGGCTGCGCTCGAAGCGGGCATCGGCCATCGCGTCGCGCTCGAGCCTCTTCTGCGACCGCGCATCGCGCTGCAGTTCGAGGTCGACGCAAACCTCGTCGATCTCCTCCGGCCGCACGCCGGGGAAGAACGGCACCAGATCGCTGTGCGCGCGGAGCAGGTACACGCGGTAGAGCGCAATGACGTCCGTCGGCTCGTTCTTCGGCTCGAACAGCGCCGCGAGGTCGCGCTCGAGATCGGCCGCGCTCTCCCAGGGCGCCTTCGCCAGCGGCGCGACATCGAGCACGCTCCGCTCGCGCTTCTGCTCGAGCACGACGACTTCGAGACTGAGCCCGTAGCAGTAGCCCGCGATCACCGACGCTGCAGCGTTCTCGATGCCATCGCGCTCTTCGTTCGTGTTGGGAATGACCCAGACGACGCGGCCGACACCAGCGAGCACCTGGTGGAGATCGACGAGGGACCATCGATCGGGCTCGGGGCGGCGCCACGCTTCTCCCTCCTTCGCGCCCAGTCGCGCGAAGACGCGTTCAAACACCTTGGCGAGCGACTTGCCGACTCTGTTGCGTGGATAGAGCAGCAGCGTCGTCGAACCTTTGACGGGCTTCTGCGGAGGCTTGAGCCCCTCGCGCTGCTCGATGGCTGCCTGGACATTCTCGAGGTCGTCGAGCGTGTCGACCGTGAAGCCCTTGAACGGCGGTTGTGTTCGGACCCAATCGGGCAAGGGCTGGTCGGCGCAGGCGAGAATCGTGCGCTTGCCGCGCGCGACCGCGAAGCCCGCTTCGAAGCCGACGTTGGCGTTCGCCTTGTCGACATAGACGATCACGCACTCTGCAGGGTCGAGCTCGTGCAGGACGACTCCCCGCAGGATCTCGCCCTGGCGCGTGTCGAGGTTCGGCACGAACCCCGACCAGCCCTTCGGCCACTCGTTCCGCAGCACGTCGAGCGTGAAGCGGATCGAGTCGATCGTGCTGTCCCAGGCGATGAAGGCGCGGCGCGGCTGCGATTGCGGCGAGTCGTTCGTCATGGCGAGCGGCGAGAGGATAGCTGGCCCGCACGTTCAGCTCGCAGACTCACGGACTCGCGGCCGGGTCGGTGCGAACGATCCGCTCGCCGCGTCGCCGTCGTACGCCGCCAGACAGCGTGCTCGCCCGGCCGCCGTACCGCACGCTCAAGGCAGCACGACGTACTGCAGCGCGCTCGACAGGTTCGTTCCAAACGCAGAGGCGCCGTCTCGGCTCCAGCACTGCAGGTAGATCGCGGTCCCCGGCACGCTCAGCTCCGGCGCCGGGGCGCCGCCGAGTTGGCCGCGCGCGAAGGCGTTCCAATCGATCGCGAGCTCACCTTGGCACGGAGCGGGACCGCTGCTGCCGGCGATGATCAGCGGCGAGCGCGAGACCGGCGAGGCGACGCACTTGAGGCCGCCGAGGAACGGCGTGCTGCTCGCACCGGTCGCGCCGTAGAAGTACAGGCCCGCCGCAGCGGAGATCACGTCGCTGAAGCGAATCGTGAAGGGCTGCGTCGAGCTCACGCTCGCGCGGCCTGAGCAACTGAGCACGGGCACGCAGCCAGCAGAGTTCACCTGCGCCTGGCAGTACTCACGCGGAGCGTCGCTGAAGTCGAACTTCGCGACCATCGAGATCGGATCGAAGAAGCCCAATCCGCCAGGTGTCTCCCCGGATCTGCCTCCAACAACGAAGGTCTGGCCCGGCCCGCGCGCGGCGCAGACGAGTAGTTTCTCCGAGCCGCCGAGGTCGACCAAGGCGCCGAACGGGACGCTGATGCTTCCGTTGAAGTCGACTTGGAACGCGCCCACTTCAGGAGCCGAGAAGGGAGCGGCGATCTCGGCAAGCGCCCACATCTGGCCCGGGCCTGCGGCGAACAGTTGCTTGGTCTGCGGCGCGCCCCAAATGAAACGCGCTGGAACGCTGGAGCCGCGGGGAAAGCGCAAGAAGAACGACGTTGTCTGGCCGGACGCAAAGGTGTGGCCCGACACCCACAGCGCACCGTCCGAGGAATACTCGATGTCGGTCACGGTCTCGGCGGTGTTCGCCCCCGCGTCGAGCGCCACGGACCAGAGCACTGCGCCCGACGCGTCGAGCGTGCTCACCCGCACATCGCTCGAGCCCGCGAGCGTCGATGCGCCAGCGACTGCGATCTCGCCATTCGCGCCCCGCGCGAGCGCAACGTACTTCGCCCCCAGCCCCAACGCGCCGCTGTCGAACACCTGCCACTCGATCTGTCCACTGCTGGTGTCGAAGGCGGCGATCGTCGCGCGCGTGTCCGCGCTGCCGACGAGGATGATGTCGCCATTGCCATCCAGCACAGCCTCCCCCAGCGCCTCCGAGGCGGGCCCGAGTTGGACGTCGTAGCTGTACGTCGCGACTCCAGCCGGTGTGAATCCGCGCACCAGCGTGCGCCCGCCCGCGGCCTGGTCGACGCCAATGAGCGCGACACCGCCGTTCGCATCGAGCAACGCCTCGACGGGCTGCCCAAGCGACGTGGCGGCGGGGATGGCCCGATCCCACAGGATGGCGCCGCCCGAGGAGAGCTTCACGAGCCGGAAACCCGGTCCGGGGAAGCGCGGGACGCCCGCGAAGTAGGCCTTGTCGGCGGGCGCGAGCAGCCCCTTCGAGAAGATGTGGGGAACCGGCGCGAGCACCGACCCGATCACCGCACCAGAAGGGCCGTAGCGCACGAATCGCGCACTCTCCAGGAAGCTCGTGCGCGCGGCTGCGATGACTCCGCCATTCGACTTCACGACGACGGCGTAGGTCACGCTGTCGCCGTCGTACGACTCCGGAAGGTCGTAGGCGTTCCACCAGTCGACTTCGATCTGTGCGGAAGCGCTGGACGCGAGTGCGAGGCTCGCGAGGAAGTGACACCAAGTCTGTTTGCGGAGCATTGCATGAAGGTAACTCCGCGCGCGGAACGGTGTGTGAATCGTCACCGGCGACTCAGCTTCGCCAGCACCGCAACGCGTTGCCTCAGTGCGGCGCAGGGACTTACCCTCCGAGAATGACCTGCGCCACGCGCACCTTGGAGTTCGCTCGCGTCAGCTCCGTGCAACTGCCCCGACACGCCCCGGCGCTGTTCGAGAGCGTGTCGTCGCCGCGCTCGATCGGCGTGTCCCTGACAGGCCACGAACGCGTTGAGTTCGAGCTCGACGGGCGCGCGCGACGCGCTTCGCTCGCGCCGGGCGCTGTTCAACTCGTCGCCGACGCGCCGGTGCGCTGGATCGACGTGCCCGAGCCGTCGGCCTGCGTCGAGATCGAGCTGAGCGAGACGGCGCTCGCACCATGGGGCGGCGTGAGCACGCTCGAAGCGCGATCCGATCGAGAGCCTGCGCGCGACACGCTCGGACTTGCGCTGGCGCTCCGCTTGGCGCAGTCGCTCGGCACGGCAGCAACTGAGGACAACCTCGAGCTGGAGAGCTGCGTGCTAGCGCTCGTCGAGCGAGTGCTCGGCCCCGTGCGCACCGACGGCCGCGCGCTGCGACTGGACGCGGTGCTCGAGCACATCGAGGCGCGCGTGAACACGCCGGGCCCGCGCGAGAACGCGCTGTCGCTCACCGAGCTCGCGCAAGTCGCCGGCGTGAGCGTGCACCACTTCGCGCGGCGTTTTCGCGCTCAGACGGGCTTCGCACCGCACGCCTACGTGCAGTCGCGACGCATGGCGCGCGCGTGGGAGCTGCTCACGCGCACCTCGGCCAGCGTGTCCGAGATCGCGCGCGAGTGCGGCTACGAGAGCACCAGCCACTTCCACTCGCAATTCCGGCGCGCGTACGGCCGATCGCCCAGCGCAACGCGCGATTGAGCAAGATCGGGCGTTGTCGCGCGCGCGCGCGTTCGCTGCGATGCCGCGCATGACGACGAGCTACTACACCTTGGGGCGCAGCGGCCTGCGCGTGAGCCGCCTGTGCCTGGGCACGATGACCTTCGGCAACGAGTGGGGCTGGGGCGCGGACGAAGCAACCGCGCGCGCGCTGTTCGAGCGCTACGTGGAGTGGGGCGGGAACTTTTTCGACACCGCGGACCTGTACACGAACGGCACGAGCGAGAGCTGGCTGGGAAAGTTCGTGCGCGAGAAGCGCCTGCGCGACAAGGCCGTGATCGCGACCAAGTTCAGCTACAGCGCGGCCGCGGGCGATCCCAACGCGGGCGGCAACGGCCGCAAGAACATCGTGCGTGCGCTCGAGGGCTCGCTGCGCCGCCTGGAGACCGATTACGTCGATCTCTACCTGCTGCACACCTGGGACACGCTCACGCCGGCCGAGGAAGTCGCGCGCGCGTTCGACGATCTCGTCAGCGCGGGCAAGGTGCGCTACGTCGGACTCTCCGACACGCCGGCGTGGTATGCGGCGCGACTCGCGACGCTGTGCGAGCTGCGCGGCTGGGCGCTGCCCTGCGCGCTGCAACTGGAGTACTCGCTCGTCGAGCGCGGAATCGAGGACGAGTTCGCGCCGCTGGGCCGCGAGCTGGGGCTGGGCGTGGTTGCGTGGAGTCCGCTCGCGAGCGGATTGCTCTCGGGCAAGTACCGTTCGGGCGGCGAGGGCCGGCTCAACGTGCTCGCCCAGAGCGGCAACCCGGCCTTCACGAAGCTCACCGAGCGCAACCTCGCCATCGTCGCCGAGCTCGAGCAGGTCGCCGCCGAGCTGGGCCGCTCGATGGCGCAGGTGGCTTTGGCGTGGGTCCTCGGCCGCGCGGGCGTCGCGAGCGTGATCGTCGGCGCCACGCGACTCGCGCAACTCGAGGACAACCTCGGCGCCGCGGACCTCGAGCTCCCCGCTCACGCTGCGCAGCGCCTCGACGCCGCCAGCGCGCGAACGCCGCAGTTCCCCTACAGCTTCTTCACCTCTGCGATGCAGTCGATGCAGACCGGCGGCGTTCCCGTGGGCGACAAGCCGTCGAGCTACTGGAGGCCGACGCTGCACGCCAGCGCTCCGGCGCAGGTCTCCAGTTCCTAACGCGAGTCGGAGCGTTCGCGCTCGCGCGCGTACAGCCCGACGCCGAAGCCGCCGCTCACGTTGAGTACGGCGCCGGTGATGTACGCGGCCCGCGGCGAGCACAGGAACGCGACGGCGTTCGCGACCTCTTCACTCGCGCCCGCGCGGCCGAGCGCGACGTTGGCGAGCAGTCGTTCCTGGAAGCGCGGGTCGACGGCCTCGGCAATGCGCTCGGTGGCGATCAGACCGGGTTCGACGAGGTTCACCGTCACTCCGTGGCGCGCGCATTCGGCTGCGAGGCTCTTGGTGAAGCCCACCAGCGCGGACTTGGCGGTCGAGTACGCCACTTGGCCCTCGGCGCCGTGCGAGGCGGCGATCGTGCCGATCGAGACGATGCGCCCGAAGCCGCGCGCCTTCATGTGCGGCACGACGCGCGCGGTGAGCGCGAGCGGCGCGCGCACGACCACGTCGAGCACCTCGTCGATGCGCGCGGGCTCGACACGCTCGAGCGGCGCGTAGGGCGCGAAAGCGGCCGCGTTGTGCACGAGCACGTCGATCTGTGGCGCAACGCGCTCCAGCCGCTCGAACCAGGCGCGGTCTCGCAGATCGCCGACGAGCGGCTCGCACTCGACGCCCAGCGCCCGCACCGCGGCGCAGGTCAGCGCGAGTTCGCTCTCGCGCCGGCCTGCGACGATCACGCGCGCTCCCATCGCGCCCAGCGCGACCGCGATCGCGCGCCCGATGCCGCGCGAGGCGCCGGTGACGAGCGCGGTGCGTCCCGCGAGTTCGCGTTCGGCGCTCACGCGCGCAGCTCACTCCGCGCGGGGCGCGACGAGCGGCGCCGCGCGCCGTGCACTCGTGCACGTGCTCGCTGTGCGAACACACTCATGGGCTGCCCGCTCACTTGTACATGTCCGGCCGCACCTGCATCTGCGCGCGCTTGAACAGCACGTTGCGATAGCCGGCGAGGTCGCCCTGCGGGATGCGCTCGTTCAAGATCTCGTTGCGCAGCTCGTCTTTGACCGACTCGAACTCGACGGCGCGCACGGAGAGCACTTCGAACAGCGCCAGGCCTCGTCCGGTGTCGAGCGGCTCGGAAATCTGGCCGGGCTCGAGCGCCAACACGGCCTTGGCGACGTCCTCGGGCCACTGGTCGGGGCGGAAGCGGCCGGCCATGCGCCCGCCCTGGAGCTTGCTCGCCTCGTCGCTGCTCTCCGCTCGCGCGAGCGTGGCGAAGTCCTCGCCGTCGAGCAGCCGCTGGCGCAGCCCGCGCGTCTTGGCGAGCGCCGCATCGCGCGCCTCCACGAGCCGCTGTTCGAGTTCCTCGCGCGTGGTCTTCTCGCCCAGGTGCGGCGGCTCGACGGCCACGAGCAAGAGCCGCGTCTCGACCCACTGCCCGCGTTCGCCATAGGCGCGCTCGAAGTGCTCGCGCAGCGCTTCGTCGTCGACGCGCCGCTCGGAGAGCATCAACTTCTCCGCGAGCAGATCGATGCGCTTGCGCCGCCGCCACTCGCGCACCCAACCGGCCTCGTCGCGGCCCTGGACCTCGAGCTGCTGCTTCCAGGCCTCGCGACTGCCCTTGTAGCCGCGCTCGATCAGCCACTGCTGGTGCTCGGCGAGGCGCGCGTCGAGTTCGGCTTCGCTGACCTGCACGCCGCGCGACGCGGCTTCGCGCTCGACCAGGTAGTGCTCGGCGAAATCGCGCGCGTAGTGCTCGCCGCGCGAGTGCAGGAGCCACAGCGCGAACTGCGCGCGCTCGACCGGCTGGCCGTTGATCAGCATGCCGATCACGGGCTTGTGGTCCTCGGGCGAGCTGCTCGGGCTCTCGTACATGGCCGGCAGGATCTCGACCTTCATGTCCTTGACGATCGCGCTCCAGGTCGCGGCGACTTCGAAGGACTCGGGGCCCAGCTCGATCAAGCGCTGGCGCAGCGACTCGCGCACGCTCTCGAGCGGCGTGACCACCACGTTCTCGATCTTGACGATCCAGTAGCCGCCCTTGGCGTAGATCGGTTGCGAGATCTCTCCCACCGGCACGGTCGCGAGCGTCTTGACGAACAACTCGTGCCAGCCCGGCGGTCGAAACTGGCCGCTGAAGCGCCCGCCCTGTTCGCGGGTGAGCGCGTCGTCGCTGACCTCGCGCGCGAGCTGGGCGAAGTCCGCGCCGTCGAGCAGGCGCTCGCGGACCGCGGTGGCGCGCGCGAGCTGCTCGGCGAAGGCGCGCGTGCGAGCTTGCTCGTACTCCTCGCGCGAGGGCTTGTCGCGCGGCATCACGACCTCGACGGCGATCTTGATGCCGCTGAGCGTGTACTCGCGTCCGTCCGGCCCGTAGAAGTGCTCCCAGTCGCGCACGATCAGCTCTTCGGGCACGACGCGGTCGAGCTTGCACAACTCGGTCGCGATCAGGTCCGGCTCGAGCTCGACGCCGCGCCGGCGCCGGTAGCCGCCCTCGCTCGACTCCAGCCGCTCGAGCTCCGCCAGCCAGCCTTCGCGCTTGCCCAGGAACGCGCCGCGGATGCGCTCGGCGATCTCGGCGTCCATGCGCTCGTCGACGGCGTTGGGAGGCAGCTCCACACCGCGCGCTGCGGCCGTCTGGCGCACGAGCCACTGCTCGGCGAAGCGCTTGGACATGCGCGAACCGAACAGGTCGAGCATCCAGCGCGCGTACTCGTCACCCGAGATCGGCACGCCGTCGACCACGAGCACATCGCCCTCCGAGGGCGGCCGCACCGGCGCGGGGTTCTGCTGCCGGACGAGCGGTGAGTCCTGCGCGGGCAGCGGCGTGGCCAGAGCGGCGATCAGGAACGCAGCGTGGAGCGCGAACGAAGCCATCGGGGCGATCGTACATCGCGCGAGCGGCCGCAGGCACGACGGGGCGCGACGCGGCGCGCGGCCAGGACGTACGATGGGGCGCGACGGCCGCCGGATGCGACCGATACCGCCATGCTCCACGCCCTCGCCTTGGTTGCACTCTCGCTGCTTCCCGCGCAGACGCGCGAGCCGGCGCCGCTCGAGCGGGCGCGAGTCGAACAGGCCGTCGCCGCGCTCAAGCTGGCCTTCGAGAAGGGCGCGGCCAAGGAGCGCGCGGCCGCCGTCGTCGAGCACCAGGAGGTCGTCGACCCCGCGGTGATCGCCTGGTTCGCCAAGGGACTCAAGGACCCGGACGTGTCCGTGCGCGACGCCGCCGGTCAGGCGCTGCGCTTCGCGCGGCACGCCGATGCGCTGGCGGCGCTCCAAGAGGCGCTCAAGCGCGAGCTGAAGAGCGGCAAGGAGCTCGAGGAGCGCATCAAGCTCACCAAGTGCGTCGGCCAGCACCAGAGCCCGAGCTCGATCCCGCTGCTCGTCGACGATCCCTTCCGCCACCCCAACGGCCGCGTGCTCGAGGCGCAGGTCTTCGCGCTCGCCAACATCCGCTCGCAGCGCGCGCTGGAGGAGATCATCGGCATGATGCGCACGGCCTCGCGGCCGCAGGTGCAGGACCACATGCCGACCTTCCGCCTGGCGCTGATCGTGATCACCGGCGTCGACCAGGGGCTCTCGCAGGACGCCTGGATGAAGTGGTGGAACGACAACAAGCAGCGCATCCAGATCCCGGCGCAGATGCCGGCGCTGCCCCAGGACATGCTCACCCGCTGGAACGCGTACTGGGGTCTGGAGTACGTCCGCGCGCGGGCCAAGAAGCGCGGCGAGCGCGGCGACGACCCCGAGAGCGGCAAGTGAACGACGCGCGGACGATCGAGGCCGCGCTGCGCCGCGCCGCCGAGCTGTTCAACGGCGGCGAGTACCACGAGGCGCACGAGGTGCTCGACGAACAGTGGGACGCGGCCGCCCAACACGACTCGGACTTCTTCAAGGGCCTGATCCAGGCCTGCATCGCGCTGCACCACTACCAGCTCGGCAATCCCGACGGCGCGCGCAAGCTCTACAGCGGTCACCGCCAGTACCTCGGTCCGTACCTGCCGGCGCACCGCGGCGTCGACCTGACGCGCTTCCTCGCGGCGATGCAGGCGAGCTTCGCCCCGCTCCTGCGCGCGCGACCCGGAAGCGAGCCGCCCTTCGACGCGGGGCGCGCGCCACGCCTGGAGATCGGGGAAATCGCAGCGGACTGAAACCTCGGGCGCGCTCGCGCAGTCTGCTCTGCGTGGCGCGCATCAACAGCGACAGGCCGAAGCTGCACCTCAACCCCGCGAACGCGGACTGGCCCGCGGCCCTGCGCGAGATCGAAGCCCCGCCGGAGCAGTTGTGGCTGCGCGGCGCGGTCGAGTTGCTCGGGCGAGAGCCGAAGGTGGCGATCGTCGGGGCGCGCGCGCCGACGGCTTACGGCGAAGCACAGGCGCGGCGCTTCGCACGTGCGCTCGCTGAACACGGAGCCGTGGTGGTGAGCGGACTGGCGCGCGGCGTCGACCACGCGGCGCACGAAGCCGCGCTGGAGGTGTGCGGCGCGACGATCGGCGTGCTGGGCTGCGGCGTCGACCGGCCCTGGCCCGCGGGCCCCCTGGCCGAGCGCATGGCGCGCGAGGGCTTGCTGCTCAGCGAATTCGAGCCCGGCGCCCCGCCGCTGCGGCGCAACTTCCCGCTGCGCAACCGCGTGATCTCCGGACTGTGCGTGGCGGTGGTGGTGATCGAGGCGGCGGCGGCCTCGGGCTCGCTCATCACGGCGCGCTGGGCGGCGGATCAGGGCCGCGCAGTGTTCGCGCTGCCCGGGCGTGTCGACCACCCGATGGCGCGCGGCTGCCACAAGCTGATCCGCGAGGGCGCGAGCCTGGTGGAGGACCCTGAGGAGGTGCTGGCCGAGCTGGGGTTGATCGCCGCCGATGCCGCGCGCGCTGCAACGCCGCCGCACCCCGCTGCCCAGGGCGATGACATGTCGGCGCGCGTGCTGCGAGCGCTGGTCGGCGAGACGCTGAGCGCCGACGAACTGGCCGAGCGGCTGGAGCTGGACCTGGCCGACGTACTGACCGAGCTGGTCGAGCTCGAGCTGCGAGGCGCCGCAGCGCGCGGCGCAGGAGGTCTGTATCGACTCACCTGAAGGCGGGCGCAGCCCCGCGATCAGCGAGCACGTCAAGGCGCGCGGCGAGGCGAACGTCGCGGCGAGATACGGCGCCGCACGCATCGCACCGTCGCTCGACACCGAGCCCGCCGATACCGAGCCCGCCGATACCGGGCCCACCGACACCGAGCCCGTCAGCCCAGGGCGGCGAAGGTGTGCTCGCACACCAGCATCACGACCACCAGCACGGCGCAGCCCACGAGGAACGTGAACATCCGCTTGGGCCAGACAGCGCGCGCGGCGGCGTCGTCGGCCTCCGAGTAGAAGACGCCCATGGTCACGATCCCCAGCGAGATCGCCAGGAACAGGATCAGGTGCACGAAGGCGTCGGTGGTGGCGGGCTCGTTCACGGCGCGGCGGCTGGGGCTAGGCGCTGATCTCGCCCAGCTTGGGCAAATCGGTGGACTTGGGAGTCTCGGACGGGCTCGCGGCATCGCCAGCGGCAGCGCGTTCGGACTTGCTCTCGTGGTGCTTGAGCGGCCAGCCGAAGAGCTTGGCCTCGCCGTAGCCGTACACGTCGATCATCGCCAGAACGTTGAGCAGTCCGGCGACGCAGCCGAAGACCAGGCCGGCTTCGACGTACGGGATGTCGCGCGTCACGCGCATCGAGCCGAACAGCGCCTCGGCGATCAGCGCCGGCCCGCCGAGCAGGAACTGGCCCGCCCAGTAGTAGAAGTGCCGCTCGCGCGAAAGGTTCGAACCCTCCGCGAGCACGCTGCCGAGCGCGAACAGTCCGACCAACAGCGCGAACACGATCAAGCCGCGCGCCGTGCGTCCCTGGCGAAGGTGGCCCAGGCCGGGACAGACCCAAGTGAGCAGCACGGGCAGCACCGGCCTGGCCGCGTCGGCCGGCGCCGCGACGCGGGCCAGCGTGTGCGCATGCGCCATGGCGACCGCGTTGAGCACGCCGCTGGTCGCGCTGAGCGCGCTGCCCAGGACCATGTGCTCGGGCCAGGGCCGCATCTGCCCCGTGCCGAAGCCAAAGTTCTTGAGCTGCCAGAGCATGCCGCCGAGGTTCCCGGCCTCGGGTGAGAGCAGCGGCGCAACCGCGGTGCGCAGCTCGGCGTCGAGGAACTCGAAGGTCATGCCCGCCGAGAGGCGCAGGCCCGCGAAGTACAGCCCTTCGACCAGCGCGAACACCACCAGCGCGTGCAGGCCGCGCCCCAGGTACAGGTGACCGGCGCCGGGGAGGAACCAGGTCAGCACCGCCGCGACGCCAGCGTTGGCGCCGCCGGCCTGTTGGAGGTTGTGGGTAGCCGCGGACAAGGCGCGCGAATCCTACGCGCAGCGGCCCCGAGTTGGAGCAGCGCTCCGCGAGGTTCGGTGCGCGCCGGCGATGGCGTAGGCTGTCCGACGATGGAACCGGAGCAGGCGCTCTCGTCGGGCTGGAACGAGCACTCGCTGGTCGTGCGCTACGGCGAGACGGACCAGATGGGCGTGGTCTACCACGCCAACTACCTCGTGTACTTCGAGGAGGGGCGCACGCGCCTGATGGACGCCCTGGGCTTGCCCTACGCCGAACTCGAACGGCGCGGGTTCGGACTGGTGGTGCGCAAAGCCGGTCTGCGCTTCCGCGCGCCGGCGCGCTACGCCGAGCAGCTCCTCGTGCGCACGCGCATCGAGCGCGTGGGCGGCGCCTCGGTCTCGTTCGAGTACGCCATTTCGCGCGCGGCCGACGGCGCGCGGCTCGCCGATGGGACCACCGAGCTCGCCTGCATCGACCTGCGCCGGCCGGAGCGCCCGGTGTGCATGCTCCCCGACGAGCTGCGTGCGCTCCTGACGCCCGCGAGCGACGCAGCGGGCGGGTAGCGCAGGCCGTGGGCTCAGATCAGGCGGGCTGGTCGAAGTCCGCGGCGTCGTATCCGGGCTCGGGGGCCTCGAAGTCGTCCTCGGGCGCCTCCTCCCCGACTCGGGCCGGGGCCGGCAAGAGCGGGGGCAGCAGCGCCAGCAAGCGCTCGGCGCAGACCGGACAGGGCCGTCCGTCCTCCAGTCGATTGAGTCGCGGGGGCTCGCCGGCGGACAAACCACAATGGATGCACAGGGTCGGGGCGCTCATGGCGAGGTGCATCGACCCGCGACCCGGCCAGCTTGAGCGCACGGCCACCCGGCGGCGCCGACTCCAGCCTCGCTCCCAGCAGCGCCCGATCGAGGCAGGGCTGGCCCGGTGACTGGCCCGGTGACTGGCCCCATCACTGGCCCTGGCCGCAGCGCCCGCGCTCCCCGCGAAGCCGCCGGCCGAAACCCTCCCGTGCGCGGAAGATTTTCGCTCGCGATCCTGGCCGAGCGAGGCCGATCGTCCTATTCTGGAGCACGTCGACAGACGCACCGGCCGCCTCGGGCGGCCGTTTTTCGGGGCTGAATTAGCACCAAAACAGTGCGGTATCGACTCACCCGCGCCGCCATGCTGCAACTCACCAAACGCACCGAATACGGGCTGATCGCCCTGGTCCACATCGCCGAGCGCGGCGCGGTGGACGCGGGTGCGTTCGTGAGTGCGCGTGACATCTGCGACCGCTATCCGATCCCGCGGCGCCTGGTGGCCGAGGTGCTCAAGGCGCTGCAGAAAAACGACCTGGTCGAATCGCAGCGCGGTCCGACCGGCGGGTACGTCCTGGCGCGCTCCCCCGAGTCGATCACCCTGGGCCAGATCGTGACGGCGCTCGAAGGCGCGCCCCCGCTGACCAGCTGCGAGTCCCCGATCCTGCTCAAGAGCGGCGGCTGCGAGGTGCACTCGGTGTGCCCCATCCGCTCGCCCGTGCACCGCGTGCGCGAGCAGCTGTGGGGCCTGCTCGAACACACCAGCCTGCGCTCCCTGCTGCCGCCGGCGACCCAGGCCCACTACGCGCCGCGCGCCGCGCACGCCCGCTGACCGCACAACCGCCCCCGCCCAGCGACCAACCACCATGAAGCTCCCGATCTACCTCGACTACCAGGCCACGACCCCCTGCGACCCGCGCGTCGTGGAGGCGATGCTCCCCTACTTCACCGAGCATTACGGCAACGCCGCCAGCCGCAACCACAAGTACGGCTGGGCGGCGGAAGAGGCCGTCGAGCGCTCGCGCGAGCAGATCGCCGCGCTGCTCGGCGCGAACCCCAAGGAGATCGTGCTCACCTCGGGCTCGACCGAGAGCATCAACCTCGCGCTCAAGGGCGCGGCGGAGATGTACTCCGACAAGGGCAAGCACATCATCACCTGCCAGGCCGAGCACAAGGCCGTGCTCGACGTGTGCAAGCACCTCGAGCAGCAGGGCTTCGAAGTCACCTACCTGCAGCCCGACAAGAGCGGTCGCGTGAGCCTCGAGCAGGTCGCCGCCGCGCTGCGGCCCGACACGATCCTGGTCGCGCTGATGTGGGCCAACAACGAAGTGGGCACGCTCAACCCGATCCGCGAGATCGGCGCGCTGTGCCACGAGAAGGGCGTGCTGCTGTTCACCGACGCGACGCAGGCCGCGGGCAAGATCCCGGTCGACGTCGAAGCCGACCACGTCGACATGCTGTGCCTGTCGGGCCACAAGATCTACGGCCCCAAGGGCGTCGGCGTGCTCTACGTGCGCCGCAAGAGCCCGCGCGTGCGGCTGGTGGCGCAGATGGACGGCGGCGGGCACGAACGCGGCATGCGCTCGGGCACGCTCAACGTCCCGGGCATCGTCGGGCTGGGCAAGGCCTGCGAACTGGCGCGCGTCGAACTCGAGAGCGAAGCCAAGCGCTGCGCCGAGCTGCGCGACCACCTCGAGAAGCGCATCTTCAGCGAGCTCGACTTCGTGCACTTGAACGGCAACCGCGAACACCGCCTGCCCAACAACCTCAACGTCAGCTTCGCCTTCGTCGAGGGCGAGTCGCTGCTGATGGGCATCAGCGACGTGGCCGTGTCCTCCGGCTCGGCCTGCACCTCGGCGAGCCTCGAGCCCAGCCACGTGCTGCGCGCGATGGACGTCGGCGAGGACCTGGCCCACAGCTCGATCCGTTTCGGCGTCGGGCGCTTCACCACAAGGGAAGAGGTCGACTTCGCCGCCGACCAGGTCATCGCCGCCGTCAAGCGCCTGCGCGAGCTCTCGCCGCTCTACGAGATGGCGCAAGAGGGCATCGACCTCAAGACCGTCAAGTGGCAGGCCGCCTCGCACTGAGCCCCGGACGCTTAGCACAGAGCCATCCGATTCGGACGCCGCCCGCACCACCAAGCACACCACCCAGCACTCACACCACTGCCATGGCCTACAGCAACAAGGTTCTCGATCACTACAACAACCCGCGCAACGTGGGGTCGCTCGACAAGAGTTCGGCCCAGGTTGGCACGGGCGTCGTCGGCGCCCCCGAGTGCGGCGACGTGATGAAGCTGCAGATCCAGGTCGAAGGCGACCGCATCGTCGACGCCAAGTTCAAGACCTTCGGCTGCGGCTCGGCGATCGCCTCGAGCTCGCTCGCCACCGAATGGATCAAGGGCAAGACGCTGGACGAGGCGCTGGCCATCCAGAACACGCAGATCGTCGAGGAGCTCTCGCTGCCGCCGGTCAAGATCCACTGCAGCGTGCTGGCCGAGGACGCCATCAAGGCGGCCGTCAACGACTACAAGTCCAAGAACACCGTCGAGGCGAGCGCCCACGAGGCCTCGAAGTAGCCATGATCGCCATCACCGAACGCGCTGTCAGCGAAGTCAAGCGCATCGTCTCCGAACAGAAGCTGCCCGAGGCCACCGCGCTGCGCGTGGGCGTCAAGGGCGGCGGGTGTTCGGGCTTCTCGTACACCCTCGGCTTCGACGACCAAGTGTCCGAGACCGACCAGATCTACGAGATCGAGGGCGTGCGCGTGGTCTGCGACCCCAAGAGCTTCCTGTACTTGAACGGCACGCAGATCGACTTCGAGGACAACCTGATGGGCCGCGGCTTCAAGTTCGGCAATCCCAACGCGGCCAAGACCTGCGGCTGCGGCGAGAGCTTCTCGGTGTGAACCAGGCCGCGACGAGCTGCGCGTCCTGCGGCGCGGCGCTCGAATTCCCGCTGGCCTGCAGCGCGTGCGGCACGCTGGCCGCGCCCGAGCGCGAGCCCGGCCCGTTCGAGGTGCTGGGGCTCGCGCCGCAGTATTTCGTCGACGCGGCGGACGTGAAGAAGCGCGCGCTGCGCCTGGGGCGGCTCCTGCACCCCGATTACTTCGGCGCCGCCGACGAAGCGACGCGCGCGCTCGCCGAGCGCAACACCGCGCGCTTGAACCGGGCCCGCGACGTGCTGCTCGACGCTTCCGCGCGCGGCGACTGGCTGGTGCGCGCGCTGGGCGGACCGAGCGAGAACGAGCAGCGCGAGATGCCCAAGGCCTTCCTGCTGGAGGTCTTGGAGTGGAACCAACAGCTCGAGGAAGCGCGCGCCAACGCCGCGCGCGACCACGCGCGCCTCGAAGCCCTGCGCAACGACCTCGAAGCCCAACGCGCGGCAGCACTCGCGGCGCTCGCGCGCGTGCTCGAGCCGCTTCCGCAGCCGGCTTCGCCGGCGTTGCGCGAAGCACGCGCCCAACTCAACGTGCTGCGCTACCTCGACAACGCCCTGGCCCAGGTCGAGGCGCTCGAGCTCGATACGCATTCCCCGCGCGCCTGACGCGCCGACTCACCTCCGCCTGCCATGGGCTTCATCGAACTCAACGTCCTCAACAACGCGGCGCAGAACATTGCGCTGGGCATCGACCTGGGCACCACCAACTCGCTGGGCGCGATGTGGAAGGACGGCCGCCCGATCGTGCTGCACCCCGAGGGCGACTCGGGCTACGTGCCGAGCGCGATCCACTTCCCCGAGAAGGGCATGCCCGCCGTCGGGCGGCGCGCGCGCGAGCTGGCGCTCGTCGATCCCGCGCACACGCTGATGTCGATCAAGCGCTTCATGGGGCGCGGTCTGGCGGAGACGCGCGAGGACGCCGCCAGCGTGCCCTGCGCGCTGAGCGAGAACGAAAACGGCGTCGTGCAGTTCGAGATGCGCGGCCGCAAGTTCACGCCGCAGGAGCTCTCGGCGCTGATCCTGATGAAGGTGCACGACCAGGCGTGCAAGGCGCTGGGCGGCATCGAGGTCACCAAGGTCGTGATCACCGTGCCCGCGTACTTCGACGAGGCGCAGCGCCAGGCCACGCGCGATGCGGCGCGCATCGCCGGGCTCGACGTGCTGCGCATCATCAACGAGCCGACCGCGGCGAGCCTCGCCTACGGCCTCGACCAGCGCAAGCAAGGCACCGTCGCGGTGTTCGACCTGGGCGGCGGCACCTTCGACGTGTCGATCCTGTCCATCGAGGACGGCGTGTTCCAGGTGCTCGCCACGCACGGCGACACGCACCTGGGCGGCGACGACTTCGACCGCATGTTGGTCGAAGTGGCGCGCCGGGAGCTGAGCGCGCTGCTGGCGCCCAGCGTGCTCGAGGACCGCGCCTTCCTGCAGTCCCTGCGCCTGGCGGCGGAGAAGTGCAAGATCGAGCTGTCGAGCGCGCCCGAGGCCTACATGCACCTCGCCATGCCCGAATCGGGCGTGCAGTGGCGGCGCAACTTCACGCGCGCCGAGGCCGAGGCGCTGTGGGCGCCGCTGATCGAGCGCACGATCCACTCCTGCCAGCGCGCGCTCGCCGACGCGAAGCTGAAGGTGGCCCAGATCGACGAGGTCGTGCTCGTGGGCGGCTCGACGCGCATCCCCGCCGTGCGTGAGCGCGTCGAGCGCTTCTTCAACCGCAAGCCGCACGTCGAGCTCAACCCCGACGAGGTGGTGGCGCTCGGCGCAGCCGTGCAGGCGCACGTGCTGATGGGCGGCACGCGCGAAGTGCTGCTGATGGACGTCACTCCGCTCTCGCTGGGCCTGGAAACCATGGGCGGCGCGGTGGCCAAGATCATCAACCGCAACTCGACCATCCCCTGTCAGGCGACCGAGGGCTTCACCACCTACGCCGACAGCCAGACCGGGATCGAGTTCCACATCGTCCAGGGCGAGCGCGAGCTGGCCAAGGACTGCCGCACGCTGGGGCGCTTCAAGCTGAGCGGCATCCCGCCCATGCCCGCGGGCATGCCCAAGGTCGCGGTGCGCTTCCACATCGACGCCAACGGGATGCTCACGGTCACGGCCAAAGAGGAGTCGACCGGCAAGAGCGCACGCATCGAGGTGCAGCCCATGAACGGCCTGACCGACGAGCAGGTCGAGGGCATGCTCAACGCCGCCTACCGCCACGCGCGCGACGACTTCGACGCGCGGCGCGCCGCCGACCTGCGCACGGAGATCGGCGTGATGGTGCGCGCCACCGAGCGCGGCCTGACGCACGCGGGCGCCGGACTGGACCGCGAGACCGGGCTCGACATCGAGGAGGCGCTCGTCAAGGGACGCGCCGCGCTCCAGGGGCCGCTGCCGGACACCTCGAGCCTGCAGCGCGTGCGCGACGAGCTCGAGCGCGCCACCCTGCCCCTGGCCGCGCTGCTGATGGACTCGGTGGCGAAGTCGGCGCTCTCGGGCAAGAAACTTTCAGAGGTGTAGCTTGGGCCGCACCCAGATTCACTGGAGCGACATTCGGCGCATCGCGGAGGAGCTGGAGGCCGCGCACCCGCAGGCGGACGTGCTCAAGCTGCGCTTCACCGAACTGCACCGCTGGGTGACCGAGCTGCACGGATTCGCGGACGATCCGCGAAAGTCGAACGAGAAGATCCTCGAAGCCATTCAAATGGCGTGGCTCGATGAGCGAGACTGATCTGCCCGTTCGCCCCCTGAAGAGGACTCATGGCCAAAGCCCCCCCGATTCGTTGGATCACCGCCGCTGACCGCAAGTGGGACACCAACGCCGTGTGGAAGGCGTTCGTCGAGCTGATGAACGGCGCCGACCCCGACGATCTGTCCTCGATCCAGCGCATCGCCTGGCTGGCGCACCACTACGACAACGAGGCGCGCTCGAAGGGCCACGCGCGCTTCTTCGCCGACCGCGACAAGAAGACCATCAACGCCACGGTCCGCGCGCTGGAGTCGATCGGGGCCCTGGCGCACGCGCAGGTGCTGCGCGACGCGCAGGCCGCCAAGGTGGCCTCGCAGCACGACCGCAACCTGCTCGCGCTCGACCGGGTCGAAAAGCACCTGCGCGGCTACCTGCAGACCTTCGAAGCGCACTTCGTGCGCGAGTCGCCCGAGAGCTGCGGTCGCTGACCCGTCCTGGCGGCCGCAGGGCGCGTTATTTGGCCTTGCCCTGCGCCGCTGCCTTACCCTGCGACGCTACGGCGTGCTGCGCGGCGGCGATCTCGCTGTCCGAAGCCAAGTAGTAGCTCTTGAGGGGCCGCAGCGCCGTGTCGAGCTCGTACACCAGCGGGATGCCGGTGGGGATGTTGAGCGCGACGATCTTGTCGTCGGCGACCGCGTCGAGGTGCTTGACCAGTGCGCGCAGCGAATTGCCGTGGGCCGCGATGATCAAGCGCTGGCCAGCGCGCACGCGGGGCGCGAGCACCGCGTCCCAGTAGGGCACGACGCGCGCGACCGTGTCCTTGAGCGACTCGGTCAGCGGGCGCTCGCGCTCGGACAGCTTGGCGTAGCGCGGATCGTTGGCGGGATTGCCCGGGTCCCCGCGCTCGTTCGCCGGCGGCGGGATGTCATAGCTGCGCCGCCAGACGAGCACCTGCGCCTCGCCGTGGCGCGCGGCGGTCTCGGCCTTGTCGAGCCCCGTCAGCGCGCCGTAGTGGCGCTCGTTCAAGCGCCAGTCCTTCTCGACCGGGATCCAGTGCAGGTCCAGCTCGTCCAGCGCCAGGTTCAGCGTCGTGATCGCGCGACGCAAGTACGAGGTGAAGGCTAGGTCGAAGCCGTAGCCGGCCTCGCGCAGGCGCTTGCCGGCCTCGCGCGCCTCCGCGACGCCCTTCTCCGACAGCGGCACGTCCTTCCAGCCGGTGAAGCGATTCTCGCGGTTCCACTGGCTTTCGCCGTGACGGAGCAGGACCAGCTTGATCATGGTTGAGGCGCGGGTGCGGTGCGGGTGCGTCGCTGTCGGTGGTTTCAGGCGGTGAGCGTGGAGGCGAGCGCGGCGCGGGCCCGCTCGGCCGCAGTCGAAGCGCGCTGGCGCAGCGCGGCGGCATCGGCGCGCCTGGCGGCGACGTAGGTCGCGTCCTTGATCGAGGCGGCGTTGATCGCGACGTTGGCCTGCGCGGCTTCGAGCCCTGCGACGCAGCAGGCGACGCCGCTGCCCAGGTCGCTGGCGAGGTTGGGATTGATCTGCGCAGCGCATTCGGCCGCCAGCTCGAGCACGTCCGCCGCCGCGCGCATGGTCTCGAGCGGGACCTCGAGCGCGCCCTTCATCGCGGCCTGGATGCCGGCGGTGCGGGCGGCCTTCTGCTCGTCGGTCGCCTTGGGCGCGCCGAAGGCCGCCGTCACCCGCTCGTAGGCCGCGCTGTCGGCGTCGACGAAGCCCAGCGCCTGCGCCCGCAGCGCGTCGAGCCGCGTCGCGCGCGAGGCCATGGCGGCCTCGACCGCGGCGTACTTCTCGCCGCTGGTGAAGCGGCACGCCATACTCACCGTCGCAGCGCCGCAGGCGACGACGTACGCAGCGAGGCTGCCGCCGCCGGGCGTGGGCGTCTTCTCGGCCAACGCGGCCGCGAAGGCGTTCAGGGTGAGGTCGGTCAACTTCGAGTCGGAGGGCATCGCGATGGCGTGGAACTTGGCGCAGGGAGACGGGGTGCGCGGAGTGTATCGCGGGGCGCGACGCCTGCTGGCCGCGTGGTGTGCGCTGGCGGCGCTCGTGTGCGCGCTCGCGCCGAGCTGCCAGACCGTGGCCGTCACCGGCCGCCGTCAGTTCAACATGTTCTCCCTGGAGCAGGACAAGCAGCTGGGCGGCGAGGCCTACGCCGATGCGATGGCGCAGTCCAAGCGCATCACATCCGGGCCGCAGTACGCGCAGGTCAAGCGCGTGGTCGAGCGCCTGATCCCGGTGGTCGACGACCCCGGCTTCGAGTGGGAGTTCAACGTCATCGACGACCCCAAGACCGTCAACGCCTGGTGCATGCCCGGCGGCAAGATCGCGGTCTACACCGGGATCCTTCCCGTGGCGCAGGACGACGCCGGGCTCGCGGTCGTGCTGGGGCACGAGATCGCGCACGCCGTGGCGCGCCACGGGACGGAGCGGATGACCACCCAGGGAGTGGGCAGCGTCGGACTCTCGATCCTGGCCAGCCAGTTCGAGACAGCCGCCAAGCACCAAGAAGCCCTGCTGCTCGCGACCGACCTGCTGGTCTTCAAGCCCTGGGGCCGCGACAACGAGCTCGAGGCCGACGAGATCGGACTGATGTACATGGCCAAGGCGGGCTACGACCCGCGCCAGGCGAGTGAGTTCTGGAAGCGGATGGCGGCGCTCTCGGGCGGCGGCGCCGCCGGCAGCGGCCTCGAGCAGTACTTCTCCACCCACCCCTCCAACGCCGAACGCATCGCCCGCCTGGAGCGTCTGCTGCCCAAGGCGCTGGCCCTCGTGCCGCCCGGCGCAGGCTGACCACGCGCGCCCTGCCACAGGCGCGTCACAAGCCCGTGGACGAATTTCTTGCAGTCCGCAAGATCCTTTGCGCCAAGAACTTGCGTACATCTAAGCAGTCCCGGGTACGCCTCGGCACGGCGGTTTCCTAGTTTTCGCCCAGCACTGGACGGCGCGCATCGAGCCGTCCAGCCCGCTCGGCGGCCCCAGGGTCCGCACGGCGGGCGTCGGGATCGCCCCCACACTGGAGAAACCGCTCAATCGTCAGCAGGCAGGGATGAGCCAACAAGGCCCCGATCAACCGCGAGGCAACGCGTGAAGGTCGCCTTCGTAGCGCCGGAGTTCGACCCGCTCGTGCGGCGGACGCCACTGGCCGAGATCGCCGCAGCCCTCCCCCGCGCGATTCGCGCCGCGGGCGCCGACGCGCGCGTGTTCATCCCGTTCACGCAGCCGATCCACTCGGCGCACCTGCCCGACCTGCAGCCCGTGGGTCTGGTGGACGTGCCCGACATCGACGGCAAGACGCGCTTCGAGATCCACCAGGCCGAGGTCGGCGGCGTGCCGGTCTACCTGTTCGACAACCCGCGCTTCTTCGGGTCGCGGCAGCCCTACGGGAGCGACGAAGGGCCCTACCCGGACAACTGGCGGCGCTACGTGCTGTTCACGCGCGCGGTGCTCGAGAGCCTGGGCGTGGTCGGCTTCGAGCCGGACGTCCTGCACTGCTTCGACTGGACCTGCGGCCTGCTGCCTTTGCTCCAGGAACTCGAGTACGCACAGAAGCGGCCCGACCACCCCGCGGCCAAGGCCGGGACCTTCTTCCAGATCCACAACCTCGCCATCCAAGGCGCTTTCGAGCGCGAGATCCTGCCGCAGCTGGGGATCCCCTACCGCGTGTTCCAGGCGACCGGCGGGATCGAGCTCAACGGCAAGGTCAACTTCCTCAAGGCCGGCGCGGAGTTCGCGACGATCCTCGGAACGCACTCCCCGGGCCACGCTGAGCGCATCCAGAAGCTCGACCGCGGCTACGGCCTCGAAGAGGTCTTCCGCCGGCGCTCGAAGGAGTTGGTCGGCATCACCAGCGGCATCGACTACAGCGCCTGGGACCCGGCCAACGACCCGCTGATCGCGCGCTCGTTCTCGCACAAGGACAAGACCCTGGCGGGCAAGGCCAAGTGCAAGGCGACGCTCCAGCAGACGCTCAAGCTCGAGAGCGGCGCACGCACGCCGCTGGCGGCGATGATCGGGCGCTTCGACGCCGACTCGGGGGCCGAGATCCTGGCCGAGGTGCTGACCACGGTGCTCGAGCTGGGCGTCGAGGTGGTGATGATGGGCGCCGGCCGGGCCGACATCCACGAGCGCCTCAAGACCATCCAGACCACGTTCTTCGGCCGCTGCCGCGTGATCGAGGGCTACCAGCTCGGCCTGGCGCACCAGATCGTGGCCGCAGCCGACATGTTGCTGTTGCCCGCGCACTACCACCCGGGCAACGCGCTGTGCGCCATCGGGATGCGCTACGGAGCCGCGCCGATCGTGTACGCCAACGGCGGGCTCGAGGACTACGTCACCGACCTCGAGCGCAACGCGCGCGCGGGCACCGGCTTCACCTTCGCGAACTACAGCGGAGAGGGCGTGCTGGGCGCGATCGACGCGGCGCGCAAGCTCTACAAGAATCAGGCGGCCTGGAAGTCGGTCGTCACGCGCTGCATGCGCCAGGACTTTTCCTGGGACGCGACGGCGCAGGAGTACATCAAGGCCTACCGGCGCGTGACGCGCCGCACCAAGCGCTCGCAGTCGGCCTGAGCGAGGCGTGCGCCGTTCGCTAGGGCGAGTTCGCTGAGTTGTGTTCCCTGGGCGCAGGCCCAGCCCGTCACTCGACCCGCGCCAGCGCGTACTCGCCGCCCTCGCCGCGCACGAACACCAGTTCGAGCGTGCGAGCGAGGCTGCGCGCGACCAGCCGCAGTTCGTCGGGCTTCTTCAGCGCCAGCTGCACGCCGGCGTTGCTGAAGGTGAGAGCGATGCGCTCCTCCTCGAGCACGTGGCGCACCGCGCCGCGGTCCTCGGCTTCGTCGAAGCGCTGGCCCGCGAACTCGAGCCGGAACAGCGGCCCCAGCGCCAGGAACTCGCGCGGCAGCTCCACGCGCACGTCCTGCGAGACGAGCCCGGCCGTGCGCAGCGTCACGAGCTGCGGCTGCGTGCGCACGCGCTCGAGCGCCTGCTCGAGGCGCGCGGGAAGCGACACGCGCGGCAGGCTCGGATCGCTGGTGTAGCGCTGGATGCGCTCGTTCTTGTAGCGGATCGTATCGACACGGAAGACCGCCTCGTCCGTGAGCAGGATGGCGCGCACCGGCTCGATCAACTGATCGATGGTCTTGGTCTTGCCGCCCCACGGCACGCTCACGTCGAACGAGTCGTAGGCGGTCGTGGTCCGCGCCGGCAGCACCGGCTGCGTCGGCGCAACCGCGAACGCGATGTAGTCGTCGGGGTGCATGTCGACGAAGCGCAGACACAAGACCAGCGCCGCGTTGCGCAGCGTGACGTCGCTGCGGTTGGCGATCGAGACCGCCACGTCGTCGCCGAACATTGGCCGCTCGATCACGAGGTCGAGGTACGAGACTTCTGGGAATTGCGCGGCGAACTCTTCGCGCAACAGCCCCTCGCAGAACTCCAGGTCATAGAGCACCAAACTCCACTGCCCGTCGGCGCGTCGGCGGTGGAAGTGCTCGCGGATCTGGCGCTTGCCGCCCTCGCGGTCCCCCGCGTCGAACAGCGTGCGCGCGAGCTGCAACTCGGGGCTGAACCAGCCGGCGCCGAGCATGCTGGCCTCGAACATGCCGGTGATCGAACGCCCAGCCGAAGTCTGTCGCAGGTACGAGCGCGCGCTGTACGGGTCGAAGCGCTCGCGCAGTCGCGCCGCTTGCTGCGGATAGCGTGTCGACGCCAGCTCCAGGTCCTCGCGCGCGCCGCTGGGGTCGCCGCCGCGCGCTCGCCACACTCCGCGCAGCAGCAACGCCGGCGCGGCCTGATCGGGGTGCGCGGCGATGAAGCGATCGAGGTACTGGCGCAGGTCGGCGACCTCCGGAGGCAACGCGACGCCGCCTTCGACGTGCGCGAGCGCGACGAGCAGGTGCGCCTCGGACTCGCTCGGCGCTGCGGCGATCGCAGCTCGCGCGTGGCGCGCGCAGGCCTCCCAATCCAGTCGTGCGGCGGCCAGATAGGCCGCGTCCCGCGTCAGGCACAACTGCTCCCACTCCACGAGCAGTTCGCGGAACAGCGGCGCCGACTCGTTGGCGAGCTGCACCAACTCGGCCTCGATCGGCCGCACGCGCGCGAGCAGTTGTTCGCGCTCGGCGAGGCTCTTTTGCAGCTCGCGCGCCGCCGCCTCGCGCAGGTCGGAGCGCGGCGCGTTCCCCAGCCCGCCCGGCATGCCGACGATCACCGAGTTGGCGGCCTTCAGCGCGTGCAGCACCGCGCGATAGGTCGACCAGGTCTGGTCGTGGTCGTCGAGCGCGTCGAGCTGGCCCGCCAGGCGCCCGAGCAACTCGAGCGTGCGCTGGCGGACCTCGAGCGCCTTGGGCGCGACGTTGGCGTAGTCCTGGCGCGCGAGCCGATCGACCCACTCGCGCACCGAGCGCGCCTCCTGCGTGGCCGTGTCGAGTTCGCTCAAGACCGCGATCGTGCGATCGATGTCGTAGCGCCGCACCGGCGCCGAGGTCTCCGCGGGCGCCCTCGGCGTCTGCGCGCTCTCGACGGCGCGCGTCAACGCCTCGGCCGCGGGCGCCAGCTCCGCGCGGGCGGCGGCGGCGCGCTCGTCCTGGCCACTCTCGCGCGCCGCGCGCCACATGGTGAACAGCGCGACGCCCACGAACATCGCCACCAGACCGATTCCGAAGGCCCAAGCGACGATGCGCGAGGACTTTGAAGGGGCAGGATCGGGTGCGGCCGGGTTCATCGAGCTGGAACGTTACTCCTCGCCCGCGCCGCGTGCAGCGCCGAGCTGGCCGCGTCCATGCGGAGTCGGCGCCCGGGGGTTACCCGCACCAGTCGCGCAAGTGCGAGCGCAGCCCGCCCGCAGCGCGCTCGAAAGCGAGCCGGGCCCACTTGCGCGAGCAGCCCAACGCCCGCGCCGCGCCCAGCAGGGGCTCGCCAGCGAGCGCATGCCGCGCGACGAGCTCGCGTTGGGACGGCGCCAGCGCGGAGAGGCAAGCGCCGGCGCGATCGACGAACTCGTGCAGCTCGAGCTGACGTTGGGGCTCGAACTCCGCGGGCGCGCACTCCTGCCCCAACCACACGTCATCGAGCGTCGCGCTCCGTCGCTCCGCCAAACGCCGCTGCCGCCGCACCGCGGTCACGTAGAACCAAGCCTTGGGCGGCGGCGCCGCCGGGCAAGTCCGCAGCGCAGCCACCCAGGTCTCCTGCACGAGCTCATCCAGCTCGTCGCGGCCGAGGCGCAAGCGAGCCTGCAGGACTCGGCGCAGCCAGCGATCGAGTTGCGCGACAACAGCCGGACTCCAAGCCTCGAATCGCTCGCGTCGGCGCTCAGTTCGCTGCGCGTCGACAGACTCGACGCCAGCGGTCGTGGGAATGGACTCATTCATGTTCGGACGCGTCGGCCTGCGTCATGGCGAGAACGCAGACTCTCCTCCCTCGAATGTGAGAGTACCTGTCGAGTCCGAAGCGGCAACCTCTCCGCGCCCTTGTGCTTCGTTGCGGCCGACGTTTTCAAGCATTCGCAGGGCCACTGAGCGCGCTCGCGGGCTCTCTCTGGGACAGCCCGACGCGAGAGTCGTCGGACACCTGCTAACCCAAAATCGAGACAAGCCATGCGACGACCGAATTCTCGCCAGATCGTGCTCCTGTGTGTGACGGCGCTTGGACTGGCCGCGACGTCGGCGGCCTACGGCAGGCGGGTCGGTTGGTTCCAGCAAGTCGAGTCGCGGAAGGTCTACGACAGCCACGCCTATGAGGTGCGCTCCGACCTGGATGCCAGCCAGATCCCCTTCGACACCATCGTCGAGCTCGATGATCGCTTGACGGCCGGCCTGCCTCCGCCGCCAGGGTTCACGATCATGCAGAGCCTCGGGCGCGTCAAAGGCACGCTGACCGGACTGATGCTCGCGAGCGGCGAGCAACAACTGGTGGTGACGATCGTCGACGAGGCAGCCGATCTCCAATCGGCCGAGCTCTTCGTCGACGGCGCACTCGAGTTCGTCGCCAGCATGTCCAACGGCTCGATCATCGAACGCAACGGCCTGCGAGTCGCAACCCTGTCGGCCTTCGTCAGTGAGTCGACAACCAGCGTGAAGGCCACATGGACGGACAGCACGGGTGTCACCCAATCCGACGAAGTTCATCGTCCCTGACCGACTGCAGGAGCCCGCTCATGTCGCTCGCAAACAACTGGCTGAATCCGAGTGTCGCCTGTTCGACGCTCGCGCTGTTCTTCGCGCCGTTCGCCTGCGGCGCTGGCCCTGGTCCGGACTGCAAGACCAAGGAGGTCCAGACGCGGCTGTTCGACGATCAGCAGACTCGCGTCAACTGGACCGTCGAAGTGTGTCTGACGCCCGGCGAGCCGCCGATCGTGACCGTCAGCGTGACTGGGAAGACTGTGCCCGGAGGCGCTCCGGTCACGCCGTCCAATGTCGTAGTCGTCGAGCGGAACGGCGCCGACCAGCGCGTCGACGCCCACGGCGGCTCAAATAACTCGACAGTGACGTTCGACGTCGATCCGCAGACCGAGAAGCTGTCTGTCACCGTCGGGCGACACACCGGACACACTGCGACCGCGACGTTCAGCATGAACGAGTGATGCGCTCAGAGCGCTCGTTGGATGGATGCCATCGAGCCGGCCCTGAAGACGGTTCGGACTGATCGTCGAGCCGCACCGCACGTGAACTCCGCGCGCAACAGGCGCTTGATACGCTGCGCGCTCTCATGAGCACTCCGGCGACGCCTCGACAAGAGTCTCCCGCGCCTTCCGCACACGACGCGCATCAAGTCGGCATCGATCTGGGCGGCACGTCCGTCAAGGCTGGCGTGGTCACCCACGACGGCCGCATCCTCCAAGAGCGCAACTACGACCCCGGCTTCTCGCGCGGACCGGCGGCGGTGCTCGACACGCTGGCCGGGATCTTTCGCGAGCTCGGCGGCGGTGAACGGCTCGGAATCGGAGTGCCCGGGCTGCTCGACCGCCCCCGCGGTCACTTGATCGCGAGCCCCAACCTGCCGGGCTTCGTCGACCTCGACATGCGCGGCGAGCTCGCGCGGCGCGTCGGTCTCGCGCCCGAGCGCGTTCACGTCGAAAACGACGCCAACGCCGCGGCCGTGGGCGAGCTGTGGCTCGGCGCGGGCCGCGGCGAGCGCGACGCGCTGATGGTGACGCTCGGAACTGGCATCGGCGGCGGGCTGATCCTGAACGGCGAGCTCTACGCCGGCGCCGGCATGGCGGGCGAGGTCGGTCACATCGTCGTCGATCCCGCTGGACCGCCGTGCGGCTGCGGCAAGCGCGGCTGCGTCGAGACGCTCGCTTCCGCCACGGCCGCGAAACGCCGCGCGCTCGCCGCGCAATTGCCGCCCGACGCCCCCGGCGATCTCGTGATGCTCACCGAGCGCGCTCGCGCCGGCGCCCTGGCCGAGTCGGCGCTCCTGCGCGAGATCGGACGCGATCTGGGGCGCGGGCTGGGCCCGGTGCTGTGCCTGCTCGACTTGCGCGTGTACGTGTTCGGCGGCGGGTTCTCCGCGGCGCTCGATCTGCTCCAGAGCGGCGTCCGCGAGGGACTGGAAGAGCGCAGCTACGGCGGCCGCGCGCCGGCGGTGAAGCTCCTCGGGGCCACGCTGGGCCCCGCGGCGGGCTGGATCGGCGCGGCCCGCGTCGCGATGCTCGCGCGCTGAACTGCGCCCCGACCAACACCTCAGCGCGGCGCAACGCCGCGGTGCGCGAGCGCGCTACTCTGCTGCGTCGATGAACTCCTCCCCCGCCATCTCGGTCCGCGAGCTCAGCAAGGTCTACGGCCGCGGCCTGTTCGGCGCCGAAGGCGTGACCGCCGTGGACCGCGTGACGCTCGAAGTGGCGCGCGGCCAAGTGTTCGGCCTGCTCGGGCCGAACGGCGCCGGCAAGACGACGCTGGTCAAGATGCTGCTGGGCCTGGCGCGCAGCACGAGCGGCGCAGCTCAGTTGCTGGGCCAGCCCGTCGGCGACCCGGCGGTCCGTCGCAAGGTCGGCTACTTGCCCGAAGGTCACCGCTTGCCGCCGTACCTCACGGGCGTGCAGATGCTCGAGCTGTTCGGCCAGATGTGCGGCTGCGAGCGCGAGCAGTTGCGCAAGCGCGTGCCGGAGATCCTCGAGCAGGTCGGCATGCGCGACGCCGCCAAGCGCAAGATCCGCGAGTACTCCAAGGGCATGACGCAGCGCATCGGGCTCGCGCAGGCGATGATCCACGAGCCCGACGTGATCATCCTCGACGAACCGACCGACGGCGTGGACCCGGTCGGTCGCGCTGCGGTGCGGCAGATCGTGCAGGGCCTCAAGGAGCGCGGCGCAACGGTGTTCATCAACTCGCACCTCTTGGCCGAGGTCGAGCTGATCTGCGACCGCGTCGTGATCATGGTCAAGGGCAAGGTCGTGCGCGAAGGCGCCATCGACGAGCTCACGCCGCGCACCGGTCGCTACCGCTTCGAGCTGCACCCCGTGCCGCCGAACTTGCGCGTGATCCTCGGCGACCTCGGCGCGGGCTTCGAGGCGCACGCAAGCGGCTTCGAGCTGCAGCTCAGCGATGCCGAGCTCGACCAGTGCATCGACAAGCTGCGCGCCGCGGGCGTTTCGATCCGCGGCGTGCTCGCGCGCCGGCTCAACCTCGAGCAGGCCTTCATCCAGCTCGTCAAGGCGGGCCAGCAGGGAGCCGCGTCGTGAACACAACGATCGCCCGCTCGCTGTTGCGCGACGCCTACTACCAGGTCGTCGACAACCTCGGCTTCCGCATCCTCGCGGTGCTGTTCCTCTTGCCGGCGCTGTTCCTGCTGCTGGTCGGCTTCCGCGAGGACGGCATCTGGATCGCGCGCTACTGGCGCTGGGACTACGCCGACTGGTTGCCCGACGCGGCCGCGGCCGCGCGCGCGCTCACGCCCACCGACATCGCCGAGCAACGCCTCAAACTGCTCGAGAGCCTGGTCGACGTCGTGCTGTACGCCGCCGATCAGTACGGAACGCTGTTCGGCATCGCCGCCATCGCCTTCTTCGTGCCGCAGATGCTCGAGCGCGGCGCCGCGGACGTGGTCTTCAGCAAGCCCGTCTCGCGCCTGGCGCTGCTACTCTCGCGCTACGTCGCGGGCCTGGTGTTCGTCGGCCTGCTGACGCTTGTGCTCGTGGGCGGCATGTTCGTCGGGCTGTGGCTCACCTCGGACTACGTCGAGTTCGGCCTGCTCTGGAGCGTCCCGACGCTGGTCTACAGCTTCGCCGTGTTCCACGCGATCTCCTGCACGATCGGCGTGTTCACGCGCAGCTCGATCGCCGCCATCCTGCTCACGATCGTGTTCATGCCGTTCAACTGCGGGATGAGCGTGTGGTACGAGAGCCACGCCGTTCAGCAGCACGAAGAGGCGCAGCGCGTCGAGCGCGGGGAAGCACCGCGCGAGCGCGACTTGACCGGGATGGCGCTCGACACGTTCGTCGACGCCTACCACCTGGCGATGCCCAAGACCTCGGACGGAATGCTGATCGCCAAGAAGCTGCGCAAGCGCGTCGAGCGCCAGGAAGCCGAGTTCAGCGACGAAGAGCTGGGCCTGAGCGTCGCAGAGGCGCCGTCGGGCTTCACGCGCGACGTGCGCAGCTCGTTCCACCGCGAGGGCGTGGCGTGGATCGCGCCGCATCCTTCTGGCGGCGGCGAGGCCTCGTGGCGCTTCAAGCGCGAGAGCGTGGAGCGCGCGGGCAAGCGCAGCGATGTCGTCAAGCAGCTGCGCAAGGACCTGGGCGTCGAGGCCAAGCTCGTCACGCTCTCGGGCGTGAGCGCCAACCGCTTCGAGTGGCGCGAGAAGCGCGGCGAGGAGGAGCGTCTGCGCCGCAAGTGGGTCGCGCAGCTGGACGACACGCTCTTGCTGATCGACTACGACGCCGAGGCCAAGTGGGCCGAGGATGCAGCGAACGAGCACGCCGCGCGCGTCTTTGCCGCGGGCTGGACGATCGAGGCGCCGACGGCGCGGCGCCTGGAGGCCCAGAGCTACGACGGCTTGTTCGGCTGGGACGCGCCCTGGCGCTTCAACGCCGCGCTGTCGGTCGGCACGACGCTTCTGTTCATCGTGGCGATGCTCGCACTGGGCTGGTGGCGCCTCGCGCGCATCGATTTTTGAACCCGTGACGCCCGGTGTGGATGCAGCGCTCCTGGCGCAGTTGCGCGCGGTCACCGGCGAGGCCGGGCTGATCAGCGATCCGACGCGCCTGCTCTCGTACGAGTGCGACGGCCTCGCGCTGCTCCAACAGCGCCCGGCCTGCGTCGTGTTGCCGCGCACCACCGACGAGTGCGCGCGCGCCGTGGCGCTGCTGCACCGCGCAGGCGTGCCGATCGTCGGACGCGGCGCGGGCACGGGCCTGTCGGGCGGCGCCACGCCGGTCGAGGGCGGCGCGATCGTGGGCCTGGCGCGCATGCGCGAAATCCTCGCGCTCGACGTCGAGAACCGCACCGCGCGCGTGCAGGCCGGGCTGGTGAACGTCGACTTGAGCTTCGCCGCCGAACAGCATGGCCTGTTCTACGCGCCCGATCCTTCGAGCCAGCACGCCTGCACGATCGGCGGCAACATCGGCGAGAACTCGGGCGGTCCGCACTGCTTCAAGTACGGCTCGACCAACCGCCACGTGCTGGGCCTGACGATCGTGCGCCACGACGGCAGCGTGCTCGACCTCTCGCGCGTGCAGCTCGATCCGCTCGGCTACGACCTGCTCGGGCTGTTCGTCGGCAGCGAAGGCATGTTCGGCATCGCGACCGAGATCGTGGTGCAGCTCATGCCGATCCAACCGGTGGTCGAGACGGTGCTCGCGATCTTCAAGGACCTCGACGGCGCCTGCGATTCGGTGAGCGACGTGATCGCCGCCGGCCACGAGCCCGTGGCGCTCGAGATCCTCGATCGACTGACGATCGAAGCGGTCGAGGCCAGCATCTTCGCCGCCGGCTATCCCAAGGACGCGGAGGCGGTGCTGCTCATCGAGTGCGAGGGCAGCGAGGCCGAGGTCGCTTCCAGCCTCGACGAGATCCTGGCCGTCGTGCGCCGCCGCGGCGCGATCGACGTGCGCCGCGCGCGCAACGCGCACGAGCGCAAGAAGCTGTGGGCCGGCCGCAAGGGCGCCTTCGGTGCGATGGGCCGCATCGCGCCGGACTTGTACGTCGCCGATGTGGTCGTGCCGCGCACGAAGTTGCGCGAACTCGTGCTCGGCACGACGCGCATCGCGCACGAACGCGGCCTCAAGCTCTCCAACGTGTTCCACGCCGGCGACGGCAACCTGCATCCGAACATCAGCTACGACCGCCGCAATCCCGACGAGGTGAGGCGCGTGCTCGAAGCCGGCGACGAGATCATGGAGCTGGTGGTCAAGGCCGGCGGTTCGCTGACCGGCGAGCACGGCGTGGGCCTCGAGAAGCAGGCCGCGATGACGCAGGTCTTCGACGAACCCAGCCTGCGCACGATGTGCGCGGTGCGCGACGCCTGGGACCCGCAGCGGCGCATGAATCCGGGCAAGTTGATCCCCGTGCACGCCTGCCGCGAGATGCGCGGCGCGCTGAGGCCGAAGGCGTGAACACGACGAGCGTGAACGCTGCGCTCGCGCAGATCGTCGGTGCGGCCCATGTGTCCGCCCAGCGCGCGCGTTTCGACGCGCCGGAGGCGCCGCTCGCCTGTCCCGCAAGCGTCGGCGAGGTCAGCGAGCTCTTGAAGCTCGCCGCGCGCGACTCGCTGCGCGTCGTGCCGATCGGGCTCGGCTCCAAACTCGGATGGTGCGGCGCAGCTGAGCGCGTCGACTTCCTGCTCTCGACGCGCCGGCTGGTCGGCGCGGTCTCGCACGAACCCGCGGACGGAACGCTCGCCGTGCGCGCGGGCGAGAGCATGGCGGAGCTAAACGAACGCGTCTCGCGCGGCGGCCACCGATTGACGCCCGATGTCGCGCGCCCTGCGAGCTGCACGATCGGCGGCGTCGTCGCCGCGGGCCAATCGGGCATCGACCGCCTGCGCTTCGGGCCCGTGCGCCATCACGTGCTCGGCGTCGAGGCCGTGCTCGGCGATGGGACCATCACACGCAGCGGCGGCCGGCTGGTGAAGAACGTGACCGGCTTCGACCTGCACCGGCTGTACACGGGCTCGCACGGCACGCTGTGCGTGCTGACCGAGATCGCGCTGCGCCTGTTCCCCGCGCCAGAGCGCGAGGCCTGGATCACGCTCTCGCCCCGCGATCTCGCCCACGGCCTCGAACTTGCCCGCGCCGCGCGCGCACTGCCGCTGCGCGCCGTTTCGATCACGCTCGCGAGCCTCGCAACGCCCGCGGGCGACGCGCCTTGGTCGCTGCACGCGCGGCTCTTCGGCAAGCGCGCGGCGGTCGAGGCCGAACTCGCCGCGCTGTGTGCGAGCTGGCGCGGGGCGCAGGTGCAAGAGGATGTCGCTGCGCGCGCGAGCGCGGACGCACTGCGCGACGCGACGAGCTTCAGCGAGAGTTCACAGGCCTCGCTCGCGCTCGCGTGCGAGCCGGCGCAGCTCTCCAAGCTGCTGTCGGACGTGCTGGCGCTTCTCGGCGAGGCCACGTGGCCGCGCCACGTCGCCGTTCAGCCGCTCGAAGCCCGCATCGACCTGGGACTGCCGCCGCACGTCGCACCGGCGCTGCTGCGCGACTTCGCGCGGCGCGCGCGCGCGGTCGCGACGCGGCACGGCGGTTCGGCCCACGTGCGGAACGCGCCGCTCGAAGCGCTCAACGGGCTCGATCCGTTCGCCGACGAGCTTCCCGGGCTCGAACTGATGCGCGAGTTGCGCTCGCAACTCGATCCCCGCGGCGTTTTCGCGCGCGGACGCTTCGCGGGAGGTCTGTGATGGAGCCCAACGCGCTGGTCGATTACGTCAAGAGCCTGGACTGCATCCACTGCGGTCTGTGCCTGCGCACCTGCCCGACCTACCAGCTCACCGGCGTCGAGTCGTCGAGTCCGCGCGGCCGCATCTACCTGATGCGCGCGGTGGCCGAGAACAAGCTCGAGGCCAGCGACCCGCACTACCGCGAAGAGCTCGACTATTGCCTGGTGTGCCGCCACTGCGAGAGCGTGTGCCCCGCGGGCGTGCGCTTCGGCGAGATGATGGAGACCGCGCGCGCAGGCGCGGCCAAGGCTGCGCCGCGCGGCGCGCTCGAGCGCTTCGCACGCTGGGTCGGTTTCCAAGTCGTGCTGCCCAGCCGCTTCTGGCTCTCGCTCTCGATCTCCGCGCTGCGTTTCGCGCAGCGCACCGGCCTGTTGCGCCTGGCGGCGAAGTTCGCCGGCGCGCGCAAGGAGGCGCTGCTCTCGATGCCTGCAGCTCCTCCGGCGAGCGAGCGCCGTTCGCTGCCCGAGCGCACTCCCGCGCGCGGCGCGCAGCGCGGCGAGGTCGCGCTGCTCGAAGGCTGCGTGATGCCCGAGCTGTTCGGCCGCGTGAACCGCGCCAGCGCCGCGGTGCTCGCCGACATCGGCTACGCGTGCCGCACGGCGCGCGGACATGTGTGTTGCGGCGCCCTGCACGCGCACAACGGCGAACTCGAGGGCGCGCGCGAGCTCGCCCGCACGACGATCGCGAGCTACGAGCGCCTCGGCGACGCGCCCATCGTCGTCAACAGCGCGGGCTGCGGGGCGCACATGAAGGCCTACGGCACGTTGCTCGAAGACGATCCGGCCTGGCGCGAGCGCGCGAAGCGCTTCTCCAAGCGCGTGGTCGACTTCAGCGAGTTCGTCGCTGCGAACGCGCCCGCCGACTGGCGACCGCACGCCGCGCCGGGCCTGGGCAAGCTCACCTACGACGATCCCTGCCACCTGTGCCACGGCCAGCAGATCCGCTCGCAACCGCGCGAGCTCCTGGCGCGCGTGAGCGGCGCCGAGCGCGTGGAGCTCGCGAACGCCGAGTCGTGCTGCGGCTCGGCGGGCATCTACTCACTCTTGCGGCCGGGCGACAGCCAGGCGGTGTTCGAGCCCAAGGCGCGCGCCTTCGCTGCGAGCGGCGCGGACACGCTCGTCACCGCCAACCCCGGCTGCCACCTGCAGTGGGAGTCGGGCCTCGCGCGCCTGGGCGTGAAGGCGCGCGTCGTGCACATCGCCGAGGTGCTCGCGCCGAGCGACCCCGACAGCGCGCGCGCGAACGTCAGATGACGACGGCCGTGCCGCTGGCGCTGACCATCAGCATGCCGTTGGCCGCGCCGAGCACTTCGTAGTCGAGGTCGATGCCGACCACGGCGTTGCCGCCCAGCTCCGACGCGCGCTGCGCCAGCTCGTCGAGCGCCATCTTCCGCGCGCTCGCCAGCTCGCGCTCGTAGGTGGCCGAGCGGCCGCCGACGATGTCGCGCACGTTGGCGAACATGTCCTTGAAGACGTTGGCGCCGAGCACGGCCTCGCCGGTCACGACACCCAGGTACTGACGGATCGGGCGGCCTTCGAGCGTGGGAGTGGTGCTGAGGATCATGGCTGTGGATGCGGTGCGATCGGAGGAGGGAGAGGTGCGGCCTAGCGCGGCTCGAGCGCGGCCAGGAACTCGGCCACCGGCTCGAACGAACCGGCGAAGCCGCGACCGAAGCGCGCCGAGAGCAAACGCGGCTGGCCGGCGCGGCTGAGGTTGACGCGCACCACGTCGCGGAACGTGCCGCCGGCTTCGAACTCGCGTTCGAGCACGGCGGCGCACTCCAGCTCGCCCCAGGGAACGAGATCGCGGCGCAGGATGCGCTTGCCGCCCTCGGAGGGAATCGAGTTCCACTCGCCGTTGAACTCGTAGCCGCCGCGGACGAGGCGCTCGAGGTCGTCCTTGGCGCTGTGCAGCGGCAGGTCGATGAGCGCGATCTCGCGCGGTGCGGCGCCGCTCTGGCCCCACTCGACGCGGCTCCAGTCGAAGCGCGGCTGCTCGCTGCCCTCGACGCGCTTGGGCGCTTCGGCCTTGGGCGGCTCGGGCGCGAGGCCCTCGCGCTCGAAGACGAGCACGACATCGCCGCGCGCGAGTTCCTGGGCTTGCGCGAGCTTCCAGCCCGCCGGCAGCTCGCGCGGCTCGAAGCGCTCTTCGAAAGCTGCGCCCGGATCGAGCGCTTGCGCGCGCGTCGTCGCCATCCACCACAGCGATGCGACGAGCAACGCGAGCGCGCCCAACGCGCCCAGCACGTGCGTCGTGCGCGCGTGCGTCGGCTTTGCGTCCCCGGCCAGCGCGGCGCTCGCGTTCATCGCTGCTCGCCGCTCTTGGGCTGCTCGCCGGCCTTGGGCTGCTCAGCGGCCTTGGGCTGCTCGCCGATCTTGAACGGCGCGAGGAACTCGATCACCTCGCTGGGCTCGACCGGCGGTCCCTTGCCCTGGCGCTGGAACTGCAACACAAGCCCGCCTGCTTCCCCTTCGCGCGTCAGGTCGACCATCATCACACGCATCGAGACCGCGTCCGCGAAGCTGGAGGGCTTCGAGTCGTCCGCTTGCTCGTTGGTGTCGGACTCGGCCGGAGCGGTTTCGCTCGACTCAGCCGTCGGCTTGAAGGTCTGGAAGCGCATCCAGGGCAACTTGCGGCCCTGAACCTCCAACTCGCCGTGCGCGCTCTCGAAGATGCCGAGCGATCCGAACTGCTGATCGGCGCTGGCGTCCAGTTCCCCCGAAGCGATGCTGTCGCGCAACTCGCCCGCTGCGGAAGGCGCGTACTGAGTGATCTCCACTTGCAGACGCTCTCCGCCGATGCGAATGGTCCAGGCGTCCTCGACGCCGGGAATGAAGCCCGTGAGCGCGCCGGTCCCGACGATTTGGTGACCCTCCGGCAGACTCTCGAAGGGCAACACTGCGCGCAGCTCTTCGAGCTGCTTGCCTTCGTCGAACATCTCGCTCACGTTCGTTGCGACCAATGCGGCGAGCACGCCCGCCACGACGAGCGCGAGCAGACAGCCGCCGCCGCAGAACCAGGCCCACTTGGGCACACGGCTCTTCTTCTTCGGCGCTTCGCTCGCTTCGTTGCCCCAGTCGACTTCAGCCATGGTGATGGACTCCCGTGAAAATGCGCGCGAGCACGCTTAGCCCGACCTATTCATGAACCGCGTAGCGAAAACGTCGGAGCGCCTGTCCTGCAAGGTTCTTCGGCGGGCGCCGCCGGAAGCGACCTGCAAGGTCGCTGAGGACGCCGCACGTCGAAGAAAA
>WYBT01000045.1 GCA_011525785.1 Planctomycetaceae bacterium
CGTTTTCTTCGACGTGCGGCGTCCTCAGCGACCTTGCAGGTCGCTTCCGGCGGCGCCCGCCGAAGAACCTTGCAGGACAGGCGCTCCGACGTTTTCGCTACGCGGTTCATGAATAGGTCGGGCTAGGGGCACATCACGAACTCGATCGCTCCGCTGAGGTTGGTCGTCGAGGGCGCATCAGGATCGCGGATCCAGGCCTGGACGCCGACCGTCGTGCCCACCTCGAGCGCGGGATCGAAGCTGCTCGCCACGTGCGCGTTGAAGTCCATCGACATGAATCCGCCGCAGGGGGCGGCCGGGTTGGTGGTCGTTCGCAGCGGCGTGCGGCGCAGCGGCGGCTGCACGCACAGGAAGCCGCCCAGGAACGGCGAGGCTGAGCGACCGTTCACGCCGTAGAAGAACAGGCCGGGCTTGTCGCGGGGCACGTTGCTCACGCGCACGTTGAAGCCGGCGCCCGCAGAGAGGCTCGGCACGTTGTAGCTGAACAGTTGACTGATGAACGGCGTGCAGCCGCTCGATGTGGTCTGCGCCGTGCAGTAGGTCTGCACCTGCGGGAAAACCAAGTTACGGAAGAACGTGAAGCCGGCGAAGTCGGAAAGCGGCGTGAGGCCCACCTGGGTGCGCGCGCCGGTCGGGATGTTGATCCGATAGAGGTGGTCGCCAGCGCCGAACAGGCGGCCGAAGGCGTCGTGCGCGATCGCGTTCAAGGGCGTCCCCGCGCTTTGCGCGATGATCGAGTGCTGACCGCCCGCGACGAACGACAGCAGTCCCAGTTGCGTGTCCCAGGCGATGCGCAGGCTCAGCGGACCGGCCGACGCCGCGCCGATCGAGAGCGAAGGCGAGAACAAGCCCTGCTGCGTCACGGTCTGCGCCACCACGTTGATCGAGTGCAGCCGATCGGAGTTCGAGCCGCCGCCATCGGAGATCACTTCCATCACGCCCGAGCTGAGCATGTACATCCCGCGGATCGCGCTGATCGCGGCGGGGAAGAAGAAACTCCCGACGCCGGTGCGCGGGTCGATGCGCCAGAACTCGGTGGCGCCAGCGCTCTCGCGCGCCGCCCAGTACTCCGCGCCCTGACTTCGCGATGCCAGACCGACGAAGCCGGTGGCCCCGGCGTTGCCGATCACGCGCGTCGCGCCGGTGAGGGAGTTCACGCGCGACACCGTTCCGTCGGCCTCGATCGCGAGCGCGCCGTTCAGGTGCGTCATGCCGTCGACGAACTCGAGTCCGATGAAGTCCAGGCCCAGATCGGCCGTGAGCGAGGACTTGACGCCGCTGATGCGATCGACGTTGAAGACCTGGCGGCCAATGCCGCGGAGGTCGCCGAACTCGTTGATCCCCAGCGACTGGATCTGCGTGTCTCCGATCACGCCGCTCACGTCGATGGCCACGCCGTCCGAGCGCAGTTGCACTAGCCCCAAGCCGCTGAGGCCGCCGATTCCGGCGTCCCAGGCGTACAGCGTGCCTTCGGGCGCCAGGCACAGCCCCTCGATGCCGCGCACGGTGGTGCTGCCGACCGTGGAGAGGTTGAAGCTCTCCATGTCGAGTCTCACCAGCGTGTCCGCCACGCCCAGCGAGGTCGAGCGCACGATGAGCTTGAGCGAGCCGTCGAAGTCGAAGGCCATGCCGCGCACCGAGCCGTTGATCGGCAGCGTGGCGGCCACCGTTCCGTCGCCGGTCGTGCGATCGATCGAGAGCAGCCGCACGGGACTCGGCGCGACGCCAGAGATCGTCCACAGGCTTCCGTCCTCCGCGCTCGCCATGGCGAACACGTTCGAGAAGCCGAGGTTGCCGACGAGCTGCGTGGTCCCGAGCGTCGTGCGGATGCTGTAGAGGTCGCCGCCGCTGGTGAGGCCGATGGCGTCGGGGGTAGGGGCCAGGGATAGGGCGACGAGGAGCGCGGAGAGCATCGAGGGTGGTTGAGCAGGAGGTGGTGGAGACGGAAACGGGGCTGCGCAGGTCGAGCCAGCGCTCGAAGGCGCGCCCCGAAGTGCTCTTGCGCGGCCCGCGGCCCGTCTTTCACGAAATCCCGCTGCGATCTGGCCTGCGGCTGCACGAGCGTCCTCCTTGATGTCAGCCGCCGCTACGCCCCGTGCCCGGGCACGGCCCGCGCCGCCACACACCCGGCGGAAAGCGAAGCGAGCGAGCCGCGCTCTTCGCGCGACCCGCTCGCTGGAGCGAACGCTCTGCGTCCGTGCTTCAGTTCAGCGGCGGCAGCAGCACGCGGTCGATGGCGTGCACGACGCCGTTCGCGGTGTCGATGTCGCGGCGGATGATGCGCGCGCCGTTGACGCGCGGAACGCCGTTTATGACCCCGAAGAACACCGTGTTGCCGTTCACGGTCGCGACTTCACCGAGCGCGAGCGCCTGGTCGGCGTAGGCGCGCGACGGAATGACGTGGTAGGCGAGGATCGACTGCAGGAGCGGCTTGTTCTGGGGCAGGAGCAGCGAGTCGACGAAGCCCGGAGGCAGGACCGCGAAGGCCACGTCGGTCGGCGCGAGCACAGTGAACGGCCCAGGGCTGTCGAGCAGGAGCGCCAGGTCCGCAGCGCCCACCGCCGCGAGCAGCGTGTCGAAGCGGCCCGTGCTCGCCGCCGTCGCCGGGATGCGGTCGAGGTTGGGCTGCATCACTCGGTCGAGCACGTGGATGATGCCGTTGGTGCAGATGATGTCGGTGACCGCGATCGGCGCGTTGTCGATCGTGAGCACGCCGCCCGCGGAGCTGATCAAAGCGCGCTGGCCGTTAGCCATCGACAGGAACGGGCTGGTGAGGACCTGCGGCGAGCCGAACGAGCCGGGCGCCACGTGGTAGAGCAGCACGCTGCGCAGCGCGTCGACATTGGCCGGGTTGGTGAGGAAGGCGGTGACGTTGGGATCGAGCGCCGCAAAGGCCGCGTCGGTCGGAGCGAAGACCGTGAACGGGCCGGGGCCCTGGAGCGTGGTGACGAGGTCGGCCTGCGTCAGCAGCGTGGTCAGCGTCGTGAAGCCGGGCGTCGAGAGCGCGGTCTGCACGATGTCCTGAGTGGCGACTGCCGGAGCTGCGGCCGCGGGAGTGCTGGCGGCGCCCACGAGAACGCCGAGCGCGAGAGCGAGGGAACGAAGGGACTTCATCGCAGTGACTTTCCTGAAAGGTCCCGGGAGGGACTCGAGTTGCTGGATGCTCGTGAGCGCACGTCGCGCTCACCTGCCAGCACGCGTTTCGGGCTCGATTTCCAGCTGGATTCGCCAGTTGCGGCCGACTCGCGTTTCGAAGTCGTAGTACTCAGCCCGCGGCCCCCGCCGAATCCGCCCAACTCGCGCGCGGACTCGACGTGCGCGCCTCCGCGGTCCGATAAGTTGCTCCCCGATGGACACCGTCAACGTCTCCGGACGCGCTCAACGAGCCACGCTATGGGTCGGGCTCGCGCTGATCGCGATCTTCTGGCCGCTGAACTGGTGGCCTGGCCTTCAGACCACGCACCTGTACTTCTTCCCGCTCTGGCTGGGCTACGTGCTCGCGCTCGACGGCTGGATCTGGCGCCGCACCGGCGATTCGCTGCTGTGGCGCTCGCCGCGAGTCTTCGCGTGGTTGTTCCCGCTTTCGGTGCCGACGTGGTGGCTGTTCGAGGCCTTCAACGAGCGTTTGCAGAACTGGGAGTACCTCGGCGCCGAGCGCTTCAGCGACCTGGAGTACTTCCTGTACGCGAGCTTGAGCTTCTCGACGGTCATCCCGGCCGTGTTCGAGAGCGCTGAACTCGTGCGCAGCTCGAAGTTCGTCGAGCGCTTCGCGAACGGGCCACGCTTCCCGCGCAACGGCGACTCGGCGGGCTATCGCCTGACGCTGGCCGTCGTCGGCGCCGCGATGCTTGCAGCGACTCTGCTGTGGCCGCGCTACTGCTATCCGTTCGTGTGGACCAGCCTGGTGTTCCTGTTCGAGCCGCTGTGCCTCGCGCTCGGCCGCCGCGGCTTCACCACCGACATCGCGCGCGGCGACTGGCGGCCGTGGATGTCGCTGTGGCTCGGCGGCCTGCTGTGCGGCTTCTTCTGGGAGATGTGGAACGTCTACAGCGACCCCAAGTGGATCTACCACGTTCCCTTCGTGGGCTTCGCCAAGGTGTTCGAGATGCCGATCCTGGGGTACCTGGGCTACCTGCCGTTCGCGATGGAGCTGTACCTCGTCGCGCAGCTCGCTCTGCCGCGTTCGGCGGTCGCGCCAGCGCTCGGCACAGGTGAGTCCGCGCGCACTGCGCGTTAGTGTTCGCGCATGTTGGTTCTGGCTCTGCAAGCCGCGCTCGCGGCGAGCACCTGGGTCACGTGCGACGCACGCGTCGACGCGGTGGCCTGCGTGGACGTCAACGGAGATGGCTTCGACGACATCGGCGTGCGCTTGAACGGGGCCTGGCTCGTGGCGCCGAACGTGCGCGGCTGGAAGGCCTCGCCGTGGCGCGCGGCGGACGAGGTGGGCGCCTACGCCGCGGCGCGCCTCGAGAATCGGCTGACGCTGCCATTGCCGCACGCAACGCAGGTTCCCAAGCCGCCGCCCTATGAGCCCAGCGCGGTGATGCTGTTTCGCTGCATCGGCGATCTCGACGGCGATGGCGACGGCGACCTGATCGGCGTGTACCGCTGCACTCGGCCCGGAGAGTTCCTCGAAGTGCGCGTGGCCTTCAGCCCGGGGCCCAACGCCGAGGATCGCGACGGCGACGGACTGTCGGACGAGGACGAGGCGCGGCTAGAAACCGATCCACTCGATCGCGACAGCGACGGCGACGGGCTGCTCGACGGCTGGGAAGTCCACGGGCTCCCGCGCGGCATCGACGTCGGCGCGAACACGCGTCTGAATCCGCGGCGGCGCGACGTGGTGGTGGCGATCGCGCCGTACCAGGGCCTCGCGCTCGACGCGCTCGAACGCGAGCTCGCGCGCGCGGCGCAGCTCTATGCCGAGCTCGACGTCGAGAACCGCGACGGCAGCAAGGGCATCGCCGTGCACTACCGCATCGACGCGCCCGTTCCGCCCGAGCAGCAGTTCGGCGGCGATTGGATGCGCTGCGGCGCGGCGCGCTTCCCGCAGCGCGAGCGCGGCTTCCTGCACTGGATGCAGATCACGCCCGGGGGCGGCGGGCAATCGCAGCAGACCGGCGACATGGGCGGCAGCGGCCTGGGCTTCGCGGTGTTCGCGCACGAGTTCGGCCACCAGCTCTCGCTGAGCCACGAGGGCGACTCGAGCCCCGCGTGGTGCCCGCTGTACACCTCGCTGATGAACTACGCGTACAGCTACTCGTTCGATGGCGATCCGCAGCGCGTGCACTTCTCGCGCGGCGAGTTCGCGGGCGTCGAACTGCGCGAAGAGGCGCTGGTCGAGCGACTGCCGTTCCGCCTCGAGCGCGTGGCGTTCCTCGCCAAGCCGCCGTTCCGCTTCACGCTCGCCGCCGAGGGCGACTCGACGCGCATCGACTGGAATCACGACGGCCAGTTCTCGGACCAGCCGGTGAGCGCCGACATCAACTACGGCAGCGCGACGACCTGCGGAGTGCGGCGCGATTGGGACTTGCAGATCGGCGCTGCGCCGGCGCTGGCCTACGTCGGCGAGCGCGCGTACCTCGCGACGCTCGATCAGATCCAGGAGACGATCCACGTGCGCGAGTACCTCGGCGACGAGCGCTGGGGCGAGCCGCGCGCGTTGCCGACGTCGGCGACGAACGAGGACTTCCTGCTCGTCGGCTGGCGCGAGCAAGGCCTGGTGCTGTTCCGCCGCGCGAGCGGCTGGTTCGCGTCGGTGTTCGACGCGAACGAGGTGAAGGAGCCGGCGGAGATCGCCGAGCCGCCGGGCGGCGAGCTCTCGGCCTGCGTGGTCGGCGAGCGGCTGCTGCTCGTCGCGCGTGCGAGCGATGGCGCGCTCACGCCGCACTGGATCGAGGATCCGTCGCGTCTGCAGCCCTCCAGCGGTCCGCCGCTCCAACTCGACTCGCAGACACCGGTGGGCCTGGGCGTCGAGCCCGCGAGCGGGCGCGTCGTGATCGCGAGCAGCGGCGTGCATCCCGACGGCCGGCCGCTGAGCCTGCGCGTGAGCTGGGCGCGAGTCGAGGGCGACGCGCTCGTGCTCGAGCAGACGCTGTGGGTGCGCGGCGAGAAACACGGCGTGCTGTCCGGCACGCGTCCGGTCGTCGCCTTCGACGCGGCGGGGCAGCTCAACGTGTTCCACACCGAGGCTCCGCAGTCCGACGGCTCGATGACAGCTTGGCGCTCGCGGCGCATCGGCAATCAGGCCCTCGACGACGGTTGGCTGACCTGTCAGCTCTACGACATCTGGACGCGCACGCGCCGGCCGCTGGCCTTCGCGACGGGGCCGCAGGGCGCGCTGTACGCGTTCCGCTGGGACGCCGCCACCGCCCACGGAATGCGCCCCAACGAGCTGCTCGTCGCGCACAACGGCTTCGGGCTCGAGCGCGAGCCGATGCGCGACTTCGACGACGGCGCCAAGATGGCGCTGCACGGCCTGGTGCACTCGATCCTGTGGATGCAACCGCTCGAATGAAGCTCGCGCACGTCTCGCCCAGAGCGTTGCTGGTCTGCGCGCTGGCGCTCGTCGCGTGGCACTCGGCGTCGTGCAGCGGCGAGCGCGCCGAGCGCAAGCCCAACGTCGTCGTCGTGCTGATCGACACGCTGCGGCCCGACCACTTGCCGGCCTACGGCTATCAGCACGCGACGACGCCGTACCTCGCCGAACTCGCCGCGCGCGGCGTGGTGTTCGAGAACGCCTACTCGGCCTCGACCTGGACCGCGCCGGCGACGGCTTCGCTGTTCACCGGCCTGTATCCCAACCAACACGGCATCACCGAGGGCTTCTTCGTCCACATGGCGCGCACGGCGCGGTCGGAGGGCGAGCCGCAGGACGCGCCGCAGGACGAGAAGCCGGCCGAGGAACAAGACGAGAAGCAAGACGAGAAGAACGCCGAGCGCGGCTCGCGCGGCGACATGGACCGCTGGGAGGGCCCGCAAGCCTCGACCGTCTCGCTCAATCGCATCCCCGACGCGCTCGCCACCGTTCCTGAGCTGTTCGCGCGCGCGGGCTACGCGACCTTCGGCGCCAGCGCGAACGTCAACATCACCGCGCGCATCGGCTTCGACCGCGGTTTCGCGCACTTCGCAGACTTCACGGGCCCCGAGCACGGCAAGGGCGCTGCGGCCGAGCTCATCCGCGATCAGGTGCGCCAGTGGGAGCCGAAGATGCGCGGCGACGCGCCGTACTTCCTGTACTTGCACTTGAACGACGCGCACGCGCCGCGCCGCGAACGCGCGCCGCTCTACCAGCCGGACAGCGCGCCCTTCGCGGCCGAGCGCGCCGCCTACGACGGCGAGCTGCGCTACCTCGACGGCGTGCTGCGCGAGTTGTCGCAGGAGCTGAAGTGGGACGACCAGACGCTGGTGTGCGTGCTCTCGGACCACGGCGAGGAGTTCGGCGAGCACGGCGGCACGGGCCACGGCTACTCGATCCACTCCGAGCTGATGCGCATCGCGCTGTTCTTCGCCTGGCCGGCGCAGTTGCCCGGCGGCCGGCGCATCGAGACGCCCGTGAGCATCGTCGACGTGCTCCCGACTCTCGCGCAGCTCGCGGGACTGGGGCCGGTGAACAACGCGCTCGCCGGAGTGTCGCTCGCGCCCTCGCTCGCCGGCCGCGCCGCGCCGCCCGAACGCACGCTGTTCGCGCTGCGCTTCCGCGAGGGCGGCGTGCGGCAACTGTGGGCCGCACAGCGCGGTCAGTGGAAGCTGATCCTGTCGGGCAAGGGGCCGCAGCTCTTCGATCACGCGAGCGATCCGTTCGAGAAGCGCAACGTGGCCGCGGAGCATCCCGAGCTCGTCGCGAGCCTGATGGCCGAGCTCAAGGCCTTCCGCGCGCTCGAACCGGCCGCGGCCGGCGCCAAGGTGAACGTGCAACTCGACGAAGGCGCGCTCAAGGCGCTGCGCGAGCTGGGCTACACCGACGCGAAGTGAGCGCGGGCCGCGGCGGGCCGCACGCCGCGCTCTCGACCGGCGCGCTCACTTGTCGCGCCTCATTTGCCGCGCTCACTTATCCGCGACGTCCTCGAAGTCGAACGAGTTCTTGGGGTCGGCCGGCGCGATCTTGAACACGTAGTTCAGGCCGGTCTTGGCCTGCGCGGGGTTTTCCGCCTTGGCCTTGGGATCCACGGCGGGTTGCTTGGGATCGACCTCTTCGCTGCGCTTCTCGACGGGCTCCTTCACGACGCGTTCTCCACTTCGAAGAATCCGGACTGGGACAGTTGTTCGACGCAGCGCCGCGCGTCCTCGCGGGCGGGCTGCGGGACGATCTCGATCACCTGCTCGAGCGTGCGCGTGCCGTCGCAGCGGCTCAAGAGCATCGCGGCGGCGGCGCTGAAGCACTGGATCTCGCCCGTGCGGCGGTCGTAGACGAGCGTCGAGTCGGCGCGCTCCTGGCGCGCGAGCTCGCGGTCGAAGCGCGCGCGGTCCTCGTCCTCGACGAGGTCCGACTGGTAGCGCGGCCGCAGCGTGTGCGAGTCGATGCTCGACAGACGCTGGTCGATCTCGGCGCGGTCGAAGCCGAGCGGCAGCTTGAGCAGCGCGTTGCGCGCCAGCGGCTTCGCCACGCTCGCGGACTTCGCGCGCGGACGCTCCAGCACTTCGCTCACGAGCTGCTCCCACGAGCCCGCCTTGGCGAGGTACAGGAAGTAGTGACTCTTCAGCTCGTGGTAGAGCATGTTGGTGTTCTGGAACACCGGGAAGTGCGAGCGCAGCGCGCGCGTGAACTCGAGGTAGGCCTCGCGCGCTTCGCGCCGGCTCATGCCGCTGCCGGCCTTGAAGTCGTAGTAGACCTGCAGGTCGGCCTCGGGGTCGGGGTAGACCTCGACGATGTCGAACTCCGAGCGGCGCTTGAAGATCTCGCTGGTTTCGTCGAGGTAGAACACGCGCACGCTGACCTCCTGGACCGCGTCGCGGTTGGCGAGGATGGTCTGCAGCGTTTCGCGCGCTTCCTCGCGCGTCTCGGTGGGGAAGCCGGTCATCACGTAGAGCGTGACCGAGATGCCGGCCTTGCGAACGCGCCGCACCAAGTCGATCGACTTGTCGGGGTCGATGCCCTTGCACATGCGCGCGAGCACGCGTTGCGAGCTGCTCTCGAAGCCGAAGGCGATGCGCTTGCAGCCGGCCTTGGCCATCGCGTCGCACACCTCCTGCGTGAAGGCCTCGTGCTCGAGCCGCGCGTCGCACCACCAGTCGACATCGAGCCCCGCGTCGAGGATCGCCTGAGGCAGGCGCGCCGCCATGTTCGGCGGCAGATCCTCGATGGCGAGGTAGAAGTGCTTGGTCTTGTACTTCGCGCTCAACGTGCGCATGTCTTCGACGGTCTGCTCGATCGCGCGGCCGCGGTAGCCCGGGCCGATCACGGTGTAGAGCGTGCAGAACACGCACTTGCCCCAGTAGCAGCCGCGCGTGATGGCGAGGGGCAGCACCAGCTCGGGCGAGAAGTACTTCTCGAGCGGCAGGCCGTCGAAGTCCGGCGTCGGCAGCGTCTTGATGTCGAGCGGATCGCGCTGCTCGTTGCGGCGCACCTCGGCGCCGTCGTGCCACATCAGGTTCGAGATGCGCGCGAGGTCGCGCCGGCCGCTATTCAGTTCCTCGCACAGCGCCAGCAGCGGCCCTTCGCCCTCGAGCAGGATGAAGCTGTCGATGACGTTCCACACTTCGCGGCGCTTGGAGAGCTTCTCGGCTGTGTAGGCGAGCAGCCCGCCGCCGACCGTGATGTGCACGCTGGGCTTCCACTCCTTGATCAGGCGCGCCAGCGTGAAGGCTGGGATCGCCTGGCTCGGGAAGGTCAGCGAAATGCCGATCAAATCGGGGTCGATGGCCTTGAGGCGCGGCAGCGTGTGCTCGCGGAAGAACTCGATGAAGGGGTTCTCCTTCTCATCGGTCGTCGCAGCGAGGATCTCCTTGCTGCGCTCGACGCGGTAGCGCGTCACGAAGCCGTGCGGAGTGAGGCGCGAGGGCGCGTACTCGGCCGAGAACAGGCGCAGGCCCTGTTCGAGCGTGCGGCCGGCCCACAGGTAGCGCTCGTAGTCGTAGAACTCGTGCGGCGTGCGCAGGACGTGCTTGGCCTCTTCGATGCGCTCGACGAGTTCGTCGCCGATCAGCGCGATCTCGCTCAGCGTCTGGTAGCGCTCCATCTCCGAGAAGCCGAGCGTGTCGTGCTCGTCGAGCGCCGCGAGCCCTTCGCCCGCGCGCACGCGCTCGAGCGAGCGGCGCAAGCGCTCCTTGGAGAGGAAGTAGTCGTAGGCCTCGATGCTCTCGTCGAGTTGATGCACCTCGCCTACGCCGTGCGCGCGCAGGTAAGCGGCGAGCGACGGCAGGCTGAGGTAGGGCTGCGTGAAGTGGCCCTGGGGCGGAAAGATCAGCGCGACCTTCATCTTGATGCGTCCGGTGTCGTGGGGGAGGCGGTGGGTTCGGTGCGCGAGCTGCTGGCGCCGACTTCGGGCGCGGGCTCGCGCAGCGTGTGGTAGAAGCCGGTCGCGAGGCCGGTGTGCAGCGACGTGCGGCCGCTCGGCCAGCGCACGCGAACAGACTCGACGTCGCTCGCCGCGCCCAAGCCGAAGTGCAGGCGCGGATCGTGCGACGAATACAGCCCGTGCGTGCGGCGCAGTTCGCGAGCTCGCGTCACTCCGCCGGCCGTGACCTCCACGCGCGCGCCGAGCGCTTCGCGGTTGGGGCCTGCTGCTGCGAGCGCGATTCCGATCCACTGGCCTTGGCGCGCGCTCTTGTTCTCGAGCAGGCGCGGCGGCGCGTCCATGTCGACGATCAGCACGTCGACGTCGCCGTCGTCGTCCGCATCCGCGAAGGCCACGCCGCGCGCCGAGCGCAGGGTCTCGAGCCCGCCACCCCAGCGCAACGTCGCGTCGACCCACACGCGCTTGCCCGCGGCGTTGACGATCGCCTCGTAGAGCTGGCTCTGCATCTCCCAGCCGCTCATGCCGATCTGGCGCGCCTGCGGATAGACGTGGCCGTTGGCGACGAGCAGATCGAGATCGCCGTCGCAGTCGACGTCGAAGAAGCCGCCGCCCCAGCCGAGCCGGTCCATCGAGCCGCTGGCCACGCCCAGTTCGCGCGCGCGGTCGACGAACACGCCCTGGCCGTTGTTCACGTGCAGCGAGTTCACCTCGAAGTCGAAGTTCGTGCGCAGCACGTCCATGTCGCCGTCGTCGTCGATGTCGTCGACGAACAGGCCCATGGCGCTGGTCGCCTTGCCGTGCGCGTCGAGCGCGAAGCCGCGCCGCTCGCCCTCTTCGACGAAGGTCCCGTCGCCGCGATTGCGGAACAGGTTCGTGGGCTGCATGTCGTTCGCGACCAGGATGTCCTGCCAGCCATCGCCGTCGATGTCGCTGAAGGTGACGCCGTACGAGCACAAGGGCTTGCCGAGCTCGAGCCCGCACTCGCGCGTCGCTTCGCGGAAGCGCCCGGCGCCGACGCCCAGATAGAACACGTCCGCCGCGCCGGGGTTGATGCCCTTTTTGTTCTCGCCCTCGGGTCCCCAGGCCACTTCGACGCCGTTGATGACGTTGCGCACGCCGCCGTGCGGTGGATTTTCGAGCTCGAACTCGCAGTAGTTCGCGACGTACAGATCGAGCCACCCGTCGCGGTTCACGTCCGCGAAGGCCGCGCCGGTAGCCCATTTCGCATTGCCCAGGCCGCTCTGGGCCGTCGCGTCGACGAAGCGCCCGCCCTCGTTGCGCAGCAGCACATCGGGCCCGAAGCAGGCGAGGTACAGGTCGGAGTCGCCGTCGCTGTCGACATCTGCGGCCGCGATCGACTGCACCCAATCGGTGCGCGCGCAGCCGGTGCTCTCGCTCACGTCGGTGAAGCGCAGCCCGCCGTCGTTGCGGTACAGCGCGCAGCGCGCCTTGACGTCCAGCTCGAGCCGCTTGCCCTCTTCGAGGTACTTGAGGCCCTGGCCGTTGCCGATGAACAGGTCGAGGTCGCCGTCGCCGTCGTAGTCGAGCCAGGCCGCGCCCGTGCCGTTGCTCTCGAGGATGTACCAGCGCCGCGGGTCGCCGCTCACTTGAACGAGCTCCAGCCCGGCCTCGCGCGCCACGTCGACCAGCTCGATGCGCGGCGCCGCGGGCTTCTCGCTCGCTTCGAGCTGCGCCTCGCGCTGACAGGCTGACAGCAGCAGCACGAACAACGCAGCGCGGCCGAGACGAGGGGGCATGGGCGCAAAAGCTACACGTGGAGTGCGAGCGCGGCCAGGAGCGGCCCGCGCGCTCGAAGTCGCCGGTAACGCGCGCGCAGCGACGCGGATTCGCTTGAGTACCTGAGCTCGCGACCAACCCGCCGCCGACTGCACCCCCATGCGCCCGAATCGACGATCTGCCTTCACCGCGCGCGCCGCGACCTCCATCGCGCTCGCTGTGCCCCTCTTCGCTGCGCTCGCGCGGCCAAGCTTGGCCCAATCCGTGCCGGGCTACTCGGTGACCACCTACGCCAGCGGGGTGAGCGGTCCGGTGTGGCTCAGCTTCGACGCGAGCGGCGCGCTGTTCTGCGGCCGCGATTCGACGCCCGCGGGGACGCCGGATCCGCGCTTCATCACGCGCATCGCGCCTGGCGGGACGCCGGTCGCGAGCTACGGCGCGAGCGCGATTCCAGATCCCGACGCAGTAGCGGTCGACACGTTGGGCGCCGTCTCGGGCGTGCCGGGAAGCGTGCTGGTGGGGGGGATCAAGGTCGCGAACACACTCGGCGCGATCAGCGCCGTGCGCCCCGACCAGAGCGTGGTCCAGCTGTGGGAGTCGACGCAGTGGCTCAATCCCTCGGACATGAAGTTCGACTCGACCGGCCGGCTGGTGTTCGCCGATGCGCAGACGCGCCAGCTGCGCGTGAGTGTCTCCGGCGAGTCGCCGACTCTGATCGCGACGCTGCCCTCGGGTTCGACGCCGGGCAGCGTGGCCATCGCGCCCGACGACCGCATCTTCGTGGCCGACTCGAACGGTCGGATCTTCGTGTACGCGGCCAACGGGACGCTGCTCAACGGCTCGTTCGCGAACTTCTCCGCGCGCGTGTCGATCGAATTCGGCGCCGGCGGGCCGTGGGGGTTCGAGCTCTATGCGCTCAACATCTCCTCGGGCGCGCTGAGCCGCGTGGCGGCGAACGGCGTTGCGACGCAGATCGGCTCGGGCTTCGCGAGCGGCTTCACGGACCTCGCGGTCGGCCCCGACAAGCGCCTCTACGTCGGGCGCTTCAACGCCTCGCAGGTCCTCGCCATCGGTGCGAGCGACTGGATCAACTACTGCACGGCGGGAACGACGACCAACGGCTGCTCGCCGAGTGTGCAGCTCGCCTCGGGAACTCCCTCGGCCTCCGGCGCGGGATCCGCGATCGTCTCCGCGCTGCAGGTCGAAGGCTCGCGCCAGGGCCTGTTCTTCTTCGGCCTCGCGCCGGCAGCGCTCCCGTGGAGCGCGACGAGCTCGAGCTTGCTGTGCGTCAAGACGCCCACGCAACGCGCGCCGGTCACGAACTCGGGCGGCGCACCGTCGAGCTGTGAAGGCGTGCTCTCCACCGACCTCAACGCGCTGATCTTCGCGGGCGGCGGTTCTCTCGCCGGGCAGAGCCTGTCCGCAGGCTCGAAGGTCTACGCGCAAGCCTGGTTCCGCGACCCGCCCGCGGCCAGGTCGACGAACCTCTCGGATGCGATCGAACTGACCTTGCATCCGTGAGACCGGGGCCCCTCTCACTTGAACCGCACGTGCGTTGATGGGAGCGCGGATCCCTCCAAGGCGAGGGACGCCTTACCCATCAACAGCAGGGCCCCAGCGCTCCTCGCCTCAACGACTCACGGAGTTGCATGTGAGCCGGACCTCTGGTCGCTCACACCCCAACTCGCGACCCGCGGGTTAGCCTGTCAGAAGCGGAACAGTTCTCGCTCGCTGATCCACGCGAGCCCTAGGGGGCAACCTCGATGTATCGGACCCATGCCTTGTCTCTCGCGATCGCGCTCAGCGCTCCGCTGGGCTTCGCGCAGCAGCTTCCGTCGACTTACTGCACCTCGGGCACGTCGACGAACGGCTGCGTGCCCACCATCGCGGCCAACGTTCCGCCCAACGTCGCCAACACGTACGGCTGTGTCATCACCACCAGTGGGATGGACGGCAACAAGCTGGGGATGTCGTTTTACGGCGTCAACAACCTCGGCTTCACGCCCACTCCGTTCACGCCCGCGAGTTCGAGCTGGCGTTGCGTGGCGGCGCCGATCCAGCGCGTGGGGCCGCCAGCGAATTCCGGCGGATCGACGGGCTTGTGCGACGGGATGTTGACGCTGAGCTGGGACGCGTACCAGAACGCTCACCCCACCGCCCTGGGCAATCCATGGCTCGCCGGCGCGAAGGTGTACGTACAGACTTGGGCTCGCGATCCTCTCGCTCCCGCAGGCGCGAACCTCTCCAACGCGCTCGAGATGACGGTCAGCAACGCCGTCGTCATTCCCTGCAGTTCCAGCATTCCCGGGATGGTCCTGATCCCTCCGGCCACATTCACGATGGGGCGCGGCAACTACCCTTCGTGGTGGTATCCGACTGGCGGCACGGAGGATCTGCCCGCCCACGAAGTGACCCTGAGCGACTGCATCTGGATGTCGCGCTTCGAGGTGACGCAACAAGAGTACGAGTCGTTGATGGGCGTGAATCCGTCCTGGTACGTGGGCGTCGACCGCCCCGTGAACAACATCACCTGGAGCGAAGCGCGCGCCTATTGCGCGGCGTTGACGGCGCAGCGCGCGGCGTCGGGGGGCGTGCCGCCTGGCTACGAGTACCGCCTGCCGACCGAGGCCGAGTGGGAACGCGCGTGTCGAGCCGGGACGACCACGCCCTTCTCCTTCGGCGCCTGGCTCGCCTGTGAGGACGCCGCCGTGCTCCCGTGTACGTCCCCGTTTGGCACGTTGCCCGTCGGGAGCTACGCGCCGAATGCGCTCGGCCTCTACGACATGCACGGCAATGTCGAAGAGTGGTGCCTGGACACGTACGCGGGATACGGGGCCGCACCTCAGACCGATCCGTTCGTGACGGGTGGAATGAACAAGGTCAGACGAGGCGGCTCGATCATCGTGGAGTTGGAGTACTGCCACTCTGCGCGTCGTGGCTTCGCGCACGAGGATGAAGCGTCGCCGTTCCGGGGGTTCCGAGTGGTTCTCGGGCCCGTGCGCCAGCCCTGAGCCCGGATGCCTCGACGGCGGCCGCGGGGCGGTGACCACGGCCACGCGGCGCCGCCGTCGAGGCGGTCCTTCAAGCGTCCTCGGGAAGCGAGGGACGATCTCGACGCGATCGAGCTCTACCTCGAGCCGTGATCCGCGCGGCGACGCTCACGCGTCGATCGCGACGTCGACCAGCGTGGGGGAGAGCACGCGCACGATCTCGCGCGGGTCGAGGCTCACCAGCAGCCCGCGCCGGCCGCCGTTGATCCACACGCGCTCGAGTTCGAGCACGCTGCGCTCGAGGTAGACCGGCATCGCGCGCTTCGTGCCGAACGGGCTGGTGCCGCCGACCTGGTAGCCCGAGTGCTTGTCGGCGACCTCGGGTTTGCAGGGCTGGATCGAGCGCGCGCCGATCGCGCGGGCCAGCGCGCGCGTCGAGACCTGCTTGTCGCCGTGCATGAGGACGACCAGCGGCTGGCGCGTGTCGTCCTCCATGATCAGGGTCTTGATGACTGCGTGCTCGCTCACGCCGAGCGCGCTGGACGAAGCGCTCGTGCCGCCCTTCTCGACGTAGTCGTACAGGTGCGTCTCGAACGCCACGCCGTGCTCGCGCAGCACGCGGATCGCTTTTGTGGTGGGGATGTGCTCCTTGCCCATCCCCACAGCCTAGAAGCGTGCTGCCTCAGGGCGTCCAGACGACGCGAACGCCGTTGGACAAATTCGCCGTCGAAGCCGTGCAGAACGACGCCGAGTCGCGGTACCAGACCTGGTAGTGCATCGCGCCGCCGGCGAGCGCGATTCCGCCGCTCACCGACAGCGGAGCGTCGCCGACGGTGACGCCCCAGGCCGCAAAGCCGTTCACGCCCGGCTTGTTGCCAAGGCGCAGCGTGGGCACGGCGATGCAGCGCTTCCCGTCGTTGAACGGCGCACCCGCTCCGCCGGCGAGCGCAGCCGCGCCTTGGAATAGCAGTGCGGTCGACGCGATGGGCATGCCGCCGACGGCGAGCGAGAGCGAATCGTTCGCGACGCTGGCGCGGCCGCGCGCGTTGAGCAACGCTCCGCCCGTCGGCTGCGAGTTCGCGCAGCCGTGGCCGTCGTCGCCTTCGTTCGCGCACGGGCAGGCCACGCCGCTTCCGTCGCCAGCGCAAAAGGTCTGCGCGTCGAGCACACCGTTCTCGAGGATCGTGCAGGTGTCGGCGATCTCGTCGAGTAGCGCCAAGTCGAGATCGCCGTCGCGGTCGATGTCGAGGATCGCGGCGCAGGCCGGGTTCGAGGTCGCGAAGATCGTCTGCTGCAGCGCCATGCCGCCCGCGCCGTTGTTGCGGTAGATCGTCCAGCGCCCGCCGCCGAACGACGACAGCACCCAGTCGAGGTCGCCGTCGCCATCGAGGTCGCCCAGGTCCGTCGCGACCATCTGGCCCGCGCCCGGAACGACCGCTGCGGCGCCCAGCCCGCCCGCGCCGTTGCCCAGCAGGATCGCGCCGTTGCCCGTGGGCCCGTTGGCGCTCGCGACGTCGAGCTTGCGGTCTCCGTTCACATCGCCGAGCACGATCATCCAGGTCTGCCCGCCGGTCGCGGCCGCCGGCTGCATGCTGAACGTGCCGTCGCCGTTCGAGAGGTGCACGCGCACGTCGGTGCTGAAGCGCCCGCCCACGACGACGTCCGTGATGTTGTCGCCATTCATGTCGCCTGCGGCCATGGCCCACGTGCCGCTGACGCCGCTGGCGAGGAAGCTGACGGGCCCGAACGTGCCGTCGCCGTTGTTGCGGCGCAGCGCGAGGTTCTCCGAACCGGTGTTGGCGCTCATCACGTCGATGTCGCCGTCGCCGTCGACATCCAGCAGCGCCATGCCGTGCGGCCCAGAGCCCATCGGGTAGACGACCGCGGCTTGGAACGTGCCGTCGCCGTTGCCGAGCAGCACGCTGACGCTGTCGCCGGCGGTGTCGCACGTCACCACGTCGATTTCGCCGTCGTCGTTGAGGTCCGCGTTCTCGTTGGGACTGGGCGTCGAGCCCGTGACGTTCGGCGTGCCGACCATGGCGCCGAAGCTGCCGCTGGAATCCGCATCGCTGAGGAACACGCGCACGTCGGAGGTGTTCTCGCAGATCAGCGCGATGTCGGAGTACTCGTCGCCGTCGAAGTCGCACACCTGTGCGCCGTAGATGCGCGCGAACGTGCCCGGGTCGGCGTCCCAGCTCGCGATCGACGTGAACGCCATGTCCGCAGGCGCCGCGATCGCGCGAAACGCCGAGGAAAAGCCCTGTGCGCGCAGGAAACTGCCGTCGGCGGCGCGCAGGGAGTCGCTCAGGTTGAGCTGCACGACTTCGCCCGCGCCGAAGGGACGCCGCGGCGTGAAGGTCACGCGCGCGCCGCCGTTCGAGAGCGTGAAGACGCCGCTCACCGGCCCGCAGATCGAGCCGTACGCGCGGAACTGGTTCAGCGTCGTCGCGTCGACCGCGCGGTCGAAGTCGACCACGATGGCCGTATTGGGGGCCTGGTTCGAGGCGTGGTGCTGCGGTTGAACTGCGGTCACGCTCAACTGCGCGAAGGCGCTGCCAGCGCACAGCGCTGCGGCGAGTGTGGAGTGCACGAAGGTCATGGTGTCGTCTCTCGAAGGCGTTGCGCCAACGGAGAACGACCCCTGCGGCCGCAGCGTCCGCCAGCGCGTGCGCTCGACGCTAGCGCGCGCCCGCGCGAGCGGACGCGTGCGAGACGGATGTGACCGACTCGTTAGCGCGCCGTGGGAAACGACGCTTCCGCCCCCGCGCTGACCAACGCCTCGCTGGCGAACGAGTCGACTTGCACGGCGCTGTCGCGCGCGGCTTCGGCCACGCGGATCGCTTCCGCTTCGCCGGCGGTGATCACGTTCTTCTCCGCGGCTTGACGCGCGAGTGCGAGCGGCGAACCGCGCGGCAGCAGTTGGCGTCGCTGCGCTTCCTTGATGCGCTCGCGCGCTTCCTTGGCGGCCATGACCTTGTCGAGCGCCGCTTCGAGCTCTCCCAGGCCCGGCGCATCCGCCGGCGGAACGAAGATGCCGCTGGAGAGCGACATGCGCGCGGGGCCGTCGTCGAGGATGGCGCGCGCGAGTTGACTCGTCTGGCGATCGGAGGGCGGCTTGGCGCCCGCGCCGAGCGGGAACAGAGCCAGGCGCAGGCCCCACGCGATCGGACGCGAGGGCAGGTTGTCGATCAGGCCGCTGAGCGCGCGCTCGATCTCGTGTTCGACGTGCCGCATCGCCCAGCGGAAGGCCGGCAGGTCGCCCGCGTTCTGGCCTTCGTCGACGAAGCGCTTGAGCACGCCGGATCCGATGTACAGCCACGCCAACGCGTCGGCGAGTCGGCCGCTGAGGTTCTCCTTGCGCTTGAGCGACGCACCGAGCGTTCCCATGGCGACATCGGCCGCGAACGAGAACGAGGCGCTGTAGCGCGAGAGCGCTTGGAAGTGCGGCGCAGCGGGTCCCGTCACCGGGCTGACCGCCAGCGCGCCGCCGGTGGCGCCGAGCACGATCGAGCGCGCCATGTTGGTGAACACCAGGCCCACGTGGCCCCAGAAGGCGCGGTCGAAGCCGTCGAGGTCGTTCTTCTCGGCTGCGGCGAGTTCGTCCTGCACCCACGGGTGGCAGCGGATCGCGCCCTGGCCGAACACGATCATGCAGCGCGTGAGGATGTTCGCGCCCTCGACCGTGATGCCGATCGGCGTCGACTGATACGCCGTCGCGAGCACGTTGCGCGGCCCGCGGCAGATGCCCGCGCCGCCGACCACGTCCATCGCATCGTTCACGACCACGCGCATCGCCTCGGTCGTGTAGGCCTTCATGATCGCGGTGATCACGGCCGGCTTCTCGCCCGCGTCGAGCGCGCCCAGCGTGAGCGCGCGCGCGCCGTCGATCGCGTACGTGAGTCCCGCGATGCGTCCGAGCTTGGCCTCGATGCCCTCGAAGCGGCCGATCGAGAGCCCGAATTGCTCGCGCACGGTCGCGTAGGCGCCGACCAGGCGCGTCGAGAGCTGCGATGCGCCTGCTGCGAGCGCGGGCAGCGAAACACCGCGGCCGGCGGCGAGGCACTGCATGAGCATCACCCAGCCGCGCCCGGCCATCTTCGGGCCGCCGATGATGAATTCGAGCGGCACGAACACTTCGGCGCCGTGCGTGGGACCGTTCATGAACGGCACGCCGAGCGGATCGTGGCGTTCGCCGCACTCGACGCCGGGCGTGTCGGTCGGGATCAGCGCGCAGGTGATGCCGAGCTCTTCCTCCGAGCCGAGCAGGTGCTCGGGATCGCGCAGTTTGAACGCGAGGCCGAGCACGGTCGCGATCGGCGCGAGTGTGATGTAGCGCTTGTCCCAGGTGAGCCGCATGCCGAGCACTTCGCGGCCCTGCCACTGGCCGCGGCACACGACGCCGAAGCTGCGCATCGACGCGGCGTCGGATCCGGCCCACGGCTCGGTGAGCGCGAAGCACGGCACCTCTTCACCGCGCGCCAGGCGCGGCAAATAGTGCTTCTTCTGCTCTTCGGTTCCGTAGTGGAGCAAGAGCTCCGCGGGGCCGAGCGAGTTGGGCACCATCACGGTCACCGCCGCGGTGACGCAGCGCGACGAGAGCTTGGCGATCACCGCCGACTGCATCTTGGCCGAGAACTCGAGCCCGCCGTACGAGCGCGGGATGATCATGCCCATCAGCCCCGAGCGCTTGATGAACTCCCAGGCCTGCGGCGGGAGATCGCCTTCGCGCGTGACGCGGTCGTCGTCGAGCATGCGGCACAGCGTGTCGATCTCGTTCGAGAGGAACGCGCGCTCGCGCTCGTCGAGTCCGCGGCAGGCGAACGTGACCAGCTTGTTCCACTGTGGCGCGCCGCTGAACAGCTCGCGGTCCCACCACACGCTGCCCGCCTCGAGCGCCGCCTTCTCGGTGTCGCTCATCTTCGGCAGGATCTTGCGCACCAGCGGCATCGCCGCCGCCGTCACGATCCCGCGCCGCAGCGGGCGCACGCCGAAGATCACCGCGAGCAGCGCGAACACGCCGGCCGTCGGCCAGAACAGCCAGGCCGCGCCCGGGCCGTCCGCCCACCACACGCCCAGTCCGATCGCTCCGGCGATCACCCAGCCCCAGTACGGGCGGCGCACGTAGGCGAACGCGAGGAACACCGCCAGCAAGCCCAGTCCGGCTCCCAGCCAACCGATGATGGTCAACATCGTCTCCTCCTTCGGAACGATCCGGCCGCGGCCCTTATAGCGCGCTGCGCCCGATCTCTCGCTTGCGATTCCCTACCGCGCGAAATCACTCGCGGGGCACTAGGAAAGCGCATCTGTCAGATCCCGAACTGGCGGCGCAGCCAGCGCGGGCGGCTGTAGTCCCAGTGGCTCTCGGCCATCGCGGCCACCAGCACGGGATAGAAGCCCTCGAGCGCGCGCCGGTACTCGTCGTCGAGCCCCAGGCGTTGTGCGTAGTCGTCGAGTGCGGCGGATTCGTGCTCGCGGCGCGCGCGCGGATCGCAGACGAGGCGCCAGGCCGTGCGCGCGTCGAGGCCCTCGGCCTGCTTGCGCTCGTGGACGATCAGGTGGAACAGGTCGAAGTAGGGCAGGTCGCGCTCTTCGCCCGAGCCCCAGTCGAGCAGCGCCGTGATGCGCCCGCGCGCGTCGACTTGCACGTGCTTGCTGCGCAGGTCGGCGTGGTAGACCACGCGCGGAAACGAGCGGCCGACGAGTTGCTCTTTCGCGCGCGCCGCCATGCTGCGCAGGTTCCCGGCGGTGTCGGGATGGCCGCAGAAGCGTTCGACCAGTCGGAAGCGGCGCGCGACGAGCTGTTCGAAGTCCTCGGCGCTCAGCGGGGCCGCCGGCTCGACCACGAGCTCGGCGAGGATGCGCGCAGCGTCGGCCAGCATCGTGCGCGTCGGGCCGAGTTCGCCGGTGTGCTGCGGCGCCGTCAGACCGCTCGCGCGGCGTTCGCAGGTCACGAACAGGCCCTCGAGTTCGCCGCAGAACAGCAGCTTGGGCACGGGCACGGCCGGAAAGCGCCCGGCGATCGACTCGAGCAGTCGCGCGTGCGTCGCCAGTTGGCTGCGCTGCGCCGCGGACAGGCCGATGTGCACGCACCAGTCGCCCGCTCCGCGCTCGGGGCCGGCGCCCGTGCGCGTCATGAGCAGCGCGCTGTTGCCGCGCGTGGCGACGACGTGCTCGAGCTCGCCGCGCGGTTCGCCGCAGCGCTCCGCGAGCGCGTCGAGCAGGCGCTCGGCGCGCGTGGGCGAGTCTGCGAGCGAACGACGCGCGCTCATCAGCGCGAACGACGGCGTGAGCAGCGGAAACAGCCCCAGCGACTGCCCCAGCAGCTTGAGCTTGTTGCCGCGCTCCTTGGGGCCGACTTCGAGGCTGGGCAGCGCGCTGTCGAGCCCGACTACGTACGTGAACTCGCGCGCGTCGGGGTAGAGCGCGAACGCGCGCGGCGGCGCGAAGCCTTCCGCGTCGGCCTCGGCGCGGTAGCCGGCGAGCGACTGCTCGTGCTGCGAACCCAGCACGCGCCGCGCGTACTCGAGTGGCCCTGGCACGCGGAACACGCCGCGCCGGCCGCTCGAGCGCTTGTACGCAAAGCGATTGTCGGCGATGCGGACGAACTCGCCGCTGCACACGCGCCGCAACTCGTCCAGCGCTGGCCCGCCGCTCTCGAGCGCGCGCTCGAGCACGACCAGTGCGAAGGCGCCGTCCTCGAACGGCAGCGCGCCGCCCAGGTAGCGCACCGTATCAGGCTCGTCGCCGGGCGTGAGGCGCTGGTTGCGCAGGCGCGCGAAGCGCAGGCGCTCGCTCGAAGTGTCGAGCAGCGTCGTCGCGAAGCCAACGTGTCCGAGCGGCACGCTGGACCCGCTGAGCGCGTCGCCCACGACGAGCGCTCGCGCTTGCGGCACGTTTTGCGGCAACACTCGGAGCAGCAAGAGCCACGTTCCGCGCGCCTCGCGCTGCAACTGCATCAGCCGCTCGGCGTCGTCCTCGCGTGCGTCGAGCAACAAGCGCTCGTAGGCCTCCTTGAACGTCGCGCCGCGCTCCATCGCGTCGCTGGCGCGCTCGAGCGCCGCGAGCAGTTCGCGCGAGCAGGCCTCGCCCGCGTCGCTCACGCCGGATCTCCGCGCTCGGCGCTGCGCTCACCGGGCGTGAACACCAGCGCCAGCACGAGCGCCGCTGCGGGCAGCAGCATCGCCAGCAAGCCCAGCCACGTCGGACGCGCGTGCTCCGCAATCAGCTCCACCGGAGTCCAGCTCAACGCAGCGTGCGCCGCGAGGGCGAGCGCGGTGAAGACCAGCACGGCGCGCAACTCGACCTTCGGCGGCTCGGCTTCGCTGGGCGAGCGCTTCATCTCCTTGGCGCGCCCGCCGCACACTCCGACCAGCGCTGCGATGAGCGCGAGGCCGCAGGCGTGCCACACCAGTCCCCACAACTCGCGCCGTTCGAGCGCCGCGGTGAAGCTCGGCGCGAGGATCGGCAGGTCGGAGGCGTGCGTCAGTCGCACGGCCGCTGCGCTGCCCAGCCATCCGATGGGCGCGACGAACAGCGCCGCGAGCGCGAGCGCCGTGATCAGAGCGCGGCGCCGCGCGTGGTTGTGCGAGAACAACGCCAGCGTCGCCAGGCCGGCGATCCAAGTCGTGGGGGAGTACGGAAAGGTCGCCGCGGCGCCCAGGGCGGCCAGTGCGGCGTGGCGCGGGTCGGCGCGGCGCGTCCAGCCGATCAGCCCCGCGCAGGTGAGCGCGACAAAGGCCGCGGGCAGCGTCGGGAGGTGGAACACGCTCTCGCGCAGCGCCGGCGTGGTGACCAGCAGCACCACGATGAGAACGCGACCGGCGAGCACGCGCCGCGCGACGTACAGCGCGTGCAGGCACACCACGGCGATCAGGAACAGGCCGATGGAGGCCATCGCGCGACCGGCGAGGTCCTCGCGCGTGGCGTCGGGCACCCACCACAGCGGTGAAGCGCTGGCGAGCAGCACCACCAGCCCCGCCGGCGCGCGCGCGCCCTTGTCGCGAGCCAGCGGAACCGGCTCGCCTGCGACGAAGGCGTGCGGGCGCGTCCACCAGCGCAGCGCGCCGAGCGCGAGCCACGGAGCGCTCAGCCACCAACGCTGCGCGTGATCGACGTCGGGCAGCACGCTGACGGTCCAGAACATGACCATCTGGCCGAGCAGGACGCTCACCGCCAGCGTGAGCGCCAGCTCCATCGGCCGCGTCCCGCCGACGCGCCCCGGCGGAAGGAACGCCATCACCGTGCGACCGACCAGCGCGAGCAGCACGTAGTCCAGCCAGCCCTCGTCGATGTGCTGCCAGAACCGCTCCATGCGCCAGTTGCTCGCCCGTGGGCTCGGCGGGGGATCCTTGCGCGCTCGAGCGGGCAAGTAAAGGCGCCGCCGGCGTGGCGCGCGTGCGCGAACCGGCGTCTGGCGCTCGCTTCGAGCTCGGTTGAGCCCCGCGGTAAGGTGCGCGCCCCGATGCACTGCGCTGCACTCCAGTTCGATGTCCGCCGCGGCGAGCACGCGCACAACCTCGCCGAGGTCGAGCGCGGTTTGCGCGAGGCGCGCGAGCGCGGCGTCGAACTCGTGCTCCTGCCGGAGATGTGGGCCAGCTCGTTTCCCGACGCTGGCGCGGACCTCGATCGGCTCGCGGCGCTCGACGAGCGTTCGCAGGCGCGCGTGGCCGAGCTGTCGGGCGAACTCGAGCTCGCCGTGTGCGGCACGACCTTCGGCGCGAGCGCCGCGCGCAAGCCCGCCAATCGCTGGCGCCTGGTCGAGCGCGGAATCGAGCTGGCGCGCTACGACAAGACGCACTTGTTCTCGCCGACCGCGGAGCCCGAGGGTTTTTCGGCGGGCGACGAGCCGCCGCCGCTCGCGCTGGTGCGAGGCGTCCGCATCAGCGGCTGCGTGTGCTACGACGCGCGCTTCGTGCAGCTCACGTCGCGCTTCTTGCTCAGCGGAGCGGAGCTGGTCCTGATCCCGGCGCAGTGGCCTGCGACGCGCGCGAGCCACTTCCGCGCGCTGATGCACGGCTTGGCGGTGCAAAACCAGTGCTTCGTGCTCGCCGCCAATCGCACGGGCCGCGAAGTCCTCGGCCGGCGCGGACTCGAACTCGAGTTCCCGGGCAACTCGCTGCTGGCCGATCCGCACGGACGCACCCTCGCCGAGGGCCTCGGTGCGCCTGGCCTGATCGGCGCGCGCATCGAGCCCGACGAAGCGCGCGAGCTGCGCCGCCGCGTGCCCGTCGTGCGCGACGCGCGCGAGGCGCTGTACGAGCGCTGGCGCACGGACGTGACTCCCGAGGCGTGAGCCCAATGGAGCGGCGGCCGTCGCAACGAGTGCGGCGGCCGCCGTCCGTCTCTCGAATCTCTCTCTGGCCAGCCCCTCTCTCACAAAGGGCTGTTCTGTGGCGCTGCTACACGGGCGGCAGCGGCTTGCGTTCGAGGCGCGGCGGCGCCTGGCGGATCTGCCCGTCGTGGGGCGTGATCACGGGCACGTGGGGCGCCGTGAGGTTGGAGGGCGGGCTCGTGCGGCCGTTGTCGTGGCCGAGCGCGTCGACGCCGTGCAGCCAGTCGGCGCGCCGCACCCAGGCCGACACGCCGCAGCTCTCGAGGTCGAACCACAGCTCGCCGGCGCCGCGCGCGCGCAGGGCGTCGAGCGAGTAGCGCTCGGATCGCACCGGACCGCAGCCGTTGCGGCCGGCGACCACGAACTCCAGGCCGCGCAGCACGGCGGGGGCGAAGCGGGCTTCGATCCGCGCGCCGGCGGGGATGACCAGTTGCTCGCGGCGCGCGTCGTCGGCGCCCGAGAACAGCAGCACCAGCGGCGCGTCGCCGTGGTTCAGCGCGCACAGGTGAGTGCTCGAGAGCGACAGGCTCAGCTCGAAGCTGCGCTCGGCGGGCTCCTGCGCCGCCAGCGTGGCCAGGGCCAGTGCATGGGCGGCCAGAAGCGCGCCAGCGACAAGGAAGGGACGGCGGAATCGATTCATGGAGGGACGGCCGGTGGGCGAGCGGGGACGGCTCGACGCGCGCTGTTTCGTCGCGACCCACCCGACCCCTTGAGGCGTCCAGGGGCTCTTTCCGGAAAAAGTTTCGGAATCAGGACCGCCCGCGGGAGCGCGCGCCGGCGGCGGACGGCGGAGTTCGCGGCGCGGTCGACGCGCGAGCTTTTTCGGAATCGGGCGCCACTTCTCGCGCGCGACGCGGGCCCACGCTTCGCCATGACCCACCACGCGCAGATCGGTCTTGCGGGGGGCCTCTCCGGGTCACCTTCGGCGCGCACGTCGATAGACTCCGCGCGTCCTGGCAGCGCTCCGGCGCGCCGGGGCGTCCGCGGAATGACGAGCAGGCCGAGCGAAGAGACCACCCAGGCCGACGCGCACGCGGCCGACCGCTCGCTCGTTCAACGCGCCCTGGCGCGCGAGCCGCGGGCGGTGGACGAACTGGTGGCCCGCCTCGCCTGTACCCCGGCGATGTTGCGCGTCCTCCAACGCCAGCTCGGCGCGCGCCTGCGCCCCGACGAGCTGACCGACATCGAGCAGAACATCCTGGGCGCCCTGTGGGGCAAGCTGGCGGGCTACGAAGGGCGCGCCGCGCTGGAGACCTGGGCCTTCCGCTTCGTTCAACTCGAGCTGCACAAGGCGCTGGATCGCCGCCGCCGCAGCGCGCGCCTCACACTGGTCGACGGCGAGCGGCTGGAAGTCGTTCCGTGCGCCGAGCCCGGCGCGCCCCAGATCGAGCCCGCCACGCTGCGCGCCTGCGTCGAGCGGCTGGGCTCACCGACCTGCGAGATCGTGTCCATGCGCCACTACGACGAGCTGAGCTTCGAGGAGATCGCGCGCCAGCGCGGCGAAGCGCTCAGCGCCGTGAAGGCGCGGTACTACCGCGGGCTCGAGCGGCTCAAGGCGCTGCTCGAACCGCACCTGAGGAGACAACTATGACCCGAGACGACGAGCTTCTTGCCAGCTACGTCGCCGGTGAGCTGGGCGACGATTCGGCTGAGATCCGCGAATTGCGAGCGCGTCGGCCGGAGGCCCTGGCCGCGGCGGCCGACCTTTCGACCGTGGCGCGCGAACTCGACGCCGGCGGCGCCTTGGAGCGCCGACTGATCGTCGCCGCGCGCGCCCAGGCCAGCGCTTCGGACCGCGAGCGCGTGGCCAGCGCCTTCGAGCGCAGCAGCCGTGCGCCCTCCAGTCGCTTCGGCGTGTCGCGCTGGCTCGTGGCCGCGGCGCTAGTGCTGTCGGCGGCGGGTGCGGCGCTGTACTTCCAGCGGCGCGCGCCCGGCGAGCGCGAGGTGCAGGTCCTGAACCGCGACCGCGACGCGCAGATCGTCCTGCGCACGCCGCAGGCCCCGCTCACCGCGGGCGTAGCGCTGGAGTGGAACGCGCCGGCGCTCGCCGCTTCGGAGCGCTTCTCGCTCGAGTTCCGCGCCCTCGACGCGGGGGGCTCGCCCGGTAAGCTCCTGCGCCGCCTGCGATGCACGAGCGCTTCCTGGACCCCCTCGACGGCCGATCTGAGCGACTGGCCCGAGCAGGTCTCGCTGGTGATCGCGCGCGTCGAGCTGGAGAGCGGCGGCCGCGAGCTGGCGCTCTCGCAGCCCTTCTCGCTGCGGGTTGCGCGCTGATCTTCGGCGGGCGGGCCGCCGCCCAGAACGCCGCCACGCGCGCCACCTGGCAGGCCGTCGCCCAGGCGCGCGGACTCGACCCACAGTCCGCGCCCGATCTGAACGAGCTGGCGAACTTCGGCTTCGACCTGGCGGAGGACGCGCAAGCGCCACTCGCCGGCCGCAGCGGCGGCCAGACCATGGCGGAGCTGGCCAACGCGCTCGCGGACCTCGGCGCCGACGCGGAATTGCGCGGCTACTTCGTGCTCGCTGCGGCGCCCGCGCTGTTCGGCGATCTGGAGCTCGCGCAGGCCGCGGCGGTGTTCAGCAACGTTCTGTCGCTGCCGAATCTGTCGGACGAGCTGGTGCACAGCCTGCGACTCGAGCGCGCCCGGGGACTGATCAGCCGCCAGCAACTCGCCCAGGCGCTGGCTGATCTCGAGGCGACGCGCGAGGCCGTGGCCGAGGCGCCCGAGGTCCGCGCGGCGCTGGAGAGCGGCGGTCAAGCGGCGGTCGGTGCGCAGGAGCGGCTGCTGTCGAACGCGGCGTATTGGTTCGCGGCGCGCGCCGAGTGCGAAATCAGCCTGGGACGCCCCTCGCGGGCGGACGGCGCGCTCGAGAGCGCTGGACGGCTGGCGGAGCTCCTCGGCGCGTTCCCGATCCGCTGGCTGGTGTTCGATCTGCGGCTGAGGCAGGCGCTGGCGCTAAGCGCTTGGGACGAGGTCGAGCCGTTGGTCGAGGGTGCGCGCGAAGTCGGCTTGCTCACCGAGCTCTCAAGCGCGGACCGCGCGCAACTGGACCTCCGGCTGGCCATCGCGCGTCACGAACTGCGGCGGCGCGAGGATCCGAGCGATGCGAGCGGGCTCGCAGCGATCCGCGCCTTGTCGTTGGACCCCAGCGCGCCGGCTTCGCGCCGCTCGACCGCCGCACGTTTCGCGGCTGCCTACGCGGCTGAACTCGGTGACGCGGACGCGGCGCGTGAAGCCCTCGAGCGCGTCGGGGGACCGGACGACAGCTCGCTGCGCTCCTCGTTTGAGGCCGCCGACCTCGATGCGATCGCACTGCGCATCGCGTTGCTCGACGGCGATCCGACTTCGATCCGCGCGGCGCTCGAGCAGCTCGAGAGTTCGTCGGCGCGCTTCCTCGACGATTGGGCCCAGATTGCTGAACTCAGCTCTGCGGTCGCGGTGCTGCACTTCGCGCAACGCGAACGCGTTCTGTCGGAGCTGATCGACGGTTGCCTCGCCGTCCATGGACCCGACGCCGGCGCGCGGCGCGGGCTGGAGTGGCTGCATCGCGCCCAACTCATCGGCGCTCTCGCGCGCGGGCTGGGTCTCGATCGCGGTCGCGGCTCGCTCGAGCGCGATCTTGAGTGGATCCTCGGACCGCGGCGCGGACTGGTGGTGTTCCACTCCGGGCGTAGCGAGTCGCGCGTGTTCCTTGTCGCCCCAGGGGCCGTGCGCGCACTCTCTGCCGCCGGAGGCCAGCGGCTGCGGGAGGCCGCGAGTTCGCTGTCGAACGCCGCAACGCGCGCGGTGCGCGCCGGAGCGAAGTCCGACGCCGCGAGTGTTCGTGACGAGCTCGAGGCCCTGAGCGAATTGCTGGGCGCGCGCGAACTCATCGCGTGGCTCGCGCGATTCGAGAGCGTGACGATCGTTGGGGACGAGAGCGTCGGGCACTTGCCGCTGGCGCTGTTCGAGAGCGATGGCGGGCAGCGTTTGGGCGCACAGGTTGCGCTCGTGCACGCCCCGTCGATCCCCGTGGCGGCCGAGCTCGCGCGCCGCGCGGAGGACTCGGGGCGCGTGAGCTTCGCCGACTTTCGCACCTGTTTGCTCGGCGCGCCCGCTGCTCCAGCAGACGTCGGTGTCGAGCGCGAGCGAATGCAAGTCTGGGCGGAGCGCCTCGGCGGGCGCGCGCTGCTCCGCGTGGGTGGTGACGCGGTTCCTGCGGCGCTGAACGGGCTCGCGAACGACTGCCAGCTCCTGCAAGTCGTCGCGCACGGGCGCTACGACCCGCAGCGGGAGTGCCGCGCGGGTTTCCTGTTGTCGAGCGAGGCCGGCGCGAGCGGTGAAGTCTGGTCCGATTCGATCGAGCGCACACGCACGCCGCGACTGGTCGCGCTAGCGGTGTGCGGCGCGTCGCAGCGCCCGGTTCTGCGCGGCGACGATGGCCGCACGGGCCTGGCGGCTTCCTTCCTGCTCGCCGGCGCCGACTGCGTGCTGCAGACGCCGATCGACCTCGAAGTCGAAGCGGCCGTGAGCTTGTTCGAGCGCGTGAGCGTGCTCGTCGGCGCGGGCGCGTCGCCGGCGGAAGCCCTACGCGATGCTCGTCGCGCCAGCGCGGCGCGCGCGCCCGCGTTGCAGGACTTCCTCGTCCACGCCTGGGGCGCGGGGCATGCGCCGCTCGTCGAGGCTGCGACAGCGCCCCTGCAGTCCGTCGCCTCCACCGAGGCGTCGGGTGCATCCAACAGCGACGCGAGCCAGGCTGGAGGTTCCAACCTGGCTCGCGTCGGGCTGACCGTGCTAGCGCTGCTAGCGCTGCTGGGCCTGTGGCGCGTCGCGCGGCGTCGCGCGGCCTGAACTCACCCTGCGTTACTGCGGAACCTGCGAGGGCGGGATCGGGCGGATCACCTTGCGGCGGTGCATCTCGGTGATGAGCTGACCGCTTCCGCTGGCGAGCAGCCCGCACGGGGGGTAGAAGACCGAGAAGTCGTCGAAGTCGTCGATGCAGATCAGCGCGGACATCAGATCCGGCTCCATCGAACCGACCCAGACAGTCGCGTTGGCGCGTTGGATGACCACACCGCTGACCTGGTCCTTGATCAGCGGCACGAATTCGAAGTACGCGAGCACGTTCTCGGTGTTGAGCTGGACGTTCGAGATCAGCGAGTTCGGCAGGGGCCGATCTTCGAAGAAGATCTGGGCGCTGTGGGGAGCGTCACTTCCGGACAGCTGGAGGTTCGCGAACACATCCAAGTCGTCTTCCCACCACACTTCAGGCGACACGGGCGGCTGTTCCAGCCCGGTGTCGTAGTACTCGCGGATGTAGATCTTCACGCGCACGTGAGTCGGAACGGTTCCGTTGAAGATCGGCGGCTGGCGCACGCCGATCCCGGCCGACACGCCCAGCTCGTTGATCGGCACGAAGTTGTACATCGGCGTCGGGGAGTGGAGTTCCACTTCGACCGGTTCGAGGATCGGCGCCGGGTCGGCGTAGGTGCAGTCGTTGCGCACGAAGGCAAAGAACGGGTCATCGGCCCAGTTGTTCGCTATCGCCACGTCGCCATCGCCGTCGCCGTCGAAATCGGCGCTGGCCAGACGCAGGTCGTCCAGGTTGGCGCCCCCGAGCAGCGTGGGAATCGAGTGGAACCAGAACTGCCCCACGTCGAAGACGAACGGCAGCGCGCCCGGCGCCTGCTGCGCGCCGTGGAGTGCGACAAATTCGTTGGTCTGCGTCAACACGACCATGTCGGTCTCGAGCGTCGAGATCGTGGGCTGGTACGTGATGCCGACTGCGCTGTAGCTCACGTCGTGCATGCGCCAGGCCGCGCCGACGATCGGCGGTGAGAACACGCCGTCGACCAGTTCGGCGAAGAGATCCGCCGCCGGGGTGCGCACCCACACACCGACGGAGTCGCGCACGCTAGCGCCTCGCGGAATGCGATGAACCGCCACGACCGACGCGGGGTCGGCGGGATAGGACACGTACGGAAACGCGCCAGATTCCAAGTACAGCGAAACTCCGAACGGAGTGTGGAGCGCAACTTCGACGCCGGCCGTGGAGTGCTCGTCGGCGAGCGCGACCTTCAGGATCGAGCCATCCGCCTGGAGGGAAGTAAACGTCTGGAACCCGCTCGGATCCCACTTCGCGCGCCGCAGGGTCGCCCCCGCCGCGCCGGCGATGTGGATCGGTCCGTCGGATCGCGCGGCGTCCAACATCGTCACGTCCTCCCAGCTCGCATCGAGCACAGTCCGGAAACTGAGCGTCGCGCCCACATCCGGGCCGCCGTCGATCACGGTGCTGATGCGCAGCCCCTCGGAACCGACCACCACCACGCGCGACACGCCTCCGATCTCGGGCAGCACGGCGAAGTCGGCGACTTCGTTCGCCACCACGAGCAGCTTGGGCGCCGACATCGCGTCGCGCACCAGCACCAGGTCCGTGCCCTGGAGGGCGAGCAATTCGTTCACTCCGGGCGTGAACACTACGCCCGCGCGCAGTTTCGTGATCTCGAGCCCCTGGTCGGCGAGCGCCGGGATCGTGTGGACCTGCGAGGGCGTGACGACGCAGGGCTGCTGGGCCGCGGCTAGAGCGCACGTTCCGAGCAGAGCTGCTGCGCGAAGGATGTTCTGGGTGTTCAACATGGCGTGGAAGTCCGTGGAGTGTCTGGTCCGCTAACGCCTGCCAGGCGGCGGGCCTGCCTGAACCGAGGTGGGCGAGGCAATCGTCAGATTGCACTTTACTAGCTCGCGCACCTGGCGGCGGTACGACTTCGGGTCGCTGCAGCCGCTCGGAGCGCGAACATCGCCGCGTTTCCGCGCTGCAAACCGGAGCTCGGCTTGCCGCTGTGGAACCGACGACTCCCTGTGCGCCCGAGCGCCCGTCGATTCGTTGCAGGAAGATTCCCGAAATTGCGCACGGCTCCGCTGGGCTGCGCGCGCCGGGCTCGCTCAGTCGCGGCCGACGAGCCGGAACGCGGCCCAGCCGGCGCGTTCGAAGCCCAACTCCCGCAGGTGCGCGCGCGCCGTCGCGCAGGCCCGCGCCGCGCTCGGCGTCTCGCCCTGCTGGCGCAGTGCGCGGTGGAACGCGGCGCCGAACTCGGCCGCGGCGGCGTCGTCCACCGGCCACAGGGTGACCACCACGTTGCGCGCGCCGCCGCCCACGAAAGCGCGCGCCATGCCCAGCAGGCCTTCGGCGTCGACGAAGGTCCCGCCGCCCGACCAGCAGGCCGACAGCACCGCCAGCGGCAGGCGCGGCCGCGCGTTCGCGACCTCGTCGAGGCTGACGCTCGCGTCGCCGCTCACGCTGAAGCCCGCGGACGCCGCAGCGCTCGCCGGGCCCGCGCTGCGCTCGGGTTCAGCGTGCGATTCCAGGCCCAGGTGAGTCGCGAGGTGCAGCGGCGAGTCGGAGGCGAGCGCGGTGAGCAACGCCGCGCGGTCGAAGGCGGCGCCGAGCACGAGCTGCGAGCCCGGTCGCAGCGCCAGGGCGGCGGCCAGTTCCTCGCGCGCGCCGGGCAGCGCTTCGCGGCCGGCAGCGTCCAGCGGTCCGCCGAGCAGGTTCCAGTGTTCGAGCGCCTGTGCGCTCGGACGCACGCCCAGCCCTCCGGCGGGCAGTCCGATCGCCGTCACGAGCGCGAGCTCGCGCGCGCCGCACACCTGCTCCCAGGGCAAGGCCTCGACCGGCGCGGCCTCGAGCGGCCCGTGCAGGGACAAGAGCAGTCGCGGCGCGTCGCCGCCGGTCCGCGCCAGGCGCGCGAGGGCCTCGGCGACAGGCGCCGGGATGATCTCGTCCAGGAAGGCGCGCGCCTGGGCCGTCCAGCGCGTCGCCGCGCCGCTCGAAGGCGCGCTGTCGGGCGCCGTGGCCAGCTCGCGCAGGCGGCGCACGGCGTCATCGAGCGAGCGCCTGCCGTGACTCACGCGCGCGTGGCTCACGCTCCCGTCCGGAGCGAGGTGCGCCACGAAGCTGAAGTCGGCGCCGACCACCCAAGTCACCAGGCCGAGTTCGAAGGCCGCGGCCCATTCCCGCAAGGCGGCCGGCGAAAGCTCCGCGCCCGCACGCAGCGCGCGCGACTGCCACTGCTCGCACAGGCGCACGGCTTCGAGACCCGCGCCCTGGCGCGCGAGCACTTCGGCCAGCAGCGCGATGGTGTGCAGCCCCAGTCGTTCGCCGACGACGCTGGCCGTCGCGCGCGACAGCGGGGTCTGCAGCTCGAAGGGCTCGCCGCGCTCGCGTTCCCAGGCCGCGGCGGCGGCGCAGGCGGCCTCGAGATTCGCTCGCGCCCGCTCCAGCTCGCCCGTTCGTGCGAAGGCCTCGCCGAGCAGCGACTGGGCGCGCGCGCGGCCCAGCGGCGAGAAGCTCGCGAGGCGTTCGGGCGCGTCGAGCAAGTCGAGCGCTTCGAACTCGCGTCGCTCGTGCAGCGCCAGCGAGGCCAGCGCGAGCAGCGCCAGCTCGCCGCCGGCGCTCGCGGCGACGCGTTCGAAGTGCTCTCGCGCCCCGGCGCTGTCGCCCGAGCGCAACCGCGCGCTGCCGATCAGGAGGTCCCACTCCTCGCGGTCGACGGCGTGCGAGTTCTGCGGCGGCGCGTAGCGCTCGAGGAACTCGGTCGCCTCGTCGGCGTAGTCGTCGCCGAGCAAGCGCGCGCCCCAATCGCGCGCCATGGGCCAGCTCTGGGCGGGGGAGCGGAAGCTCGCCAGCTCGAGCAGCGCCGCTTCTTGCGCGAGCACGTCGCCTTCCAGGCGCGCGAGTGCGGCGAAGCCGTGCAGTGCGTGCTCGCGGTACTCGTCGCGGCCCAGGCTGCGCGCGAGGCGCTCGCACTCGGCGAAGTGCTCTCGCGCGACCTCGCGCCGGCCGCGCGCGAGCTCCAAGCGCGCCAGCGCCCACAGCGGCTCGAGCTGCGGCGTGCGCTGACCGGCGCGCGCGAAGAGCGCCAGTGCACTGCGCGCGTGCTCGATCGCGCGCGTCCAACGCGCCTCGTCCGCGTCATTCTCGGGCAGCGTTTCGAGGGCCTGGGCCTCGAGCAGCGCGAGGAGACTGCGCGCGCCGGCTGCGGGCGTGAAATCGGGCTGTGCTTGCTCGCGCTCGGCGAGCGCTTCGAGCTCCGCACGCAGCGCGTCCGCCTTCTCGACCCACGCGGCGCCGCGCACGCCGACCACGCTGGCGTCGTGGACGGCTTCGCGCAGTGCGCGCAGCTCGAGCTCGGCGCGCCAGCCGGCGCGGAGCGCCTCGGGAGTGAGCGCGAGGTAGAAACGCGCCACGTCCGGCGCGTCGCAGCGTTGCCAGCGCTCGCACAAGCGCTCGGCGAGTTCGCTCAGCGCGCCCGGGGCCGCGCCGGCGCCGCTGCGCCAGGCGACCAACGCTTCTCCGAAGGCGCGCAGGTCGTCGACGCTCTCGCTCGCGCTCTCAGCGCCGGTCGACTGTGGCGCGGCGATGGCGTGCGGCCCGCAGGCGGCGACGAGCGCGAGCGCTGCGGCGCCGGGCAGCAGCTCTCGCGAAAGCTGCGCCACGAGCTCGAGCGCGCGAGCGGCGAACATCGGCGTCGCGCCGCTAGCGCACGGGCCGCCGCGCCAGATACGCGTCGCGCTCGGGGCTGGGCGGCAGGGTGCGGGCGAAGGCGCGCGCGTCGGACTCGAAGCCGGCGCCGTGCAACAGGTGCAGGATCGACTCCGATCGCGCCGGCTCGGGCGCGGCGTCGCGGCGCGCGAGCTCGGCGATCAGCTCGTCGTCGCGCACGACCTCGAAATCGCGCCGGCCCAGCGGCGTGTGCAGGCCGTCGACCTCGGCCCAGCCTTCCCAGGTGTAGTGCCCCGGCGCGAGCTCGAGTGCGTCGGCGTCGACCGCGTGGAGGTGCGCCACATCGCCCTCGATGGCCAGGATCGGCTCGCCCTTGGAGAACACGGCCCCGTCGTGGCGCTCGAGTTCGGCGCGGTAGCGCTGGGCGCGCTCGCGCGGCGCGAGCTCGAACTCCAGGCGGGAGAACAAGCCGCGCGGACCGGCCAGCAAGCGCCCGCGCGGGTGCCAGAGCGCTCCGCCCGCGTCGCCGCGCACCAGCGGCGCGGACGGGAAGCGGATGCGCTCGGCGCCGATGTCGCGGGCGCGCGAAGGCTGCTCGCCGCCGCCCCACAGGAACACCGCGAGCAGCGCAGCGGCGGCGGCCAGCGGGACCCAGATGCGCCAGCGGCGCGCGCGCTCCGAGGCGCTGCGCAGCAGGTCGGCGTTGCTCCACAGGAGCGGGCTGGGCGGGCGGGCGCTCAACGTTTCGACCAGCGCCGCGCACTCCGCGCAGGCGGCCACGTGCGCGCGCAGGCCCACGCGCTCGAGTTCGGACAGCCGGCGCGCGCCCGGGCCGCGGCCGAGGTCGTAGAGCTCTTCGGGCGTCGGGCACAGCGCCACCGGCGAGGCCGTCGCGCTCAGTCCCAGGCCGCTTTGCAGGAACGCGTCGGTGCGCTGGACCAGGCGCCACTTCGGGCCGCACTGCGGGCACGAAGCGGCGTGCTGAGTGAGCTCGCGCTGGCTGGCGGCGTCGAGGCTGTCCCAGTCCGGAAGCCAAAGGGCTAAATCCGGCCTGCCGCAGCCTCCCACGGGCGCTGCATCAGGTCGTCGTTCCCGGTCGGTCATCGTCGTAGGCGAGTATCCGCAGGCACAGCCGCCGGCGGGGGAAGTTTTTGTGCTTGCATGGCGGAAGCGCGCGCTCGGCGTCAGTCCACGAGCTCTTCCCGCCGCGCCAGGGCGAGCACGGCGCGCCGCAGGAGCGATGAGGCGCGCTTGAGCCGGTACTTGGCCTGTTCGAGCGTGATCTCCAAGCGCGCGGCGATGTCGGGCACGGTCACGTTCTCGACGAAGCGCAGCTCGAGCAGCGCGCGCTCTTCGCTCGCCAGTTCGCGCAGCGCCAGGCGCACCTTGGCGGCGATTTCGTTGTCCTGGGCCTGGTCGCTGGGGGCGGCCGAGGGGTCGACGGTGTCGGGCAGGTCGTCGCCGACGGGCGCGAGCTTGACGCGCCGGCGCGCGTTCGCCTGCCGCTTGAGGTCGACGCAGCGGCACCACGCCACGCGGTACAGCCAGGTGCCGAAGGACCCGCGCTCGGGGTCGAACACGCCTTCGCGCAGGCGTTCGAGGGCGTACCAGGCGAGTTCCTGCTGCAGGTCCTCGCGCGTGAACGAGTCCGACTCGAACTGTCCGATGGCGTGTTGGAAGAGCGAGCGATAGCGGTCGAGGTAGATCCTCACCGCATCCTCGCGCTGCTCCAGCAGCCCGCGAACGAGTTCGCTGTCTTCCAAGGCCCGCCCTCTTGCCTCCGCACCCGCCGCAGGGATTGGCTCGCGCTCCCGCGGCCGGCCACCGTTCGAACAATCGCACCGGCCGACGCTGTGAACGGAATATGCCTTCGCGAGCGCTGTTGCAAGGTTGCAGTCAGCGCGGCGCGCTCTCACTTCTTGTGCGGGTAGCGCGCCGGGTCGACGCGCAGCGGTCCCTCGAGCGCCAGCGCGCCCATCGCGGTGGTGTAGACGCGTCCGCCGCTGTAGCCCCACGGATCGACCGTCGGGTCCCACGAGCCCTTGGCGCCGCCGGCTCGTTCCTGGCCCGCGAGCAACGCGACGCGCAGCGCTCGCATCCACGGGCCGGTTTCGACAGCGCCCGCGAGGGCCTGCATCGCCTGCGCGCCGAAGGCCCAGTAGTAGAAGTCGACGCTCAACTTGCCCGTTTCCCAGCGCGGCAGCTTGGCGAGGAGCAGCGCTGAGCCCTTGGCGATCAGCGGCTCCGATTTGGGGAGTTCTCCGCCGGCCAGGCGCGCGGCCAGCGCCAGTGCGGTGAGCGGCTCGTTCGCATCACTGGGGAAGTGGTCGTTGATGCGCGTCACCCGCGAGCTGGACGAGCCGATGCTGTCGTAGCCCGTTCGGCCGGTCGCGGGGTCGGTCAGCTCGGTCAGGAACCGCAGCGCGCCAGCGAACACACTCGCCTCGACGGCGACCTCGGCGTCGCGCGCCGCGCTCAGCGCGAGCACGATGCAGGACGACAGCGAGGAGTCGAAGCGCGCTTCCATGCCCGGCACGTTGTAGGACCAGCGGCTCAGCCCGCCCGCGCTGCCGTTGCGGGACTTCAGCAAGTACTCGACGGCGACCTCGACCGCGCGTCGCAACTCAGGCGCTTCGTCGAACAGCAGGGCCTCGCTCAGCGCCCATGTGGCGACTGCCTGTTCGTACATGAACGTGGTCAAGCGCGAGTCGGTGAACCGGCCGGACTCCCGGTTCTGCTGATCGAGCAGCCAGATCGTCGCCGCGCGCACGGCATCACGATGCGCGCCGCGCGAGAGCGTCGAGCCGTCGCCGAGCAGCGCCAGGAGCGCCAGCGAGGTGACGCCCACGCGGTTGAGCGACTCTCCGTCGCCCTGGCACGCGGGCGCGCTGTGCGCGGCGCACTTCGATGAAAACCCCGCTGGATCCCAGCTGCCGTCTGTGCCCTGGTGCGCGACGAGCCACGCGAGCGCTGCATCCAACGCCGCGGCTTCCTTCTCGCCGCCACACAGCTTGATGCGCGCCTTGGCGTCGCTCGTGCGCCGCGCGTACCACTTCGCTGCAGCGCGCGCTGATCCGTGCGGCGCCGTCGGTTCGCCGCGCAGTTGGGGGCTGGCGAGCAGCGGACAAGGGCCGCCGCTCGGCGCGCTGGCGTGCGAGGTGCAACTGGGGCGCAGCTGGAGCGACCACAGCAGCCACTGGTCCGCGCTCGTGGCGAGGAGCAGGCTCCACGCCCGCAGCAGCTCCTGCAACCGCGCGCGATCGTCCGGCAGCGCAGCCGACGGGTCGACCAGGCCGTGCCCGCGCGCGAGGGTGGCGAGTCGCTCGCACCACTGCGCCGCCGCGGCTCGCTCCGTGTCATCCTCCACGCGCAGCGTGAGGAGCGCCGCAGCGAGTTCACGCGCGCGTCGCGGGCGCTCCGCGTCGAAGCGCTTCAGCTCTTCGAGCCGCTCGGCGGAGCCGTCCGCGCTCGAGAGCCACCCCGGCGCAGCAGCGCTCGCGCTTGCCTCGCGCCGCTTGCCCGCGCTTGCCGCGAGCTGCGCCAGGCGCTCGGGATCGAGTGCGCGCGTGCGCCGGCCGGCCTCGTACTCACCCGACAGGCACAGCTGCACGGGCGCTCCGTCGAGCCCGAACGCGATCCACTCACCCTGGCGCACACCGCTGCGGTACGAGCCCTGCGCGAGGAGCGAACCGTCGTCCCAGTAGAACGACCAGGCCCCGTGCGATTGCCCGTCGCGCAGTTGGCCCGCGCACACGACGCGCCCTTGCTCGTCGGTCTCGACCACCGGCTGGTACGCGCCGCTGTCGGCGAGGTTCTCGACGCCGTCGTCGCGCCAGAAGCTCCACTTGCCGTCCATGCGGCCCGTCACGTAGCGGCCCTTCGAAGCGGGCTTGCCGTTGGGATGGAAGCTCTCCCACTGGCCGACTCGCAGGCCCTTGGCGTGTCGCCCGACCTCCGCGCGCGCGCCGTTCTCGTGGTAGGCGGTGTACGCGCCGTCGTCGATCCAGCCGCCCGCGCCGTCGGAGAGCACCTCGCGCACGACGCGCGGCGAGCCGTCGGGCCAGGTTTCGGTGAGCGTTTGGGCCGCAGGCTTTTGGAGCGCCAGAGCGAGAAGCAGTGCGAGGAGCATGGGAGCTGCCAGTGGGTGGGCCGGGCGCTGCGGGAAGCGGGTCATCCGCGACGCGGACGCGAGGTGTGCGACGCCGCAGCAAAGTGCCCCGGCCAGGCCGCCGGCGCCACGCTCTTCCCACAGCTTCGTATTGACCTCCGCGCCGACGCTTCTATCCTTGGCGCAAATGAGACTCAGTCGCAATAGCGCGCGTCGGGCGGCGCTCCGGGCGGGTGCGCTGGCAGCGTTGTGCGGCGGAGCGCTGGCCGCCGGGGCCTGGGGCGAGCGCGTAGACCGGCGCGTGGGCGCGATGGGGACCGGGCTGACGCTCGAGGTCGAGGCTCGGACGCGCGCCGAAGCGCTGGCTGCGAGCGAGGCCGCCGTGCGGGCGATCGGGGCGGTCGAGGCGCGCCTCTCGACCTGGCGAGACGACAGCGAACTCGCTCGACTCAACTGCGCGCCCGTGGGCGAAATCGTCGCCGTGAGCCCTGCGCTGCGCGCCGACCTCGAGCTGTGCGACCGCTGGTGGCGGGCCACAGCCGGCGCATTCGATCCGAACGTCGGCGCGCTGGTCGAAGCGTGGGACCTGCGCGGCGCGGGCCGGATTCCGACGGCGGATCAGCTCGCGAGCGCGCGCGCGGCCGGCGACTTCGCGCAGGGCTTCGCACTCGAGCCAGGTGGCTGCGTGCGCCGCCGGGAGCGCGCGCGACTGGAAGAGGGCGGCTTCGGCAAGGGCGTGGGCCTCGACGCGGCGCTCGACGCGCTGCGGGCGCGCGGTGTGACGAGTGCTGTGCTCGATCTGGGCGGTCAGGTCGCGCTGCTCGGCGGCTCACGTCTGCGTTGGTCCGTCGCGCACCCGCAGCGGCGCGAGCAGGCCGTGCTGGCCTGGGACTTCGAGCGCGGCTCGATCGCCACCAGCGGCAACAGCGAGCGCGCGCGTGTCGTCGACGGTCGGCGCATCGGCCACTTGCTCGATCCGCGCAGCGGCGAGCCGGCGCCCGACCTGGGCAGTGTGAGCGTGTGGGCCGAGCGCGCGGCCGACGCGGATGTGCTCTCGACCGCGTTGTTCGTCATGGGCCCGCGCAAGGCGTGCGAGTTCGCGGCCGCGCGCGACGACTTCGCGCTCGTGTGGCTCGAGCGCACGCCCCAGGGCCTGACGGTGCACGCCAGTGAGAGTTTGCGCACCGCTCTGAGCGTGCTCGACGGGAGTGTGCAGCTCGAATTCATCCCTCCCGCGCCAGAGCGGACTCGCGACGGCGTGAGCTTGTCTGATCCCCAACGAGAACCGAGTTCCCTGTGAAGCCCGTCTTTTGCTGTTTGAGTATCGCCACCCCCTTTTGCGTGCTGACTGCTAGCGCGCAGGCTCAGTCCGCTGACCTCGAGCAGCGTCTCGCGAAGCTCGAAGCCGAGAACGCCGAGTTCCGGCGCCAAATGGGCGTGCTCGCCGACGAGCAGGAGCGCCTGGCGCTCGGCGACGTGTTCACGCCCATCGGTCCGCGCGTGTCGGGCCTCGCGCCCGCGGCGTCGAAGATCTACTCGACCGATCAGGGCCTCTCGATCGGCGGCTACGGCGAGGCGCTCTACAGCGATTTCGATTCGTCGCGCGACGACGGTTCGCCGTCGGGCAAGGCCGACAGCGCCGACTTCCTGCGGCTGGTCACGTACTTGGGCTACAAGTTCGACTCGGTCTGGCTGTTCAACTCGGAGATCGAGTACGAGCACGCCTCCACCGGCGCGGGCGGCGAGGTCTCGGTCGAGTTCGCCTACATCGACGGCATGTTCGCGGACGCGGCGAACCTCCGCACAGGTCTGTTGCTCGTGCCGATGGGCTTCATCAACGAACTGCACGAGCCGGTGACCTTCTGGAGTGTGGGGCGGCCCAACGTCGAGCGCGTGCTGCTGCCGACGACATGGCGCGAGAACGGCATCGGCCTGTGGGGCGACGCCGGCGACTTCAGTTATCGCGCGTACCTCGTCAACGGTTTCGACGCGACGGGCTTCAGCGCGAGCGGCGTGCGCGGCGGCCGTCAGAAAGGCGCGCAGGCGCTGGCCGAGGACTTCGCCGCCGTCGCGCGCGTCGACTGGCAGGGCGTGCAAGGCCTGGTGCTCGGAGTCGCGGGCTATGCAGGCAACTCCGGACAAGGCCAACTCGGCGCGGACGTGATGACGACGGTCTGGGAAGCGCACGTCGACTGGCGCTGGCGCGGACTTGGACTGCGTGCACTGTGGGTCGAGACGGGCATCGACGATGTCGCGCAGCTCAACAACTTCCTGGGCTTCACAGGCGCGCAGTCGATCGGCGAGGAGCAGTCGGGCGGCTATGTGGAGCTGGGCTACGACCTCGCCACGGCGGGATTGATCGGCGGCGGACAAGCGCTGACGCCGTTTGTGCGCGCGGAGACCTACGACACCCAGGCGCAGACGCCCGCGGGCTTTTCTTCGAACGCTGCGAACGACGTGGACGTGCTGACCTTCGGCGTCGCCTATCAGCCCGGCCCGCAACTGGTGTTCAAGTTCGACTACTCCAACTTCGACAACGGCGCCGGAACCGGCGTGGACCAATTCAATGTGGGCCTGGGCTTCGTGTTCTAGTCGCGGCCGCGCGCTGCTTGCGGCGTTCGCGGCGAGCGCTCTGCTCAGCGCGAGCCCGAGTCCGCCGCCCGAGAAGGTCTTCCTCACGCTCGAGGAAGCGCTCGCGCTGTGTTTCGAGGGCTGTGAGATCGCCAAGGAGGTCGTGTACTTGACCGACGAGCAGCGCGAGGCGGCCGCCAAGCTCTCGCGCGTCGAATGCGAGGCCAAGATCGCGCGTCCGTACGTCGCGACGAAGGACGGCAAGCGCGTCGGAGTCGCCTACGTCGACGTGCACCGCGTGCGCTCGCTCAAGGAGAGTGTGCTCGTCGTCGTCGACCCCGCGGGCAAGCTCGCGCGCGTCGAGCTGCTCTCGTTCGCGGAGCCGCTCGAGTACGTGCCCAAGGCGCAGTGGTGGGGACAGTTCGTCGGCAAGCCGCTCGACGACGAGCTCTCGCTCAAACGCGGCGTGCGCGGCATCACCGGAGCGACCTTGAGCGCGCGCGCCGCCGTCGACGCAGCACGGCGCGTGCTGGCGCTGCACAAGGTGCTCGAGGACTCCAAGTCGTGAGCCGCGGCGAGCGCGCACTGTTCCACGTCGCGAACGGGCTCGTGGCAGGCACGGGCCTGGTCTACGCCTGGATGCTGTACGCGCTCGAGCCGCAAGACGAGTACGCGCTCGTCAACCACCCGCTGCAGAGCGAGGTGCAGCACGCGCACGTGCTCGTCGCGCCGTCGCTCATCCTGCTGCTCGGCGTGCTGTGGCGCTCGCACGTCGCGCCGCAATTGCGCTCCCGCCAGCGCGCGCGCCGCACGAGCGGTATCGCGTTGCTCGCGCTCGCCGGACCGATGATCCTCTCGGGCTACGCGCTGCAAGTCTCGAGCGAACCGAGCTGGCGCGAGGCCTGGATCGCCGCGCACGTCGGCGCCAGCGCGCTGTGGATCGCCGCGCTCGGAACACACCTGCTTGCGCGGCGACGCAGCGCCGCCGCACAGATCGATGCGGCGCCGAGCGTTGCGATTCGACGCCGCGCGCGGAGCGTCGAGCGCGCGCGCCGTGTCCTGCCGAGCGGGGCGGGCCCGGATCGCCCTGCGGTCCGCGGCGCAGATCTGGGAGTCGACTGCGAAGCGCGAGAATCTCCCGCGCGTTGAGCTCGCGCGCGGACTGCGAGTCGCGCGGCGTCTTACCGTCTCAACGGCTGGGTGCGGGGCCCCGCGCTCTGCGGCGGCGGGGAGGAATCTGCGCTCGCCCGTCGGTTTGCCGCCGATGCGCGCTCATCGCCACGCGACGATCCTTCCCTCAGAAACAAATTTTGGTACTGACTCAACCCGATTGAGCCAGCGCGACATTTGCTTCGCCTGGAGCGCGTCTGTCGGCGCGCGCGTTGTCCCGGCCCCAGCCGAGCCTGGCTCACACTATGAAGTCCATCGCCATCCTCGTTCTCGCGTCGCTCTCCCAGGCAGCCACAGTGAGTCTCGCACTCCCGGCGGCTCCAGCGCAGACGAGTTGCGCTGAGGTCCAACTGGGATGGGGCGCGCGCGGCGTGAGCCAGGCGTTCGGCGCTCAAATCGTCGACCAGGTCGTGTTCGACGACGGCTCGGGCCCCGCGCTGTTCGCCTGTGGCGAATTCGAGGCGGCGGGAGCGGCGGCGGCCTCGAAGCTCGCCAAGTGGGACGGCCAGCGCTGGACCGGCGTCGGCGCGCCGCCGGGAGTCACGCTCACGACCGGCGCGCTCAAGGCTCTGGCCGTCTACGACGACGGCTCCGGGCCGGCTCTGTACGTCGGCGGGTTCTTCCACACGATCGGTGCGGTGGCTGCCGCCAACCTGGCGCGCTGGGATGGGAGCAACTGGAGTGCGGTCGGCGGCGGCTATGCACGCGCGGTCAACGACCTGGTGGCGTTCGACGACGGCGGAGGTGTGCAGCTGTACGTCGCCGGGGACGGCTTCACCGGCAGCGGCGGAGCGTGGGGCGCGATCGTGTCGCGCTGGAACGGCGTGAGCTGGTCCACGCCTGGCGGAATCGAGCCCTCTCCCGATGCGCGCACGCTGTGCGTTCACGACGACGGCGCCGGTCCGGCGCTGTACGTGGGAGGGCAGATCAACTCGCTCGGCGCCGCGGCCGCGCGCAATCTGGTGCGCTGGGACGGCGTTGCGTGGAGCGCGGTCGGCGGCGGGGCCAACGGACGCGTGCTCGCGCTGGCCGAGCACGACGACGGCGGGGGCAACGCGCTGTTCGTCGGCGGAGAGTTCACCGAGGTCGGCGGCGCCGCCGGTTTCGAGCGGATTGCGCGCTGGCGCGGAGGCGCGTGGTCTCCACTGGCGGCAGGCGTTAGCGGCCCCGTTCGCGCGCTCGAGTCGTTCGACGACGGCGGCGGCCTCGCGCTGTTCGCTGCGGGCCAGTTCATTTACGCCGCCGGCGCACCCGCCAACCACATCGCCCGCTGGCGCGCGGGCGCCTGGAGCTCGCTCGGCGTGGCAGCGGTCGGACTGTTCCCTCCGGGCGACTCGAGCGTCGTGGCCCACGCGAGTTCGCTACTGGTGCACGACGACGGAAGCGGCGTCGGCCCGGCGCTGTTCGTGGGCGGGAGCTTCGGGGCCGCGGGCGACGTTCGTGCCGCCAGTGTCGCGCGCTGGAGCTCCGCGGGTTGGAGCGCGGCCGTGGACGAGCGCGGGGCTGAGGGCGCGGACGCCCGCGTCGAGGTGTTGGCAGCCGTCGACCTTGGGGCCGGCGAGGAACTCTACGTCGGCGGCGCTTTCCGCGGTGTCGGCGCCGTTGCGACGTCGGGTCTGGGGAAGGGAGACGGCGCGCACTGGTCGCCGTCCTTCCAAGTCGACATGCCGAATGGAGTCGTCCGCGCGATCCTCGCACACGACGACGGGAGCGGCCGGGCGCTCTACGTGGGTGGAAACATCGTGACGGTCGCCGGCCAGTTCGCTCGCGGAGTGGCGCGCTGGGACGGAACCCAGTGGTCAGCCCTGCCCGGCGGTCCGGACAACGGCGAGGTCTACGCGCTCGCGAGCTTTGACGACGGGGGCGGGCCGGCGCTGTGGGTCGCAGGCACGTTCACGAGCGTTGGCGGCGCGACGGCGCGGCGCATCGCGCGCTGGCGCAGCGGGGCGTGGTGGACCCCGGCGACAGGCCCGACCGGCGCCGTGTTCGCGCTCGCGGTCCACGACGACGGCTCGGGACCGGCGCTGTACTGCGGCGGCGCCTTCCTCAAGGTGGGGGCGCTGTTCACGTTCGGCGCGGCGCGCTGGAACGGTGCGAGTTGGTCGACGGTGGGCGGTGGCTTCAGCAGCGCCGTTCGCACGTTCGCCGTGCTCGATTTGGGCGGCGGCCCGGAGTTGTACGCGGGCGGCGACTTCGACGACGCGCCGCCGCAGGTCGTCCATCACGTCGCGCGTTGGGACGGCGCGCAGTGGCAGCCGCTCGGACAAGGCTTCGACGCCAGCGTCACCGCACTGGGCGCCTTCGACGACGGCTCAGGTCCGGCGTTGCTCGCAGGCGGCGACTTCGGGCAGTCGGGCGCGACCTCCACTCGCCATCTCGCGCGCTGGGACGGCGCGGAGTGGACCGAAGTCGGCGGCGGCGTCGATCGCCGCGTGACGAGCATGGTCTCGTTCCGTCCGCCGGGCGCCAGCCGGGCCAAGCTCTACATCGGCGGACAGTTCTCGCGCGCCGGCGCGCTCGCCGCGTCGCGCGTCGCCGCGCTCGACCTCGAGTGTCCGTGCCCGCCGAACTCGTACTGCACGAGCGGAGTGAGCGCCAACGGCTGTGTTCCGAGCATGCAGTGGGCTGGCACGCCCAGCGCGTCGGGAGCGACGCCATTCACGATCAGCGCCGCCGGCGTCGATGGCCAGCGCCTCGGCGTGCTGTTCTACGGCGCGAGCGGTCGAGCGAGCAGCCCGTGGGGCGCGACCAGCAGCTTCCTGTGCGTCAAGGCGCCGCTCCAACGCACGGGCCAAGGCTCGTCGGGCGGAACGGCCGGCGCTTGCGACGGAGTCCTGAGTCTCGACTGGAACTCCTACCTGGCCGCCAACCCCGCGGCGCTCGGCGCTCCATTCCAGGCGGGCGAGCGCGTGTGGATCCAGGGCTGGTACCGCGATCCGCCGAGCGTGAAGACGACCGCGCTCACGAGTGCACTCGAGTTTCTGCTCTGTCCGTGAGGTGGGCGCGTCGGTCGGCATGCGTTGAGGTCGGCGATGCACGAACTGTGCGGCCAGCGGATACGGGCGGCCGGCTTTGCCCGTGCCTCTGCAGCTTGGCGAAGCCGCTCACACACGGCGACGGCGCGCGTCGGTCCACTACGAGGCGACGCGGATCCAGACATGCGAGTGGCCGGAAGCCTTCACATCACGCGATGTAGTGAAACGACTCAACTCGGAAGCGGGCGCGAGCGCTTCAGCTGGCGCGCGCTGCGCGAGATCCGGCTCGCGTCGCGCTCGCGAAAGGGCCTTCGCGCTCAGACGTGCGAAGCCAAGTCGCTCTGCGCCTGCGCCCGTGGTTTGCTGCCTGCTCCACGATTTAGGGCGCGGTCGGCGAGCGCCCCGGCGTTACCTGTGCGATCTGCCGCTGGTCGATTGCGCCGAACGCTTCTGAGATCCAGCTGTGAATGAGCTTGCCGCCAAGCTATCGGGAGCCGTGGATCGCGCGGACCTCGCATGCGGCGATCTGGCATTCGGCCGCCAGTCGGGGAACTCTGCGTGGCAGTGAGGGCCTGTAGTCACGCGACGGCGTTGGCTTGCGGTCATAGCTCGGCACGCGACTGCGATTCGGTGATCGTGCTCGCGCTGAGGGCCGCGGGTCGGTTGTGGGGCTCCCGGCGACGGCGCTGCACTCTGAAGTGAGCAGAGTCGCTCCCACGCTGATAGCTCGCTCGCCACGCGAATCGTCGCACAGTAGGCCACAGTCTCGCTCGATGCCATCGCTCGGCATCGCATCTTGATCATGAGCGCACCCCGCTGACTCGCTCGCTGCCGGAGCGACGCAGCGGGGCGACTTACTCCTCGCTTCGCCAGAGGCGCGGTCGACTGCAGGCGGCGGAGGCTTCATGGAGTGATCGGCGCGTCGGGTGATGCACGCACGGGGTGACCGAGCCACGATCGCTGATTGCCCGGGGTGATTCCCCGAGGCTGTCACGTGCCCTCTCTGGCGGGTGGCTGAGCACGCTCACTCCTCGACGCAGATACTGCTCGACGACGCGTCCCACGATGCGGAAGCGGGGTGCGTCGCAAACTCGCCAGCGCCAGTTGCGCCCCGGGCGAGCGGAAGTGAGTTCAGCTTGTCCACCGGCCGTAGCGGCGCGCGTCAGGGCTGGATGCGCGCGCGCAAGGCGTCCGACCGGTTGGTCGAGAAGCTCGCGGCGGGATCGCGCGACCAGTACTGCGCGAAGAACTCGCGTCCGGGCTCGAGCAGCGGGTCGGCGCCGCTGCGCACCAGGGCGTTGAAGTCGAAGCTGTAGACGCCCGAGCAGTCGTCGGGCCCCGCGTTGCCGCCCGAGTTGAACGGCGCCGTGCGCCGCACCGGGTTCTTCACGCACAGGAAGCCGCCCTGGTAGGGGATGCTGTTCGACGTGAAGCCGTAGAACAGAAGCCCCTGCTTGTTGTTGAGTTCGTTGGTGCACGTGATGGTGAACGGCAGGCCGGACGAGAAGCTCGGCGCGCCGCTCGCGGCGATGGCGGGCAAGCAGCCCTGCGAGTTGGTCTTCGCGGTGCAGTACACGCTGAACGGCGCGTAGCTCGCGTCGAACGGCAGCGGGCCGATGTCGGCGCGCGAACCGTCGGGGTCGAGCGGCGCCGCTGGGTCGCCAGCGTCGATGCACGGCGAGGAACTCGTCAGGTGGAAATCGTGCGCGGCGAACGACACCGCCAGCGGATCGCCTTGGAACGAGCCGATCGTCGACTGGCCGGAGAATCCGTTGGCGAAACCAGCGCAGTAGCGAACGTCGACGATGCCAGACAAGTCGGTGTCCGTCGCGTTGCCCCAGACGATGGTGTTGCTCAGCACGGCGCCGCCGCCGACGCCTTGCACGGCGACTCCGACGTTGCCTCCGCTGACCCAGCAGTGCTGCAGCGAAGCGAACATCTCGACGTTCACCGCAGTCGCGGTCGGACGGCCGAGCACGATGCAGCGCTCGAGCGAGCCCTCGAAGACGCGCACCACCGGACTGGCGCCGTTGCCGGCGCGCGTCACGCTGAACCCGCGGAGCTGGGTGTCGAACTCCAGGCGCACTGCGGTCGCGGTGCCCGCGGGACGGATCAACGTCGCGAGCGGGCCAGCGGGGGCCTCGACCACGAGGCCCTTGGTCAGCAGCAGAGTCTCCGAGTAGACGCCGGGCGCGACGCTCAACGTGTCGCCGGCCAGCGTCGTGGCTTGGTTGTGCGCGTACTGAATGCTCTTGTAGGGCTGCGCCTGGGTCCCCAGGCCGGGCGCCGGCGCGTGGACATCGACGTACCAGGTGGTCTGCGCGGACAGGGGTGCGAGAAGGGCGAGGGTGGCTGCGAGAGAGCGCATCGCGAACTCCTTTTGGGTGCGAGAGCAACGGGGGGGGGCGCAGGTCAGGACTCCGCCGAGCGCGGATTCGGTTCAACTCAGTCGCGAATTCGCACGACTGGCCGAGACGGCGGCCGCGCGGAGCACTGGCGGCGCTTGGGAGTTCGTCCGCGCCAGTCGAGTCGCTCTGCTCGTGCGCTCTGCCGCGCCTCAGTTTCGCTCGCTCGCTCACTCGAGGAAGCGCGAGCGCAACTCCGGCGTCGGAACCATGCACGACTCGCGCACGCCGAACCAGCGGTAGCGGTTGCGCGCGACAAAGCGATAAACGGCGTCGCGCAGCGGGCGCGGCACGATGATGAAGCTCCACGCGAGCGACCACGGCAGTCCAAGGCGTTTGAGCAGTCTCAGCGCCGCCGTTGAGCGCACACGCGCGACGCCAGCTTCGACCAGCACGAAGGTGTCGAGATCGACGGTGCTCAGGCCATGCTCGCGCAAGAGCTGCTGGCCGGCGTTCGACTGCAACGCGGCGAAGCGAAAGCGCGCGGGTGCCGGATCGCGGCGGATCACGAACTGCACCAGGCCGTTGCACAGGTTGCAGACGCCGTCGAACAACACGATCGCATGCTCGCGCTCCACAGCGCAGCAGCATAGTGCTCGCGCCGGCGCGGGTGTTGCGCGCAGTCCGCGTTCAGCGGATCGAGAGCTTGGAGAGCACGAAGCGCTCCGGGCCCCAGGAACGGCCGAAGACGCCGGTGAATTCGAGCTCCACCGGCGCGAACTCCTCGCCGACGCGCGCGAACTTCACGACCAGCTCCTCGCTGCCCTGCTGCGAGCGCGTGACGAGCCAGCTCTCGCCGGAGCGCGTCCAGGTGAAGCGCTGTACGCCGCCGTTGCGGTAGCGCCGCTCGACCACTCTGCCGTCGCGCACCACGTAGGCGGAGAACGGACCGGAGTCGATTGCGAGCGCGCCATCGGGCCCCGCGGCCCCGATCGTCGCGCCCGCGAAGACCTCGTCGAACGAATTGCGTCCGTTGAAGTCGCGGCCGGCCCACAGCCGCAGTCGATCCTCGAACGCGGCGGCGACGAGGCTGCTGGTGATCTCGGGCAGCTTGGCCTTCACCTCGACTTCGTAGCTGTCCCAGCCATCCGCCTGGCACAAAAAGCCCTGGTAGCCCGCGAGCTTCACGTGACCTTCGAACTCGCCGACGCCCTGCCAGATGCGATCGGTGGTCGCGACGCGCGCTTTGAAGTCGGCCTCGAACGCGCGTTTGCCGCGCGGGTAGCGATAGCCGAACTCCCACGCCGCGCGCAGCGTCTCGACGCCCGGTCCGCTCGGCGGCGGCGGCGGATCGCGCTTGGCCGGCGCGTCCGAGCGCACGACGTCGAACAGCTCGAGTGCGATCCGGCGGCCCGCGGGCGCCGAGTAGGACTCGCTGTAGGCGCGCGGAACGACGAGCCCGTCGAGTTCGCCGAAGTCGAAGCTCTCGACGTACTGCTCGAGCTTGTTCGCGCGGCGGGTGACGATCCAGCCCTGTCGCACGCGGCGCGTGGTCCACACGTGGCCGTCGAGTTCCTTGCCTTGGCCGCTGGCGCGCAGCGCGCCCTCGCGCACCGTGAAGTTGGGCAGGAACTCACCCTCCTTGCCCGACTGCGAGCCCGACCAGCCCGTCGACTGCGAGTTCCACCAGCCCGGACCGTCGAGTTGCCAGGTCGACTCGCTCACGCGTCGAACCTTGGTGTGCTTCGCGAGCTCCTCGCCCGTCGGCCGCCGGAGTTGCTCCACGAGCGCGTCGTAGGCCTTCCTCACCATCGGCTCGACGGTGGTCGCCTTCAGGTTCGCCGGCAGCGGGTCGAGTTCGAGGCGGAGCTGTGCGGCGCCAGCCGACTGGAACTTGCCGCTGACGCGCCACTTCGCGTCGCTCGCGTCGAGCACGAACGAGAAACGCCCGGCGAGCGCGGGCGCCGGGTCGCTCCAGCGCGCCCAGTCGTCGTACCAGGCGCGGAAGTCACGCTCGTCGGCCGCGGCATCGGCAGGCGCGACATAGCACCAGTCGACGAGCTCGAGCTTCTCGACTTTGGTCTGCACGCGCGGCGCGCCGAGGTCGAACACCAGCCGCCCCGCCAGCTCGGAGATGAACCACTCCCGCTCAGCGCCCGAGCGGATCCGCACGCCCACGAGCGCGTCCTGGTCACGCGGCGCCGAGAACTTCGCGCGGAACACCAGGTCCAGGTCGAACCCCGAGTTCTGCTCGAGCTTGAAGCTCGTCACCGCGTGCGGCGCGTTGTCGACGCCCGGCAGGTCGACGCGGCCCGGCTTGGAGAGCTCGAACGCGGGCTTGGGCTGCGCGGCGCCGCTGAAGAAGCTCGCCTCGAGCACGCTGGCTTCGAATTTGGCGTCGGCGGCGACGAGGCGGGTGTGCACCCAATAGCGTTCCTTGCCCTTCGCGGGCGCGGGCCGTCCGAAACGCCTCGAGTACGGGAAATCGACCCGCGCGACGCGCTCGGGGGCGAGCGGCGCGCCCTTCTTCGTCGGGCTCGCCGTCAGCTCGAACACCAGCGGCTCCGCGGCGAGCGCGCCGGGGTTGCGCACCTCGACCTGGAGCAGCGTGCCCCAGTCCTGCGCTTCGACTTTCACGACCGAGCACTCGAGCGCGGAGACGTCGGCGGCCGCGAAGGCAGGGGCGGTGACTTGCGGCGATGTCGCCGCTGTGGAGGTGCTGGTCAGCGCGAGGCAGAGCGAGAGGGCGAGAGCGAGCATGCCGGCAGATTTCATCTGAGGTGACGCGCGGTGGGATAGGCAAGCACGGCGCCAGCCCGCGGGCGGGCTCGGGGCGGCGAGTTCGGACGCTGAGTTCACGCGCCGCGCGCCTCCGGGGGAGCGGGCGAGTGTGCGTGATTCTGGCGCGAAGTTCTGAAAGATCGCCGACGACGGCGGCAATGGAGCTCGGGCGCGTCGTTCGACGGCGCCAGCACGACGACCCCGGAACCACTCCATGCTGCTCACTTGCGCTTTGCTCTGCGCCGCTACCAGCGCGCCCGACTCGCTCGCCGTCACCGCCGCTGGCGAGATTTACCGCGTCGACTCCGCCACGGCCGCGGCGACCCTGCTGAACTCGATCGGCCTGCCGACGCACTGCCTCGCGCGCGCGAACGACGGGCGCATGTGGACGCTGGCCGACACCGGCGGGGGAGTGTCGCGCCTGCTCGAGATCGACCCGCTCGACGGCTCGACCAGCATGCTCGCGCCGCTCAACTTGGGCGGCGTGGCGCGCGGCGCGTCGTTCGATGCCGACGGCTCGCTGTTCCTGCTCTTGCGGCCGGTCGGTGGCGGCTCGGATCGGCTCGCGAGGCTCGACTTTGCGACGCTCGCGCTCAGCGACATCGGCTCAACGGGCCTGTCGACGCTCGAAGACCTGTGCGTCGCGCCCGAAGGCCGCATCTACGCCTGGGACAGCGGTCCCGGCGGCGCGAACGGCGCGGGCCTCGTCAAGCTCTCGCGCACGAGCGGCGCAGCGCTCGACCTCGCGCCCGCTGGCGGCTCGAGTGATGTGCTCGCGCTCGCCATCGACGAAGTGGGGGAGCTGCGCGGCGCGAACTTCAAGCTCTATTCGATCGACCGCGCGAGCGGAGTCGACCAGCCGATCTCCGCGAACACGTTCATCAGCATCGAGGGCTTTCAGTACCTCGCTGGCATGTCGCGCATCGACGGCGCGCTCGCGCTCGAACGCACCGGCGGCCTCAAGCGCGTCAACACCTCGACCGGCGCCGTCGGTCCGGTGTTCGCGACGCTCAGTGGCAATCTCGTGGCGTCGACCTACGTTCCGACCACGCCGCCGCTCGGCGACTACATCGTGTTCCGCGATGTCGGCGCTTCGACCGAAGTCCTGCGCGTCGATCCGAGCACGGGCGCGCCGCTGTCGTTGGGGACGGTCGCGTTCGACGGCGTGCGCGCGGCCTACTTCTTCCGCTTCCCGACCGCGACCGAGCTGTGGGTGGTCACCGACGGCGGACCGGGCCAGCCCGATCAGCGTCGCAAGGTCATCTACCCCAGCCTTCAGTCCTTCGTGACCCTTCCGCTCACCGGCTTCGAGGACGTTCTCAGCGTCTCGACCGACTTCACCGGCCGGCACTTTGGAATCGACCAGACGCACGGTCTGTTCCGCTTCGATCTCACGTCATTGTCCGTCCCTGCCGACATCACGCCCGGCGCGACGCTGCTGCCTAGCGTCACGACCATGCGTCACGACCCCCAAGGCCGCCTGTTCGCAGCGAGCGGCGTGCTGCAACGCCTCGGAGTCATGAGCGAGAGCGCAACTACCGTCGGCGCCGCTCCGCTCGGCGACATCATCGGCCTGGACTTCTTCTCCATCGGACAGACGCCCGCGCCGAGCACCTACTGCACCGGTTCGACGAACTCGCTCGGCTGCAATGCGCGCATCGTCAGCACGGGCGCAATGCATCCCAGCGCGAGCGAGCCGTCCGGCTTCGACATCCGCGGCGTCGAGATGCTCAGCGACAAGCAAGGTTTGCTGTTCTACGGACTCAACGGCCGCAACGCCGTCCCGTTCAGCAGCGGCTTCCTGTGCGTGAAGTCGCCGCTGCGCCGCACGGGCATCCAGAACTCCGGCGGCTCGGGCGCGTGCACCGGCAGCTTCTCGCTCGACTTCAACGCGCGCGTCGCGAGCGGCGTCGACCCCGCACTCGCGCCGGGCGTCAAGGTGAACTGCCAGTACTGGAGCCGCGACCCCGCCGCGCCCTCGACGACGCACGTCACCAACGCACTGGAGTTCGTGCTCGCACCATGACCCCGCGCGGATGCAGCGCGGGCCCGCCGCGCCGTTCTCGCCGCCGTCTTTTTCTTGCGACGCGGCCGCGCGGCTGCGTCCAGGCGGCGCGGCCCTGCGCGCGCCGCCAATTCGAGGCGCTCGGCAGGGCGTGCGACACGATGTTGAGCGCTCCCGCACGCTGCGGCTTGCGCCTCCGCACGCTGCCTTCGCGCACGCTGCGATTGCGCCCCGTTCGGCTTGCTCCGGCGGGGCGCCTTGCGCGGTGCGGCACTTGCGGTAGCTTCGAACCCAAGTTCGCGCCACGCTCGTCGGCGCGCTCGCTTCCGATTCCCAAAAGGAGACTTGCCGCAATGTCCCCGATCTTCGCCCCCCCCCCCTCACCGTGATGTAGATGCGAGGTTAGTCGCTCGCCTGCGCACTCTCGCCGGTGCGCTCATCGCCCTTGTGTCGCTGACTGCGCCCGCGAGTAGCACTGGATCGACGCCCCGCGCATCCGAGGATCTCTTGCAGGCCTGGGTGGATCCCGTATACGGCGAAACGCCGGCCACTCACGCCGAGGCTGTCGAGTACATCAACGACCCCAACCACACGTTCCGTACTTTGCAGCAAGCCATCGACACGCTGCACCAGATGATGTGCGAGAACTGGGATCCGATCGACAACCCTGACTCCAAGGGGATCGTCTGGGCGGCGCCGGGCTTGTACGGCCCGCACGGCGCCGACTCGAGCGACGAGCCGCTCCCCATTCGCATGCGCGACCGCGTTCACGTGCAGGGGCTGGGAGCGAGCCGTTGTGTGATTCGCGGACGTCGGGACGCGGATGTCGATCCCAGTTCCGGCGTCGTCACGCACCCCGATCTGTTCTGGCCCACTACAGGGCCCGGGAGTCTGTTCGACGCCGAAGTGCTCGTCACGTTCGAGAGCGCGCACTCGGTGTCACCCGCACCCTGGGCGCCAGCCGGCGCACCCTGGGCGAGCTCGACCGTCGCCTCCGACACCGCAGAGGTGTTCGACAGCTTCACGCTTCAGGGCGGCGACGTGCAGGTGCTCGTATGGGATCCCGAACTCGCAGGCATCCCGCGTGCGGGTCGATCCGGTCGCATCAGCAACTGCGTCTTCAATCTGCGGAGCGCTTGGTTCCCGGACAAGGGCGGCTCTGGGTCGGTGTTCGGTCCGTACTTCGGCGTGATGATGCTCAAGCCCTACGTGCAGCCCACGGCGGGTCAGCCGGGCGGCTACTACGACCAGCAGATGCTGATCGCTCACAACACGTTCCTCTTCGGGCGCTTCGCGCGCCCGGATCCGAGTTCCCCGCCTACCTGGGTGCCCGGAACGGCGCGCAGGCCATGTGTGGCAGTGATCGACGTCACCGACCCCGGATGCCTCGGCAACGGTCCGAAGGACCCGCAGTCGTCGCTGCGTGGGATCGGTCGCGCCGGGTTGATGGCGAATCTGTTCCGGACTGGGCCCTTCTCCGCATTGGCCGCCGGTCACCTCGCGATGCTGGGCATCGACAACAAGGACACACGCTTCCTGGCGCAGTTCGTTCCGCAGGGGCCGTTCGTCGAAGTCCAGACCAACGCGTTCCAGCCGCTCGCGGCGAACCAACCGTCCGACGGCACTCTGCAGTACTTCTCTTGGCCAGTGACGGGCGCGGTAGTGCTCGCCAGCGGTCCCTACGGCGACCTGTTGAACTACCACAGTCAACTTCCGAACGGCTCGTGTTCAGGCAGTCAGCCTCCGAGTGGCTGCCCCAACTGCGGTGATTATCCTGTGAACCCCCCGTTCGCGGTTTGGCACAGCGACGCTCCCGGCTTGGATCCGTGCTTCGTCGGGGAGTACTTGTCCGACGCCTACGGCTCACCGCTCTGGAACACACACGACCTGCGCCTGATGCCGGGATCGCCGTGCATCGATCGCGGCTTCCCGATTCCGATCGCCTCCAACGGCATCCCCAAGCCGCCGCGCGAGGTGTCGAACGTGTCCGGGGTGACCTTCGACACCGCGCCGACGGTCTGCAACTCACTGCTGTCGGGCTGGGACGGTGAGCACTGGGGCAACCCCCGATACTTCCACAGCTATGTCGAACTCGGCACGAAGACCGACATCGGCTGCGACGAGGCGCACCTGATGGTGATGGCCGGCAGCTACGCCAACGACTCGACGGTCCACAACAGCAACGATCCGGCCACGCACAGCGGTTTCAACACGCTGCACCCCTCGGTGTCCAACGGGTTCCTCGAGCGGCACTTGATCTTCCCCAAGGATGCGGTGTCGGTCGGTGATCTCGCCGGACGCGACGTGACCGTGTTCCAGAAGGCCCAACTCGTCAACTACGACGCGAACGGCAACCCGGTGTCCTTCGGCTGGGTGAACCCGCCCGAGAGCCTGGCGAACCCGAGCTACGCGGCAGCTTCCTCGGCGCCGTTCCCGTTGCGCTGGAAGTACATCCTGTTCGACAACTTCGGTCCTGCCGAAGGGATGCCGGGGGCTTGGGCGTTTTCCCTCCCACAGAACCCGCTGTCGTGGTTTGCACCTGGGGGCGCGCCACAGATCGAGTTCTTCGACGTGCCCATCCAAGACAGCGAATGCAACGGAGGAGCCATCCCGCCGGCTCCACCGCTCTGCTACGAAGCCTACTTCAACTCGCAGGCGGTGCTCCTCGAGAGCTCCGGATCACCGACGGTGAGTCCGCCGGTTTCCAGCATCCGACTGCGCGGGAACATGCAGGGGGAGTACAGGTAGCGAACTTGGTTCGGGGCTCGGCGTCCTTGATGAGGCCGTCGAGCCCCAGCGCGCCAATCGGAATCGCAGCTCATTCGGAGAACTCAGATGCTACTTCGCGTTGCACTCGCGGCCTGTCTGCCTGCTTTGGCAGTGGCTCAAGAAGCTTGCTACACACTGCGTGCTTGCTGTCTCGGGTCACAACCACCGTGGGTCGTGGACTTGGTGCAGATCGACCCTATCAGCGGTGCCGATCTCCTGGTCACCTCAGTCACTGGCAACGCGCCTGGCCACCTGCCACACTATGGGAGTTTTCTGTCGAACTCTGGCGGTCGACTTGCGGCTTTCGGCGAACACGCCTACAGCGGAGCATACGCGGTATGGGGCGAAGTTCATCCCGCAACGGCGCGATTCACTAATGTCTCGCGTCCTCTGAGTAGCTGTCACAACTTCTGGCACATGACCATGGCGGAGGGGTTTGCAGTCGATGCCTCCACGGGCAGGGCTTATGCCATTGAGCGCTGTTTCAACGGGACGACGAACGGGACGGCTGTGTACGAGCTGCTCCGCGACTTTGACAGTGACAGTCCAGCGGGTGGCGCGCGCTACATTGGCTTTGTGCCGTACGTCGTGGCCCGTCTCGCGATCAATTCCCTGGGCGAGGCCTACGTACTCGGCCCCAAGCCGCCCGGTGGCGTCAATGACCTACACTTGCACCGATTGGACCTCACCACCGCGCAGACGTGGTCAATCGGCCCGACGGGGCTTAGCACGCCGTCTACGGTGGTCAGTGCCAGTGTTCGCGACCTAGCCTTCGATTCCAACGACCACCTTTGGGCCATGGTGCGACGCTACGGCCCGCCGAACTACCAGGAGTACTACGAGCTGCACCGCATCGACACGACGACCGGCCTTTCAACAGCGATCAGCACGCTGCAAGTCGCGCCCAATCAGGGCGTGTTCGGCCTCGCCTTCCTGCCCGCGCCGGACTTCGCGCCCTACTGCACGGCCAAGGTGAACTCGCTGGGCTGCTCGCCGAGCGTGAGCGCGGAAGGCTATCCGAGCGTGAGCGCGCCTTGGGGCTTCGACGTCCGTTGCACGAACCTCCGCAGCCAGTCCAACGGCACGCTGGTCTTCGGACTCAGCGGTCGCGCCACGCTGCCCTTCCGCGGCGGCTCGCTGTGCGTGCAGCCGCCGCTGGTGCGCACGGGCCTGCAGTCCTCGAACGGCTCGACGACTCCCGACTGCTCCGGCGTCTGGACGCTCGACTTCAACACCTGGATCAGCAACCACATCGCCCTGCCCGCCGGCGTCACCGTGCAAGCGCAGTGGATCGGCCGCGACAGCGGCTTCTTCCCACCGCTCGACTGGACGCTGAGCAACGCCCTCGAATTCACCCTGCTGCCGTGAGCTCAGTGCGCGGGCTTCAGCGCGCGCTCTCGGCGCGCTCGAGCCACGCTCGCTGCTCGTCGCTGCGGCCCAGGGCCTTGCACAGCATGGCCATCGCGAGCGCGACCTCGCTGCGCTCACGCGTTTGCGGAGTCGTCGCGCGCTCGAGCAACTCCCAGGCGCGCGCGAGTTCGCGCTCGGCGTCGTCGAGGCGCTTGCCGACCAGGTGCGCGCGGCCGACGCCGACTTGCGCCCGAACGCGCGTGGGGTGCGTCTCGTCGAGCGCGCCGGAGTTTTCCAGCACGAAGGCGTACTCGGCGCCTGCGGCGTCGGCTGCGCCCGTCGAGAGCAACGCGGCGGCGTAGTTGAGACGCGCGGTGTGCGTCGACGACGCCGACGGCCCGAGCGTGCGCGTTCGAATCTCACTGAGCTCGCGCATCAACTCGAGCGCGCCGTCGCGCTGGCCCGCTTGCCAGCGCATGCCCACGAGCACGCCGGCGACCTCGAGCCGGTCGCTGTCTTCGGGTGCGCGCAGCTTCACGCACACCGCGTGAGCGCTCTCGGCGAGTTCGAGCGCTTCGCTCGCCGCGCCGGTCTTGAACAGGGCGACTGCGAGGAGCAGCGCAGCGCGCACGCTGCGGCGGTGCTCGGGGCCCACGAGCGCGAGTTCGCGTTCGCGCGCCTCACGCGCGAGCGGCACGCACTCGGCGAACTTCCCCGCGTCGTTGAGCGCGATCGTGAGCCACTCGAGCGCGTCGCGGCGCAGCGGCGAGTCTTCACCCAGCGTCGCGCGCGAGCGCTCCGCCGCGAGCGAGAGCACTTCCGCGGCCTGCGCGAGTCGTCCGCGCTTGTGCAGCAGGATGCCCTCGCTCAGCGCGAGCTGGATCTGCACGGTGCTGGTCTGCCCGTCCTCGGTCGCCAGCGTGCGCGCGCGCGCCGCTTCGATCTCGGCTTCGGCCTCGTCGAGTCGCCCGAGCGCGAGCAGCGCCTGCGCCGTTCGCCCTCCGAGCGCCGCGTACTCGCCGTCCGTCGCCGACGGAACGCGTTCGAGCGCCGCGCGCGCGCGCAGCAGCAGCTCGAGCGCGAGCGCAGGTCGGCCCAACTCGTGCTCGAGCCCGGCGAAGGTCGAGCACACCGCGCTCTCGACGTGCGGCGGCAACTGCGCGCCCCCGAGCAACGCCGCGCGCGCCGCGTCGGCGACTTGCGCCACACGCGCCTCGCCGCGCTCGAACGAGCTGCCGGCCTCCTTGAACACGCGCCCGTACAGGCGCTGCGTCCACTGCAGCTTCTCGAGCTCGTGCTCAGCGCGCTCGAGGTTCGCTTGGGCGAGCTCGCGTTGCTGCTCGGCGAGCTTTCGTTGCTCGTCCGCGACGCGCCGCTGTTCGTTCGCCTCGTTGCGCTGCGCCACGGCTTCGTCGCGCAGCACTTGCGCCTCGCGGTACAGCGCCGTGCGCCACGCCGCCAGCGCCGCGAGCGCCACCAAGCTCAGCGCCGCGCCCGCAGTCGCGAGCTTGTGACGCCGCGCGAGCTTGCCGAGCACGTACGCCAGGCTCTGCTTGCGCGCGAGCACTGGCGCGCCGTTCCGCCAGCGCTCGAGGTCGTCGGCGAGCGCCGCGGCGCTGGCGTAGCGCTCGGCCGGCGCCTTGGCCAAGGCCTGCGCCGCGATGGCCTCGAGATCGCCGCGCGCTGCCGGTTCGAAACGTCCCAGGAGCGGCGGCGGCGTCTCGCACACCTCGCGCGCCGCCGCGATCAGGTCGAGACCGTCGAGCGCGAGCGGCGCGCGCCCGCCGACCAGCTCGAACAGCAGCGCTCCGAGCGAGTACACATCGCTGCGCGCGTCGACTGCGCCCGAGTCGCCGCGCGCCTGCTCCGGCGACATGTAGGCCGGCGTGCCGCGCACCGAGCCCGCGCGTGTCACGTCGGCGCCGGCGGCGCGCTCGCTGTTCCCGAGTTTCGCGAGGCCGAAGTCCAGCACGCGCGCTGTTCCGCTCGCTTCGACGAGCACGTTGGCGGGCTTGAGGTCGCGGTGCACGACGCCGCGCTGGTGCGCGTGGTGCACGGCGCGCGCGATCTGCTCGAGCAGCGCCACGCGCGCAACCAGGTTCGGCCGCGCGCGCCGCACGTGTTCATCGAGCCGCGCGCCGCGCACCAGCTCCATGGCGAAGAACGGCTCGCCCTCGGCGCTCAGGCCCGCCTCGAGCACGCGCGCGATGCCGGGGTGCTCCAGGCGCGCGAGCGCTTCGACTTCGCGCTCGAACAAGGCGCGTGCGCGTTCGTCGGCCAGCGCGCCGCCGCGGATCAGCTTGAGCGCCACCTCGCGCGCGGGGCGCGCCTGGCGGGCGTGATAGACAACGCCCATCGCGCCGCGGCCGAGCTCGCCGAGCAGCTCGAAACCCGCGATGCGCGGCATCCCGGCGCTCTGCGCGGCGCCATACGTGCCGCGGATGCGAGTGAAGAGCGCGTTGCGAGCAGTGAGCGCGTTGAGTTCGCGCTGGCAGTTCGCACACGCTTCAACGTGGCGCTCCAGTGCTGCGTCGACGTTCCCGGACGCGCGGCGCACACGCTCGACGTGCTCTTCGAGCGTCTCGAGCGGAGGGCAGTTGGTGGGGGAGCTCATCGCGCGCGCCCGATCGCCGCGAGCTTGCGTTCGCGCTTGCGATGCGCGCCCTCACAGGCGCCGCCGCGCACTTGGCCCGGAGCGCAACTCACCGCGCCCGGCCCCGCGGCGCATCCCGCAGCGCGCCCGGCGCCGGTCCGCTCGCAAACGGTGTCTCGCACTCGGCCATCAGCGCTTCGACGCGCGCCAGCACGCGGTGCTTGGCGATGTACACCGCGTTGCGCGACAGGCCGGTCTCGGCCGCGAGCTCGTCGACGGCGCGCCCTTCGAGCGCGAGGCCTTCGAACACGCGCCAAGTTGTCCCGCGGAACTCCGCGCGCGCGCTGTCGAGGCATTGGCGCAGCACCTCGCGCTCCCAACTCTCCTCGAAGTCCGGATCGATCTGGCCCGCGCCCTCGAGCGCGCTCCAGTGGCTGAGCTGCTGCGCGTCGTCGCGTCCGCCGCGGACCTGCGCGCGCCGCACCGCGTTGGCGACGAAGCCGTACAGCCAGTGCGAGAGCCGCCCGCGCTCGCGCTCGAAGCGCCCGGCGCGGAAGGCCTCGACGAAGTTGGCCAGGGCCTCCTGCGCGGCGTCCTCGGCGTCGGCCGCGCTCAGTCCGCGGCGTTGCGCGTAGCCCACGAGCGGCCCGCGAAAGCGCCCCACGAAAGCCCCCCAGGCGTCCTGGTCCGGACCGCTGGCGAGGCGCTCGAGCACGGTCGAGGTCGTGATCCAGGCCGCGGAGTCGTCCACGCTCTCAATCTATCCCTGCCTGGGGCCGCAGGCCGGCGCGGGGCGCGCGGGCGGGCTGGAGGGCCGTCGCAGGGCACTCGCCGCGGTCGGAACGCGTGTCCGGGCACATGGGTGACACTCGCGGCGGTGCTCGCGGGCGCCGCCGCAGTCTGCGCTTCACACCAGCCGCTGCCGCCGCGCCGCGAAAGCGGGCGCGAGGAACATCGCCACCAGCCCCAAGCCGAGCAGCCCGCCGCGCGAGAGGTCGTAGTCCTCCGCGATGCGCTCCCACGGGAGTTTCATGACCAGGCGCCCGAGCGCGAGCTCGAACCCGATCGTGAGCCCGACCCACGTTGCGCCGATGCCCAGCGCTTGACTGGTGCGCACGGGCCGGATCCAGCGCACTCCGAACCACGCGACCGTGAGGATCAGGAGTGAGCCTGTGAACACCGCGAGCTGTCGCGCTCGGAAGTCGCCGACGAGCGGCTCGAGCCACGCGACGCGCGCGATGCCGTGCAGCGTTTCGAGCGCGATGATCGCGAGCCAGACTAGGAGTGAGCGGAGGAGCACGGGGAGGTACGCGTTTGGCGTTCGCCCATCATGTGACTCGCGGAAGAGGCCGCGAAGGCGCTGATGTTGTGATTCCCAATCTGGGGACGAGGGCCGCGCGCGCAGCCACGTTCGAGCCCCTTGACGCTCTGCACGGTGGAACTAGTCTCGCGAGCGTGGTTGGCGGCGTGTAGCTGCCGCTTCGCTGCTCTTCGCCGACAGCGATCGCTTCCCTGACCGCAGGCCTTTCGTAGCCCCCGACGAAACGAGGCCCTTTGTCCGAGTCCGACCCGCACACTCCGCGCGATGGTCCGTCGCGCGAACTCGCCGACGCGCCGCGCGCCGAGGGTCGGGAGTACGTGCTGCCGGCCAATGCGCCGCAGCCGCGGGTTTCGGAGGAGATGAATGGGCATGCGCTCAATGGACGGAGGCATGACGGCGAGCGGGCCGCACCACAGCCGGCGCCCGCGGCGAGTCCCAATTGGCAGGCGCTCTTCTCGCAGCCGAGCTCCTCGCAGATCCTCGCGCGCGTGCTCGAGGGCGATCCGCTCGCCATCGAACAGCGCTGTCGCGCGCGCATCGAACACTTGGCTCTGCTGGTCGACCTCGAGCGCGTCGTGCAGTGCACCATGGCCAACGTGGCGTACTTCGCGCGGCGCTATCGCGGCGCACCGCCGTTCGAGGTGTGGATGCGCCAACGCGTGGAAGCCGGGATCGAGCGTGTGCTCGAGGATGAGGCCGAGCTGGACCGCACGATGCACGCCTTCGATCCTCCCACTGCGATGCACCTGAGCCTCGGCGCCAAGCTCGGCATGAATCCCAGGCTCGTGCGGCCGGCGCTGGTGATCTTCAATTCGCTGCCGCTTCGCGTCCGGCGAGTGTTCTATGCCGTGGTTGTCGAGGAGCGGCCTATCGTGGATCTGCCGTCGGACGCCTTCGGTGAGCTGGCCGTTCGCGAGCGCCGACTGCGCGCCGCGCTATCCTCGATCAGCGCCATGCGGCCCGTGGGAATCCAGGCCGACGACGGAGGGCTCGATGAAGAGTGACACGGGTGTGCAGGCGGTCGAGCGGCGACTGGATCCGCGCACGGAGGAACTGCTGCGAGAGATCGCCTCGAGCGGGGACTCGTGCCTGCTGCGTGCGTCGCGGCGTGAACTCGGCGACGCGCTGGGGCGAGCGGACTACCGCGGGCTCGCGACCCAGGTTGGGTTCTCGAGCGCCGAGCGGGAGTTGCTGCGCACGGCGCGCGCCGAGGTCGCCTACTGGCTCAACGTGATTTGCTTCCGGCGGCTGACCGAAGACGAAGCGACCGGGCGCTATTGCACGCGCCTCGTCGAGGGCGGCGGGGAGTACGTGCCGCCGGACCTCGAGTCGACCCGGGCCGGATTGCGTGATGCGCGAGCCAGCGCGCGCGAGCTGAGCGCCGTGGACGCGCCGATGGAAGATGTGCTCGAGCGGCTCGTCGCGGGCGAGTTCGACCTCAGCGCCGACGTGCGGGACATCGCGGCTGCGAGCTTGCGCCTCCACCCGACGTTCCAGGCGCGGCACTATGCGGTGCAGGCCGAGGTTTGGACCGCGCCGTCCGATTTCACGTTCAGGGCGGCCGAACGCATCCTAAGCACAGCCCGGGGTGCAGGCGATCGCGCCTACGTCTCGGGGCTGCTCGGCACGCTCCATTGGCTCAACGACCGGCCAGATCGGGCGCTCGCAGCGTATGCGGGGGCGTTCGAGTCGCTTCCGTCCCATCCTGAGTTCGCCGCGCGTGCCCTTGTAATGTCGATCTATGCCGGCGAATGCGACACGGCTGAGACTTGGATCGCTCGACTCCGGAGCATGTCGATCAATAGTCGGCGTGCCGTCGTAGCGGTCGCGAGGTCTGTCGAGCGGTCAATGCAGGTTCGTGGGGTGGCGGCACGCGCTGCCAGTCGGCGCGTTCGCAGCTCCTCGGGATCCGTTGCGCAGGAGATTTTCGATGCCTACGAACGCGCGTAGCGCGCTGCTTGCGTTGCTGTTGTTGGCGACCGTCCTGTCGTTCGTCGCCGCCGCGACTCCGCGCGGCGGCGGTAACCCGATCCCCGTTCCTCGCGACGGAGGAGCACGTTTCGTCAAGCAAGAGCAGCCGCACGGGTCCCAGAACCCCTGAGCGCGGACTCCCGTGCAGAACCGAGCGAGCATGACGGCGTTCCGAGTCAGCGGCCTCTTCGTAGTGCTTGCGCTGGTCTGCGGCGTTATGTGGTTTTCGCTGCGTCAGCCCGCGGTCTCGAGCGGTACGGAGCAGCTTGTCAGCCCGTCGCCCGCGGAGCCCGACGCCGCGGCGGCCGACGAGGCGGCGCAGGGCGCTGGGATCGCGAGCTCGCGAGTGAGCACCGAATCGACCGGCGACGGCGTCGAAGCTGGAACGACGACTCCGGCCTCGAAGTCGCCGCCGCAAGCAGCGCCCGAGCTGTCTGTGGAAGTGGTGTGGAGTGACGGCCGGCCTGCCGAGGAGGCCGATGTCTTCCTTCGCGCCGTCGATGCCGAGAGCCTCGATGGCCGCCACGTCGCCGTCACGGACTCGTCCGGAGTGGCGACGCTCGCGGCTCCAGCGGCGCGCGCGGTGGTGTGGGCCAGACTCGACGAGCTTGCGTCGTTGCCTCGTGAGATAAGAACCGGTTCGCGCACGCGCCTCGTGCTGTCCGGATTGGTGAGCGCCGAGGGCCGGCTCCAACCCAACCCGGACATCCCCGGCGTTCGCATGCGGGTGACCTGCTTCGCGCTTGACGGGGCGAGGCGTTTGAAGCTCGCCGAGCGATTTACGACGGTCGACGAGCCCTGGCGTATGGACGAGCTGCCGCTGCCCGACAGCAGGCAGTTCCTCTTCCGCTTCGAGAGCGACAAGACCATGCCGATCGAAGCGCGCCGTCGCGCGGAGCGGCCGGGCGACGTGATGAACGTCGACATGGAGATTTTCGCCGGCTACGTGCGGCCCGTGCGCGTCGAGGACGACGAGGGCAAGGGAATCGAGGGCGCGCGCGTGGTCGCGCAGTACATCAACGCGTTTTCGTACCCGGTCACCTTCGAGGGTGTGACGGACGCGAACGGCGATTGTCAGCTCGCTGGCGTGCCTCCTCGCGAAGGCGAACTGTACGCGAGCAAAAAGGGCTACGCGACTTCGTACTACTCGTATCCGATTCACGCGCTGCTACCCGAGGAGCAGGTCTGGACCATCCGCATGCCGCGTGCGGCGCCGATCCGTGGTCGGGTGCTGGCCGCCACGGGTGAACCCGTGCAGGACTTCGAACTCATGTGGTTTCCGCTCACGTCGACGGTCTCGCACTCGCGCGCGTTTCGCGGCGTGGCGGACGGCGCGTTCGAACTCGACGAGATCGCTGTTGGAAACGTGACGTTGCTCGCCAAGTCGGACGAACTGGGGCAGACCGCGCCGTTCGCTCAGGTCCTTGGCCCGCAGGGCGCGGAAAACGTCGAGCTGCGTTTCGGAGCAGCAGCGGTCGTGTCCGGCGCCGTGGTCGACGCGCTCGACGAGTCGCCCATCGCACGAGCGCTTGTCCAACCCTGGAGCGCCATCGCCACGCGCAACTTCGAGCCGGTCGGGTCGGTCATCGTGACCGACGACCAGGGACACTTTCGCTCGGAGCGCTTCAACGTCGGCATCAACCGTTTCGAAGTGAGCGCCCCGGGTTACGCGCCGCGCTTCACCGGCGCGTTCGCCGAGGCGGGCAAAGAGGTGGATGCAGGCGTCATCCGACTCGCGCGCTCGCAGCCGCTGGAAGTCGAGTTGATCCACGGTCCCGACGTGATTCCCACCGAGTGCTACGCGACGGGCGCCGAGTCGAGCGGGACGCGAACGCTGCCCCCGGTCGCTTTCGACGCTCACGGACGGCTGCGTTTTCGGGATGTCTCGCCGGGTCATTGGCGGATTCAACTGATGCTCTACACCGGTCCCGGTGGGGAGTACGAATTGACGCTGAAGCCCGGAGAGGATTGGCGCCTGCGCGTCGACGTGACTCAGGTTAGGCCGTGGAGGATCGAGCTGCGCGAGCGCGATGGCTCGCGAGCGACCCGAGGGGGCGTCAGCCTGAGCTGGCGGCAATCCGAGGCTGTAGGTCGGTATTGGCGCGGCGTTGCGGACTCGCCGGATGGCCTCGTCGTGCTCAAGCTCCCGCCGGTTTCGGCGGCCTTCCTTGCCGTGATGGACTCTTCGTCGCGCTGGCTCTTGGAGCGGCACGTCGGACCTGCAGAGTTCGAGCAGGACCCTTATGTGATCACGCTCGGCGAGAGCTCGGCGGAGTACCGCGTCGTCGACAACGCGGGTCGTCCCATAGCTGCTGCGTCGATCTCGTCACTGACCTCGGGCGACACGTATCGCCAGTGGAGCACCTACCGCACGGATTCGGATGGCCGCGCCCTCTTGCCCGACGCACGCGACGTCATGGTCAAGCATGAGACCGCTGGGCTAGGCGCATACTTTGGCCTGAACGAGTCGGATAGGGTGGCCGGCGTGTACGAGCTAAAACTCAACGCCGTCGGAGCGCTCGAGGTGCTCGTGCGAGACGGCGCCTTCGCCGTATCCGGCGTCGAAGTGCAACTCGGGCAGCGCGGCTGCTGGCTGACCAGTCCCGTCACCGACGCGAGTGGTGTGGCCAAGTCGCTGCCGCTCGCCGCGGGGCGCTGGGACGCCAAGTTCGAACTGACTGGCTACTGGCCCGCTCGCGCGAGCGTTGACTTCAACCGCGGCTCACCGCCGTTGCGCTTGGAAGTTCGCCGACTCGCCGATGTTGCGTTCGAGGTGCGCAGCGCGAGCGCAGCAGCGGTCGAAGGCTTGCGCGTCGAGTTCGAGAGCGTCGAGTTCGGTGAGCGCGCGAGCGAGTGGCTCGCGAAGCAGCGCATCTCGGCCTCGGACGCAGGCCTGCGCCTCGACGCGAGCGGCAAGCTCGAACTGCGCGGCCTGCCGCACGGCCGCTACCGCTGGTCGATCGTTGGCGCGGAAGGAACGCTCGCGAGCGACGAAGTCGTGCTCGCGCCCCGCGTCCGCACCAGCGTCGAAGCGCGCGTGCCGTGAGGGCCGGCTAAAGGCCGAGTTGGTCGGCGTGCCGAGCGCCTCCTGGGGACACGTTGGGGCGCAGATGCGCGCCCCGCGGGGCTAGCCGAGCGCGAGCGGCGGCCGCTACAGTGTGCGGATTGCGGACCGAGTGTCCGAAGGTCGGCGGAGGGGGTGTCCCCGAGCCGGTCGACGGGGCGCTGGGGCCGCCGCTGCAAGCCCTCCGCCAGCCCCGAACCCCACCGCTGGACCGCCCCGTGAAAGAAGTCGTCCTCGCCGGCGCCTGCCGGACCCCGATCGCCAAGTTCCAAGGCGCTTTCTCCGCCCTGCGCGCGCCCGACCTGGGGGCGCTGGCCATCGCCGAGGCCCTGCGCCGCGCCGGCGTGAAGGCCGATCAGGTCCAGGAAGTGATCATGGGCAACGTGCTGCAGGCCGGGCTGGGCCAGAACCCCGCCCGCCAGGCGGCGCGCAAGGCCGGGATCCCCGACAGCGTGGGCTCGTTCACGGTCAACAAGGTGTGCGGGTCGGGCCTCAAGAGCGTGATGCTCGCCGCACAGGCGATCCGCGCCGGCGACGCCGACCTGATCGTCGCGGGCGGCATGGAGAGCATGACCAATGCGCCGTACCTGTTGCCCGAAGCGCGCGCCGGCGTGCGGCTGGGCCACGGCAAGCTGATCGACTCGATGGTGTGGGACGGGTTGTGGGACATCTACAACGACTTCCACATGGGCATGACCGGTGAGAAGGTCGCGGAGAAGTACGGCATCACGCGCCAGCAGCAGGACGAGTTCGCCGCTGCGAGCCACCGCAAGGCCGGCGAGGCCGAGAAGGCCGGGCGCTTCAACGAGGAACGCTTCACGGTCGCGCTGGCGCAGCGCAAGGGCGATCCGATCCAGTTCAACACCGACGAAGGCGTGCGCGGCGACACGACGGCGGAGTCGATCGCCAAGCTCAAGCCGGCCTTCAAGCCCGACGGCGGCACGGTGACGGCGGCCAACGCTTCGCAGATCAACGACGGCGCCTCGGCGGTGGTCGTGATGAGCGCGGACAAGGCCAAGGCCCTGGGCGTCAAGCCGCTGGCGCGCGTGGTCGCGTACGGCACGGGCGGCTGCGCGCCGGAGTGGGTGATGATGGCGCCGGAAGTCTCGATCAAGGGCGTGGCCGCGAAGGTCGGGCGCAAGCCGAGCGAGTTCGACCTGCACGAGATCAACGAGGCCTTCTCGGTCGCGGCCGTCGCGCTGATGCGCGTGCTCGAGCTCGACCCCGCGAAGGTCAACGTCAACGGCGGCGCGGTGGCGCTGGGCCACCCGATCGGCGCGAGCGGCTGTCGCGTGCTGACCACGCTGCTGTACGCGATGCGCCAGCGCAATGCGCGAACCGGCATGGCCTCGCTGTGCCTGGGCGGCGGCAACGCGGTGTCGATGGCGGTGGAGGCGCTCTGAGCATGGCCTACTTCGAACGAGTCGCCGTCGTCGGCGCCGGCACGATGGGCAACGGCATCGCCCAGACCTTCGCGCAGCACGGCAGCCACGTCACGCTGATCGACATCGACGCCAAGTCGCTCGAGAAGGGCCTGGCGAACATCCGCGCGAGCCTCGACAAGTTCGCCTCGAAGGGCACGATCACCAAGGAGGACGCCGACGCCGCCTTCGGGCGCGTGCTGGGCGTGCCGAGCTTGAGCAACGCGCAGTACTGCCAGCTCGTGGTCGAAGCCGTCGTCGAGCGCGAGGACGTGAAGGCCAAGGTCTTCGGCGAGCTCGACCGCGTCACGGATGCGAGCTGCATTCTCGCGACGAACACCTCGTCGATCTCGATCACGAAGATCGCGGCGAGCACCAAGCGCCCCGACAAAGTGATCGGGATGCACTTCATGAACCCGGTGCCGCTGATGAAGCTGGTCGAGGTTATCCGCGGCCAGGAGACGAGCGACGCGACCACCAAGACGGTGGTCGAGTGCTCGAGCGCGCTGGGCAAGACGCCGGTCGAAGCGAGCGACTACCCCGGCTTCGTGTCGAACCGCGTGTTGATGCCGATGATCAACGAGGCCGTGTTCTGCCTGATGGAAGGCGTGAGCACGCGCGAGGGCATCGACACGGTGATGAAGCTGGGCATGAACCACCCGATGGGCCCGCTGGCGCTGGCGGACTTGATCGGCTTGGACGTGTGCCTGGACATCCTGAACGTGCTGCACGACGGCCTCGGCGATCCCAAATACCGCCCCTGCCCGCTGCTCAAGCGCATGGTCGCTGCGGGCCGTCTCGGTCGTAAGTCGAAGAAGGGCTTCTACGACTACTGATCGTCGGCGCGACGATACGACTACTGATCGATCCGCGCCCCAGGATCGCTGGCCATCGACCTTCCGACCGTCTGACGAACGCGCGCTTCTCGTCCACCTCCCCATGTTCGAACTCTCCGAAGAACTCACCCTCGTCCGCGACACGGCCCGCGATTTCGCGGAGCACGAGCTGATCCCGCGCGCCACCAAGCACGACCGCGAGGCGCACATCGAGCCCGAAGTGCTGGCCAAGATCGGCGAGCTGGGCTTTTGGGGCCTGACGATTCCCGAGCAGTTCGGCGGAGCGGGCCTGGGCAACCTCGCGCTCTCGATCGTGCTCGAAGAGCTCAACCGCGGCTGCGCGGCGACGGGCGTCACGGTCAGCGTGCACAACAGCCTGCTCTGCTCGCCGATCAACAAGTGGGGCACCGAAGAGCAGAAGCAGACCTGGCTGCCCAAACTCGCGTCGGGCGAGTGCCTGGGCGCCTACGCGCTCACCGAGCCGGGCTCGGGCTCTGACGCGGCCGCGATGGTCACGCGCGCGACCAAGGACGGCGACTCGTACGTCATCAACGGTACGAAGATCTGGGTCACGACCGGCTCGATGGCCGGGCTCGTGCTCGTATACGTGCGCACCAACCCCGACGTGCCCAAGGCCAAGGGCATCAGCGCCTTCCTCGTGCCGGCCGGCACGCCGGGCATGAAGGTCGGCAAGAAGGAGATGAAGTGCGGCATCCGCGGCTCGCCCGCGGTCGAGCTCGAGTTCGACGGTTGCCGCGTTCCGGCGAAGAACATGCTCGGGCAGCTCGACCGCGGCTTCCCGATCGCGATGGACACGCTCGACGGCGGCCGCATCGGCATCGCGGCGCAGTCGGTCGGCATCGCGCAGGCCTGCCTCGAAGAAGCGATCAAGTACGCCAAGGTGCGCGTGCAGTTCGGCAAGCCCATCGCGCACTTCCAGGCGATCCAGCACAAGATCGCCGACATGCAGACCAAGATCGACGCCGCGCGCATGCTCGTGCACAAGGCGGCCTGGCTGCGCGATGCGAACGAGCCCTGCGGACGTCAGGCGGCCGAGGCCAAGCTGTTCGCCTCGCAGACGGCGAACTTCTGCGCCGACGAGTGCCTGCAGATCCACGGCGGCGCGGGCTACACCGACCACTTCATCGCCGAGCGGCTGTTCCGCGACGCGCGCATCACCGAGATCTACGAAGGCGCGACCGACATCCAGCGCCTGGTGATTGCGCGCGCGGTGCTCGCGTAAGTCGACAACCTCTCTCGCGCCCCCTTCTGACGCCGTGAACGCCGCCGCGAGCTTGTCCGAGCGCCTCGTCCAGGGCGATCGCGCGGCGCTCGCGCGGCTCATCACCTGGGCCGAGAACGCCGACCCGCGCTTTGCGCGCGAGCTGGCGGCGCTTTGGCCGCGCATCGGCCGCGCGTGGCGCATCGGCATCACCGGGCCGCCGGGCGCGGGCAAGTCGACGCTCGTCAACGAAGCGGCGCGGCTGCTCCGCAAGGACTCGAAGACCGTCGGCATCGTCGCGGTCGATCCCTCGAGCCCGTTCACCGGCGGCGCGTTGCTCGGCGACCGCATCCGCATGGACGAGCGCACGCTCGATCCGGGCGTGTTCATCCGCTCGATGGCCTCGCGCGGCAGCCACGGCGGCCTCTCGCGCGCCTCGGCGAGCGCTTGCGACGTGCTCGACGCGTTCGGCTTCGACCGCGTGCTGCTCGAGACGGTCGGGGTCGGCCAAGCCGAATACGACGTGCTCGACGCGGCGGACACGGTCGTGGTCGTGCTGTGCCCCGGCGCCGGCGATTCGATCCAGGCCATGAAGGCTGGTTTGCTCGAGGTCGCGGACGTGCTCGTGGTGAACAAGGCCGACCAGCCCGGCGCCGACCGGCTGCTCAACGATCTCGTCGAAGCGACGCACGTGCGCTTCACCAAGCGCGCGTGGAAGGTTCCGGTGGTCGCGGCGAGCGCCGGCACGCAGTTCGGCGTCGACGCGGTGCTCGAGGCGGTCGAGCAGCACCGCGCGCACCTCGAAGCCAGCGGCCTCGACGCCGCGCGCCGCGCGAAGCGGCTCGAGCAAGTGCGCCACGCCGTGTCGGAAGCCCTGACCGAGGCGCTGTGGGGGCCCGGGGGCGTGCGCGAGCGCGTCGCGAGCGAGCTTGTCGCCGGTGCGTCGCCCCACGCCATCGCCGCCGCGTTACTCTCCGAACTCCTCGCCTGCGTACGCGGCCCGGGCGCACAGGCGACGCCCTCCAACGCCTCACAGAACCCTCGTCCATGAGCCTCGACGACCCGATGCATCGCGTGCAGGCGCACGATGGCCAGGCCCTCTGGCGGAGCGAGTTCGACGCGGCCAAGAAGCGCGCTGCGAACTTCACGACGCTCTCCGGCGGCGCGCTCGAGCCGTTGTACGGCCCCGACGCGATCGCGGACCTCGACCACGAGCGCGACCTGTCCTACCCCGGGCAGTTCCCGTACACGCGCGGCGTCCATCCGACGATGTATCGCGGGCGCCTGTGGACCATGCGCCAGTTCGCGGGCTTCGGCTCGGCGAAGCAGACCAACGAGCGCTTCAAGTTCCTGCTCGCGCACGGGCAGACCGGGCTCTCGACGGCCTTCGACTTCCCGACGCTGATGGGCTACGACTCGGACCACGAGTACGCCATCGGCGAAGTGGGCCAGGTCGGCGTGGCGATCAGCTCGCTCGAGGACATGGAGACCTTGATGTCGGGCATCCCGATGGGGGAAGTCTCGACCTCGATGACGATCAACGGGCCGGCGCCGATCCTGCTCGCGTTCTACATCGCCTGCGGGGAGAACCAAGGCGTCGATCCCAAGCTGCTGCGCGGCACGGTTCAGAACGACATCTTGAAAGAGTTCCAGGCGCAGCACGCCTGGCTCGTGCCGCCTGAACCGGCGCTGCGGATGATCACGGACGTGATGGGCTACTGCAGCGAGCGCGTGCCGCAGTGGAACACGATCTCGATCTCGGGCTACCACATCCGCGAAGCGGGCTCGACGGCGGCGCAAGAGCTCGCCTTCACGCTCGCCAACGGCATGGAGTACGTGAAGCGCGGCCTGGCGGCCGGGCTCGACATCGACGACTTCGCGCCGCGACTGTCGTTCTTCTTCGACAGCCACCTCGACTTCTTCGAGGAGATCGCCAAGTTCCGCGCCGCGCGCCGCATCTGGGCGCGCAAGATGCGCGACGTGTTCGGGGCGAAGGACCCGCGCTCGTGGATGGTGCGCTTCCACACGCAGACCGCGGGCGTGTCGCTGACGGCGCAGCAGCCTGAGAACAACATCGTGCGCGTCGCGTTCCAGGCGCTCGCGGCGGTGCTCGGCGGCACGCAGTCGCTGCACACCAACTCGATGGACGAGACGCTCGCGCTGCCGACCGAGAAGGCCGTCAAGATCGCGCTGCGCACGCAGCAGATCATCGCCGAGGAGATCGAGGTCGCGCACGTCGCCGACCCGCTCGGCGGCAGCTACTTCGTCGAAGCTCTGACGAACAAGCTCGAGGCCGAGGCCGAGCGCTACTTCGCCGAGATCGACCGCCGCGGCGGCGTCGTGCCGTGCATCGACTCCGGCTACATCCAGCGCGAGATCCACCGCTCGGCCATCGCCTACCAGGCGGCCGTCGAGCGCGGCTCCAAGAAGGTCGTCGGCGTCAACTGCTACACCGAGCACGACAAGGGCCCGACGATCGACATCCTGCGCATCGACGCCTCGGTCGAGCGCGAGCAGCACGAGCGCCTCGCCGCGCTGCGCAAGCGCCGCGACAACGCGCGCTGCAAGCGCGAGCTGGACGCGATCCGCGACGCCTGCCGCTCGAAGGACAACCTGCTCGAGCGCTTCGTCGCAGCGGCGCACGCCTACTGCACGCTGGGCGAGATCTCCGACGTGCTGCGCGCGGAGTTCGGCGTCTACAAGGAGCCCAAGATCCTCTGAGCGCGCTGCGCTCGGGATCCCGGCACGTTCGCCATGGCCCGCAACTCCAATCTCGTCGCGTACAAGCTAGCTGCGCTGATCCTGATCGTGCCCTCGCTGGTCACGGTGGTGGTGGGCTTCGACTACGTGATCCGCGGACTCGACATCGGGCAACTGCACCTGCCCCGCAGCGGGATGTGGTCGGTGGCCATCGGCGCGTGCTGCCTTGCAACGGGCTGGGTCGCCAAGCAAGGCCTGACCGCGCTGTGGAAGAAGCTCTAGCGAGCGAAGAACAGGACTGACGACATGCAACGCAAGATCCGCGTCCTCATCGGCAAGCCGGGCCTCGACGGCCACGACCGCGGCGCCAAGACCGTCGCCAGCGCGCTGCGCGACTTCGGCATGGAGGTGATCTACACCGGCCTGCACCAGACGCCCGAGGCGATCGCGGAAGTCGCGGCGCAAGAGGACGTCGACGTGGTGGGGCTCTCGATCCTCTCCGGCGCGCACATGGCGCTGTTCCCGCGCGTGCGCGCGGCGCTCGAGAAGCGCGGCATGGGCCACGTGCTGCTCACCGGCGGCGGGATCATCCCGCAGGACGACATGAAGGCGCTCGAGGACGCGGGCTACACCAAGCTCTTCGGACCCGGCACGCCGACCGAGGAGATCGCCAAGTGGATCACCGCGCAGATGGAAGTGCGCTGGCAGAAGGAAGGAGCATCAAGTTGAGCGAGCTCAATGGTTCCGCGCCCGCGGGAGCGCCGCGCGACATCCTCAACATCGACGAAGCCGCCGAGCTGCTCGGCGTGAGCGTCAAGACCTTCAACAAGGTGCTGCACACCGAGAACATCCCCGCGCGCAAGATCGGCCGCGAATGGAAGTTCTCGCGCGCGGCTCTGATCGCCTGGGTCGGGGCCGGCCGCAGCCAGGACTTCTACTCGCCCGAGGGCGAAGACGAGACGGACAAGATCGTGCGACCCGAGGCGCCGCGCGGTGAAAAGGCGCGCCGCACCGCGGGCTGGAAGATCGAGTACTGATTCGACGCTTGACGAAGACAGCGACGACGAAACTGACGAAGACCACGCCGACGACCGCACCACCACGACGCAGACCGCAATGATCACGCTCCCCGACGTCAAGCACGGACTCGACCTGACCGAGCAGCAGCTCATGATCCGCGACATGGTGCGCGAGTTCGCGCGCACCGAGGTCGCGCCGCTCGCGCACGAGATCGACGAGAACCATCGCTTCCCGGTCGAGACCTGGAAGAAGATCGTCGAGCTGGGCCTGCCCGGCATTCCCTTCAGCGAGGACGTGGGCGGCTCGGGTGGCGACACGCTCTCGTACTGCCTCGCGGTCGAGGAACTCGCCAAGGTGTGCGGCTCGACGGGCCTCACGCTCGCGGCGCACGTCTCGCTCGGCACCTGGCCGATCTACGCCTTCGGCAATCACCTGAAGTCCAAGTACGTGCCCAAGCTCATCGCGGGCGAGTACATGGGCGCGTACGGCCTCACCGAGCCGGGCGCGGGCTCCGATTCGGGCGGCACGCAGACCACGGCCGTCGACGAAGGCTCGACTTGGCGCCTCAACGGCCGCAAGTGCTTCTGCACGAACGCGAACTACGCCGGCTCGTTCATCGTGACGGCGGTGACGACGCCGGGCATCGGCGCCAAGGGCATCAGCGCCTTCGTCGTGCCCAAGGGCATCGAGGGTTTCCACATCGAGCCGGGCGAGACCAAGCTCGGCATGCGCGGCTCCGACTGGGCGAGCCTGGTGTTCCAGGACGCGCGCATCCCCAAGGACCACCTGCTCGGGCCGACGGGCGAAGGCTTCAAGACCTTCATGAAGACGCTCGACGGCGGGCGCATCTCGATCGGCGCGCTCAGCTTGGGCATCGCGGAAGGCGCCTACGAGTGCGCGCTCAAGTACGCCAAGGAGCGCGAGGCCTTCAACGGCACGCTCGCGGACCTGCAAGCGGTGCAGTTCAAGCTCGCCAACATGGCGCTCGACATCGAAGCCTCGCGCCACCTCGTCTACCACGCCGCGCGCCTCAAGGACCTCGGCCTGCCGTACTCGAAGGAAGCGGCCATGGCCAAGCTCATGGCCTCCGAGTGCTCGATGCGCGTGTCCTACGACGCGATCCAGATCTACGGCGGCATGGGCTACAGCCGCGAGTATCCGGTGGAGCGCATGTGGCGCGACGCCAAGCTGTGCGTGATCGGCGAGGGCACGAGCGAAGTGC
>WYBT01000046.1 GCA_011525785.1 Planctomycetaceae bacterium
CGTGCGGCGCACCGTGTTGCGGCCGGTGGTCGCCTTGGCGTAGGCGTAGGCCACCTCCCAGTAGCCGCTGCCGCCGACCGTCGAGTCGAGGTCCTGGCGGAAGTTCGTGAGGTTGCCCCAGCCGTCGAAGACGTTCTTGACCTGGTCGACGACGTTGCCGGCCGAGGCCGCGTCGTATTGCGTGACGGTCTCGGTGCGCCCGAGCGAGTCGTACGCGGTCTCGATGCGCCGTACCGCGCCGTCGAAGCCCGAGGCCAGCGTGGTCACCGCGCGCGCCGTCTGCCGGCCCGCATCGTCGAAGGTGGTCTCGATCACGCCGCCCGCCTGGTCCTTCCTCCAGATCTCCTGGCCCTGGGCGTTGAAGGCGAAACCCACCACGTCGGCGTCGCTCGTCGCGTCGATGTAGTCGACGCCCGATGAGCTCGTGGGCTCGGGCGCAGCGTTGGTGGAGTCGGGGTACTTCACGGCGCGCAGCAGGTGCCCGCTCGCGAGCTTGGACGCAGCCGGCGTGCCCTTCTTGGTGCCGAAGTAGTAGCGCGTGACCTGATCAGTCTCCGGGCTCGGCAGGTCGGCAGTGATCGAGGTCTGCAGGCCGTCGGTGTAGCCGTAGCGCACGATCTGATCTTCATCGCCGTTCGTTCCGCCGCCGGCCGTGCCGTCGACGTAGTTGGCGATCACCGCCGTCTGCCGACCGAGCGCGTCATATTCGTAGCGCGTGATCAGCCCCTTGGGGTCGGTCGTCTGCTTGAGCGTGCCGTCCGTGTTGAACTCGTACGTCGTGCGCAGCTTGTCGTCGGCGCGCGCAGGCACGCTGAGCCCGTCGCGATCGAACGTGCCGACGTTCGCGGTCGCGTCGTTCGTGCCGTACTGCACCACGTCCACCAGCCGATCGAAGTCATCGTACCAGCGCGCCGTGATTTGGATGCGGCCGAGCACGTTGGCTGCCGTGTACGCCAGCGTGTCGCTGTCGGCGTTCGTGTCGAGCGCGCCGGTGGTCTCGCCCGTGCCCGCATCGTCGTAGAGCCGCGCGATCGACGCCTCCATCACCACCAGACCGTCGTCCTCGTACGTCGTCTGCCGCTCTTCGAGCACGATGTCGCCAGCCACGTCGAGCGCGTGCGAATACGTGGAGTCGTTGTCGCTCGCCAACACGAAGTGGTGCGTCTGCCGCCCCAGCCGTCCGTACCCGAACTTCTCTAACTGCTCGCCGTCGCGCTTCCTCAAGCGCCCCGCGCCGTCGAACCACGACAGCGTCTCCAGCGAGTCGTCCGACGCGCCAGTCGAGGCGTTGATCTTGTGCCGCACGCTCTTCCACACCTGACCGCGCTCGTCGTAGAAGGTCTCCGAGTACGCAAGGCGGTTGGTCGCGCTCGTCGGCGCGCTCGACGCGCCCAGACCCGACGACGAGCTGTATTGCGCCGTCGCCGTCACGCGACCCAAGTTGTCGTAGGAGCTGACCGTGTGCGGGGCCGTGGGATTCACCGTCGCGATCACCCGACCGCGCGCATCGTGGAAGTAGCTCGTCTCGCGCTTGCCCGTCGCGCTGTCCTGCACGAACAGGGTGCGCTTGGTCAGATGCCCGTTGCCGCCATCCGCCCCGCCGTCGAAGGTCAGTTCTTCGACCTTCACCATGTTGTCGGTGCCCGCTTCGCCGCCGGGGAAGCTCGAGTCCACCGTGCCCGTCCAGCGCGCCGTCACGTTCCCGCGCGCGTCGTACACCGTGCGCGTCACAGTGCCGTGCGCTTCCTTCACGCGCCGCCGGCGGCCCAACTCGTCGTATCCAAACTTCGTCGCGTCATAGTGCGCGCCATCCGTTCCTGGCAGTGAGGTGGGGATCGCGAAGTACGCGCGCTCCTCGCTCACCTGCGTGCCGCTCGCGTCGAGCAGGCTCGTGCGCAACTGCGCCACCGAGCCCACGTCGACGGCCGTGATCGCGTCCGCGTCGCTCTCGTCGATGTAGGCGGTCAGGGCCGAGGTCGACTCGTTGCCCGCAAGCGCGATCACGCCCGACGCTTCGACCTGCCCCGCGTGGTTGGTGACCGAGTAGCGCACCGGCCCATAGCGCTTGCCGGTTCCTGAGTCGTACTTGGGGAACTCGAGCGTCACGCGCCGCCGGTCAGCGAGCCGCGAGTAGTAGCTCTGCGTCACGCGGCCGTCGGGGTGCGTTGTGGTCGTGCGCCGGCCCTGCGCGTCGTAGGCGTGCAGCGTCACGAGGTTGAGCGGCGCGCCCGTGTGCGAGAAGCCGGTCGGCGGGCTGAGCGAGCTGGTGTTCGCGTCCTCGACCTCCTTCGTCACCTGGCCGTGCGTGTACTCGCGATACGTGATCGCGCCGTCGCGGTCCTTGGCGAAGTCCACATGCCCCGCGGTCGTCAGGTGCTGCGCCGAGCTGTCGGTGCTGCTGTTCGCGCCGTTGTTCGCAGTCGCGACCGCCTGCGCCGTCGTCGAGACCTCGGCCAACGCCACCTTGCTCGACACGGTCGTCTGCGACACCGAGCTGTAGAGCTCCTCGCTGACTTCCTGGGTCGTCTGCGCGTTTCGATAGCGCTTGTCCGCCGTCACCAGCGGCCGCACCACCGTGCCGCCGCCGCTCGCCACGGCCTCGCTCGCGCTCGTCCAGCTCACCGCACGGTCGTAGTAGGCGCTGCCGCCCGTGCCCGCCGTGCGGAACCGGACCGTCGACAAGAAGCCCGTCAGATCCCCGCTGCCGGTGCGCGTGAAGTCCCACACCAAGCCCGTCGAGGCGCTCGTCGAGACAGTGCCGCTCGAGTGCGAGTAACTGGACGTATCGAGCGCGCTGGGCGCGCCGACCCGCTCAACGCGCCCGCTCGAGTCCCGCGTCACGCTGTCGGCCCAGCGCGACGGAGCCGGCGACGTCCCCGCCGGATCGCCGTCGGTGATCACACGGTGCAGCGGCTGCCCCAGCTCATCGAAGTACTGCGTCAGCCACGAGCCGTCGGGCCGTTCGACGCTCGCGCGCCGAGCCCAGGCCGTGTCGTACCCGCTCGTGTTGGTGTAGCCGCTGGTCTCGTATCGGAACTCGAACGTCCCGCTGCCGGCCCCGGAGCAACCGCACTTGCCGTTGAACCACCCCGCCGCCACGCGCTGGCTCGAGTCGTACTCCAGGTACGCCGCCGCGTAGGGCTTGAGGTTGTCGGTGGTCTCGGTCAGGAAGTCTTCGTCGAAGGTCGAGTCCGCCCAGTCGTAGCGACGCGCGCCTTCGTCATCGAGCACCAGCTTGAGCGAGTGCGGGTGGCCGGGGTTCGTGGTCGAGTTGAAGGTTCCTTCCCAGTAGCGGTAGTACTTGACCCGCACATCGCTCACGCCGCTGTCGGTGAGCGGCAGCGTGACCTTGACAGTCTTGAGGTCGCCCTCGTCGCCGAACGACTCGTTGCCGTAGTAGGCGTATTCGACGCGCCCGACTTCGACGACTCCGCTGGGGCTCGACCACGTGCCGCCGCTCTTGGTCTCGACCTTGACTTGGCTGATGTGCGGCGTGGAGTCCGCGTTCCAGGCGTAGGTGATGCGGCGGTCGGAGCTGTCGAAGGCGTAGAGCAGCTTGCCGTTGGCGTCGAAGCCGTTGGTCACCGCGTCGGCCGCCACGCTCGCGTCGCCGACGAAGGCCGTGTCCCCCGCGGGATTAACCACCTTCCACAGCTGGCCCTTCGCGCCGTTCTTGGCGGCGTCGAAGCCGATGAAGTGGAAGCGCCAGCCGCGTTGGTCGAGCAATTCGTACGTATCGGGCGTGCCCGCATGCTCCTTGATCCGACCCGCAGCGCCGTTGACGCCCTTGAACTCCGTGCTCGACGAGCCCGTGCGCTTGTACTCGGCGTAACGGTCGGCCCCGAAGACCAAGTAGAGAACATCCTTGGCGTTGTCGGCGTCGTCGTAGAGCACAAGCTCGGGCATCGACGACTGGAACCAGTTCTTGCCCTGCGCCGAGTCCGCCGCGTACAGCGAGCCGCCGTCGGTCTGGCGGTGGTTGAAGTAGCGGCCGACGCGCCACGGCACGTTGGCGGGGAACGCGAGGTCCACATCGCTCGTGCTCCACACGCCTGTGTCCAGCGCCACTCCGTTGACGGAGGTCTCGCCGCGCCAGGCGTTCTCGAAGGGGTTGCCCGCGATCGCCATCGAGTGCGTCGAGCCCGCGCGCGGAGAACCGTCGTGGTTCGCGCCACGCTGTTCGGGGCGCGGCTTGGCGTTCTGCACAGCGCTCTTCGCGCCGAGGTAGCTCGTCAGCGAATCGGCGTGCGTCTCCAAGATCTGCGCCGACGCCGAGGGCGCGAGCGCGCAGACGAGAAGCGCCGAAAACATCGAGAAAACCAGCCCAAAGTGAGCGCGGGGAGCGGACGAGCGAGACATGCCAGACCTCGTGCGAGGGGGTCGTGGGAGCAAAAGCGAGACGCCGAGCAAGCGTCGATTGCGAGGCGCGCGGAGCGTTGCTAGCTGCGAGCGTTGATGCGACCGACCTGTGCTTTTCTATCCAGCTCGCGTGGGGCCGCAACCCCTCTGTCGTGAAATGTTGTGAGCGGCTGCGTCGATCGAGCTATCCCATTATTGCAACTGGCTGAGCGATCTAGCGTCGACCACGAGTGCGCGAGAGTCGCAACGCAGATCTGCGCGACACCCGCGCCGGCTCGCAGCGTCTCTACGCGTCATTTCAGTAGGGGCCAGCCACATGCTCAAGGCTGGAGCGGAGTTGCACGCGCTCGACCGACTCAGATGCCCAGGCCACGTGATCCCGGCAACAAGCTACGTGCCACGTGACTTGCGTACACACGCGCTGCCGGCCGCGCACAGCTCAACGAACTCGGTTGTTCCCATTATTGCACCCAACCGGCGCTCTCGTCTTCTTCGACGATTCATCGATGGACGCGCACAAATCCGAGCGCAGCCCCGCGCGCGATTCCATCAGGCGCGGTAGAACAGGCTCATCAGCCCGCTCCCCCACGGGCCGTCCAGTTTCTCCTCCCTCGCAAAGTGAGGTCTCGCATGTCGCTCGTCACGACTCGCTCCGGCGCATTCGCCAGCGTCGCCCTTCTCGGTCTGGTCTCCGTCCCGCTGGTCGTCAAGTTCACGGCGCGCGCAGCCGCGGTCGCGGTCGTCGAATCCCAGGGCGCTGCGACGGCCAGCGTCGCGTCGCTGGATGTTGCGCTCACGCGCGCAGGACTCGATCCGCGCACGCTCGCCGCAGCAGGAGTCAGCGGCGCGCAGGTGAGCGCGCTCACGGCCGCAGCCGCCGCGCACCTCGCGCAAGCGCCCGACGCGCTGCGCAGCGCCGATCAAGCCTACGCGCAGGCGCGCGTCGAGCACGATGCTCTCGAACGCAAGGTCGCCAGTGGTCTCGCGAGCCCGGGAGAGATCGCGAGCTTGGCCTCTGCGCGAGCGGCGTTGGATTCGGCGCGCGCTCTGCGTGTTTCGCGGCTCTCCGCGCTGTACGAGGCGGGCGCGAGCGTGCTCAGCAGCGATCAGCGCACGCGGCTCTCGACGTTGCGCGCAAACGCAGGCAAGCCCGGGCCGATCGAGTTCAAAGTCGTCGAGCGGACCGAGGCCGAGTGGCTGTCGCTGCGCAAGGCGCTGGCCAACGAGCGCATCAGCGCGCAGTGCGGCGACCAGCCGCACGCGGGCTGCCAGAGCCTGCTGTCGAGCGCGCGCTCGAACGCCTCGGTGGCGGCGGCCAAGTCCGCTTGCGACACCAACCTCGCCGCGATCCAGAGCGCCTGGAGCACCGCGGTCGGGGGCTGAGCGTGCTCGGGACGCGAGGTCTCACGGCGCTCGCTGCGGCGCTGATGGTCGCGGCGAGCACGGCCTTTGCGCGCGCTCAAGGAGAGCGTGAGGAGGTCGGCGCGGGCGGCGCTTCGTCGGCGCAGCAGGAGCCGGCGCGCGAGCGCGACATCGTCTTCTTCGAGCGCGAGATCACGCTCGGCGAGTTGCTGTTCCTGTGCGCGGACGAGGTCGGCGTGAAGCTCGATCTCGATCCGAGCAAGCTGTCGATGCCGGTCAAGCCGCGGCCGGGCGTGCGCTATGGACCGGAGCGGGCGTGGGGCTACGCTCAGCAAGAACTCGCCGCGGCCGGTTTCGCGACGGTGCAGCCGCCGGGCTCAACGGCGCTGCGAGTCGTGCCGATCGGCGAGGCGGCGAGCGCGGCGCGCGTCGAGCGCTACGACCTCTCCGATGCGCGCGCCGGCTTCGTGCGCGTGCTCGCCCCGCTCGAGCGGCGCAAGGCGGAGGACTTGGTCGAGACGGTGCGCCTCTTGCTCTCCAAGCCCGGCGGCGCGGTGAACGCCGTGCGCGAGGGCAACGCGCTCTTGATCGCTGACCTGCGACCGCATGTGGAGCAGGTGCTCGCGATGCTGGCGGTGCTCGATGTGCCGGCCGGCGCGCCGATCACCGAGGAGATCGCGCTGGAGCACGTGTCCCCCGTCGCGATGGGCGCGCTGATCGAGCGCGTCACCAACTCGCGCAAGGCGGTGGGCGGCGAGGCGCTCAAGGGCGCGGCGCTGGCGGTGCCGAGCGCGCGCAGCATGCTCGTGGTCGCTCCGGCGACAGAGCTGAGCTGGTGGCGCACGACGATCCGCGCCTTCGATCGGCCCGAGCCGGTGACCACGCTGCACTACACACCGCGGCGCTTTGGGTTGGAGGACACCGCGCGCCTGGTCGAGCAGGTCGTGCGCGGCGAGGCGATCGAGGCGGGCTCGGCGTGGAAGCTGGTCGTCGACCGCTTGACAGGGACGCTGATCGTCACGGCGAGCGAGGCGGACCACGCCAGGGTGCAGGGGCTCTTCGAGCGCTTGGAGTCGGAGGCGTGGGCGCCGCGCGAGCCGCTGCGCACGTTTGCGATCAAGCGCCGGCGCGTGGGCGAGATGCTCGCGACGCTGGAGAGTCTCATTGATGCGGGCGTGTTGGAATCGCAGGGACCAGGGCAACCCGCGACGACTGAGGCCCAGGGAGCAACGGGCGCGATTGCTCCGTCGGCTGTTGCGTCGAGCGCGAGCCGCCAGGGCGCAGGGGCCAACTCCACTCGAAAAATCACGTTGGCGGCGGATGAGGCGACCAGCCGAATCTTGGCGTTCGGCGAGGGCTCGGTGCTCGACCAGCTCGGGACGTTGATCGAGTCGCTCGACGTGCGGCCGCCGCAGGTGCTGGTCGAGGCGACGGTGGTGTCCTTGAGCGACACGCAGACGCGGCAGCTCGGCGTCGAGCTGCAGAAGATCGGGACCTCGGGCTCGACCTCGGCGCGGCTGGGGTCGCTGTTCGGGCTGGGATCGCCAGACCCGGCGGCGGGCGTGATCGCGCCATCCACCTTGGCCGGCGCGTCGGCGATCGTGCTCGACCCCGGCGATTTCTCCGCTGTCGTGCGCGCGCTGGAGTCCGTGAACCAAGGCCGCAGCCTCACGACTCCGAAAGTCCTCGTCGACAACAACGCCAAGGCCGCGCTCGACTCGGTGCTGCAGACCCCCTACGCGGCCACCAACGCCTCGAACACGGTGGCGACGACCAGCCTGGGCGGCACGCTCGACGCCGGCACGCGGGTGAGCGTCAAGCCGCAGGTTGCCGACGGCGGGCAGATTCTCCTGGAGTACACGGTCTCGCTGTCGAACTTCGTGGGCGAGTCGCCGGGCGACGGCCTTCCGCCGCCGCGCCAGGAGAACAAGCTCGAGAGCGTGGTGACGATCCCCGACGGCTTCACGGTCGTGCTGGGCGGGCTGGAGATCGAGACGCAGGGCGATGCGAGCGAGCGCGTTCCGTGGCTGGGCGAGATCCCATTGCTGGGCGTGCTGTTCCAGGACCGCTCGAAGACCTCGACGCGCTCGCGCTTCTACGTGTTCCTGCGCTGCTCGGTGTGGCGCGACGAGCTGTTCGAGGGGCTCAAGTACGCCAGCGCGCGCGAGCTTGGAGCCGCGGGCGTCGACGACGGCACGCCGGTGCTCCGGCCGAGGGTGATGCGATGAGGCGCGCGAGCTGGATCGTGACGGCGGCCGTTGCGTCGTTGCTCTTGGGAGCGTGCCGATCGAGCGCGCCGCTCACCGCCTACAACGCGCCCGCCGAGTCCGCTCGCAACCCGGTCGAGGCCGATCGGCTCTCGCGCCAGGCCGCAGATGCGATCGAGCGCGGGGAGTTGGACCGCGCAGAAGCACTTCTGCGCTGCGCCCTCGCGCACGACCTCTACTGGGGTCCCGCGCACAACAACCTCGGCGTCGTGTTCCTCGAACGCGGTCAGCTCTACGAAGCGGCCAACGAGTTCGAGTGGGCGCGCAAGCTGATGCCCAGCGAACCTGACCCGCGCGTCAATCTCGGCATCTGCCTGGAACGCGCCGGCCGCGTCGACGACGCCATGGCGAGCTTCGACGCGGCGCTGCAGGTCAGCCCCGAGCACCTGCCTGCGATCCAAGGCGCGGCGTTGCTTGCCGTGCGGTCGGGGCGTGAGGAGCCGCGGCTCGAACAGTGGCTGGCGTCAATCGCCACGCGCAGCGACGACGGTTGGGCAGCCTGGGCGAGACAGCGGCGAGCGCGCTGAGGTCGGCGAAGAGCGGCCGCGCGGGTCGACATGCTCACAAGAAGACGGGGCAGCCAGCCTCTGTCCCAACCTGCAAAGCGGACGACAATCTCGTAAGCACCAAAACTCCGAGAAGGAAATCAAATTATGGTGGTTGTTGGCTATTTGCTTATTCTGCTGCTAGTTGCCGTTGCGACTGTGGGGGTCTGGGCCTCCTATGCGACGCAGAAGAAGTGTGGTAAGCCAACCCAGAAGGGCGAGCCGTGTCCGCTGCCGCGCAGCCGGTTGTTCACGTGGTGCCATGTGGCGAAACATCGGCCAGCCTGGATTCGCTGGGCTCCCGAGTGGGTCATACACAACGGATTTCTTACCGCATTGGGAGCCGCATTCTTGGCAATTGTGCCGTCGGTCGTCGACATCCCGGAATTGCTGCGCGACGACACGAAGTCAAAGCTCATCGAGCTGAATCAAGTTCTCGACACACGCGGCGAGCAGTACCGATTCGTTCGACTGCGGTCCATCATCGAGGGTCTTGATGCCGAGGCGGTCGAGCGCGACCACCCCGAGTACCTGATCGTGTTCGGAGACGCTCTCGCCGCCATTGGCGCAGTTAGCGAGGGAATGCGGCTCGCTAGGCTGCATGTTGAACAGGCACCGGACGACTTCGTGCTTCGAACAAAACTTGCTCGCATGATGTACGAGTACGAGAAGGACTACGAAGCATGCATCGATGAGTGCGCGCGAGCGCTAAAGCCAGGTCCGACCTACTATGTTCCGCGGTTCTTCCGAGCGGCGTCAGTCATCCAGCTCTGTGTCACCGACGGAGGCTCGCTGCGAACAGCGAGGGAACTTCTGAGTGGTGAGAAGGTGGAAGAGCTGTTGGCCATCGCTGAGGACGACTTGCGCAGGCTTCTTGCCACTGACTTTGTGGGCACACCGGAGCCTGGAGTCACTCAGGCTGCGGCCCGCTACATGCTAGTATCTCTACTGCTCCATCGAGCCAGAGTTGATGAGGCACTTGCCGTTGCGAAGGAGCTTCCAGCGGTCTACTCGACCGAACTCAGCGTGTCTGAGTGCGAATTCGCCACGCAGCAAGCTGACCTTTACTACATTCGATGGTTTCAGGAGCCTGGCATTGATGAATACGCGCGCACCGCCGCAGATGCGCTCCGCGCAAGAATGCAGCGCTGCGTGCCAGACCTACAGCGGGAATATTACCTTGCCCGCGTTGACTCTGGGTCTTTCCTGCGTGATGGATCCCCACAGAATCCGGCTGGTCAGGCGCGCGCGCGGGACCTTGCACTCACATGGCCCGCACGATTCACCCTGGATCCTGTCGGTGCGTGGACGAAGTGCATCCAAGTTCTTGTCGATATGAACAATTGGGAGCTGGCTGACAGACAACTTCAACTCGCAGAGTCCGCGATCAGGTCCGGGGCCACGGACTGCACGTTGAGGGCGTTTCGCGCAAAAATTGACTACGGATTGAAGCAACACGAGCGGGCGTTCGCCGGCTGGCGCGCGGCGCTCGCCGATTCGCGCTGCTCGGTGCTTGAGTATGGAGAGGACTTTGGATTAGCACTCATCAGGCACCACCAGAAAATGACGCTGGATGAACGACAAACTGCCTCTACGGAGTTGAGCGATCTCGCGGCAAGAATGTTGCTTGAGATGCGATCCGAACCGACGCTGCCGGCGAAGGAGGCTGTGGCTGAGTTCTTCTTCGGACACGGTCTTTTCTGGAGAAACGATCTTGACGACGCGATCAATCACCTTGAGGCAGCTGTGCGCTTGGACCCCACCGCCGAGGTGTATTCCAAGTGCCTTGAGTACCTCAAGAGCGAGCGAAAGAAGTTGAGGGAGCGCAAGTAGCGGGACCTTCGTGCGGTCCCTATGTCCGCCTCGCTTCGCCGCAACGCCCGTCGTCGGCGTGAACACCTATCTGGCGAAGTTCGTCGACCCGCGCCTTTGCCCAGTCGCCTTGAGCTTCTTCGCTGCGACGATGCGCAGGATCGGGGGAGCTGGGGTGCCTTCGTTGCGAGCCCGAGCGTGTGGAGTGAAGAGCGCAGTGACCTCGGTGGCGGAACCGTCGACCGCCGAGCGCCTCGCGCCGCAGATCGGCCGACTCTGAATTGGGCACGCGATGACCATGACATCGCGTGCAGGTCACATACAGAGATCCGGCGTCGCGGGTCCTCTCCACGCCGCGTATCTTCACGCTCGGTCTCGTCGTTACGGCTGCGTGCTTTTGCGAGCGGCATGCAGCCTGGGAAGAACGACGAGGCTTTCCCGGGCCGGCGGTCCGCTTCGGCGGGTCGTCGGCCCTCTCTGCTGCGAGCGAAAGTCTCGGAACGAGAAGGAAGATAGGCGCCCGGCGGACGGTCGCTGTGCAAGGGGCGGGTGACGGTCAAGTTGGAAGCTTGAGCGACGCCGCATGGATGCGCCCGCGGCCAAGCTCGTCACCCAGCGAGCAGCGTTCTCTCGGGGGGAGCCGGCACACCCCGAGCGTCTAGCGCGCGTCGCATCGCACAATAGAGTGCGTCGTGCCAGGGAACAAGGCACTGGAGCTCGGGATGCGGACTCCGGGCCTTTACGAGCAGAGACTTCAAGAGGCCCGTGTGATTGCGGCAACTATGGGCAAGGTTGAACATTGTCGCATCTTGCACAATTCGCTCATCACTCGCGCAGTCCCGCATGAGGGTCGCGGCGTCTGCGTCTCCCGACATTGCCCTCAAATACGCCAGATGCTGACCAATGATCATGGTTTCTCTGCAGTCAGCACTCAGAATTCGGCTCATTTGCCAGCGAGGCGCCCACGCATCTCCAGTTGCAATGCTACTCGTCTTGCGCACATCTTCACTGAGGTATCTGGCGATATGCGTCGCTGCACAAATGGCGTCTTGACTGTTGTCGGTGTTCCAGATACGCACTAGTCCAGCCGCCAAATTCGATTGTGTTGCGGATCCAAGTCGAGAAACCTGCGACGCAGCGCCCTGCATCGCGCTCCACTCCCACTTGCCGATCGGGAGATCTCCATCCGACTGATAGGCGAGTATCGTCGCCAGCAGCTCGGCTCCCTCTAGATCTCGGTATTTGCCTTCCCGGACAGCGCGAAGCGGCGTGCTGTCAGTACCGTAGATCTCGGTCAGCAGCCTCACTAACGCCTGCGTTTGAGTGGAGACGAGGCTTGCCACTTGCGATGCACTAACGGCCCCGCGAACAAGCGAGCTGATGTTTCGTTCAGACGCGAGTTCGTCAAGTTCCATTGATAGCGATGACCAGGAAACCCTGGCGTGCTTCCGGAAAGCCAGCAGTGTGGCGTCGCCGATCAACTGTCGACTAATCGCCAACGCAATCGCATGGTGCGCGGCGGGTTGAGTCATCGCACAACTTGGTGGGCGCGACCCTGCCGCATCGAGAAAACTCGAAACCTGCTGAAGAAGCATTTCGACTGTCGATATAACGAGCGTACCGTCCTGAAAGTCACGGACGATCCGGTCGCGATAGTTGGATGACCGATCATCGGCACGGCTGGCAAGCCGAGCGATTGCATCGCCGATAACAGCTTGACTGTCGCCCGAGACTCCACTCATGCCCAGCAGCACCAGGCGACCACGGGTACCATGATCGCCAGCGCTCTGTGGGCCAGCATACCTGTAGAGCTGTTCAATGCCCCGCAACGCCATTGGTGACAAATCACCATCGGTGTTTAAAAGCATCGCGCTCGGATTCTTGACTTCGATGATGTCCGTCTCCAGACTTCCATGAAAGTGCACAATAAAGTCGGGACGTCCATCGAGTCGCAGTTTCGCGTTGGACCGAAGAAAATCCACGGCGCGCTTGTCGAGCAGTGGGCAAACGACCTCAGGAATACGCCGAATGATGTTCTGAAGATCGTACTCGTCCCTGCCGCGCACCACTGCGCTTGGGCTACGCAGGTCGAGTAGCTCGGCTCGCGCCTGATGGAGCGCCAATGTGAGTGAGTACCCGGGAGTCCAAGTCATGGCGAACGGATCAGATTCGGGAAAGAGAAGGGCGACAAGGATGTACGATTATTCGCGGCCGATGGATGTTGCACTAAATGTGGTTGGCCACCCGGCCCCCTCACCACGGCGTGGACCTCGGCGGAGGGGTCGGGGACCAGTTGCCGCGTGGCGCTGTGATCCAGAGCTTTCATCGCGCGCCCCACGCTACCCGCATTGCCTTATTCGCGCCGCCCGTTTACGCCTTCTTCGCAGGAGCGGCTTTCGTCACGGCCGGGGCGGGGAAGTACTTCGTCCCGCGCCTCTGCCCGGTCGTCTTGAGCTTCTTGGCCGCGACCATGCGCACGATCGGGAGCTGTAGGTCCTTCTTCTCGACCCCGAGCGCCTTCTTGATCTGCTCGACGGACTGGCCGGGGTTCTTCGCGACGTAGGCGACGACGGCCTCGCCCATCTTCGCCACGTCCTCGGGCGTGCGCTTGGCGCGCTTGCCTCGGCGCTTGGGCGCAACGATCGGCGAGGGCATGCCGGACTTTACGGGACGACCCGGGCCGCACGTGATGGGCACGGACGGCGGACTGAGGTCGCTGGATCGCCCGTTTCGTAAGCCCGACGTCGAAGTCCACAACGAGCACGGGCTCGCTGGCCTTCACGCGCAGCACAGCGAGATCCGCCGCGAGGATGCTGTCGGCGACGCCGCCATTGCCGCTCGCGACGTACACGACCCGCGCAGCGCGCGCCAGCAGCCAGACTGCTCGGTTCGACCCGAGAGATCGGGCTCGGACCACGGTAGCCCGAAGACCAAGCGACCGTTCCCGTCGCGACGCCGAGTTTCTGCCATGCGCCCCCCCGGCGCGCCGTGCTGCTCCGACGCTGGAGACACGAGTCAGCACGCACGTCCATGGACGTTCGAATCGTGCGTGCAGCGCGTATCGTGTGGGCGCTCGATGATGGCAACCGCGCGTTACGACGTCTTCGTCTCCTACGCATCGCCGGACAGGGAGACGGCTCGGCTCGTACATGCGGCGTTTTCGCGCGCGGGGCTCGCCGCGTGGTTCGACCGGCGCGACGTTCGGGTCGGAAGGGATTGGGCCGCCGAGATCGCGAACGCGATCCGCAGCAGCCGACTCATCCTGCTGGTCCTGTCGGGTAGTACCGCAAACTCCACGAATGTGCGCGACGAGCTCGCGGTCGCCCGCGAACTCGGAAAGGACTTGGTGGTTCTCCGTGTCGATAGCGCTCCGATGGACGACGCCATTCTCTATTGGGCTGCTCGCCCGCAGCGGCTCGAGATTCCGCGCCAGGAGCTAGCCGAGCGGGTCGCCGAGGTCGTGCAGGCGGTCAAGGAGCGGCTCCGCGACGATGCACCCGCGACGAGTGTCGCGGCGTCGGCCTCCGGGGCTCCCGACTCGGCGCCTGTGGCGCGACGCGTTCGCGCCTGGGGGGTGCGGATCGCGGTAGGCGCGGCCGCGGCGCTCGCAACGTGGGGTGCCTGGAGTGCGATGGACTCGAGTCAAGGCTGGGCCGAGTCAACGCTCGCTGAGTACCGCGAAGAGCTCGGCACGCGCGACCCGTTGCTCAACATCGCGCTGCAAGGCTTGCGCGAGAACGACAAGGGCTTCGAGAAACTCGCAAGCGACCCAGCCAAGGCGCGCGAGCTGTTCGAAAGCGCGTATGCGCAACTCGAGCGAGCGATCGACGAGGTGCATCCCAACCACTCGCATCCGGTCCACGCCGTCGTGCGCGTGTCGCAGTTGCGCGTGTGCGTGAACTGGAAGCAGGCGCTCGAGCTCGATGGGACGATCGCGGACCACGAGAAGCAGGCGCTTTTCGATGGAGTGGCCTACAGGTACTGCCAGAGCTGGAAGAAGATCCCCGAGGCCGTCGAGCGGGAGCAGCGGGACTGGCTGCTCGCGCGGAGGATCGAGATCACCCAGGCCTCGGGGTGGGAGCTGCCCTGCGCGAACTGAGCGCGGCGAAAGTGCACGCGGCCGGGGCCGGCGCCGCGCAGCCGCCAGCTGCGCGCGGACTGCGGCGCGAGCCCGTATGACCCGCGCCCTCATGCGGCCCCCGGCCGCGTTCAAGCTGCTCAGCGACTTCGACGGCGTCTGGACCGACCAAGCCTTCGAGGCGCAGAACGTCAAGCTCTACCTCGTCTCCGAGGCGACCCACCCCACCAGAGTCGGCACCGACCAGGCGCAAGAGTACTTCGAGGTGTTCGAGCGGTGCGTCAAGACCGAGCCCGGGCTCTACGCCGTCCGATCCGAAAACCCAGCCGACCCCATCGTCATCCGGTGGAGCGTACATATGATCAGACTACGGTTCGGCCGTAGCGGGCGCGTCACCGCGTCCCGGGCGCGCGGTACCGCACGGGCCGAGTGGCGGCATCTGACCCGCCGTCCGTTCCGCTCGATTCCGCTGGATTCCGCTCCTTTCCGGTGCTCCAAGAGCCCCAGAACGGCCCGAATTTCCGCTCCCGTCCGCTCAGATCCGCTGGAGTCCGCTCTTTTCCGCTCGAACGCTCCCGACGCCCCAAAACACGACCTCCAAACTCCGGAGCAGAAGGTCGTGCGTTCGAATCGCGCCGGGCGTACCAAAACCCGCGGAAATCAGCCGCAATCGTAGAAGTGCGCATTCCGCGAGGGGTTGCCACTGGCGGTAATGTGCCACCCAGGTGACCGCTAGATTCGCTCTGGATCCGCGTTCTTCCGAGCCGGAGCGGGGCTCCAGACGGCCGCCAGGCAGAAAGTCACTGCGAATAGCGCCGGGGCGGCGGCCGTTCCGAAGCGACGCGAGCCGCCCACTCTCACGAGTGAGCCCGCTGGCGCATCCACGCGGTCGAGCACGCCCCTGGCCCAGACTCGACGGCGGCGAGCCAAGGGTCCTGTGTACCCCCAGCGATCGCGCCCCCGCCCTGCCGCGCCGCGCAGTGCCCGCCGCCACGCTCTCTCCACGGCGAGATCCTGGCGCGAGCCACCCCGTGCCAGAACGCCGAGCGCCTGCGAGGATCCGCGCTGCGGCAAAGGAACGCCGCCTCACGCGGAAGTCCTACGCTCGGACTTGCTGTCCGCAAGTCGTTCTTGCGGAAGGGACTGCCGATCAGGCCCGTCCCGCCGGCGTCGACTACTTCCTTGCAGTCGCCGAACTCCGTCGCGACGACGGGCTTGCGACCCTCCCTAGCGTCGAGGCTCACCAGGCCGAAGGTCTCGACGCAGATCGAGGGCCAGACGAGCACGTCGAGCACTGCGTAGGCCGCGCCGAGCTCATCGCCGTCAAGCTACCCGGTCGGCACGACGAGGTCGCCGACGCCGCGTTCGGAGCGGCCGAGCCAAGCCACACACAGCGTGACTGCCTTACCGAAACCGGATGAACTTCCCCTCGGAGGGTATGAGCGTCGGTGTGCCGCCGACCGTGGACGCATCGGCTCGGACGACGAACAACATGTACCAGCCCGACGGACCGAGGTCGCTGGTCGGCGAGAGGACACCGAGCGACCACTCACCGGGCTCGGAGTCCGGCTTGACGCTGAACTCGAGTTCGATGTAGCGCTGGTCGGCGTCGAAGAAGTGCGTCACGGAGGCGGGCCGCAACAAAACGACTCGCGTTGGAACTGCCTCGCCCGTGCCAGCCACCGTGAACTCCACGGGGCTGGTGCCCGTCGTGCTGAAACGCACCTCAGACGGCGCGTTGTCGATGTTCGGGCGAGAGCCTGCGAACAAGTAGGGAGGGTAGAACAACTCGCCCGAGTACGAGGCGGCGAGAACTCCCTCGGTTGTACACGGACCGTGGTCGTCGTCGCCGCCACCTAGGAACACCCGGCCATCAGGGAGTAACGCTGCGACGGCGTGATAGAGCCGCGGCGTGGGCACCCCGGTGCGGGGGTGCGGGAGGCTGGGGGCGTTCAGTTCGGTGACAACGGTCGGGTCTGTGAACTTCTCGCCGACATCGATGAGGAGCGGCTTTAGCTCACAGCTGGTCGCGGCCTGCCCTCCGAGCACCAGGATCTGTCCGGTGGGAAGTACCACCGCGTTGGCGTAGTAGCGCGCGTTCGCCTGCCCAGGTCCACCAGCACCCAAGATCGCTCGAACGGCCCAGGTCGCGTTGAGCGCTGGGTTCCCCGTCGACTGCATTTCCTGGAGCGTCTGGTTCACCTGCGCGCCGGCTGGGAGCTCAGGTTGTAGTCCGTTCAGCACGATCATGCGGTCCTTCTGAAGCCGGTTATGCAGGACAACCGCGTTTCCGTAGAAGCGATCGCCATCGCCGGTCCCGACATTTGAGAGTGACTGTCCCTCGTAAAGTGACCAGTTTGAAACTGGGGGTTGCGTCGCCGAGGCGTACGGAATGAGCATCGACCAACTGCTGTTGGGAGTGGTCGTATGCGGATCATTGACGCCCGACGACGTGTCGAACGCAACGAACACCTGCTTCTGAGCAGAACTAGATAGCTGAAATGCCCTCGGGTAGGAGTCGATGTAACGATAGGTTCCGTTAGGGTCGCCCGACGTAGGAGGAGACACGGGGACTTCCGTGTACGACTCAGTTGGAACTGGCGCCGAGAGCTGTTCAGGGTCGGGGTTGTTGGAGGGCACGAGCGGGCAACGCCACTCACCCGCAACAAGTCTCTCCCATGTCGAGTGCCCCAGGTAGCACCAGTCGCAGTTAACGCAGGAGGTTCCGGGTGGACATCGGTTGGCGGTCTGATCGAACGCGCCGCCAAACGCCACCACGGTCGAGCCCGGTGTGGGCCCCAGGCTCGTACATGCGGGGTCGTTGGGTAGCGCCATCGGGATTGGCTCGAGATTCAAAGCCAGCAGAGTCGGATACCAGTGCGGCGAAGCGAAGTCGCCCAGTTGACTCCACACAGGCCCCGACTGGTTAGCGACGCTGATCGTGGGATAGCCGCCGACCATCGAGACCGCGCCGAGGGAACCAGGCAGAAAACGATACGTCGAGCGTGCAAAATCCCCGGGCGAGAACGTTGGGCCACCGCCCACGACCAACCGCCCCCCCGTGTCCCAGGTATGCCCAGAGCAGAACAGGTTCGCATCGAGCGGAGCCGCCTGCTCCACCTTGATCAGGTCAAGCGTTGGAATCGCGCTGGGGGGCTGCGGCGGCGGCAACACCATCGACGGCGGCTCGAACAGCCAGCTCTCGGTTGTCCGACCTGACGGTCCCGTACAGCACCACAGCGTCGCATTGCGCCACATCAGGATCTTGCCGCGGTGCGGACCGGTGGGGATGAGCGCCGCGTGCGCAAATTCGAGCAACGGGCATCGCACTCCAGTCCCGTAGACGATCGGGCCATCGGGCGCCGGGAATGGCGGACCGGATGGCGGCGGAGGCGCCGGTGGAGTGCCTGGGTCGCACATCACTTGAGGAGGATTGGCCGGACAGCCGGGGCCGGGTCCGTAGCCGAGCACTTGGCATGTCCAGTCCCACGGGCCGTGCCACATGCCATTCGCCTGCGAGGCGGCGGGGCTGGCGAGCAAGCCGATCGGCGCGCAAATCGTCGCGAAACGACTTACGAGGCGAAACAGCCATTCCACCCTGGATTGAACGCTGCGAGAGCAACCACCGAGCATGCTGCCTGTCTCCCGCTCACCGCGTTCAACCGCCACTCGGCGAAGTGTCCCGGCTCCACTGGGAGTACGGCGACAGAGCGACCTCGGGTGGCGTCCACAGCGCGCGAGCTTATGAACCGTAGCGGTATGGGGGAGTGCATGTCAAGATGACGAGCGTCGAAGGCCGTTCGGAAGCCCTGCTGCCTAGCCTGGAATCACCGGGCGCGGCCGAGGTTTCGCGGCGGACGAAGGAGGTGCAGTGATGCGGACAGTGAAAGCGATTGTGGTTTCGCTCGGCCTGATGGCGATGGGAGTCGTTCAGGTACGAGCGCAGTCGCGCGCGGTTGAGGCGGGCCAGTCACGCGGTGCGATGAACACAGCGGCGACGCCGCGTACCCCGCCGCTGTTTCTTCGCAATCGCGGTCAGTTTCCAACCGCCGCTCTCTTTGTGGCGGAGTTTCCCGGCATGCTGGTGCGAGTGGAGCGCGGGGCGCTGTTGGTTCAGCTCTTCAAGGACGGTGATCCATCGCAAGGCGCGCTAGTACGAATGACTTTCGAGGGCGCGCTGCCGACACATGAGGTGATCGGCGACAACCAGCAGCCGATCGTGTTCAGCTACTTTCGGGGCAACGATCCCGAGCGTTGGTGCGGCGATGTCGGCGCCTTCGGCGAAGTGCGAATGCTCGGGCTCTACGACGGTGTCGACCTAGTGCTGCGCGAGGAGGGCGGGAGTCCGAAGTACGATCTCGTGTGCAGGCGAGCCGCAGACGCAGGGCAGATCGTTGTGCGGGTCGAAGGCGTCCAGGCACGGCAATTCGCGCCGAGCGGAGCATTGCGCTTCTCTACGGCCGCTGGGGAACTGGTGCAACCCGAGGGTCGAGCCTGGCAGCTCGATGCTGGCGGGGAGAAGCGCTGGCCGCGCTGCGAGTACAGGGCCATCGACGGCCAGCGCTTCGGGTTCGAGATCTCGGGCGCGGATCAGGACCGGCCGTTGGTTATCGACCCGGCGCTGATCTGGGCGACTTATGTGGGTTCATCCTCAGGCGATGTCGGTCGATGTGTCGCAATCGACGATGAGGGGAATGTAGTGGTCAGCGGCGACTACAGCGCTTTCGATTTTCCGGTGACGCCAGGAGCTTACAATGTCTCAGGCCAGCAGCTCGTGGATCTTTTTGTATCCAAGTTCTCCGCGTCGACTGGCGCGCTTGTCTACTCCGCGGTCATCGGAGGTGACGAGACCAACGAGCGCTCTGAGGACATCGCAGTCGGCCGCGCGGGGCGCGTTACGGTGGTGGGTTGGACGTCCAGTTACAACTTCCCGACGACACCGAACGCATTCGATCGTGTGAAGAACAGTCTGTCCTTCGATGGTTTTGTGCTTCGACTCGACGCATCGGGATCCAGACTGGAGTACTCGACTTTGCTTGGGAGCACGGCCCTTGACCAAGCTTTCTCCGTCTCGCTGACATCGAGTGGAGCAGCTGTCGTCTGCGGGCTCACCGGGCCAGCATTCGATGGCAGCCCGTGCGATTTCCCGACCACAGCGGGCGCTTATCAGCCGACTGCGCCGCTCGGAGCGAGTCCAGGATTCGTGTGCTCCGTAGATGCCACAGGAAGCTCTCTTGAATGGTCGACCCTACTTGGCGACATCGTGAAGCTCCACGCTGTCGCAGTTGGTCCTGCTGGTGATGTGACGGTCACGGGCGAGACATTCGGGACGGGTTCGTTCCCTGTGACCCCAGGTGCGGTTGTTCAGGTCAGTTCCGGACCAAGCAACTACAACGTCTGCGTCGCGCGAATGCGGCCCGATGGAAGTGCGCTGCGCTGGGCCGCCCTGCTCGGAGGCAACGCCCATGACAGCGGTCGCGCGGTGGCGCTGGATGCGACCGGCGACGTCTACGTCAGTGGATTCACAATGTCGTTCAACTTTCCGACGACGACCGGAGCCTATCAAACGACGGTCGTAGCTCCGTTCGTGCGGGACGCGTTCGTTGCGCGCATCCGCGCTAACGGCTCGGCCTTGTCCTATTCAACGTTCGCGGGTGGAGTCGGAGATGATATTGCCAACGACCTCGACGTTGACGCATCTGGGTGTGCGACCGTTGCTGGCATGGGGTGGAGCTCGCTGCCGATTACTCCGGGCGCGTTTTCGAGCAACCAGATCACGGACGCGTTTTTGATCAGGCTGGTCCCCGATGGCAGTCGAAGCCTCTACACAACCTTCGTCGGAGGTCCAGCGCTCGAGTCCGCCGAGGGTATGGCCATGAACGCCCGCGGACGCGTGGCCTTAGCTGGGTACACTGGCGGCAGTTTTCCTACGACTCCCAACTCTGCATTCCCCCAGTACGCCGGAGGACAATCGGACGCTTTCGTGGCCGTGTTCGAGCTCCAGCCGCGAGGGGTGGAGAGTTTCGGAGACTCGACTCCATCGTGCCGCGGTCCGATTCAGATGCTCGCGTCGCCTATGCCGGCGACGGGCGCGACGGAATTCAATCTGGTGTGCAGCGCTGCTCCGCCCAACACGCCGGGGTGGCTGCTCGTGTCGACTGGGGCGGCGCCCGCGGGGTCGATCCGATCAGGCGCCGCGCTTTTTGCGGATCCCAACGCCCTGATTCACCAAGTGGCTGTGACAAGCGACGCGGCGGGATGGGTCGACTACCCGTTCCCCGCGCTCCTCACTTCGCCCGGTGCACGCTACTACGCACAGTTCATCTTCGCGGGCAACTGCGGCGGCCTCGACGGTTGGTGCTCGAGCAACGCAGTCGAGATCACCGTTCAGTAGGGGCGGGGACGACGGGAAGGCGGTGCACGTTGCACTAACTGTGGTCGACCACGTCGCCCCTGCACCACGGCCTGGACCGCCGCGGCGGCGTCCCGGCGCTCGTTCACCCAGTAGCGCGAGGCCGTCCATCGCTACTCAAAGACGATCTCCTCCCGCGCCCCGCTCGGCCGCCACAACCTTCCGTTGTAGGACACGTTCGCGACGAACATCCCCGCCGTGTCGCGCACCTTCGCGCCGTGCCGGCTGCGCATCTTCCGGTACCACTCGGAGCTGGAGCGGATCCCGCTGACCCGCGCCCGCATCGCGCGCTGCACGTCGGCCAGCGTGTCGAAGCGCTCCTGCCCGTCCCCGATGTCGGCCGCGAAAGGCCCAGTCCCGATCGTCGTCATGTCGTTGGCTCCGTGCGCCGCTGGTTTGTGCGACGACGGGGGCATCAGGGATCGTGAGGCGCGCAACGGGAAGGCGCGGTGTGCTTGGTGCGGCGACGTGAAAAGGGACCCGGCGACACTCTGGAAAGGGACCCGCCACGCCGGTCGGCTCGCGCCGCCACGTTGCCACGGCGCTTGGCCTACGGAGAGTGCTCGCCCGAGTCCGCTGCTCCGCCCTCCGCCACCTGCCGTGCGCGCTGCCAAGGGGACGCTCGATCCGCGCGCCACGCGCTCCATCCCGTCGGAAGGTCGGCGAGTTCCAACACGCTTCGGTCCAGCTCGACTGCTTCTTCGAGCGCGATCAGGCATGCGTCCGCCTCGTCCGCGTCATCGAGGCCCAGGAACTGCCAACCGTGGTCGTCCGCGTCGTGCGCCACGAACAGGATCGGCGCGCCGCCGCTCATGATCGATCGCAGCGAGACGGCCGCACTGTCGCGAGGCTGGTCGAACGGCCAAGTGTCGGAGGGCGTGGGCATCCGGTCGCGCTCTGCGTCGATGATAGACGCCGCTCCGGCCAGTCACGGTCACCTACCCGACCACCTCACGCGCGCGCCTCGGCTCGCAGACGCCCTCGACGGCCCCACGCAGGTCTTCAAGCCCAAGGTGCGTGTAGACCTTCGCGGTCATCTCCGGCGACGCGTGCCCGAGCACCCGCTGCGCGACGACCAGCGGCACGCCTCGGCGAGCCATGCCGGTTGCGGCCGTGTGCCGGAGCGCATGGATGTCGATCACCCGCCCCAGCGCATCCCGGCGCGCGATGCCAGCCCGGTCGAGCACGCGGCGCAGCAGCCGGCGTCCGTTTGTCGTGTAGTCGGCCCAGTCCGCGCCGTCCGGTGACAGGAACACCCGATCCGCAGGCTGCGCGAGCCGCATGCGCACGCGCTGGTGCACGGCGCGCAGGGCCAGTAGCTCGTCGACCAGCGACTGCGGCAGCGGGATCACACGCGCCCGCCCCGACTTGGTCGTCGCGGCCCGCAACGTCAGCGCTCGTTGGTCAGCGTCGAGGTCGAGCCATGTCACGCGCGTCAGCTCGCCCCAGCGCGCCGCGGTCGTGAGCAGCGCGCGCCACAGCGGGGCCTGCGGGACGCGCTCGGGGCGAGGCTTCGTGGCGTACCCGATCCCGCGGCCGTGCAGCTCGATCGTGCGCGATGCGGAGAGGCGTGCGGCGCACTCGGCGTCGTCCTCAGCTGCGGCGGCGAGGAAGCGCTCGACCTCGTCCTCGGACAGAGCGCGCCGCACCCGCCGCTGGTGGCGCTCGCTCGTGGGCAGCGGCTTCAAGCTGCGCACCGGGTTCTCGGCGATGAGCTGCGCCCCCACCGCCCAGTTCAGCATCGACGCCAGCGCGCCGGTGTCCACGTTGACCGTGCGGTGCGCGACGCCCTGGGCCAGCCGCTCGCGTTGGTAGCGCTGCACGTCGACCACGCGCAGGTCCCGCACGCGCGTCGCGTCGAGCGCCGCCAGCACGCGGGCGAGCGAGTCCGTGCGCGATCGCAGCTGCTTGGCCCCCACGCGCAGCGCGAGGTCGGCGAGGTACTGGTCGCGCAGGTCCGCGAGCGGCGTCGATTGGCCCTCGACCGAGCCCAGGCCCGCGAGCTCGAGGTCGCGCTGGCGGATCAGCTCGGCGCGGCGTCGTTCAGCCACCTGCTTGTCGGTGCTCAGGGCGACGCGCCGCCGCCTGCCACGCGCGTCGGTGAAGTCCAAGACCCACTGGCCCGGCCCGTTGCCTCGGCGAACCTTGTCGAGCTTGCCCGGGCCGTAGGCGCGCCCAAGTCGAGGCAAGATCATCGCGCACCCCCATCGACCCAGCGCTCGACCGCGCTCCGCCGCCAACGCAGCGACCGCCCCACGCGGGTCGGCCGCGGGAAGCTCCGCTCGTGGCGCATCAGGCGCAGGGTCCGCACGTTCACGCGGAGCAGCTTGGCCACCTCGTCGGCGGTCAGGAGCTGAGCAGGATCGTCTGAGGGCGGCGCGTTCACGTCGCTGCGACACTTGCTCTGCGTCGCGATCAGCTCCAGGGCTTTCTGCACTCCTTCGAGCGCCGTCACCACGCGCTCGAGCTGCGCCGCCACGATCGGATCTGCGGCGCTCATGACGCGATCCTCCGCCGGCGCAGTTCGCCCAGGACTTGGCGTTCGACCTCGACTCTCGCGCGGTCATCGAGCGGCCGCACCACCGCACGCCGCTCGCGACGCCGATCGTCCCGCACCGGCCAGGACAGGCTCAGCGCGCCGCATCGAGTGCGCCGCACCGCGACGCCGTGGACCACCACGAGCGCGCCCAGTTCGACGTCGATCCAGCCGAGCAGGCCGTCAGCCACGTCGAGCGGCGGGGCGGGAGTGAACGCGCCGACCGATACGCGCTGCTGAAGCTCGACCACGTCGGACTGGCTCGACGTCCCGTCGCTGGTGGACCTGGGGGACTTGGTGGACCTCTCAAGGCCGCCGTCCGAGATTGGCAGCCGAGCGCCGGAAGCGTGCACGACTGGAGTTCGCCGGCCACTTTCGGCACGGGAGCCCGCGCACTCCCCCAGGTCCACCAGGTCCACCTCGAGAGCCTTGCGCTCAGACATGGACCACTCTCCACGTAGCCGAGCCGCCGCTGAGTCCGCCGCGCTCGAAGCGCAGGCCGCCCTCGATGCGCCGCTCGAAGCGCTTGATCCACGTGCCGAGCTCGCGCGCGTCGACTTCGCCCGGCCTCACGCCGGGAGCGATCGCCAGGAGCAGCTCGCGGAGCGGTTGGCCATGCTGAATGGCTTCGGAGACCTTCACGAACCGACTCTCGAACGCACTCGCCCACGCCTGAAGCACTTCGCGCAGCACCTCGCGCTCGGGGTCCTTGTCTTCGATGTTGCGCCTGCCCTGGGTCGGGTCCGCGTGCCCCAGCCAGACAAGCGGTTCACGCACCCTTCGCGACCAATCCTCGAAGCGGCCGAACGGCGGCAGGTTCTGCGACGGGCAGCCGGCCACCACGTAAGCGCGCAGCACCGTGAGCGCGTCGACGAGCACCTCCCGCCAGTGCTCCGCCATCCACTGATCGAGGTTGCGCGTGAACTCGCGCTCTTCGGGGCGCTCACAGTTCGGATCCAGATCACAGGAAATGGCGCGTGTGGTCAGGTCCCCGCGCATCACGAGGTTGTTGCCGGTGGCGATCCACAGCGCGTTCGTCGGCACGGTTGCGGACCGCGAGAATCCAAGCACCCGCGACCTCCATAGAGACTCGGTGAGGATCGAGCACAGGGACTCGTCCTCCAGCGGCTCGATGATGTTGTCGAGCACGATCACTGGCTCGTTCTCCAGGAGCAGCGCGAAAAACAGCTTTCGTCGCTCTTCCGAACTGCTGGGGAGCGACACGACTCCCGCCAACTCGCCGCACATCAAGTAGCCCGCGCTCCTGGCGAGCAGCGACTTGCCACTGGCCATCTTCGGCGCGCGGATAACGAACAGCGGCGCGGTGGGGAGCGACCGGCGAATCGCGGCCGTCAAGAACATCGAGAGCGCCGCAGACTTGTCCGACGCGCACACGAAGGGGAATTCGCTGAGGATCGCTTCGATTCGCGCCAGTGCTTCAAGCGCCTGCTGGCGCGTCGGCTGCTCGGGAATCGCGGGAAACGCCACGCCTCCGTGGTCGAACAGGAGCCTGGACTGCGCGTCGTAGCCAGGCGCAGCGAGCACCGATCCGTCAGCCCGCAGCGTCGGCGTGCGAGTGATCCCAACGAGCTCCGGCGCGCGCCACCGCCCCCTTCGGTGCAGCAGCATCACGCCGAACTTCTCGGGGAGATCGACGGGGCGATACTCGCCGGAGCGTCGGTCGAGTCGCTCGATCCGAGCGGCGCGCGTGATCTCGTCGCACAGGCTCGGCGCGGTCATCGGGATGATCCGCGACCGTGCCCCGACCACTGCCAGCGAGACTCGCGCGTCCACGCGCACCAGTTCGTCGCCGAAGGTGAAGATGCGGCCGGGATTCCCGGCGAGCAGCGCGGACTCGGCCGCGTCCACCACCCGCGGCGCGTCGCCGCCCTCGATTCGGATCACCGGTCGCGAGTCGTCGCTCAGGGCCAGTGCCGCGGCGTCCCCATCCGCTCGCGGCGCAGCCGAGGCGAGTTCGTGGATCTCGCTGAGGATCTGATCTTCCCCCCGTCCGACCGCGCGTCGGGCCGCCACGAAATCGAACAGGTCGCCGTGCTCCGGCAGGTCGGGCAGCGTCAGCACGCGAAGCTCGATCTCTGGGTTCGACTGCCGCAGCCGCGCGCAGACGCTGGCGACATACTCGCTCCCCGGCTCGTCGTTGTCGGGCATGAGCACGACCGAGCCGCTCGCGATCGGAGCCCAGTCAGACTTGGCCGCGGAACTCGCCCCGTGCGCGCTGGTGGTGACGTTGAGCCCGATCGAGGCCCCGGCGTCGGCCGCCTTCTCGCCTTCGACGACGTACACCGTCTCTTCGAGGCGCAGCGAGTCCAGTCGGTAGAGCGGCAAGAACCCGTCTGGATCTCCGAGCGCCCAGCCGTCGTCACGCGCGTGGATCGGCCGGATGGTCTTGTTGCCCCCAACGCGCGGCTCGAAGCGCAGCGTTTGCATTCGCTCGACACCGCTGAGGTCGCGGTAGCTGTGCTGAGCCACGAGCCGCCAGTCAGCGCCGAGCTTTGAACGTACCGATGCGAGCGCTGCCGCTTGGGCTTCGTCGACCGTCTGGTGGATGCGGCGCTTCTTCGCCGGACGCTGTTCCTGGGGCTTAGGCCGACGGCTAGGCGCGCGCAGTTGAATAGGTCGCAACGAACGAGCGCTGGCAGTGCTTGCAGAGCATGCGCAGCCGCGACCCGCGCCGCGTCTTGAACGTGGCGTGGCGCACGATGCGCGGTTGCACGTCGGCGATCGTTGAGGGGCAGTCGAAAAACGGGCAGCGGCGCGCGCGAAGCTCTGAGAGATTCATGCGAGAGCCATCGGCTCGGCGTCGACCCGGGCGTGAAACGCACGAGCAATCGCGAGCGGCCGAGAACGCTCGCAGCGCTCGGTGCGCCAAGCACTTGCGTGACCGTCGACCACAGTTGGTGAGAGCTGCGCCATTGCGACGGTTTGGGGCCGTTTCGCGTGCGGCGCTGAGATCCGACGGACCAACGATGCGGCGCAGGCGAACTCAGCGTTGCCGGCGGCCCTGGAGCACATGCCGGCTTCCCACGGGGCGGCGTTGCATGCGGTGCGGTCCGGGCGTGAGGAGCCGAAGCTCACCGGGTGGCTCGACGTGATCGCCGTGCGCGGCGATGAGCGCTGGCGCGTGTGGGCGCGAGCGTCGACCGGCCGTATTCCGTAGCCAGGCCGCGCCTTGACTCTATGCCGGATGTGACATAGAGTTGCGGAGTGTCCAATGCCGACAAGCCGCTCGTCTGGCTGCACGGCGAAATCAAGACGCCGCCGCTCGCGCGCGACGCAAGGCTCGAAGCCGGCTACTTGCTGCGGATGCTCCAGCAAGGTCGACGGCTGGGCATGCCGCAGTCCCGCCCCATGCCATCCATCGGCCGGAACGTGCACGAGTTGCGTGTCCGCGACGCCGACTCGACTTGGCGCATCGTCTATCGCCTCGACCACGACGCGATCGTGATCGCCGATGTGTTCGCGAAGAAGACCCAGGCGACCCCAGCCGCCGTGATCCGCAACTGCCAGCGGCGGCTCGCCGCCTACGACGCCCTCGAATAGGAGACCACCATGAAGAAGTCCAAGCTCAATCGCCTCCGCGCCGCAGGATGGAGCGTCGGTGGCGTGCGCGAGTTCCTCGAACTCTCCGATGAGGATGTGGCGCTGATCGAGCTCAAGCTCGCTGTCGCCGACGTGATCCGCAGGACACGGCAGCGGCGTGAGCTGACTCAGACCGGGCTCGCCAAGTTGATCGGCTCCAGCCAGTCGCGCGTGGCGAAAATGGAAGCCGGCGACTCCAGCGTCTCCCTCGACCTGATGTTCCGCACGGCGTTCAGCCTGGGGCTCTCGGCGAGCGAGGTGAGCAAGCTGATCGCGAAGCCTCGCCAAGCCCGCGGGTCAGCCAAGAAGGTCGGGGGAGCCCGCACGTCCGCGGGTTGAGTCCGGTCCTTGCCAAGCTCGCGAACCACCGCGCGCGGCGCCTCTGCCCTTGCGTGAGCATCGATCACAGTTGGTGAGAGCTGCGCCAGTTCGTCGGAACTCCAACACACAGACCGCGGCCTGATGGAGATCGGCGAGGACCAGCTGCGCAGCGAGCTCGAGGCCCAGACCAACTTCGCTCCGCGCCTTGTGTCCGAGGCCTTCCGCGATGGTGGATCGTCCGCTCGGCGAAGCCGAAACACTTGGGACGATTCGTCAGCGCATCGACGATACGGTCCAAGCACGCTCCGCGGCTGCGGTCGCGCTGCGAGGCGCCGCATGCAGCTGCGGCAGCGCTGGCGCACCGAGGGAGATCGTCGACGCTGGGAGGCGTCCAGCCGACACGTTCGACGAGCGGGCCGAGGCCCAGCTCGCCGTTCGCGGCTGGTGCGATGCCGCGCGCTCCCGCGCGCCTCGAGCACGACCGGGCTGACCGACCGTTGTGAATCGTCCGGCGCCGAGCGCCAGGCTGCGAGAGCGGCGCCGCGACTCGTTGCCGAGCGCCGCAAACCGTCGCGCGCCAACACCGGGCCGCGGGTTCGCGGATGCGCTCCGACCCCGTATCCTCACGGGGTGGCTCGGACCCCACTCATCACAGCATCCTCGTACGCCGCGCACACTTCCGAGCGTGACGCACGCGCCGGCGCCGCGAAGCTGACTTTCTGCGCCGCCGACGCAGTCTGCGCCTCGAAGCCGCGGCCGAGGCCGAGCACATCGAGCGTCGTACTCGCCGTGCTGGCGCTCGCGCTCGCAGGCTGCAGCCCGGAGCGCGAAGCGGAGGGCGCCCAACAGCCCGCTCGCGCGACGGTCGAGGTGGCGCCTTCCACGCCCGTGCGAGGTCCCGTTCAGCGCAGCGTGCGCGCCACGGGCACGCTGTTCGGCGAGGAGTCGGTCACGATCGCCGCGAAGGTCCCCGGCCGAGTGGCGGAGGTGTTCCACGACGTCGGCGACGTGCTCGCGCCCGGGGTCCCGCTGGCGCAGCTCGAGCGCGTCGATTTCGAGCTCGCGCTGAATGAACGGCGGCGCGCGTTCGAGCAATCGCTCGCGCGGCTGGGCCTGGAGGAACTGCCCGAAGGCGAGATCGAGGTCGAGACGCTGCCCGCGGTCGAGCGCGCGCGACTGCAGGCCGAGAACGGGCACGCGCGGTACGAGCGCGGACGTCTGCTGCGCGAGCGCGTGCCGCCGGCGATGAGCGAACAGGACTACCTCGACTTGAAGACGGCCTGGTCGGTCGCGCAAGCCGATCACCGCATCGCTCAGCTCGGCGCACGCGCGCAACTCGCCGAAGCGCGCGCGCAGAAGGCGCAGATCGAGAGCGCGCAGCAGCGCTTGCTCGACACCTTGCACGTCGTGCCCGGCGCGCAGCGGCAAGGCGCGGAGTACGCGGTCGTCCAGCGGCGCGTGTCGGTCGGCGACCTGGTGACGGTCGGCGCGCCGCTGTTCGAACTGGTCGATCCCGACCCGCTCGAGCTGCGCGTGCGCCTGCCCGAGCGGCACGGAGGCAGCATCGAACTCAATCAGCTCGCGCGCGTGCGGGTGGAGTCGAGCTCCCGCGAGTTCGAAGGCCGCGTGGCGCGCATCAGCCCGGCGGTGGATGTGCGCACGCGCACGTTCGAGGTCGAGATCGCGGTGCCCAACCCTGCGCGCGAGCTGCGGCCGGGCTCGTTCGCGACGGCCGAGATCGAGACCGAGATCGAGCCCGACGTGCTGCAGGTCGAACGCGCGTCGGTCGCGACCTTCGCCGGCGTGCACAAGGTGTTCGTGATCGTCGATTCGCTGGCGCAGGAGCGCGTGGTCGAGCTCGGGCGCGAAGGCGATGGCCTGGTCGAAGTGCTCCGCGGTCTCGACGGGAGCGAGACGATCGCGCGCCGGCCGCGCGGGCTCGTCACCGGGACGCCGGTGCGCGTCGTGGTCGGGGGCGGAGCGCCTTGAGATCCACGGCGCTGGCCTGCGCGACGCTGGTCCTCGGCGCGGCGTGCGCTGTCGACGGAGCGCGCGACGTCGAGCGCTATCGCAAGCCGCTCGAGGCCGGCCTCGCGCGACCGCAGGACCCCGAGGGGCCGCTCGCGGGCAAGCTCGACGCGCGGCGCGCGATGGCGCTCGCCAACGCACGCAACGAGCGTCTTTCGATCGACGGCGAAGGCTACCTGCGAGCGCTGATCGACAAGCGGCGCCAAGCGGCGAGCTGGCTGCCGCGGCTCAATTTGAGCCCCAGTTATGTGCTGCGCGACAGCGCCTCGGGAACGTTCGAGGGAGCTGATGTGCTCCTGCAGGCGCCGTACGAGGTCAATCCGAAGGGACTGGCGGCGCAACAGCAGCGCGCGCGCTTCGAGGCTCGCCGGCGCCTCGCGACCCTGTACGCGACGCAGGACGCGCTACTGCTCGACGTGGCGCGCACGCTGTTCGCCGTGCTGCAAGCCGAGCGCGCGCGCTCGGTGCTCGAGAGTTCGCTGGCCTTGCAAGAGGCGCGCGTGCAAGACGTTCGCGCCCGCAACGACGTGGGCGTGGCGCGACCGCTCGACGTCGCGTTGAGTGAGTCGAGCCTCGTCGACGCACGCGTGGCGCTGATCAACACCGAGCGCAGCATGCGCACAGGGCGCGCGCTGCTGAGCTTCCTCGTGGCGGCCCAGGCGCAAGCGGTCGAGCTCGACCGCGCGCTCGACATCCCCGACGAGCGACGCCCCGTCGCCGAGCTGGCGCAAGTCGCTGACGCGCAGCGCCCCGAGCTCGCCGCCGCGCAAGCCGATGTCGAGGCAGCGACGCGCGCCATCGAGGCCGCCAAGGCGCAGTGGTGGCCGAGCGTCAACGTCGATCTGCGCGCGTTCCTCTCGCGCGCCTCGATGCCCACCGACCAGGACTGGAGCGCGCTGTTCGGCGTCACGTTGCCGCTGCTGGAACCCGGACGGATCCGCGCCGACGTCGCCGACGCCTTCAGTCTGCTGCGCGAGGCGCAGTTGCGCCGCTCGCTGCTCCAGCGCGCGGTCCAGCGCGACGTGGAAGTGGCCTACGCCAACCTCGAGACCGGGCGCGAGCGCGTGGCGGCGCTGCGCCTGCAACTCGCAGCCGCGGACGAGGCCTTCGCGCAGGCCGAGGCGCTCTACGACGCGGGCCTGGCGACCAACCTCGAGCGCGTGACGGCGCAGGACCAGCGCCTGCGCACCGCACTGGCGCTCGAGAACGCCGAGCTCGAGCTGGGCGCGTTCCGACTCGACCTGCTGCGCGCCACCGGCACGCTGCACCGCTGGCTCGGACTGGAACGCCCGCCGCTCCCGGAGGACGACGATGCAGAAGCTCGCTGAGGTCTGCATTCAACGCCCTGTCTTCGCGAGCATGATGGCGCTCGCGTTGTGCGTCATCGGCGCGGTGAGCTGGTTCAAGCTCGGCGTCGATCGCTATCCGTCGGTCGACGTGCCCAGCGTGCGCGTGCAGACGCGCCTGGCGGGCGCGAGCCCCGAAGAGGTCGAGACCGAGCTCGCCGAGCGGCTCGAGGAAGCCGTGAACACCGTCGCGGGCATCGAGCAGCTGCGCTCGATCTCCGGCAACGGCAGCGGAATTCTGCTGGTCACGTTCGAGCTCGAGCGCGACATCGACGTCGCCGCACAGGACGTGCGCGATCGCGTCAGTTCGGTGACGCGCGACCTGCCGCGCGAGGCCGACCCGCCGCTCGTCGCGAAGGTCGACAACGACTCCGAGCCCGTGCTGCAGGTGGCGCTGGTGGGCGAACGGTCGCTGCGCGAGTTGACCGAGCTCGCCGACAAGCTCGTGCGGCTGCGCCTGGAGCGCTCGACCGGCGTCGGCGAAGTACGTCTCACCGGCGGATCCGAGCGCACGATGAACTTGTGGCTCGACGCGGGGCGGCTGGCGTCCTACGGGCTCTCGGCGACGGCCGTGCGCGATGCGGTCGAGGCGCAGAACGCCGACGTTCCGGGCGGCAACGTCACCGACAGCGACAACGAGCGCAACCTGCGCACGCTGGGTCGGCTCGAGACGCGCGAGGACTTCGAAAACATCGTCGTGGCGCAGATCGACGGCGTGCCGATCCGCATCAGCGATCTGGGTCGCGCGGAGGACGGCGTGGCCGAGAAGCGCGGCAGCGCGCGCTGGAACGGCACGCCGACCGTGGTGCTCGAGGTGATCCGCCAGTCGGGCGCGAACACGGTCGAGGTGATCGAAGGCTGCAAGCAGGCGCTGGCGGCGGTCGAGCGGCAGTTGCCGGCCGACGTGCGCCTGGAGATCACGCGCGATCAGTCGCGCTACATCCACGCCGCGCTGCACGAGATCAACCTGCACCTGGTGCTGGGTTCGATCCTCGCGAGCTTGGTCGTGCTGGCCTTCATGCGCAGCTGGCGCTCGACGCTGATCGCCGCAGTGGCGATCCCGACCAGTGTGATCGCGACCTTCGGCGCCATGTGGGCGCTGGGCTTCACGCTCAACAGCGTGACCATGCTCGCGCTGGTGCTGATGGTCGGCATCGTGATCGACGACGCCATCGTCGTGCTCGAGAACATCTTCCGCTTCGTGGAAGAGAAGGGCATGGACCCGATGCAGGCCGCGCGCGAGGCGACGCGCGAGATCGCGCTGGCGGTGCTCGCGACCACGCTCAGCCTGGTCGTGATCTTCGCGCCGGTCTCGTTCATGTCGAGCATCGCCGGGCGCTTCCTCTACCAGTTCGGCATCACCTCCGCGGTGGCGGTGCTGGTGAGCCTGTTCATCTCGTTCACACTGACGCCGATGATGGCGGCGCGGCTGCTCAAGCGCGGGACCGGCGAGCACGCGCCGCACGGCTCTCAGGCCGCATCGCGCAGCGGACCGTACGCGCTCGTCGAGCGCGTCTACGTCGCCCTGCTGCGCTGGTCGATGCAGCGACGCCTGGCGATGGCGGTGGTCGCGCTGGCCGTGATCGGCGTGTCGATCCCGCTCTTCGCGCAGGTTCCGCGCGAGTTCGTTCCGGCGGACGTCGACGAGGCCGAGTTCACCGTCGGCGTCTCCGCGCCCGAGGGCACGAGCATCGAGGCCATGGAGCTCGCGCTCGGTGAACTCGAGCGCGCGATCCGCGCCGTTCCCGGCGTGCGCGCGACGCTCGCGACCAGCGGGAGCAGCTTCCTGAGCCAGACCAACCGCGGGGACATCTATGTGCGCATCGCTCCGCACGAAGAGCGACTGTTGAGCGCGACGCGCGTGTGGAAGGCGCTGCTCGACGGCGATCCCGGCGCCGCGTGGCGCGGGAACTACTCGCAAGCAGACGTGATGACCGCAGTCGACGCGCGCCTCAAGGAGTTCCGCGACGTGCGCTGCCAGGTGCGCAACTTCGCCTCGTTCTCGGTGGGCGGCGGCCCGTTCGACGTCGACTTCGTGCTCAAGGGACCCGAGCTCGAGAAGCTGGTCGGGTTCGCCGAGGAGCTGCGCACGCGCGCGATCGCCGCAGGCGGCTTCCGCGGCCTCGACACTTCGCTGCGCCTCAACCGGCCGGAGCTGCGCGTGCGCATCGACCGCGAGCGCGCCGCGGACCTCGGCGTCCAGGCGCGCGACCTGGGCACGGCGCTGCGCCTCTTGGTCGGCGGCGCCGAGGAGGTTTCGCGCTTCCGCGATCCGCAGACGGGCGAGACCTACGACGTCCGAATGCGGCTCGAGCAGCGCGACCGCAGCAGCCCCGAGTTGCTCGGAACGCTCCTCTTGCCGCGGCAGGGCGGCGGAACCGTAGAGCTCGAGAATCTGGCCACGATCGAAAAGGCCAGCGCGGCCTCGCGCATCGATCGCCTCGACCGGCAGCGCACGGTCTCGGTGCGCGGCGGGGTCGCGCCCGGCGCGGCGCTCGGACCGCAGCTCGAAGTGCTGCAGCGGCTCACCGACGAGATGAAACTCCCGCCGGCCTACAGCACGACGCTGTTCGGCCGCAGCCGCGAACTCGAGCGCACCTTCGACGAGTTGCTGATCGCCTTCGTGCTCTCGATCGTGTTCATGTACCTGATCCTCGCCTCGCAGTTCGAGAGCCTCGTCCACCCGCTGACGATCCTGCTCTCGCTGCCGCTCTCGGCGCCGTTCGCGCTCGCGTCGCTGTGGCTCACCGGCGGCACGCTCAACCTGTACTCGGCGCTCGGCATCCTGGTGCTGTTCGGCGTGGTGAAGAAGAACTCGATCCTCCAGATCGATCACACCAATACGCTGCGCGCGCAGGGCATGGAGCGCGGCGCGGCGATCCTGCAGGCCAACCGCGATCGACTGCGGCCGATCCTGATGACCACGCTGGCGCTGGTCGCGGGCATGCTGCCGCTCGCGCTCGGCTCGGGCCCCGGCGCCGAGGAGCGCCGCGCCGTCGCGATCGTCGTGATCGGCGGACAGACGCTGTGCCTGCTGCTCACGCTGCTCGTCACGCCGGTCGCCTACTCGCTGTTCGACGACCTGTCGCAGGCGCTGCGCCGCTTGCGTCGCTAGCGCCACGCCCAGAGCGGTTCGACGCGTCAGCGCACGACGCGCAGCAGGTGCGAGCCGCGCGCCTGGCGCTCGAGCTGGAACAGCTCGGGGTGCTGCGCGAGCAGCGCGGGCGCGAGCGAAGGGCCGAACTCGAACTCGCGCGACGAGCGCCGGCCGACGATCGGCGCGATGCACACCAGCCAATCCAGACCTTGCTCGCGCGCTGCGGCGGCGAGCTGCGCGGGCGAGGCGGCGGCCTCGAGCGCCACCACGCGGTTGTCGAGCCGATCGCCGTAGTACGGGAACGTACGCGTGTCGCCGTGGATGCCGATGGCGGCGCCGCTGAGGTGGCGATGCGCCCACGCGCCGAGTTCGGCCCAACCGCTGTCGCTGGCGGAGTCGCGATAGCCGTAGCCGGCGTCGTACTGCAGGCGCGAGCGGAGGGATGCGGCGGCGAGAACCAGTCCCAGCGAGAGCGCCCAGGCGAGCGGAGCGAGTGCTCGCGCGCGCGCCGCGAGCAACGCAACGCCCGGCGCCCAGGCCCAGCGCAGCGCGAGCGCACCGACGAGCGCGCTCACGGCGAGCTGCGGCGCCCAGCGCGTGAGGTGCCAGAAGTTGCTCGCTGTGGCGAGCAGTGCGATCCAGGCCAGCGAGGGCCCGCGCCACAGCGCGCCGCAAGCCACCAGCAGCAGCGCCGACCAGCCGATCAGGTAGCGCATGTTGTAGTAGGCCTGGAACGAGGGGCGATTGAAGGGCTGGTGCAGGAAGGCCACGAAGCACAGCACGGCCAGCACCGGCACGGCGAGTTGCTCCGCGGCGCGCCGGCGGCGCAGCGCGAGGGCGGCGAGCAGCGCCAGCGGCGCGATCAGCATCAGCGGCACGAGCCAGCCGTTCGCCGCCGGGAAGTGCCGCCAGGCCTCGATCAGGGGCGCGACGTTCCAGCCCAGGGTCTTCGAGGCCAGCTCGGAGCGATCGAAGGGGCCCGGCAGGCCGAGGAACGGCGCGGGGTAGAGCGGATTGCCGAACAGCACGAGGTTGCGGCCGTACCAGGGACCTGCGATCAGCAGCGCGCCGATGGCGAGCACGATCCACGTGCGCGGGCGCGCTGCGGCGAGCCACTGCGCGCGCGGACGGCCCAGCACGAACTCGAGCACGCAGGCCGACACGACCAGCACGGCGTAGATCGGACCGGAGTACTTGAGCGAGCTCTCCGCGCCGAGCGCGAGTCCCGCGAGGAGCGCGCTGCGAAGCGAGCCGCTCGCCAGCGCGTCCCGCAAGGCGAGCAGCGCGAGCAGCAGGTAGGTCGCGAGCGACAGGTCGGTGCCCTGCGAAGTCGCCGCGTGGAGCACGACCGGCATCGATGCGCCGTAGCTCGCGAGCGCGGTCGCGGTGTCAGAACTCGCGCCAGCGCGACGCACGGCGACGAGCAGCACGAAGAACAGCGCTGGCAGCTCGACCAGTCCCAGAAAGGCGAGGTGCTCGTTGCCCAGCGGGAGCGTGAGCGCCGCCAGCGCCGCCTGGCGCAGTCCCGGATAGGCGCGGGCGATCAGCGGGATCGAGTCGTTCAGCTCGATCGCGCCCGACTGCACCCAGTGGGCCACCATCGGCAGGTGGTACCACATCGCGTCGGACTCCTGCGGCGTGTACCGCAGCACCTGCGAGAGCTCGAAGGCCCAAGTCGCGGCGAACAGCGCGAAGGCCAGCGCTGCCGGCCAGCTCGGTCGCGCGGCGGCGCAGCGGCGCAGGCCAGCGACGAGCCAGGGCTGCGGTCCGCGCGCGTAGGCGAGCGCCGCCGCGACGCCGAGCAACGCAAGCAGCCAGGGCAGGCTGAGCAGGCGCGCGAAACCGAGCAACGTGACCGCGCTGCCGGCCACGATTGGGAACAGTGCGAACGCCGCGGCGAGGCGCAGCTCGAACTCGCGCTCGTCGACCAGCGCGGCCGCCAGCGCCAACGCGAGCGCTGCGCAGCAGGCGACGACCGCGACGTACGAGGCTGCGCCGGCCAGCGCGTGGGCCGCAAGCTCGGGCGCCAGCGCCGCGAGCACGGCCAGTGCGAGCGCGAGCAACGCGGCGATGGCGGCGCCCGTCGTCGGCGCGCTCGAGCGGAGCTCGTGAGCCGTGCTCGGTTCCATGGGCCGACGCGCGCGCTCCCGTCAGCCGCGCCACAGCAGCGCAACGCGATTCCAACGCGCGCGCCCGGCGGCGAAGCCGGACACGTGCGGCGACTGCGGCAGCGAAGCGCTCAAGGCACGCGCACTCCGCGCAGGCCGTAGCAGCGCGTGCCGGCGTCGAGATCGCGCTGCGCCCAGAGCGTGAAGCGCTCGAGCACAGGCGTCTGCCCCGCGGGGATCGAGACTGTGAGCTGCAGCTGCACGCTCGCGCCCGGCGCCAGCGGCCCGACCTGGGTCTGCGACAGGCTGAACGGGAACAACGACTGGTCGGCGCCGAGCGTGAACGCCTGCGGGGTCGAGGCGCTGTTGTGCAGCGTGAAATCGAACACGGCGTCGGCGCCCGGCAACGCGGGCAAGCGCTGCGCGAAGGGCGTGATGCGCGCAAAGGGCTCGAAGCTGGTGGCGATCTGCGGATCGCGCGCCATGCCCTCGCCCCACACCGCGCTCCACACGCTCGAGTCGCCGCGCAGGTAGAGCTCGAACACAGTCGTCAGCCAGCGGCGTGCGAGTGCGAGCTGCGCCGGCTTGGGCAGGGCCCCGCTGTCGCAGCCGAAGCCGCCGAGCGCCGGGTTGTCGACGAAACCGCAGTGCCAACCGCCCTCGATCACCGGCAGGAGCTTGGGTGCGAGCGCCGCGTCGTACATGAGCTGCCCGTGGCTGGCGAGCGGCGTGATCGTGTCCTGCGAGCCGCTGATCAGCGCGATCGGACAGGTGACCGTCGCGGCCGCAGCCGAGGCCGAGGGATTGGTCTGCGCCGCAGCGAGGTTGGCGACGGCGCGCACGCGCGGATCGGCGGCGGCCGCGAGCAAGCTGCAGCCGGCGCCCATCGAGTGCCCCGAGAGCCCGAACGCCGCGGTATCGACGTTGGCGAACAGCACCGAATTGGCGTCGGCGTTGCGCAGCTCGAGCCAGTCCAGGCACAGGCGCATGTCGTTCGCCAGGCCCTGGTGGCTGGGGAAGATCGAGCCTTGCGACTCGCTCGCGATCACCACGTAGCCCCAGCTCGCCAGGTGCTCGAGCGTGCCCTGGTACGCGCTGGGCGGCTGCACGAAGCCGTGGCCGAACGAGATGGCGGGGTACGGTCCAGCGGACGGATCGAAGGGCGCGTTCAGGCCGGCCGAAGTCGCCGGGTAGACCAGGCGCGCGCCGAAGCTCGTGCCGTTGGGGCGCACGACCGTGACCGTCGAGTAGCCGGCGAGTTGCGGGCCAGGGACGGAGTAGTCGGGGAGTTGCGCAGGCGCGGCGACGAGCGCCACGGTCAGGGTGAGGGCCAGCATGATCGACTCAGTTCAACTCCAAAGGCCGCGCTTGGCCAGGGCGCGCGCGCGACGCCGCACCAACGACGCCGCACCAACGACGACGCGCCCAGCGGTGGAGCGCCGAGCGCGTCAGCTGAGACCAGCGCAGAACCGTCGCGAACGCGGGGAGCGACGCGACGCCCAAAGTGCCTGAAACGAGCGGGGCTGAGGGAGAGGCCCGGGAAGCGCGACCCGAAACGACTCGCGCGCGCCGAGCGAGCCCGGCTGCGCGCGATGCACTCGTCCCGCTGAGCGAGACGCAGGAACCGTCAGACGTCGATCAGACCGCGGAGGGGATCTGATTGCGACCGCCGGGGCCGCGCGAACCCATCGGCCGGCGACGGGGCTGCTTGCCCATGATCAGGTCGCGCGCGATGCGCGAGGCGCGCTGGATCGTGCGCAGGCGCTCGCGGCGCTCGCGGCGCAGCTTGTCCGAGCGCTTCTCATGCCAGGTCTTGGCCTTCGCGAGGCGGAACACCCCGCTGTAGTTGCACTGACGCTTGAAGCGACGCAGCGCGGCCTCGAGGGACTCGTTCTGGCGGACTTGGACCTTGATCGTCAAGCTGAGAATCCTGCGGCTGTCGGAGACGCGGACTGCGTGGCTCCGGACGGTTGGCGTGGGTAAATTGGGGCGCAAGATGCTACACACGCCGCCCGCGCCTGGAAAGGGTGTGTCGAGGGGCGACGCCTGGGCCCGGCTGGCTCCGCGCGCGCCCCCCGGCCGCCGGCGCAGTCGTGGAGCAGCGCCAACCGCACGAGCAGTCCGCGCCCGAGGGCCATCGCGAAGAACTCGTGGGCGAGGTCGAGGTCGTCACCTACCACGACGACCAGAGCCAGTACACGGTCTTAAGAATCGCTCCCGAAGAGGGTTATGACGACCCTCAGGCCCCCAGCCTGTGGCGCTCGCTGCGCCTGAGCGCGGTGGGCGCGATGGTCCAGCCGGCGGCGGGACAGCGCCTGCGGCTGACCGGTCGCTGGACGACGCACAAGTCGCACGGACGGCAGTTTGCCTTCGACAGCGCCGAGATCCTGCCCCCCGCGAGCGTCGAGGGGGCCGCGCGCTACCTCGCCTCGGGCGTGTTCGAAGGCATCGGCGAGACGCTCGCGCGGCGCATCGTCGACAAGCTGGGGCCGGGCGCGATCGAGGTGATCCACGCCCACCCCGAGCAACTCGAGGGGATCGCGGGGCTGCGCAGCGCCGTGCGCGCGAAGCTGATCGAGGCCGTGCGCGCGCAGTTCACGCGCCACAAGCTGCACGGTTTCCTGCGCGGCGTGGGCCTGGGGCCGCGCCAGTCCGCGGCGGTCGCGCTCAAGCTCGGCGCCGACGCTGAAGAGCGCATCCGGGCCAACCCCTACGAGCTGGCCGGCGCGGTGGCCGGCATCGGCTTCGTGATCGCCGACCGCATCGCCCGCGAGCTGGGGTTCGCGCCCGACAGCTTGCACCGTTGCCGCGCCGCGCTGCTGCACTCGCTGCGCTCGGCGGCGGACGAGGGGCACTCGCTGCTCGGCGAAGAGGCGCTGCGCAGCCGCACGGCGGACCTGCTGCGTCTGGAGCCGGAGCGGCTGCCGCTGACCGAGGCGCTCGAGCAGCTGGCCGACGCCGAGGAAGTGACGCTGGAGCACGGGCTCTTGGAGGGCGAGCGGGCGGTCTACCTCCCCCACCTCGCGGCCTGCGAGCGCGGCCTGGCCGCGAACCTCGCGCGCCTGCTGACCGGCGGGCCGCGGACGCCGCTCGCGACCGAAGCCGACCTCGAGCGCTTCGAGCGCCGCAGCGGGTTCGAACTCGACAGCGACCAGCGCCGCGCGGTGCTCGGACTGTTGCAGACGCCGCTGGCTCTGCTGACCGGCGGTCCGGGCGTCGGCAAGACCACCATCGTGCGCTGCCTCGTGGCGCTCGCGGAAGCGGCGGGTGCGCGGGTCAAGCTCGCCTCGCCGACCGGGCGCGCGGCCAAGCGCCTGACCGAAGCTACCGAGCGCCAGGCCTCGACGCTGCACCGCCTGCTGCTCTACGACCCGCAGACGCGCGCCTTCACGCACAACCAGGACCGACCGCTCCAGGCCGACCTGCTGGTCGTAGACGAGACCTCGATGCTCGACGTGGTGATCGCGCACCACACCTTCAAGGCGATCGACACGGCGACGCGGGTGGTGCTCGTGGGTGACCCCGACCAGTTGCCCTCGGTCGCGCCGGGCAACGTTCTGGTCGAGCTCATGCGCAGCCAGCGCGCCCCGGTGTTCCGGCTCACGCAGATCCACCGCCAGGGCCGCAACAGCCGCATCGTCGAGAACGCCCACCGCATCCTGCGCGGCGAAATGCCGGTCTTCCCCTCGCGCGGCGAGCCGCCCTCGGACTGCTACTTCTTCCCGGCCGAGGATGCGCTGCGCTGCGCGGAGCGCACGGTCGAGGTCGTGACCCAGCGCATCCCGCGCAGCTTCGGCTTCGACTGGGTGCAGAGCGTGCAGGTGCTCGCGCCGATGTACCGCGGCGAGTGCGGCGTGGACGCGCTCAACGAGCGGCTGCGGGCGGCGCTGGGTGCGGGCGGACCGGAGTTCCGGGCCGGCGAGCGCAGCTGGCGCGTCGGCGACCGCGTCATCCACACGCGCAACGACTACGACAAGGAGGTCTTCAACGGCGACATGGGGCGCGTCGTGTCCGTCTCGGAGGAGGGCCTGAACGTCGCCTACCCCGAGCGCACCGTGGCCTACGCGCCCGACGAGCTCGGCGATCTGCAGCCGGCCTTCGCCGTCACCGTCCACCGCTCCCAGGGCAGCGAGTACGACGTGGTGGTGCTGCCCGTCGTCCCGCAGCACCACCTGATGCTGCAGCGCAACCTGCTCTACACTGCCGTCACGCGCGCGCGGAAGCTGCTGGTCCTGGTCGGCGCCGCGGCGGCCATCCGACGCGCCGTCGAAAACGCGGAACAGGGGTTGCGACTCGCTCGCTTGGAACGCCGTTTAGTGCAACTTTTGCCCGAAACGCACGCTCCGCTCAGGTCTTGGGCGCCACCCGCTACTTGACCGCGACCGTCGACGCCCGAAACCTCTCCGCCTTCCGACCCTCCAATCGAACTCATGCTCACGCTTCCGCGCCCGACTGCCCTCCTGGGTTCCCTTCTCCTGCTCGCGTTCCAGCCGGCCGCCGACTCGGTCGAATTCCGCCCGGCAGACGGCACGGAAGCCACCAAGAGCTTCACCGTGAGCGGCTCGTTCGAGATGGGCGACATCTCGATGGTCATGAACGGCCAGGACATGAGCGGCATGATTCCGCTCGATCAGCTCTCCGGAGAGTTCGACGCCAGCTTCTCGGTCGTCGACCAGTACGTGAAGACCGTGGACGGCAAGCTGGTCGAGTTCGTCCGCCGCTTCGAGAAGTCCGCCTCGCAGTGGGACATGGGCGAGGAGTCGGGCAACGAAGAGGACTGGATGGAGATGGACGGCAAGACCGTCCTCTTCAAATGGAACGAGGAGTCCAAGAGCTACGAGCGCAGCTACAAGGACGGTGAAGGCGACGAAGAGAAGCTCGAGAAGCTCGGCATGAACCCCGAGTTGCTCGACTACCGCACGCTGCTGCCGCAGAAGACGGTGTCCAAGGGCGACCGCTGGAGCGTCGACCCCAAGGGCATGGGTTCGGCGCTGATGTTCGGGCTGGACTTCGACTCACTGCCCTCGATGGGCGAGGAGATCGACGACGCCGAGGCGCTGGAAGTGCTCGAGCAGCTCAAGCCGGCCTTCGAGCGCATGCTCGACAGCATCAAGACCGAGTGCGAGTACGACGGAACCCGCGAAGTCGACGGCGTCAACGTCGGCGTGATCAAGGTCCGCATCGCGATCGACGGCTCGGTGGACCTGGCGCAGATGATCGAGGAGATGGCGCGCAAGCAGATCCCCGAGGGCGTCGAGGTCGACATGAGCATCACCACCGCCGCGGTGGGCATGACCATGAAGGGCGAGGGCGAGCTCCTGTGGGACCTCCAGCGCGGGCTGCCGCACGGCTTCGCCCTCAACTGCGAGATGGGCATGACCTTCGAACTCGACGCGTCGGTCAGCGCCGAAGGCCAGGAGCAGGCCATCGAAATGAGCATGGAGATGGACGGCGACGTGATCTGGGGCATGGAGTGAGTCCGCCCTCCGCGGCGCCAGCGCCCAGCGCGCTGGACACGCGCTGACGCTCGTCGAATGACTCGCGGCGGGGCCGGCAACGCAGGTTGTCGGGCCCGCCGCGCGTTGGTGGGCGTGCGCGCAAGGCGGCCGGGCCCGC
>WYBT01000006.1 GCA_011525785.1 Planctomycetaceae bacterium
CCTCGTCGCCGAGCACCCAACGGCCGGGCAGGTGCAGGTCGATCAGGTCCATGGGGCGCGAGAGGCCGATGTCGTCCATGACCTCGCGCTTGATGGCGCTGTCGAGCTTCTCGCCGAAGCCGATCGGACCCTGGACCGGGCCCCAGAAGCTCTCGTGGCCGGCGCCGCGCAGCAGCAGGTAGTCTGGCGCGCTGTCGCGGTAGCGGTAGAGGAAGACTTTGACGCGGTGACGCGAACGACACTTGGCATCACGCGGTGAACTGCGGCATCGCGCGGCGCACGCTGTTCGAGAGCGGGGCGGACGTGCGCTACTTCCTCGCCCAGCCTGCCCGGGCGGTGCGCGCGGGCTGGATCGAAGTCCAGGCGTTCTGCCTGATGACCACGCACTTCCACTTGCTTGTCCGCTGTCCCGCAGGCGCGCGTTCGACGGCGATGCGCGCGCCACTCCCAGACGGCTGCGCGCCTGGCGCGCGCGGCGATTGACGAGTGTTTCCGGGTCCGCCGGCCTGTCGATCGACCGGCGACCGAGGCCGATCGCGCGCTGCGCGCCTGTGGCGTAGGGCCGTTGAGGCCGAGTCGTGGAGGGGGGGCCGGGCTCGGTATCCGATACTTGCTTAAAGTAACGAAATATGTTCTCTTCTGCATGTAGCGACCCCCAAAGACATGTACCGAACCGCCCGCTACATCGCATCCCTGGCCGCGCAGGGACGCCACCACTTCACCACGGAGGAGGCCGTCCGGGCGCTGGGCGCATCCGTTCCGGCGGCGCGCGCCGCCCTGCGACGGATGAAGTCCAAGGGAGAGATCGCTGACCCGTTTCGCGGCTTCCACGTCATCGTCCCGCCCGAGTACCGGCGGCTGGGCTGCCTGCCCGCAGATCAATTCGTGCCGCAGTTGATGGCGCATCTCGCCGAGCCCTACTACGTGGCGCTGCTCAGCGCAGCGGAACTTCACGGCGCAGCGCACCAGCGGCCGCAGGCATTTCAGGTGATGACGCAGACGAATCGTCGGCCGCTGGCGTGCGGCGAAGTGCGCGTGCAGTTCATCGCGCGCAAGGACATGGCGCACACGCCAGTCGTGGAGCGAAACACGCCGCGCGGACATCTGCGCGTCTCGTCGCCGGAAGCGACGGCGCTCGAGCTCGTGGGCTACGCGGACCAGTGCGGCGGGCTCGACAACGTGGCGACGGTGGTGAGCGAGTTGGTCGACCGGCTCGACGCGAGCCGGCTCATCGTCGAAGCCAAGCGAAGCCCGGTCGTGTGGAGCCAGCGACTTGGATACTTGCTCGATATCACGCAACAGCGCGTCCTCGCCGACGCGCTCGCGCCGCATGTGCAGGAGCGCGCCAAGGCCGCAGCGCCTCTCGTGCGCTCCGCCAGCCGCGCCGGCGCGACGTACGAAGCACGCTGGATGCTGCGCGTGAACGTTGTGGTGGAGCCCGACCTGTGATCCCCAAGGACTTCATCACGGAATGGCGGGACCAAGCACCCTGGGTCCTCGATCGCCAAGTCGAACAAGACCTCGTGATCTCTCGCGCCCTGGTGGAGTTGTTCTCGCGCGCGGCCATCGCGAAGACGTTGGCGTTTCGCGGTGGCACGGCGCTCTACAAGCTCCACCTTCGGCCGCCGGCGCGGTACTCAGAAGACATCGATCTCGTACAGACGAGCCCCGGCGGCATCGGCGAGGTGCTCGACGCCATCCACGACGCGCTCGATTCGTGGCTGGGCGAACCCAAGTGGAAGCAGACCGAAGGGCGGGTGACGCTCAGCTACCGCTTCGACTCCGAAGACGCGCCTCCGATGCCGCTCAAGCTCAAGATCGAGATCAACTCGCGCGAGCACTTCACCGTCCACCGGCTGCAGGATCACCGCTTCGACGTGTCATCGCGGTGGTTCAGCGGCAGCGCCAACCTGCGCACCTACGAACTCGACGAGCTGCTCGCGACCAAGCTGCGCGCGCTCTACCAACGCAAGAAGGGGCGCGATCTCTTCGACCTCGCCTTCGCGCTCGAACGAGGCGACGTGGATCCGCAGCGCGTGGTCGACGCATTCGCGCGGTACATCGAGGCGGACGGCGCACGGGTGACGCGCGCCATGTTCGAGCGCAACCTGGCCTCCAAGCGAAGCGACGCGGTGTTCAAGGCGGACATGAGCCCACTGCTTGCGTACGGGCAGGCGTGGAGCTTCGAGAGCGCCTTCGAGCGCGTGTGGCGCGAGCTGATCGCGAGGCTTCCCGGCGAGCCTTGGAAGTCGACGTGAAGTCGGAGGCGTCGTCGCCTTCGCCGCTGCCAGCCAGTCCATCGCGCTCGACTTCATGACGCGGCTCGCGCCGCGCCTACTCGAGCAGTGGTCGAACACCACACGGCCGTCCTCACTCTGACGTTGAGCGAGAGGGCGCACACAGCGCGATCGAACAACTTGGCACGCTGACAAGCACGCGGCGGTCAGCCTCTCTCCCGACCTCCGATGCCGAGGCGAGACTTGGGATGCGACGCAGGCCGGCGCACAGAACACCCCGCGCGCCTCGCGCCGGGCGCTGGGCCGCGCCCGCTCACACGTTGTGCAGCATCGAGTGCAGGCGCAGCAGCGTCGCGCGGTCGGGGTCGAGCTCGAGCGAGGGGTAGGCCTCGTTGAACGGCGCCCAGCGGAAGGCGGCCCAGCGGTCGGAGAGGCGCAGGCGGCGCTGCTCGGGCAGCGTGCGGAAGCCGAAGGACCACTCGATGATCTCCTCGTCGCCGAGCACCCAACGGCCGGGCAGGTGCAGGTCGATCAGGTCCATGGGGCGCGAGAGGCCGATGTCGTCCATGACC
>WYBT01000047.1 GCA_011525785.1 Planctomycetaceae bacterium
CCGCGGTCTGGCGGGGGCCGCGGTCTCGCCGTGGGCATCCGTCTGACCTATCTGTGAGATACTCGAGCGGCGCGCGTGGGGTGCTACCCATCCATCGCGCGGCGCAGCACGCTGCCGAGCGAGCGCGACAGGCCGCCGGCGGCGTCGCGGGACAATTGCTCGAACGACTCGAGCGCCTGCGCTTCCTCGCGCGCGATGGCGCGGCCGTCGACGTGCAGCAGCGAGAGCGACAGGCGCTCCTGGCCCGCGTCGAGCGAGACCACGCGCACCGAGACCTTGGCGCCGGGCTCGAGTTGCGCTGCGAGGTCGCGCTGGCCGCGCAGGTCGGCCTGGCTGTTGTGCACCAGGCCTTCGATGCCCGGGAGCACGGCGATGAAGGCGCCGAAGGGCACGATGCGTTTGACAGTTCCTTCGATGATGCGGCCGGCGGCGAGGCGCGCGCCGGCGGCGCTCCAGGGGCTCGGTTGGAGTTGCTTGATGCCGAGCGATACGCGTTTGCCGCTGTCGCGGATCGCGAGCACCTTCGCGCTCAGCGACTCGCCGATATGCACGACATCGGTCGGATGCCGCGGGCGCTCGTAGGCGAGGTTCGAGACGTGGATCATGCCCTCGACGCCGTGGCCGAAGGTCAGGAACGCGCCGAAGTCCTCGATGCGCGAAATGCGGCCGTGCACGAGCTGGCCCACGCGCAGCGCGCCGACTTCGCGCTGACGTTCGTTGTCGCGCTCGCGCTGTTGCACGAGCTTGCGCGACACGACCACGCGTTGGCGCTCGGGGTCGACCTCGATCACTTCGCAAGTGAAGGTCTTGCCCAAGAGCACCGAAGGCTTCTGCTCGCGCGGCAGCCCGGTGTGCGACTTGGGCATGAAGGCGTGCAGCGGGCCGATCTTCAGCTCGAGCCCGTCGGGCGTCGCGCCGGTCGCGCGCGCCTGCACCAGGCTGCCCGGCTCCATCTCCTCCCAGGTCGAGAGGCTCTGCGCGCCGAGCGCCAGCGCCCACAGGCCGTCTTCGCGGCCGCGCAGCGTGAAGTCGAACTGGTCGCCGACGCGCGGCACGAGCTCGAACTGGCGCAGCGAGATCACGCCCTGCATGCGCGGGCCGAGCTCGACGAAGACGTCGTCGCCGTAGACTCCGACGACCGTTCCGCGCCACACCTTGAGCGTGTGCGCGCCGTGGTCCTTGTCGACGGCGCCGTGCGCGCCAAAGCGCGAGGCGCCAGGGCCAGGGTTGAACGGGCCGGAGTTGACCGGGGCAGCGGCAGGACGGTGCGGCAGCATGTCCAAAACCCTCGGGGCTAGCCGAAACCAGGGGCGGGAGCCGTTGGATTGGGGCTGGCCGCCGAACCCGCACGCGAACGCACGGGATCCTCAGCGGCCGACTCGAATCCTAGGCCCTGAATCGGCGCCTGTCTCGCGGCCGCTGCAAAGACTTCTCATTTCGCGGCCCGGCCCGCACTGCGACCGGCGCTTCTTTCCCGGCCGGCCCGCCGGCGGGCGCGTCAACGCACGGGATAGGTCGCGAGCACCCAGGCCTTCCAACGCTGCTCCAGCTCCAACACATTCGTCCCCAGCGCCTTCGCCAGTGCATCGCGCGTCTCCACGCGCTTGCGCAGGAGCTTGCACAGCTCGTTGAACTTCGCGGCGTCCGTGGCGAGCAGGTAGTCGACGTAGCTGAACGCCAGCGCGTGCATCGGCAGGCTCAGGCCGTCGGTGTTCTTCTGCAGCACCTCGGCCATCGGCGCGAGGTCGTTCTCGGCCACCATGCGCCGCACGACCGGCTTCCACTTGCCGCCCTTGAAGTCGACGTTCGAGTTCTGCTCCTCGTAGCAGTAGTTGTCGCACAGCCCCCAGTAGCGCTCCTCGAACCAGTGCGCGAGTCCTTCGTCGACCCAGCCGTGCTTGATGTTGCCCAGCCACTGCGACGGCGCCTGGTGCGAGAGGATCAGGTGCGTGACGTTGTGCACGAGGTTGCGGTGCAGCGCCGTGTCGTCGCGGAAGTTCTGCTTGGTCCCCAGCACCGAGTAGGCCGAGGTTGCGCCGAGCAGCTTCACTCCGCGCTGGTTGCTCTGACCGGTGAAGCGCGTCGAGCCCTCCATCTGGTCGGCCTCTTTCGACCACACGAACACGGTCATGCGGTCCTTGAAGTCGCGCGCGCCGGTCCCCATCACGGTCGTGTAGTCGACGAACAGCTTCTCGAGCCGCTCCGCGTAGATGTGCATCAGCTCGTGATGGCGCACGGTGCGCTTGTCGATCTTCAGCTCATCGAGTTCCCACACCAGCATGATGTGCGGCGTCACGATCTTGCGCAGCGGGCGCTTCATCTCGTCGTCGAAGCGCGACGTGTAGGTCTTCAGTCCCGCCTGCTGCGCGCGCTTGGTGGCGAGCGCGTCGCCCCAGCGCGGGTTCTCGCAGTCCGCGCAGTCCAGCCAGCCGGTCCCGTTGCAGGTGGCGCACCCCGCGACGAGCGAGCACATCTGCACGCCGTCCTCGAAGTGCATCTCCTCCTTGGGATGCGCGGCGCAGGGCAAACGGCCCTCGTTCTTGCACGGAATGCAGCGCACGAAGGGCGGCGGCTTCGCCGGCTCGTCTTGGTGCGACGGCGCGTGCGCGCTCGAAAGGGCGGCAAGGGCGAGCAGGGCGGCAGTGAGCTTGGGCATGCGGCGGAGAGGGCGAGCTCGAGTCCGTGGCCGCGCCCGATCCTACGCCCGCGCGTCGCTCACGACACGCCTCGAATCGTCCGCCAAGGCTCGTCCTGGCTCACGTCGACGAGTGCGGGGCCGTCGAATTTGGCGGGCGAGAGGATCGCGAGGAACACCACGGGTTCGTCGAACGTGTTGTACGTGCCGTGCACTTCATCGCGCGGCACGAAGGCGACCTCGCCTGCGCTCATCACGCGCTTCTCGCGGCCGACCCACTGCTCCGCGCGGCCCGAAACGTAGTACAGCACCTCTTCCATGCACGGATGGCGATGGAAGGCGTGGCTCTTGCCCGGCGGCATCGTGACGCGCACGACTTGGATTTGCTCGGCGCCCGTGAGGTCCGCGCGCGAGAGCCACTCGTGCGGGCCCCACGGGAGCACCTCGACCTTCGCCTCTTTCGAGGTGACGAAACGCAGGCAGTGTTCGCACTCCACAGCGGACCTCAGCGCTTCTTCGCGGCTCTCGACTTCTTCGCGGGCAAGCGGATCGCTTTGAACGTCTCGATCTGCTTCTTGATGGCGATCTCGGTGGGGAGGCGCTCGGTCGAGCTCGCGCCGTAGAAGCCGTCCATGCCCTCGACGCGGTCGATGATGAACTGCGCGTCGTCGGGCATCGCGATCGGGCCGCCGTGGCACAGGCAGATCACGTCCTTGCGCACGCGCTTGGCGGCGTCGACGATCGCCTGGATCAGCGTGACGCAGTGCTCGAGCGTCTTGACGGACTTCGCGCCGATCGTGCCGCCGCTGGTGCAGCCCATGTGCGCGACCACGATGTCCGCGCCGGCCTTGGTCATCGCCGTGGCCTCGTCGGGATTGAAGGCGTAGGGCGTGGTGAGCATGTCCATCTCGTGCGCGAGCCGCGTGCAGTCGACCTCGAGCCCGTAGCCCATGCCGGTTTCCTCGAGCGTGGCGCGCAACTCGCCTTCGATCAGGCCGACGGTGGGGAAGTTCTGGATCCCCGCGTAGCCCAGCTCGCGCAACTCGCGCAGGAACAGCTTGGGCATCATGAACGGATCGGTGCCGCACACGCCGGCCAGCACGGGCGTGTGCTTGACGACCGGGAGGATCTCGAAGGCCATCTCCTTCACGATCTGGTTCGCGTTGCCGTAGGGCATGAGCCCCGCGGTCGAGCCGCGCCCCGCCATGCGATAGCGGCCGGAGTTGTAGACGATCAGGAGGTCGATGCCGCCGGCCTCTTCGCTCTTGGCGGAAATGCCCGTGCCCGCGCCGCCGCCGATGATCGGCTCGCCGCGCGCGATCTGCGCGCGAAAACGCTTGAGGATGCCTTGGCGCGAGTTGTCGTTCGTCTTGCTCATCGTGAAAGCGTCCAGCGGACGGAGTTGGCGTAGAGCTGCTTGAAGGCGGGGTGTTCGTGCGCGCGGCCGTCGTGGCCGAGCGTCAGGACCACCGTGCGACCCTTGGCGCGTTCGACGGTCCACAGCACAGGGTACTCAGCGCCGGTTTCGAGCGAACGGCCGACGGCGAGCACCTGGATGCGCGCGTCGCTGTCCGCGCGCTCGGCGCGGTAGAGCTCGTCGACGATGCGGAAGCTCTGCTGAGCGCCGCGCGTGATCGCGTGACTCGTATCGACGATGCGCACCTCGAACTCCTGCAGCTTCTCGTGGCTGCGCGCGCCGCCGCCGACGAGGCGTGCGTTGTACTCGGGCCAGTCGGACCAGTTGAACCACGCGCCGGGGTGCAGCACGACCAGGCCCTCGCCGCGCTCGACGTGCGCGAACAACCGCTCGCGGAAGCGCGGGTCGGCCACGGACTGGTTCGTGCACAGCACCAGCGACTTCATGCGCTCGAACTGGCGCGTCGTTTCGTTGAGCGAAGCGCTGTAGCGCGCGCTTGCGACGCCCGCGTCGCGCAAGAGGCCGAGGTCGAAGGCTTCGAACCACTGCGCGAAGTCGTGGCTCGAGCCGCCGCCGAAGATCAGCACGTCGACGGGCTCGACCGGCTTCTCGACCTGCGCCGGCGCGCCGGGCAGCTCGGCGGTGAGCGCGACGAAGGTCGGCGCGAGCTCGTTGTCGAAGCTCTCGAGCACGATGCGGTCGACGGCCTTCACGGCCTTCGGCGCGACTGCGAAGCGCCGCAGTTGGCCCCAACTCTCCTCGGACAGCGCGCCCTCGACGAACTCCGAGCCCGGCACGTCGAAGTGCCCGATCCAGTCGGCGAACTCGACGCCGTTGTGGAGCACGTGCTCCTCGCTCGTGCCGTCGGCGAACTTCCAAGTCCACTTCACGATGGGCTTGGGCTCCTTGATGTACGGATAGCCCCAGCCCGCGATCCCGCCGAGCACATGCACGCGCTGCACGGTCGCGTTGACCTTCACCTCGACGCGCTGCGGCTTCTGGACCTTGGACTCCCAGTCAGGGTTGAGCCCACCCTTGAGCGTGATGACGTTGTTGCCGGAGTCCGTGCGCTTGGGGTCGAGGAACTCGAACGGCACGCCGTCGAGCGCCACCACGCCGAAACGCGCGGGGATGTAGGGGTTCCCGTCGCGCTTGGTGTCGTATAGGCCGCGCGGCGAGTTCGAGCTCACGACCGGCTTGAGGTCGAGCACGCGCCAGTACGCGAAGTCGCCCGCCAGGTACGCGATCAGATCGCGCAGCGCCGGCGCGCCGAGCGACTCGAAGCCCGCGGGCATCGGCGAGCGGCCGGTGTTGCGCAGCGAATCGATCTCGTCGCGCGGCAGCACCGCATCGCCCGCGCTCGAGCGCAGCACGATGCTGTCGGAACTCTCGCGCACGAGCACGCCGGCGACGTTGCGCTCGTCGATGGTGGTTGCGATCCACTCGGCGTAAGCCGCTTCGACCGCGCGGTTGGGGTCGAGGATGATCGGCAGCAGGTCGTGCGCGCCGTGCGCGCCGATGCCGGTGAGGTCCGGCCCGACGTTGCCGCCGGCGCCGAAGGCCGCGTGGCAGCTCGCGCAGTTCTGCTCGAACACGAGCTTGCCGCGCGCGCGGTCGCCGCCGGGCTTGTCGACTTCGGGCAGGAGGCTCGCGATGAGCGCGTTGACCTGCGCGTTCGAGGCGCCGGCGAGTGTCTCGAACAGCTTCGTCGCGCGCTGCGAGATCGCGGTGTCGGGATGGTTGCGCAGGCGGTGCACCTTCTGCGGCCCCAGGTCGGCCATGGCGATCGATTTGGCATCGATGGCGCCGAGCAGCTCGCTCGACCAGCTCGCGCGCGCCGCCAGCAGCTCGAACGCGCGCTCGCGAGCGTCGAGCGCGAGCTTGGGATAGCTCGCGCAGATCGCGCGTGCTGCGGCTGCGTCGTCGGTCTTGGCGAGCGCCGCGAGCAGACGTTGCTGGTCCTCGGGGCCCGTCGCGGCTTCGAGCAGCGCTCCGGCTTGCGCGAGCGCGTTCGCGCGGCGCGAGGCGATCGACAGCAGCGCTTCGAGCGCTTGCAGGCGACCGTCCAGCGGCTGCGCACCGTCGACGAGGCGACGTTCGAGTCGCTCGCCCAGCGCGTCGAGCTCCGCGCGCAACTCGCTCTCGAAACCCCACTTGGTCGCGACCGCGAGCGCCGCAACGCCCAGTTGCTCGTCGCGTGACGAGACCATGCGCCGCAGGTGCGGGAGCAGCGGATCATTCGCGAGCTTGGTCGGCGACTTCGAAGCGCGAGCGAGCGCCTCGAGCACCTGGATCAGGTGGTGGACGCTTGCCGCCGTGAAGTCAGCAGTTAGGGACTCCATCACGCTGCGCGCGCTTGCGTCCGGATCGCGCGCCATGGCGGAGAGCACGGCGTCGACGACGTACGCGTCGTTCTGTTCGGGCAGATCGACCACCGCGCGGACGTAGCCGCCGATGTCCGCCGCGGCGAGGCGCACGCACAGCGAGCGCGTCCAATCGTCGGTCGCGTCGCGCACGAAGAACGGGAACGGGCTCCCGTGGAAGCCCTTGGCCGCGGAGTCGGATGCTGCGAGCGCGCTCAATGCGAGCAGCCGCAGGCGCGGGAGGTCGGGTTGGGCGCTGCGGAGCGCCGCGAACGCCCACGTGTTATCCCCCGCGAGCGGATGCTCAGCCAAGATCCTCGCCGCGGCACTTCCCAGTCGCGGAATCGTCGGCCCATCGTTCAGCCACTCCAACAACGTCAGTTGGATGGTCGCCGTGCTGTTCGCGGCGCGCTTGACGAGCCAGGCCGCTGCGACACGCGCCAACTCGCTCGTGGACTTCTCAGCGAGCTTCGCCGCCAGATCGAACGCCTGCGGGTCGCCACTCTCCAAAGCCGTGCGCGTCACTGTCTGTCGAACCCACGCGCTCGGATGCTCGAGCAGCTTCACCGCCTCCTCGACCTTCGTCGGCAGCGGCAACGCGACAGCATGCCGCTTCGCCTGCTTGTGCTGCACGCGCCAGATGCGACCGTGCACGTGGTCGCGGTCGGGGCGGATCGCAGCGTTCGTCGGGCCGTGCTCGGGCCCGCGCGTGTCGTTGTGGATCGCCGCCTGGTTGTAGAAGTCGAGCACGTAGAGCGCGCCGTCAGGACCCACGCGCACGTCCACCGGGCGGAACCACAGGTCCGTGCTCGCGATGAACTCCGCTTCGCGCGCCTTGCGAGCTTTGAAGCTCACGCCGTCGGGCTCGACGATGTCGTGGTGCACGAGGTTGACCGTCGGCTCGCACACGAAGTGCGAGTTGCGCCACTCGTCGGGCCACGCGCCTCCGTCGTAGAAGGTCGAGCCCGCCGCCGCGGTGAAGCCGCCGACGAAGTCGATCTGCGCGTACGGCGCTTCGGTGCGCACGACGGCCGGGAACACGCGGTCGTGGTCGGGGATGTCCTTCCAGCTCGCGACGTTGCCGACGCGGTTGCCGGCGAGGAACTTCTCCGGCAGAACGACGTGCCGCAGGTGCGCGCCGTTCGCCATGGTGAAGAACAGCTCGCCCTCCTCGTTGAACGAGCAGCCCCAGGTGTTCGAGCCGTAGCTCGACACGATCTCGATCGCGCTGCCGTCGGGCCGGAAGCGGAACAGCCCGTTGCCGATCTTGCCGAAGTCGCGGCCCGCTGCGTTCGTGATGTGGTTCGAGGCGCCGCCGCTGTAGCCCTGCGTCGCGTAGATCCAGCCGTCCGGGCCCCAGCGGAAGTTCGAGATCGTCGCGTGCGTGTCGCCGAAGCCGAAGCCCGTGAACACGCTCTCGACCTTGTCGCACACGTCGTCGCCGTCGGTGTCGCGCAGCCACAGGATGTCGGGCGCCGCGCCGACGATCGCACCGTCGCGGTGCAGCACGAAGGCCGTGACGAGGTCGAGTCCCTTGTGGAACGTCTTGCGCTCGTCCATGCGGCCGTCGCCGTCGCGGTCGGAGAGGATCGCGAGCTCGTCGTGCGCCTTCACGCCGCTGAACTTCTCCTTGTAGGGATAGCCCGGCGTCATCGCGACCCACATGCGGCCGCGCGCGTCCCAGTCGATCGAGATGGGCTTCACCACCAGCGGCTCGGCGGCGACCAGCGACAGATCGAAGTCGGGGTGCAGCTCGATGCCGGCGTGCGCAGCGTCAGGCTTCGTCGGTCCGCCCGGCGGATAGCGCAGCGCCGCGGCCTCGCCCGGCTTCAGCAGCGAATCCACCTCGCGCTTGCCCGACCACGCGATTCCACGCAACAGCAGCGTGCGCCAGGCCTCGTGCGAGAACGAATCGTGCCGGTGCCCCTGAATCGAAACGAAGGCGCGATAGGCGTCCTTCTCGAAGGTCCACATCTGCGGCGTGATGTCGAACACCGAGTGGAAGCCGACCATCAGCACGTTGGCGGCTGGGTCCATGTGCAGCTTCCAGTACACCTCGTCGTCGAAGCGGAAGTTCGCCGCGCCGTCGGTGATGGGGTGGCGCGCTTCGCTCAGGTACAGGTCGATCACGCCTTCCTGCCAGCGCGAGTGCCCGTGCTCCCACGCGCCGCCAATCACGCCCTTGAACCAGTGCGGATCGTCGCCGCACACCGCGTCGTGCACCGCGACGATGCCGCCGCCGCGCGCGAGGTAGCGTTCGAGGTTCGCGCGCTCCTCGCCGTGGATCGAGCCGCCTTCGGCTGCGTAGAGCACCAGCACGTCGGTGCGCTCGAGCTCCGCCGCGGTCGGGAAGCGCAGTGCGCCCTCGACGCGCGCGCCGCGACTTTCGAGCAGCGGCTTCCACTCTTCGACGAAGCGCGGGTGGTCGTGCTGACCTGGGCCGTGCGTCTTGGGGCCGCCGCGAAGGAACACTTGCAGGGCCTCCGACTGCGCAAGGCCAGGGAGCGACGTGATCACGAGAGCGAGCGCGGTGAGCCAGTGCCTCATGCGGCCAAGTCTAGGGCGACTGCGAGCGGCGAACAGCGCGGGCGCGTGGCTAGAATCCGCGCTCCCCTCGACTCGAATGGCCGTCTACCTCTTCGCGACGCTCGACACCAAAGGCGACGAAGCCGACTTCGTGCGTGGCGAGCTTGCACGCGCCGGAGTCGAGACCGTTCTGGTGGATACGGGCTGCCTGGGCGAGCCGCGCGTTCGCGCTGACGTTTCCCGCGAACAGCTGTTCGAAGCCGCTGGAACGAGCTTGAGCGCTGTGCGCGCCGCTGGCGACCGCGGAAACGCCGTCACGCTGGCTGCGCTCGGCGCCGAGCGGCTCGCGCGCCGCGCTTTCGAGGAAAAAAGCCTTTCGGGCGTGCTTGGCATTGGCGGAGGCGCGGGCACGACGATCGGAACCGCCGCGATGCGGGCGCTCCCGATCGGCGTGCCCAAATTGATGGTGAGCACGCTGGCCTCGGGCCAGGTCGCGCACTACGTCGGCTCAAGAGACGTGCTGATGCTGAATGCGGTGGTCGACATCAGCGGACTCAATCGCATCAGCCGTGTCGTGCTCTCGCGCGCCGCGCAGGCGATGGCGGGCATGGTGCGCGCGGCGCCGCTCGCCGAAAGCGCCTCCGACCGGCCGCTGATCGCCGCGAGCATGTTTGGAGTGACGACGCCGTGCGTGGAGGCGGCGCGCGCGCAGCTCGAGGCCGCCGGCTACGAGGTGCTCGTCTTCCACGCGACCGGCAGCGGCGGGCGAACCCTCGAATCACTCGTCGAAAGCGGCCTGATCGCCGGAGTGCTCGACATCACCACGACTGAACTCGCCGACGAACTCGTGGGCGGCTACTTAAGCGCTGGCCCGGAGCGACTCACCGCGGCCGCGCGCGCCGGCGTGCCCCAAGTGGTTTCGGTGGGGGCGCTCGACATGGTGAATTTTCACGGCGTCGAGACGGTGCCGGCGAAATTCGCGGGCCGCACGTTCTATCGCCACAACGCCAACGTGACGCTGATGCGCACGACGCCCGCCGAGTGCCGCGAGCTGGGCCGCGAGATCGGCCGCAAGCTGGCGAACGCGAGTTCAACGGCGTCGATCGTGTTCCCGCGGCGCGGCGTCTCCGCCATCGATCGCGCAGGCCAGCCCTTTGACGATCCCGCCGCGCGTGAAGCGCTGCTCGACGGCCTGCGCGAGATGCACGGCGCCACGGAGCTCGTCGAGCTCGACCTGCACATCAACGATCTGGATTTCGCCACCGCGGCTGCCCGCCGGCTGCTCGAACTCTTGGCGCGCTCCCCAGCGCCTCGCAACACCCCACGAAGCCCCCGATGAGAACGAACTCCTGGACCCTGTCTGCTCTGCTTGCCATCGGACTCGCTGCGTGCAGCGGCGAGTCGAGCGGTGAGAACGCCACCCTGTCGACTGCCGCGAATGGAACGCCCTCGATCAAGGTCTGGTGGTTCCAGTGGGACCCCGCGACCGGATTGCAGGAGCTCGGGCGCGAGTTCCAGGCGGAGACCGGCATCGCCGTCGAAGTGCAGCAGATCCCGCTCGCGTCTTATCAAGAGAAGGTCTTCCTCGAGTTCGGCGGCTCGCGCACGAACTTCGACATCGTGATCGGCGACAGCCAGTGGATCGGCCGCGGCGCGAGCGGCGGGCTCTACGTCGAACTCACCGATTGGCTGCCGACGGTCGTCGACCTCGCCACCATCCATCCGCGCGCGGCGAAGTACCTGTGCGAGTACCCCGAAGGCAGCGGCCGCTGGTACGCGGCGCCGTGCGAGACCGACGCGGTCGGACTCGCGTATCGCAAGGACTGGTTCGAGGACCCCAAAGAGCGGGAAGCCTTCAAGGCGCGTTATGGGCGCGAACTCGCAGTCCCGGCCACTTACGAGGAGTTCCGGCAAGTCGCGGAGTTCTTCCAGCGTCCCGACGAGAAGCGCTACGGCTGCGCGATGCCCAGCGACCGCAACTACGACGGTCTCACGATGGGGGTGCAGAATCTGCTCTGGGCCTTCGGTGGCAAGTGGAAGGACGAGGGCTCGAACAAAGTGGTCGGGCACCTCGACACGCAGGGCACGGCCGATGCCATCGAGTTCTTCAAGACGCTGATGAAGCTCGGGCCCAAGGGTTGTGAGCGCCTGGACTACGGTCAGGTGCTCGAGAGCTTCACCAACGGCTCGACCGCGATGATCCTCAACTACTTCGCGTTCTTCCCGGGGATCCAGGCGCAGTTCGGCGACAAGGTCGGCTTCGCCGTCGTGCCCTCGCACGAAGGGCGTCGCGTGGCGTCGCTGGGCGGACAAGGCATGTCGATCTCGGCCAAGATTCCCAAGGAACAGCAGGAACTCGCCAAGCGCTTCATCGCGTGGTTCCTGAAGCGCGAAGTGCAGGAGAGGTGGATCACCAAGCCGGCGGGCTTTACGGCCAACGCCGAGATCCTCTCGAGCCCGGCGTTCCGCTCCAAGACGCCCTACAACGCGCCTTTCGCGGACTCGGTCGACGCGATGCGCGACTTTTGGAACGTGCCGGTGTTCAACAAGCTGCTCGCGGCGACCCAGCGTTACGTGGGCATGGCCGTCGACGGCGAAATGCCGACGCAAGAGGCGCTGCAGAAGCTCGCCGCCGAAAAGGAACGCATCCTCAAGGAAGCGGGACTGCTCTAGCTCTGAGGCCGGGCGCGGATGACTTCGACAGCGCAGCGAACGCGTCCGCTCGCGTGGGCCCTGGTCGGGCCGACGTTGGCGCTCCTGGTCGCTTTCAACGTCTTTCCGCTCGTCTACAACATCGCGTCGTCGTTCACCAACGCAGAGCTGATCGGCGGCGAGTGGCGTTCGGTCGGCGGCGCCAACTACGCGCGGGTGTTCGAGGACGAGCTGTTCGCAGGAGCACTTCGTCGCACGGCGCTGTTCGTGCTCTGCGCGGTGACCCTCGAGCTCTTGCTGGGCTTTGCGCTCGCGCTTTCGCTGCAGCGCGGCGTCCCGGGCAAGCAGGCGGTGCTGACCGTGCTGCTCGTCCCGATGATGCTGTCGCCCGCCGTGATGGGGCTTTATTGGAATCTGGTGTTGAACGGCAACTACGGAGTCGTGAATCAGGCGCTGTCGGGGCTGGGCTTCGATCCGCCGCAGTGGCTCACCGACCGCGACCTCAAGTTCTGGTCGATCCTGCTGATCGATGTGTGGATGTGGACGCCGTTCATGATGCTGATCGCGCTCGCCGGGCTGAACGCGATCCCGGCCTCGATCTACGAAGCGGCGCAGATCGACCGTGCGCGGCCGTGGAAGGTCTTCACACGCATCACGCTGCCGATGTGCGCGCCCGTGCTCGGTCTGGCGGTGCTCTTCCGTGCCACGGATGCGCTGAAGCAGTTCGACCTCGTGATGGCCGTGACCGGCCCGAATGACGCAGCGACGCAGACGCTCTCGACGCTGCTCTACCAAGTCGTGTTCCGCGACGGCAGCGTGGGCCTGGGCGCGGCGTTCTCGTGCGTGATCCTGGTGCTCGTGATCGCGCTCGCCACGGTCTTCACGCGCTACATCGACCGGCTGCAGAGCAAGGACGTGCTCGCATGAAGTGGCTGCGTTGGTTCGTCGTAGCGCTGTACCTCGTGGTCGCAACGGCGCCGCTGGTGTGGATGGGTCTGTCATCGCTGAAGGAGCGCGCCGACACGATTTCGCCGCACGCCAAATTCCTACCGACGGCGGAGGCGCCGAGCGACCCGACATCGCCGAGCTTCGAGGCGACGTTCGAGGCCTATCGCGAGCTCAGCGTTGTCCACGCGGGCGCGCAGCAGAGCTTTTGGGGGCACCTGGGGAGCAGCGTGCTCATTGGACTGGTCTCGACGCTCGCGTCGGTCGCGCTCGGCACGTGCTGCGCTTACGGCTTCAGTCGCTTTCGCTTGCCAGGCGCAAAGGACTGGCTGTTCTTCGTGCTCTCCACGCGTTTCCTGCCGCCGCTCGCGGTCGTAGTGCCCGTGCTGATCATGTACCGCACGCTGGACCTGCAGGGCACGCACGTGGGGCTGATCGTGCTCTACACCGTGTTCAATCTCTCGCTCGCGGTGTGGTTGATGAAGGGCTTCCTCGATGAGATCCCGCGCGCCTTCGAGGAGGCGGCGCTGGTCGACGGCTACACGCGCGGGCAGGCGTTCGTGCGCGTGGTCTTGCCCGAGGCGCGCACGGGCATGGCGGTGACGGCGGTGTTCTGCCTGATTTCGTCGTGGAACGAGTACGGCTTCGCGATGACGCTCAACAGCTCGGGCGCAGTCACGGTGCCGGCGTACTTCGCGGGACTGCAGGGCAACATCGAAGGCATGCCCTGGCCGCAGATCGCGGCTGGAGCGCTCGTGTTCGTCGCGCCGATCGTGCTGTTCACCGTGCTCGTGCGCGAAAACCTGCTGCGCGGCATGACCTTCGGGACGATCAAGCAGTGAGCGCGCGCGAGCGGTGGGTCCTGATCGCGATGGCTGCGAGTGTCGCGGTCATGCTGCAGCCCTGGTGGAGCGGCGGTCTGCGCGTGGGCTTCTTCGCGACGCTCGTCTGCACGCTGGCGCACATCGTCGTTTCGCACCTGCCGGAGAAGCGCGCGTGAGCTTCCTCGCGCTCGAGAAGCTGGCCAAGGTCTGGCCCGATGGAACCGCGGCCGTGCGAGGCGTCGATCTGTCGATCGCGCAAGGCGAGTTCATCGTGTTGCTCGGGCCGTCGGGGTGCGGCAAGACCACGACTCTGCGCATGATCGCCGGACTGGAGACGCCGACCTCCGGGCGCATCACGCTCGCGGGCCGCGAAATCACGCGCCTGCCGGCCGCCGAGCGCGACATCGGCATGGTGTTCCAGTTCTATGCGCTCTATCCGCACTTGACGGTGGCCGAGAACATCGCTTTTCCGCTCGAGTGTGCGGGCGTGCCGCGCGACGAGCGCATGGCCGCGGCGCGCAAGCTGGCGGAACAGCTCGAACTCACGGCGCTGCTCGATTCGCGTCCGCGAGCGCTTTCGGGCGGCGATCAGCAGCGCGTGGCCTTGGCGCGCGCAATGGCGCGCAAGCCGGCGGTGTGGCTCATGGACGAGCCGCTGGGCACGCTCGACGCGTCGCGTCGCGCCGACATGTGCGACTTCATCCGCGCGCAGCAGCTCGAGCACGCGGTTCCGACCGTTTACGTGACGCACGACCAGGAAGAGGCCATGCGCCTCGCCGATCGCGTCGTGGTGATGAACGGCGGCGAAGTGCTGCAAGTTGGCGCGCCCGAGCAGGTCTACGCCGAGCCGGCGTCGCTGTTCGTCGCGCGCTTCGTCGGCAGTCCGGGCATGAATTTGATCGAGGGCTTCTCTCGCGCGAGCCAGGGCGTGACGCTCCTGGAGTCGGCGGGCGTTGCGCTCGTGAAGTGTCCGAAGCTGGTTCGCGAGGGCCCGGTCGTGATCGGCGTCCGGCCTGAGCACGTCGCGCCCGATCCGGCGGGCGCGTTGCGCGGCCGCGTCGCGCTCGACGCGTTCATGGGCTCGCACCGCTATTTGCACGTCGACACGGGCTGCGGGCGAGTCGTCGCGCTCGGCGCGGCGGACCGACCGAGCGCCGTGGGCGAGGACATCGGCCTGTCGATCGATCCCAGCGGCGTGCGCCTGTTCGATTCGGACGCCGGGAGTCGCCTGGCGTGAGTGCGCTCGAACTCGTCGGTGTCTCCAAGAGCTTTGGAGCGCGCGCTGCGCTGGCGGAAGTCGCCTTGAGCGTTGGCGAGCGCGAATTCGTCGTCGTGCTGGGACCCACAGGCGCGGGCAAGACGACACTGCTGCGGACGATCGCGGGCCTGGAGACGCCCGACCGCGGTGAGGTGCGCTTGTTCGGCGCCGACTGCACGCACTCGAGTCCCGCCGCACGCGACATCGCGCTCGTGTTCCAGAACTTCTCGCTCTATCCGGGCAAGACCGTGCGCGAGAACCTGGCCTTTCCGCTGCTCGCGCCGGGGCGTGAACTCGCGGCAGGCGAGATCGGCGAGCGCGTGCAGTGGGCTGCGAAGCTGCTGCGCATCGAACGGTTGCTCGACCGGCCCGCGCGCAAGCTCTCCGGCGGTGAGATGCAGCGCGTCGCGATCGGTCGCGCGATCGTGCGACGGCCGCGACTGTTCTTGATGGACGAGCCGCTGACCAACCTCGATGCGAAGCTGCGCGAGGAGCTGCGCGTCGAGCTGCGCGAGCTCGCGCGTCGGTTGGAGACACCGGTGGTGTGGGTCACGCACGACTCCGCCGAAGCGCTGTCGATGGCTGATCGCGTCGTCGCGCTGTTCGCCGGGCGCGTTGTGCAGGTCGGGACGCCGCGCGAGCTGTACCTGCGGCCCGCGACGCCAGCTGTCGCGCGCCAGCTCGGCTCTCCGCCGATGAATCTTGTCGAGGTGCTCCGCGACGGCGCCGTGTGGCGCCTGCCCAACGGCGATGCCTTCGGGGCCGCCGCGTCTGACGCGCCGCAGCGAGCGCTACTGGGCTTCAGGCCAGAGCACGTCCGACTCGAGGGCGGCGCAAGCGAAGCGCTCGTCGAGGTCGTCGAACATCTCGGGCCGCAGCGCGTCGTCGTGCTGCGTTGGGGCGGCGCGACGGTGCATGCAGCGGTCGCGAGCAGCGTCGACGTCGCCGTTCACCAGCGCCTCCGGCCCGCGGTGGCCGCCGAGCACTGCCTCATCTGGCCGCGGTGATGGTTGTACCGTGCCAGAGCAATCTGTCCCACGCCGCCGCTGCGTTCGGATCGCCCGCTGCGTTACGCGGCGTGGGACAGATTGCTCTGGCACGGTACAACCATCGAACCATGATCCACCACGTCGTTCTGCTCAAGCTCCGTCGCGACACCACGCCTCAACGCGTCAAGGAGATCTTCGATCTCATCGGCAGCATGAAGGCGCATGTGCCGGGGTTGAAGAGCTATCACCACGGTCCGTACTCGTCGCCCGAGGGACTCAACAAGGGCTTCACGCACGGGTTCACGATGACGTTCGACACGGCGTCGTCGCGCGACACGTACTTGTGGCACCCCGAGCACGAGAAGGTGAAAGCGGCTGTGCTCGAGCGCCTCGATGGCGGGCTCGACGGAGTGGTGGCCTTCGATTTCGAGAGCTGAACCGCGCGCGAGCTGCGCAGGAGTCGGGCGATGAAGACGGTGTTGAACGGACTCGCGCGATGCCTGGCGCTCGCCGCGGGCTTGTCGGGCGTCGCGAGTGCGCAAGCGGCCATCGAGTTCGAGCGCTTCCAGCTCTCGAACGAGTTCACCTGCGAAGGCGCCAACTTTGGCGACCTGGATCGCGACGGCGACATGGACATCGTCGCCGGTCCGTACTGGTACGCGGGTCCCGACTGGAAGGAGCGGCGCGAGCTCTACGCGCCCAAGGCCTTCGAGCCGCTGGCGTACTCCGACAACTTCTTCGCCTGGTGCGAGGACTTCGACGCCGACGGCTGGCTCGATGTGCTGGTCGTGGGCTTTCCGGGCAAGGACGCGTTCTGGCTCCGCAATCCGTGGAGCGATGCGGCGCGTCGCAACTCTCACTGGGAGCGCTTCTCTGTCCATCCGAGCGTCGACAACGAGTCGCCGGCGTTCGTGGACCTCACCGGTGACGGCAAGCGCGAGCTCGTCTTCCACACCGCAGGTCAGTTCGGCTGGGCATCGCCAGTCGCCGACGCACGCGCGCCGTGGAAGTTCCACACGCTCTCGACTCCGTTCCGCATCGGCGCGTTCACGCACGGCCTCGGAGTCGGCGACGTGAGCGGCGACGGGCGCGCGGACGTGCTGTGGCGCGAAGGTTGGTTCGAGCAACCGGCGCAGCTCGACAGCACGCCTTGGCGCTTTCACGAGTTCAAGTTCTCCGAGCGCGAGGGCGGCGCGCAGATGTTCGCCTACGACGTCGACGGCGATGGCGACAACGACGTGATCACTGCGCTCGCCGCGCACCACTTCGGACTCTCGTGGTTCGAGAACGTGCGCGAGAACGGCGCACTCACGTTCCGCGAGCACCGCATCATGGACGACGAGCCCGCCGACAACGCGCACGGCGTGTGCTTCTGCGAGCTGCATGCGCTCGACCTCGTCGACATCAACGGCGACGGCCTGCGTGACATCGTGACCGGCAAGCGCTGGTGGTCGCACGGCCCTCAAGGCGATCCGCAGCCCAACTCGAAGTCGGTGACGTACTGGTTCGAGCTGCGCCGCAGCGCAACGGGCGCGGAGTTCATCCCGCACGTGGCGAGCGAGGACTGCGGAGTGGGCACGCAAGTCATCGCGGGCGACATCAGCGGCGACGGCAAGCCCGACATCGTGGTGGGCAACAAGCGCGGCGTGTTCGCGCTCGTGCAAGGCGCGAAGCCGCGCATCGGCGCCAGCGGTCCTCCGACCTTGGACTTCGAGTCGGGCGATCTGCGCGGCTGGACGCTCGAGGGCGACGCGTTCGTCGGCCAGCCGGTGCGCGGCGACACGGTTGCGGCGCGCGGGCGCGAGCCGAGCCGCCACGCCGGCGAGTACTGGATCGGCGGCTACGAGAAGCTCGGCGACGACGCGAAGGGCACGCTCACCTCAGATCCCTTTGAAGTCGCCGCGCCGTTCGCGAGCTTCCTCGTCGGCGGCGGCGGGCACGAGACGACCTGCGTCGAGATCCTGTCCGCGAGCGACGGTCGCAGACTGTTCACCACTTCAGGCGCGAACTTCGAGAGTCTGCAGCGCGTCGTCGCGGACCTGCGCACCGAAGTCGGCAGCCAGATCCGCATTCGCATCGTCGACAACCAGACCGGTCACTGGGGCCACATCAACTTCGACGACTTCCAGTTCCACCTCCGCAAGCCCGACTTCGAGCGCGACCCCAAGATCCCGCCGATCTTCCCGCCCGATCGCGTCGAGCACGCCGGACTGCGGCCCGACGAAGCTCGCGCCGCGATGACCGTGCCGCCCGGCTTTCACGTCGATCTCGTCGCCGCCGAGCCCGACGTGCACCAGCCGATCGCGCTGTGCTTCGACGACTTCGGGCGACTTTGGGTGGCCGAGGCGTTCGCGTATCCCAACCGGGTCAAAGGCGACAGCGGCCCCGACGACATCGTCGTGTTCGAGGACGCGAACAACGACGGGTCCTTCGAGAAGCGCACGGTCTTCGCGAGCGGGCTCAACCTGGTGAGCGGTCTCGAGGTCGGCTTCGGCGGCGTGTGGGTCGGCGCCGCGCCGTACCTGATGTTCATTCCCGACCGCGACCACGACCTCGTCCCCGACGACAAGCCGCAGATCCTGCTCGACGGCTGGGGCTACGAGGACACGCACGAGACGCTCAATGCCTTCACCTGGGGGCCGGACGGCTGGCTGTACGGCTGTCACGGCGTGTTCACGTACTCGAATGTCGGCAAGCCCGGCGCGCCGGATTCCGAGCGCACGAAGCTCAACGCGGGCGTGTGGCGCTACCACCCGCAGCGGCACGAGTTCGAGGTGTTCGCGTGGGGCACGTCGAATCCCTGGGGCATCGATTTCGACGAGAACGGACAGGCGTTCATCACCGCGTGCGTGATTCCGCACCTCTATCACGTCATTCAAGGCGGCCGCTACGAGCGTCAGGCTGGCTCGCATTTCGACAAGTACGCCTTCGACGACCTCAAGACCATCGCCGATCACCGCCACTACGTCGGCGGCGACCCGCACGGCGGGAATCTCCGCTCAGGCGCCGCTGGTGGCGGACACGCGCACTGCGGCTTGATGATCTACGGCGGCGAGCAGTGGCCCGCCGAGTATCGCGGCAGCCTCTTCTTCGGAAACGTCCACGGCAATCGCATTAACCACGATCGCGTCGAGCGCAAAGGCTCGGGCCTTGTGGGCAAGCACGCCGACGATCTGTTGCTCGCGAACGATCGTTGGTTCCGCGGGATCAACTTCAAGCAGGGTCCCGACGGCGCGATGTACTTCATCGACTGGTACGACAAACAGGCCTGCCACTGGACCGAGAACGAGCGCTGGGACCGCACGAACGGGCGCATCTATCGGTTGAGGTACGGCGAGCGCGCGCACACGGCGAAGTGGGACATGCGCTGGGCGCAGGCCGAACCGCCGGCGCACTTCGCGGCCTCGGTGCTGACCGATGACGCGGCGAGTGCGCGGCGAGCGCGAATCCAGACACAGGAGTTCGGCTACAGCGGCGAGCTCGAGCAAGGGCTCGGCGAAGTGGACGAGACGAACCCGCAGGAGGTGCTGCGCGGCATCTGGGCGCTGCACGCAGCTCGGCGCTTCGACGAAGCGCAGGCTCGCGAGTACATGACGAGTCCGCACGAGTATGTGCGCGCCTGGAGCGTTCAACTCGCGCTCGAAGACCGCCGCGCCGAGCCTGAGACGCTTCGTGCGATGGAGAGCGCCGCCAAGAGCGACGCATCGCCTGTCGTGCGCCTGTACCTCGCGAGCGGTCTGCAGCGCCTGCCGGCAGAGCAGCGTTGGGGCATCGCCGAGCGGCTGGCCAAGCGAGGCGAGGACGCGAACGACCCCAACATCCCGCTGATGCTGTGGTACGGCGTCGAGCCGCTGGTCGCGCTCGATCCGGCGCGCGCGCTGAAGCTCGCGCGAGACGCGCAGATCCCCAAGCTCGCACAGTTCATCGTGCGGCGCGCCGCCGCCGACGCGCGACTGCACGCGGCGCTGGTCGAGGCGCTCGCGGGCGAGCTCGAGCCCGCGCAGCTCGAGCGCATGCTCGACGAGACGGCGCGCGAGCTCGACAAGCAACGCGGCCTGCGCGCGCCGGCGCCGTGGGCCGAAGCGTGCGCCAAGCTCTCCAAGCACGATTCGCAGCGCGTGCGCGAACTCACCGGCCGTGTCGCGCTGCACTTCGGCGATCCCGCGCAAGCGCCAGCGCTGCGCGAGCGCGCGCTCGATCGATCCACCGCGACGCCAGAGCGCGAGCAAGCGCTCGACCTGCTCGCGCGACTGAACGACCGCGAGCTGCCGTCGATCCTGCGGCGCCTGCTGCCCGACGCGGCGCTGCGCGGGGCCGCGGTGCGCGCGCTAGCTGAGTTCGGCGGCGACGAGGACGCGCGCACGCTGCTCTCGATGTACGCGACCCTCGAGGCGCCCGAACGCCGCGACGCACTCGCCACGCTCTCGTCGCGCGCCTCGTTCGCGCATCAACTCGTCGACGCCGTGGCGGCCGGCAGCGTGCCGCGCGCCGACCTCGGGGCCTTCGTAGCGCGCAAGCTCGAGAACCTCGGCGACGAGGCGCTCACAGCGCGATTGCGCGAGGTCTGGGGCGCGGTGGGGCGCACTTCCGAGGAGAAGCGCGCCCGCATCGACGCGCTCAAGGCCGACCTCGGGCCGCAGCTCGCCGCCGCCGACGTCGCGCGCGGCCGCGAGGTCTTCGCGCGCACCTGTCAGCAGTGCCACACGCTGTTCGAAGTGGGCGGCAAGGTCGGGCCCGACCTCACTGGCGCCAACCGCTCGGACCTCGAGTACCTGCTCTCGAACATCGTCGACCCCAACGCCGTCGTGGGCCGCGACTACCTCGCCACGCTGGTGTGGACGCACGACGGGCGCCTCGTCAGCGGCGTCGAGCGCGGCAGCAACGACTCGACCGTCGTGCTCGTCACCGAGAACGAGACCGTGCACATCGCGCGCGAGGAGATCGAGCAGATGCGCGTGAGCGAGCTCTCGACCATGCCCGAGGGCCTGCTCGAGACCTTGAGGCCGGACGAGATCCGCGACCTCGTCGCATACCTCCAAAGCCCCAAACAAACACTGCTGCGCGCGAGCGCTGCGACGGCGCACCAGTTCTTCGACGGCCGCTCGCTCGCCAACTGGACCGGCGCCGACTGCTGGCGCGTCGAGAACGGCGAGATCGTCGGCCAGACCGCGGGCCTCGCGCACAACGAGTTCCTGCGCTCGAGTCTCGAGCTGGGAGACTTCGTGCTCGACTTCGAAGTGCGCCTGGTCGGCGACGCGGGCAACTCCGGCGTGCAGTTCCGCAGCAACGTTCTCGAGGGCGGCGACGTGGCGGGCTACCAGGCCGACATCGGGCCGGGCTGGTGGGGCAAGCTGTACGAAGAGCACGGACGCGCGGTGCTGTGGGGCCAGGACCACGAGAGCGCGGTCGTGCGCGACGGCTGGAACCGCTACCGCATCGAGGCGCGCGGCTCACGGATCCGCACCTGGATCAACGACAAGCCGTGCGTCGACCTCGACGATCCAAAGGGCGCGCGCCGCGGCATCGTGGCGCTGCAACTGCACTCAGGTCCCGCGACGGAGATCCGCTTCCGCAGCTTCGCGCTGAGCGTGCTCGACTGATGCGCTCGGCCGCGCGCCTCGTTCATCACCCCATCAGTCCGAGCAGCCCCGCCACGCTCGAGAGCACCATGCATTGCGTTTGAGCCTGCTGAGCGGCTCGCACGCCGTCCGCGAACATGCGGGCGAGTTCCTCGGGATCGTCGCACTGCTTCGCGCGCTGGATCGTCGCGTAATCGGCGCCAGCCCGTTCGCGCAGGGCCCGGACGATGTCGCCATGGTCCATGGACTTGATCTGTTGCGCGATGGCGTAGTCGAACACGGTGGCGCCCAGCTCGGTGCGCAGCGCGGCGAGGAAGCGCGCTCCAAAGCTCGGTTGATCGTCCGGTGTGTCCATGGCGATGTGCTAACCCTGCTCCGCCTCAGCATTACACGAGTTCGCGCCGAGAGCGCTGGCCTTGAAAGGCGCGAGGCCCGCAGCGATCGCTCGCCGCGGGCCTCGCTCGATCTCAACTCAACCGTGCTTCAGCGCGCGCCGAGCACGCGGGCGTAGCGGAAGTACACCTCGAGGCACAGCACGCCGAGCGCGGTGGTGTACACGCGACCGCCGGCATAGCCCCAGGGGTCGACCTTCGAGTCCCACGAGCCCTTGGTGTCGCCGTCCTTGCGCTGCGACTTGACCACCGCCTGCTCCATGGCCTTGACCCACTTGTTCCAGTGGTCGCCGCCCATCTGGTACATCGCGTACGAGCCGTAGTACCAGTAGTAGAAGTCGGTGCCGGCTTCCTTCTTCGGATCGGCGTCCCAGGTCGGCAGCTTCTTGGCGAGCAGGTCCGCGTGCATGCCCATGATGGGCGTGTCCTTGGGATCCTGGCCGAGGAAGATGCGGCAGAGCAGGCCCACCGCCGTCATCGACTCGCCGCGCGTCTCGACGAAGTGGTCGTTGATGCGCGTCACGCGCGACGAGGGAGTGCCGACCGCGTCGTAGCCCACGCGACCGGTCTTGGTGTCGGTCGCTTCGTCGATCCAGGTCATCGCGCCCGCGAACGACTCCTTGTCGATCTTGAGCTTGGCCTCTTCGGCGCTCTTGAGCGCGAACACCATCCAACCCGTGACCGAGGTGTCGTTCTCGCCGGTCGGCGGCTGCTGGTAGCGCCACGCACCGTAGGGATTGCGCGCGCTCATGATGAACTCGACCGACTTCTGGGCCGAGCTCTTGATCAGCGGCGACTGCGAGAAGTAGTAGGCCTCGCACATCGCCAGCGAGGCGATGGCGTGGTTGTAGATGAAGGCGTGGCCGATGCGGCCGCCGAACAGACCGTTGTCGGGGTCCTGCTCGTCCTTGAGCCACTTGATGCCGCGCGCGACGTTCTCCTTGTAGGGGCCTTCGCGCGTGGTGTTGCCGTCACCGAGGAAGGCCAGCAGCGCCAGTCCAGTCATGCCGACGTTGTTCGACTCTTCACCGACTTCGTCGCACACCGAGCCGGCCGCGACCTTGCCGCAGTTCTCGACGTAGTCCTTGGCCTTCCAGCAGCCCTCGGCCGACTGGTGCCACTTGAGCCACTCCAGGCCGTCCTTGAGGGCTTGCTCGACGCCCGAGCCGCCGCGCGCCTTGAGGTTGCGCTTGCCGCCGAAGCGTCCACCGAACTTGCCGCCGGCGCCGCCGCCGATGCCGATCACGTCGTTGAAGGCCTTGCTGTCGAAGGGCGAGTCGGCGGTGAAGTCAGGGTCGCCCTGGACGGACTCGAACTCCTCGTTGGTGTCCTCTTCGTTGTGGTCGGACACTTCCGCGTCCTTGAGGACCGGCTCCTCGGTCGGCTCCTCTTCCAGCTCCTCCGGCTCCTCTTCCGGCGGGTCCTCGAAGACCTCTTCCGGCGGGGTGTCGAGCGTGGCCTGGATGGTGGTCTGCGGCGCCTTGGAGAACTTGTCCCACGGGATCGCCATGCAGATCAGCACGATGATCACGTGCGCCGCGGCCGAGATGGCGAGCCAGGGGGCCCGTCCCATCCAGTCGTAGAGCACGTCGTTGAAGGTCTCCTCGCGCTCCCAGGGCTTGGGCAGCGTGGTCTCGATGTGGATGTTGGACAGGTCGGGCTGTTCGTTGGCCATCGCGGGGCTCCGAGGTTCGCCGTCGGGTCAGCGGTTGGCCCTCGGGTCAGCGCGGGTCGCGGCCCTTGCGGGCCCGGTTCCCGGCCTTGCCGCGGGGGCGGTTGGCTGGCCGAAGGCGTGTGGAGGCGAAAAAAGTCGTGGGACAGGCGTTGCGTTGCCTTCGACCCGGGCGGGGCGCGCGTCGTTGGGGGCCGGGGCGTCGCCGAGCGCTTGGCGCTCGCGGGCTCGGCCCGGGCTGGCGCGCCGCACCCCTGTAGGGGGGCTGCTGGCGGGTCGGGGCAGGCGGGGGGCAAACGCAGGGTTTGCAGGGGGGTTCAGAGTATATCCAGCGCGAGCGCGTGGACGACGCTCCGCTAGGGCGCCGAACGCTCGCTAGCGCCCCTGCTCGGGCGGCGGCGACTGGTTGAAGAGCTCCTCGGGCCACACGTAGGCGGCCTCGAGCATGCGCGCGAGCTCGCGATCGCGCCGGTAGCGCCCGAGGTTGGTCAGCATTCGCTCGCGCAGCGCCTCCTGGGCGCGGAAGCTGGCGAAGTCGAGCTCGGGGTCCTGGCGCTGCACGCCCGAGACGATGCGGAAGGCGACCAGCTCGCCGTCGACCCGCTCGGGCAGCGGATCACTGACCGAGCCGGGACTGGCCGTGGACAGGAACTCACCCAGATCTGGGTACGCCTGGGAGACCAAACGCAGGGCAACGTCACGCTCCCAGCCGTCGCGCACCTTGGACGCGCTGTGCGAGTGCTCGCGCACCAGGGCGCCGAAGTCGGCGCCGCCGCGGGCCTTGGCGACCAGCTCGTCGGCCTTGGCGCGGGCCTCCGTGGCGCTGCCGGCGAGCTCGACCGAGATCCACAGGCTCTGGAAGCTGACCGTCGCAGGCACGATCTCGCGGGCAGGGGTGCGCTCGAACTCGAAGCGCAGGCGGCCCGGGCGGACGTAACGGTCCACGCTGACGCGCCCCGATGCGCCGGGCTGGCGGCCCTCGACGGCCAGGCCCCACAGTTCGCGGTACGCCGCGCGCTGCTTCATCTCGCGCAGCACCTGCGGATCGAGGTTCTGGCGCCGCAGCTCTTCGCCCAGGTCGACGATGCCGCCGTAGTCCTGGATGTTCTCCTCGATCGAGTCGTCGACGTAGCGCTTCACAACGGCCTCGTCGTAGCCCAGGTCGCGCCCGCCCTGCTCCATCAGCAGCGTTCGCACGCGGTCCGAGAAGGTCTCGCGCAGCGCGCGGTTGAGCTCCTCCGGCGTCGAGTTCGGCTCGCGTTTGCGGCGCAGGTCGTCGACGAAGTCGCGCATCGTGACGGCCTCGTCGTTGACGACGAACTGGATGCCGTTGACCGGGACGGGCTGGTTGCGCTCGGCCGGAGGCCGCTGGGGGGCCTGGAGCATGGCCACGAGCAGGAGGGCGGTCGACATCGTCGGGATTGTCGACGGTCAGGACGCGCGAGACAAGCGGCGCGGAGCTGGGCGGACGTCGGGAGCCGAACCTGCGAACGGCGGTCAGCGCGCGGCGGCCGGCCGCGGGCCGCCGAGCAACTGGTCGAGCCAGCGCAGCGAGGCCGCCGGCTCGCGGTGGCGCGGCGGGATCACCAGGTGCGCGAGCCCGGTGCGGATCGGGCGCAGGTCGACCTTGGCGCCCGCGAGCGCGTGCTCGAGCGTGACGCGGTCGGCGAACTCGAGCACGTACACGTCGCCGCGGTGGCTGATGCGCGTGATGCCCAGGCCCGCGGCGCGCGCGCGCAGCCGGAAGCTTTCGAGCAGGGCCTGCGCCTGCGGCGGCGGACGACCGAAGCGGTCGCGCAAGAGCGCCTCGACCTCGCGCGCGCTCTCGTCGGAGTGGATCGTCTCGAGCTGGCGCAGCACCTCGAGCCGCACCTGCTGCGTGGGGATCCAGCTCTCTGGCAGGAAGGCCTTGAGGCCCAGCTCGAGCTCGACGCCGGCCGACAGCTCCTTCTCCGTCGCCTCGCGATCGGGGCCCAGGCCCTGGCGCACGCGCTCGACCGTCTGCTTGAGCAGCCGGCAGTACAGGTCGTAGCCGATCGCCGCGATGTGCCCCGACTGCTGCGGGCCGAGGATGTTGCCCGCGCCGCGCAGCTCGAGGTCCTTCATGCTGATCGCGAAGCCCGCGCCGAGGTGGTGCATCTCCTCGAGCGCCTTCAAGCGATCGCGCGCGATCTGCGGCATCGGCTTGAGCGGATCGACCAGCAGGTAGCAGTAGGACTTGTGCCCGCCGCGCCCGACGCGACCGCGCAGCTGGTGCAGCTCGGACAGGCCGTAGTGATCGGCCTCGTCGATCAGGATCGTGCCCGCGGCGGGGATGTCGAGGCCGTTCTCGACGATCGTGGTCGACACCAGCACGTCGACATCGCCGCGCGAGAACGCGTCCATCACCTCGTCGAGCTCTTTCGCGTTCATCTGCCCGTGCCCGATGGCGTAGCTGCACTCGGGGACGCGCTCCTGCAGGCCGCGTGCGAAGGCGTGGATCGTGCTCACGCGGTTGTGCAGAACGAAGGCCTGTCCGCCGCGGTTCTTCTCGCGCAGCAACACCTCGCGCACGAGATCGGGGTCGTTGCGGTCGGCGATCTTGGTCTCGATCTCCTGGCGCCCCGGCGGCGGCGTGGTGAGCGAGCTGATGTCGCGCACGCCGGCCAGCGACATGTGCAGCGTGCGCGGAATCGGCGTCGCCGACAGCGCGAGCACATCGATCGACTCGCGCATGCGCTTGAAGTGCTCCTTGTGCGTCACTCCGAAGCGCTGCTCTTCGTCGATGATCACCAGGCCCAGCGACTTGAACTTGACGTCCTTGGAGAGCAGGCGGTGCGTGCCGATGGCGATGTCGACCTCGCCGTCGGCGATGGCGCGCAAGGTGGCCTTCTCGTCCTTGCCGGTGATCGTGCGCGAGAGCGTCGCAACCTCGACGGGGAAGTCCGCCAGGCGCGAGCGGAAGTTGAGGTAGTGCTGGTGGGCGAGCACGGTCGTCGGCACGAGCACGGCGACCTGTGCGCCCGCCGCAGCGACGCGAAATGCCGCGCGAATCGCGATCTCGGTCTTGCCGAAGCCGACGTCGCCGCACAGCAGCCGGTCCATCGGCCGCTCGGAGGCGAGGTCCTCGCCGATCTCGCCGTCGGCGTTGGCTTGGTCGGGCGTGTCGACGTAGGGGAACTCGGCGATCATCGTGCGCACGAGCTCGGGATCGAACGGCCACGGCGTGCGGCGCTTGAGCTCGCGCTTGGCCTGCACTTCGAGCAGATCGCTGGCGAGGTCGAACAGCGCGCGTTCGACCTTCTCGCGCCGCTTGCGGAACGACTGGCCGCCAATCTTGTCGAGCGCCGGGGCCGCGCCGCTGCCGATGTAGCGCTGGACGAGGTCGATGCGCGTCGCGGGCACGTACAGCGACACCTCGTCGGCGAACAAGAGGTGCAGGTGCTCTTCTTCGCCGGCGCCGCGCGCCATGCGCACGAGGCCCTTGTAGAGCGCGAGCCCGTGGACCGCGTGCACCACGTAGTCGCCCGGCTTGAGGTCGAAGAACGACTGCAGCGCGCGCGTCTTGTGCGCCGTGCGGGCCGCGCTCGTCCGCCGCGCGCCGACCAGGCCCACCAGTTCGTGGTGGTCGACGACGATCAGCTTCAGCGCCGGATAGCGGAAGCCCTTGGCGATCGTGCCGACGTGCAACTCGACACGCTCGACGCCGCCCGCTTCGTCGAGCACGGCCTGGAAGCGCTCGCGCTCGCCCTCGTTGCGGCACAGCACGATCGCGCGCGTGTCCTCGCTGGTCGCTTCGCGCAGCAGTTGCGGCGCCTGTCGAATGCCGCCCGAAAGCGCCTGCACCGAGCGTGTGTCGAAGTTGAAGTCGCGCGCCGGCAGGCTCTGGACCTGCAGCCGCCGGCGCCCGTCGAGCGCCTGGCGCAGCTGCGTGAGCGCCTGTTGGTGCGACGCCGACTGGATCGAGAGGCCGTTGGCGCGGTCCTCGATGCGCAGCGGCTCGACCTCGACGCAAATCGCCTGATGGGGGATGAGCAGCGCGGGTTGCACGCCGCTGGAGTCCTCGATGCCGCCGACATCGCGCGCCAGGCACACCTCGACGCGCTCGAGCTGCGCCACGCTGGTCTGCGCGGCTGGATCGAAGGTGCGCAGCGACTCGATCTCGTCGTCGAAGAACTCGACGCGCAGCGGCAGCTCGCTCGCGAACGGGAACAGGTCGAGGATCTCGCCGCGCAGCGAGATCTCGCCCGGCCGCTCGCACAAGGGCTGGCGCTCGTAGCCCGCTTCGACCAGACGCCGCAGCAAGTGTTCGGGCGGGACTTTTTGACCCTTGGCGAGCTCGAGCGCGCTTGCCGCGAGCTCACCGGGCTTGGGCAGCGGCTGCAGCAGCGCGAGGACCGAAGCGACGACGAGGCGCGGCCGATCTTGTGCTGGACCCGAGAGGCGTTGCGCGATGTTCAGGCGCTCGCGAACCACGCGTGCGTCGGCGCCATCGAGCCGTTTCGCAGTGCTCTCGCGCGCCGGCAACAGCGTCGGCGCCGCGCCGAAACTCGCCAGGTCCTCGGCCAGCGCTTCGGCCTCGGCTTCGGTCGACGCAAGCGCGATCCACGGCGCCTTCGAGCGCTGCGCCAGCGCCGCCACGAGCAGCGCCTGCGCCGAACCCCACAGCCCGCCGGCGGCCACCAACGGCTGCGCGCCGAGCTTGCGCTCGATCGCCGCCAACTCCGCGATCGGCGCCTGCGCGGCGTCGAACACGAACTCGCGCGCCGCTGTTGCTTCACTCGCGCCGCTCATCCGCGCGAGTCTAGCGGGACGCGCCGTCGCTCCTCAGTCGCGAAGGGTGCGCGTGGCGAGCGCGCGCGGTCCGGCGCCGAGCGACACGCTGTCGACGGTCGACCAGGGCGCGGGGAAGGCGCCGGTGTTCACGCCGCTCACGAGCTGCGCGTTCGGGCCGCTCTCGACGATGTGGAGGCTGTGGATGGAGACGTCGCGGCCCAGGCGAGCGATGCTCGCGCTGCCCGCGGGGGCCTCGTAGACGTCCGGTGCGGCTGTCGCCAGCGCTCCGGTGAGCGCGTTGCGCTGCACGGACGAACTCTGACCGCCGAGGGGCTGGTGCACGAGCAGGTCGATGAGTCCCAGACTGTCACTCAGTTCGGCCGGGTTGCGCGCCAGGAGTTGCGTCGGGCCGCCGCTGAAGTCTCGTTCCGAGCCGGTGGGAACCAACACCCCCGAGGCAGCGTCGATCGCGAAGACCACGACGCGCGCGAGCTGGCCGTCGAGCACATAGGCGAAGCGGCCGTCGGGGCTGGTCCAAAGGTCGACCGGCCGCGGCAGCGAAGTCTCGAAGGAGCTGGTCAACGTGAAGCCCGTGGGCAGGTTGATCGTGAGCGTCGTGACGCGCGCGGCGTTGGGCTGCACCACGAACAGGAAGCGCCCGAGACGGTCGGCGCGCAGCCGCGCATCGACCAGCGAGGTGGGAAGGGTCTGGCCGCTGACGGCGTCGAGCTCGCCGTTGCTGTCGGAGACCGTGAAGGTCACGACGCGGCCGTTCTGATCGATCGCGTGCAGATGGCGGCCGCCGGGTGTGAGCGCGAGCGCCAGCGGTCGCGCGCCGGGGGAAAGCGCCTCGTCTTCGAGCAAGCTCGAGGACATGTCGCTCTCCTGCACGCTGTACACACCGATCGTCGCGGCGCCCCAGTTCGCCGTGTACACCACGGGCAGGCGCGGGTGCGCCGCCACATCGCGCGGAGTCGCGCCCGTCGCAACCGGACCCTGAGCGGCGGGCTGCAGCGAGGCGATCGAAGTCGCGCCGGCGCGCAACGCGAGCAGCGTCGAATCCCCGGCGCAGGTGACGAACACCTGCTGGGTCGAGATGAAGCTGGCGACTCCGCGCAGGGGCACGATCGAGAGCGGCTGGGCGCGCGTGCGCACTCGGGCGCGGACGGTCATCAGCGGCGGCTGGCCACCGCCGATGCCCACTTGGATCAGCTCGGCGCGGTCTTCGTCGAGCACCCACAGCTCGTCGTCCCTCAGTCCGAGCTGGACCTGCGACGGCGCCTGACCGACGGCGAATGTGCTCGAGCTGCCGGCGACGATCGCACCCTGCGAGTTGAGCCGCCAGTGCTGCAGTCGAGCGGCGCTGCGATCGACGACGAGCAACTCGTCGGGGGCGCGATAGCGCACGTCGGTCAGTTGCTGTCCGACGTCGAAGGCCTGTGTCTGCACCAAGGCCGCCGCGCCGCCGGCGACCTGTGCGGGCGTCGAGATCGTCAACCTGCGAAGTGAACCGCTGAACGAGCTCGTGCTCTCGCTGTACACGCTTGTCGCGGCGAAGAAGCTCGCGCCGGGCTCGAAGTTGTCGAGCGCTGCGACGACCGTGGTCGGGCCCAGGTTCAGCGGCGCACCGCGCAGCGCGAGGTTGGGCTCGAGGTCGTACACGCGCAGTTCGCCTGGCGCCGAGGAGCCCACGAGAACCAGCCCGTCGCCCGAGAACTCCAGCACCGAGGGCTCGAAAGGACCGGGCGCGTCGACGGCGCAGCACAGGTTGCCGTCGGGCGCGACGTCCCAGCGCCGCACGAAGTTGTTGCCGGCGGCGACGAGGTAGCGCCGGTCCGCGCTCACCCGCAAGCGCCGCACGGCGCCGACGGCGCCCAGGTCGACGCGCGACTCCAGCCGCCCGCTGAGCGGATCGCGGTCGCTGCGGTACAGGTGCTGATCGTCACCCACGGCGTACACCCAGCGCCCGTCGCTCGAAACCGCGACCGCGCGCGGGCGGACCACCATCGGCAGCGAGTCGATCGGCGCGATCGTCGTTCCGCGCTCGTCGAACACATCCAACGTCGCGTCGAACGCGCTGGGGACGAGATACCCCCGCGTGGTGAGCCCGGGAACGACCTCGATCGCGACCGTCGCCTGGGTGCTGCCGATCGGATTGGTGGCCGTGACGGTGTACTGAACGAGACCGACGCCGCTGGTGGCGGCGCCGCTGATGCGTCCGGTGCTGGGGTCCAGGACCAGACCGGGCGGAAGCGCGGGCGCGATCGAGAACTGCTCGACCACGCCGCTCACCGTCGGCACGAGCGGCGTGAGCGGATCGCCGGCTTGTACGGTCATCGCGCTCGGCGTGTAGCTCAGCGCGCTCGGCGCGATCGCGTCGAGCACTTCGATCTGCACGTTGGCGAAGTGGTTGAAGTTCTGATTGGTGAGCGCGCCCACGCTGTAGAGGGTCTGGACCTGCGGCGTGGTGGGTGTACCGGCGATCGTGCCCGTCTGCGTGTCGAACGTCAGTCCGGCGGGCAGCGCAACGTTCAGGAAGAACGACACCGGCGTGAAGCCCGACGCGACCGGGGTGTTGGGCTGGGCCGCCGCTGTGGCCCACAGCCGCATCTGCGGCGTCGGGTAGCTCAGCGACGACTGCGGCGGCTCCTGGTTCGTCGAGCCGCTGCCTTCACAGTCGGGGATGCAGCCAGCGGAGGAGATCGCGAGCAGCAGCGGGGCGAAATTGCGACGCAGGAATCGGCGGTGGAGCTTCATGGCGCTGGGCGCGGACCGTCGCCGAGCCCGACTCGGGCCCGGGGTCGCATCCGCCCCAGAGCTCGAAGGCGCGGGCCCGCCGCCCGCAACACGCATTCTCGAAAATCGACGCGCAGCGCCGCCGTGCGGAGCGCGGTCGACCGGCCGCGCTCAGTAGCCGATGTAGAAGTCGAGCGCCTCGGAGAGGTGCAGCGGCGCGGCGCCGGCGGGGTCGCGCGTGAGGAACTGCGCGTAGACGTGCTGGCCGGTGAAGAGCGTCGAGTCGGAGCTGGTGGAGATCCAGGTGTTGAAATCGACTGAGAGGCTGCCGGTGCAGTCGTTGGCGGGCGCGGGCGAGCCGCCGGAGGGCTGCAGTGGAGTGCGGCGCAGCGGCGGCTGCACGCAGAGGGTGCCGTTGTTCCACGGCAGCGCGTTGCGACCGCTCGTGCTGTAGAAGAGCAGGCCGCTGCGTTGGTTGGGGACCAGCGAGAGCGTGATCTCGAAGCCCGCCGGTTGTCCGCCGCGCGGCGCGCCTTGCCAACCCAATCGCGGCGTGCAGCCGTTCGAGGTCGGCGTGCTCGCGCAATAGGCGGACGGCGCTGCGCACGGCGCGCGGAAGAGGTGCACGGCGCCGGACCGCGAGCCGTTGAGGTCGGCGTAGGTAGTGGAGACCAGCCAGAGATCGCCGCTCGGCGACATCTCGACTGCCGCGCCGAAGCTGTTCGTGCGCTCGGTCATAGGCGCGAAGTGCAATCCGACCTGCTGCCAGCCGTTGGGCTCGCGGCGGTACTCGAACACAGCACCGTAGCCGCCGTGCTGGCCGAAGTTGAACCCGTATCCGGGCGCGCCGCTCAGGATGTGATCGCCGGCGTCGTTGATGGCAACCGAGTAGCCCAGTCCGTACTGCACGCCGATGTCGGGCAGCAGCATCTGCTGCACGAGTTCCCAGCGCTGCAGCTCGTTCTTTTCGAAAACCGAGACCGCGCCGCTGAGGTATCCCATGCGCGCGTCGCCGAAGTTCCCGACGACCACCGTGTCTCCGGTGTAGTCCAGCGCATGCGAGGATCCGAAGCCGCCCTGGCCCGAGTAGGACACCGGCTCCCTGAGATTGCCCACGTGGGTCCAGCTCTGACCAGTGCGGCGGTACATCCAGATCTGGCCGTTGATCGGACCCGGCGAGCGCACGCCTAGGTACTTCCCGTTACCGGAGAGCGCCACGCGGCTGCCGAACCCCGACGAACCCGGGAGGATGGCCGACAGCGTGAGCATCTGCTCGTGGACCCATCCACTGGGTTGGCGTCGGTAAATGTCGACCGCGCCCTCGCCCGGAGATGTCGGCGGAGGCACCGGACGACTAGGGTCGCCGACTGCGATGCGGTCTCCGGCGGCGTCCATCGCCACCGTGAGCCCATTGAGGCTGTTGAACGTGTTTCCAGTGGTGACGAACTCCATGGCCCAGTTCGTGCCGTCGAACTTGAACACGTAGGCATGTCTTTCGACTGAAGTGTTGCCGATGTTGGCTTGTCCGATCACCACGCGGGTCCCGTCAGCGCTGCAATCGATGGATGCCCCGAATCCCATGTCAGGCTGTTGAACAGGGGGCGCGAGCACGTAGGTGCGCTGCTGCGTGGTTCCTAGCGCACGAATCGCTAGTACGATATGGCTGGGGATCCCACTTCCTGAGTAGGCGCCGCGGGTATTCGCGAAGGCCCACTCGCCACTAGCGCTCATCGCAGAGAGCCGGCCCATGTACTCGTCCGGGCCTGGACCTGGGTAGGTCGCCAGCTCCACGGGTGCGCATGATGTCGATTGCGCGCTCGCGACGCCCGCGAGCAAGGCCGACGACAGCAAAGCAAGCCCAGTCACCGCGCGTCGTAACCACTCTGAGTTCAGCGTCATCTTCGTGCTCCGTCCAATCGCTCAATCTGCAGCGCCTCGAATGAGACAGGCGGCGCGAGCCCGCGGCGCCTGGGGCCCGCGCGGCGTGTAGCTCTGTCAGGGCCGATCGACGATGTGGGCGAGGCCCACGTTGTTGATCGGATCCTCGGACACGCTCAGGACCCGCTTGCGCGGGTTCGTGCCCGCAGAGGCTCCCACGCTGAC
>WYBT01000048.1 GCA_011525785.1 Planctomycetaceae bacterium
GTATCGGCGGCTTGCGCAGTCGCGGCCGGACGCGTTCGAGCCCAACCTGGCAGGGTCGCTGAACAACCTCGGCAACAGGCTGAGCGAGCTTGGCCGACGCGAAGAGGCGCTGACGGCGGCGGAGGAGGCGGTGGCCATTCGTCGGCGGCTAGCGAAGTTGCGGCCGGACGCGTTCGAGCCCGACCTCGCGTCGTCGCTGAACAACCTCGGCAACAGGCTGAGCGAGCTTGGCCGACGCGAAGAGGCGCTGACGGCGGCGGAGGAAGCAGTGCGGAGGTTGATACCGTTCGCCGAACGATCCGCGGCAGCGTACGGGTCACGTCTTGCCATGACCGCCCGCAACTACATCAAGCGTTGCGGCGAGTTGGGGCGTGAGCCCGATGCTGCGCTCATTGTCAGGGCGGCGCAGGCGTTGGGATTGGGTGTTCGCTGACAGCGGGTCGTTCGTGCTGGCGCGCGTGCAGCTCGACCAAGCCAACGGCGATCTGGCGTCTGGTACTCCCGTCCGTGACGAGTACGACGGCCGCCGCGCCAGCGCACCGCGCGCACGTCGTGATGACTGCGCGAGCGACGTATCTCCGTAGTCGAGCGTCACCCACCTGCCGCCGCACATGCTCAAGACGATGCTCGGCGGCAAGGTGTGGCGTAGACCGAAGCCGCTCGATCCGAAGGACAAGCTCGTGGTCCGGCTCGAAGACGCCTACGGCACGACGACCGAGGACGGCCTCAAACTCGCTGCGGTGCTCGCGAAAGAAGCCGAGGCTCGCGCGGCCGAGCAGCAGGTCGCGCCCGCGCGGCCGAGCTGAGCTGCGGTCGCGGCGAGGCGGCTGCGCTGAGGGGGCTGACGCGCGCGGGCGCGGAGCGCCTGTTGGTTGAGTCTCTCGCTCTCCAGGCCCCGTCCGTTCGGTGCGCGGCGCGTGGGCTGGTGAAAAGTGTCGACCTGGCTCGACAGCATCCATAGTGTCGAGTCAAGTCGACACTATGGACGCAACGCAGCTCTTGGAGATCGCTGCCCAATAGAGCTTCTGGTCCGGTTCGCCGCCCAAGAGTGTGCGTCGGGATATCGCCGTGCCGGTGGAGTTGCGGCCGGACATGGTGCTGGTCGTCCAAGGCGTGAGACGCTGCGGCAAGTCGACACTCCTGCAACAGCTGATGGCGCGCTACGAACTCGAGCGCGAGCAATGCCTGCACGTGAACTTCGAGGATCCCAGGCTCGCGGGTGTCCTCGAACCGACGACGCTCGAGAGCCTCGCCAATGCGTTTGACGCGCGGATCGGGCGAGCGGGGACCTACTTCCTGGATGAGATCCAGTGGGTGGAAGGCTGGCAGCGCTGGATTCGCGCCCAGGTCGATCGTCCTCGCGGACGGCGCTTCGTCGTGACGGGCTCGAATGCGCACTTGCTGTCCGGAGAGCTGGGCTCGACGCTCACCGGCCGACACACCACCGTCGAGCTGTTTCCCTTCTCGCTCGTCGAGTTTCGCCGCGCCCGCCCCAAGACGACCCTCGAGGACTACCTCGACTGCGGGGGCTTTCCCGCGACGGCTGCCTCGCCGGATCGAGACCTCATCCTGCGCGGCTACATGCAGGACATCGTCGAGCGCGACGTGCGCGAACGTGTGGGCGCTCGCTCGAGCACGCCGCTGCGCCAACTGGCGCAGATGCTGATGGAGTCCAGCGGCGCCGAGCTGAGTCTGCGCCGCGCGGCGGCGGCTCTCGGCGTGTCGACGGACACGGCTGGCCTGTATGTCGAAGCGATCGAGAGCGCGTACCTCGCGCTGAGCTGTCCGTACTTCGCGTGGTCGCTGCGCAAGCGCTTGGTTCGGCAGTCGAAGTACTACCCCATCGACACCGGCCTGCGGCGTGTTTGCATCACGTCGACAGGCGCCGACCGCTGCAAGTCGCTTGAAGCGGCGACCTACCTGGTGCTCCGCCAGCGCTTCGGCGCCGTGCACCACTGGCGCGGAGAGCGCGAGGTCGATTTCGTCGTCGAGCACAACGGGCGCGCCGTGCCCGTTCAAGTCACGTGGGATGCTCCCACGGAGCGGCACGAGAAGGGACTCGACGAGTTCCTCGCAGCGCATCGCAACGCGGGCGAGCCCGTGGTCGTCACAGCGAAGTCGTTCGAGCGCGGACTGAAGGAGCTGGCCGCGCCGGAGTGAGGTGAAGTGCGACGCGACCGGGTCGAGGGTTCAGTGCGACTCCGAGTCGCTTCGTCGTGCTCACCAGCCCGCGGGTGGCAGGACGGAAATGCGGCGGACGATCACTCTGCAGGCAGTGCGATGGCGAACTTCCCGCGCACGCGCCCGGCTTCGAGTTCGGCCAACGCGCGTGGCGCGTCCTCCAGGGCGAAGACGCGCTCGACGTGCGGCGCCAGCTCGCCTGAGTCGACGCGTGCAGCCAGTTGCGCCATGTCCGCGCCGTCTTCGTGCGCGAGGAAGGGAACGAAACGTTGGGTCCCAAAGCGCGAGAGCAGCGCGCCGGCCAGTTGGCGCTCGAGGCCGAAGGTCCACTCGCCGCCGTTCTCGCCGCCGACGAAGGCGACGCGTCCACGCGGCGCGAGCGCGCGACGCAGGCGTGCGAGCGGGGCGTTGCCGGCGATGTCGATGATCGCGTCGAAGCGCTGCGACGCGGCGGCGAAGTCGTCGCGGCGGTAGTCGAGCACCGCGTGTGCGCCGAGGCTGCGCACGAAGTCGAGCTTCTCGGCGCTGCACACGCCGGTGACGTGCGCGCCAAGTGCGCGCGCGAGCTGCACCGCGAAGTGTCCGACGCCGCCCGCTGCGCCGAGCACGAGCACACGCTCGCCGGCCTTCACCGCTGTCGCGTCGCGCAGCGCCTGCAGGGCCGTGAGCCCCGACATGGCGAGCACGCCGCAGCGCTCGAGCCGGAGGTTCGCCGGCGCGCGGGCGAGTTTGTCGGCGCGCGCGCAGGCGAATTGCGCGTACGTGCCGCGACCGATGCCGAACACGGCGTCGCCCACCGACCAGCGCTCGACCTGCGGCCCCACGGCGGCGACGACGCCGGCGAGGTCGAGCCCGGGAACACGCTGCTTGGGTCGGAGAAGTCCGAACACGGCGCGCAACGGATACGGGCGGCCGACCATCAAGTGCCACACGCCCCGGTCGACGCCGGCGGCGACCACGCGCACGAGCACTTCGCCCGCGGCGGGTGTGGGGAGCGGGAGCTCGTCCACGCGCAACACGGAGCTGGGGCCGTAGCGGTCCTGCACGATCGCGCGCATCGTCAGCGGGAGGGCGTGCGCAGACGGCTGCGTCGCGCGAGCTGACTGGCGTGCGAGTTGTGTTTCCATGGGACTTACACTGTAAGGTGCCCGCATGGCCAAGGCGAATTCGTCCAGAGGCGGCCCGCGACGCGCGCGCAAGGCGCCGGTTACGCGCGAGGCGGCGTTGAAGGCGGCGGTGCGCATCGCGGACACCGACGGACTCGAAGAGCTCAGCATGCGCAGGCTGGCGCGCGAGCTGGGCTGCGAAGCGATGTCGCTCTACCACCACTTCGCGCACAAGGACGCGATCCTGGACGGCATGGTGGAGCACGTGTTCGAGCAGTTCGACGCTCCGCACAGCGGCTCGCAGTGGCGTCCCGCGCTCCGAGAACGAATGCACTCCATGCGGCGTGCACTGCTCCGGCATCCGTGGGCAGTGCGCCTGCTCGACTCGCGCACGACGCCGTCGATGGTGACGCTCGCGCACCACGACGCGGTGCTCGGCGTCTTGCGCGCCGCGGGTTTCAGCGTGCAGCTCTCCGCCGTCGCCTACGCGTTGCTCGACAGCTTCGTCTACGGCTTCGTGATGACCGAACTGAGCCTTCCGTTCCGCACCGGCGCCGAGGCCCGTCGCCTGGCGAAGTCCATGCTCGCGCACTCGGCGGGGGAGCAGTTTCCGCACTTGCGCGAGTTCACGCAGGTGCACGTGATGCAACCCGGCTACAGCTTCGCCGCGGAGTTCGACCGCGCGCTCGAATTGGTGCTCGATGCCCTGGAGCTGCGGCGCGCGAGCCAAGCGCGTTGAGCGCGTCAGCGTGCGTTCACGTGCGCCGACCGCATCCGTCGCTCAACCAGAGTGGCCGGAGCTTGGACAGCGAGACAACCGGAACTCGAGGCGGACCCCAGTCGCCATCCCGTGGAAGTCGCGCTCGAACAGACCCATCAAGAACTGCTGTGAGCGAACTCCTCGGCGGTCAGCGCTGGCTGCGTGCGATCGCTCGCCCGCTGGGCCCTTGCGCTAAGACGTCACGGCTGCACGAGGAAACGCAGCGCGTTCGTCAAGCTCGTCGTCGAAGGGCTCTGCGGATCGCGCGACCAGTATTGGCAGTACACCTCCGCGCCCAGGCTGAGCGCCGGGTCGATGCCTGACTGGATGCGTGCGTTGAAGTCGAACGCGAACGTCCCCGTGCAGTCCGCGCCGCTCGACGACCCGCCCGAGCTCTGCACCGGCGTGCGCGTCGTCGGCGAAGCGACGCACAACGTGCCGCCCTGGAACGACGCGCTCTCGGGCGCGAAGCCGTAGAACAACAGGCCCTGCTTCTGATTCACGATGTTGACCGCGCTGACGGTGAAAGGGCTCGCGCTCGAGAGGCTCGGCGCGCCGCTGCGCGTGACGCCCGGAATGCAGCCCAGACTGTTCGTCTTGCCCGTGCAGTACGTCACGGGCGAGCTGGGGTAGAGGCTGATGCCCTTGACCACGCCGCCGTTCGTCGCGACCGAGTCGCAGCTGCTGCCGGCCGCGAAGAAGTCGCGCACGCCGTCGCCGTCGATGTCCGCGTCGAGACCCAGCTGGCCCGCATTGGAGAGACTGTCGCCGAGCGACTCGTCCGCCTCGCCCTGCAGGAATCCGACGCGTTCGAGGCTCGCGCCGGAGAACACGTACACCGCGCCGTTGTTCGCGCCGAACAAGAGCGGTTCGTAGCCAGGTGCGCCGACCAGCAAGTCAGGCAGGCCGTCTCCACTCACGTCCCGCGTCCACGCGACGGCCTGGCCGAAAGCGCTGGCCGGCCTGGTGCCGGTCCACTCCGCGATCTCCTCGTACAGCGAGTTCTGGCCGAACATCTCGCGGCCCGACAGCAACACGGCGCGGCCAGCGTCGACACCGCCCAAGTCGCTGCCCGGTGCGCCGATGAGCACGTCGGCGAATCCGTCGCCGTTGAAGTCCGAGAGCCCGGCCAGCGCCCAGCCCCACAAGTCGCCGATGGTCCCGTAGTAGGAGCCCTCGATCGACAGGTCCGTTCCGTCGTAGACGCGCACCGCGCCGCGGCTGCTCTCGTTGAGGAAGGCGGCGAACGGCGCGCCGGCGACGATCTCTCCGAAGGAATCGCCACTCAGGTTCACGCCCGCGAGCACGCTGGAGCCGAGCTGCTCGCCAGGGAAGAGCCCGTTCACTTCGCCGATCTTCCAAGCTGCGCCGGTCAGCGCCGCGCCGCCCGAGACCTTGTAGACCACGCCCACGTTGGCGCTGACGGTGTCGTGCAGCGGCGCGCCGACGGCGACGTCGTCCTTGCCGTCGAGGTTGAGGTCGTTCGCGCCGTCGAGCGCCCATCCGAACCGGTCGCCCGCTACCTCGCCGTTGATCTTGCGCAGCAGCGTCGGTGCGCTCGCCGAGCCGCGCAGGAAGAACACCGCGCCCGCGTTCGATCCGCCTGCATCGTCGAACGGCGCGCCGACCACGATCTCTCGCAGCCCGTCGCCGTCGAGGTCGTCGATGGACGTCAGCGCGTGTCCGAAGCCCGCGTCGGCGCTCGCATTCGCCGCTCCGGGCGACCAGGTCCACAGGAGGATCGAACCGCCCTGTCCGCCCAAGTAGCGCCCCGACACGCACACGAGTTGGCCGCGTCCGCCGTCGCTGCCCGGCCGGCCGACGAGCAGGTCGGCGTATCCGTCGCCGTTCAGGTCGCCGACGCCCTCCAGCGAGGTCCCTGCGCGCGAGTTGCTCGGCCCGAAGTAGCTCTGCAGCTCGGACTGCGCGCGGGCGAGCGAGGTGGCGGCGAGGGAAAAGAACGCGAAGCGCGCGAGTGCGAAGCTCATCGGGTGTGCGGCCAGGTGGTCGAAGGACTGCGGCGCCGCAAGAAGAGGGCGCCGACGTCAGCCTGATCCGCGGCCGATCCGGCGCGTTACGGGCGTGCGCGGCCGAGCTGATCCAGGCCAACCGGGCGGCGGCTGGACGACGAGTTGCCGGGCGACCTGGAAGCTCTGCTCTGCGGCAGATTCTGCGAATCACGAAACCCGTCTCGTCCGGCGTGGAATCTCTCGGGGCGCAAGCGCGGACGAGACGCGCCGAGGCTGCGACGGTCGAACTCGGAGGAAACGCACATGGAACGCCACTTGTCGACGGTGATTGGGAGTCTGATGGTCTGGGCGTGCGCTGCGGCGACGGCGGCAGCGCAGAGCACGTGGCGGGTCGACGCGGCCGCGGCGCCGGGCGGCAATGGCTCGCCGGGCGCGCCCTTCAACGCACTTCAAGTCGCGATCGACGCGCCGACTACGGTGCATGGCGACTTGCTGCTGGTCGCACCTGGGACCTACGTCGAGAACATCCAGATGCGCGGCAAGCGCATCACCCTGCGCGCGGAGGGCGGTCCCACGCTCACGACCGTGCGCGCGGCGGGCCCGGGAACGGTGGTGCTGCTCGACGCGACCGGGTGCTTCTTCGAGGGCTTCACCGTGACCGGGGCGCAGGGCGGTCCGGCGATCCGCGTGCCCTCCGTGGGGGAAGGCAACGCCTGGATCCGGCGCTGCATCGTGACCGGGAACGCTGGCATCGGGATCGCGCAGAACTACGACGCACAGATCGAGAGCTGCACGATCTACGGCAACGGCGGCGCGGGGATCGAGATGGGCCCGCTGGCGGTGCTGCGCATGTCGAACAGCATCGTTTGGGGCAACGGCGCGCCTGCGGGTGACTTCACGGGCTTTGGCACTACGGTTGAGTGGTGCGTGCTGGACAACGACTTTTGTCCGCAGTGCGACAACCTCCTCGTCGACCCCGAGCTGTGGAACCCGCTCCTGGGGGACTTCCGGCTGCGTCCGGGTTCGCCCTGCATCGACGCAGGTCACCCTTCGCTCTTCTTCGATCCCGACGGCTCGCGCGGCGACATCGGAGCGCTGCCCTTCGACGCCTCCTACTCGCCGCCGCCGCAGCGCTACTGCACGAGCAAGGTCAACTCCCTGGGCTGCACGCCCGCCATCGGCTGGAGCGGCGCACCCTCGCTCTCCGGCGCGCCCTTCACGCTCGAGTGCACGCAGGTCCTCAACCAACGCAGCGGCCTGCTGTTCTACGGCTTCACCCCGCAACTCCTCGCCTTCCAAGGCGGCTACCTCTGCGTTCGCGCGCCGACCGTGCGGACCGCGGTGACGAACTCCGGCGGCAACCCGGCGCCGGCGAACGACTGCTCGGGCGTGCACACCTTCGACTTCGGCGCGCGCCTCGCGAGCGGCGTCGACCCGGCGCTGGTCGCTGGCGAACTCGTGTGCGCACAGTTCTGGTTCCGCGACCCGGCGAGCTCGTTCCAGTGCGGCCGCAGCGACGCCGTCTGTTTCGGGCTCCGTCCCTGACCCCGCCCCGGCGCTATCCTGCGCATCCTCGCGCGGGCCATTAGCTCAGTCGGTTAGAGCAGGCGACTCATAATCGCTTGGTCGTAGGTTCGAGTCCTACATGGCCCACCACCTCGGGCCGAGCGATCATGATGCGCTGCGATTCAGCAAAGACGGCTGAGCGCGCAATTCCGCCGCCCGCGCGCGTATCGCGGCGAGCTTGGCCGGCGCGAGACGCGCGAGGTTCTTTAGCTGCATCACCATGCGCGGATTGGAGGCCAGCCCGTCGCGGTGGCGCGCGAGGAAGTCCCAGTACAGCGTGGTGAACGGGCACGCGTTCGGGCCGCTCGCTTCGTCGGGATCGAAGCGGCAAGAGCGACAGTAGTTGCTCATGCGCGCGATGTACTTGCCCGACGCGACGTAGGGCTTGGAGGCCATCACGCCGCCGTCGGCGAACTGGCTCATGCCGAGCGTGTTGGGCAGCTCGACCCACTCGACCGCGTCGACGTACACGGCGAGGTACCAGCGGTGCACCTCGGCGGGCCGCGCGCCGTAGAGCAGCGCGAACAGGCCGGTGACCATCAGGCGTTGGATGTGGTGCGCGTAGCCGGTCGCGAGCGTCTGTTGCACGACCTCGCTCACGCAGCGCATGTTCGTCGCGCCGGTCCAGTAGAACTCCGGCAGGTCGAGCTCGGCGCCGAGCGCGTTGCGTTCGAGGTACTGGGGCATGAAGCGCCAGTACACGCCGCGCACGTACTCGCGCCAGCCGAGGATCTGCCGCACGAAGCCCTCGACCGCGGCGAGCGGCGCGCGGCCCGTGCGGTACGCGCGCTCGGCGGCGTTCACGGCCTCGCGCGGATCGAGCAGCTTCAAGTTGAGCGCGGCCGAGATGTGCGAGTGGTAGAGCCAGGCCTCGCCAGTCCACATCGCGTCCTGGTGGTCGCCGAAGCGCGCGAGGCGCTGCTCGATGAACTCGGTGAGCGCAGCGCGCGCCTGTGCGGGCGTCACGGGCCAGGCGAAGTCCGCGAGCGAGCCGGGATGCGCCGCGAAGCGTCGTTCGACGAGCTCGAGCACCTCGCGCGTCAGCGCGTCGGGCTCGAAGCGCGTGCGCGGCGGCACTTCGCCCGGACCTTGCGCGCCGAAGGACTTGCGGTTCTCGCTGTCGAAGTTCCACTCCGCCCCCGCGGGCGCGTCGCCGTCCATCAGCACGCCGTGCTCGCGCCGCATCTCGCGGTAGAAGAACTCCATGCGCAGCTGCTTGCGGCCGCGCGCGTGCTGCTCGAAGCGCTCGTGCGAGCAGTAGAAGCTCGCGTCGTCGACGAGTCGAACCCCAAGCTCGCGCAACGCCTCGCGCAAACGCCACTCGCCCGGCTCGAGCGCGACCACTTCGGCAGGTCGCAGCACCTCGATTGCGCGCCGCAGCTCGGCCACCAGATCCTGGGTGTTGCTCTCGTCGTCGAGCCGCGAGTAGCGCACGTTCACGCCCGAGTCGTGCAGCGCCTGCGCGAAGTGGCGCATCGCAGCGAGGAACAGCGCTGTGCGCTGCTTGCTGCTCCACACCACCTCGCTCTCGCTCGCCGTCTCGGCCAGGAACACGCCGTCGCGCTCGCGCTCGAAGCCCTCGAAGGCTGCGGAGCGCGGATCGAGCTGGTCGCCGAGCACGACGACGAGCCGGCGCAGTGCCTTGGGCCGACGCGCCGGCAGCGCGGGGACGGTGAACGCGGGCGGGGTGCGCTTGGGGGACACGTGGGGCACTTGGAAATCCGTTCGCAACGCCCCGTGATTTGGACGCGGCGCACGGGCGAAATCGAGCGCGGTGCAGCGCCGCGCGCGGAGGTTCGCGCGCGCGCGCCTCGGCGGCGCGGCCAGACCTTACTCTGGAGAATGAATGACTGGCGACCGTGAGCACGACACTGGACGCGACCGCGCGCAGCGTGGGGACGGCGCGACGTCCCCGCAATTGCTCGAGCAGGTCTACGTCCAGTTGCGCGACCTCGCGGGCTCGTACCTGCGCCGCGGCGGCGCGAACGCGACGCTGCAGCCGACCGCGGTGGTCCACGAGGCCTTCCTCAAGCTCGCCGATCGCGCGCCGGAGTCGTTCGAGAGCCGCGCGCACTACTTCGCGGTCGCCGCCAAGGCCATGCGCCAGGTGCTCACGGACTACGCGCGCGAGCGGCGCGCGCTCAAGCGCGGCGGCGAGGCCTGGCGGCGCGTCAGCCTGCACGAGGACTTCGCCGCGGGCGGCGGCGCGGTCGAGTTCGACGTGGTCGCGCTCGACGACGCGCTCGAGCAACTGGCGCGCTTCGATCCGCGCAAGCAGCAAGTCGTGGAGCTGCGTTTCCTCGCGGGGCTGAGCGCCAAGGAAACCGCCGAGCACCTGGGCGTGTCGCTGAGCACGGTCGAGGCCGAGTGGCGCGCGGCGCGCGCGTGGCTCGCTACGCGGTTGGGTTAGGTGCGCTCACTCATGCTTCGCACCGCGATCTGCTGCGGCCGCGTTCGATCGAGAGCCGGCTGCGGCGCTGCCACAGCATCGCTCCACAGCGAGCGGAGCGGCGGACTACGGGCGAGCGCAGCGCGGCGTCGAGCTGTCGCATGCTCGCGACGAACCTGGTGGGAGCTGCGCGCAACACCACGAGCGCGGCGCCGTCGACACGCACGAGTTCGCCGCACAGTCCATGCAAGCTGATCGCCCTGCATTCGACGATTCGCAGCGTTTCGCGCGGATGATGGAGCTGTTCGGGCGCGCGCTCGAGCTCGATTCCGCCGCGCGCGAGGCCTGGATCGCGAGTGAGTGCGGCGACGACGTCGCGCTCGCGCATGAGCTGCGCCGCATGCTCGCCGCCGACGCGGCCGTCGGAGCGCGCAGCAGCGATGGGCTCGGCGTGCGCGTGGTCGCGGCGGGCAGCGGATCCGCGCACGAGCCGCGCGCGGAGGCGGGGGAGCGCAGCGAGTCCCCGCCACGCGTGCGCGGCGACTACCGCATCGTGCGCCGCATCGGCGAGGGCGGAATGGGCGTCGTGTACGAAGCCGAGCAGGCCGTTCCCCGCCGGCGCGTCGCGCTCAAGGTGCTCCAGGGCGGGCGCAGTTCGCGCCGCGCGCTCGCGCGTTTCGAGCTCGAGGCCCACGCGCTGGGGCGACTGCACCATCCGTGCATCGCGCAGGTGTTCGAGTTCGGCCTGGTCGACGTCGGACACGGGCCGCAGGCCTGTCTGGTGCTGGAGTTCATCGACGGTCGGCCGCTGCTCGCGCATGTCGTCGAGCGGCGCTTGGACCTGCGAGAACGCGCAGCGTTGCTCGCGAAGATCGCTGACGCCGTTCAGCACGCGCACGGCCGGCGTGTGATCCACCGCGACCTCAAGCCGGCCAACATTCTTGTGGCCGCCGACGGCGCGCCCAAGGTGCTCGACTTCGGCGTCGCGCGGCTGCTCGACGACGACAGCGCGCGCGTCGCCACGCTGGCGGGGCAACTCGTCGGGACGCTGGCCTACATGAGTCCCGAGCAGGTCGGCGGCGATCCCGATGAAGTCGGCGCGCAAGCCGATGTGTACGCGCTCGGAGCGATTGCGTACGAGCTCTTCGCAGGCGTGCCGCTGGTCGAGGTCGAGGGCCGCGCGCTCGCGCAAGTGATCGAAGCCATCCGTGAGCGCGCCGCGCCGCGCCCCAGCGAGCGCGCGCCCGGCGTGCCGCGCGACCTCGACGCGATCTGCGCCAAGGCGCTCGAGAAGGACCGCGTGCGCCGCTACGCCTCGGCGGCCGAATTCGCCGCGGATTTGCGGCGCTTTCTCGCCGACGAGCCCGTCAGCGCGCGCCCGCCGTCGATGCTCTACGTGCTCGGCAAGCAGGTGCGCCGCCACCGCGCGCTGAGTGCGGCGCTCGCGCTGCTGCTCGTCGCGCTGGTGGCATTCGCGGTCCAGTCGCGGCGCCACGCGCTCGAGAGTCGTGCGGAAGCGCGCGCGGCGAACATCGAGCGCGGCCGCGTGCTCGGGGCCTTCGAGCGGCTCGCGGCGGCCGAGTCGGCGCTGTGGACCGAGCACTGGCGCGAAGACGACGCGCGCTCGCAGTGGGCGCTGATGGAGCTCTACGCGCGCCAGCCCTGCGACGCGACGTTCACTTCGGCCAGCGGCGCCTTCTCGGCCATCGCAGTCACCGCGGACGAGCGCGAGGCTTGCCTGGGCTCGCACGACGGGACGCTCGTGGTCTGCAACAGCGAGCGCAGCGCCTTCCGCACGTATTCGAACGTCGTCGAGCGCGGCGTGACCGCGATCGCACACCTTGGCGAGCAGGGCTTCGCCGTCGGAGGCGGATCCGGGACGCTCGCGCTGCTCGAGCGCGTGAGCGGCGTCGTGCGTTGGCGGCGCGACGTGAACCCCGGCGTGCCGGTGCTGCTCGCGGCCGCGCGCGAACCGAGTGCGATCGTCGCCAGTGCTCCGCGCGGGGCGCTGCAGACGCTTGCGTTGCACGATGGCGCGACGCTGGCGCAGTGGCCGGAGTCGGGTCGCGAGCTGCGCGCGTTGCTCGTGTCGAGCGATGGCTCGCGCGCCTACGCGCTCGACGGCGCAGAGCTGCGCGCGCTCGATCTGGCGGAGGCGAACGCCGCGCCGCTGTGGGTCGCGAGCGCGCCCGAGGCGGCGCACGCCGCGCTCGACGCTGTCGCGGGCCGGCTGGTCGTGGCGACAGCCCAAGGCGCGCTACGCGTGTTCGATCCAGCCAGCGGAGTGGAGCTCGAACGCCGCGACCTGGAACTCGCCAGCGTGTCGAGCCTCGACACGTGCGGAGGCCTCGTTCTGCTGGGCTCGAGTTTGCGCGCCGCGCTCGTGCGGCTCGACGGGCGCGAAGCGCCGGCCTGGCCCACGTCCGCGAGCGGTTCGGCCTACCTCGCGCGCTTGCTCAACGGCGGTGCGGGCGCTTGGTGCGCCGAACTCGCGGGACCGGCGCGGCTGTGGACGCTCGGCGCAGACGACGCCGTCGAGCGCCATGAGCCACTCGGCCATGCGCGCGCCTTCGGGCAGTTCGCGCCGGCGCACGACGTGTTCGCGGTGTTCGAAGGCTCGCCGGCCGTTCAACTGCGCCGGTTGAGCGATGGCGCGCTCCTGCGCGAGGTTCAACCGAGCGGCGCGCGCCTCCAGTCGCTGCGCTTCGACTCGCGCGGTCGTTGGTGCGCTGTCGGCGGCGACGATGGACAGGTCCAGCTCGCGCCGCTCGATCCGAGCGCGCCCGTCGTGCGCTTTGCGTCCTCGGGGGCCGCGCTCAACGCGCTCGCCTTCGATGCGACGGGCGAGCGGATGGCGCTGACGCTGCACGGCGCCGGCGTTGAGCTGTGGCGCCTCGACCCGCCGCGGCTGGAGCGCACGCTCGCGCTGCCTACGCCCTCGACAGGACGGCTCGCTTGGTCGCCGGATGGGCGCGAGCTGGCGGTTGCGCTGCGCGGCGCGCGGGTGTGTGTGCTCTCGACCGTGAGCGGCGAGTTGAAGCTCGAGTTCGAAGCCGCGGCCTCGGTGGGCGTGCTGTTCTGGCCGTTCGACGAAGCGCTGTTCGTGGCCGACCTCGAGGGCGGGATCGCGCGCGTAGAACGCGCTTCAGCGAGCACGACTGCGCGCATGCTGGGCCACGAGGGTCCGGTCACCGCGCTGGCGCTCGATCCGACTGAGCGCTGGCTCGCCTCGTCGGGCTTCGACGGCCTCGTGCGCGTGTGGGACGTCTCCAGCGGCGTCGAGCTCGCGCGCTTCGATCCCAAGGCTGGCGCAGCGCGCGGCGCGGCCTTCTCGCCGGATGGCACGCGTCTGTGGGCGCACTTCGCGGACGGCGTTTCGCGCGGTTGGAAGCTCGACGCACTGCGCGCGCGCGTCGAACGCAATCGTCCTGCGCAGCACTGAGTCGAGGCGGCGCGGAGCCGCTGCTCCACGCCGCCTCGTCGCTCACCTGCACGCGCGCGTCAGGGAATCCAGATCACCTTCTGCGCGTTGGTGAGGTTGAAGTTCCCCGCACCGCAGAAGGCTGCGGAGTCGCGGTACCAGGATTGGTAGTAGCGCACGTCGCCGCCCAGGTGCGCCGCGCCGAGTGCGGAGAGCGGAGCGTCGCCGGTCTGCGGGTAGAGCGCCGAGCCGCCGCTCGCTTGCAACAGTCGTCCGCGTTGCGTCGGGCTGAGCACGCAGCGCCGCCCGTCGCCGAAGGGCGCTCCACCGAGCGAGTGCGAAGCGCTCGCGAACACGAGGCACGACACGCCCGGCTTCACGCCGCTGATCAGGAAGCGCAAGTCGTCCTGCGCGAGGCTCGCCCAGCCCGCGTTGTGCGACAGCGCCGCGCCGAACAGGTTGTAGCTGTTGGCGCAGCCGCGGTTGGGGTTGCCGACGTTGCCGCATGGGCAGTCCTGAGCCGTGCCGAAGCAGAATGCCTCGGGCGGAAGGCCCTTCGAGGCGCCGACGAACGCGCCGAGCACGTCGCGGTGCGAGCCGCGCAGGATGTCCCACACGACGAGCGAGCGCGAACCTACGCCGCCGCCGGAGTGCGTCGAGACGATGCGCGGCGCTGTCTCGAGTTCGAAGGCCGAGCTCAGCACCTCGCGGCCGATCAGCAGCGTGGTCTGGTTGCTCAGCGTGCCGACGGCGACGTGGTCGACGCAGATGTCCGGCGCGCCCGGCGCGAGCCAGTCGTCGCAGTACGCGACCGAGAACTGGTAGCCGTCGGTGCAGATGCTCGGCGCGAACTGGTTGGCGTCGCCGGTGGGCTGCACGATCGAGAGGTTCATCTGGCCCACCACCTGCGTGCCTTCGAGCGTGCGCACCTCGACGTCGCTGTTGTTCGCGCTGGTGAACACCTGGTAGGCGATCATGTAGCGCCGACCGTCGCCGAGGTCGTCCAGCGGGCCGGCCACGACCGGCAGGTACTCCGCCTGCGGCGTGCTCTGCGTCACGAACGAGGGCTGCGTCAACTGGCCGTCCCAGCGCACGCGCGCCGCGCGGATGTCGGCGTTGCCGCCCAGGTCGCGCTGCCACACGATCATCCACTCCTGGCTCGAGAAGGGCAGCTTGCCGTTGCTGTCGGTGATGGCCGGATACGCATCCAAGGTCGGACCGCTGTTGTCGATCATCAGCGTCGCCCCGAAGGGCGTTCCCGAGCCCTTCACGAGCCGCGCGTGCACGTCGGTGTCGCTGGGCACGAGGTCGCGCTGCCACACCACGCAGAAGTACGTCGGACCCGAGAGCTCGGGATCGCCGCCGACATCGGGGCGCAGCTTCTCGCCGGCCTCGCCGCCGTCGAGGGTCTGAACGGCGCCGAGTTGGTTGTCCGTCGAGGTCGCCAGGCGTCCCTTGATGCGCCGTGAGCCGACGGGGCCTGCTTCCGCGACGACCAGGAAGCGCGCGGCGAGCGCGTTGTGCGCGATGCGCGCGTGCGACCAGCGCTCGGCGGTGATGTCGACCCAGTTCGAGCTGCCTGCGACGGCGACGCCCTGCGCGTCGAGCGCGACGGTCCACACGTCCGTGTCGCTCGCGCTGAACGAGCGCAGCGCGACGCTGCGCCACACGCCGGCGGCGGAGTCGTAGGCCGCGTCGGGAGCGAGCATGTCGAGGTTCGTCGCGTCGATCGAGAAGGTGCTGAAGACCGGGTCGATGGTCAGCGGCAGGTGCGCTGCGGCGACGAATTCGGCCGGTGCGACGAGCGCCAGGCGCTGGCCGTCGAGCTGCAGCGGCAGCTCGAGACTGGCGCCGCGCGCGTCGAACAGCTTGACGCCGCTCACGTCCACGCCGCCGTGCGCGCCCTCGAAGCGAACGCCCGCGCCGTGGACGCGGGCCTCGAGCTCGCTCTCGAAGTTGAACTCGATGCGCAGCTCGCCGCGCCGGGGGAGCTGCGTGAACACGAACGACTGCTCGACGCCGCGCGGACTCACGTCGTAGCGCTCTTCGAACGCGCCGCGGAAGTAGCGCACGCTGTCGCCGCTCAGCTCGGGTTCGGCGAGCGCGTCGAACCCCAGTGGCGCGCCGGCGCACGCCGCGAGCGCGAGGTCGAGCGCCACCGGAAAGTTGCGCGGCGCGCGCGCGCCGAGCTGCGGCGTGAAGTCGAAGCCGTCGGGGCCGAAGCGCGCCTTGAAGTCCGCGCCGAGCACCCACCAACCGTCCGCGGCCAGCGCGAAGTGCGGCTGCGAGAGGTCGGGGCGGCCGTCGGGAGTGCACAGCGCGCGTTCGAGCGGCGAACTCGCCGGAGCGCCGGCCTGCGAGGCTTGGAAGGCCGCCGTCTTGGGGTCGGGCGCGTCCGAGGGGGCCGGGGCGGCGAGCTTGACGGGGGCGGTGAACTCGTGGGAGAGCGGCGAAGCGGCCGCATGGAGTTGGGGGCCGGGCAACGCCGCGGCCAGCAGGGTGAGGAACAACGTCGAGGGCATCGAAAGGCTCGTTTGGAATGGGGCGCGTGGCCCGGTGCAGGAGCGATCACGCAAGGTCGGGCTCGAACCCTTGGAGAAATCCGGCGAACTCCGCGCGCCGAGCCGCCTCGGCCTTCATCTGCCGCGAGACGACGCTCGCTAGCGTGCGGCTCGTGCTCCAACCTCCGACCACGCGCTCGGCGAGCGCCCTGCCGGCCCTGGCCCTCGTGGCGCTCGTGCTCGCGCTCTACGCGCCCTCGTTCGACGCCGGGTTCATCTGGGACGACGACACCTTCGTCACGCACAACCGCCTGATCCACGCCAGCGACGGGCTGTGGCGGCTGTGGTTCACGCGCGAGGCCCCCGACTATTGGCCGCTGACCTCGAGCCTGCTGTGGCTCGAGTGGCGGCTGTGGGGCGGCGCGGCGAGCGGATTTCACGCGGTGAACGTCGCGTTGCACGCGCTGAGCTGTGTGCTGCTGTGGCGCATCTTCGCGCGGCTGGCGCTTCCTGGCGCGTGGCTCGGCGCGGCGCTGTTCGCAGCGCATCCGGTGTGCGTCGAGTCGGTGTCGTGGATCACCGAGCGCAAGAACACGCTCTCGCTCGCGCTGTGCGCTGCGTCCGCGCTCCTGTACTTGCGGGCCGAGGACGGGCCGCGGTCCGCGCGCTTGCGCTGGAGCTCGTTCGGCGTGTTCGTGCTGTCGCTGCTCGCCAAGACGAGCTCCGTGGTGCTGCCGCCGATCCTGCTCGTGCTGGCCTGGTGGCGACGCGGGCGCATCGAGCGAGCGGATGTGTTGCGCTCGGCGCCGCACTTCGCAGCAGCGGCCGTGCTCGGCGCCGTCACGGTCTGGTTCCAGTCGACCAACGCGATCCGCGAGAGCGTGATCCGCGACGACGGACTCGGCTCGCGCCTGCTCACGGCCGGGCGCGCGGTGTGGTTCTACCTGGGCAAGGCGCTGGCGCCGCTCGAGCTGTGCTTCGTGTACCCGCGCTGGAGTCTGGACGAGAGTTCGGCGACATCGCTGCTGCCCGCGGCGATGCTCGCCTTCGCGTTCGCCGCGGCCTGGCTCGCGCGCGAGTCGCTCGGACGAGGTCCGTTGGCCGCGCTGTCGTGCTATGTGATCGCGCTCGCGCCGACGCTGGGCCTGATCGACGTGTACTTCATGCGCTACTCGCTGGTGGCCGACCACTGGCAGTACTTCGCGCTGCCGGCCTGGTGCGCGCTGGCGGCTGCGGCGCTCGTGAGCGGCGCGCGGCGCATCGGAGTCGCGCGCGCGGCCACGCCGGTCGCGCTGCTCGCGCTGTGCGCGCTGGGAGCGAAGAGCTGGTCCCATCAAGCGGTCTTCCGCGACCTCGAGAGTCTGTGGACGGACACGCTCGCGAAGAACCCACAGGCATGGATGGCGCACAACAACCTCGGGCTGGTGCGCCATTCGCAGCGTCGCTTCGACGAAGCGCTCGAGCACTTCCAAGCCGCGCTGCGCGTCGAGCAGGACTTGCCTGCCGTGCGCTACAACCTGGGGGTGACGCTGCAGAGCCTGCGACGCCACGCGGATGCGGTCACGCAGTTCGAGATCGCGCTCGAGCTCGATCCCAGGCAGGCGGCGGCGCGCAGTGCGTTGGGCACGAGCAAGCTGGCGCTGGGGCGTTTCGACGAAGCGGTGGAGGACTACCGCGCGGCCTTGCAGCTCGATCCGGAGCTGCTCGCGGCGCACAACAACCTGGGCAACGCGATGTACTCGCGCGAACGCTACGCGGACGCGCTCGAGCACTACGCGCGCGCCCTCGAGCTGCGGCCGGACTATGTCGAGGCGCTCGCGAACCAGGGCTCGGCGCTGCAGGCGCTGGGGCGGCACGAGGAGGCCATCGCCAACCACTCGCGCGTCGTGGCGCTCGAGCCGCGGCGGGCTGAGGCGCACTTCAACCTGGGCAACGCGCTGCGCGAGAGCGGGCGTCTTGCGGAGGCTGCGGCGGCCTACGAGCGAGCGCTCGCGCTGGAGCCCAGGCTCGAAGGCGCGCGCTACTTCCTGGGCGAGGTGCGCGAACGGCTCGCGCGCGAGGCGCAGGCGCGTTGATGCGCGTCGATCCGCGCCGTGCGTCGCGCTCCTGCGGCCCCCGCGCTAACGTCTTGCGCCCCCGAGCGCCGAAGCACACCTCCCCATGACGCCCCCGCCCAGCACCGAAGCCGCCGCACCGGCCAAGAAGCCCAACGTCGTCAAGCGCCTCTACAACTGGGTGCTCGGCTGGGCGGACACGCCCTACGGCACGCCGGCGCTGTTCGTGATTTCGTTCATGGAGAGCTCGTTCTTCCCGATCCCGCCCGACGTGCTGCAGATCGCGCTGTCGGTGGCCAAGCCCAAACGCTCGTACTTCTATGCGTTGGTGAGTCTCGTGGCGTCGGTGCTCGGCGGCGTGCTCGGCTGGTGGATCGGCATGGAGTTGTGGGACTCGGTCCAGGATTTCTTCTTCGATCACATCCCCGGCTTCACGCGCGAGCGCTTCGGACTGGTGGGCGAGAAGTACAACGAGCACGCCTTCCTGGCGATCTTTGGTGCGGCCTTCACGCCCATTCCCTACAAGGTGTTCACCATCGCCTCGGGCGTGTTCGAGGTCGGGCTCACGACCTTGGTGCTCGCCTCGATCGTCGGACGGGGCGCGCGCTTCATGAGCGTGGCCACGGCGATCTTCTTCTTCGGGCCGACCGTGAAGCACTGGCTCGAGAAGTACTTCGAGCTCGCGACCGTGATCCTGCTCGCGGTCGGCGCGCTGGGTTTCGTCGCGATCAAGTACCTCTTGTAGGCGCGGGCGCGACGCTATCGTCTGGCGCGTGAGCCTCACGCTCCTCGCCCTCGCCTTCACCGCACTGCTCGTCGCCGGGTACCGCCTCTACGGTCGCTGGGTCGCGCGCCGGCTGGGGGTGGACGACACGCGCGTCACGCCGGCGCATTCGAAGCAGGACGGGGTCGACTTCGTTCCGACCCGGCCGTTCTACCTGTTCGCGCAACATTTCTCGGCCATCGCGGCGGCCGGGCCGATCGCCGGGCCGATCCTGGCCTGCCAGAACTTCGGCTGGGCGCCGTGCCTGTTGTGGATCGGCCTGGGGGTCGTGTTCATCGGCGCGGTGCACGATTTCTCGAGCCTGGTCGCTTCGCTGCGCCACGGCGGCTGCTCGATCGCCGAGATCGCGCGCGAGCGTCTGGGCACGCCGGCCGGCCGCGCGACGATGGCCTTCATCTGGATCGCGCTGATCTACGTGATCGTGGCCTTTGCCGACATCACGGCGGGGAGCTTCGCGCGCGGCACCGAAGAGCTCGAGGCAGCGGGCGTGCGCTTCAATCCCGGCGGCGCGGTCGCGGCGGCGAGCGTGATGTACCTCGCGCTCTCGGTGTTGATGGGGCTCGTGCAGCGCTGGTTCTCGCCGCCCTTGTGGCTGCTCACGGTGCTCTTCGTGCCGGCCACCTTCGCCGTCGCCTGGGCCGGAACGCACACGAGCGACTGGTTCGTGTTCGAAGCGCGCACCTGGGGCCTGGTGATCCTCGTCTACTGCGCGATCGCCTCGGTGTTGCCGGTGTGGGCGCTGCTCCAGCCGCGCGGCTATCTGGGCGGCTTCGTGCTGTACAGCGCGCTCGCGGTGGGCGCGATCGGCGTCTTGTTCGGCGGCTACGAGCTGCAGCAGCCGGCCTTCGCCGAGTCGGATCCCGCCAAGCCCGGCCCGGCGCTGATGCCGTTCCTGTTCGTGACCATCGCTTGCGGCGCGTGCTCGGGCTTCCACGGACTGGTGTGCTCGGGCACGACCTCCAAACAGATCGATCGCGAGAGCCACTCCACGCTCGTCGGCTACGGCGCGATGCTGGCCGAGGCGTTCGTGGCGCTGATCGCGCTCGTGACGGTCGCGATCTGCACCAGCGAGGAGCTGCGCGGCCTCAAGCCGGGCACGATCTACGGCAACGGCATCGGCGAGTTCATGACGCTGATCATCGGGCGCGACAAGCTGGCCTTCGCGATCACCTTCGGAGCGATGGCCTTCTCGACCTTCGTGTTCGACACGCTCGACGTGGCGACGCGCCTGGGGCGCTACCTCGTGCAAGAGCTGCTGGGCTTGAGCGGTCTCGCCGGCGCGGCGCTCGGAACCGTGCTCACCATCGCGCCCGCGGCGCTGTTCCTGTGGTTCGGCGGCGAAGGCTCGTACCTGCGCTTCTGGACGCTGTTCGGCGCGTCGAACCAGCTGTTGGCGGCGTTGACGCTGCTCTCGATCGCGGTGTGGCTGCGCAAGGAGGGCAAGGGCGCGCTGTTCGTGCTCGCGCCGCTCGCGTTCGTGTTGACCATCACGCTCTGGGCGCTGGTTTCGATCGCCGCCAAGAGCTTCGGCGCCGCGCAGGGCTTCGACGTGGCCTTCGCCAACGGCGTGGCGTCGCTGGTGCTCATCGCGCTCGCGCTGTTCCTCGTCGCGCGCGCCTCGAGTGAGTTGCGCGCCACTCCCCAGCCCGCGCGATGAAGGGCTCGGCGGCATTGCTCGCATTGGCGGCCTGCGCGTGCGCGGCGGCGCTCGGCGCTTGGGCGGGCGCACGTTCGGTGGAGCAACGCTTCGCACGCATCGTCGCGGCGCACGAGCGAGCGAGCACGCTGGGCGCGCTGTTGCCGGCGGAACAGCGCGGGAACGTCGCGCAGGCCTATTCATCGCCGCTGGAAGCGCTCGCGAATCTCGATTCGATCGCCTGGGAGCCCGCCAAGACGCCCGCGCCGTTCGTGGGCTACGTGCCGACGCCGGGAGCGCAGACGGGCGCGTGGCACAACACGCTCGGTTGGCGCTCGCGCGAGCTCGAGCGCCCCAAGCCCGCGGGCGTGGTGCGCGTGTTCCTCACCGGCGGCTCGACGGCCTACGGTGTCGGCGCGCCCGCGCAGGACGCCACGATCGGCGCGTTGCTCGAAAAGCGGCTCAACGCCGAGCTCGCGCGCGCGGGCGAGCGCCGCTTCGAGGTCCACACGGTCGCGGCGCCGGCCTGGGCGAGCACGCACGAACGCATTGCGATCGAGAACCTGATCGCAGCGGCCGAGCCCGAAGTCGTGGTCGCGTTGACGGGCGTCAACGACATCCACTGGGGCTGGCGCGGCGCCGACGTGATGTGGATGCGCACGTACGCCGACGAGTACTTCCGCTTGTTGCACGACGCGGCGCTCGAGGCGGCGGGGCGCGCGCCGTCCACGGACGTGGCGCCGCTCGCAGCCGAACCCGTCGAGCCGGGCGAGGTCGGCGTGCGCTTCGAGCGCAACCAGCGCCTCGCCTGGTACGCGAGCGCTGCGGCGGGGGCGAGTTACGTCGTCGCGCTGCAGCCCTGTCTGCACGTGACCGAGAGTTCGCGCCGCGCGCCGCCGGAGGGCGAGGCGAGCTACTTCGTGGCCTGCTTCGACCAGCTGCGACGGCGCATGCTCGAGTTGAAGCTCCAGCGCTGGACCTTCGTCGACCTCACGCCGCTGTTCGACTCGGACCACGGTCGCGAGCACCTGTTCCTCGACTCCTACCACTTCGGCGACAAGGGCAACGGCCGCATCGCCGAGGCGCTGCTCGAGTCCGTGCGCAGCGCGCTCGCCGAGGCGGGGCAGGCCAAGTGACATGAACGAACGCGACGCACAGCTCTACTGGCGCTCGAACCTGCGCTACCTCGCGGCGTTGCTCTCGATCTGGTTCGCGGTGTCCTTCGGCTGCGGCGTGCTGTTCGCGCCCTGGCTCAACCAGTGGCGGCTGCCGGGCACGGGCTTCAAGCTCGGACTGTGGTTCGCGCAGCAGGGCTCGATCTACACCTTCGTCGTGCTGATCGCCGTGTACGTCGCGCTGATGGCGCGGCTCGAGAAGCGTCTGGGCTGCTACGAGGAATGATGCGGTGAGCGTGCAGTCCTGGACCTTCGTGCTCGTCGGCCTTTCGTTCGCGCTCTACGTGGGGCTCGCGCTGTGGGCCAAGGCGCGCTCGACGCGCGACTTCTACGTCGCCGACGGCGCGGTGCACCCGGTCGTCAACGGCATGGCGACCGCGGCCGACTGGATGAGCGCTGCTTCGTTCCTGTCGATGGCCGGCATGGTCGCGGCGCTCGGCCACGGCGGCTCGGTCTACCTGATGGGTTGGACCGGCGGCTACGTGCTGCTGGCGCTGCTCTTCGCGCCGTACTTGCGCAGATTCGGGCGCTTCACGGTCCCGGCCTTCGTCGGCGATCGCTACGGCTCGCAAGCGGCGCGCATCGTGGCGGTCGTGTGCGCGCTGTTCGTCTCGTTCACCTACGTCGCGGGCCAGATGCGCGGCGTGGGCATCGTGTTCAGCCGCTTCCTCGAGGTCTCGATCGACACCGGCGTGTGGATCGGCATGGCGATCGTGCTGTTCTACGCCGTGCTCGGCGGCATGAAGGGCATCACGTACACGCAGGTCGCGCAGTACTGCGTGCTGATCTTCGCCTACCTCGTGCCGGCGATCTTCCTGTCGCTGCGCATCGCGGGCACGCCCGTGCCGCAGTGGGGGCTGGGCGCGCTCGACGAGACGGGCCGCAGCGCCATCGACCGGCTCGACGGCTTGCAGCGCGAGCTGGGCTTTGCGAGCTACTCCGAGGGCGGCGGCGGGCTGCTCGACATGCTGTGCGTGACCGCGGCGCTCATGGCGGGCACCGCGGGCCTGCCGCACGTGATCGTGCGCTTCTACACCGTGCCCAAGGTGCGCGACGCGCGCTCTTCGGCGGGTTGGGCGCTGCTCTTCATCGCGCTGCTGTACACCACGGCGCCGGCCGTGGCGGTGTTCGCGCGCACGAGCTTGCTCGAGACCGTCTCGGGGCGTCCGTACGCGCAGCTGCCGGACTGGTTCAAGAAGTGGGAGGGCACCGGGCTGATCCGCTTCGACGACAAGAATGGCGACGGAGTGGTGCAGCACCTGGGCGACGCGCAGGCGAACGAGCTCATCGTCGACCGCGACATCCTGGTGCTCGCCAGCCCCGAGATCGGCGGCCTGCCGGACTGGGTCGCCGGTCTGGTGGCGGCGGGCGGACTCGCGGCCGCGCTGTCGACGGCGGCGGGGCTGCTGCTGGTGGTCTCGACCTCGATCAGTCACGACCTGCTCAAGGGCGCGCTGTGGCCCTCGATCACCGAGCGCGGCGAGCTGTTCTTCGCACGCATCTCGGCCGCGGTCGCTGTGCTCGTCGCCGGCTACCTCGGCCTGAATCCGCCCGGCTTCGTCGCGCAGGTCGTGGCCTTCGCCTTCGGCCTCGCCGCGTCGAGCTTCTTTCTCACCATCCTGCTCGGCGTGTTCTCGCGGCGCATGAACGCGCCCGGCGCGATCAGCGGCATGCTCGCGGGCCTGTCGTTCACGGCCAGCTACATCGTCTACTTCAAGTTCGTCGCGCCCGCGCTGAACACGCCCGAGCACTGGTGGTGGGGGATTTCGCCCGAGGGGATCGGCGTGCTCGGCGCGCTGGTGAACTTCGCCGTGGCGCTGTGCGTCGCGCGTCTCACGCCGCCGCCGCCCGCGCACCTCTCGAAGCTGGTCGACCTGCTGCGTTCGCCGCGCTGACGTCGCCTCAGTGCTGCGGGAGCAGCGCGGTGACGCGCTCGCGCAGGCTCGGCGGCAGGCGTCGCTCGAGGATCTCGAGCACGCGCTCGGGGCTGTAGCGCGTCGAGAAGTGTGTGAACAGCAGTGCTTCGTTCTCGAACAGGTCCGCGCGCTCGAGCACCTCGTCGAGGTGGATGTGGCCCTTCTCGCGGCACTGCTGCACGCTCACCAACTCGTCGAGGAAGGTCACCTCCATCACCAGCACGCGCGCCTTGCGCACGACCTCGGTGCGCTCGACGACCTCGATCAAGGTGTCGCCGGTGAAGGCCAGCTCGGGGATTTCGAGGGTCTCGAAGGCGTCCTCGCCCTCGCGTTCGCGCAGCGCGCGGATCTGCTCGTCGCTCTTGCCGAGGTGTTCGGGGCGCAGCTTGCGCCGCCGCGACCAGATCCCGTAGCCCTGGCACGGAACGCGGTGGTAGGCGCGGAACGGGCGCGCCAGGAGCTTGCACGGCAGCTCGAACTCGTCGCCCGGGCCCAGCGGCACGAGCCGGTGGGCCAGTTCGCTCTTGTCCAGCCGGCGCCAGACCTCGAACAACTCCCGGAACGCGACCTCGTTCTCGCGCGGCACGACGTAGGTCGGCGCGCCGACGCGGCGCAGGTGGCGCGTCGCCGCGTGCCAAGCCACGCCGCCCATGTGGTCCATGTGCGCGTGCGTGAACAGGATCGTCGGCCGATTGACCGCCACGTCGGGACAGCGCCCGATGTCGAAGCCCAGCTTCCACTCCGGGCAATCGATGAAGGTTTCGAGACCTCCGACGGAGATTCCTTCGACCAGGATGTTCGCCAGGCGCGGCATGGGTTGCGCGGCGAGCATACGACGCTGCGCGGCGCGCGTGGCCAGACTCCTTAAGCAGTTCCCTCGTTGCGCTCGCGACGTACCATCTCGGGCCCCGGTCGCATCCGCGGCCAACCCACCAGCTCGATCCTCGGAAGAAGCGCTCGATGAAGTCCCTACTGTTCGCCAGCGTGGCCCTCGTCTCTCTCGGGGGTTCGCTCTCCACTGACTACACCCAGCAACGCTCGTTGCGCGTCTCGATCACCTCGTCGCTCGACACCGAGATCAAGTCCATGCGCGTCGAGCGCGACGGCGAGCCCATGGACGTGGGCGGCGGGATGACGAGCACCAACAAGCGTCAAATCACCTACGTCGACACGGCGCTCGAGCACAAGGACGGCGCGCCGACCAAGGTGCGGCGCGTGTTCGAGGACCTCGCCAACGAGTCGACCATGAGCTTCGGCGAGCGCCAGTCGGAGTCGGCCATGAAGCCGCGCCTTGCGGGCGTCACGCTCGAGCTGACGAAGTCGGGTGACGAGGTCGAGGTCAAGGCCGTCGAGGGCGACGCCGAAGACGAGGCGCTGGCCGGCCACACGCTGCCGATCCTGCTCGACGCCTTCCTGCCGGAGGGCGACGAGACCAGTTGGGAGCTCGACAACGCCGCGATCCAGCGCGGCCTCGCGCTCGACGTGCAAAAGGCGCTGTTCGCGCCGCCCGAGCCGCCCAGCGGCAGCGAAGGCGGCGATCGCGGGCGCGGCCGCAGCCGCGTCGGAATGATGGGCGGCGGCAACGGGATCCTCTCGATCGCGGAACTCGAGGGCAAAGCCGAGCGCGCCGAAGAGCCGGTGGAGCACGAAGGCGTTTCATGCGTCGCCATCAAGCTCGAGATCAAGGGCAGCGGCGACCTGCCCCAGCCCGACTTCGGCGGCGGCGGGCGCGGACGACTGTTCGACCCCGCCCCCGCGCTGGTGTTCGTCTCGAACACCTACTCGGTGGAGCTCAAGGGCCAGCTCTTGTTCGACCCCGCGGCCAAGCGGCCGGTGCTGCTCGAGCTCGAGGGCTCGATGGAGATCGAGCAATCCAGCGAGCGCACCTTCAACGACATGACCATCAAGTCCGAGAGCGTCACGGGCGGCGAGATCGAGTTCGAGATCGCCATCACGCAGGCGGGCGATTGAGCGCGCCGCGCAGAGTGCTGGTCACGGGCGCGAGCCGAGGCATCGGCCGCGCCGTGGCGCTCGAGCTGGCGCGCGCCGGGTTCGCGCTGGTGCTCAACTACCGCGACCGCGAGGACGCCGCAGCCGCCGTGCGCAGCGAGATCGAGTCGGCCGGCGGCTCGGCCCGCACGCTGCGCTTCGACGTGGCGGACCGCGCAGCGACGCGCGCGGCGCTCGCAGCGGAGCTGGCGGAGTTCGGCGGCTTCTGGGGCGTCGTCCTCAACGCCGGCGTGACGGCCGACGGGCCCTTCGCGGGCATGGGTGAAGAGGCCTGGGACAAGGTGCTCACCACCAACTTGGACGGCTTCTACAACGTCTTGCAGCCGCTGGTCATGCCGATGGTCCAGTTGCGTGCGGGCGGACGCATCGTGGTCATGACCTCGATCTCCGGCCAGAACGGCAACCGCGGCCAGGCCAACTACGCCGCGTCGAAGGCCGGGCTGATCGCGGCCGCCAAATCACTGGCGCAAGAACTCGCCAAGCGCAACATCACCGTCAACTGCGTGGCGCCGGGGCTGATCGAGACCGACATGACCGCGCAGATCCCGCGCGAAGAGGTGCTCGAGCGCATTCCCCTGCGGCGCTTCGGCCGCCCCGAGGAAGTCGCTTCGGCCGTACAGTACCTGTTCAGCGACGGCGCGGCGTACGTGACGGCGCAGGTGCTCGCCGTCAACGGCGGGATGGCCTGAGCGCGTCGCACGTCGCGATTTCTCGCGTCCGATCCGCGCGGCGAGACGGCTAGCGGCCGGCCGCGCGCTGCGAAACCGCGCCGCGGCGCTGTTCCACCTCCACGACGGAAGAACCTCCAGACCATGCCGTACACCCGCCCCGACTATCCGCAGATCCTCAAGAAGACCGACTGGGATTCGAAGAAGGGCACGATCGCGAAGATCGCCGGCAAGACCGGCGTGGGAGAGGCCGCCGCCGAGTGCGAGCGCCGCTACGCCGCGGTGCAGTGGCAGAAGCTCGAGTTCGCCAAGAACCCGCCGGGCGTCAACAGCTTCACCAAGCCGGACTGGGACCGACGGTTGGCCGACGCCAAGAGCGAGATCACCGGCAATCTGCGTCTGCTGGTCGATGCGCTTTTCAAGCTGCGCGACGTCGCCACGGCTGCGGAGACGAAGTTCAAGAACAACAAGTTGATCCCGTCGTCCTCGACGGCGCACGTGGGGCAGATGGCGCGCACGGCGGATCAGTTGGGCGTGTCGCTGAACGCCAACAGCCTCGCGACGCCGATCATGGCCGACTACAACGGCGTGCTCGTGAAGATGAAGGCCATCGCGGATGGCATCCCGCAGATCCTCAAGGGCGTTCTGGCGCGCACTCCGGCGGCGATCGCCGATCTCAAGCGCCTGGCCGATGGCCCCGAGTCCGGCCGCGCGGACATCAACAACAAGTTCATCAAGGCCGCGCGCGACCTGACTCAGAACATCACCAACATCGTGCTGTTCATGAAGCAGCGCGGCATCCCGGTGCAGGGCGTCGACATGGCCGAGTTGCCGCAGCTCGATCGCATTAGCGCCACGCTGGTCGTGTGGGGCAACGCCACCAGCATCTTCCGCGCGGATGCCAAGAAGGACGACATCAAGGCCGAGATCGCCAAGTTCGAGAAGGCCGTCAACGACCTGAGCGCGCTGATGCGCTGAGCGACGCGCCTCCCTGGGACCTCCGCGTTGCGCGAAGGTTCCAGGGGGGGCGTCGCGACCAAGACTGAGATCTCAGCGCGGCCGAATGCCGCGGGGCGCAGCGGCGCCTTGGCCGATGCGCCCATTGGCTGCGGCGTGAAGGCCGCGCTGAGCGA
>WYBT01000049.1 GCA_011525785.1 Planctomycetaceae bacterium
CCAGACGACAGCGCGCTCGGCTGGAGAACGGCCGCGGGATAGGTGTTGTCGTTGTGCACGATCGAGTCGTTGGTCCAACTGCCAGCGACGATCAGCATCTGGTACTCGTCGAAGCCGATGTCGATCGGATCGCGCCCCGGATGCGGATTGCCGTAGCCCTCGCCGTCGCGATCGAAGGTGCGAAGGACCGAGCAATCCGAGTCGTACTCGTAGGGAGCGACGTTGCGGTGCTCGACATCCAGGGGCTCTCCGTAGAAGCCTGCGTCGATCAACGGCGAGGTGGGCAGGATTCTCCAGTCGCGGTAGCTCGAGCTGACGCCGGTGACGACGTTCACGAGGTACTCGCCGACGAACATCGGGTCGAACATCTGCGGCGTCGTGACGTTGGTCCCGTCCCACAGGCGCACGGCCGGCGTCGGTAGCGTCGCGGAGGCTGTGCAGGGAGGCGGCGGCTGCGCGGTCGACGCGTGGCAGTTGTAGAGCGGCTCGTAGAAGGACAGGTTCTGCGTCAGCGCGATCCAGCCAGTTCCAACACCCACGGTGGGAACAGGAGTCGAGATGTAGTGTCCGTTGTTGGTCGCCGCGCGACCGGCCACGAAGGCGTTGGTCTGCCGATACGGGTCGAGAATGCCCGCTCGAACCGAGGCATCATCGCTGTCGATCCCCAGCATCGCCATTGGCCCTGCGTTCGCGCCGTAAGGCGTCGGTTTCGTGCGGAACACGTTGTTGATCACGCACACCCGGCTCAGTCCGCGGTACTGCTGCAACGGGTCGGCCCACGAAGGCTGGTTGTTCGGCGGCGCGATCTGGTAGAGCCCCGGATCTGTGACGTCGCACAGCGCAACGGCAGCCGTGTTGTTGGGCAGATCGGCCGCAGTGAGACACTCGTAGTTCCACGAGCCTTGCCCGCGCTCGACCATCACGAAGGTGTTGTTCGCCGCCATCACGTCGAAGCTGAAGTACCCACCCAACGGCGGGGAGCTTCCCTGAGGCGTGTAGGTGGGCGCGACGAGCAGCCCAAAGGTCGGTCCACGCAGGTTGATGGACTGAGTCTGTCCGCCGTCGCCCACCCAGCTCGCCGGCCATGCGTGACGCATGTCGAAGATGCAGTGGCTGACGCGCCCAGCGAGTGGATGCGACCGGAAGATCGGGCCCGCGCCGGACACGCTCACATGCGGGTGGTTGGCGAAGAGCACCTGGATGTCCCCGCCCTGGAAGGTGAACCCGTCGAGCCGCTCCGCCGTCTCGCCGGTTCCGACCCACGTCGGAAGGTCCTCATCCGTAGGCGGCACGTTCGGCGCACCGATGATCGTCGGGTAGTAGCTGTACTGCGACGACTCGCGGAACGTCACCAAGACCTCCGAGGCCCTCATCGCGTACGGAGCCTGCGCGTTGATCGTCGGCCAGAACGCGGCGTAGGCGCCCGATGTGTTCGGCGCGTCGCTGGGCAGTGTCCCCCTGATCACGCACGCGCGTGCGTTGACGCCCTGCACATGGACACGGTCCTTCATCTCGATCGGAAGATTGTCATCGCTGCTCAGCGCTCCATGGGGCCCATAGAGTCCCGGCATGCAGTACACGATGCCCTGCGTCGACGCGTGCGCGAGCGGATCGCTCGCGTACAGCTTGCTGAGATTCTCGTAGAGCCTGTTGATCGCGAACTGCAGCGTCTTGCAGGGCTTATTGGGTGCGCCAATCTGATCGGGATCGCCGGGATCCCCTTCGTCGAACCCACGAGCCGGGTCGACCCAGATCTCGAGCAGGTCGCAGCCTTGCGCGTTGGCGCGAGTCGGCGCGAACATCGCAGAGCTCAGTAGAAGCGCGGCCTGTTGCGCGAATCGAAGTGAACGGGGGGGCAGCGAGCATTATTGAAAGCCTCGATCGGATTGCGAGAGACGAGGAGCGGCGCCTGGCAGCCCCGGCGCCCGTCGGAGACCTACACAGCGTCCCCCGTCGGGTGCGGAACTGTCAAGGCAGCCAAGAGACGAAATCGGCTGTGGGCGTCTCGAAATCTCGCGCCGAAGCGCAGCGAGGCCAGCCGCGGCGAACGGCTGGCCTCGCGATCGATGCCGGTCAACGCGCGCCGAGAGTCGATTTCGGCGCGCGCGAAAGAAGAGCGCTCAGATCACGGCGTGAAGATGATCTGCAAGCCGTCGGACAGGTCCGAGGCGCTGCCGGCGCGGAACCAGCACTGGAAGTTCCACAGGTCGCCGGCCTGGATCGGGCCGGAGGCCGGGAGTGCGCCGTAGTTCACCGCGTAATCGAGCGTGGTCCCCGCGCCCGAGTTGATCAGCGGCAAACGCGACGACGGCGAGGCCACGCAGCGCGTGCCCAGGCCGAAGGGCGTGTTCTGCTTCGCAGTGGAATAGAAGAACAGGCCGTTGCGGCCCACGCCCACGTTGCTCGCGTGCAGCGCGAGGTTGTTGGCGGCGATGCTCGCCGAGCCGGTGGCGCTGATCTGCGAGCCGTTCGCGCCGCTGACGCAATAGTTCTCGAACTGCGAGCACGACGCGCGCACGACTTCGAATGCGTCCAGGCCGGCCTCGACGATCGAAGCCGTCCCGCCGTCGTTCGCCGTGAAGCGCACGCGCATGTTCGACGTGAACGCGAGGCCAGCAGCGCTGATCGACGCCGCGCTCACCTCGTTGGTGCGCCAGCTCGTCCCACCGTTCGTGGTGTGCGTCGCGACGGCGACCCAAGGACCCGCGAGTCCGTTCGCCGACATCTCGACCAGCAGTCGGTCCGCGCCGTCGGTGTTCGTCAGGTTCAAGTAGTACGCGTAGCGCAGCGCAACCGAGCCACCTTCGAGGTCGAGCGCGGGCGAAGTGAGGCTCACCGCGCCGCCGTCGACGTCGGTGTTGCCGGCTGCGTTCTGCGTCAGCCAGCAGCGGCCCGAGCCATCGAAGTCCGCGGCCGGGTCGTAGGCCCAACTCGGGTCGTTCACCGGCACGCCGCGCTCCCACTGTCCCGCCGTCGCGCCGATCACGGCCGTGGTCCAGCCCGTGTCGACTTCGAAGTTCTCATCGCGCAGCGCGAACTCGAATCCGAGCACGCCCGCCGAGAAGAACGCCGTCGGCGCGCCCGCGGGCTGCGTCAGCACGCCGCAGGTCGGATTGCCGACGCTGAAGTAGAAGCGCGGCGCGTCGCCGCAGGCGGGGCCGGGCAGCGAGGCGCTGAAGGTGTTCGACGCACCCGGAGTCATCGCGACGGGCGTGAACGCACCACCGTTGTAGGAGTAGTGCAGCGTGACCGAGCCGGGCGTGAACGGCCCGGCGACTTGCACCGAAACCGGGGTCGGCGCGCCCACCGACAACTGCGCCGGAAGCGTTCCGACGATGCTCAGTCCGGCGGCGCAGACACCGCGCGGCGTCGAGAGGAAGGCCTGCAGCCCCGAGTGGATCGACGCCGTGCCGTTGTTCGCTCCCCCGCCGCTCGAGCACCCGCCGTGCGTGTGGATGCCGATCGCCACGCCGCTGGGGTCGTGGATCACCGGCGAGCCCGAATTCCCGCCGGTCGTGTCGGCCTGATAGCTGAGCTGCGTGCCGCTGAAAACGGTCCAAGGACCGGCGTGCGTCTCCTGCACCTGGTTCCACTCCGCGGGCGAGCTGCGCGTGCCGTAGCCCGTGATGCGGATGTTCTGCGCGGAGTTGAACGTCGGCGGCGCCGAGAACGTGTAGCGCTGGCCCTGCGCCTGGAAGGGCGTCAAGCCCGTGCCCGCGTTGGGGAAGCAGCCGAAGTAGGCGTAGTCGTTGCCCACGCCCTGGCCGCCGTTGGACTGCGTCGAGCTGTCGTCCACCGCGTACTGATCCTGCGGCGGCGGATGCTGGATCGCGCCGCTCGAAGTCGACAGCGGCACGTTGAACTGCAGCACGTCGAGGCTGCCCGCCGAAGTCGAACAGTGGCCGGCCGTGAGCTGGCACGAGTTGCAGTCGCTGATGAGCCAGCCCGTGCAGCCGATCGGCAGCAGGCGGCCGGCGCGCGGGTCGCTCGACAGCACGCGATCGTCGGTCGCAAAGCAGATCGATTCAGGCGCCCCGCCCGCGCTGGTCACCGCGTGCGAGAGCTGCACGCGGCTCGCGCCGATCGACGGCAACGCGAGCACTTCGACCAGCACCGAGTCGCCGTTGAAGTACGCGCTCGAGCGCTGCCACTGCGCGACGTGGATGGCGTTGAGCTCCTGCACCGCACCGTCGTACAGCGAGGTCATCCGCAGCCGCGCGCCCGTGCCGGCGAGCACATCGCCCGCGAGCTCGACTTCCGCGAAGTAAAGGCGCATCCACTCGGCGCCGGGCGAGCTGGCGACGAAGCTCGCGACGACGGACAGCCCGCTGCCGTCGTTCAGAACCGGCCCGGTGTCGTGCGCGAGGTCGACGATCTGCGAGGGCGGCGTGTCCTGGGCGACGGCCGGGGCGCACAGCAGCGCGACGGCCAGCGCGAACGCTGCACGGCGTGAGGAGAGGGTGCTCATGGATGCTGGGGACTCCTGCGGGTGCTCCCTGACGGGAGGCAGACTCTTGGGGACGAAGTCGTCGGGGACCGGCGCACAGCCCGCTGGGCTGGCCCGATCCCCGGACAAGACTACGACGTTTCGCCCCGCAGCGGGGTTCCCGGCAGTTCGCGCGCCGCGCGAGGGGCGCGCGCCTCGAGCGAGCTGGACGAGCGACTGCCGCTCAGCCCTGGCGCGCGCGCTCCTCCGGCGCAGCGCCTTACTCGCCCGGCCTCAGCTGCGCGCAGTTCGAGCCGCGCGCCGCCTCAGCTCGTTCCGCCTCAGCCCGCGAAGGGCTTCTCGGACAGGTGCTCGCGCTTGGCCTCGACGCTCTTCCATTCATCGGCGTCGTCGAGCGGATCCTTCTTGGAGGTGATCCCCGGCCACTTGCCCGCCAGACGCGCGTTGATGTCCTTGTACTCGGCCCACTTCTCGGGCAGGTCGTCTTCGCTGAAGATCGCCTCGGTCGGGCACTCGGGGACGCACGCGCCGCAGTCGATGCACTCGTCAGGGTTGATGACGAGGAAGTTCTCGCCCTCGTAGAAGCAGTCGACCGGGCAGACGTCGACACAGTCGGTGTACTTGCACTTGACGCAGGGTTCGGCGACGACGTAGGTCATGGATCGAGAGGTCCTTTCGAAGGCCGGGGATTGTCCACATTCGCCCCGGCGCGTAAAGCCCCTCGGGGTTCGTAGTCGCTACGGACGCGGCGCGACCCACGGCTCGCGGTTCGACACGTCGGTGGAGTACTCGACGGCCGTCCACAGCGCCATCGCGCGCGGCAGGACCGCGTACGAGAACACCAGCACAACGACGACGCCCAGCACGAGCGCTTGCGCCGTGCCCAGATCGGTGAGGAAGAACAGCGCCAGCGCCAGTGCGGCCGCGAAGAGCTCGGTGACCGTCGCGGTCAAGTACATCGCGCCGGTCTGAGCGCCGGCCTCGCGCCGGAAGAGCAGTCCGCACTCTTCGCAGCGCGGGCGCAGCCGCGCGAACGACGCGAACAGCTCTCCCCGCCCGCACTGCGGACAGCGCTTGGCCAGCGCGCGCCGCACGAAACGCCGCCGCCAGCGCAACGCCTCGCGTTCCTCGGGGGTGAACACGTGGGCGATGGTAACGCGGGCTGCGCAGCCGAGGCCGCGCGCTGACGCGGGATACGAAGTTCAGCGCACGACGGGCTCGAAGCGTTGCGGCGCGTCGAAGGGCGGCGCGAATATCGCGCTGAAGAGGCGCTGGCCGTCGAGCTCGAGCGCTGCGCTGCCGCCGCCTGAGGGGACCAGCAGCGAGACGCGCTGCCCGCCGGGCGCGAGCCGCGGCCCGAAGTCCGTGAACAACGCGTCGGTCTCCAGACGCTGCTGTCCGGCGGCCTCGAGCACGCCATCGGCGTCGTAGCGCAGGATCATCATGGTCCAGGGCTGTGCGAAGCGCGCTTCGCCCGCTTCGTCCGAACGCATGCGGTAGCGACCGCACAGCACTCCGCTCGCGTCCCACACGAGCAGCCGCGCGCCGCTCCCACGCCGCTCTCGCGCGCCGCCCGAACGAGCGGCCTCCGGCGCCGGCGCCTCGCGCGGCGTGAACGACTCGGGGAAGCCTGCGGGGAGCTCGAACTCGGCGCGCACGCGCGGCGAGGTCAGATCGGCGGGGATTTCGAGCACCACGTGCGCCGGAGCGTCCTCGCGCAAGTCGACCAGCGTCGAGTCGGCCCCCTCGAGTTGCGCCGAGCGCAGGCTCAGCCGCACGCGCGCCGCCGGCAAGCCGCGCAGGATCACCTCGCCGCGCTCCGGCATCTCGATGTAGTTGGCCCAGTAGGTCGAGCTGATGGCGCTGGCGAGCGGAGCGCCGCGCTCGTCCGACACGACCAGGCGCGCGGGGTGGACCGGCGCGCCGCGCAAGTCGCGCACGAGCACGCTCAGGCTGCGTTCAGGGGCGAGTTCGAACTCGACGCGCGGCGGCTCGCCCTCGCGCCAACGCCGCAGCGTGGGAGCGTGGCCCGGCGCCTGCGCGTAGAGGGTCCACACTCCGCTGTGCGGCAGTTCGAGCGTGCTCTGGCCATCGAAGCGCGCGACCAGCGACACGACGCCGGCGGGCGAATCGCTGCGCGCGGTGACGATGCAGCCCGCGACGGGCGCGCCGCTCCCCTGTGTGCGCGCCACGAGTTCCAGGCGCGGCGCCTCGAGATCGGCCTGCTCGAGCACGACCTCCAAGGTCTCCACGCCCACCAGGCCCTCCAGACGCGTCGGAGCGAAACCCGGCGCGCTCACAGCCACCGCGACCGAGTCGTGCGGCAGTTCGCTCAGCAACACTCGCCCGTCGGCCTCCGACTCGGCGCTCGAGATCTCGAGCAGCTCGGCCGGCAAGTCCTCGAACGTGCGCGGATCGCGGAGCAACGCGGGCCGGCCGCTGGCGACGGCGCGGGCCCCGAGGACGGGCGCGCCGCTCCCGTCGGTGACGCGCAGAGTCAGGCGTCGTTCGGGCTCGAAGTGCAGCGTGCTCCGCGAGCTTGCGCCCCCGCGCAACTCGAGCGAGCACCACTGGGTCGCGTGGGCGGCGGCGCGCGCGCGCACGATCGCAAGGCCATCGCCCGTCTCGACGAACAGCGTCAGCCGGCCGTCGGACGTGGAGCGCGCAGCGCGAGCGCCCGACTCGCACAGCACGTCGACCGCGCCCGCGAGCGCCGCACCGTTCGCGTCGCGCAGCTCGAAGACGAGTTCACTGGCGCGCGCGAGCAGCACCACTTCGTTCCAGTCCGGCCCTGTCACGCGCCGCTCGGCGACGCAGTAGCCCTCGAGCTGGAACGCGAGGTTGTGCGCGATCGGCGCGAGTCCGCGGATCTCGAAGCGTCCGTCGGCGGCGCTGGTCCACTCGCCGCGCAACAGGTTGCGCCACGACAGCTCCGACTCGGCGGCCGCGCGACCGCCGCCGCGCAGGTCGTGCGTCGAAGTCGTGAGCCGCACGCCGGCGAGCGGCGCGCCGTCGGCGTCGACCACTCGGCCGCTGACGCGCCAGCCCGTCTCGAGGCGCATCTCGAGTTCGGAGTGGGCGCGCGGCCTGCGACTTTGGATGTGGGCGCCGCGCAACGCCGTTCGCTCGCCGTGCTGCGCGTGGATGTAGAAACTCTCGGGCAGTTCGAGCAGTTCGAACCCGCCCGAGGCGTCGCTGAAGCCGCTCGCCAACGGCTCGCGCGCGCCGTCCGGGTCGATCCGAGCCGAGTTCGGGCTGGCCGCCCACACGCGCGCGCCCGCCACCGGGCGACCGGCGGCATCGACCACGCGACCGCGAGCGCTCGAAGCGCGCGCGATGCGCAGCTCGACGCTGCCCGAGACGAAGTCCTCGTCGACGAGCGTGAAGCGGGCCGCGCGACTGGTCGGCGAGGCCCCCACCACGATTTCGTCGCCCGGCCCCAGCTCGAGTTCGGCGGGCGCGCGTCCGTCGGCGTCGCTGATCCAGCGCAGTGCATCGGAGTTCGGGCCTCGCGCGACGAGTTGCGCCGCGAGCCCTTCGGCCGGCGCGCCGTCGGGGTCGTACACCAGGCGCAACGCGTACGCACGTCGCACTGCAGCGCGCTCGATCGAGCTGCGCGGCGCGGCGGCGGCGGCGCTCTCGTCGGCGGGCCTGCTAGCCACGGCGGCGCTCGCCGGGAGTGCGGGCGTCGCGTCGGCGCCGCGCCAGGCGCGCGTCCCCCACCACAGCGACGCGACCAGCAACGTGAACAGCGCCAGCGGGAGCGCGAGCGGCGAAAGCGACGCGGACGCGCCCGTCGTGCTCGCCGGCGGCTCGCCCAGGGCCAGCGGCAGGAGCGCGCTGGTCCAGGCGCTGCGATCGCCGCCGTTGCGCCGATCGAGGCTCTCGCGCAGGAGCGCCATGCCGCGCTTGAGGCGCGTGCGCACGGTCTCGACCGGCACGCCCATGCGCGCCGCCACGTCGCGCGGCGGAAGGTCCTCGTAGAAGCGCAGCAGCAGCGTCGAGCGATAGGGCTCGGGCAGTTCGCTCAGCGACTCGACCACGGCGCGCCGCGCGTTCTCGCGCGCCACGATCTCGTCGGTCGAGGGCAGTCCCTCGTCGCGCGCCACCCACTGCTCGCGCGCCGCGCGGCGGCGGCGGGAGCGGTGCTGCTGGAGCGCGTGGTTGCGCACGACCTTGGCGAGCCAAGCGCGCACCGCACCGGCGTCGGCCGGCGGGTGGCGCAGAGCGCTCAGCCAGGTCTCCTGCTGCAGGTCGTCGGCGTCGGCCCCGCTCGCGACCAGACGCGCCGAGAGGGCCGAGAGGAACTCGGCGTGCGCCAGCAATAGATCGGTCGCGGGCAGCGCATCGGGCACTTCGTCCATCGGGGCCATCAGCCCCCAGGATGCCATGCCCCGCGAAACCGGTTCAGGGCGTCCGAATAGCTTTCGCGCCGGGAAGAGCCTTCGCGCAGAGCAAAGAACTCAGGCCGCAGGAGCTCAGCGCAGCCTTCACGCCGCAGCCCATGGGCGCATCGGCCAAGGCGCCGCTGCGCCCCGCGGCATTCGGCCGCGCTGAGATCTACGTTGGGGCGCTCCTGTCTCCTGCAACCTTCGCGAAGCGCGAAGGCTCCAGGAGGCTGGAGCTCAGCGCAGCTTCTCCCAGTACTCGGCGGGCATGTCGTGCGCGATCTTCAGCGCGCCGTTCGCGCCGCCGTACATCGACTCCTGGACCTTCAATACCTTGCCGCCGCCCAGCCGCTCGTGCATCTGGCGCTCGATTTCGGCGTCCAAGCCCGTGATCTGACTGCCGCCGCCGCCCAGCAGCACACGGTTCTTGAGCCGGTCCTGGAACTCGGGGTCGAAGGTCCCGATCAACTCGCCCAGCGCGTCGACCATGGGCGGCACGATCGAGCGGCAGGCCTGTCGCACGAGCGCGGTGATGTCGAACGGCGTGGGCTTGCCCTTGACGGGGAAGTTCACCACCACGGCCGGCATGTTGTCGGCCACGTTGGAGTACTTCTCCTTGATCGCCTTGATCATCTGGATCGAGAACTGCGCCTCGGGGTGCTTCTCGCGGATCAGCGCCGCGAGCGTCTCGTCGATGTGATCGCCCGCGAAGGTGTTGGTGATCTGGTCGGCGTCCTCGGGCATCGTGCCGTGCATGCGGCACAGGTCGGTCGTGCCCGCGCCGATGTCGATCACCAGCGTGTCGTCGAGCATGTCGAGCCCGTAGGCCACCGAGAAGGGCTCCGAGCACAGCATCACGCTGTCGACGTGCTCGCGCGCGGCCTTCAAGATCGCCTCCTTGTTGTTGATCGAGGCCTGCGCCGGCGCGCCGATCACGGCGTAGATCAGCTCGTCGCGGCGCGGGCGCGCGCGGCGGATGATCTCGCCGATCAGGTCCGCGGCGGCCTTGAGGTTCTTCTCGGAGTCCTTGTCGCTGCGGATCACGCCGTGTGCGAGCGGACGGTAGAAGTCCAGGCTCAGACGCTTCTCGGACGCCTCGTCTCCGAACAGGACGTCCTTCTGCAGCAGCTTGCGCGCCACCACGTCCTTGGGATAGCCGACGTAGGAAGCGACCGTCTCGCGCACGCCGTTCGAGGCGCTGACCGAGGTGCGCGACGTGCCCAGGTCGATGCCCAGGTAGAGGACGCCTTGATCCTTGTTGGTCTCTTCCGAACTTTGCTTGGCCATGTGGGATGCGGAGTTTCGCTCGTGTTGAAAGTGCGGGGCTATCCGGCGCGTCTTCAGGCGCCGCCGCCTTGGTCGGGGACGATCTGCTTACGCAATTCGAGGTTCGCTTGGAAGATCTTCGACATGAGCTCCTTCTTGAGCTCCTGCTGGACGTCGTCCGCGGACAGGCCCTGGACGTTGCGGTACAGCGATGCGACGCCGGGGTCGACGTTCTTGGCCGCCAGGGCGCGCTTGAGCTCGCTCTCGGTCATGCCGAGCGAGTGCGTGAGCTTCTGGATGCGCCGCTCCAGCGTATCGATCTGACGGCGATGTTCGTCCTGGCGCTCGCCCAGGGCGCGCTCCAGTTCGGCCTTCATCTCGCGCAGCGCGCTCGCGACCACTTCCTGCTGGATGCGCGCGAGCAACTCGCCGTCGTCGGCGCCGACGCCGAGCAATTCGCGAATCTTGGCGCCCAGCAGCGGACCCGTCTGGCTCGCGTCGTCCAGCGCAGGTGCGGGCGGCGTCTCGTTGACGGCGGCCGCCGCAGCGCGCCGCGCGGGCGGCTCCGCCGGCATCGGCGCGGCCGGTTGCGCGCGCTCGCTCTCGCGCTGCTCCTTGCGTCGACGCTGTTCGAAGTGCTCGTACAGATCGCTGTGGACGTAGCGGTTGCCGCCGCTCTCGAGCGCGACCTTGAGGCCGCCCTCGGCCACCTCGAGCAGCGTGTCGAAGGCCAGCTCCATGCGCCCCGACTGGTTGTGCGCGCCGCCGATCGAAACCGTCACGCGCGCCGTCCGGCTGCCGACCTCGAAGTTCATCGCGCGCACGCCGTCGATCAAGCGCCGCGCGAGCACCGAGGCGCCTTCGGCCGGCGTGTGCGGGGTCAGGATCAGCAGCCGATCGTCGAGCAGGCAACCCAGGGCGTCGCTGGCGCGCGTTCCGCCGCGCACCAGGCCCGCCAGGGCGCGCAGCACTTCGTCGCGCAACTCGCGGCCGTACAGATCCTGGAGCTGAGCGAGTCGATCGACCGCGATCAGCAGCATCACCAGCGGGTACCCGTGGCGGCGCGCGCGCTCGAACTCGATGCGCATCAGCCGCTGAACGTCCTGCGGTGAGAACAGGTCGCGCCCGGAGCCTTTGAACAGGGAGCTCTGAAACGGACTCATCGACCGGGTTGGGGCGTGCGCAGGTTGCGGTCACGAGCGCGAAGGCGCTGGACGAATCCGCAGGGTATCCGGGCCGCCGCGCCGTGTCATGGAGGCGCCCCTCGGACCGTCGCCGGCAGCTATCGACGCCGCGTGAACGCGCGCTTGAATGGCGCGGGCCGCGGCCGCTGGCGCGTCAGTCGAAGGAATCGGGCTGGAAGCTGCGCGCGCGCTCGACCACTTTGTCGAACTCGGCGCGCTGGAGCCCCAGCAGCTTGTTCGCCAGCGTGGCCAGCTTCTCGAGCGCCGTTTCGAAGGTCGAGCTGCCCGCGCGGTAGGCGATCTGATCGCAGATCGCGATCACCGCCACGTGCGGATTGGCGACGATCTCGGAGGTCGGGCCGTGGTGGAACTCGATCGCGGCCGCGACCTTGTCGGGCAACTGCCACTGCTGGGCGAGCAGAGCTCCGACGTCGACGTGCGTGTAGCCCAGCAGCTGCTCCTCGCTCACGTGCACCGCCACCGCCGTGCGACGGGCGTGGCGCACGCACTCGAGGTACTCCTCGTCGAGCCCCTCGAGCATCACCACCTTGCCCACGTCGTGCAGCAAGCCGCAGGCGTAGAAGTCGTCGGGCGCGAGGCCGGTCCGCTGGTAGCAGCTCTCCGCCATCGCCTGCGCGATCTGCGCGGTCAGCGTCGAGTGCTGCCAGACCTCGTCCAGGTCGAAGTCGGGGATGTTGCGCAGGTGCTCGTAGCGCTTGAGGATCGAGACCTGCATGACCACGTTGCGCAGCGCGCGCGCGCCCAGGACCGTGGCCGCCTGCTCGGCGTTGGTCACCTGCTGACTGAGCCCGTAGTAGCCGCTGTTCGCAAGCCGCAGCACGCGCGCCGTCACGGCCGGATCCTGCGCCACCAGCGCCCCCATCTCCTGGAGGCCCACGTTGGGGTCGTCGATCATCGCGTTGATGCGCATGACCACGTCCGGCAGCGAAGGCAGACTGATCTTGTCGCCGAACTGCTGCAGTGCTTGTTGTCGTCCCATGGGTCGCCCGGCAGGGGCGCTCTATCGGCTCGACACGCGTTGCAAACTTGAGCGCCGCAGCGAGTCGATCCGCGCGCCGTCCGTGGGAGCGATGCCTGCGGAAGCGGGCGCCGCTCAGGCCCGGCGAATCCACTCGAGCCGTTCGCGCGGAACAGGCGCCACGCCGGCCAGACAGGCGGCCCGCGCGAAGACCTGCGTCCGTCGCTCGCCGAGCGGCTCGCGGCGGTCTCAGCACGGGTCGAAGCGCTCGAGGATCCGCAGCGACGGCGCGTACAGGCGGGTGCGACCGCTCTCGAGCTGCACGACGCGTATGCGGAATTCGGGCCGCCGGCCGCTGCGCGCCCGCGCGTCGCGCGCCGCGGGGCGACGGACGTCAGCGCTCGAGAGGCGTGAGCTCGAACTCGAGCAACGCGAATCCGTCCAGCTCGAAGTGCTCGACCTCGATCGCGATGGCGCGGGGCTCGCGCAGCTCCAAACGCGCCTCGTCGCGCGTCGGTGCGTGGTGGGTCCAGTTGTCGATCACGAGCTCGCCGTCGACACGCACGCGCACGCCGTCGTCGGAGCGCGTCGCGATCGACCAGACTCCCGCGGGCAGCTCGACCCGCGTCGAGGCGAGCGTGCCGAAGCGCTCGCGCGGCAGCCGCGCCGCCGCCAGCTCCGCGGGAGCACCTGCGAGTTCGCTCGGCCCGCCGTTGCCGTAAGGCAACAGGAGCGAACTGCGCTCGAACCACAGCGCGCCCGACTCGAGTTCCTCTCGCCACTTGGCGGCGTCCTCGCGCGGATCGGTCTGCCACGCGGCGACGCCGATGCGCCAGCGAGACGACAGCAACACTCCGCGGCTCGTCAGCTCGCGCGAAGGCAGCCGCACCTTGAGTTCGTAGGGCGTCGCACGGCCGGGCTTGCGCGCCGAGAGCTTGTAGCGCGGCGCACCCTCGAACACGTCGGACTGCATGCGCACATCCGGGCCTGCGTCGACCATCATCGCCACTTCAGGGCCCAGCAGCCGGAACACGTGGGCCTCGCCCTCGTCGGCGGCGCGCCACAGGAGCGGCGAAGCCCAGTCGTAGGGCCCCCACTCGGTGACCAGGATCTTGTCGCGGCCGGCGAGCTGCGCGCGCGCGCCGACAGCGACGCGCGTTCCGGGCAGCGCGCTCAGGCGCGGGTCTTCGAGCGGCGCCCGCGCGCGCGGCTCCCACTCGCGCTCGAGTCGGCTCTGCTCGTCGACCTTCGTCGGGGCCTCCGCCGGGCCGTCGAACCAGGCCCGCGCTCCGCCGCGCAGTTCGAGCGCGAGCACGTCGCCGTCGAACGAGTTCGAGCTCACTTCGTTGTCGAGCGACTGCGCGCCGTTGGCCTTGGCCCAGGGTTTGGCGAGCAAGTCCTTGTCCTCGTCCCACCACAGCTCGACCGCCCGCGCGTTGCGCGCGAAGCGATTGCCGCTGATGCGCCAGTCGCGCCCGTGCTCGACGGCCACGCCTGCCAGCGCGTTGTCCTCGATCTGGTTGTTCTCCACCAGCGTGCGCCGCGAGTAGCCGCCCCACACGCCGTAATTGCCGCCCACCAGCTTGTTCGAGTCGAACACGTTGTCGAACGAGAAGGTCAGCTCGATGCCGATGGCCGGCGCGTAGGAGAAGTCGTTGCCGTGGACGCGGTTGCGATTGCAGCCCAGGCCCTTGTGCTCCACGTTCGCGCCCTCGAGCGCCTCCACGCCCGCGAAGCCGAAGAAGCCGTCGCCCGAGTGCGTCGCCGAGTTGAACGCAAACAGGTTGTCGCTGCACTGTTCGAAGACCAGGATCCCGGCCGAGTCCTGGCCGCGCGAGTACACCCCATGGCTGTAGCCGCGCACGCAGAAGTCGAAGCTGTTGTGGTCGACGACGTTGCGGTTCGAGCGGTAGAGCGCCAGGCCCCAGCCCGAGAGGAAGCTCATGTCGTTGTCGAACACGCGCGAGTCGTCGACGCGCCGCAGGCAGATGCCGTTCTGCCCGCGGCGCGCGGTGTTCAGGCGCAGCGTGACGCGCTGGCTGTCTTCGACGTAGATCGCCGCGCCGTACTTGTCGAGCCACTGGTTGGCGTCGTTGTCGTGCGGCCAGAGCCAGTCCGAGAGGTCCTCGGCCGCCGGCGTCGAGCGCAGGCGCTGGCGGAAATTCCCGTCGAAACTGCAGCCTTCGACCGCCAGCCCGTCGGCCCCGCTGGCCCACACGCCGCACTTGAAGCCGCCGATCTGCGCGCCGCGCAGCGTCACGTTGTCCGCCAGCACGCGCACTGCGATGCCGCGCAACTCGTCGTGCGGCTCCTCGGCGGGCGCGCCCAGGAGCGGCGTGCGCGTGAAGGCCACGGTCACGCCGTCGGCCACGATGTGCACCACGCCGTCGCCGTTCGCGTCGACGATCGGCTCGCCGCTGGGATCGATCACGCACGAGCGCTCGATGCGCAGGTCGTCGCGCTCGAGGCGGACGATCTCGGGACGCTCGACAGGGGTCTGCGCGAGCGCCGCGGCGCACGTCATCAGCCCCGCGGACACGCCTGCCTGCAAGCGTCGCATCACGCCGCGCCTCCGCCCGCGCCCGCGAGCCCCAGTTCCTGCGCATGCGGCTGCAGCGCCTGGATCACGAACTCGATGTGCTGTGCGAGTTCGACGCCGAGCAACTGAACGCCGGCGTGCACCTCCTCGCGCTCGACCTTGGCCGCGAAACCCTTGTCCTTGAGCTTCTTGATCACGCTGCGCGGCTCGAGCGTCGCGATTCCGCCCGGCCGCACGAGCGCGCAGGCCCCCACGAAGCCGGTCAGCTCGTCGCAGGCGAGCAGCGCCTTGTCGAGCGCGCTCTCGTAGCTCACGCCCCACTTGGTGTAGTGCGCCGAGATGGCGTGCGCCAGCTCGCGCTCGCCGCGGGCCTCGAGCCAGGCGACGATGCGCCGCGGGTGTTCCTCGGGCCAGGCTTCGTAATCCGCGTCGTGCAGCAGGCCCGCCAGGCCGAATTGCTCCACATCCTGCTCGCCGCCGCCGTAGCGCACGGCCGCGGCGCGCATCACGAGCTCGACCGCGCGAGCATGCTTGCGCAGCGCATCGGTCTTGGTCCACTCGCACAGAAGCGTCCAACCTTCTTCGCGGGTCGTCATCGCAGTGTCCAGCTCCTCGTGGTCGAGACGAGCGCGCCTCAGCGCCGGATCAAAACGTCGAACGTGCACGCGCGCCCGCCGGGGCCGCGGCGATAACCGATCACGACCTCCGCGCGCGCGTCGCCCGCGAGGTTCGCGCACTCCAGCGCGAACAGCTCGAACTGCGCGGGGTCGCGCAGCGCCAGCGCGCCGTCGGAAGGCCGTCCGCCGGTGAGCAGGGCGATGCGACGCTGCGCGAAGTTGCCCAGGGCGCCGACCACGCGGTCGACATCCCAGGTGGTGTTCTTGTCGTCGAACAGGATCTGGCGCACCTTGCGCTCGGCGCGCGCGCTGGTCTCGTCGCCGGCGCTGCCGCTCCACAGTTCTGCGCGCGTCAAATCCTCGCTGGCGACCAGCACGTCGCTCCCGCCATCGCCGTCGAGATCGCCGCGCGCGAACACACGGAAGCGCTTCTCGAGTTCCGTGAAGCGCTCGAGGATCTTCTCGGGGTTCTTCACCAGCCCGACGATGCCGGGCAGTCGCACGGTCAGCTCGTTGGACCACTTCGGCGCGGTCTCGAAGGTCGCGTCGCCCTGGTTGCGGTAACCCAGCGCGCCGATGCGCACGTCCCACTCGCCGAACAGCCCGCGCAGCAGCGTCGCCAGCGTCGGCACCTGCACCTTGACGAGCAGCAGATCGGGGTGCTGATCGTCGTCGAGTTCGAGCACCGACAACACCGTGATGTCCTCGGCGGTCTTGAGGATGGCCGCGGGCTCCTTGAACTGCGGACCCTGCGTTCCCCCGCGGAAAACCCACACTTTGCGCCGGTGGCCGATGACGTAGTCGGGGATCCCGTCGCGGTCCAGGTCGCGACTCGACCAACTGGCGCGGTCGCTGGACGAGAGCACGCCGCCCAGGCGCACGCCGCCGGCCTCGGTCGTGTCGCGGAAGATCGACAGGTCGACCTGCACGTCGGGCTCGAGCGGGAACGAGCCATCCGCGCGCTGCAGGTGGAAGGCGCGGCGCTGCTCCTGCGTCACGAGCAGGTCCGGCCGGCCATCGCCGTTCACGTCGCGCGTCTCCAGGCCCGGGATGGCGAACGAGCTCTCGAGACGGTCGGAGAGGTTCTCGCCCTCGCGCGCACCCCAGCGCGTGACCTCGACCACCAGCGTCGCCGTCTTGCGGAACGTCGGACGGCCCTGTTCGTCGGCGGGACCTGCGAGCCACAGCTCGCAGGCGCGCGGCGTCGGCAGCACGATGTCGGGCGCGCCGTCGCGGTTGACGTCCTGCACCATCGTGGTGAGCTGCGGAACACCGACGCGCAGCGAAAAGCGCGCGCGCGCGATCCAGACGCTGGGCGCGCCTGCGGTCAGCCCTTCGGCCGCGCACGGGAACGCGAGCACGCCCTGCGGTCCGGCCGTGAGCACATAGCGTCGACCGAACCACTCGCCGCTGTCGACCAGGGTGCGCTCGGGCTGCGCAAAGGTGACCTGCGCTGCGAGCTCGTCGCCCTTGTTCTCGGCCGGCGCGCGCCACACGGCCGCTTGGCCCTGCGCGCCGAGCACGAGCAACTGCTCGGGCGTCTGTCCGCTGAGCACGCGGTGGCCGACCACTTCGAACTGCGGCGCGAGCGTGCGGCGCTCGAAGCTCGCGTCCAAGGCCTGGGGCGCGGGCGCTTGGAGCGGCCACGCCAGCAGCGTGGCGGCGCAGGCGCAAACCAGCGAGAGCACGAGCCAGCGACGCGCGTTCATTTGAAGCTCACGTGCAGCACTTGGGCCGGTTCGAGCACCAACAGGCGCGGCTTGCTCTTCGCGCGCCCGCTCACCAGCCGCACGTCAGCCTTGGGGTCGAGCGCGAGCGTCCACAGCGGTCGCTCGAGCACGCTCCACGCTCCGCCGCGCGGCGCGGCGCGCACCATCAGCACGCGCAGCTCTTCGGGCTTGTCGCGCACGATCAGCTCCGAGAGCCCGTCGCCGGTGAGGTCGCCGCAGAACTCGCTGGTCAACTGGAAGCGCTTGATCGGGATCGAGTGCCGCCACACCAGGTCGGGCTGGCGCGCGAAGCGCCCGTTTTGGTTGCGGTAGATGTACAGCTCGGCGTCGATCGCCTCGCTCGTCGCGCTGCGCAACTGGTCGAGCAGGTCCGGACGAACGGCGCGCAGCGTCAGATCGACGCGGCCGTCGCCGTCGAGGTCGCGGAACTGCGGGCTCGAGACGAAGCCGCCGAACACCATCAGGTCCGCGGGGCGGCCCTTCTCGCCGAACAGCGGCGGGCCCTGCTTGACCGCGGCCTGCGTGAACACCAGCCCCTGTGCGCGCACGTCTTCGGCGCGCTTGTCGCCCGCGAAGACCATGTAGTCAGCGCGCCGATCGCCGTCGATCTCGAGCAGGTGCGCGCTGTACGACGCGTCGAGCCGCCGCGAACGATCGGAGTCGACCGGCAAGCCCAGGCTGAGCTCCGGCGCGCTGGCGAAGCTGCCCGGGGACTGCTGGCGCCACACGTGGAGCCGCTCGACGCTCTGCGCGAACAGATCGAGCTTGCCGTCGCCGTCCCAGTCGGCCCACTGCGGCATCGGAACGCTCTCGTTGACCTGCACCAGCACGCTCGCGCGCCCGAGTTCCTCGTCGTCGTCGGCGCTGTCGACTCCGATGCGCACTGACAACTCGCGCGAGTCGCGCCGCCCGCGCACCGACGCGCCCTCGGAGCGGCTGGCGCTGACCCACGCGCCCTGCTCGCCCTCGTCGAGCGGCAACTCGAGCGCACTGAGCACGCCGAACGGCGCACCGCTCTCGCGCGGCCGGCGCTGGACGAGCACGCTGTAGCCCTGCGGGCCGGGCACGACGAGATCCGAGAGGCCGTCGCCGTCGACATCGCGCACCAAGTGCTCGATCAGGAAGGCTTCGTCGGGCTCGGGCAACTGCCACAGGAACTCGAGCGTCGCCAGGCGCTCCAGGCGCGCGTCCGCCGGCCCGCTCGGGCGCAGCGAGAAGGCCCCGGTGGCGTTGAACAGCACCAGTTCCGCGCCGCCGCCCTCGCGCACGTCGCCCACCGCCCAGGCGACCACGTCGGCGGTCAGCGCAACGCGTTCGCCGAGCGCGAAACCCTGTGCGTTCGCACTCCAGATCTGCAGTTCGCGCGCGAAGTCCGCGCCGCGCTGATGGGCGGCGACGACCACGTCCTCGCGTCCGTCGCCGTCGATGTCCGCCGTCGTGAGCGCCGTCGGCCGCCAGCCCGCGGGCAGTTGCAGGCTGCGCACGACGGCGAACTCGCCGGCCTGCGGCGCGAGTGCGCCCAGCGAAGCGAGACTTGCACCCAGCGCCGCGAAAACGGCCAGCAGCGCGCTCACCGCACCTGCTCCAGGCGCGTCGAGTCGCCGCCGCCGATCGAGAACAGCCACAACAGGCGCAGATCCCAGGCCGCGGGCGTGCTGCGCCAGCGGATCGCACCCAGGAGCAGCGAGTGCCGGCGCTCGTCGCGCTCGCGCGAGAACGAGTAGAGCAGCGGAATGCTCACGTGCTCGAGTTGCGTCTGGCGGCGCGACAGCGGAGCTTCGAGCGAGAGCACGCGCCCGGCGCGCACCAGTTCGAGCTCCACGCGCGCGTCGGCCGGCGCCGCTCGGACGCGGTCGAGCAGCACCTGCGGATGGGCGATCTCGACGCCGTCGATCGCGCGGATCAGGTCGCCGTAGCCGATGCCCACCGCGCGCCAGGGGGACTCGCGCGTGAGCCCGACCACCACCGCGCCGCCGCCCGGTCCGAGCGCTGCCGCGCGGGCTTCGACTTCAGTCGCGGTGCGCACGACGACGCCGACGCGCTGGTCCTCGGTGAAGCGTGCGCTCCCACTGCGCGCTGCGGGCGCCACGCGCTCGACCGTCTGGAGTTCGAACTCGCGCTCCGCGCCGGCGCGGTCGACCAGCACGAAGATCGAGGCGCCGACCTCGCACTCCAGTTCCAAGCGACGCCACTCCGCCGGCCAGGCCAGGACCACCGTCTCGCCTTTGCTGCGCGCTTCGAGCAGCAGGTCCCCCACGACCAGTCCCGCGCGCGCGGCGGGCGAGTTCTCGACCACGTTCGTCACCGCCAGGCCCTGCGGCGCATCCAGCATCGCGTCCAGCGAGGCGCGCGCGTCGCCGACGACCACGCCCGTGAACACTCCGGGCGCGAGCGCGCGGCGTTGGGCCTCGTCGTCGGGCTCGTCCATCCACTCCAGCGGCTCTTCGAGCGCGGCCAGGGCCGGCGAGGTGCGCGGCAGGGAATCGGAAGCGCAGGCGCCGGCCGCGAAGGCGGCGAGCAGAACGAGACAGAATCGCTTCATGGCATCGGGCGGCGCTGCACCAGCGCGACGGCGGCTGCGACGGCGAGGAGCAGCCACAGACAGGGAACCGCGAGCGACAGATCGACTCCGGCGAGCGACTCCTGCTGGAAGCGGAAAGCCGCGTTGCTGATGCCCTGCGCGCGCTCGGCGAAATAGTTGAGGTACGAGGTGTCGCTGAGCGGCGAGGGCGCGTAGGCGGCGAGCAGCCACGGCTCCAACCCGAAACTGCGCGCCAGCGTGCGCGCGAGGTCCGTGCCGAGCACGAGCGCGATCGCGAGGCCCAATGCGCCCGGCGCCGTGCGCGCGAGCGCGCCGGCGAACAAGCCCAGCGCGGAGTACGCGAGCAGCACCGGAGTCTGGCTCCACAGCGCCGTGCGCAACTGCGGCCACAGCTCCTGCGCGGCCACCAGCGGAAAGGTGTCGCCGTTGGGCAAGAGCTCGACCAGATCGCGGAAGCCGAAGGCCGAGGCGGAGACCGCGAGCGCCGCAGCCGCGGTCAGCGCGTAGGCGCCGAGCGTGAGCCCCAGGCCGGCCAGCGCCTTGCCCAACACCACTTGCCAACGCGTCTGCGGACGCAGCAGCACGTTGCGCAGCGTTCCGCGCGAGAGCTCGCCAGCGAGCGACTGACTCGCCACACCGGCCACCAGCAGCGCGAGCAACGGGAGTCCGGCCTGCAGCGCGCTCGCGCTCGACTGGAAGGCGGTCACGTCGGTGGCGCTGGCGAGTTCGCCGCTGGCCACGCGCGCGGCGTTGGCCAACGCGCCGCGCTTCTCCAACGCCACAGCTCCAGCGCTCACCAGCGCGGGCGCGGCGAGCAGCAACGCGAAGCGTCGCTTGGCGAACCAACGCGAGACTTCGTAGCGCGCCGTGCGTGCGATCGGATGCGGCGCGGCCAGACGCTCGCGCGGCGCCGCGTCGGCGCGCGGAGCTTGCTCGGGCGTCTGAACCGCCGTCGCGATCGTCTCGCCGCGCGCGAAGCGCAGGTAGATCTCTTCGAGGTTGGGGCTGCGCGCACCCAGGCGCGAAAGCCCCAGTCCGGCGCCGACGAGTGCGCGCGCCAGCTCTGCGGGCGGCCGGCTCGCAGCTTCGAGCGCCAGTCCGCCCTGCGGCAATCGCTCGCCGCGCAGCCCCAGCCCTGCGAGCACCGCCAGCGCGCGCGCGTCGTCGTCGGTCTCCAGCTCCAAGCGTCCGGGCGCACTCGCGAGCAGATCGGCCGTGCGCGCCTCGACCAGCAGGCGTCCGCGGTGGAGCACGCCGATGCGCGTGCACACGTCGGACACCTCGTGCAGCTGGTGGCTCGAGAGCAGCACGCTCACGCCCTCCTGCTCGATCAGGCGCCGCAGGATGCCGCGGATCTCGGCGATGCCCTGCGGATCGAGGCCGTTGGTGGGCTCGTCGAGCAGCACCAGCTTGGGACCGCCGAGCATGGCCTGCGCGATGCCCAGGCGCTGGCGCATGCCCTGTGAGTAGGCCTGAACGGGCTTGGAACCGGCGTGCGCCAGGCCCACCAGCTCGAGCAACCGCTGGGTCTCGGTGCGCGAGCGCTCGCGCGAGAGTCCGGCCAGGCGTCCGAGCAGGCGCAGGTTGGTCGCGCCGTCCAGATGGCCGTGGAAGCCCGGCTGCTCGATCAACGCGCCCATGCGTGCGCGCGCCTCGCGCGGATGGGCGAGCGCGTCGAAGCCGTCGACGAACACCTGTCCGGAGTCGGCGCGCTGCAGCCCGAGCGCGATGCGCATCGCGGTGGTCTTGCCCGAACCGTTGTGGCCGATGAAGCCGTAGCAGTCGCCCGCGCGGACGTGGATCGAAACCGAGTCGAGCGCGAGCTGCGCGCCGAAGCGGCGGGTGACCGAGAGGAGTTGCAGCGACATCGGACGGCGCGCGTGGGCGCGGGCGCGCCGCGCGGAAGCGGTCATCCAAGAGTGCGCCGCTCGCGATTGCAAGAGCGAGCGCGCCGCTGCGTCTTGCTCGCATCCTCACACAGCGCCCGAGACACAGCTCGAACGCGATCGGGCCGCGCGCGCGGCGCCGTGCGAATCGCCGCTGGAAGCGCGGATCAGGGCGCGGGATCGGGCCTGGGCGGCGGAAGACGCCAGTTCCAGCGCAGCGCGCCGAGTCGGATCAGGATCGTCACCGCCGCGCCGCCGATCAGCGCGTCGGAACCGTCCGCGCCGAGCTCGATCAAACCCACCTGCGCCAACCCGCCGGCGAAAACGGGCGTGGCGTACAGCGTGCTCGTGGGCCTGAACAGCATCGGCACTTCGTTGAGCACCACGTCGCGCAGCACGCCGCCGAAAGCCCCGGTCATCACGCCGAACAGCACCGCCACGAAGGGCGGCGCGCCCAGCTCGAGGGCCGCCTGAGCGCCCAAACCGCCGAACAGGCCCAGCGCGATCGCGTCGAGTCCGTCCGCGAAGGCCTGCACCGCACGCAATCGCAGCGGGCGCAGCGCCGCGGGGCTGTAGAGGTGCGCGGCCGCGAGCACGAGCACGAGCAGCGTGTACTCGGAGCGCTCGACCCAGAACAGCGGGCGGCGCTCGAGCAGCACGTCGCGCAGCGTTCCGCCGCCGAAGGCCGTGATCAGCCCGACCACGTAAGCCCCCACCAGGTCGAGGCTCTTGCGGCGCGCCTCGACCACGCCCGAGAGCGCGGCGAACGAGACCGCGGCGATCTCGAAGGCGCGCTCGATCACTGCGCGTCGCGCGTGGCGAGCGTCACGCGCACCGACTCCTCGACACCGCCGCGCAAGTACTTGGCGAGCACCACGTCGCCGGCCTTGTAGGTCTGCAGCGCGTACATGAAGTCCTGGATCGTCTCGACCTCGATGTCGCCGACCTTGATCAACACGTCGCCCGCGAGCATGCCGGCCTTCTCCGCCGGACTGCCCGGCGAAGTCCCGGAGAGCAACAGTCCCTTGCCCTCGTAGCTGTACTCCGGCACGGTCCCGAACCACACGCGCATCGGCGCACCGACGCGCACGCCGCCCTGCTCGGGCGCCGGCGGCTCGACCCACGCCAGGCGCGGCGCGCTCGCGATGCGCTCGATCAACTCGACGCACACCGCGACGACCTTCGCGGCGCCCGCGGCTTCGAAGCGCTCGAGGTCGTCGCTGGGCTTGTGGTAGTCGGAGTGCACGCCGGTGAAGAAGTGCAGCGAGGGGATCTTGCGCTTGAGGAAGGTCTGATGGTCGCTGCCGCCCACGCCTTGGCCCGAGCGGTTGAGCTTGAGATCCAGCCCCGCGCGCGGCCCGGCTGCGGTGAGCCAGCTCTCGAACGGCTCCGCCGAACCGACCCCGAGCACCGCCAGCGAGCCGTTGCCCGCGCGCCCGACCATGTCGAGGTTGAGCTTGGCCACCACCGACTCGAGCGCGAAGGTCGGGCGCTGCGCCCAGTGCTCGCTGCCCAGCAAGCCGAGCTCTTCGCCCGACCACAGCGCGAACACCACGTCGCAGGCCGGCTTCCCGCTCGCGGCGAGCAAGCGCGCCATCTCGAGCACGGCCGCCGTGCCGCTGGCGTTGTCGTCGGCGCCGTTGTGGATCTCGCCGTGCTGTCCGGGAGCGAGCGAGCCATCGCCGCCGCGGCCCAGATGGTCGTAGTGCGCGCCGACCAGCACCGTGCGCGACGAATCGGCGCCGGCGAGCCGCGCGAGCACGTTGTGCGCCGGCCCCTTGCTGCGCACGACGTCGGCGTTCACGGCGACACGCGGCGAGCGCGAGTCGTCGAACGCGCCGCCGAGCACGCCGTGCTCGTCGATCGACGCCACGAGCGCTTCGTAGGCCGGCAGCAGCCGCAGCGCGACGTCGTAGCGGATCGCGAGCGCCGGAATGCCGGCTTGCGCAGCGCGGCTGTGGTCGAACTCCGGCAGCGCTTCGTCGCGCGCGCTGGGGTGCGGCGCGAGCAACACGGCGCTCGCGCCGTGGCGTTTGGCGTTCATGACCTTCATGAACAACGAACCCGAGCTGCCCCAGCCGTCGCCGGACTGCACCGCGCCGTGCTCCGTGGAAGCCGCCGCGTCCGCCGCCGTCGCAGGCCGTTGAGGCACGCCGCGCACGACCAGCACCACGCGCCCCTCGAGCAAGCCGCGCTCGCCGGCGTAGTCGTTCCACTCGTTCTCGGCGTTGATCAGTCCGTAGCCGCGGAAGGCCAGCGCGCCGCTGGCCGCGCCGCCGCTCGAGCAGAACAAGGGCAGCACCTCGCCGCCGGCGCTGATGCGCGTTTCGAGCGCGCCGCCGGCGAACTCGCCGACCAGCGAAACAGCGCTCTTCTCGCCCAGTTCGACCGGCAAGGGCACGTCGAAGGCCTGCAAGTACGTCCCGCCTTCACCGGCCGGCGCGAGCCCCAGCTGCTCGAAGCGCGCGGCCAGCCACTGCGCCGAGCGCAACTCGGCGGGAGTGCCCGCGCGACGGCCTTCTTGCGCGTCGTCAGCGAGCCACGCGACGTCCGCGTACAGCCGCTCGGCCGAGGGACGCTCGAGGACGCGCCGCGGCGCCGCGCTGGAGGAGTTCGACGCCGCGCTCGCGGCGGAGGACTCAGCGGGAGCTTGGCACGCGGCGAGCGCGAGCGCCGCCAGGAACAACCACGTGGACTCGAAGTGTGCTTTCACCCGCGCATCGTAGCGGCTGAAGGCACGACCCTCGCCACAGCGCGAGCGCGCGACCTACACTGCGCGTTGCTCCATGCGACTCCAAGTGCTCTCCAGCGGCAGCGGCGGCAACAGCGCGCTCGTCCGCGCCGGCGAAGCGCGCGTGCTCGTCGACGCGGGGCTGGGCCTGGCCGAGCTCGAGGCGCGCCTCGAGACCGCCGGAGTTCCGCCGCCCGTGGGCGAGCGCTCGACGCTCGACCACGTGCTCGTCACGCACGGCCACCTCGACCACGCGCGCTCGGCGGGCGGCATTGCGCGCAAGCACCGCGCGCTGCTGCACGGCTCGGAGGCGATGCTCTCCGCGCCGGCCTTTCGACGCGCGCGGCGACTGTCCACGCTGCGCGTCGGCGCCGGGGCCGTGCTCGACGAGCGCGAGGGCCTGTCGATGTCGAACGTCGCGCTGCCGCACGACGCGCACCCCACGGTCGCGTTCCGGCTCGAGCACTCAGGCCGCGTGGCGGTGATCCTCACCGACATGGGTCGCCCCGACGAGCACGTCGCCAAGGCGCTGCGCGGCGCGCACGTGCTGGTGCTCGAGTTCAACCACGACGCGCAGATGCTCGCCAGCGGTCCCTACCCCGCCGCACTCAAGCGCCGCGTCGCGGGCGATGCGGGCCACCTCTCGAACGACCAAGCCGCGCGCATGCTGCGCTGGATGGCGAGCGAGCACTTGCACACGCTCGTGCTCGCGCACCTCTCGCAGCACAACAACCGGCCCGAACTGGCGCTGGAAGCGGCGCACAGCACGCTGGAAGCGCTCGGACTCGCGCACGTGCGCGTGCTCGTCGCCAGCCAGCACGAAATCGGCGAGAACCTCGAGGTCTGAGCGCCGCTGCGCGCGCGCCGCTCGCGCTCAGTCGAGCTCGAGCTCTTCCGTGCGCCCGGCGCGCACCTCGACGAGGCGCGCGCCCTCGATCCCATCGACTTCCAGGCGCACGGTTCCAGCCGGCGCGCGCAGCTCGAGGCGTCCGTCGGCGCCGAGCGGAGCGTCGACCATGAACGAGCCGCCGGTCGCGGTGGCGCCGGTCAAGCTCGCTCGCGCTCCACTCGCGGGCGCGGCCACGCGCAACGCGAGTGCGCCGCTGGAGTGATGCCACTCGAAGCGCTGACGACCGCGGCGCAGCGCCAGGGGCTCGCGCAGTTCGATGCGCGCGCCGCCGCGGGCCAGCGACGCGATGCACAGTTCGAAGTCGCCATCCAAGTCGCAGCCCAACTCGAAGCGACCCGCAGGATCGATCCAGGCGCGCGCGAGCACGGCGCGTTTGCCCGGGCGGGTCAGCTCGACGACGCACGCGCCGAGCGGCGCGCCGTCGAGCGTCGCGCGGCCGACGAGCGTGCACAGCGAGGCGTCGTCGGCGACCACGTCGAAGCGCGCGATCTGGCCTGCGCGCAGCTCCACATCGAAGGCCGCGCGGCGACGGTCGAGCCGCTCGAGGCCTCGCTCCACGGGTTTGGGGCTCGCGCCCGCGAGCGCGCTCGCGCGCACCTGCCACGCGCCGGGCGCGAGCGCGTCGAAGCGATAGCTGCCGTCGGCGCCGCTGAGCTGCTCGAAGGCCTGTCCGTCGCCTTGCGAAGCGAACACGCGCACGCCGGCGAGCGGAACGCCATCCGAGCGCCGCACCACGCCTTCGATCGATGCCGCACCATCCAGATCGATCGCGACGGCAACGACACTCACGAGGCCCAAGGGCTCGCTCAAACGCACGAACTCGCCGTGCGGTCCCGCGACGCGCACGCGAACGCGGCGCGGCGCGTCGAGCGCAATCCGCACGCCGCCCTGCGCGTCGGTGGCCCCGCTCGCACCGGCAAGTTCGACGCAGTCGCGTCGCATCATCGGAGCGCGCGCCGCCGCTGGGCGCCAGGCCAGCGGTTCGGCGAGCTGCTCGAACAGTTCCACGCGCACGCCCTCGAGCCCGACGCCGCCGCGGCGCACGTCGACCCACACCTGCGGCGCGCTCTCGAACTCGAGTCCCTGCGGCGCCGACAGTTGCTCCGGCTCGAGGCGCGCGATGCGCGCAAGCTCGAATCCACGCTGCGCGACGAGCTCGACGGCGCGCACGTGGTCGATCGACAACGCCGCTTCGCCCGCAGCGTCGTCCAGGCGTTCGCGCAGGAGCTCACGTCCATTCACGGCGTCGCGCAGCACCAGCTCGACCGATTTCGGCCGACTCGCACCGGGCCTCCAGCTCAGGTGCAGCCGCGGCGCTGCACGCAACGTGATCGCGACTTCTTCCGCGCTGCCCACAGTGTGGGCCGCGACGCCCAGCGCGCCCTGCGAACGCGCGGCGAACTCGTAGGCGCTGCCGGGCTCGAGCGCGAGTTCGAAGCGACCCGACTCGTCGCAGCGCGCGCGCACCAGTCCCAAGTGCGCGCTGAAGAACGGTCGGCGCAGCGACGAACGCGCGGCCTCGACCTCCGCGCCGGGCGCGGGTTCGCCCGAAGGCGCGAGCACGACTCCGCGCACGACGCGGCCGGGATCCAACGGAGTGAGAGCCAGTTCGCCGACGTCCGTGAGCTCGCCCTCGTTCAGCGCCAGCGGCCCCTCCACGCGCGTCTCGCAGCCCGGCGCGCTCGCCCACAGGCGCACGTAGCCCGCGCGCAGCGCTCCGAACTCGAACGCGCCGGCCGCATCGCTCCACACGCGCGCGAAGCTCGCATCGAGCAAGGAACCCAGGCGACGGGCCTCTTCGAGCGGCGGCTCGCGCTCGGAGGGCCAGCGCGCGCCGAGCGGTTCGAGCGCGAGTTCGACACCTTCGAGCGCGCGGCCGCTCGAGTCGACGATCCGGCCCGCCAGCCGCGCCTCGCGCGTCAGCACGAGCACGCCGCACTCGACTTCGTCGAGCACGACCAACGGCGCGTGCGCCTCGAGCGTCAGCCAGCCCGGCGCGCTGACGAGCAGCTCTGGCGCCGCGCGCTCGCGCTGCGCCGCGTCCAGCGCGAGTTCGAAGCTCCCGTGTCCGTCGCTCGCCGTGACTTCGAGCGGCGCGCGGTCGCGCTCGTGCACCGCGCTGACGCTCGCGCCGACAACAGCGACGCCGGCGCTGTCGACGATCCGACCAACGGCCCGCGCGACGCGCCGGCGCTCGCGCGGCTGGCTGAGCGGATCGGGCACGCTCACGCGCTCGCCGTCGGAGGAGCTCTGCGGCGCAGCACTCGAATGCTCGATCGAACTCGGCGCCGCCACGTCGCCGCGCGAGCTCGCACCGCTGCGCCACCACCACAGCGAGAGCAGCACGAGAACGCAGGTCGCGAGCGCCGCGAGCAGGCCCGCGACCCCGGCGGCGCTGGGCGCGACGCGCTCGGCGGGCAGCGCGAGCGGCGTGAGCAGTCCGACCCACGCACTCCGATCGCCGCCGTGGCGCCGGTCGAGCCGCTGGCGCAGTTGCTCGAGCCCGCGCTTGATGCGCCAGCGCACCGTGTTCTCGTTCGAGCCCGTGCGCTGGGCGATCTGCGCCGAACTCAGGCCTTCGTAGTAGCGCAGCACCAGCGCGCTGCGCAGCGGCTCTTCGAGTTGCAGGACCTCGCGCGCGAGGTAGCGCTGCTCCTCCACTCGCTCGACGAGCTCGAGCTCGCCCCCGTGCGACTCGGGCGCGGCCCGCACGCGCTCGCGCGCTTCACGCGCCCCCGCGCCGCGCTTGCGCATGCGCAAGAAATTCTCGAGCACCGTGCGCAGCCACGGCCGCAGCGGTCGGTCCGCGCTGGGCGGCGAGCGCAGCGCCGCGAGCCAGGTCTCCTGAACCAGGTCGTCGGCCGTGGCCGGATCGCTGACCAGGCTCGCTGCGAGGGCCCGCAGCCAGCCGGCTTCGGCGAGCAGCGCATCGAGGGTCGCGGGGCTGGCGGGCGTCGAGTCCATCTAGCTAGAGCATGCAGCAACGTCCCGGGGCGGTGGCGCGAAGCGCTCAAACTTCGACCACGCGGCCTTGCTCGGCGAACACGAGCAAGGTGCGGATCGCGCTGCGCTCCAAGCCTGCCAGGCGCGCCAGGGCCGCGGCATAGGCCTGCATCTGCGGCGCGTAACGCTGGATCGGCCCCCCGTCGCCGCCGGCCCAGCCGCCGGTCTTGAAGTCGACGATGGTCGCGCGCGGGCCGCTGGCGCCCGACTCGAGCAGCACGCGATCGAACACGCCGCTGTGGAGCACGCCGTCGATCACGCAGCGGTAAGCGCGTTCGCGCCACACTTCCACCGCGCCCGGCGGTCGCGTGAACAGCGCTCGGAGTTCCGGCTGCTCGAGCGCTGCGCGGAACGCGGTCAGATCGCGCTCGAGCGCGTCGCCGCCCAAGCCGCGGCTGGCCGCCAGCGCACGCAGCGCGGCGTCGTCGTGCTCGAACGAATCGAGCCACTCGAGCAGCTCGAACCAGGCGTGCCAGCGCAGTCCGCGTCGACGCGCGCCGGGCGCGGCGTCGGACAGCAGCTCCGAGCACGTGCGCGCGCCGCCCTCGGCCAGGCGCGAGGGACTCACGCGCTCGAGCTCGCGCGCACGCTGCGCAGGAGCAAAGCGCAACGGCCGCGCAGCGGCTCGCTCCACGCTCGCTTCGAGTTGCGCTTCGAGGCTGGCCTCGCGCAGCGCCCAGTCGGCGCCGGGCGCACCCTGTTCGACGACGAGTTCGCCGGGCGCGAGATCCGCGAAGCCCAGCTCGAAGGAGTGCCGGATGAGCGCCCCCGCGCTGTCGCGCGGCTCGGCGTTGCTCTTGCCCTCGCTCCACAGGATCAAGTCCAGTCGCCGCCGCGCGCGCGTGAGTGCGACGTAGAGCGCCGAGAGGCTGTCGCGCAGCGCGCGTCGCCGCGTCACGCGTTGGGCCTCGACCAGGCGCTCGTCGCCGCTGCGGGCCAGCTCGGCGCGCAGGCGGGCGCTGCCCGCATGCGAGAGCAGCTCGAACTGCGCCTGCGGATCGTCCTGCGCGCGGCGCGCGACGTACGCATCCGCGCGAGCGATCCAGCGCGCGTCGAGTTCGGGGAGCACCACGGCGTCGAACTCGAGCCCCTTTGAAGCGTGGACGGTCATCACCTTCACGCTGGAGCTGCCGGGATCCTCGACACGCTGCTTGCGCACGCGCTCCACGAACTCCCCCGGGCTCGCGCCGCGTCCGACGGCGAGCGCCAGTTCGACCAGGCGCCCGAATCGGCGCGCCTCCCACTCGCCCAGCGCGCGCGCGACGTCGTCGCGCCAGCGCGCCAGCCACTCGGCGAGCCCCAGATCGAGCCACGCACGGCGCGCGTTCGAGTGCGCCTGCGCGCAGGCCTCTTCACTGCTCTCGAGCGCGAGCCCCAGGCGCGCGCCGAGCACGCTGCTGGCCACGTGGAAGCGCGCGATCGTGTCGGAGGGATGCTCGAGCCAGTGCAGTGCGGCGAGCGCGGCCTGCACGCTGGCCGCATCGCTCAGCGGGTTGCCGCCCTCGTCGCTCGCGGCGATGCCCAGCTCGCGCAGCTTCGCCACCAGCTTGGGCGCCAGCGCGTTGCGGCGCAGCAGCACGCCCACCGAGGCCCACGGCGCCTGGGCGCGGATCTCGCGCACGCACTCGACGGCGGCTTCGACGCACTGCGGCCAGGGATCGGCGCGCCCGCGCTTGGCTGCGCAGGTACGCACGCGCACGGCGCCCGCGAGGTTCGAGCGCTGCGCCACGTGCGGGTGGAACCAGGCCGCGAAATCGGCTGCGGTGCGGTCGTCGCCGTCTTCGGCCGACCAGCCCGAGAAGCTCGCCATGCGCCCGAACACGCGGTTGACCGCTTCGAGCACCACCGGCGACGAGCGCCAGCTGCGGTCGAGCGACTGCGGCTCGAGGTGCAGCTCGCCGGAGAGGCGCTCGAGCAACTGCGGCTCGGCCGCGCGCCAGCCGTAGATCGACTGCTTCACGTCGCCGACGCAGAACACGCTGCGGCGGCCCGTGCCGTCGGCCGAGAGCTCGCTCGCGATCGAGCGCAGCACGCGCCACTGCGCGGGCGAAGTGTCCTGGAATTCGTCGAGCAGGAGGTGGTCGATCTCGCCGTCGAGCTTCAGCGCCAGATCCGCAGCGGAGCTCGCGCTCCCGGCGCCGAGCGTGCGCGTGAGCTCGTCGAACGCCAGGCGCCGCGTGGTGCGCCGCACTTCGCGCAGTCGGCGGTCGTAGCGCTCGAGCAACTGCGCCGAGGCCTGGTTCTGCGCGCGCAACTCGCCGGCGAGCTGCGCCGTCGCGCGCGCGACCAGCGCCGCGATCGCCTGGATCAGATCCTCGGACAGTTCGAGGCCGTAGTACTTGGGCTCCTCGCGCGCCGCGGCCGCCACCAGACCGTCCTCGAGCACCGCGTCGAAGTCGCGTGCGAGCGCGTGGGCATGCAACTTCGCGAGCGCCTTGAGCCAGTTGCCGTTGGGCTTGCCGCTCTTGTTGCGTGGCGGCGCGAACTCGAGCACGAACTGCGCCGCAGCGAGGAAGTGCTCGTCGTCGGGGCCGCGCGGCGCCTGCGGAACCTCCCACGCGCCGGGCGCAGCCTCCACGTGCAGGCGAAAGCTCTCGTCGACCACGCGCGCGAGCAGCGCGTGCACACTGCGGCCGGAGCGGCCGCGCTCGAGTTCGGAGAGCAGCGCGAGCCACACGCCGCGCTCGGACTCGTTCAGGGCCGCGTTCAAGGCGCGGTCGCGCGCGCGCTCGAGTTCGACCTCGTCGCCCACGCGCCAGTCGGGCGGAAGACCCAGTTCCGCCGCCCCCGAGCGCGCCAGCTCGACGAAGAACGCGTCCAAAGTGCGCACGCGGAAGCGCTGGAGGTTGCGCGCCAGGCGCGCGAGCAGTTCGAGCGCCTGTTCGCGCGCGAACGTGAGCTTCAACTCGCCCGACAGGCTCGCTGCGCCCGCGTCGCTCGCCGCAGCGCGCGCCAGGCGCGCAAAGAGCCGCGCGAGGATCTCGCCGGCCGCTTTGCGGGTGAAGGTGGAAGCCACGATGCGCTCGGGCGCGACTCCCGCGGCGAGCAACGCGAGGAAGTGCGAGGTGAGCCGAAAGGTCTTGCCGCTGCCGGCCGAGGCCAGGAGGAGCTGTGAGCGCGGACTCACTCGGCCGCCTCCTCGTCGTCGCTGTCTTCGTCGGTCGCGAGCAGTCCGTAGCCGCACAGCGCGGCGAGCGACGCGTCGAAGGGCGGACGATCGCCCACTTGCGCGAATTCGCCAGCGCGGATGCGCCGCACGACCTCGCGCGCGGTGTCGAGCGCTTCGTCGAGCAGCTCGGGCGCGGGCGCGAACTCGGCGAGCAGATCGTCGTGCGCCTCGCGGCTCAGGCCCACGTAGCCCAGCTGCACCGGCTCGTCGCCGCACAGCGGACGCGTGAGTTCGCGGTACAGCGGCAGCTGCAAGTCGCGCCAGCCGTGGGTCGGGCTGTAGTGCGCCTTGAGCGGATCGAGCAGCTTGTCGCCGGTCTTGTAGTCGAGCACGCGCCATGCGCCGCTGCGCTCGTGGCGTTCGATGCGGTCGATGCGCCCGCGGATGGTCACGCCTTCGAGTTCGAAGCGCGGCGCTTCCCACTCGAGGTGTTCAATGCGCCACCCCTCTTCGCGCTGGCGCGCCTGCCAGCGGGCGAAGCGCGCGAGCCGCGCACGCAAGCGCTCGATCTGCAGCGCCACGGTGGGCGACGGCGCTGCGCCGAAGCGCGCGCGAGCGAGCTGGTCCAAGCGCGCCTCCAGTCCGCGCTGGAGCCGCTGAGCGTCGCTGCACGAGCCCAGTTCCTCGTCGCGCAGCGCCTCGAGCACCGCGTGCGCCAGCGAGCCGAAGGCGCGCGCGTCGAGCTCGAGCACGCGCGGCGCGGCGCTCTCCAGTCCGAGCACGCGCAGCACGTAGAACGCGTACGGCGACTCGAGGTAGGTGCGGAAGTCGGTGACGCGCAGCGAAGTCGGCGCCGGGCGCGGCGCGAGCGGAGGCGTGTAGCTCGCCGGGGCCGCGCTGGCGGCGGGCGCGGCGGCGTGGGACTCTCCGAAGGCGCGCTCCACGCGCTCGACGAGCTGCGCGGGAGCGCAGCGGAACAGGAGTCGGCTGGGGCGCAGGGGATCGCGCTGCGAATTGCGCCGGCCGCTGATCAAGGTCACGTGGCGGCGCGAGGCGAGGATCGCGCTCGTGGCCCACTCGTCGCGCGCGACGCGGCGCGCCTCGTGGCCCAGCCCGAGCTGCTCGCGCGCGCTCTCCGAGAGCAGGCCGGCCGCTCCCGACGAGGCGGGCAGCGCGCCTTCCTGAACGCCCGTGACGACCAGGTTCGGCGCGTCGTCGAGCACCAGCTCGAGCCAGCCGAACAGCTCGACCAGCGGACGGCCGTCGCCCGGCGGCGGCGGGACCTCGAGCGACTCCATGCGCGCGGCGAGGAGCTCGCGCACGAGCGCCGCGTCGAGCTCGAGCCCCCCGCCCGGCGCATCCGCCTCGCGCAGTTCCTCGATCAGGCCCGCCAGCAGCTCCAGCGCTCGCGCGTGGCGCCAGGCCTGCGGCTCGCGCGCATCCAGCGGGTCGGCGCCCCAGGCCGCAGCGCTCCAAGCCGAAAGCGCCGCGGCCCAGCGTTCGCTGCGCGCGCGCGACGCGCCGTTCAGCGACGCGAACAGCTCGAGAGCCCGCGCTCGCGCGCGCTCTAGCCGCTCCACACCGGGCTGCAGGCGCCGCTCGACGAGCGTCGGCCACACGCCGTCGATCGCCGTCGGGACGTGCTCGGCCACGAAGCGGTCGAGCGCGGCGCTGAGCGCGCCTCCGGGCAGGTCGCACAGGCGCTCGAAGTCCGGCTGCGCCACCAGGCGCGCGAACTCCTCGGGAGCGGGACGGGCGAGCCAATCCAGCGCCGCCAGCAGGAGCTGGGCCGCGCGACTGTGCGCGAGCGGCCGCCCGCCGGCCCAGCGCGGCTCGCAACCGGCCTCGAGCAGGCGGCGCTCGAGGAACGGCAGCACGTCTTCGTCGGGCACGCCGATAGCGACCGCCTCGGGCGCGGGAGGCGGCTCGATGCTCGCGAGCACTTCGAGCGCGGCTTGCGCTTGCTCGTCGGGCCCGTCGACCACGCGCCAGCGCGCGCTGTCGAACTCCAGGCCGCGTTCGGCCCACGCTTCGCTGCGCAGCGCGCCCAGCGCGTCGAAGCCCGCAGCCTCGTGCTCGGGAGCGAACACGAACGCGCACACGCCGCGCAAGCGCTCGACCAGTCGGCGCAGCGCGCGCGGCGGATCGGCGAGAGCGAAGAGCTGCACGTGCAGGTCCGTGCGGAGTTCCGCCGCGAGCGCATCGCGTGCGAGCGCCGCGGGGTCGCAAACGCCGCGCGTCTCGAGCGCGGCGAGGTAGCGACGCTCGAGGGCCGCGAACGCGCGCCAGCGCTCCTGCGCCGGCAAGCCGCCGACCTGCGCCGCTGCGGCGCCGTCTAGCCCCTCGCGGGCGAGTTCGTCGAAGGCCCGCGCGCACACTCGCGCGAGGCCTGTGACGTCGGCCGCGCCGACGCCGCGCCACAGCGCGTCGAGCTCCTCGCGCGAACTCGCCTCGAGCGCCTCGCGCCAGGCCAGCGCGCGCTGCCACTCGCTGGCGCGGCTCACGCGCTCGACGCGCAGCACGGCGGCCAGCTCGCCCTCGCTGATCACGCGCGGCGGCGCCCAGTCAGCGGGCGCGAGTTGCGCCAGCCGCTCTTCCAAGCGACGCGCGGCGCGGCGCGCAGGCAGCACGAGCACGCAGCGCCCGGGCTCCAGCGCGCGTTCGCGGACGTGCTCGATCCAGCGCGGCGCCGCCAGCTCGAGGAAGGGCCGGTCCCAGCCCAGGAAAATGCGCTCGACGCTCGCTCCCATCGAAGCGGCGAAACTACGCCGAGCGGCGCGCGCGATCTACAGCGGTCCGTACACGACCGCGGCCGTCACCACGGCCCACAGGACGGCGTTCGCCACGAAGATCGCGTCGCCGCCCAGCAGCATGCGCGTGGGACTTCCGCCGCCGCGCTGCTGGCTCACCAGCAGCATGTAGCGCGCCAGTCCGAACACCACGAAGGGCGTGGTGTAGATCAGTCCGTGCTCGGGGCCGAACTTGCGCGCCGTCTCCGGCGAGACCGTGTACATCGTGTAGCAGACGATCGTGCAGGCCGACAGCACCGTGACCATCTGGTCGAGGAACAGCGGCGTGTACTGCATCAGGTTCGCGCGGTGCGAGCCTCGGTCGTCGCCCAAGAGATCGATCTCGGCCTTGCGCTTGCACAGCGCCAGGAACAGCGACAGGAACAGCGTGCACAGCATCAGCCAGTGCGAGACCTCGGCGTCGGCGGCCAGGGCGCCGGCCTGCACGCGCAGCAAGAAGCCCGTGGCGATGCAGAACGCGTCGACCAGCACGATGTGCTTGAGCTTCACGCTGTAGGCGAAGTTCAGCGCGATGTAGCCGGCGACGATGCCGATGACGCTGCGCTCTCCGCCAGCGAGCCAGCCCAGCGCCAGCGCGCCCACCACGCACACCGCGGAGGTCGCCCAGGCCGACGGGATCGAGAGCTCGCCCGCCGCGATCGGGCGCTTGCGCTTGGTGGGGTGCGCGCGGTCGCTCTCGACGTCGAGGATGTCGTTGACGAGGTAGATCGCGCTCGCGCCCAGACAGAAGGCAGCGAAGGCCGCCAGCGAGCGCAGCACGTCGCCGAAGTCGCTGGGGTGCTCGACGCTCGTGTCCGCGCGCGCGAAGGCCACCGCGGCCAGCACGAAGATGTTCTTCACCCACTGCTGGGGCCGCAGGGCCCGGATCAGGGCGGGGAGCTTCATCGGCGCGCGCGGGTCGGTAGGCGGGGGGCGGACGGGAAGGGCGCGCGGGGCGCGGGCGGGACTCTATCGGCGCCCGTCGAGCGCTTCCAACAGCCGGCGCGCCGGCCCGGAAAACACTGCGGGTCGGACTGGAGGGCCCGACCCGCTGGTCACGACGTGCTGTGGAGCGCGCGCGTCAGTCGAGGCTCAGCTTGCGCAGCTCCTCGACCGGCGACTCGGGCCCCACCACGAGGATCTCATCGGGGCCGAGCACTCCGGCCTTGCGCAGGTCGTCGAGCTCGAAGGTCTCCGTCGAGCCGTCCCCCATCAGCGCCACGGTGGTGTGGCGGTGGTTCATCTCGGGGTCGTTGTCGTCGGCTACGAGCACGTCCTTGCCGCTGGTGGGGAACTTGCGCAGCGGGAAGTCCTTGCAGTTGCGCCCGGCGTAGGAACTGAAGCTGCCGTCGATGACCGACAGGTCGCCGTACCACTCGGTCTCGGCGCGACCCTGCAGGCCGATCACCGCGTTGGGGTCGACCCCCGGGCAGGTGAGCTTCTTGGCCGCCGACTTGGTGTTCTCGAGCGTTCCCGAGCTGATCAGCTCGGCGAAGAACTTGACCCCGCTCTCGGCCGGCGCGCGGGTCTTGCTGGTCTTGAAGAGCACGAAGCCCTTGTAGATCTCGCTCATGTTCTGCTTGCAGGCCGTCACCTCGGCGGCGTCGACCGCCTCGGGGATGCGCGGCAGCAGGAAGGCCGCCAGGATCCCGATGATCATGATCACGGCCAGCAGCTCGATCAGGGTGAACGCGGCGCGGGCGGCGCGGCGGACGGGAGCGACGAGGGTGCGCATAGTTGGTTGGGGCCAGGGGCCCGCGCGGTTGTACCGCACCCGCGCAGCCCGGTCACCCACCCTGCGCGCCAAAGCGAGCGAGTTCGCACGCGCGCGGCGCCTGCGCGCCGGAAACGACTGCGGCCGCGGCCCCCTCGAATCGAGGGCCGCGGCCGCGAGTCGTAGTCGAGACGCGTTCGCGCCGATTCAGGCCTTCACGCCCAGCGCAGCGCGCAGCGCGCCGACCTTGGAGAGCTGCTCCCAGGGGAACTCGGCGCGGCCGAAGTGCCCGTGGTAGGCGGTCTTCTCGTAGATCGGGCGCTTGAGGTCGAGGTCGCGGATGATGGCGGCCGGGCGCAAGTCGAAGACCTTGGCCACGGCGTCGCACAGCGCTTCCTCGCCCACCACGCCCGTGCCGAAGGTGTCGACGCGCACCGACAACGGCTTGGCGATGCCGATGGCGTAGCTGACCTGCACTTCGCAGCGCTTGGCGAGGCCCGCGCCGACGATGTTCTTCGCCACCCAGCGCGCCGCGTAGGCGGCCGAGCGGTCGACCTTGCTCGGGTCCTTGCCCGAGAACGCGCCGCCGCCGTGCCGGCCCATGCCGCCGTAGGTGTCGACGATGATCTTGCGGCCGGTGAGGCCCGTGTCGCCGTGCGGCCCGCCGATCACGAAGCGCCCGGTCGGATTGACGTGGTAGATCGTGTTCGCGTCGAGGTACTTGGCCGGGATGGTGGCCTTGATGATCGTCTCGATCACCGTCTTCTTGATCTCGTCGTAGCCCACCTCGGGCGCGTGCTGCGTCGAGATCAGCACGGTGTGCACGCGCACCGGCTTGTCGTTCTCGTACTCGACCGTCACCTGACTCTTCGAGTCGGGGCGCAGCCACTTGATCGCGCCGCTCTGGCGCAGCTCGGCGAGCTTCTCGACCAGGCGGTGCGCGTAGTAGATCGGGAAGGGCATCAGTTCCGGCGTCTCGTCGCAGGCGTAGCCGAACATCAGTCCCTGGTCGCCGGCGCCCTGCTCCTTCTCCATCGCCGTCTCGGCGGTGACGCCCAGCGAGATGTCGTCGGACTGCTTGCCGACGACCGTCATCACGCAGCACGAATCGGCGCTGATGCCGGCCGCTTCATCGGTGTAGCCGATGCGGCGCAGCACGCCGCGCGCAATGCCCTGGTAGTCGACTGCGGGAACACCGGGCTTCTTGGTGGTGATCTCGCCCGCCACCACGACCAGGCCCGTCGTCGTGAGCACCTCGCAGGCCACGCGCGCGTTGGGGTCCAAAGTCAGGTACGCGTCGAGGACGGCGTCCGAGATCTGGTCGGCCACCTTGTCGGGGTGGCCCATGGAGACGGACTCGGAGGTGAAGAGCTGACGTGCCATCGGGTGCGTGGAGAAGGTGTCTTGTCGGGGAACGCGCCGCCCGCACGGACCGGGGGACGCATCATGGAACTCGGATAGGTCGATGTGTGGAGCGGCCGAACGGTCGCTCGCTGCACAGGCAAATCGAGCGAACGAGTCTAGCGGCCCACGCCGCGAGGCGGGAGACATCGGTCGGCGAGGGCGCGCAAGGTGAGCGCAGTGGCGCCTTTCTGCCGCTGCACCGCCGCAGCGCCGGCCCGCGCCATGCGCTCGCGCCGCTCGGCGTCGGTCGAGAGGCTGGCCAGCGCCTGGGCCAGTTCCTCGCGCCCCGACACCCGCAGGGCAGCCCCCTCGGACTCGAGCAGGGCCGCTTCCTGGCGGAAGTTGTCGACGTGCGGGCCGTACAGCACCGCCCGGCTGTGCGCCGCGGGCTCGAGCATGTTCTGACCGCCGTGCGGGATCAGGCTGCCCCCCACGAAGACCACGTCGGCCAGCGCGTAGATCGCCTCGAGTTCGCCGATCGTGTCGACCACGGCCGGCCGCCCCGGATCAGCCGGGGTGCGCGTGCGCCGCAGCTCGGTCAGCAGTTGCGGCGGAGCGCCCAGCGCGGAGAGCGCGCGCTGCACCTCGCCGGCGCGCGGCGGATGGCGCGGCACCACGACCAGGCGCGCCGCGGGCGCGGACTGACGACAGGCGAGCACGAACCAGCTCTCCTCGGGCTCGTGCGTGCTCCCCGCGACCAGCGTGGGCCGCGCGTCGTCGATCGAGAGCAACTCGCGCAGTTCGGCCACCTTGGCGCGGTGCGCTGGCGTCGGCTCGCGCAGCAGCCCGTCGGCCTTCATGTTGCCCGTGACCAGCACGCGTTCGGGCGCTCCGCCCAGCCGGCGGAAGCGCTCGGCGTACTCCTCGAGCTGCACGCAGAACAGCGAGATGCGGTTGAACTGCGGGAGCGTCTGGCGGAACCAGTGGTAGCGGTCGAAGCTCTGGGCCGTGATGCGGCCGTTGACCACGGCCACCGGCGCGCCGAGGCGGTTGCACTCGCGCAGGAAGTTGGGCCAGATCTCGAGCTCGATCAGCACCACAGTGCTGGGCGCGATGGCGCGCAGGAAGCGCCGCACGCACCACGACAAATCGATCGGAAAGCGCACGATCGTGCGCGTCGGAAAGGTCTGCCGCGCGACTTCCAGCCCGGTCGCGGTGGTGGTGCAGATCACGATGTCGAGCTCGGGGTCGTGCTCCTCGAGCGCGCGCACCAGCGGTGCGGCGCCCTTGACCTCGCCCACCGAAACGCCGTGGATCAGCACGCGCCGACGCGGCGCCAGCCGGGGCGTGTCGAGCGCCAGACGCTCGCGCGAGAGCCGCCGGAAGCGCGCGTCGAAGGCGGCGCGCAGACCGAACCAGGGCGCGAGCAGAACCAGCGCGGCCAACCAGACCAGGTCGTAGGCGCCGTGGAGCAGCCCGCGCAGCAAGCCCGGATTGGGATCGCGCACGATCGGCTGGGCGCTGCGCTCCACGGGCGCGGCCTCGCTCACTCGGCGCCGTGGCACTTCTTGTACTTCTTGCCGCTGCCGCACGGGCAGGGCGCGTTGCGGTCGACGCGCTGCATGTCGGGCGCCGGACGCGCAGCCGCGGACTGCGCCTCTTGTGCGCGGCGCAGGGCTTCCTGTCGACGCTGCAGCTCGAACGCCTGCGTGGCGGACATCTGCGGCGCGATCGCCTCGAGCGCACGGGCGGGCGCGGCCGGCGGAGGCACGGCTGGCTGCGCAGCGGCGACCGGAGCGGCGGGCTCGCGCGGGGGCAATGGCGTCGACGGCGGCGCGGCAGGCTTGAGGTTGCGACGCGGCGCGGGCGCGGGCTGCGACGGCTCTGCGCTGGCTGCCACGGGCGCGGCCACGTCCGTCCCCGGCAGCGGCGCACTGGGCGGAGCGGCGGGCGCGATGTTGCGGCGCGGCGCAGGCGTCGGCCCGGCAGTCGACCCGGCAGTCGGCGGCGCGGCCGGCGCCGGGCGGGCGCGCAACTGCGCGGGCGGTTCCTCGGCGCCGGGCTGCTGGATGCGGATGCGCAGGATCAAGCTCGCAACTTCGTCCTCGATCGCCGCCAGCAGGTTCTCGAACAGCGTGAAGCCTTCGCGCTTGTACTCGTTCTTGGGATCCTGCTGGCCGTAGCCGCGCAGTCCGATGCCGGTCTTGAGCGCGTCGACGGCGTGCAGGTGGTCCTTCCAGCGCGAGTCGATCGCGTTGAGCAGGATGTACTGCTCCACGCGGCGCATGTACTCGTCGCCGATGAGCCGCTCGCGCTCGTCGTAGACGCGCTTGAGCTCCGCCACGGCGCGCTCGAACTCCGGCGTCTTCTCGGTCGCGGCCTGGGCCACTTCGCGCGCGCACTCCAGACCGAAGGTGCGCTGGTGCCAGTTGCGGAAGCCGTCGACGTCCTCGATGTAGTTGCGCGAGTTGCGCTCGAGCGCCTTGACCAGGAACTGCTCGGTGCGATCGCGCAGCTTGCGGCCTTCGAGCACCTCTTGGCGCACCGAGTAGATCGTCTTGCGCTGCTGATCCATCACGTCGTCGTACTCGAGCAACGACTTGCGGACCTCGAAGTTGTAGTCCTCGACCTTCTTCTGCGCGCGTTCGATGGCGCGCGTGACCATGCCCGACTCGATGGGCACGTCCTCGGTCATGCCCATCTTCTCCATCGCGTTCTTGACCCAGTCGCGGTAGAAGCGCCGCATCAGGTCGTCTTCGAGCGAGAGGAAGAAGCGCGACACGCCCACGTCGCCTTGACGGCCCGAGCGGCCGCGCAGCTGGTTGTCGATGCGGCGCGACTCGTGGCGCTCGGTGCCCAGCACGTACAGGCCGCCCAGGCCGAGCACCTCGGCCTGGTCGCGGTCGCAGTCGGCGCGCACCTTCTGGCGCACCGCGTCGACCTCCGCGAGCTTCTCGGGATCGCCTTCGACCAGCCCCGCGGCGTCGAGCGCGGCCTTGAGGCGCCACTCGAAGTTGCCGCCCAATTTGATGTCGGTGCCGCGGCCGGCCATGTTCGTCGCCACGGTCACGGCGCCGATCTCGCCGGCGTGCGCCACGATCGACGCCTCGCGCTCGTGGTTCTTGGCGTTGAGCACTTCGTGCTTGACGCCGCGCTGGCGCAGGATCTTCGAGAGGTGCTCGCTCTTCTCGACCGAGGTCGTGCCCACCAGCACCGGCTGCCCGCGCTTGTGCACCTCTTCGATCTCGTTCGCGATCGCCTTCCACTTCTCGGGCGCCGTGCGGTAGACGATGTCCTGGTGGTCCTTGCGCGCGACGGCGAGGTTGGTCGGGATCGAGACCACGCGCAGCTGGTAGATCTTCCAGAACTCGTTGGCTTCCGTGAGCGCCGTGCCGGTCATGCCGGCGAGCTTCTTGAACAGGCGGAAGTAGTTCTGGAACGTGATCGTGGCGAGCGTCTGGTTCTCCTGGCGCGGATTGAGGCCTTCCTTGACCTCGACCGCCTGGTGCAGACCGTCGGACCAGCGCCGTCCGGCCATCTTGCGGCCGGTGAACTCGTCGACGATCACCACTTCGGGCTGGCCGTCGTCACCGGGCTCGACCACGTACTGGTCGTCGAGGTGGTAGAGGCTGTGCGCGCGCAGCGCGTTCTCGATGTAGTGCGGCCAGTCCTCGTTGCCCGGCGTGTAGAACGACTCGACGCCGACCAGCTTCTCGGCCTCGATGATCCCCGCCTCGAGCAGCGTGGCGGTGCGTTCCTTCTCCTTGACCTCGTAGTGCTTCTCGCGCTCGAGCTTGCGCGCCACGCCGTCGGCGACCTTGTACTTGTAGCTCGACTCCTCGGCCGGCCCCGAGATGATCAGCGGCGTGCGCGCTTCGTCGATCAGCACCGAGTCGACTTCGTCGATGATCGCGAAGGTCAGGTGGCGCTGCACCTGCTCTTCGACGCGCTGCTTCATGTTGTCGCGCAGGTAGTCGAAGCCGAACTCGTTGTTCGTGCCGTAGACGATGTCACAGGCGTAGATCGGCTTGCGCTCGAAGCTGCCCATGTTCGACTGGATCGCGCCGCTCGAGACGCCCAGGTAGTCGAAGATCGGCTCCATCCAGGCGCGGTCGCGGCGCGCCAGGTAGTCGTTGACCGTGATCAGATAGACGGGCTTGCCCGCCAGGCAGTTGAGGTACAGCGGCAGGGTCGCGACGAGCGTCTTGCCTTCGCCGGTCATCATCTCGGCGATCGCGCCCTGGTGCAGCACGATTCCGCCCACCAGCTGCACGTCGAAGTGGCGCAGGCCCAGCGTGCGCACCGAGGCCTCGCGCACCAGCGCGAAGGCCTTGGGCAAGATCTCGTCGAGGAGCCCCTTGCGCGCGTCGTCGTCGGCCGCCTCGGCCAGGCGCTTCTTGAAGGCTGCGGTCTGCTCCTTGAACTGCGCCGCCGACAGGCTCTTGGCCCAGGGCTCGAGCTCGCCGATCTGCTTGACCAGGGGCTCGAGTTGGCGAACCACGCGCTCGTTCTGGGAGCCCACGGTGCGCTTGAGGAAGCGCCCGAAGGAATTCCCGAAGTTCGTCAGTCCGTCCTGAAATGAGTCCCAGTCGAAAGCCATGAGCGTGATTGGAGTCCTTGGGCCCCGCGCCGGGACCGCCGGCCCCGAGGGGCGACCATTGAAAGCTCTGGGCCCCGGCGAGGGAAGGGCGGGCCCAACGGGCGCGTCCGGCGGGGCGCGCGCGGGGCGGAGCGCTTGGTCTACCGTCGCGTACGTTGCAACCGCGCCAGTTCGCTCACGGTGCGGAACAGCGGCTCGCGCGCGTACGGCTTGCGCAAGACGGCGTCGACCTGCGGCATGCGCAGGCCTTCGATCTTCGAAGCGGTGGCCATCAGCACCGGCAGCGTCGCAGTGCGCGGGTCCGCGCGCAGCGCCGCCAGCACGGCGCGGCCGTCCATCCCCGGGAGCTCGTAGTCGAGGATCACCACATCGGGCAACGGATCGCGCGCCAGCTCGGCCATCGCCATCTCGCCCGAGTGCGCGATGCGGCAGTCGTAGCCGCGCGCGCAGAACAGCGAACGCAGGCCGAAGGCCACCGTCAAGTTGTCGTCGACCAAGAGCACGCGCACGCCCTTGTCGCCTTCGCGCTCGACCGGCGCGAGCGACTCGCACAGCGCGCGCAGGTCGTCGAGCGTCGGCAGGCCGCAGGTGCGCCACGAGGCTTCGATCGAGGCGCTCAGGTCGCGGTTGTAGTCCTTGAGCGCGAGCCACTGCGCGTAGTCCGGCGCGTCGGCGCGCACATCGAGATTGTCGTGCGTGTCGACGGCGAAGAAGTACTCCTCGGCGACGAGGTACTCCTCGAGCACGAACTTCATGAACGGATAGCGGTGGTTGCCCAGTTGCAGGCTGTAGCGCTTGCCGCCCTCGATCTCGCACGCGCCGTCGCGCGGCAAACGCTCGAGCAAGGCCTCGATCGTCGCCGGACCGATCCAGTGCGCCGACGTCATCGGAGGCGCCACCGAGCAACTGGGCGGGTAGGCCTGGCGCAAGTACACGTCGATCGCGCGACGCACGTGGGCGGGAGTGAGCTCCGTCAGTCGCATCGTCTGGCGCCCCCGCTTCGAACTCTCAAGCGTGCCCGGCGACCGGGGGGCGACAAGCGGGTGTCGCCTGGCCCTTGCCCAGCACGCCGATGCGCTGGTTCACGTCGGAGAACCCGGCCCCCTCGAGCAGCGCCGCGAGTTGCTCGGGCAGGCGCGCGATGTGGGACGGATCGCTGAAGCACGAGGTGCCGACCTCGACGGCGCGACAGCCGACGGCCAGGAACTCGAGCACATCGCTGGCGCTCGCCACACCTCCGCAGCCGATCACCGGGATCTTCACTGCGCTGACGCACTGCCACGCACAGCGCAGCGCCACCGGCTTCACGCCCACGCCCGAGTAGCCGCCCATGACGGTGTTGATGCCGGGCTTGCCGGTGCGCCAGTCGACCGACATCCCGAGCAAGGTGTTGACGGCCGTGACGGCATCCGCGCCGCCCGCTTCCACCGCGCGCGCGATCTCGCCGATGTCGGTGACGTTGGGCGAGAGCTTCGCCAGCAGCGGCTTGCGCGTGCTCGCGCGCACGCGGCGCAACACCGCTTCGGCAGTGCGCGGATCGGTTGCAAACGGCAACTTGCCGCCCTGCACGTTGGGGCAGGAGAGGTTGACTTCGAGCGCGTCGACCGCGCTCTCGCCGTCCAGGCGCGCGGCGAGTTCCGCGAAGTCCTCGATGCGCTCGCCGCCGATGTTGGTGATCACCACGCACTCCGCCGCGCGCATCGCCGGCGCGATCTCGCGCAGGTAGTACTCCAGGCCGCGATTCTCGAGGCCGATCGAGTTGAGCAGGCCCGCCTCGGTCTCGCAGATGCGCGGCAGCGGATTGCCCGGCCGCGGAGCGAGCGTGACGGTCTTGCTGACCAGCCCGCCCAACAGCCGCGGCGGCGCAAAATGCTGCATCTCGAGCCCGTGGCCGAACGTGCCCGAGGCGGACAGCACCGGGTTGCGCAGCTCGAGCCCGGCGAGCGACACGGCAAGCGAAGCCATCGGGGGAGAGGCTACTGGGCGCCGCGCGCGCTCACAACGCCGGCGGCGCGGGCGGCGCGGGCTGAGCCGATGCGGCATCGGCAGCCGACGGCTCGCGCGTGAAGAAGCTCGCGCCGAGCAGGCCGATGGCGCCCACGCTGATGCAGGCGTCGGCCACGTTGAAGGTCGGGAAGTGCCAGTCGAACATCGGGAAGTACACGTCGATGAAGTCGCGCACTTCGCCGAAGCTCGCGCCCTCGGGCGGAGGCATGAACAGGTTGTCGTACAGGTTCCCCACCGCTCCCGCGAGGATCAGCGTCAGCGCCGTGGACAGCACGCGGCGCTCGCGGGGCGTGGTCAGCACCAGCCACAAGAGGAACAGCACCGCGACGCAGCGGCCGCCCACCAGCAGCCACGGCGGGAGCTTGTCGAAGCCCCAGGCCATGCCCTTGTTGGTGATCAGGTAGAAGCCCAGCCAGTCGCCGATGATCGGATAGCGCGGATGCCCGTGCAGATCCCACTCGATGACGCCCGCCGGCCGCGGGCCGAGCCAGGCGAACACGGCGGCCTTGCTCCACAGGTCGAGCACGACCAGCAGCACGGCGCTGAACAGTCGCAGCAGGGCGGAGCTGGCCGGAACCAAAGGGGTCACAGCGGTATCGATCCTTGGATGCGCCGGCGGAGCTCAGCGAGCCGGCGATGCGGCGCCGCGACCGACCGCGCGCCAGTCGCGCGCCGAGAGACTGCCCGCCGCGCCACCGCCCGCCGCTCCAGCACTCGCCGCCATCGCCGCGCGTCGCGTCAGTTCCAACGCTCGGCCAGGCGCTGACACTCGATGCACAGGCGCGCATAGGGAACAGCGCGCAGACGGTCCTTGGCGATCGCGCCCTCGCAGCCTTCGCACTGGCCGTAGGAACCCGCCGAGATGCGATCGAGCGCTTCGAGCACTTCGGCCAGCGTGTTCTCGTCGCGCTCCATCAGGCGCAGGTTGAACTCCTGGTAGTAGCCATCGGCGGTGTCGCCGGCCTTGGACTCGGCGTCGTGGTTGCCGTTCTGGCCGAAGGCTTCCTCGTGCAACTGCGTGAGGTCGCCCGAGAGCATGGAGCGCAGCTTGTTGAGCAGCACCTGGAACTCCTCGAGGTCCTTGGCGCTCAACTTGGCGGGCTTCTTGTTCGTCATCCCTGGAGTCCTCACCTGTGGCTCGACCTATGGCCTGTGGCTCGACCTATGCCTCGGCCCTGGGTTGAACCCCGGGCCCACCGTCCGTTGCGCGCGCCTGCCGCGCTGTGGCCGCGCAGGCTGGGGCGCTAACGGTGCGCCTCGGCGTTCCCTACCCCGATGAGGGTCGCCAGGAGGGCGGGGAAAGATAGCCAGTCGCGAAGGCAGGTCAAGCGCAATCGGCCGTGAACGTGAGGGTTGCGACGACGGCAGTGACCCGCGCTTGCGCCCGCTGGCGGGCGCGGGCGAGCTTGTCGACCGATGCGTCCCTCCAGCGCCAGCCAGCCGCCGCGTCGCGAGCCCCGCGCGGCCCTGCCCGAAGCCTGGCGGCGCGATCTGCGCGAGCACCTCGAAACCGCGCGGGTGGAGGCCGGCAACGCGCGCGCGACGCTGGCCAGCTACCGGCGCGACCTGGAGCAGGCGGCGCACTTCTTCGCCTCCCGCGGTCTCCCCGGTTGGCGCGACGTCCAGGCGCTCGATCTGATCGCCCACCTCGAAGCATTGCGCGCGCGTGGCGCGGCGGACGCGAGCGTCGCGCGTGCGCTCTCGGCGCTGCGCATGCTGTTCGCATTCCTGGTCGCCGAGGCGCGCGTGGCGCGCGACCCCAGCGCCCAACTCTCCGCCCCCATCGTGCGGCGCGCGCTGCCCGACGCGCTGAGCCTGCCCGACGTCGAAGCGCTGCTCGACGCGCCGCGCGGGGCGAGCTGGCTGGCGTCGCGCGACCGCGCGCTGCTCCAGGTGCTGTACGCCAGCGGCGCGCGCGTGAGCGAGGCGGCCGGGTTGCGCGTGGAAGACTGGAGCCGCGAACTCGCGGTCCTGCGGCTGCACGGCAAGGGCGGCAAGACCCGCATCGTGCCGATCGGCGAGCGCTGCGCTCGCGCGCTGGCGGCCTGGATCGACGGACCTCGCGCGCGCACGGCCGGCGCGCACGTGCGCCCCGAGGTGTTCCTCACGCGCGCGGGCCAGGCGCTCGACCGCACCAACGCGTGGCGGCGCGTGAAGCACGCGGCGCTGGTCGCGGGCATCAAGGCGCGCGTCACGCCGCACGTGCTGCGCCACTCCTTTGCCACGCACATGGTGGAGGCGGGCGGCGATCTGCGCGCCGTCCAGGAGTTGCTCGGTCACGCTTCGATCCAGACGACCGAGGTCTACACGCACCTGGACCACGAGCACGTGCTCGCCCTGCACCGTCTGCACCACCCACGCGCCTGAGGCGCTGCGCGCAGGGGCGTTTGGCGCTCCCCCGGCAAGTGCGCTACGTTCGCATCCCGCATGCACGACTCGCTGCGCAAGTTGCTCGTCGGCGGCCTGTTGCTCGGAGGCCTGGCGTACTTCGCTCTGGTCCGCGACCAGGGCTCGCCCGACGGACTGGTGCTCTTCGATCTGCGCGAGGCCGAGGCGGGCCCCGAGGGCGGCGAGCCCGACGCGAGCGCGGGCGACGCGGGGCCGGCGTTGGATGCCACGGCGACGCTGGACGAGCCGTTGCCGCAGTCGCCGCGCGTGGTGCGCGGTCGACTGGCCGACGTCGAAGGTGCGCCCATCGCACTCGCTCGCGTGCGTCGCGCGCACCCCTACTTGCCCGCGGTCGAGTCGCGCACCGACGAGCTCGGCCAGTTCGAGCTGAACCTGGACGCGGCGCGCGGCGAGCTGGAGCTGGCCGAGAGCGAGTGGATCCTGCTGGGCGGCCTGCGCCACATCGATCCGCTCTCGTCGGATGAACACGTGCTCGTCGCCGCCCCGCGCGGTCGGGTCGCCGGCAAAGTGGTCGATGCGCAGGGGCGCGGCGTGGCCGATGCGCTCGTGCGCCTGAGTCCGCCGGCGGACGCCCTGGTGCCCTTCGGCATCGCGACGCCGCCGATCGACCTGGAAAGTTGGCGCGTGTGGACCACGGCCGAAGGCGCGTTCCGCTTCGACCAGGCCCCGCTCATGGGCGGCGTGACGGTCGACGTCGAGCATCCCGGATCGACGCCCGCGCAGGCGCCGCTCGCCTTCGTCGACGGCCGCGCCGAAGCCACCGTGCGCCTCTCGCCGCAGCAGTAGCAGGCGCGACGGCGCGAACGGTCGAGTTCAGCTTGCGTACGCGCTCCTGGCCTCGCGAAGTGCTACTGCTACGCTGGGCTTGGAATCGCGCGTTCAACCGCCGTTGGCGCTCAACTGCACCATGGCGCGCGCCGATCTGTGCTTCCCCTGAATCTCCCGGAGACCCTCCCATGCGAGTCCCCTTCCTCACCGCCAATCTGCTCGGCGTCGCTGCGCTGTACGCCTTCGCCGATCCTGCCCCGGCCGAAGCCACCGTCGGCGAACCGTCGCCCAATGTCACGGCGAGCGCCTGGTTCAACCACATCGGCGCCGACTTCGACTTGGCCAGCCTGAAGGGTCAGGCCGTGGTTCTGGAGTTCTGGGCCACCTGGTGAGGCCCCTGCCGTGGGGCGTGGCCCCACCTCGAGAGTCTGCAGGCGGAGTTCGGCGACAAGGGCCTGGTCGTGCTGGCGATCTCGGACGAGAGCGCCGAGGTTGTCGCGCCCTACGTCGATGAAATGGGCTTGACCATCAAGGTCGCGGCGGGCTCGAAGTCGTTCGGAGACTTCGGTGTTCCGCACCGCCCGCGCACCTACCTCGTCGACGCCGCGGGCAAGCTGGTCTGGAAGGGACAGCCCGACGAGCTGAGCAACTCGACGGTCGAAGCGGCGCTCAAGGGCGCGAAGCCGCGTTCGTCGAACTTCCTGGCCTTCGCGCCGACCGAGTCCGCCAGCGGCCGCGTCGCGGCGCAGCTCAAGTCCATCGAGCAAGGCAAGCTCGGCAAGGCGCACGCCGCATTGCTCGCTTTCGCGGCGGACGCCAAGGCGACCGAGGCCGAGAAGACGGACGCCGCAGCGCTCGCGGGAGCGATCGAAGCCCATGTGGCCGCGCTGATGAGTCAGGCGGAGCGCTTCACGAAGGCGAACGACGTGCTCAAGTCGATCACCATCTACGACGCGCTGGCCAAGGAGTTCGGCGCGGCCGAGCCGGGCGCGGACGCGAAGTCCAAGGCCGACGAGATCCGCAAGGACGAGAAGCTCGCCAAGGAGCTCGCCGCCGCTGAGGCTTTCGAGAAGACGCGCGATTCAGTTGCCAAGCTCGGAACGACCAAAGCGCGCGACAAGTGGAAGGACTTCGCCGAGAAGTACAAGGGCACCCGCGCTGGCGAGCGTGCGCGCGCGATCTCGCGGCCTCCGAAGGACTGAGCGCGGCAAGCTCTCCGCGAGGGATCGCCAGCTGCTGCGCAATCCGAGCGGCGAAGCGCTTGCCTCGCACGGGTTCATCCTGAACGCGCGACGCCGGTCGCTGTCGAAGACAGCGACCGGCGTCGCGCAATTACCTGGTCCAGCGTCGCGGTCGTACTCGACCGTCGCGGTGGGCCTCAACGCGCAGCGGCGCCGCGGGTCGGCTCCGCACCGCTCTTCTCTCGCTCCTTCGCCCACCACTCGCGCAAGGCCTTGACGCGCTTGGAGCGCTCGGCGTCCGAGGCCTGGGCGTCGAACTCCAGCGGGCGCTGGGTGATGCGCCGCAGCGCGTCGGCCGCCGACTCGCGCACGGGCAGCTCGGCGTCCTCCAGCGCTTCGATCAGGGGCTCGACGCCCCCGCCGGCGCCCAGGTCGCCGAGCACGCGCGCCGCAGCCATGCGGATGAACACGTCCTTGTCGCGGAGCAGCGGCGCGACGTAGGGGATCGTGGCGGCGTCGCGCGTCTCGCCCAGCGCGATCAACCCCTGCCAGCGGTCGGCGGTGCTCTCGCTCTGGAGCAACGTCGTGAGTTCGAACCACGCGGGCCGCACTTGCGGCGCGGGCGGCGTTTCCTCCAGCTCGGGAGCGCGCGCCAGCTCGCCTGCCTCGCCCAGGCGGCGCACGCTCTCGGACAGCGAGCCCAACTCGACACTGGCCGAGGTCAGCCGCTGCGAGAGGCCCATCAGTTCCTGGTCGTGGCGCGCGACGCGCGTCAGCGCCTCGTCCAGCGCGGCCACGCGGCCCTCGAAGGCGCTGAACTTCTGCCCCAGCTCGCGCAGAGCGCTGGCCTGCTGCTCGACTCCAGCGGTGAGGTTGCGCTGCGACTCAGCGAGCGCCTCGTCCAGCCGTGTGCGCGCTTCGCGCGCGTTGCGCTCCAGCTCGCGCCCGAGGCGCTCGAGCTCGGCCCGCGCCGTCTGCTGTTCGACAACCGACATCTGGCTGGCGCGCGCGGACTCGCGGTCGAGGCGCTCGATCTCGCCGCGCGCCCAGTTCCACACCAGCAGCGCGCCGCAGCCCGCCGCCACCAGCGCGGTGAATGCCAGGCCGCTGCCGTCGCGCTGGCGCTGGGCGGCGGCCGCGTGACCCGTCGCCGGCTGGAGCGCTCCGGCGCCCGCCGCAGCACCCGCAACCGCAGGCGCAGCGGCGCCCGCCGGCGGCGTGGCGAGGTCCAGGTCCAGCCCGAGATTGGCGGGTCGGTTCGCCGCACGCTCCTGAGCGCGCTGCGTCATGGCGCGGTCGCACAGAACGCAGATCACGCGCCCCTTGACCACCAGCGCTCGGCCCAGGTCGAGGTCGGCCTGCGGAACGGACTCGTTGCACACATCGCAGAAGTACAGATTGGTCATGTGGAGAGCTCGGCGGTTCGCGGGTGCGTCGAAGCGCGTTCGATGGGCGTTGTGCGCGCGAAGGACCTCGCCCGCGCGGGAGCGTCAGCGCCTCCAGCCCGTCGCAGGTCCCGCGCTCACGCGGCGCACACCGGCAGGATCGGGAAGTCGAAGCGGAGCGCGAAAGGGCGCGGCGAGCGAGACCTGTCCCGCGGCCTGCGAGCGCGCACCCTCCACCCGCCCGATTCGCTGCGCAGCGCCTGCCGAGCGCCGTGCAGCGGCAAACTAGCCTCTCCGGCGGCCGAGTTGCACTGTGCGACCGTCATCTTGCCAGCGGCGTATACTCCGCGCTCTGGCTCGCGCCCGACGCCGTGGACTCCGCCTTCAGCTCCGATCCCGTACTCGAACGACTCGGACTGGAGTTCCTGGTGCGCTTCCTCGAGCTCGCGCGCGTGCGCCAGGCGCGCAACCAGGAGATCCTGGCCGAGCTGGGTTCGGCCTACACGCGTCTGGGAAAGCACCGCGAAGGTCTGGCCGTCGACCAGGAGCTGGTGCGGCTCGCGCCCGACAACGCCACGGCCCACTACAACCTGGGTTGCTCGCTGGCGCTGTGCGGCGAGGTCGCGGCCGCGCTCGACGCCCTCGAGCGCGCGGTCGAGCTGGGCTACGACGACGCGCAGCACCTCGAGCACGACGCCGATCTGCGCGCATTGCGGCGCGAGCCGCGCTTCGACGCGTTGATCCAGCGCTTGCGCGGCCCGCGGCCTTGAGCCGGCGCGCGCGGCCCGACGCGCGCTCACTCGCCTTTGGCCAGGATGCCCTCGCCCGAGCGCGCGGCGTGCCAGCTGCGCCAGCGGGCCACGGCTTCGGCGCGCTCGGCGGACTCGGCCTGGGCGTCGAAGCCCAGCGTCTGCCCGGTCACTTCGCGCAGCGCCGCCAAGCACCACGCGCGCGCCCACGGATCGTCGGAGTCCAGTCCCTCGATCAGCTCCCCGACTTCGCGCCAGTCGCCCAGTCGCACCAGGGCGCGCGCACGCTCGAAGCGCAGCGACCGATCTTCCTCGTTCCGCCAGCGCACCGCGCGCAAAGGCTCCACCAGGCGGCTGTCGCGCGTCGCACCCAGCGCCGCGACCGCGCTCGCGGCGACGTCGGGGCGCGGGTCCTCGCACAGCTCGAGCAAGCGCTCGAAGGCCGGCTCGCCCACGGCGGCCAGCCAGGCGATCTGTTCGACGCGCTCCAGGCCGTGGGTCCACGGCAGACGCGTGATCTGGTCCTCGATCTGCTGGCGCAGCGCCGGCGAAGCGCGCAGCCAATTGTGGCCCTCGCGCGGCGTGTCCGCCGAAGGCCCCGCGCAGGACAGGGCCAAGGTCGTCAGGAGGGCTGCTCCAACCCGCAGGGATGCTCGCTTCATGCTCGCTGGCTCGCTCGATCGGCCGTGCTCGAGATGAACGCCCCACGCGCCACCCGGGCCGACCCTGGGCTATCGACGCGAGTCGAGCGCGACTTGACGCCGCGCCGCCGCCCAGCCCCAGTTCGAACACGCCAGCGCCGCCGCCAGGGCCGCCAGCGTCCCGAGGGCGGCGAACAGGCCCAGGCGGCGCCGCGCCGGGGCCGCGGAGGCGCCGGGCTCGGCGCTGGGCGCGAGCGGGGCCAGGACGCCCGCGGGCCAGTGTGCAGCGCCGCTGCGGAACTCGTCGGGAGGCGCCGCCGCGACCCAGGCGCGCGCGAGCTCGCGGCCCGCTGCGTCGAGCACGAGCAGCTCGCGCGCCCCGTCCAGCCCCGGGCTCGCGGCCACGCGCTGGGCGCGCGGATCGCGGGCGTTGAGGTCGTGCGGAAGGTGCGCGGCGACCTGCGCCCCGCCCTGCGCTGCGGGTCGTTCGGCGTCGGCGAGCAACACCTGCGCGGGCAGGTCCAGCGGCAGCCCCTCGACACGCCAGCGCCCGTCGTCGCCGCGCTGGGCGCGCGGTCGCGGACGCCCGTCGGCGGCGCTCGCGCGTCCGAGCAGGCGCAGGAGCGGAGCGAACAGCGCCGGGGCCCGCTCCCACTGCGCTGAACTGTCGGCCACCGGCTCGCCGGTCAGGAGCGCGCACCAGCCCTCCCCGTGCCGGCGCAGCGCCAGCCAGGGCGCGCCGTCGGCGAGTTGCGCCGCGAGCTCGTCGCCGCTGCGTGCGCGCATGTTGAGGACCGCGCCCGCTCGCGGCAGCGGCGCGTTCGACTCCCAGCTCTCGCGCAGCGCGCGCACGTCGCCGTCTGCGGCCGGATCGAGCGGCGCGAGCACCACCGCCCCGCCGCCGGGTGCGAGCTGCTCGCGCACGGATTCGCGCGCGAGCACCTGTTCGAGGCCGTCGGCCACGGCGCTCCAGGCGCGGCCGTGCAGCGTCGGGCGCGCCAACTCATCAAGCCATTCGCGATCGGCCTGCGCGCCCGCGGCCACCACGGCGACGCGCACGCCGGAGCGCGTGAGCGCAGCGAACAGCTCGTCGCGACCCGCGCGGGCCGCGTCGGCCGCGGGCTGGTCGCGTCCGTCCGTGATCACGACCGCCAGCGCTTCGCGCGCACCCTCGCGCAGCTCGGCGAACTGCCTGAGCACCGCGGCGATGTCGGTGGGGCCGCCCGGGGCGCTCTGGCGCGCCCACGCGACGCGATTGCGCTCGCGCGCCGCCGGATCGCGGCCGCCCTCGAGCTCGAAGGCCTCGCGCAGCCGGTCGGTGAACCACCACAGGCGCAAGCTCTCGCCCGGCGGTGCTGAACGCGCCAAGGCGAGGCTCGCCGAGCGCAACTCGGCCAGCGCCGCAGCGTCCATGCTCCCCGAACCGTCGAGGAGCAGCACCACGTCGCGGGTCGGCGCTGAGCGCAGCTCCAGCGGGAGCAGCGCGGTTGCGTCCGCTCCGCTCGGATCCCTGGCCGCGTCCGCCTTGGCGCTCGCCAGCGCGTGCTGCCCGAGCGCGAGCCAGCCTCCGCCGGCTGCGACGAAGGCGCGCAGGCGCGCGGCCTCGAGCTCGCGCGGGTCAACCTCGAGCGTCAACAGCACGTCGCAACCCTCGAGCGCGCCGCCCTCGAGCGCCGCGAGCGGCTCGAGCACTTGCAGACCTTCGAGCGCGCGCAGCTGGTCCAGCCACGCGCCGTAACGCTGCGGCCGCTGAGTGACCACGCGCACCACCAGCGCGCCGCGGCTGCGCACGGCCGTGGCGCGGGCGTCGTTCTCCGGCGCCCGATCGCGCGCGCCGACGAGCACGATCCGCGCTTCGAGCGTGGTCAGCCCGGGCGCGAGCGCTCCCAGCTCGAGCTGCGCCAGCACTTCACCTGCGGCGAGCCCATCGGCGTCGAGCGGCGTGGAGAACTCGCGCTCGCCGCGTGCATCGCGCACCTTCGTCAGGAGCTGCGCGCGCGCGCTCGGCGGCAACGCTGCGCCCCGCGAGAGCACGCGCGCAGCAAGCGCCAGTGGCGCGCCCGCTTCGAGTTCGCGCGGCGCGCGCAGTTCCGCCAGCTCCAGCTCGGGGGCGCCCGGCGGCGGCGGCGCGCGCAGCTCGAACTCGACTCCCGCGCCGCGCAGCGCCGCGATCGCAGCGCCCGCATCGGCGCCGGTGAAGCAGCCGTCGCTCAGCACGAGCACGCGCTCGAGCACCGCACCGCGCGCCAGCTCGGGCAACGCGCGCAACGCCGCGGCGCACTCACTGGCGTCGTCGCGCAGGCCCGGAGCGGGAAGGCGCGTGAGCTCGAGCGCCTGCGCGCGCGCGGGAGCCGCCAGCAGCTCGATGCCGCGGGCGAAGGCCGCCACCAGCACGCGTCGCTCGCCCGCCGCCGCGGCGCGCAACTCCTGCGCGAGCTGTTCGTCGCGCCAGCGCTCCCAGTCCGGCCGCGTGCGCACGACGCTGGCCGAAACGTCGAGCAGCACGGCGCTGCATCGGGGCGCGGCGCCCAAGCCTGCTCCGGGCCACCACGCCCAGCTCGCCAGGAGCGCGCTTGCGAGCGCGGCGACAAGCCAGGCGCGGGCCGAGCGCAGGATGCTCGCGCCGCGCGCCATCACGCGCGAACGCCGGAGGCGATTCCCGAAGCGAGGCCCGCCGCGAAGCCGGACGCAAACGCATCCGCGCTCTCGATCCAACCGCCGCCCAGCAGGCGGTCGCCGTCGTAGAAGGCCGCGCCCTGGCCCGGAGTCAGCGCCATCTGCGGCTCGTCGAACACCACCTTGGCCGCGCCATTCTCGAGGCTGACCTCGCACGGCGCCGGCTCGTGCCGATAGCGCACCTGCACGGCGCAGCGCCAACTCGCGGGCGGATCGAAGCCGATCCAGTTCAGCTCGCGCACGAGCATCGAGCGCGACAGGCACTCTTCGCGCGCACCGAGCACGACCAGTCCGCGCTCGGGCTCGAGCGCGACGACATAGAGCGGGTGTTCGCTGGCGATGCCGTGCCCGCGGCGCTGGCCGATGGTGAAGTGCTCGGTGCCTTCGTGGCGCCCGAGCACGCGGCCCGCGGTGTCCACGATCGAGCCGGGGTGCAGCTCGGCGCCGCGCTCGGCGAGCAGCTTGCGGTAGTCGTTGGAGGGCACGAAGCAGATCTCCTGGCTGTCGGCTTTGTGCGCGGTGCGCAGGCCGACGTCGGCGGCCAGTGCGCGCACGTGCGGCTTGCGCAACCCGCCCAGCGGCAGGCGCGCGCGGGCGAGGTCGCGTTCGCGCACCGAGAACAACTGGTACGACTGGTCCTTGTCGCGGTCGACGCCGCGGCGCACGACGACACGCCCGTCTTCGAGCGCCAGTTGCGCGTAGTGGCCGGTCGCAACCGCGCTGCAACCCAGCTCGTCGGCGAAGCGCAGCAGGCGTTGGAACTTGAGGTCGCGGTTGCACACCACGCACGGGTTGGGCGTGCGGCCGGCGGAGTACTCGCGCAGGAAGTAGCGGATGATCTGCCCGAACTCGGCCGCCAGATCGACCGCTTGGAACGCGATTCCCAACTTGGCGGCAACCATGCGCGCGTCGCGCGCGTCACTGACGGAGCAACAGGACTTCTTGTGCGATTCCTGTTCGTCGACGTGGACCCCGTTGCGCATGAACAACCCGACCAGCGAGCGGCCCTCGCGCGCCAGCAGCAGTGCGGCGACGGAGCTGTCGACGCCGCCGCTCATGGCCACGACCACGCGCTCACTCGACGCGGCACGCGGCGCGAGCCCGAGCGCGGGAACGGTCGCTGCGCCGGGCGCGCTCGCGTCGACGATTCCGGCGCCGTGGGCCGCGCCGGCGTCATCGGCGCGCTGTTGCGCCGGCTCCTGCGTCGGCTCCTGGGCCGGCTCCTGGGCCGGCTCCGGGGCGGGATGAGGAGCGGGATCCAGTGCGCCGTGCAGCGTGGGTTCGATGGCGTGTTGGTGCATGCGCAGGGCCGAGTCGAGCGTTGGCGCAGCGCCCGCACGCGCGGCGCGAGCGCTACACCCGAGCCGGCGATTCTAGTAGCCTCTTCGCCCCTTTCGACGATCGGGAGCCCGACTGTCTCCCGCGCCCCTTCGCCGCAACTGCACTTCGAACATGCCGCAACCCACCCTGCTGATGGCGCTGCAAGAGACCCCCGCGAGCACCTCCGCGACTCCGGGCGCGACTCCGGGCGCGACTCCGGGCGCGAACTCGGGCGCGAACTCGGGCACGAGCGCAACGACCAGCGAGGCCGCGCCGGGCGACACGCCGGCGGCGGCCGGCAGCCCCTTCGACTCGATCATGGGCTTCATGCCCATGATCCTGATCTTCGCGATCATGTACTTCGTGCTGATCGGGCCCGAGCGCAAGCAGCGCAAGAAGCGCGAGGAGATGCTCAAGGCGCTGGGCAAGGGCGACAGCGTGATCACGACCGGCGGTCTGCACGGGACGATCGCGTCGATCAGCGACACCCAGGTGACGCTGCAGGTCGACGAGGGCGTGAGGCTGAAGTTCAACCGCTCGGCGATCGCGGACATCGTGAAGAGCTGAACTCCGCGGGCGCGGCGGAATTCGCGCGCGCCGGCCTGCCCCGCGGCGCGCTCACGCGCCTGCGCCAGCTCGCCCGACGCCTGGGTGCGCTCGTGCGCCCCGCGCCGCTCTCGCGCGAGGCCTACGCCTGGACGGCGCGCGCGCTGGGCTCGCTCGAGCACGGCGCCATCGGCCGGCGCGGCGAGTTGCTGTGCGTCGAATTGCTCGAGGCGCAGGGCTTTCGCGTCCTGGCCCGGCGCCTGCGGACGCCCCAGGGCGAAGTCGACGTGGTCGCGCGCCGCGGCGGGGCGCTGTGGTGCATCGAGGTTAAGTCCACGCGCGCGTCGCCGCAGTCGAGCGCCCAGCGCTTCGCGCCCCGCACGCGCCTGAGCGTCCGCCAGCGCCAGCGGCTCGAGCGCGCCGCCGTGGCCTGTGGCCGCACCCTGGGCGAGCCCGGCGCGCCGGGCCTGGCGCTGTTCGAGGTCTGGCTCGACGCGCGCGGCGCGCTCGTGGACTGGCGTGTGACCACGCTGCGACAGGCGGGGCCGCCCTGACGTTCCGGCGCTCCGTCGCCGGCGCCGCGCTCGCCCGCGCGGGTTCAATCCCGGACACGACGCCAGCCGATGTTCGCCTCCTACGGCCGGCACTATGCTGCTCGCTCGGGCGCGGGGGGCGGCGCGACCTCTTGTTTCAAGGGGGCGCAGCGGGCCGGCGCGTCCATCGAGCCCCGATCGACACCGTGACGCGCCCGCCGGGACGCCCGGAGCCCTGCTCCGAGCCCCCTGGCCGGCGACCGCCGCATGCTGCGAGTCCTCCGCCACTACCTCCCCCTGCGCCGCGCGCTGCTCGTGTTCAGCGAGACCGCGCTGCTCGGCGGCGTGCTCGTCGCCGCGATGAGCGCGCACCTGTGGCAGCCCGACCAGGCCACCTACGCGCGGGTGATCATGGCCGGGCTGAGCGAGGACGAGGCCCTGCGCCTGTGCGTGCTGTCCGCGCTGGCCATCGCGGTGCTCTCCCAGGTCGCGATCGCCTTCAACGAGCTGTACGACTTCCGCGTCTCCAGTTCGCGCTACGACCGCGCCTCGCGCTTCGTCGGCTCGACCGGCACCGCGGTGGCCCTGGCCCTGGCCGGCGTGTTCGTGGCGCGCGCGTGGGGTCTGGAGCGCGTGCTGTCGTTCCCGGGGATGCTCCCCTCGCAGCTCTACCAGACGCTGGTGTTCGCGCTGCTGGCGGGCTTCTCGCTGCTGTGGGTCTGGCGCCACTTCTTCCACGCCGCGCTGCGGCGCTGGAACTTCAACGAGCGCGTGCTCGTGCTGGGCGCCGGCCCGGCCGCGCAGAGCCTGGTGCGCGAGATCCTCGCGCACAACGACTCGGGCTACGAGGCCGTCGGCATGGTGCCCGAGGCGTCGACCAGCGGCGAACACCCCTCGCGGCGCGCCGACCTCCCGCCGCTGCCGCGCTTCGTGCGCGATCCGGCGGGCCGCAGCGCCGGCGGCGTCCCCAGCACGCCGGCGACGTTCGACCCGGCCACCGAGGCCACGCTCGCCACGCTGCTGCTCGAGCCCCTGGCCCCGGCCGTCGCACCGCAGTCCGCAGGCGAGCGCGCGCCCAGCGGCTCAACGCGCGCCGCGCCGCCGAGCTTGTTCGACATCGTGCGCGGCCTGGACGTCGACATGGTGGCCGTGGCGCTCGAGGACCGGCGCGGCCACTTGCCCACCGAAGAGCTGCTGCGCTGCCGCCTCGCGGGCATCGCGGTCAAGGAACGCGAAGCGCTGTACGAACAGATCACGGGCAAGCTGGCGGTCGAGGCCATGCGGCCCTCGTACCTGATCTTCAACGACGGCTTCGGCCGTTCGGCGCGCGGCGAGAGCGCCAAGCGCGCGGTCGACATCGTCGTCGCGCTCGCGCTGCTGTGCATCCTGTGGCCGGTGATGCTGCTCACCGCGTTGATCGTGCGCATGGACTCGCCGGGGCCGGCGCTGTTCAGCCAGGAGCGCGTCGGCCGCGACGGCCGGCGCTTCACGCTCTACAAGTTCCGCAGCATGCGCGCCGACGCCGAGAAGAGCACCGGACCGGTGTGGGCGCGCCAGGGCGACCCACGCATCACGCGCAGCGGTCAGTTCATGCGCAAGTCGCGCCTCGACGAGCTGCCGCAGCTGTTCAACGTGCTGGTGGGCGACATGTCGCTGGTCGGACCGCGCCCCGAGCGGCAGGTGTTCGTCGACGAGCTCGCGCGCCAGATCCCTTACTTCAACCAGCGCCACATCGTGAAGCCCGGGCTCACCGGCTGGGCGCAGATCAACTACCCGTACGGCAACACGGTCGAAGACGCGCTGCAAAAGCTCCAGTACGACTTGTTCTACATCAAGAACCAGTCGGTGCTGTTCGACCTGTCGATCCTGTTCCAGACGATCAAGACCGTCGTGCTGCGGCGCGGCACCTGAGCGCGCACGGCAGGCGTCAGCGTTCAGGCGTCAGCGTTCAGGACTCAGCGCTCGCGCGCGCGCTTGAAGCGCTCGACGTGCACGGCGAGCAGCGCCACGTCGGGCGGGCGCACGCCCGCGATGCGGCCGGCGGCGCCGAGCGTGCGCGGACGGATCTGGCGCAGCTTCGCGGCGGCCTCGGCCGCCAGGCCGCTCAAGCTCGCGAAGTCGAAGTCCGCGGGGATCTCGGTCGTCTCCTGCCGCCGCAGGCGCGCGACCTGCTCGCGCTCGCGCTCGACGTAGCCGGCGTACTTGATGTCGGCCTCCAGGCCAGCGCACTCGTCGGCCGTCAGCTCCAGCGCTGCGACTTCGGGGTGGCGCGCGGCCAGGAGCGCCAAGTCGACCTCCGGCCGGCGCAGGACTTCGCTCAAGCTCTTCCCGCCGTACTCCGCGGGCCGCAAGGTCTCGAGCACGGCCGCCGCCGCGCGCGCGCGCGCTTCGCGCTGCCGCAAGCGTTCGAGCGCCTCGGCGCCGGCCAGCCCCAGTTGCACCGCGCGCGGCGTGAGGCGCCGGTCGGCGTTGTCCGAACGCAGCAGCAGGCGGTGCTCGGCGCGGCTGGTGAACATGCGGTAGGGCTCGGTGGGCTGCGCGACCACCAGGTCGTCCACCAGCACTCCGATGTAGGCCTCGTCGCGACCGAGCACGAAGGCCGGCTCGCCGCGCCACCACAGCGCCGCGTTCGCGCCCGCGACCAGGCCCTGCGCGGCGGCCTCCTCGTAACCCGAAGTGCCGTTGATCTGCCCCGCCAGGAACAGCCCCGCGATGTCGCGCGCGGCGAGCGTGCGGTCGAGCTGCGCGGGGAACACGAAGTCGTACTCGACCGCGTAGCCGTGGCGGACGAAGCGCGCGCGCTCCAGCCCGGGGATGGTGTGGACGAAGGCCTCCTGAACCTCGGCCGGGAGCGACGTCGACACGCCGTTCACGTAGATCACGTCCGTCGACAGGCTCTCGGGCTCGAGGAACACCTGGTGGCGATCGCGGTCCGCGAAGCGCATGACCTTGTCCTCGACCGACGGGCAGTAGCGCGGACCCACGCCCTGAATGCGCCCGGCGTACATCGGCGCGCGGTGGATGTTGGCGCGGATCAACGCGTGCGTCGTCGCTTGCGTCCAGGTGATGAAGCACTCGATCTGCGGCAGGACCGGGAAGCGCGCGCGTTCGGTGGCGAAGGAGAAGGGCTGCGGGCGCGCGTCGCCGGGCTGGCGCTCGAGCCGCTCCCAGTCGATCGAGGAGCGCTCCAGGCGCGGCGGCGTGCCGGTCTTCAGTCGCCCCAGCGCCAGACCAGCGCGCTCGAGGTCGTGCGAGATGCCGCGCGAGGTTCCCTCGCCGACGCGGCCGCCGCTGGCGGTCTGCTCGCCGGTGTGCATCACCGCGGCGAGGAACGTGCCGGTGGTGATCACGACCGCGCCGCAGCGCAGCACTTCGCCGTCGGCGAGTCGCACTCCGCGCACGCGCCGCTGGCCGCCGTGCTCTTCGAGCGCGAGCCCCTCGACGCGCGCCTCGCGCACTTCGATCTGCGGCTGGGCCTTCAGCGCGGCGGTCACCCACTCGCGGTAGCGATGTCGATCGGACTGACAGCGCGGCCCCTGCGCCGCGACGCCCTTGGACGCGCCGAGCACCTTGAACTGAATGCCGGTCTCGTCCGCCGCGCGCCCCATCAAGCCGCCCAGCGCGTCGACCTCGCGGACCAGTTGCCCTTTGCCCAGACCGCCGATGGCCGGATTGCAGCTCATCTCGCCGATCCGGTCGGCCCGCAGCGTGATCAGGGCCACTCGCGCGCCCAGTCGCGCCGCCGCCAGCGCAGCCTCGACCCCCGCGTGACCGCCGCCGACCACGACGATGTCGAAGCGCTCGTCGCCCGCGGGCCGGGGATAGGGATGGGCGTGGGTGGCGTTCATGGGCTCGCGGCTCGCGCGTGGCGCGCGCCGAGCCCGCCATTGAAGCGCCTTTTCGAGCGCGCGTCAGCCCAGGGCCACGCGCAGCGGGCCGAAGTGCTTTCCTGCCCACGCCGTCCGTCGCCGGGCCGCACGGCGCCGCGGTCCAGATTGCTCCGCGCGCCGACCGACAAGCGCGGACTCGAATGTTCGACGTGATCTTCCGCTGCCGCGAGCGCATGGCCGTGATCTACGGCCGCGTCGCACCTGGAGCGCTCGCCGGCGCGCGCTTTGCCGGCGAGCCGCGAGCGACGCTGCCCCGCTCGCGCGCGCAGCGGCCGGGCGAGCTGACTCGGACCGCGCGCAGCGTGAGCCTGCGGCCGATGCCGCGCCGCGCAGGCCGATAGAGTCAACCCCCTGGAGTCGGCCCTTGGAGTCGACCCGGGCGCGCAGCGGCGAGGGTACGATTCGCCGCATGCGTGGCCCCGCCCTTCGCTGGTCGCTGCCGTTCGCGGCGGCGTGGATGCTCTCGAGCCAACTGCCCGCCGCCGCAAACGCGCTCGCACCCATCGGCGACGAGCGGCGCTCGCTCGAGGAGCTGCTGCTCGAAGCGCGCGAACGACGCGCGGCGGCGCAGACGCAAGTGCGCCTCCAGCTCGACGGCATCCTGGCCGAGATGGCGCCGGAGAACCGCACGCCGACGCCGGCGGAGTTCGCCGCGCTGGTCGAGCGCATCGTGAAGCTCGGCGCCGAGTCGACTCCGCTGTTGGTCGAGCGCCTGGAGTGCCCCGAGGGCGCCACGGAGAACGAGAAGTTGCGCGCGCGAGAGATCGCGAGTGCGCTGGCGCGCATGGACACCACCGCGATCACCGGTGAGCTGCTCGGCCTGCTCGGCAAGGCCAGCCCCGACGGCCAGCGCAACGTGCTGCGCGTACTGGCCGCCAGTCCCGAGCCCGAGCGCGCGCGCGAAGCCGTGGCGAAGTTGTTCCGCTCCGCCGACACCGCGCTGAAGCAGGCCTGCCTGCGCACGCTGCTGCAATTGGGCGGCGGTGCGGACGAGGCGCTGCTCACCGAAGTGCTGGCGGGCGCGGACGAGAGTCTGGTCGAGCTCGCGCTGGAGTCGCTGGCGAGCGCGCACTCGGCCGCCGGACTCGAGGAAGTCCGCCGCATCCTGGCGGACCCGCGCCGCGCCGCGCGGCACGCCGCCAGCCTGGTGCAGTACTTCCGCGCGCAGCCGGCGCTCGCCACGCCGAGCGAGGCGCTGGCCTTCGCCAAACTGGCTGCGAACTCCGCCGTCGCGTCCGACACGCGCGTGCTGGTGATGGACGCGCTGCCCGCGCTCAAGCCCGCGCTCAACGCCGAGCTCAAGCGTTTGATGGAGCCGATCGTGGGCTCGCCCGATCGCAAGCTGCACGAGGGCGCGCTGGTCCTGCTCACGCGCCTGGGCGACAAGTCGGCGCGCAAGGAGCTGCTCAAGGAGTGCGACGAGCTGGTGGAGCGCAACGACCGCTGGGCCGAGTCGTACGTGCGCCGCGCCGACGTGCTGGCGAAGATCGGCGAGGACGACGACGCCATCAAGGACTACAAGCAGGCGCTGGTCGTGGCGCGCAACGATCCTTCGATCCAGGCCGACACGTGGGTCAAGCTCGCGCGCGCCTACACGCGCCGCGGCAAGTTCAAGGAGGCGGCCGAGACCTTGCGCAAGTCGCCGCTGGCGGACGCGGCGCTCAAGGCGCTGGCGGAGGACCTGGAGTTCAAGCCGCTGCGCGACTCGAAGTACGGCAAGGAAGCCTTCGGGCTCAAGTGAGGCGCCGCGCGCCACTCGCCTTCGCGCCGTGACGCTCACGCCGCGCAATCACGACCGCGATGCAGCGGGCATGACCTGGGTCTACCCGGTGGTCTCGCGGCGCGCGGGCGGGATCTCGATCGGGATCAACCTCAACCCCAACAACGCCTGCAACTGGCGCTGCGTCTACTGCCAGGTGCCGAACCTGCGCGCGGGGCGCGCGCCGCGCACGGACCTCGCGCAACTCGAAGGCGAGCTCGAGCGCATGCTCGCGGCCGTGCGCGACCCGCAGTGGCTCGCGGTCAACGTGCCGGAGGGCGCGCGCACGCTGCGCGACATCGCTTTTTCGGGCAACGGCGAGCCGACCAGCGCGCTCGAACTCGAGTCCGCCATCGAGCTGGTGGCGCGCGCGCGCGCCCGCGCAGGTCTCGAGGGCGTCTGCGCGCTGACGCTGATCACCAACGGTTCGCTGGTCCACCTCGAACGCGTCGAGCGCGCGCTCGCGCGGCTGGCGGCGCACGGCGGCGAAGCGTGGTTCAAGCTCGACGCGGCCGACGACGCGGCGCTGGCGCGCATCAACTCCAGCCACACCGGCGTCGAGCGCGTGCGGCGCAACCTCGAGCGCTGCGCGCGAGCTTGCCGCACCTGGGTGCAGACGATCGCCTTCGACTGGGACGGGCCCACGCTCGCGGGCGAAGGACTCGCGCGCTACTGCGCACTGCTCGGCGAGGTGCTCGACAGCGGCGCGCCGCTCGCCGGCGTTCGGCTGTACGGGCTGGCGCGCGCCTCGCACCAGCCCGAGGCTTCGCAGTTGCGCGCGCTGGACGCTGCACAGCTCGAGGCGCTCGCGCAGGAGATTCGCGCGCGCACGCAGCTCGAGGTGCAGGTCAGCGTTTGAGTTCGCCCGCCTGGTAGACGCCGCTGAGCGCCGGATCGATCGAGCCGTCGGGCAGGAAGTACTCCCAGGCCCCTTCGCGCTTGCCGGCCACCATCGGCCCCTGGCCCTCCTTGGAGCCGTCGGCGCGCCAGAAGGTCCAAGTACCGCTCTGCAGGTCCTCGCTGAACTCGCCGCGGCTCTGCGGCTTGCCGTCGGCGAAGAACGCTTCGTAGGGTCCTTGCTTCTTGCCGGCCACCATCACGCCGCGGTTGAGCACCTGGCCGTTGTCGTGGAAGAACAGCCACTCGCCCGACTGCAGCCCGTCGACGAACTCGCCTTCGGAGTGCTTGGAGCCCGACGGGAAGAAGGTCCCCCAGCGGCCGGTGCGCTTGCCTGCGCTCCAGCTGCCCTGGGTCATCAGTTGACCGCCGGGGTGCCAGCGCCGCGCTTCGCCGTCGAGTTGCCCGGCGACCCAGTTGGCCTCCTCGGCGGGCTTGCCGTCGGCGTACCAGCCGCGCCACACGCCGACCATCTGGCCCTGCGCGTAGTCGCCCTCGGCCTGGAGCTGACCGTTCTCGTGCCAGGTCTGGAAGCGCCCGGTCTCGAGCCCGTCCTGGTACTCGCCCTGGCGCTTCTTTGCGCCACTGGGGTAGTAGTCGGTCCACACGCCGACGCGCTTGCCGGCGTTGTAGCTGCCCTCGTCTAGCTTGCCGCCCTCGGGGTAGTACGAGACCCACAAGCCGTGCTCGCGGTCGTCGAGGAAGGCCCCCTCCGTGAAGCGCGCGCCGTTCGCGTGGTTCATCCGCACCACGCCTTCGCGCTTGCCGTTGACGTACTGGATCTGCGCCTTGAGGCTTCCGTCGGGGAAGAGCAGCCGCCACTCGCCGACCTTGAGGTCGTCCTTGTAGGCGCCCTTGGCGGAGACCTTGCCGTCGAGGTCCCACTCGACCCACGGTCCGTGGCGCAGTCCGTTGAGCAACATGCCCTGCTCGGCGGGCTTGGTGCGCGTCTCGTCGTGGAAGCGCGTCGCGGGAACCGGCGTGTCGGCGGCCGGAGCACCCGCGGCGGCGCCGTTGGCTGCACCGGGAGCAGTTTGGGGCGCGGGCTCGTCACCGCCGCAGGCGCCCATCGAAAGCAGCACGCCGGCCAGCCCGAGCGATCGGAGGAGTCGTTGCATGGTGCGCGGGATCCTAGCAGCCGACCTCGGCCCGTTTCTCCGAGCGCGCGGAGCGCCGAGGTCTGGAGGCGTGGACTTCAGGGGCAGTTGTCGTTGGCAGCCCCCGGCGTGCCGTGATCGCCGGCGCCGTAGGTCGTGACGCCCGCGCACCAGCGGTTGGGGTCGTCGTTGAGCAGGTGATTGAGCGTGGCGGGCTGGAGGCTGAGCGAGTAGCCGCTCAGCGTGGGCCAGATGACGTTGTCGAACTCGATGCGGTCGACCTCGACCGCATTGGGCGCGGTGAGCACGATCTCGTCGCCGGCGTTGTCGAGGCGGAACGAGGTGAAGGCGTAGCTCGCCGCCAGCGTCACGCCGCCGTTGGTCTGCGTGTTGGAGTTCGGACCGACCACGACCCGCTGACCGGGCCCGATCAGGATCGCCGACCCGCCGTTCGAGAGCACCACGCTCTCACCGCCGTTGTCGCTCAGCGTCCAGCCCGCGAGGTCGATGGTGTGGGTCGTGGTGTTGTAGAGCTCGATCCACTCGCCGGCCGAGTCCGCGACGGCCGCGGGGTCCTTCATCACCTCGGTGATCACGATGTGCCCCGGCTCCGCGGGCGGCGCGAGCGGACAGAACTTGACCTCGAGCGCCGCCGAGAGCCCCACGTTCGTCCCGTCCGGGTGGAACGGGTCGCGGAACCAGAACTGGTAGTAGCGCGTGGTCCCCGGCATGCTCGCGTCGATCGCGATCGGGTAGCTGACCGAGCCGCTGAAGTCGGTCTGCCTCACGCCCAGGCGCTGCACCGGATTGGCGACGTAGCGGATGCCGCCAAGGAACGGCGCAGAGGCCGTCGCCGTGCCCCAGAAGGCGATGGTCGAGACCAGCGGCATCGCGTTGACCAGCCGCACCGCGAAATCGTTGGTGTCGATGCTGGGAGTGCCGGTCCACGCCGCGTACGGCGAGGTCAGATTGCTGGTCAGCTTGCCGACGCCGTAGGGCACGGGCAGCGGACAGGCCGGTTGCTCGTTGTCGTTCGGCGCCCAGGGCGTGCCCAGATCGGCGCCCGACCAGGCGTTGAGCGCCGCCGCGAAGTTCGAGGCCCCGCTCGAGCCCGTGGGTTGGATGCGCTCGGCGGAGACGCCCGGTTGCACGCTGATGCCGCCGCCGCCCCAGGTCACGGTCTCCATGACCGCGCCCGTCCACGAGCGCAGCGTCAGCGCGCCGCTCGAGTTGGGCAACGAGAACAACTGCCAGGGCGCGTTCACGCCGGGGAACACGTTGCCGTTGCGCGAGCGACGTCCGTCGACGCCGACCACGAACTGCTCGCCCGGCTCGACCAGCACCTGACTGCGCAGGGAGAAGTTCTGCGCACCGCTCGAGAACTGCATGCCGCCCAGGTTGAGCGTCTGGCCCGAGACGTTCTTGAGCTCGAACCACTCGCCGTAGGCGTCGGCGCTCCCTGCCGGATCGACCAGCAGCTCGTTGACCACGATGTCCGCGGGCGCGGCGCGCTGGCCGGGCTGCTCGAAGGTCGCGAACTGGAGCGTCACTCCGCCGCTGGCGGTGCTGGTCGCGCTGAAGGTGTCGCCGTCGCTGGTGATCAGGATCGTGCCGTTGACCGCGTTGAACGCACCCGGGTCGCCGCCGGTGGCGAGCACCGTGTCGCCCTCGGTCGTGCACCACTGCACGCGCGTGGCGCCGGTCGTACTCCAGGTCGTGACGACGGGCTCGGTGGGATGGCCGTAGGGGTTGTCGTGGCCGGCGGAGTGGAGCACCAGACTGGGGTTGAGGTTCGAGACCACCGTGGACGAGCTGCTCGAGCTCGAACCGTGGTGCGAGGAGATCGCCACCTCGACCTGGCCGGCGATCGCGCTCACCGGACCCTCGACGTTGGGCGTGCTCAGTCCGCCCGCCGTGAGATCGCCCGCGACGTACAGATCGAAATCGCCGTAGCGCAGCACCATGCCGAGCGAGCGCGAGTTCTCGTCGCCGTCGGGGTTGACCGAACCGCCGCTCCAGGCCGCGTCGCGCGAAAGGAACTGCAGCGTCGCGCCGCCGCCCAGGTCGATGGTCTGACCGATGGTCGCGATCGCGCGCTTGCCGCTGACCGCCGACAGGTACGAGGTCACGAAGCCGTTCGAAGGCCGGTCGTTGTCGCCGCGGTCGTAGGCCGCCACCAGCGGCTTGAAGGCCGAGTTGTGGATCTCGGTCAGGCCGCCGAAGTGATCGGTGTGCCAGTGCGTCATCACGCTGTAGTCCAGGCCGGTCACGCCGATCGACTGGAGGTACGGGCGCACGATCGCCGTGCCGTCGCCGGGGTTGCCGCCGTCGATGAGCAGCCGCGTGCCGGCCGGGCTCTTCACGAACACCGCCAGCCCCTGGTCGACGTTGATCACGCGCACCTCGAGCTGCTGCGCGAAAGCGGTGGCGCCCGCGAGGGCGAAGGCGAAGGAGAACGACAGCGCGCGGCGCGCGGTGGAGCGGTGCGTCATGGGGCCGGATCAGGGGGCGGTGCGGCGGAGACGAGCCCCTTCAAAGTACCACCCAACTGCGCGGGCCGACGGCGCGCCCTCGTCCGCGCGCGCCGGCGCGGCCCCCGGACTGCGTAGCGCGACGCGCGCGAGCCGGTTGGTTCCACCGCTACCAGCGCAGCGTCACCGGGTCGGCGCCGCGCAAGCGCACCTCGAGACGTCCGACCTCTTGCCCGCCCTTCGTCAGCACCAGCGTGCGGACGCGCGAACTCACCGAGTGCACGCCCGAGCGCCCGGCCGAGAGCGGGATCGCGGTGAACGCGTTGATGCTCCCGCCGCGCAGGCGCAGGAGATCGAGCGGGCGGCCTTCGCCGTCGCGCGCCTCGAGGGCGTCGGCGCGCTCGAGCGGCGGAGCGAGCTCGAGTTCGAACGCGCAACGCGGATCGGCCACCAGGCGCAGGCTGAGCGGATCTACGGCCGTGTCCAGGGCGTGCTCGCTCGGCACCAGTCCGTCGCCGCGGATCGTGATGTTCAGCGGCGCGCGCGGAACGTCCTCGAAGCTGAAGCGCCCGTGCTCGTCGCTCTGCGTCTGCGCGCCGCCCTCGCGCGCCGTGAGGTACACGCTGCCGCCGAACACGCGCGCGCGGGCGGAGAACACCTCGAGCTCGAGCTGCAGCGTCGCGTTTGCGATCGGCTCATCGTCAGGGCCCAGCACCACTCCGCTGAGCCGCTCCCAGCGAGCGGGCCGCGGGAGCTCGATGCGCACGGAGTTGTCGCCCGCCTGGAACGGCTCGCTGACGAAGCGCTCGAGCGCGCCCTCGCGCTGCACCTCGATGCGGTACTCGCGCTGCGCGAGCCCGCCGAGTTCGAAGCGCCCCTGCGAGTCCGTGCGCACGTAGTTCCACAGCGCGCTCGGCGGCCCGGGCCGCGTGTAGTAATCCCAGAAGTGATCGCCGTCGCTCTCGGGCATGTCGCGCAAGCTCGCCACGGCCTGCGGCGGAACTGCAGCGCCCGCCGCGAGCGCCTCGAGCGTCGCGGGCATGCGCCCGATCACGCCGAAGTGCGTCGGGTCGGCGAGGCACACGCGCGCGCCCGCGACCGGCTCGCGCTCGTGGTCGAGCACGACGCCCGCGAAGGCGAGTGCGCGCCCGGGCAGCACGACTTCCACGTGTTCGGGCCAGCCCGCGTCGCCGCGCGGCTCGAAGGGGCGCTCGAGCACAGCCGGCAGGTAGCCCGCGAGCACGGCGCGCAGCTCGTCGGCGGTGACCGCGCGCGACAGGTCGAGTTCGAAGCGCCCCTCGCCGTCGCACAGCGCGGAGGTGAGCCCGATCGACACGCGCGCCTTGGGCGCCGGCTCGCGCTCGGGCGTGAGCACCACGCCCGTGAGTCGCCCCTGCGCCGGCGCGCGCGGACGCGCGAGCACGATGCTCAGCGCGCGCGTGCTCTGCGTCGGCGCGGGAGCTTCGAAGGGCTCGAAGCCGTCGAGCGCCACGCGCAGTCGCGCTCCGACCAGCGCGGGCGCGCGCGAGAACGAGAAACGGCCGTGCGCGTCGCTGCGGGCGGCGAAGCCCAGCTCGTGCGCGCCTTCGAGATCGACCGCGAAGCGCGCGTCGAAGTCGCCCGGGTTGAGCAGGCTGATCAGGGCGTCGGACAACGCGTGCCCAGAGCTGTCGAGCACCTCGCCGGACAGTTCGATCGACTCCGCCACGATCACGATCGGCGTCGCGCCGCGCGCGGGCGCGAACTCCCCCGCCGCAAAGGTCAGCCAGCGTTCGTCGAGCGCTTCGATGCGGCCGCTCTGGTCGCCCGTCGAGAGCGCGAACCACCCGCCGCTGCCGCTGAGCGCGCGCTCCGAGCCGCCGCGCTGCCCCACGCTCACGCCTCCGAGCGCTTGGCCGTCGGCGGAGAACACGCGCCCCTCGACGAGGCGCTTCCCGACCGGCGCGACCGCCGTTGCGAGCGCTGCGTCGCCGGGCGCGCGCGCGAGCTCGGGCGGCTCGAGCCGCGCGGTCTCGGACGAGGCAGGCGGAGGCAGCGACGTCGGACTCGCCGCGCGCGCTCCTGCATCGACCGCAGGTGCAGCGGCCGTCGAGGGAGCGAGTTCACCCGAGCGCTCGCGCGCCGCGGGCCACAGAGCCCAACCTGCGGCGCCGAGCACGACCAGCAGCGTAGACACGACCAACTTCACGTTCACGAGCGTCACTCCGAGGGGCCAGGAAACTGCGGACGGCTCCGGGGCGAGCAGCGGCGCGAGCGCGCCGAGCCAACCTTCGCGTCCGCCGTCGCGCTCCAGTCGCGCGCGCAACTGGCGCAGCGCGTTGGTCAAGCGGTGGGACACGCTCTGGGCCGAGCAGCCCAGGCGCGCTGCGATCGCGCGCGGCGCGAGCCCTTCGACGTAGCGCAGCACGACCACCGTGCGCTGCGCCTCCTCGAGCTCGGCCACAGCCGCCATCAGGCGGCGCTGCGCCTCGAGCTGCGCGAGCGCCTCGTCGGCCGGCGGCAAGTGCTCGCTGCGCGCCGCGGCGCTCTCGCGGGCCGAGCGGTGGTGCGAGAGCCGCGCAGACTCGCGCAGGAAGTTGCGCGCGACCTGCGCCATCCAGCCGCGCGAAGGCGACTGGCCGGCGCGCGCGCGCCTCCACGCCGCGAACAGCGTGTCCTGCACGATGTCGTCAGCGAGGTGGCGGTCCGAGGCGAGCGTCCGCGCGAGCGCGCGCACCCAGGCCACGTCCTCCAGGAGCAACTCGCAGCTCCTCGGCTCACCTCCACTCACGGTCATGTCTCGAACCACGATGCAGCGCGGCGCGAATTCGCGCTCGCAATCCTCGACTTCGCTCAGCGGCGCCCTCGACTTCGCCGCGCGAGCGCGCAGCCCTATCATCACTGCGCTCCCATGCCGCGCACCCTCCTCGCACTGGTCCTGCTCGCGGCGCTGGGTGTCGCGAGCTGGTGGTGGCTGTCCCTAGATCCGGCGGGAGCGTCTTCGCCCGGCGCGGCGAGCCCAAAGGCAGCAGCGGGCTCAACCCAGACGCCGCGGGACGCGCAGCGACCGCAGGAGGTCGCGACGGCTCCGCGCGAGGAGCAGCGCGAGCGTTCGGCGCTGGCGCCTCCCCCGCCGCCGCCCGAGCCGCAGGGCATCGAGGACGGCGCGGGCGCAGCGCCGGTGCAGGGCGACTTCAGCTCCAAGTACAAGGACTTCGAGCCACGCCAACTGCGCGAGCAGCTCCAGCGGCTCGAGGGCGAACTGGCGCGCGAGCTCGACAACGCGATCCTCCCGCGCTTCGCCGACGGACGCTTCAACGAACACGCCGTCTCGCGCGACGAGCGCCGCTCGCTGATGGCGGTGCTCGCCGAGCACACCAAGGGCGACCCGCTGTGCCGCGCCTGGCCGGTGTTCGACCCGGCCGATGCGTCGAACCCGACGGCGCAGCAGACCCTGATCGCCGTGCGCGTGGTGTGCCTCGAGCGCGGCGAGCACGCGTCACTGGCGGCGCTGGTCGACGAGTGCGCCTGGCTGCGCGCGCAGTCCAGCGCGAAGTGAGCCGCCGCGCGCGATGAGCACCGACGCTCCGCTCGCGCTGGCGCTCGACTTGGGCTCGACGCGCCTCAAATTGGGCCTGCTCGGGCCCGCGGGCGAGTTCGAACTGGTGGCCTCGCGCGCCGCGCCCGCCGTTCGCGAGAGCGGACTGGAGTGCGACTTCGACGCGCAGGAGTTCGACGCGCAGGTCGGAGAGCTGCTCGCGCTCGCCGCGCACTGGCGCGCTCCGCTGGGGATCGCCTGCCAACGCTCGAGCTTCGTCGCCTGGGATGCGCGCGACGGCCGCGCCCTGACGCGCGCCATCAGTTGGCGCGACCGGCGTGCGCAGAGCTGGTGCGAGCACCACGCACAGCGCGGGCAGGAGCTAGCTCGTCGCTGCGGAGTGCGCTTCTCGCCGCACTACCTCGGCCCCAAGCTCGCCGCGCTCGTCGAGCAAGGCGCCCTGCCGCACGCGGGCGAAGATCTGCGCGTGGGCACGCTCGAGTCGTACGTGCTCGCGCGCCGCGCGTCCGACTCGGAGCACGTCACCGACGTGAGCATGGCCGCGCGCACACTGCTCCTCGACCCGCAGAGCGGCGCATGGGATGCAGCGGCCGCGCAGTTCTTCGGCGTGCGCGTCGAGAGCCTGCCGCGCGTGCTCGCGAGCGTCGGTCGCGCGCACCTCCTGTCGAGCGGGCTGCGCGTGAGCGCGTCGCTCTCGGACCAGGCCGCCGCCTTCCTCGCGATCGCGCGGCCCGGCGCGGACGACGTGCTGGTCAACCTCGGAACCGGCGGCTTCGTGCTGCGCGAGTGCGCTGGCTTCCAAGCGCGCGACGACTACCTGTGCGGTCCGCTGCTCGACGCAGCGAGCGGCGCGCGGCGCTGGGCGCTCGAGGGCACGGTGAACGCTGGCGCAGCCGGCCTGGACGCGATCGGTGGTGCGAGCGCTGCGCCCGCGGCGAGCGACAGCCAGCCCGAGCTGTTCTGCTCGCCCGAATCGGGCCTGGGCGCGCCGCACTGGCGAGCCGGATGCTCGCCAACTTGGTCGAAGCCGCCCGCAGCACTCGACGCGAGCGCGCGGCGCCGCGCCTACCTCGAGGGCCTGGTGTTCCGCGTGGCTGAGATCGTCGACGCGCTCGACCCGGCCTGCAGCTCGAGCGTGTTCCTCTCCGGCGGCGTCGCGCGCGATCCGTTCATCGCGCCGGCGCTCGCTCTGTTGCTGCGCCGACCGCTCGAGCTGCTCGACGAGCACGAGTCGACGCTGCTGGGCGCCGCACGCCTGGCCGCGGGCCTCGCGCCCTTCGCCGACCCGCCGCGGCGCCGCGTGGCGCCGTCGGAAGCGAGCTGGCTCGCGGCCAAGCGCACGCGCTGGACGCGCTGGCGCGACGCGTGGCTGGCTGGCGCGCCCGCGCATTCTTGAGAGCGCCGTGCGCGGCCTGCGCGCGCGGGCTCAGTGCTGGTGCGCGCTGCCCGGCCCGTGCGGATGGCCGTGGGCCGTCTCCTCGGCGGTCGCGTCGCGCACGCCGCACACCGTGACCTCGAAGTGCAGTTCCTGGTCCGCCAGCGGATGGTTCTCGTCGACCTGGATCGCGTCGCCGTCGACCGCCAGCACCAGCATGGTGCGCATGCGACCTTGCGGATCCTTGCCGCTGAAGCGCATGCCCGGCTTGGGCTGAACGTCGGGCGGGAAGGCCTTGCGCTCGATCGTGCGGATCAGCTCGGGCTTCTTCGCGCCGTAGGCCTGCTCGGGTGCGAGCACCACCTGCACGAAGTCGTTCTTGGCCTTGCCCTCCAGCGCCTTCTCGAGCGCCGGCAGGATGTTGTTCGCGCCGAACAAGAACGGCATGGGCTTGCCGCCGCGGCGGTTGGTGTCGAGCACGCGGCCCGACTTGTCCTTGAGCGTGAAGTAGATGCCGACGACCTTTCCGGGCGCGGCGACGGTCTGGGGATGCGACATGAGGGGGGCTCGAGATGACGAGAGTGACTGCAGAGGCCGAAAGCGTAGCGCCCGGCGGACGCGGACGGCGCAGCGTGTTCAAAGCGCTAGGAAAGCCGTCAGCGCGCGCGCCATGAGCACCGGGTCGAGCGCGCCGCACATTTCGCGGATCGAGTGCATCGACAGTTGCGCGCAGCCGACGTCGACGGTGCGCACGCCCAGGCGCGCGGCGGTCAGAGGCCCGATGGTCGAACCGCAGGCGAGGTTCGAGCGGTGGAAGTACTTCTGCACGCCGACGCCGGCGCGCTCGCAGGCGAGTTGGAAGGCCGCTTCGCTCTCCGCGTCGGTGGCGTAGCGCTGGTTGGTGTTGATCTTGATCACCGGCCCCGCGTTGAGGCTGATCCAGTGCTCGGGCTCGTGCTTTTCGCGGTAGTTGGGATGCGTGGCGTGCGCCATGTCGATCGAGGCGCACAGGCTGCGCGCCATCGCGCGGTGGAAGCGCTCGCGGCCCGCGCCGGCGTCGCCGACCAAGCGCTCGAGCACGTACTCGAGCAGCGGGCTCTGCGCGCCGCGGTCGGAGCTGCTGCCGACTTCCTCGTGGTCGAACAGGCACATCACGGCCAGCGGCCCGGCGGCGCCCGCGCGCTCCGGCGCGGCGCCCGCGCGCTCCGGCGCGGTGATCGCGCGCAGAGCGCACCAGCACGAGCACAGATTGTCGAGGCGCGGCGCGCAGACCAGCTCGCGCTCCAGGCCGCTGAAGGTCGACGGGTTCACGTCGTGCAGCATCAGGTCCCAGCTCAACACGTCGCTCTCGGCGCACTCCAGACGCGCGGCGAGGAAGCGCTGCAGCAGGCGCTCGTCGACGCGGCCCAGGCCCCACACGGGCGCGAGATGGTGCTGGGGGTCGAGCACCAGGCCGCGCGAGTTGACCTCGCGGTCGAGGTGGATCGCCAGCTGAGGAATGCGCAGCATCGGCGTCCGCTCGTGCAGCAGGCGGGCGCGCGAGCCGCTCGAGCTGCGCACCATGACGCGGCCAGCGAGCGCGAGGTCGCGGTCGAGCCACGAGTTGAGCAGCACTCCGCCGTAGACCTCGACGCCCAGTTGGCGGAAGCCCGCGGCGCCGGTGTTGGGGCGCGCCTTGATGCGCAGATTGGGGCTGTCGGTGTGCGCGCCGAGGATGCGGGCGCCGTGCTCGGCCAGCGCTTCCGGCGCGCCGTCCCAGGCCACGATCGCGCCGCCGCGCGCGACGAAGCCGCGCAAGCGGCCTGCGCGCGGCTGCGCCAGGGGCTGGTCCGCCTCCGAGCGCACGAATCCCGCGCCTTCGAGCGCGCGAGCGACGTTCTCGACGGCGTGGAACGGCGTCGGTGAGTCGTCGATGAAGGAGAGCATCCCCGCGCAGTCGAAGGCCGTGTCCATGGCCCCATAGATGCGGCCCGCACGCGCGCCGCGCAATCTCTTTTTTTCCCGCGCTCGGCCCGGCGCGCCAGCCGCGGAGTTGGACGAGCGGCTCCGCAGACGAAAGGATAGGAACCGTGGTGACGCTCCTGTGCGCGAGTGTTGTGTGCTGCGTCGCAGCGCTCCGGCCCGTGGCGGCTGGCGAGCCCGCGTCCCAGGCTGCTTCGCAAATCGCTTCGGGCGCCGCGCTGCAGACCTCGGCGGCCTCGAGCCAGCCCGCCGAGGAACTGGCCGCGCTCGTGCGCCGGCTGCGCGAAGCGTTCGACTCCGGCAGCGCGCCGCAGAAGGTCGCCGCGCTGCGCTCGAGCTCCCTGCACGCCGACGAGTCGGTCGTCGCACAAGTTCGGCGCGGCCTGGAAGACCGCGATGTCGACGTGCGCCTGGCGACCTACGACGCGCTCGGCCGCAACGCCCACGAAAGCGCCTTCGCCGCATTGCTCGCCCACCAGCGCGCCAAGCGCAAGGAGCTGCGCACGCTCGAGCGCGACCTGCCGGCGCTCTTGACCGCCCTGGCGCGCCGCGGCGACGCACGCGCACTGCCGGCGCTGGTCGACGATCTCCAGGCGCAGCGCCTGGTGGCCACGGTCCGCGCGCGCATCCTCGGCCTGGCGCGCATCCGCTCGAAGGCCGCGGTGGAAGCCTTGATGAAGCTCGCCGACGAAATCGGGTTCGTCGACATGCACAACCACCTCGAGGACTTCCGCCTGGCGCTGGTGGTGCTCAGCGGCGTGGACCACGGCCGCTCGCTCGACGCCTGGCGCGCTTGGTGGAACAGCGCGCGCGGAACGTTCGAGCCGCAAGAGCGCATGGCGCCGCTCGCGCCCAAGGACGCGGCCCGCTGGCGCGAGCACTGGGGCGAGGGCCCCGCGGGCGAACAACTGCGCTGAGCTGTTGGTTGGGCGCTGCTAGCTCCCGGAGCCTTCGTGAAGCGCGTAGGTTTGCAGGTGGCGCCAACTCAGCAACCTCGACAGGCCCGCGCGCCGGCGCTAGAACCGCTCGCCGATGCCGGGCGCCACGCCGAACGAGACCTTTGCTGCGGTCGACCTGGGGTCCAACAGCTTCCACATGGTCGTGGCGACGCTCGACAACGAGCAGTTGCGCATCATCGACCGCCTGCGCGAGCGCGTGGCGATCGCCGAGGGGCTCGACGAGAACGATCGGCTCAAGCCCAAGGTGCAGGAGCGCGCGCTGGCCTGCCTCGAGCGCTTCGGCCAGCGGCTGGCGCACATGCGGCCGTCGTCGGTGCGCGTGGTCGGCACCAACACGCTGCGCCGGATGCGCGAGGCGCGCGGCTTCCTCTCGCGCGCGCAGACCGCGATCGGGCGGCCGATCGAGATCATCTCGGGCCGTGAAGAAGCGCGCCTGATCTACCTGGGCGTCACGCACGCGCACGCCGACGACTCGCGCCGCAAGCTGGTGGTCGACATCGGCGGCGGCTCGACCGAGTGCATCCTCGGCGAGGGCCACGAGCCGCTGGAGACCGACAGCCTGCAGATGGGCTGCGTGGGCTACTCGCTGCGCTTCTTCCCCGGCGGTGAGATCACTCAGGAGCGCATGCAGAAGGCGCAGATCGCGGCGGGGCTGGAATTGCAGGGCTTGGCGCGCCGCTACAAGCGCCTGGGCTGGGAGAGCTGCATCGGCTCGTCCGGCACGATCGTGGCCTGCGAAGAGATGGTGCGCGGAGCGGGCTGGTCGAGCGCCGGCCTGACCGAGAAGTCCGTGCGCAAGCTGCGCAACGCGCTGGTCGACGCGGGGCACTTCGAGCGCATCAACCTGCCCGCGCTCCAGTCCGATCGTGCGCCGGTGCTGGCCGGCGGCGTGGCGATCCTGAGCGCGGTGTTCAAGATCCTCGACGTCGACGTGATGCGCGCCTCGCCCGGCGCGCTGCGCGAAGGCGTGCTGTTCGACCTGCTCGGGCGCCTGCGCCACGAAGACGTGCGCGAGCAGACCATCCGCTCCTTCGCGCGCCGCTACAACGTCGACCTCGAGCAAGCCGGCCGCGTCGAGCGCACGGCGCTGGCGCTGCTCGAACAGGTGCGCGAGGCCTGGGACCTCGCGAGCAGCGCCCACCAGCGCCAGCTCTCGTGGGCCGCGCGCTTGCACGAGATCGGACTGGGCATCGCGTACTCGGGCTACCACCGCCACGGCGCTTACATCGCGGGGAACTCCGAAATGCCCGGCTTCTCGCGCCAAGACCAGGAGCTGCTCGCGTTGCTCATCGGCTGCCACCGCCGCAAGCCCGAACGCAGCGAGTTCGACGCCCTGCCCAGCGAGGCGCAGTCCACGGCGATTCGCTTGTGCGCGCTGCTGCGCATCGCAGTGCGCTTGCACCGCAGCCGCGCGCCGCGCGCCGCCCCGCCGCTGCGCTTGTATGCACGGCGCGAGCAGTTGCGCCTGGAGTTCGACGGCGATTGGCTCGCGCAGCACCCGCTGTCGCGCGCCGACCTCGAGGAAGAGGTCTCGCAGGCGCGCGCGCTGGGTCTGGAACTGAGTGTTTCTTGACGCGCGAGCGCTGCGCTCGCGCCCTGTTCAGGCGCGGCGAGCGCGCTCGACAGCGTTCTCGACAGCGTTCTCGACAGGGAGCGCCACGGCGAACACCTCGCGACGGATCTCGCACGCGAGTCAAGCCGCGCTCAATTCACGCCGCTGTCTCCCGTCGCACGCGCTCCGTCGTCTCCACGCCCTTCGAGCGGCGCATCGGCGCCGTCGGACTCGGGCCGCAGCGGCTCGAGCACCAGGTGCGAGCGCCGCCGGCGCTGGCGCGGCGCAGGTCCGGGCGCGTCGCCCTTGTCGCGCTTGCGCTTGGCGCGCCGCAGTTTGTCCTCGATCGCTTCGGTGACGGCCATGCGCTGCGCGGGCGTCGAGGGCGCGCCCTCCTCGAGCACGACCGGCGCGCCCGGCGCGTCGCACAGGCGCTCGAGCAGCACTTCCTGCGCAGCACGGCGCGCGCCGGCGCCCGGCTTCACGCGCTTGTACTTGCCATCGGCGCCGAGGATCCAGGCCTGCGCATTGTCGGAGAGGTACGGCTCGAGCGCTTCGCTGATCACGCGCTGCGCCAGGCGCCGCTCCTCGATCGGAAAGCAGGTCTCCACGCGCCGGAACAGATTGCGTTGCATCCAGTCCGCGCTGGCGAGCCACACCTGCTCGTCACCGCCGTTGTGGAACACGAACACGCGGCTGTGCTCGAGGAAGCGCCCGACGATCGAGCGCACGCGGATGTTGTCCGACACGCCCGGGACTCCCGGCCGCAGGCAGCACACGCCGCGCACGATCAAATCGATCGACACGCCCGCCTGCGAGGCCTGGTACAGAGCCTGGATGATCTGCGGCTCGGTCAGCGCGTTCATCTTCGCGACGATGCGCGCCTTCTTCCCCGCCCGCGCGTTGCGCGCCTCGTTCTCGATCGAGTCGACGATCAGCTTGTGCAGCGAGAAGGGCGACTGCACCACGCGTCGCAAGCGCATCACGCGTCCCAGTCCGGTGAGCTGCATGAACAGGCGGTGCACGTCTTCGCCGATCTCGCGCGAGCAAGTCAGCAGGCCCAGGTCGGTGTAGCCGCGCGTCGTGCGCACGTGGTAGTTACCCGTGCCCAGGTGGACGTAGCGGCGCAGTCGGCGCTGCTCGCGGCGCACGATCATCAGCATCTTGGTGTGCGCTTTGTAGCCGACGATGCCGTACACGACGTTCGCGCCCGCCTTCTGCAGGCGCGTCGCGAGGTTGATGTTGGCGGCCTCGTCGAAGCGCGCGCGCAGCTCGATCACGGCCGTGACTTCCTTGCCGTTGCGCGCCGCGTCGATCAGCGCGTCGACCAGGGGCGAGTCGGCGCCGGCGCGGTAGAGCGTCTGCTTGATCGCCAGCACCGTCGGATCGGCCGCCGCCTGGCGCAGGAGCTCGACCACGGGACCGAAGGAGTCGAAGGGATGGTGCAGCAGCACGTCGCCCTTGCGCAGCACCTCGAACATGTCCTGCCCGCCCTGCTCGATGCGCCGCGAGATGCGCTGCTGCAGCACGGGAAACTTGAGCTCGGCGCGCGGGGCGAGCTCGTACATCGCGATCATGCGGTGCAGGTTCACCGGGCCGTGCACGCGGTACAGGTCGCCCGGCTCGAGGTTGAACGTCGAGAGCAGGAAGTTCGACATCTCCTCGGGGCAGGTGTCGGCCACCTCCAGGCGCACCGCGTCGCCGTAGTTGCGGTCGGCGAGCTCGCCCTTGAGCGCGCGCATCAGGTCGCCCGACTCTTCCTCGTCGACCCACAGGTCGCTGTTGCGCGTGACGCGGAACTGATAGCAGCCGGTCACGCTCATGCCGGGGAAGGCCTCGCCGATGTGCGCGTGGATGATCGAGCTCAAGAGCACGAAGTCCTGGCCCGCGGCCGAGAGCTTGCGCGGCAACGCCGTCAGGCGCGGCAGCGAGCGCGGCACCTGCACGACGGCCACGCCGCTGGTGCGCTGGTAGGCGTCCTCGCCCTCGACGCTGACCACGAAGTTGAGGCTCTTGTTGAGGATGCGCGGGAAGGGGTGCGCAGGGTCGAGCCCCACCGGCGTGAGCACCGGCAGCACTTCGCTCATGAAGTAGCGCTTGATCCAGCGCTGCTGGCGCGCGGTCCACTCGGCGCGCTTGAGCAGCCGCAATCCCTGCGCCTCGAGCGCGGGCAGCAGCACGTCGTTCATGACGCGGTACTGCTCGTCGACCAGCGCGTGGGCCGCCGCGCCGATGCGCGCCAGCGTCTCGGCCGTCGACATGCCGTCGGGCTCGGCGCGCGGCACTCCGAGCGTGTGCTGCTGCTTGAGACCGCTGACTCGGATCTCGAAGAACTCGTCGAGGTTGGTGCTGCAGATGGTCAGGAAGCGCAGCCGCTCGAGCAGCGGCATGGCGGGATCCTTGGCCTGCTCGAGCACGCGCGCGTTGAACTCGAGCTGCGACAGCTCGCGGTTGATGTACAGCGCCGGATCGCGCAGGTCCCTCGCGGTGGTGTCGAGCATGGTCTTGGGGGCGTCCTTCATCGTCGCTTCCGATCCGCGCAGGCGAGCCTCAGCGCGCGAGTTCCAGCTGTTCCAACTGCTTGAGCCGGTCGCGCAGCTTGGCGGCGTCCTCGAAGCGCAACTCCTCGGCCGCGTGCAGCATCTCGTCGCGCAGCTTGGCCAGCTCGCCGCGCAGCCGCTGGGCGTCCCAGGAGCGCGCGGGATCCTGGTCGGCCGCCGCTGCGCCGAAGGCCGGGCCCGCGACGTCGACGTAGTCCATCTCGTACAGCGACTCGAGCGAATCGCGGATGGGCTTGATCACCGTGCGCGGCGTGATGCCGTGCTGCTCGTTGTAGGCCGCCTGCAGCTTGCGGCGGCGCTCGACCTCGGCGCGCGTGGAGCGGATCGAGTCCGTCTCGCGATCGGCGTACAGGATCACGCGGCCCTCGGCGTTGCGCGCCGCGCGACCGCAGGTCTGGATCAGCGAGGTGCTCGAGCGCAGGAAGCCTTCCTTGTCGGCGTCGAGCACCGCCACCAGCGCCACTTCCGGCAGGTCCAGGCCCTCGCGCAAGAGGTTGATGCCCACCAGCACGTCGAAGGCGCCCAGGCGCAGGTCGCGCAGGATCGCCGAGCGCTCGAGCGCGTCGATCTCCGAGTGCAGGTAGCGCACCTTGACGCCCAGCTCCTGGTAGTAGGTCGTGAGTTCCTCGGCGGAGCGCTTGGTCAAGGTCGTGACGAGCACGCGCCACCCGGCGCGCACCGTGGCGCGGATCTCGGCCAGGAGGTCGTCGACCTGCGTCGCCGCGGGGCGCATCTCGATCGCCGGATCGAGCAGGCCGGTCGGGCGCACGATCTGCTCGGCCACGCGGCCCTTGGAGTGCTCGAGCTCGTACGGACCGGGCGTGGCCGAGATGTACACGCTCTGGCGCACGAGGCGCTCCCACTCTTCGAAGCGCAGCGGCCGGTTGTCGAGCGCGCTGGGCAGGCGGAAGCCGTGCTCGACCAGCACTTCCTTGCGCGAACGATCGCCGCGGTACATGGCGCCGATCTGCGGCACCGTCACGTGGCTCTCGTCGATGAACACCAGCCAGTCCTCGGGGAAGTAGTTGAGCAGCGTGAAGGGCGGCTCGCCCGCGCGCCGGCCGTCCATGTAGCGCGAGTAGTTCTCGATGCCGTTGCACACTCCGGTGGCGCGCAGCATCTCGAGGTCGTGGCGCGTGCGCTGCTCCAGTCGCTGCGCTTCGAGGAGCTTGCCCCCGCGCTTGAGTTCCGCGAGGCGCTCCTCGAGCTCGACCTCGATGCCCTCGCAGGCTTTGAGCAAGCGCTCCTGCGGCGCGACGTAGTGGTTGGCGGGATAGATCGTGGTCGAGCGCAAGTCGCGCAACACCTCGCCGCGCAGCGGGTCGACCTCGACCAGCGCCTCGATGTCGTCGCCGAACAACTCGACGCGCAGCACCTTGTCGTCTTCGTAGGCCGGGAAGATCTCGATCACGTCGCCGCGCGCGCGGAACGTGCCGCGCCGGAAGTCGTAGTTGTTGCGCGCGTACTGCATCTGCGTGAGCCGGCGCAGCAGCTCCTCGCGCTCGACCGAATCCCCCACCGCCAGCGGCAGCGCCATCAGCTGGTACGAATCGGGGTTGCCCAGGCCGTAGATGCAGCTCACCGAGGCGACGATCACCACGTCCTTGCGCTCGAGCAGCGAGCGCGTCGCGCTGTTGCGCATGCGCTCGATGTTCTCGTTGCGGCTGGCATCCTTCTCGATGAACGTGTCGGTGGAAGGGACGTAGGCCTCGGGCTGGTAGTAGTCGTAGTAGCTGACGAAGTACTCGACCGCGTTGTGCGGGAAGAGCTCCTTGAACTCCCCGTACAGCTGCGCCGCGAGCGTCTTGTTGGGGCTGAGCACCAGCGCGGGCCGCCCCAGGCGTTCGATCGCCGCCGCAGTCGTGAAGGTCTTGCCCGAGCCGGTGATGCCCAGGAGCGTCTGGTAGCGCTCGCCCGCGCGCGCGCGCTCGACGATGCCTTCTATGGCGCGCGGCTGGTCACCGGTGGGCTGGAACGGGCAGACCAGCTCGAACTCGCCCTCGGCCTTGGCGCGCGGCGCCAGCGGCGGCTTGGGAGCGGCGTCGGCGCGCGGCGCGGAGGGCTTGCGCTGCGGCGTTCGACGTCGGGCCATGCGGGCGAGGAGGATAGCAGCCCGCGCGGCGACGTTCCGCGATGCGTCGCGGGGCGTTATCCTCTCTCGACTTGCGTTGCCTCGCAGCGGCGGCGCGGTACTCCACAGCGTTCCGACGCGCCCCCACACCCTGCACCGTGCGCCCATGCTGATCGAATGCACCTTCTGCCACGCGACGGCCAAGTTCCCCGACAGCAAGGAGGGCTCGAAGGTCAAGTGCGGCGAGTGCGGAAAGGTCTACGTGGCGCGCGAGAAGGGCGCCAAGCCCAGCAAGGTCAACGCGACACCGTTCGTGATCGGCGGCGCAGTGCTGCTGGGCATCCTGGTGGTGTTCTTCATCGTCAACAGCTCGAAGAAGCCCGCCGCGCCGCCGGCGGTGAAGGCTGCTCCGCCGCCGGCTGAAGCGCCGATCGACCGCACCGGCTGGAACTCCGAGTTGGTCAAGGTCGTGCGCGATCTTTATGAAGCCGCTGCGCAGGGCAACGACTACAAGGTCGGCAACCTGCTCGACGTGCCGCGCATCGTCGAACGCCTGCGCGCGACGCCCGAGCGCGCCTCACTCGCGGCCTGGTCGGAGATGACCAGCGGCGACCGCGAGGCCATCGCGCAGGAGATGGTCACGCTGTTCACCAAGGGCGAAGGCGAGTTCGCCATCGCGCGCTGGATGCCGTTCGAGGGCGTAGTCGAACTCGAGGGCGACGAGGAGTCGGTGGTGCGCCTCAAGGTGCGCGGCCGCGAAGAGGCCAACATGGCCGAGACGATCTCGATCGACTGGCGCCTCGCCAAGGGCAAGGACGGCAAGTGGAAGCTCTTCGCCTGGGAGCGCTACCTGACTGCGGCCGAGAAGCGCGGCGTTTCGAGCCTCAAGTCCAAGGGCGTCGAGAAGGTCAAGCTCGAGGACGGCGGCTTCATCTACCAGGCCGAGGCGCGGCCGCTGCCGCACCTCGATGACACGCCGCCCGAATTGCGCACGCGCATCGACAGCGCCGTCGCGCGCTTCCTCGACTTCAACGCGCGCCCGCGCGAGCGTACGACCGCGCGCGAGGAGCTGATCACGATCGGCAAGCCCGCACTGCCGATCCTGCTGACGCAGATGTACGAGATCAAAATCGTCGACGACGAGACGCTGGCCAAGGTCGCCAACGTGCACTCGGTGCTGCGCGACATCACCGGCTACCAGAACGCCGCGTTCAGCGTGACGAGCTTCTCGCCGGACAGCGACAAGCTGCGCGAGATGGCGGTCAAGGCTTGGTTCGCCTGGTACCTGCGCAAGGGCGAGAAGTTCGAGGAGCGCACCGAGTCCACCGACGCGCTCGACGCGCTGATCAAGCCCACCGAGAAGGAGCAGCGCCAGATCGACCGCGACAAGGCGCGCGCCGGCGGCGGTTGATGCCCGCCCACCCCGATCCCGGCGCCTGAACGCCCTGCGCGACGCGCGCCGCACCTCGCCCGACCCTCCGTCCACTCCCCACGTCCTCACTGCCCCTCTCCCCGCGCATTCGCCCGCCCCCGCCGGTCGGTGCGCCCCTGCCCACAGCCATGGATTACCGTCAAGGCGTCTGCTCGAGCTGCCAGAACTCCTTCCGCGTCCCCGCGACCTTCGTCCAGAACAAGGCCAAGTGCCCCAAGTGCGGCGGCGTGGTCGAGATCGGACCGGTTCAGTCCGGCGGCGCCGCGCCGGCCGCGCCCCAAGCTGCTGCGCCCGCTACTGCGACGACGCCCGCGGCCAGCAGCACGCCGTCGGCCCCCGCCGCGCCGCCGCCGCCCGCCAAGGTTCCGGTCGCCAAGCCCGCAGCGGCTGCGCCCGCGGCCCCCAAGCCGACGCCGGCACCCGCACCCGCGAAGCCGGCCGCGGCGCCGGCCAAGCCCGCGGTCGCGGCCCCCGCCAAGCCCGCCGCTCCGGCGGCCGCCAAGCCCGCTGCGGCGCCCGCTGCGAAGTCGGCGCCGGCCGCAGCCGCGACGGCGAAGCCCAGCGCTGCTCCGGCCAAGCCCAGCGTGCGCGCCTCGGCCGAGGCCGCTGCCGCGAAGGTCAAGGCGGGCGGCGCCAAGCCCTCCTCGCGCGCTCAGGTCGAAGAGGAGGACGACGCCGACGACAAGTCGCGCGGGAAGAAGCGCAAGGCCGCACCGGCCAAGAAGAAGAGCATGGCCCCCGCGCTACTGAGCGTGGTGGTGCTCGCGGTCCTGGGCGGCGCCGCATTCTGGTTCTTCACCAAGGGTGACGACGCCGCAGGCGCCGGCGAGAAGCAGGCCCAGGCGAACGCCGCGCCGAGCAACCCCGCGGCCGGCGACGCCGTCGCCGCAGCCGAGAAAGCGGCGCCCGAAGCGTCGACGCCCCAGGCGCCCGCCGGTGAGGCGACTCCCAGCGATGCACCGAGCGCGCCGGCCGACGCTGCGCCCGCCAAGCCCGCCGAGACCAAGCCCGCGGCCAGCGCCGATGTCGTCGACGACATCGACCTGCGCGAGCTGCCCGAGCTGGGCAAGTTCAAGGGTTCGACCGACGAGGAGTGGGCCGAGATCGTCGACCTCGCCAAGACCTTCACCGACCTTTCGGCGGGCGCGCGCGGCAATCGCGCGGGACTCAAGCTCGAGGAGATCGGACGCGCGGCGATCCCGGCGCTGCTCAACGAGATGCGCACCTTCAACCTCGCCAACGAGGACGACTTCCGCCGCGGCGACATGGTGCAAAAGCGCCTCGAGAAGATCTGCAAGGGCCGCAACTTCGGTTGGAGCTACGACGGCGACACCAAGGCCGTGGTCTACAACAAGAAGGCGGTGAAGGCCTGGTTCAAGATCTGGGACACCGTCGGCGAGGACGACGCGCAGTGGCTGGGCTTCACCAAGCAAGCCACGCCTCCGCCCGCCGACGCCGAAACCAAGCCCGCGGAAGGCGGCGGCGGTCTCGACGACTTCTGAGCGACGCGAAGGCGCCTGGAAACAACGCGCGCCGGCCCGCTGCGAATCACCCGCTGCGGGCCGGCGCGCAGGTGTTCTCGGGCGCGTGCGAAACGCGCGCTCGACGTTCGATGCCGAGCGCGCGCGCGCCACGGCGCGGCGCTCAGTCCTTCATGTCCTCGACGCGCACGCCGCGCTCGCGCAGGTAGGCCACCGAACGGTCGATCGCCTCGTCCTGGCCCTCGATCTCGACCGCGACCAGCGCCAGCGTGTCGGTGATGCTCGCCGCGCGAATGTTCGGGATCACGCCGAACTTGGCGCCGAGCGTGTAGCTCACGATCGGCTCGCTGATCAGGTGCTGAGGGAAGGTGCAGAAGTACTTGCGGGTCGCCATGGGGCTGTCGAGCGCCTCACGCCGGCGGCGCGCAACAGCGAACACGCCGGGCCAGCGCCCAACTGACGTATCCCACCAAAAGGCAAAGCGGACCTGCAAGCTCGCCGCGCCAAGCCGCGCGCTCGAGCCGGTCGGTCTGCGCCGCGTCGTAGACCAGCGGAGTGCGCATCCAGTCGAGGCCGGCGCACTCGGCGACGAGCGTCAGCGGCGAGAGGTCGAGCAGCAACTCGGTCAGCTCTGGAGACCAGGGAGCACCCGCCAGGCCCGGCGCCCAGGCTGCGCACGACAGCGCCAGCGCAGCGAGCGTGGCGACGTACGCGGCGCGCGCGTCGCGCTGCGCGGTCAGCTGCGTCCACAGCTGCGCGCCGGCTGCGCCGAGCGCGAACAGCCCCATCCACGCCGCGGCGCCCCACAACGGCGTGGGGACGATGCGCTGCGACGACGCGGCGCACCACACCAGCCCGAGCACCCACGAAGACGGCGCTGCAGCGCCCCAGGGAAGCGGCGCCAAGTGCGCTTGGACCGCGAAGGCGCCCGCCACCGGAGCCATCAGCGCTACCCAGGCCAGGAATGCAGCCGGATCGCTCGCGCCCGAGTGCACGGAGAGCACAGCGCCGAGCCAGCCCGCCGCGCCCAGGGCCAGCGTCGCCAGGAGCGGACGCAGCCCGCGCTGCGCGTCTGCCGCCTCTGACAGGTCGAGTTCGCCGCTGTTCACGCTCTTCGATGCTCTCCAGCGCTGTTGTAACGTTGCTGGGGTGACGATCCGAGCCTCCTCGCGCGCCGACCAACCGCACGGCGCGCGCCCCTCGCCGCGACGATGAGCGCCGCCGTCGGCTGGCTCGCGCGCCTGCGAGCGTCGTCCTCGGGCAAGTTCCAGCGCGATGCGCTGTGGAACTTCGGCAGCGTCGCCGTGCTGGGCGTGTGCGGCTACGGGCTGAACTTCCTGATCGGCCGCTACTGGGGCTCGGCGCCGCTGGGCGTGTTCAACCAGGTGATGGCGGCCTACATCTTCTTCTCGCAGGCCGCAGTGGGCGGCGTGAACCTCTCGGTGCTGCGCGCCATGAGCGAGCACCGCAGCGACCGCGCGCGCGTCGCCGCGATCATCGCCGGCTCGCTGCCGCCGACCCTCGCGCTGGCGAGCGTGTTCACGCTGTGCTTCTACTTCTCGCGACACGCCGTGGCGGATCTGCTCGACAGCCCCGGCGTGGCCGAGGGCATGGCCATGGCGACGCCGGGCCTGTTCTTCTTCGCGCTCAACAAGGTCGGCATGTCGGTCGTCAACGGCGCGCAGCGCATGCGCGCCTTCGCGATCTACACCTCGCTGCGCTACATGCTGATGGTCGCCGGACTGGGGCTCGTGGCCTGGTTCGACATGAGCTCCGCGCGCATCGCCTTCCTGTTCAGCTTTGCCGAGGGCGTGCTGTTCGTGCCTCTGGCCGTGGAAGTCGCAGCGCAGATGAACGCGCCGCGCGCCGGCTGGCGCCCGTGGCAGCGCGAGCACCTGGTGTACGGCGTCAAGAGCGCCGGCGCAGGCATGTTGATGGAGCTCAACTCGCGCATCGACGTGCTGATGCTGGGCTTCTTCCTGAGCGACGGCCCGGTGGGCGTGTACAGCTTCGCCGCGCTGGTCGCCGAGGGCGTGTTCCAGCTGCTGGTCGTGCTGCAGAACAACTACAACCCGATCCTGGCCCAGCACCTCGCCGCCGGTCGGCTGGCGGAGCTCGCGCCGCTGATCGCCAAGGGCAAGCGCGTGACCTATGCGCTGATGTTCGCCGTCGGAGTCGCGACGCTGGCGGTGTTCCCGATCTTCCTGTGGGTGCTCGATCGAGTGGAGTTCACGGCCGGCTGGGCCCCGCTCTCGATCCTGGTCGGCGGCATCGTCGCCATCAGCGGCTTCATGCCCTTCCTGCACGCGCTGTTGATGGGCAACCGCCCGGCCTGGCACACGCGCATGATGGCCAGCGTCGTGATCGTCAACATGTTCCTCAACGCCGTGTTGATCCCGTTCTACGGCCTGGTCGGCGCCGCGGCCGCGACCGCTGTCGCGATGGTCTGGTCCGTGGTGGCGCTGCGCGTGCTCGCGCGGCGCGAACTGGGGCTCGCACTGTGAAACCGGGCCCCGCCGCCGCGCCGACCGTGCTCGCGCCGGTCAAGCCGCCGCCGCGCTCGCGCGCACTGACCTGGGCCATCTGCGTGGGACTCGCACTGCTAGCGCTCGCGCTGCGCGTGCCCGGCGTGGGCCACGGGCTGCCGGTCGCGCTCGAGCCCGACTGCAAGATCCCCCACCAAGTCGAGGTGCTGCGCCGCGGCGACGATTCCTGGCGCACGGATCGCGAGGTGCGCTGGTACCCGCTGTTGCTGGCGCATCTGGCGAACCAGTGGCCCGCGCCGCGCAAGGTGCTGCCCGACGCAACGCTCGAACAGCACCTGGTCGCAGCGGCGGCGCCGCAGGTCCAGGTGCGCTTCACGGTGGCGCTGCTCGCTGCGCTGATGGCCCCGGCGGCTTACTTGCTCGCCGCGCTGTTCATGGAGCGGCGCTGGGCGCTCGTGGCCGGCCTCGCCTGCGCCTTCAGCCTGCTGTCGGTCAACTTCTCGCAGCAGTCGCGACCCCATGCCGCGGCCGCGGCGATCTTCGCGTGGACGCTGCTCGCGCTCGTGCGCTTGCGCAAGCGCTCGGACGTCGTCTCGCGCGGACTCGCCGGCGGTGCGCTGGGACTTTCGCTGGGCTGCCTGCAGAGCGCTCTGGCGCTCCTGCCCGCGCTGCTCGCCGCGGAGCTGCTGCGCCGCACGCACCAACGCCGCTGGCTCGATCCGCGCCTGTTGGTGCTGCTCGCGCCCGCCGCCTCGAGCGTGCTGTTCTTCTATCCGTACGAGTTCGCGGGCAAGCCGCTGCCGCCGCAGCCCGGCGCCGAGAGCACCGGCGTTGCGCAAGGCGGTCACCTGCTGTTCCTCGAGGCCTTCGACTTCGGCGGAGTGCGCAGCGTGGCGCACGCGCTGTGGTCTTACGAACCGGCGCTGCTCGTGGCGACGCTCGCCGGCATCGCGCTGTGGACGGCGGCGCGGCTGCGCGCGCGCGGACGCCCCGCGCCGGCTGAAGACTTCACGCGCCGGCGCGACCTGTGGGTGCTGCTGGCCTTCGCACTGCCCTACACGCTCGTGCTGCTCGCCTACAACCGCAGCTACGAGCGCTTCCTGCTCCCGCTCATTCCGCTGATGGCCTGCACGGCGGCGTACGCGCTTCGCGAGCTCGCCCGAGCGCTGCCCACGCGCCGCGCGGCCAGTGGATTCGCGGTGTGGCTCGCGTGCGGCGCGCTGCTGGTCGCGCCGGGCGCATGGCTGTGCGCACGGCTGGTGACGATCCGCTCCGAGCCCCACACCACCGCGCTGGCGGCGCGCTGGCTCGAAGAACGCGCTGGCGAGTTGCGCGGCGCCGACATCGTGCTCACGCCGCAGCTCGACCTGCCGCTGGCGCGCGAGCCCGCGGGCTTCGCCAACTGGATGCCGGGCGGCATCGAAGCGCAGTTCGCCTGGGTCTGGAGCCGCTACCAGGCGACGCTGCCCGGCGGCGCGATCGACGGCGAGCGCTGGCGCTTGCGCTGGTGGCGCCCGAAGCCGCTGCAGATGCTCCAGGCGCCAGCGGAGTACGTCGCCGAGCAAGGCGGCGAGTTGCTGGTCGCCGAAGTGTTCGCGGACAACCGCGTCTCGCCCGCCGCCACCGCGCTGCGCCAGTGGCTGCTCGAGCACGCCCGGCTCGAGGCGCGCTTCTCACCCGACGCGCGCACGGACTACTCCGAACACCCCTTCGGCTATCAACAGGAGACCAGCGTGCCGCCCGGCACTTTCTTCCGCCGTCTGGCGCAGGCGGAGCGCACCGGACCGGTGATCGAGATCTTCCGACTGCCGGCGCAGTAGGCTCGATGCACGCGTGCAAAGCGCGAGGAGCAACGTCTCCGGCGTCGCGCGCCAGTTGACGCGGCCCGGCGCCGCGGCACAGTACAGGCCCCCCATGGACGCCGCCGAACTCGCTCGCCACCGCATCGGGGTGGTCATTCCGGCCTACCGCGTGGCGCGCCACATCGAAGCGGTGGTGCGCGGCATCCCCGGCTTCGTCGAGCGCATCGTGGTGGTCGTCGACGCCAGCCCCGACGACACCTACGAGCGCGTCCAGAGGCTGGCCGACCCGCGCGTCGTGCTGCTGCGCCACGAAGTCAATCAAGGCGTGGGCGGCGCGATGCAAACCGGCTTCGCCAAGGCGCTCGAGCTGGGACTGGAGGTCGTGGTCAAGGTCGACGGCGACGGCCAGATGGATCCGGCGCACATGCCCGCGCTGCTCACGCCGCTGATCCGCGGCGAGGCCGATGTCACCAAGGGCAATCGCTACGAGCACGTCGCCGCGCTCAAGTCGATGCCGCTGGTGCGCGTGATCGGCAACGCTGGCCTGACCTTTCTGGTCAAGCTGGCCTCGGGCTACTGGAACCTGTTCGACCCGGCCAACGGCTACGTGGCCGTGCGCACCGACGTGCTGCGGCGCTTCGAACTGAGCAAGCTGCACAAGCGCTACTTCTTCGAGTCGGGCTTCCTGATCCAGCTCGGCATCCTGCGCGCCGTGGTCCGCGACGTCGCGATGCCCGCGCGCTACGGCGACGAGCAGAGCGGGCTGTCGGTGACGCGGACGCTGTTCGGCTTCCCGCCCAAGCTCCTGTGGGGCTGCGTGCGGCGCGTGTTCTGGCGGCACTTCGTGTACGACTTCACGGCCGTTTCGCTGTACCTCGTGCTCGGACTCCCGGCGCTCCTGTGGGGCGTCGGCTACGGCCTCGCGGTGTGGCGCGAGGTGCTCGAGACGCGCGTGGACGCCACTGCGGGCCAGGTGATGTTCGCGGCCATGCCGATCATCCTGGGCGTACAGTTCCTGACGCAGTGCCTGGCGCTCGACATCGAGAACGTGCCGCGCAAACCGCTGTGCGCGCCGCTCACCAAGCGCACGTAGTGCGACGCTTTGCGTAGCGCGCGCTGCGCGAACGCCGGATCCAATGGCGGACGCCGCGATCGGAGGGCGGCGTCCATGGCGCGCAAGTCCGGCTACAAGCTCACGACTCGACTGGTCCACGGCCCCGAGCACTCGGCCAAGTGGGACTTCTCGCACCACGTCACGCCGCCGCTCTCGTCGTCGACGACCTATCGGCTCGACTCCGCGCGGCGCGGCGCCCGCGGTTTCGGCGAGTTCGGCCAGCTCGTGCGCGACGTCGGCGAAGCGCCGATCTACATCTACGACCGCCTCGACGAGCCCACGCGCTCGATCCTCGAGGGCGAGCTCGCCGACGTCGAAGGCGGCGAAGCATGCGTGAGCTTCGCCAGCGGCATGGCCGCGATCTCCGCCGCACTGTGTTCGACGCTGCGCGCGGGCGATGAGTTGATTGCACACCCCGTGCTGTACGGCTGCACGCACTCGCTGCTCACGCGCTGGCTGCCGCGCCAGGACATCCGCGCGCAGCGCGTCGACTTGAACGACATCGCCGCCGTGCGCGCAGCGGTGAACGAGCGCACGCGCGTCGTGTACCTCGAGACGCCGGTCAACCCCACGCTCGAGCTGATCGACCTGCGCGCCCTGCGAGGGCTGTGCGACGAACTCAACCGCGGCCGCGCGCCCCAGCGGCGCCTGCTGATCTTCGTCGACAACACCTTCGCCACGCCCTTCGGCCAGCGCCCGCTGCAGCTGGGCGCAGACGTGGTGCTGCACTCGCTGACCAAGAACCTGGGCGGCTTCGGAACGGAGATCGGCGGCGCGGTGATCTGCCCGCGCGAGCTGCATTCGGAGCTGCTCTCCTACCGCAAGGACTTCGGCGCGATCCTGAGCTCGAAGTCGGCCTGGGCGATCATGGTGTACGGACTGCCCACGCTGGCCCTGCGGCTCAAGCGCCAGCAGTTCACGGCCCGCAAGGTGGCGCACTGGCTCGAAGCGCAGGAAGAGGTTGCGCGCGTCGTGTACCCGGGCCTGGAGAGCTTCCCGCAGCGCGAACTCGCGCGCTCGCAGCTGGTCGACTTCGACGGCGACTTCGCGCCGGGCAACATGCTGTACTTCGAGCTCGACCCCGCGCGCGCGCAGGCCGAGGAGTTCGTCGACGAGATCGCGCGCTCGGCCTACTCGGTGACGCTGGCGGTGTCGCTGGGACACACCAAGACCTTGATCGAGCTGCCCGCGAGCATGACGCACAGCTCCTACGGCTCGAGCGGCGGCGGCGTGCGCCTCTCGATCGGCCTGGAGAGCCCCAGCGACATCATCGCGGACCTCGGGGCGGCGCTGCGCGCGGTCTCTCGCGCGCGGCCGAACGCGAAAGCGAAGCGAGTGCGCGCCAAGCAGCCCAAGCGCGCGCGCCGCCAGTAGTCGAGCGCCGCTCGCTCAGTACTTCACGCGCAGGTCGCTGAAGCCCGCCGAGCCGCCCTGGATCACCACGCCCACGCGACCGGAGATTTCGTCGCTCGAGAGCGCGCGCCGCAGCACCTCGCGCTCCTCGACGAAGAACACGCACTCCTGGGGCCCGACCTCGATCGCCAGCGCGAGCTTTTCGCGCGCCTGGGGCGGCAAGAGTCCGATCGGCTCGAGCGGCTCCCACTTCTTGCGCAGCCGGCCCAGCTCGAGCACGCCGTCGCCGCCGAAGCCGAAGTAGCACAGGCCCGCGTCGCGTTCGCCGAAGGTCAGCGCCACGAAGCCGTCATCCTCGAGCTCCACGCTGCGCAGCGTGAGTTCGACGCGATAGCTGGCCGGCGTCTCCTCGCGCCACTTGGCGAAGCTCACCTTGGGGCTCTTCCCGAAGAGCGCCTCGCCGTCGCGCTTGAAGCCCTCGCCCGCCTCCCAGTGCGAGAGTTCTGAATCGATCACCGGCCGGCGCCAGCGGCGCACGTCGAGCTCGGCCTGGCTGGCGAGGCGCGCGGCCAGTTCGCGCAGCCGCGCCGCGCCGCCGCTGGCTTCGCTCGCGCGCTCGAGCAGGCGCAGACCGACGTGCGGGAACTCCTTTTCGAAGTAGGCCGCGGCGCTCGCCTCGCAGGCGGCGAAGAGCTTGTCGTCCGCAGCGCGCAGCGCCTTGGAGAGCGACTCGTCGAGCTTGGTCGCGCCCGCCGCAGCGCGCGCGGCGCCGTTGCTCTCGGCGGCGGATGAGCGTCTCTCGGCCGCCAGCGCGTTGCGGTAGTAGTACAGCGCCGCATCCGTCGCTTTGCGCGCGGCGAGCAGTTCGCCGAGCTCGAGTTGCGCGACCGCGTCGCCCGGCCGCTTGCGCAGCGCCCAGCGATAGCTCTCCTCGGCCGCCTCGCTCTCCCCGTTCGCCGACTGGCGGCGCGCGCGCTCGATCAGGACGTCGGCCTTGGACGCATCGCCGAAGTGCAGCGCGTGCAGCTCGCCGATCCAGGCCTTCCAGCGCGCCTCGAACTGCTCGAAGGTGTTCACGCCGGGCTGCTTGGCCTTGGTCACGAAGTACTCGACGAAGCGCCCGACGACATCGTGCTTGCCGCCCGAGCCGTAGGCCGCCGTGTAGTCCTGGTACAGCGGCGCATAGACGCGCCGTGAGCGCTCGTCCTCGTAGTTGAGGAAGAAGTACACCAGCCCCCAGCCGAAGGGGTAGTACTCGCCGTCGTACGAGCCGGGCTTGTAGTAGCTCACCACGTCCATCAGCGTCGGACTGCCCTCGTCGAGCGCGAGCTTCAGATACAAGAGGCGCTCGTCGGGAATCAGATTGGTCTCGACCGTGCCGTTGGGCAGCAGCCGCGCGCCTTCGAAGTAGGACGCCGTGCCTTCGTTGAGCCAGCCGGGGATCAGGTCGGCGGAGACCAGGTGGGTGAACTGGTGCGAGGCCTCGTGGAACAAGGTCGACCACAGCTCGCCGATGGCGTAGCCGTGCTCGCGCAGGTCGTAAGCGGCCACGCGATTCTGGCCTGGGACGAAGAACGCGAGCACGTTCTTGTCCTCCTCGTCGAGCTTCTCGTAGCGCTCGAACTCCTCGCGCGACTTGTACACGCTGACCGTCACGCGCGCCGTGTTGCCGCCGCGCTCGCGCACCTTGAAGACCTTGCGGTAGAAGCGGTTGACCTGCTCCATGGCCGAGGAGATCGACTCGGCCATGTGCGCGCCCATGTTGGTGCGCACGGTGTAGTTGTCGCCCTTGATCTCGTAGGCCTTCTCCCACTCGCGGCGCGCCGCGTCTTCCTTGGCGATCGCGTCGGCGGACTTGCGCGACTTCTTGGCGCGCAGCGGCACGTCGAGCCCGGTCGCGAGCAGCGCGGCCACGGCCTGCTTGTTGTCGTAGATCTTGGCCAGCTCGGCCTCGGCCGCGGGGCCGGCGCCCAGCGCGCGGGCGCGCGTGAGCAGATCGACCGCGTTGACGTACAGCTTGCGCTTGGAGGCTGCGCGGCCCGCCTCGAGCAGGGCGCTGCGGTACTCGGCCAGGATCGATTCGCCCTTGCGCTCGAGCGGGTCGAGTACAGCCAGCTCGGCGGCGATCTCCGCCGGTTCGGGCGGCGGAGTTTTCGCGGCGGGATCGACCAGCTCGGCCCACTGCTCGAGCGAGAGCTCGCCGTACCACGCGGCGAGCGCACGCTCGCCGCTCTCGAGCGCGGCGCGGAAGGCCTGGGTCGTGAGGCGCGCGTCGTCGGGGTGGAACTCGAGCGCGCGTTGGGCCAGCTCGAAGGCCGCGTCGTACTCCCCCGCCGCGAGCTTCTCGCCCACGCCCTCGGCCCAGCGCTCCGCGCGGCTGGAGCTGTCCTGCGGCGCGAGCGTCGCGCTCGGAAGCGCGGAGAGTGTCAGCGGAGCGAACGGCGGCGCAGCGAGCAGCGCACCGACGAACGCGACACGGACGAGCAGCGAGCGAGCGATGGAAAGCATGCCCAGCATTGTGCGGAGCTCGCACCCCCTCGCAAGTCGCTGGGTCTCGAGTCGCGCGCGAGCCTCTCGCGCCGCGCGTTCAGTTGAACAGCGACCAGCGCACGATCGCCCACAGCGCGATGAACGCGTCCTTGAGGCCGATCTTCTTGCCCTCGGAGTAGTCGCGCCCCGCGTAGGTGATCGGCACTTCGTAGACGCGCACGCGCATCTTCGCGACCTTGGCGGTGATCTCGGGCTCGACCGCGAAGGTGCGCGAGCGGATGTCGAGCTTGTCGGCCACCTCGCGCTTGAAGACCTTGTAGCAGGTCTCCATGTCGGTGAGGTTCAGGTTGGTGAAGCAGTTCGAGGCCAGCGTCAGCATGCGGTTGCCGACGTAGTGCCAGAACAAGTGCACGCGCGCGTACGCGCCGCCGAGGAAGCGACTGCCGAACACCACGTCGGCCTTGCCCTCGAGGATCGGACGCAGGAGCGCCGGATAGTCGGCCGGGTCGTACTCGAGGTCGGCGTCCTGGATCAGCACGACGTCGCCGCTGACCTTGGAGAAGCCCGTCGCCAGCGCGCCGCCCTTGCCCTGGTTGACCTCGTGGCGGAAGGTGCGGACGTTGGGGTAGCGCTGCGCCAGCTCGGCCATGATGCGCGGCGTGCCGTCCTTGGAGCAGTCGTCGACCAGCACCAGCTCCTTCTCGTAGGGAACCTGCTGCACACGGCGCACGATCTCTTCGAGGGTGCGCTCCTCGTTGTAGACAGGGATGACGATCGAGAGCTTCATCGTGCGAGCGCTGCGGCGACGGCGGGAAGCCTCAGCCGACGGGGTCCTTGTCGATCAGGGTCAGCCCCGCGAACAGCTCGTCGACGCCGAACAGGGCGCTCGCGCCGGCGAAGAGCTGCTGGTACTGCGGGTCTTTTTCGATGCACCACATCGGGCGCAGGAACAGGCGGAAGATCTCCGCATCGCCGCGCTTGCGGCGCGACTGTACCTCCGCCCTGCGGCGCATCCAATGCTCCCAGTTCGACAGCAGGTCGTTGACCGCGATCAGGTCCGCCACGCCGACGCGCGTGATCGGCGCGACGCCGTGCTTGGCCGGCGCCTTCAAGCGCAGCTTGCCCAGGAGCTTGTCGAGCTTGGTCGAGTCCGCGCCGGGCTCGGCCGGCCGCGCGTGTTCGATGCGGTAGGGCTGGTCGCTGGGAATTCCCGAGATGATCAGCGTGCGGCGGAAGGCCAGCGCGAGCGCCACCGGCAAGACCTTGCGCAGGTTCTCGTCCTCGTAGTTCTTGAAGCACGCCAGCAGCGGATTGCGCACCTGGATCAGGCGCACGGTTTCCAGCGGCAAACGCTTGGAGGTCCCGTGGTGGTGGTGCCAGCACACTGAAGCGGGCGCGTAGTGCACTTCGTGGCCCAGCACCCACGTGCGCCAGCCCAGGTCGACGTCCTCGTAGTAGGCGAAGAACTCGTTGTCGAAGCCGCCGAGCCGGTCGTAGAGCTTGGCGTCCATCGCCATCGCGCCGCCGCAGGCGAACAGCGTCTTGCGCGGCTTGTCGTAGTCGTGGTGCGGCGGGTCCTTGTAGCCGTACTGCAGCCCGAAGCCGTGGAAGTTCATGCCGCCGCCGGCCGAGTCCAGCGTCTTGCCGTCCCACGACATCATCTTCGAGGTGGTCGCCACGCACTCGCCGCGCACCAGCGGCGCGACCAGCTCGCGCAGCCAGGCCTTGTCGACGCGCATGTCGTTGTTGAGGAACGCCAGCACGCTCGACTCGCCGCGCAGGCTCGCCCCGATGTTGCAGCCCGGCGCAAAGCCCACGTTGCGCGAATTCACGTGCAAGCGCACCTGCGGCCACTTGCGGCGGATGAACTCGACACTGCCGTCGTCGGAGGCGTTGTCGACCATCACCACGTCGAGCTTCTCGCCCGGGTAGTCCATCGCGAACAGGCTGTTCAAGCACAGCTCGAGGTGGTGCTTGCCGTTGAGGTTCAGGATCACCACGGTGACCCGCGGCAACTGAGCGTCGGCGACGGCCTTGCCGGGCTTGACGTAGAGGTCGGCCAGGCTGGGCTTGGACTTGGACATGCTGGCGATCGCGGTGTGGGACGGGGTGCGCGAGCGTCAGGTCAGTGCCCAGATGTGGGCCCAGGGACGTGGGCGGGGACGTGGGCGTGTTCGTGGACCGGGCGGCTGGCGTCGGCTTGCGCGGCGCGCGAGGCGCTCACGCTTGCGATGCGCAGATGGGCCTGGGGCCGCGCGGGATCGGTGGCGATGCGCAGGCGTCGCACGGGAGTCGCGAGTTCGAGCAGGAACTCCTGCACGACGCGCTGGTCGTGAGCCCCCGCGAACAGCGGGCCGATGCGCCCGACCTCGCGTTCGTCGAGCGACACCACGCCGGCCAGTTCGACCGTGCGCTCGCCCGCAAGCGTCTGCAGCGCGATCTTCAGCTGGACCGCGCCCGGACCGAACTTCGACGCGTCGAACTCGACCCACGCGCCGGGCCGCAGCAGGGCCAGGTCCGCGCGCTGCTGCTCGACCACGCCGTGGCGCTCGAGCGTCGCCAGTCCGGGCTTGTCGAGCAGCAACGCGTCCCTGCTCGGGCGGAAGATGCAGGCGAGGCCGCGGTAGCGCGCCTCCATCTCCTCGGCGTCCTCGGCCATGGTCTTGATGCGCGGGAAGTTCGAGCACAGCCGCTGGTACAGCCCGGGCTCGTCGCACAAGCGCAGGATCTGCCGCGCCAGGTCCGCCGCGTCGCCGACCGCGAAGTGCAGCCCGTCGACCTCGTGCCGCACCAGTTCGGCCATGCCGCCGATGTTGCTCACCAGTTGCGGCGTGCGGAACAGGAACGACTCGTGGATCGTGATGGGCGAGTTCTCGAACCACGTCGAGGGCGTGCAGAGCACATCGATTTGCTCGTACACGCTGGCGATGTTCTGGTTGTCGAAGCGGCCGTGGAAGCGCACGTTGCCGCCGCCTTGGGCCGCCAGCTCGCGCAACTGCGCGTGGTACGGCTCACTGTCGGGCTTGTAGTCGCCGAAGACGTGCAACTCGGCCTTGGCCGGCGCGACGCGCGCCATGGCGCGCACCAGCACGTCGACGCCCTTGTACCAGAGCAGCGAGCCGACGAAGCCGATGCGCAGCCGCCCGCTGGGGTCGGGCTTGCGCTGGATCGGCCGCACGTTGTCGGTCAGCGTGCCGTAGTCGGAGTACAGCACCTTGTGCGCATCGAACTTGCCCGTCGCGAGCATCTTGCCGCGCAGGAAGCGGCTGGGCGCGATCAACAGGTCGGCGCCGTCGTAGCCCGCCAGCACGAAGTCGTGCCGCGCACGCAGGTCCTCGAACTCGTGCGCGTAGCGCGCCAGACCTGCGAGGCCCGGCGTCGAGCCGGCCTGCTTGAGCAGGCCCATGAGCGGCGCCACGGCGCCCAGCGTGCTGCGCGTGGAGGGAACTTGCTTGGGGTCCTTGTCCTTCACGCACGTGAGGCACCCCATGCCCTGGTTCTCTTCGCAGCGCACGCCGTCGGGGCGGATGAGCTGCACGCGCGCGCACACGGCCCAGTAGTCGTTGACGGTGATGACGGCGGCGATGCCCTGCTCGCGCGCGATCGCCGGCAGCGTGCACGAGAGGTGAATCAAGTGCTGGAAGTGCGCGACGTCGGGCCGGTAGCGCCGCAGCACTTCGCGGAAGGCGGCCTCGGCCTTGGGTTGGTGATAGCTCTCGCGCAAGGAGCCGTGTTGCAGCCGGTGCGTCATGCGCCACACCTTCAGGCCGCGGAACTCGCCTTCGTGGAGGCTGAAATCGGGCGGTCCGCCCTGCTCGACACTCTGCGCCGCGGGCGCGCGCGTCAGGATCGCCACCTCGTGGCCGCGGCGCTGCATTTCGAGCGCCAGCCCGAGCGTGTAGACCTCGGTACCGGCCCAAGTGTCCGGCGGGAAGCCGTGCACCACGTAGAGCACGCGCAGACGCCCGCGCGGGAGCATGCAAGTCGTCGGGTAGCGTCGCGTCGAGAGGCCGCCCTCGTACAGGCCCACGAACGCAGCGCGGCGCAGCGGCTCGGCCAGGGCGAGTTGCTCCTCGAGCCGCGCGCCGTCGAAGCCTGCGGCGACCAGGGCCTCGCGATCGCGAGCGAGCTGGCGGCGCGTGAGCTCCTCGGCGTCCTCGCGGGACGCCACGCAGATGCGGTCCAGGTGCTCGGCGTTGAAGCGGCCGTCGATGCGGCAGCGCTTGCGCATCTCCTCGGGACCGTAGTCGTGGCTGTGCTCGACCACGGCGACGTCGTCGTACACCACGGTCCAACCGGCCTCGAGCAGCGCGCGCGCCAGCAGCACGTCTTCGCCGAACCAGGTGCGCGGAAAGGGGTGGCGTTCCCACAGTTCGCGGCGCACGGCCGAAGCGACGTCGTTGAAGTTGTAGAGCAAGCGCCGCGCGTGCGCGTCGAGCTGCGCGTAATTGTCCGGCAGGCGCGTCTCGCGCCGACCCGCGGTGTAGCCCGGGTCGTTCTCGCTGAACACGCGCGTCAACAGCTGCGCGTCGGGGCGCGGCACGTTGCGGCAGTAGGCGGCGCCGACCGCGGGATCTTCGAAGTTGCGTGCCAGAGTCGCCAGCCAGTGCTCCGACCCTGGGATCGCATCCTGGGTGAGGAACACGAGCAGATCGCCGCGCGCGCGCGCCGCGAGCAGGTTGCGCGTGTCGCCGTGGTCGAAGGCGCTCTGGTGGATGCTCTCGATCGACAGCGGAACGCCCAGCCGCGCGCGCCAGCTCTCGAGGATTGCGAGCGTGCGATCGGTCGAGCCCGAGTCGACCACGCGCAGCTCCCAGGGCAGCTCGCACTTCTGCGCGGCGAGTGCGGCGAGCACGCGCTCGAGGAACTCCTCGCCCTGCCAGGTCGGCATCAGCACCGACACCGAGCGGATCGGGCGGGTCGCGGCGATGCTCACGCGCCACGCTCCGCCGAGCGCTCGGCGCTGACAGACCGCAGGCGAGACAGGGCGCACAAGCAGAGGACGTCCGACATGGGTGTGGGGAGTTCGTCGAGCTGCGAGCCGAGCCAGGGAGTGTAGGCAGCGGGCCTCGCGCGCGCGAGAGCGCACTTCGTCCGCGCGCGCGGCGGCGATTTAGCGCGAGTCCGAAACCCCGGCGGGCAGCCGCCAGACCTCCAGCACGCGGCCGATGGCCCGGGCGCGCAGCAGCCGCAGCGCAAAGTGCGGATGGAGAAGGTGCGCGTCGGAGTTGAAGTGATCGGAGAGCTGGAAAAAAAGTTCCAGCTCGCTCGCCTGCGGCTCGGGATCGGGCGAGAAGCTCGCCACGCACTCGCCGCGCGCCTCCAAAGCGCGCCTCAAGGCCGTCATCGCGGCGTGGTCCTGGCGCTCGACGAAGCGCTCGACCAGCACGAGGCAGGCCCCGAGCTGGTCGAGGTGCGCGCCCGGATCGGCGCGCTGGGCGAGCTTGGGCATCAGCCAGCGAATGTCGTAGCGGCGCAGTTGCTCGTCCGGCGGCGGCATCAACGTCTGCCACGCAGTCCATGGCGTGAAGCCTTCGAGCTCCCGCGGCGTGCGTCCGCGCAGCTCGAGCCCGCGCGGCTCTCGCACGAGCTGCAGGTCGAGCGGCGGAGCAACCCACAAGGTCTCGCGCGCGCCGCTTTCGATGTACCACTGCGCCGCGCGATCGAGCGTGTCGGGCTGCGAGCGCAACCAGGCGAGCTTTGCTGCGACCGCAGCAGGAAAGAGCAGCGCTGCGGCGAGCAGCGTCGTGAGCGCGCGGCGCAGCGAAACGCTTGCGAGCGTCCTCAGCGCGTGCTGCACACTCCACGCAACGAGCACCGCCAACAACGGCAGCAGCGGCAGCGCGAAACGCTCGTAGGTCATTCCGTACAGCCCGCACACGAGCACGTACGGCGCGCCGAACGCGAGAAGAACGCGCGAAGCGTCGCTCGCGGCGCGCGGCCGCCAACGCACGAGGGCGAAGGACAGCGCCGCGAGCGCGAGCACGCTGAGCAGCGGGTCGTAGTTCCACAGCGACTTCGCGAGCACCGCGAAGCCGCGCCCGTCGAACTCCTCGAGCGCGACGGCGTGCTCGCCCGAGCGCAGCGCCTCGTCGTCGACGACGCGCGCGGGGTCCTGCACATCCGCGCTACCGTCGAAGTAGTACGGATAGAACAGCGGCAGCGCGGCCGCGACGAGTCCGATCGGCAGCGCGATCTGCACCCAGCGCGCCCGTCCGCGTGCGACCGCAATCCAAGTGGCCGCGAGCCCGGCGAGCAGCACGGCCACTCCGCTCTGCAGCGTTGCGAGCGTCAGAGCGCTCGCCAGCCCGGCGTGCGCGAACTCGCGCCAGCCGCCGCGCTGCGCGAGCCGCAAGTTCGCGAGCAGAGCCCAAGCGAAGAACGTCGCCGCCGCGCCGTGCGGGCGCGCTTGCTGCGAAAAGTGTTGATGCAGAAGGCTCGTCGCCACGAGCGCTGCCGCGAACAGCGCCCAACCTGCGGAAACGAAGCGCCGCGCGATCAGGAACGTGAGCGGCACGATCAAACTCGCGAGCGCCGCGACGAGTGTCCGCACCTGCACGTGAGTCCACGCAGCAGCGCGCAGGTTCCCGTGAAGTCCTTCGGGCGCTCCCTCGCCGCTCGCCGGCGGCCGCGGCGGCGCGAGGCTCGCCAGGCGCGCGATCAAGTGCGGATACTGCTGCTCGGGCGCCGTGACGCGCGCGAGCACTGGATCGCCGCGCAGCTGGTCGACGTGCCCGACGATGTCGGGGTCGGGCTCCTCCCACACCGGGACTCCGTAGCCGATCCCCCACAGCCGCAGCCCCAGCGTCGCGAGCGTGAGCGCCAGCAGCGCGAGCCACGTCCAACGACTCGTCGGGGCCGGTTCCATCGCGTGACCTCAGTCTGCCGTCCGCCGCGCGCCGCGAACACTGCGTACGCGCCTCAGCGCTCGACCAAAACCTTGACCAGCCGTCCCTCCAGGTCGACCCAGACCAGGTCGCCGCCCGCGCGCACGAACACGTAGCCGCGCGAGCCGACGCGGAGCAGGAGCGGATGACTGCGGTCGCGCTCGATCTCGAAACTGACGCCTGTGTCGAGGTTCAGAATCCGGCTCGGGGCGTTGACGTGCCCCACCGCACGCAGTTCCACGACGCGCGCGCCGTCGCTCGAGTCGATCCACACGACGCTCCACTCTTCGCGCGGCCAGGGCGTGTGCAGCACTGCGCCGGTCGAGGCGTCGAGCGCCGTGTGCGCGATCTCGGTGCTCACCAGCACAGCGCCGCCCGAAGGCGAAGGCCACATGGCGCCGCGGGTCGGGCCCCGAAACACGATCCTCTCCGCCCCACTCTCGAGGTCGTGGTGGACGAGATCGTGTTCGCGCCGCACCAGCACGCGACCTGGAATTGATGTCGGCAGCACCCCCAGCAGCGGACTGGCGCCTGAGAAGCGCGCTTCGAGACGGCGCTCGCCCCAACGAACGATCGTGGAACGCACGTCGTGCGCGTCGCGCTCCCAGTCCACGCTCGCCCAGTTGGGGACCGCGCGAGTGGAGAGCCACGACGTCAGCACCGACGCACTCGCTGGAAGCGTATTCACGCTCCAGCTCGCATCGTCGGCCCTCACTTCCATCAGGCTGGCCAACTCGCGCTGCGTGAGCGCACTGAGTTCGAGCACGCGCAGCGGCGTCTCGAAGCTCCACGGCAGCGAGTAGTGCAAGTAGCGATCGTGGAGGATCTGACCTGGACGCGCGAGCGCCTCGCGAACGCCCGTCTCCAGGTCGAGCAACCAGACGTTCGGCGGCGGATCGTCATTGCCTGGCAGGTCGTGCAACACCTCTAGCGCGACGAACAAGCCATCGACCGAGGCGCTGGCGCTGCGGAACTTTGCTCTGGGGCTCTCGAGCTCGACGGCGAGTCGACGACGATGCTCTGCTGCCGTTGCGACACCTGCAGCGAGCAGCACCGCACCGATCGGAAAGGCGGCGTGGAATGCCCGCACTCGGCGCGCGCCGAGTCGACGCTGGCCTTGCGCGAACGAGTGCGCGCCCAGCGCGAACAGCAACAGAGCCAGCAGCGCCGCGCCGAGTTCGGCCTGCCCTACGGAAGGCCGGAGGTCGACTCCAGCGACGGCGAGAACGCGCGCCAGCGGCGCGAGAACTGCCGCGAGACCGCCGAGCAGCACGAGCGAGCCGACCATCGCCGCCAGCGCGCTCTCGACGACCAGCGAAGCGAGCATTGCCGCGCTCGCGAGCACGGGAAGCGCGAACGCCCACGGCGCGTAGCTGCGCAGAGCGTCGTCGAAACGCTCGAGCGAGCGCGCGTCGCCGAACGCGAACTGCCCCGCGTAGCCCGCAGCGATCGCCCAGACGAGCTGCGCGAGCGATGCGAGAGCGACGAAGCCCAGTCGCGAGGCCCACAGCGCCCGCGTGGAGATCGGCAGAGTGCTCAGCGTCGCGAGGCGTCCGCTCGCGGAGTCTCCAGCGAACGAGTCCGAGGCGAAGTACAGCGTCCACAGCGCGCTCAAAACGCTGATTGCGAGCGCCGACGCCTCGGACACTGCGGCGGGCCCGGGAAACCAGGCGTGCACGGCGCCGATCGTCGCGCTGGTCGCGAGCGCGGCCACGGCCAGCGAGAGGCGCGGCTCACGAAGCTGTCGCCGGGTCAGTGCGATAGCGTGGTTCACGGGCAGCTCTCCCGTTCGACGCCCAGCAGCGCAGCTTCCAAATCGAGCCCGCGCCGCCCGTGAGCGGCGAAGGCCTCGAGGTCGTCGTTACGAACGATGCGACCGGCTTCGAGCAGCGCCACGCGGTCGGCGACGCGCTCGAGGTCGGTCGTGGAGTGGCTCACGAGCAGCACCGTGCGCCCCGCATCGCGCAAGTGGCCGAGCACGGCGCTCGCAACGGCGCGGCGTGAGGCGGCATCGAGCCCCGAGAAGGGCTCGTCCAAGAGGAGCAACTCGGGCTGGTGCGCGAGCGCGGCGACGAGTGCGAGCTTGGCGCGCGCGCCCTTGGAGAGCTCCGCCACTCGCGGCGCGAGATCGAGCGCCAACAGCTCGCACAGGCGCTGCTGTTCGTTCTGACTCCAGGTCGGATAGAAGCGGGCGACGAACTCGAGCCACTCGCGAGCCGTGGTGCGCTCGGACACCTCGAATCGATCCGGGACGTAGCCGACCCGCGCGCGCACTTGCGCACCCTCGCGCGCCGGATCGAGCCCCAACACACACGTCGAGCCCGCGTCCGGCGCGAGCGCGCCGACGAGCACGCGCAGGAACGTCGACTTGCCGGCGCCGTTCGAGCCGACCAGCGCCGTGACGCTGCCGCGCGCGAGTTCGAAATCGAGCCGCTCGAGCACTCGGCGACGTCCGAAGCGCACTTCCAGCCCGCGCACGACCACGGCCGGATCTGTAGCACTCATCGCTGTCCTCCTGCGCGTTGCGCCGCCGCACGTGTGCGCGACAGCCGCTCGAACAAGTCCGCGATCTGATCGCTCGAGAGGCCCGCGCGACGCGCGTCGGCGAGCCAGTGGCGGAGGCGCTCGCTCAACTCGAGGTCTCGTGCGGCGCGACAGCGCGACAACGCGCCGCTCGCCACGAAAACGCCGTCCCCAGGCCGTGTTTCGAGCACACCCTCGCGCTCGAGCTCGCGCCAGACCTTGCCCACCGTGTTGGGGTTGACCAGCGCGTCCACGGCGAGCTGGCGCACCGACGGCAAGCGCTCGCCAGGCGAGAGCACGCCCGACGCGATCGCGAAGCGCACTTGCGAAGCGATTTGCTCGCTCGGCGGGCAGTCGCCCTTGGGATCGACGGAGATGACGAGTTTCGCGCCCATGCTCCGGCGCTGTCCTATCGTCCTAGGACGGCGCCACGCTGAAGGCGCGAGCTACGGAACGCGGTAGATCTCGACCACCGGGCCGACGCAGCGCGCGCCGAGCACGCGCCGCACGACGCTGGGCCAGCCTTCGATCTGCTCGTCTTCGTAGGGCAGCGACCAGCCGCGCCCGAGGCCGTCGTCGTTGGGCTCGAAGCGCGCAACGAGTTCGCCGCCGAGTTCGGTCAAGAGGCGCGGCAGATCGGTGAACAGCGGCCGCGCCGGCATCCGCGACGCGTCGATGACGTAGTAGCCGGGGCCGAGCGCGCGCAGAAATCCCTGCGGGTCGCTCTCGAGCTTCGCGAACGGATAGCCGAGGTCGGGTCGCGGAGCGATGTAGCGCACATCCCAGCGCGGCTCAGGCAACACGCCGGGGCCCAATTGCGCCTGGTACACGCCCCAGCGCGAGTGGCGGCCGGGCGGGCGTTTGTCGCTCGGGAACAAGCTCTCGTCGCTGCGCGCGAGCGGCAGGTCCATGGTCGGCACGCAGTAGATGCGGTCGGAGTTCGGAGCGAGTCGCGAGCTGATCCACTGCGCGGCGAGCTCGAGCGAGTCGGGCTGCGCGCGAAGCCACGCAAGCCGCACGGCGCTCGCGGCGCTGAAGAGCAGCACAGCGGCGGCCACAGCGCCGGCGAGCTTGCGCGCGCCCGAGCTGCGCGCAGCCAGGTGCGAGAGCCCCCACGTCGCGAACACCGCGAAGTACGGGACCATCGGCAGCAGGAAGCGCTCGTAGGTGCGCGCGAACAGCGCGATGAGCAGCAGGTACGGCCCCGCGAACGAGAACGCGACCCAGAAGTCCGACCAGCGCTCGTAGGGGCGGTAGATCGGCAGCTTGCGCGCAACAACGAGTGCGACGGCGAGCGCGAGCAGCGCGAGCAACGCCGGATCGTAGAACCACAGCGTGCGCAGCACGATCAGCGAGCCGCCGCCGGCGAAGTCCACGAGTCCCACGCGGTGATCTCCCCACACCAAGTGCGTGCCGTCGAACACCAGGCGATCGAAGTCCGTGTCCGTGCGCTCGCGGAACAGGTAGCGATAGAACAGCGGGAAGGCGAGCGCGCAGCACGCGAGCGCCAGCAGCGGCGCGGCGATCAGGCGCGTGTACAGCCGGCGCGCAGGTTCGTACACGACGTACAGCGCCGCGAACGCGCACGCCACGACGAGCGGGGCGAGCGTCGCCAGGCCGCTGTGGAGCGCGCCGATCGCCAGCGCGCAACCCGCGACTGCGAGCGCGTAGGAACCGAGCGTCGGCCGTTTCGCCAAGCGCATGCAGGCCAGCACTGCGGCGAGGTAGATCGCGCTCACCGCCGCGTGCGGGCGCGCCTGCTGCGCGAAGTACTGCGTCAGGAAGCTCGCGGCCATCAGCGCCGCCGCGAAGAGCGACCACGCGTTCGAGACGAAGCTGCGCGCCAGCGCAAAGGTCAGCGCGATGCCCAGCACGGACACCAGCGCCATCTCGGTGCGCGACTGCGTGAACAGCGCGCTGGCGGCGTCGAGGTGCTCCTCCAGCGTGGCTGTCGGCGGCGCAGGCTGCGGACCGTCCGCAAGTGCGAGCACCCACGGCAACAGACTGGGGTACTGGTTGTCGTTGTTGTGCGGATCGGGCGGCTGGTAGCCCTCGCGCAGGAGCTGCGCGTGGTAGGCCATGTGCGCGTCGCGCTCGCGCGTGTGCGGCTGACCGTGGTCGATCCCCCACATGCGCAGCGCCGCACCCGCGCACAACAGCGCCGCCAGGAGCACCCAGTGGATGGCGCGCAGCGGCTCTGCGGGCTGCGCTGTCAGGGAAGTCGGCGGCATCGCGGGAAACCGTAGCGTACAGCGCAGCGCGCGCGCTCAAGGCGCCCGTGTCGGCGCGCGCGCCTCGTCGAGCTCTTCGACGCGCACCTCGCCGCCGCGCGCGACCAATCGTCGCCGCGCGCCCTCGACCCGCGTCTCCAGCACTGCGCCCGCCCGCCACAGCTCGTCCACGCGCCGCAAGGTCTCCTTGGCGCGCTCGAGCTGCAGGTCGCGGCCGTCGTGGCGGTGCTCGAGGCGCAGCTCGCCGCCCGCGTCGACACCCGCGAGTTCGATGCGCGGCAAGCCGCCCCAGGCGAGCTGCGTCAGAAGCCGCTCCTTGATGGTGCGCGCGTCGCGGCCCTCGACTTCGGCCTTGCCCGAGCGCGCGTTGCGGCCGTACGCGAACATCTTCTGGCTGGCGACGAACTCCTCGTCGACGAGTTCGTCGATCAGCGAGGCGTCGTCGTGCACGCGGCGCAGACGCATCAAGTCCTCGCCGCGCCGATCCGCGTGACGCCACAGCTCGATCCCCAGCTTGTAGGGATTGAGCCGCCCCGGCGCCGTCGCGGTCGCGCCGCTGTGGCAGTCGGCGAACTCCACGATCTCGGAGGCCTCGAGCACGCCGCCGGTCAGGATGCGACTGTGCCAGAAGGTGGCCCAGCCCTCGTTCATGATCTTGGTCATGCGCTGGGGCTGGAAGTAGTAGGCCTCGTCGCGAACGATCCCGAGCAGCTCGCGCTGCCACGGTCCGAGCGGAGCGTGCGCGCAGAGAAAGCCCAGCACGTCGAAGGTCGGCGTCGAGCCCTCGGGCAGAGCCGGCGCACCGGGGCGCTCGGCGCCGTCGCGCAGGCGCTGGCGCAGCGGCAAGTAGGGATCGAGCAGGTTCTCGAGGCTGAGCGCGAGGTCGAGGAAGCGCTCGACGCGTTCGAGCCCGACGCGGTCGATGTGTCGGCGCACCGTTGTCGCGTGGGCCGCCATGCGGTCGAGCATGTGGCGCTCGGTGCTCGCGAACCAGCAGTTGTGGCGGAAGAAGTCCGCGTGGCCGAACACGTGCGCCATCACCAGCTTCTGCTCCAGCGTCGAGTTGGAGCGCACCAGGTAGGCGATCACGGGATCGTTGTTGATCACCAGCTCGTAGATCTTCGAGAGGCCCCAGTGGTAGCCCTTGTCCAGCCGCTCGAACTCCATGCCGAAGCGCCAGGAGGGATAGCGCACGGGAAAGCCGCCGTAGGCCGCCAGGCCGTTGACGTCGCTCGCGTCGAGCAGTTCGAACTGCACCGGGAAGAAGTCGAGCCCGTGCTCGCGCGCCGCGCGCTCGATGCGCGCCGCCCAGTTGGCCAGCTCCGACGGAAGCCGCGAGGATGAGCGCGCCGGCGCGGCCATCGTCAGCGTCCCTTGCCGAGGAACGCTCGGATCGCGCGCTGGATGTCGGAGCGCTCGGACACGCTGACCGTGACCACTCGCCCGTCGGCGCCGAGCGCGTCGTCGAGGTCCTTCTTGAACTGCCCCGAGCCGTAGGCGCTCTTGACCTGCCCGTAGCAGAACTGATTGACGCGCGGGAGCAGCTCGTCGCGCAGCAGCGCGATGCACTTCTCGGTGTCGCGCGCCGACCAGTTGTCGCCGTCGGAGTAGTGGAACGGATAGATGTTCCAGTCCTCGGGCCGGTGCTTCTCGCGGATCAGCTGCAGGCACAGCTCGTAGGCCGAGCTGATCTTCGTGCCGCCCGACTCGCGCAGGTGGAAGAACGAATCGTGGTCGACCACCTTGGCGGCCGCGTCGTGCACGATGTAGACCACCTCGAGGTTGTGGTACTGGCTGCGCAGCCAGGTGTCGATCCAGAAGGCCTCGATGCGCACGATCTCCTTCTGCTCGCGCCCCATCGAGCCCGACACGTCCATCATGTGGATCACCACCGCCGAGGACTCGGGCGTGGGCGTCACGCGCCGCGCGCGGTAGCGGAAGTCCTCGCGCACAGGCTCGACGCGCGGCGCGGCGGGATCCCACAGGCCGGCGGCGATGGTGCGTTTGAGCGCCTGGCGGTAGCTGCGCCGGAAGTGCCGCAGCGAGTCGGGGCCAGAGTTGCTGACGTCGCTGTAGCGCCCGCCGTCGCTGAGCAGCATGCGCTTGCCCTTGGGTTCGATGCGCGGCAGCTCGAGCTCGCGCCCGAGCATCTCGGCCAGCTCGTCGAGCTCGACTTCGACCTCCAGCAGGTGCTGGCCCAGGCCGTCGCCAGCCGCGCCCGCGCCTTCCTGGCCGGCGCCTTCGCCTTCGAGTTCCTCGCCGCGCTCGCCCGGCCCCTGCCCGACGCCGCCGCGCTCGTTCTCGCCGAAGCAGAACTGCGGCAACTCGATCTGCGGCACGGGCACCGAGACGGCGTGCGCGCCCTGGCGCGCGATCAGCTCGGAGGTCGAGAGGTACTTGGCGAGATCCGAGCGGATCTTGCCGCGCACGATCTCGCGGAAGCGCGCGCGATCGGCCTCGATGCGGAACACGCTGGTCCTCCCCGAGTCGAGGCCGGCGCTAGGCCGCCTCGAGCCCCTCGAGCTTGGCTTCGCCGCGCGCGAACAGGCCGGCCACGTGCGCCAGCACCTCGTCCGCGGCCGCCTGGTCGTACCCGAACTGACGCATCAATCGATCGCGGATCAGCGCGATCTTGGCCGAGGTGTCGGGATCGACCACGCTCGACATCGAGCTCACCAGTTGGATCGAGTCGCGCCGGTCCTCGAAGGCCTTGAGCTCGAGCGCGCGCGCCAGGCGCTTGCTCGAGCGCCAGTCGAACTGCCGGCCCTCGGCGTGCGCCTGGGCGACGAAGTTCATCAGCTCGAGGCGGAAGTCGTCCTTGCGCGCCTCGGCGATCTCGACCTTCTCCTCGATCGCGCGCATCAGCCGCTCGTCGGGATCCGAGGCCGCTCCGCGCGCGTCCAGCACCTTTTCGCGCGTCGTGTAGGCGCGCACGTTCTCGACGTACTTGGCGCACAGCCGCTCCAGCGCCTCGCGGTCGCTGGCCACGGCCTGGCGCACTTCGCGCTTGAGCGTCTCCTCGTACTCCTCGCGTGCGACGCCGACGAGTTCGAGGTAGCGCCGGCGCGTTTCCTCGTTCGAAACCAGGCTGTGGTGCGCCAGCCCCTCCTCGATCGAGGCGAGCAGATCCAGCGCCGTGACGGTCGACTTCTCGCCCACCAGCGCGGCGGCGATGCGATCCTGCACGTAGCGCGGCGAGATGCCTTCGAGCCCCTCGCGCGGCGCCGCGCGGCGCAGCTCGCGCACGTGCTCGGGACCGAAGCCCGGTATTTCGGCGCCGTCGTACAGCCGCGCCTTCTGCGCCAGGCTGAGGTTGGGCTGCGTCGGCTCGGCCAGGCGCGTCAGCACGGCCCACAGCGCCGCGAACTCCAGCGCGTGCGGCGCGATCGAGCGTCCGCCGCTGGGCCGCGAGAACTGGCGGCGGTAGATCGCGCTCTCGTCGCTGATCGAGAGGTTGTAGGGCACGTCGATCTTGATCGTGCGATCGCGGAAGGCCTCCATCAGCTCGTTGGAGGCGAGCTTCTTGTACTCGGGCTCGTTGGTGTGCCCGATGATCACCTCGTCGATCGAGGTCTGCGCGAACTTCTTGGGCTTGATCGAGTGCTCCTGCGTCGCGCCGAGCAGGTCGTACAGGAACGCCACGTCGAGCTTGAGCACCTCGATGAACTCGAGCAACCCGCGGTTGGCGACGTTGAACTCGCCGTCGAAGTTGAAGGCGCGCGGATCGGAGTCCGAGCCGTACTCGGCGATCTTGCGGTAGTTGACGTCGCCCGTCAGTTCGGTCGAGTCCTGGTTCTTCTCGTCCTTGGGCTGGAACGTGCCGATGCCGATGCGGTCCTGTTCGCTGAGCACGATGCGCCGCACGCGCACGTGCGAGGCGAGCTTGCTCCAATCGCCGTCGTAGCGCTCCATCAGCCGCGCGTACCAGTGTCGGCTGACGGGATCGAGCTCGCCCTGGATCGACAGGCGGTACTCGCGGTCGAGCTTGTGGTTGAGCCGCGCCTCGAGCGCGCTGCGCGCTTCACGCGGGACCAGCAGCAGCGGATCTTGGTGCATGGGAGAGTCGATGCGCTCGCCGTCGATGTCCCAGTAGAAGCTGCACAGCTCGCCTTCGTCGGTGCGCGAGTAGTGCTCGAGCCCGCGCTTGAGCAGGCGCACGATGGTCGACTTCGCCGAGCCCACCGGCCCGTGCAGCAGGATCACGCGCCGCTCCGGGCCCAGTCCGAGCGCGCCAGCTCGCAGCGTCTGCACCAGCACGTCGAGCGCCGCGTCGAGCCCGAACACCGCGTCGCGTCCGCCGCCCAGCGGATCGTCGAACAGCTTCCAGCGCCGGCGCCGCCGGCCATCGTCGCTGGGCGGGACCGAGCCGTGCGACTCGAGCATGTCGACCAGGCGTTGGAATGCGTTGCGCGCGAGCAGCGGCCGGCGCGCGACACGCTCGAGGTACTCGTCGAGTCCGCCCTCCCAGGCGAGCGCCATGAAGGCCTGGCGGTCGTGGCTGGAGGCGGCGAGATCGAACAGATTCGCGGTCGAAGGCTCGCTCATGGGTCTGGCGCGCGGCGCGCGAGCGACGAAAGGCTCTGCGGCGCAACGGCGCTATCGGCGCCTTTGGCGCGTTGCTATCCGACGCTCACGGCGGACTAGTCCACGAGTCCCAGCGATGGAACCTCACCCCTCCCGCTCTGCTAGCCTCTGACGCATGCAGCTCCACAAGCCTGTCATCTCGAGGCCCGCTCGCGGCGCTGCGCTGGCGTTCGCTGGCGCGCTGCTCGTCTCCTGCGCCGACGGCGCCGCGCGCGGCTCGAGCGGCGCGCAGAACGCCAAGAGCGAGAGCTCGGCCACCGAGAGTTTCGATGCGCAGCGCGCCTGGAAACACCTGGAGGCTCTCGTCGCGCTCGGTCCGCGCCCCGCAGGCAGCGGCGCATCCGCCGCGACCGTCGACTACCTCGACAAGGAGCTGCGCGCGCTCGGTCTGGCGCCGGTGCGCGAGTCCTTCGTCGCGCGCGGCACGCCGATCGGCGACCTGCCGATGTGCAATCTGTACGTCGACCTCCCCGCCAAGGGCCCCCAGGCCGACAAGGCGCCGCTGGTGATCGTCGGCTCGCACTTCGACACCAAGCGCTTCGACCAGTTCCGCTTCGTCGGCGCCAACGACGGCGGCTCGAGCACCGCGGTGCTGCTCGAGCTGGCGCGCGTGCTCGCGGCGGGCGGCCCGCGTTCGGTCGCGTATCGACTGCTGTTCATCGACGGCGAGGAAGCGATCCGCGCGCACTGGCAGGACCCCGACAACCGGTACGGCTCGCGCCACCACGCCGAGCAACTGCGCACCAGCGGCCTGGTCGCGCGCACCAAGGCCTTCGTGCTGCTCGACCTGGTCGGCGACAAGGACCTGCGCCTGGAGCGCGATCAGTACTCCGACGCGTGGCTGTACGAGTGCTTCGCGGCCCCCGCGCGCGCCGCGGGCCTGGGCAAGCACGTCGACGGCCGCCGCGAACCGATCGCCGACGACCACCTCTCGTTCCTCGAGATCGGCGTGCCCAGCGTCGACCTGATCGACTTCAGCTACGGCCCGGGCAACTCGTGGTGGCACAGCCCCGAGGACACGCTCGACAAGTGCTCGCCGCAGAGCCTGGGCGTGATCGGAACGATCGTGCTCGCCGGGCTGCCCAACGTCGAGCGGCGCGTGCTGGGCAAGTGAGCGCCCCGCGCGCGCGGCTCACGGCAGGCGCGTCTGGACGCTCGCTTCGCCGGCCCGCGGCGCGCGCACGCTGAGCGTCACCTGCGCGCCGGGAGCGGCCGTCAGGAAGGCTCTGAGTCGAAGCGTTTCGCCGCCGCCGACCTGCGGCAGCGTCGCGACGCCGCCGCGGAGCGATGTCACCAGCGCAGCTCCGTCGCTCGCGCGCAGCAGCGCAGCCCCGACGAGTTCGGCGCCGCGCGCTTCGAGCGTCGGCGCGCCGGCGGAGTAGCGCTGCACGGCGAGTTCGCTGGCGCTCGGCAAGCGGCCGAGGTTGCGCAGTTCCAGCTCCACCTGCCACGTGGCGGGATCGAGCGCGCTGGGCGCCTCCGCCAGCAGCTCGAGCCGCGGCAAGGCCGCCATCAGGCGCAGGCTCGCGGCGCTGGCGTTGCGCGCCAGCGGCAGGATCTCGTCCACGCCCGGCAGCAGCCCTTCACCCGAGGTGCGCGCCAGCGCCGGCACCGCGAACGCGAACGCGCCGGCTTGCTCGTAGGCGAACGACAGCAGCGAGCCCTCGCGCGCCGCCGCCGTCTCGACGCTCTCGAGCAGCCCCTCCGAAGCCACGCGCCGCAGCACGCGCACGTCGGCCGCCGGCCAGCCCAGATCGACGCCGCTGCGCGCCTGCGACGCGCTGTAGCGCTGCACCACCGCGAGGTTGGGCCGGCCGAGCACGAACTCGGCCAGCGCGCGCGACTCCGGTCGCGAGAGCGGGAACGGGCCGCAGCGCTCGAGCGCCAGCGGATCCCAGCGCTGCGGGAAGTTGCGGTCGAGCAGCACGCTCTCCTCGGCCTGCGCGACGGCCGGCTCGCCACGCTCGATCGCGCCGAGCACGCGTTCGCGCAGGTCGGGATTGGCGCACGGCACGACGTACACCACCGCGCGTTCGAGCAGCGCTTGCACCGACTCGTCGCGCGCGTGGTTCTGCACCAGCTCGGCGATCGTGTGCAGCGCCAGCTCCGTCGCCGCGAGGTCTTCGAGGCCCAGGCCCGCCACGATCAACACGCCCGGACGCCGCGCAAGTTCGAGCCCCTCCTTGCGCGCGATCGTCATGACCCACAACTCCGAGCCCGAAGCGCTGCGCCCGAGCGACTCCAGACGCAGGAACTCGGGGTAGGCCGTGTCCAGGGCGCTGAGCGTCACCTGCAAATCGCGCGGAAGGTAGAAGTGCTGGAGATCGAGCTGAACGCGCACGTCCGCCGGCGCGGTCAGGCGCCGGCCGTCCTGCGCGCGCGCGGGCGGGCTGGCGAAGAGCAGCGCCGCCGCCCAGCAGGCGACGAACCCGGCCCCCCGCTTGGCCCAGTCGCCGAGCCGCGCGCTCACTCGCGCACCTCGCGTTCGAGCGCCGCGCACCAGCCGCCGCGCGCGCGCAAGGCCAGCGTGGCCGGCGCGGGCGCGAGCACCAGCCACTCGAGCTCGCGCGACAGCTCGCCCGGCGCGAGCGGGTCCAGACGAACGGCCGCAGGGCCGGCGAGCAGGCGCTGCTCGGGGCCGAGCACGAGCTCCACGCGCAGCGGTTCGACCAGGCTCGAGGCCGCCGACGCACGCAAGCTGGTGGGCAGCGCGCCCAGGTTGCGCAGCGTCGCTCGCACGCGGACCACGCCGGCGCTGCGCGTCAGTGCGGTGCTGGCGAACTCCAGGCGCGGCGCGCCGTCGCACAACTCGCGCACGAACTCCGGCAGGCCCGCGAGCGCGCGCTCGACGCTCGTCGCGGGCGGCGTTTCGACGGTCCACGGCTCGAATCCGCCCACCCACACCGCGCGGCCGTCGCGCAGGTCCACCGGACGCCAGGCGACGTAGCCCATGCCGTCGCGCTGCTCGTCGAGCCAGCGCGCCCACTCGCGCTCGGCCTGCGCGCGCCAGCGCTCGTCCCCCGGCGGGTCGCGCAACTCGAAGCGCGCGGGCGTGGTCGGCGAGGCCGGCGCACGCTCGACGCCCGCGCCCCAGGGCGCGAGCTCCAAGGCCAGCGCGCCGCACGAAACGGCGAACCAATCGAGCGCGGCGCCGGGTGCGTCGACGCCGCGGGCGACACGCAATGCGCTGGGCGGCCCGAGTTCCCGCGCTGTGAGTTGCGAGAAGCGCGCGCCCAGATGTTCGTACAGAGAGCGATCGGCCGCGCTCCAGCTCTCGATGGCCGGGATGCCGCCGGGCGTCGCGACGCCGCCGTGCGCGCCCTGCAGCAGCAGCGTTGCGAACACGCGCCGCGTGCGCGTCAGTTCGGCCAGCGCGCGCGCGACCGGCTCGCTCAGCGGCAGTGCGCCCACGCTGGTGTCCAGCCACGGCCCGACGCGGCCGACCGGGAAGTTGCGATCGAGATCGACGCCGCCCGGCCCGTCTTCGTTGTAGAGCCCGTCGCCGTCGTCGTCGCGGCCCTCGCGCACGCGCAGGAAGCGCCGCCCCGCGCCCGGCTGCGCCGGGACGACCCAGCGCGGGTCCTCGGCGAAGGCCCAGGTCCCGTGCGGCGACTCGACCAGCATCTCGAGGATCAAGCCGTCGTCGTCGACATCGTCGGGGCCGTCTTCGTCGAGCGCGCCGTCGCGATCGTCGTCGACCGGGCGCAGCGTGCGCCCTTCGCTGCGGCCGTCGCGGCGGCACACGTCGAGCGCCTCGACGTTGGCGAACGGCGCCACGATCACACACAGGTCGGGCCGCAGCTCGCGTGCGTTCGCGGCCAGTTCGCGCGCCACCGCGAGCGCGGCCTCGGCGCCGACCAGCGAGCGGCCGTCGAGCGCGCCGATCACGAGCAGCGTGCTGCGCTCGGCGGGCGGAAGCGGACCGGGCGCTGCGATCTCGAGCGCGGGCGTCGCGCGCCCGTCGCGGGTCGTGGCGAGGTCGAAGCGGCGCACGAACTCGGGCGCGGCGATCTCGAGCGCATCGCACCACAGCGTGGCCTCGCTGACGCTGCGGTAGCCGGGCCGGTAGGCGGGAAGCGGAAGCGCGCTCGCAGCGCTCGGCGGCGGCGCGCCGGGCTGCGGCGCAGCGTTCTGCGCACCCGGCTGATCTGTGGACTGCGCGCCGGCGGGAGTTCCCTGCGGCGCGGCGCTCGGCGCGCCAGGGGTCCCGCTCGCCCCTTCAGCGGGCGTTTGCTCAGCCGGCGTCTGCTCAGCCGGTGCTTGCGCGGCGGGCGCTTGCGCGGCGGGCGTTTGAGCCGCGGGAGTCGCGCCCGCGTCCTGCGCGAGCGGTGCACTCGGAGCCATCGCCGGCGCAGGCGCAGCGCTGGTCGCCTGCGTCACGTCGCCGCCCGCAGTCGCGGCGCTTCCGCCGGCCTGCGCCGCAGCCAGCGTCGTCGGCGCGCTCGCCGGCGCACCCGCATTCACCGGTGCTTGCACCGGAGTTGGCGCCTGGGCGCGCGCTTGGGCAGCTCCGAGCACGCCGAACGCTGCCACCAGCGCCCGGCCCAAGTCCCATCGATCCGGCTTGGCGCGCTGCGAACCCATCGTGCGCAGATCTTATCGACCGGCGCCCCGCCCGTTCCGAGCCGCGCGCATCATGAAGCTGGCGTCACCTCGACCGCGCTGGTCGGCGGCGGCTGGGGCACGAGTTCGACGATGCGCTCGACCGCGCGCTCGCCCTGCTCGGTGTCGCCGTCTTCCTGCTCGGCCGCGTCGCGCGCCTGCGCCGCCGCCTGGGCGTTGCCCGCCGCGTCCGGCACGAAGCGATCGACGTCTTCGAACTGCACCGCGACCCAGGTCGACACGCCCTTGGTCTCCATGGTGATGCCGTACAGGCGATTGCAGGCCGCCATGGTGCCCTTGTTGTGTGTCACGACCACGAACTGCGTGTCGCGCCGGAAGCCCTCGACCATGGCGAGGAAGCGGCCAACGTTGGCGTCGTCGAGCGCGGCGTCGACTTCGTCGAGCACGCAGAACGGGCTGGGGCGCGAGCGGAACACGGCGAAGAGCAGCGCCAGCGCGGTCATGGTGCGCTGACCGCCGGAGAGCATGCTGATCGGCAGCATCTCGCGCCCCGGAGGCCGCGCGACGATGTCGATGCCGGCCTCGAGCGGATCGACGCCTTGCGCCAGCTCCAGGTCCGCCTTGCCGCCGCCGAACAGCTGGCGGAAGAGCGTCTGGAAGTGCTCGCGCACCTGCGCGAAGGTCTCGAGGAACAGGCGCATGCTCTCCTGGTTCAAGTGCGCCAGCGCGTCGCCCAGGGCGCGGCGCGACTCGTCGAGGTCCTTGCGCTGCGTGGAGAGGAACTCGTAGCGCTGCGAAGCCTCGGCCAGCTCGGCCACGGCCTCGGTGTTGACCGGACCGATCGCGTCGAGCCGACGCTTGTGCTCGGCCACCTCCTGCTCGAGCGCGTCGAGCGCGCCCAAGAGGCCCAGCTCCGCTTCGGGCTCGAAGTCGGCGAGCAGTTGCTCCTCGCTCTGCGCCAGGTCCTCCTGCGCGCGAACGGCCAGCTCCGAGCAGGTCATCTCGATGCGTTGCGCGTCCAGGCGCTGCGCGGAGAGTTGTCCGGCGAGCGACTCGATCTCGCGCGTGACCGCGTCGACGCGCTGGCGGAAGACCTGCACGGCTTCGCGGCCGGCGCGCTCGGCCGTGCGCAGCTCGTCGTGGCGCTGCTCGGCTTGCGCGCGCTCGATCAGCAACGCGTCGCCGCGCTCGCGCACTTCACGCGCCTCGAGCACCGCCGCTTCTGCGTTCTGAGCATGCTCGCCGGCGAGCCGCCGCGCACGCTCGAGTTCGAGCCGCGCGCTCTCGCAGTGGCGCTCGAGATCGCGCACGCGCTGGCTGGCGGCGTTGAACTCCGAGCTGGCGCGCGCGAGTTCGACCTGCGCGCGGCCGTCCTGGCGCTGCAACTCGTCGATCCGCGAGTCGAGCGCCTGGCGCTGGCGTTCGAATTCCTGGAGCTGCGCATTCTCGCGTTCGAAGGCCGCCGAGCTCTCGCCCAGCCGCTCGCTCGCGCCGCGCAGGTCGCCTTCCATGCGCGCCTCTTCGCGGGCGAGCGTCTCGCGCTCGCGCTCGAGCACGGCCAGCGAGCGCTCCGTGTCGGCCAGCCGGGCGCGCGCAGTCTGTTCGAGCGCGCGCGCTTCGGCGGCCGCCATGCGAGCACGCTCGAGCGCGCTCTGCGTCTCGCTGCGCACCTGCGACAGGCGCTTGCGCTCGGCTGCCAGTCGCTCGAGGCCCTGCACGTCCTGCGCGAGCTGCGCATCGAGCGCGACGCGCTCGCGTTCGAGTTCGGCGGCGAAGGCGCGGCGGCCCACTGCGCCCTGCGTCATCTCGCGGTGACCGCCGAGCACGCCCGCTGCGCTGACCAGGTCGCCCGAGGGTGTCACGAAGCGCCACTGCGGATGCTCGGCGACGAGTTCGACCGCGCGCGCGAGGCTCTCGACCAGCAGCACGTCGCCGATCAGCCACTGCGCCAGCGGCGCGAAGTCGGCGCTGACCTCGAGCAGCTCGCTCAAGCGTCGCGCGCCGCTCAGCTCGGGCGCGAGCTCCAGCGTGCGCGCCTTGTTCGACAGTCCCAGCGGCGTGTACGCGCGCACCACGCCCGAGCGCTTCTCGCCCAGCCAGGCGACCATGCGTGCGGCGAGTTCGGCGCTCTGCGCCACCAGTCCCAGCGCCGCCGGCCCCAGCGCGGCGTCGAGCGCGCGCGCGTGTTCGGTCGAGATGCGCAGGTGGTCGGCCACGACCCCGCGCAGGTCCTGCGGCGCGCACGGGCCGCTGCCCTTCTTGACGCTGTCGAGCAAACTGCGCGCGCCCGCCTCGTAGCTCGCGCGCTCGTGCTCGAGGTCGCGCAGGCCGTCGATGCGCGCCACCAGCCGCGCGCGCTCGATCTCGCGCTTGGACTTGTCGCTGCGCAGCACCTGCTCCTCGCGCTCGAGCGCGCTCCAGGCCTCGGCGGTCTCCCGTACGCGCTGCTCGGCCTCGCCGTGCTCGGACTGGCACTGCACGCCGCGCGCCTGCGCCGCGCCCAGTTCGCCGCGCAGGCCGTCGACCTGTGCGCGCGCCTCGTCGAGGCGGCTCTGCAGCCGCGAGGTGCGCTCGAGCAGCGCCGGGCGCGAGGACTCCAGGTGCTTGAGCTGGTTCTGCGAGGAGGTGCGCTCGTGCAGGAGGCCCAGCACGACGCGGTTCTGCTGTTCGCTGCGCGCGCGCAGTTCGCGCTGCTTGGCGCGCTCTTCGCTCAAAGTCTGCTGCAACGCCGCAGCGCTCTCCTTGGCCTGCGCGGTCGCGCCTTGCGCGGCAGTCGCGGCCTGGCGGCTGGAGTCGAGCTCCGCCTCGCGCACTTCCAGCGCGCTGGCGAGTTCGAGCGCGCGCGCGCCCTCGTCGGCGCCGGAGGCCTTGAGCGTCTTGATGCGCGCCAAGAGCTGCGCGTGACGTTCGTCGCAGGCGCGCACTTCGCCCGCCAGACGCGCCACTTCGCCGGCGAGGCGGTCGACCTCGCCGCTCAGCGCCACCTGCTCGCGCTCGCGCGCGGCGGCGTCGCCCTCTTCGTCCGTGCGCAGCCGGCGCAACTCGTCGGCGCGCGACTCGAGCTCTTCGATCGCGATCTGCACCGCGCCCAGCGCGCGGCGCTGCTCGAACAGCTTGTGCTTGAGGAAGCGCGCGCGCCCCGTGCGCCAAGCCTCGCGCGCCTCGACGAAGCGCTCGGCCTTGCCGGCCTGGATCTTGAGCGAGCGCACGCGCGTCGCCAGCTCCTTGAGCACGTCGTCGACGCGCAACAGGTCGGCCTCGACGCGTTTGAGCTTCTGCTCGGTCTCCTTGCGCCGCATCTTGTAGCGGCTGACCCCCGCGGCCTCCTCGAAGATCGCGCGCCGGTCGAGCGGGTTGGCCGACAGCACCGCGTCGATCTTGCCCTGCTCGAGCACCGCGTAGCCGCGGCTCCCAAGGCCCGTGTCGAACAGCATGTCGCGCACGTCCTTGAGGCGCACGCGCTCGCCGTTGATCAAGTACTCGCCTTCGCCGGTGCGGAACACGCGGCGCGTGATCGCGACCTCGGCGCCCTGTCCGGGGATCGCGCCACCGGAGTTGTCGAGCACCATCGTGACCTCGGCGACGTTCATGGGCGGCCGCGAGACCGAGCCCTTGAAGATCACGTCGCTCATCTCGCCGCCGCGCATCGAGGTCGGGCGCGTCTCGCCCAGCACCCAGCGCACCGAGTCGACCACGTTCGACTTGCCGCAGCCGTTGGGCCCGACGATGCCGGTGAACGAAGGCTCGAAGGACAGCACCGTGCGGTCCGCGAAGGACTTGAATCCGAACAGTTCCAGGCGTTGGAGTCGCATGTCTCGAAGAAAAGGCCGGAGAAAAGGCCCGAGAAGAGGCCAGCGGCGCGCTCAGGCGCCGCGTGAAGTGCGCTGCGGACGGCGCCCGGCGGAGAGCTCCGCGCGCTGTTGAGCATCGAGCGCGGGCAGCGCGCTGAACAGTCCGGCGCCGCCCTCGCCGGCGGGCGAGCGCGCGTCGTCGAGTTCCTCGTCGCGGCGCGTCAGCAGGCGATCGAAGCGCGCCCAGGCTTCGGCCGAGGCGACGCCCGTGCGCCGCGCGGGGTCGATCGGCAGGGGCTGCAGCGCGCCGGCGGCGAGCGTGGAGAGCGCGACGGCCTCGGCCTCCCACGGCACCCGTCCGGGAGCGGGTGTCAGGCGCCAGCCGTCGCTGTAGGGCGCGAGCGGATTCACGCCCGCGCCGACGCGGTCGCCGAAGAGCAGGCGCTGGGCGTGCTGCGGAAGCTCGGCGTCCAGGCGCGCAAAGCGCACCGCCGCGCGCTCGCCGAAGTGCGGGTCCACGTCGACCGACAGGCGCAACGGCGAGGCGTAGCGGCGCGCAGCGTCGCCGATCAGCCCCAGCACGCGCGCGCCCTGATCGGGACGCAGTTCGCCGTCGCCCAGGTACGCGAGCATCTCGCGCAGGCCGACCGGCGCGAGCACGAAGTGCGCGCGGGCTCGCAGGGCGCCGTGACGCGCGCCGCCGACGCGCTGGCGGAACTGCGAGAGCTCGTCGAGCACGCGCACGCCCGAGTGCACCGCGGCGCTGAGCAGCTCGAGCGCGCGGTCCTCGCGCCACGGCCCGGCGCGCAACGCCAGGCGCGGCAGGTTGAGCGCCACGGCGCCGCCGCAGGCGATCGCGCCGCGCTCGCCGCGTCCGCGGAACAGTCCCGGCCCGACGCAGCTCCAGGTGTCGTCGCCCCAGGTCGGCGTGACGCGCCCCAGCGTGAGCGCGCGCTCCAATCGGGCGGCGAAGGGCTCGTCGCGCCGCGCGTGCTCGACCAGCGCGTGCAGGTCCTCGCGCGCGAGGAACAGCCGCGCGCCGCAGGGGCCGAGCGCCGGGTCGATCAGCTCCTCGATCAGACGCTCGAGCAGGACCGGGCCGCGCGCGCCCAGTTCGCCGAGCGCGAGGTCGATGCGCCGGCCCGCGGCGTTCGAAGCCGCCGCCAATGCACGCAGCCACGCGCCCAGCGCCGACCAGCCCGAAGTCGATCCGGCGCCCGCGGGCGCGGCGCTGCGCGGTCCGCCGGCCAGCGCGGCGATCCAAGGCGCGCTCTGCTCGAGCACCAGCCCCACGGCGCTGCCGTGTGCGAGTTCCACGATCTCGTTCAACAGCTCGAACGCGCCGCCGGCGCTGGGCTGCGCCGAGGCGATCAGATCGAGCGGCACTCCCAGCGTCAGCGGCAGGTGCGGCGCGCCCAGGTTCACGACGTGCAGGTCACCGGCGAGGTGCGCGGCGGCGCCGTCGGCCGAGAGCACTTCGTCAGGAGCGAATCGGCGCAGCACTTCGGCGGACAGGCGCGCGTCGGCGCGGCGCTCGGCCAGCGCCTCGCCCGAGACGGGACGCGCCGGATCGAGCGCGGCCAGCGGCTCGGCGAGCAGCGCGCGCAGATCGTAGGCCGGCAGCCCGTAGGCCACCTGACGACGCAACGCTGCCGCGAGACCGAGAGTGACCAGTTCGTTGTCGACCAGCTCGCGCACCAGCGCGGTCGAGATGCGCTTGAGCCCGGCCGCGAACACGCGCTCCTCGACCGCGGCGGCGACGCGCTCGGCCGTGTCGCGCGGAAGCTGCGCTTCGTTGATCAGCGCGGCAGTGATGCGCCCCTTGCTCCAGGCCAGCGTGCGTTCGGGGGTCTGGACTTCGATGCGCTGGCGCGCCGATGCGCCGCCGGGCGAACTCGAAGCGTGCACCGCCAAGGCCTCGCGCGCCCGCGCGCGGCGGTCGCGATAGAGGATGTAGGCCTTGGCGACGTTGGCGCGGCCCAGCTCGATCAGGGCCTGCTCGACCAGGTCCTGGATCTCCTCGATGTCGGGCGCGGCCTCGGCCATGCGCGCGGCGCCGGTTCGCGTGCTGGCTGCGTCGGCGTTCGCGGGATAGCGATTGTCCAGCGTGAGCTCGACCACGCTGGCGATCTCGCGCGCGAAGCCCGCGTCCTGCTCGCCGACCGCCGCCAGCGCCTTGGCCACCGCGGCTTCGATCTTGCGCGCGTCGAACGGCGCCTCGCGCCCATCGCGCTTGCGAACGCGGCTAGGCGCCATGCTTCGCGCTCGGGTCGGCGGCGCCGCGGCGCTGGGTCTCGAGGATCGGGTGCAGCTCGTCGAGGAACTGCGAGATGTCCTTGAACTCGCGGTACACGCTGGCGAAGCGCACGTAGGCCACGTGATGGAGCGCCTTGAGCTCCTCCATCACCAGCGCGCCGATCACCGAGCTCGGCACCTCGCGGTCGTGCTCCTCCTGGCAGCGCGCCTCGACCCGCGCCGCGGCGCGCTCGAGGTCCTCGGTCGAGACCGGCAGCTTCTCGCAGGCGCGCATCATTCCGGCCAGGACGCGCTCGCGCTCGAAGCGCACGCGCTCACCGCTCTTCTTGATCACGCGCAGCGGCGTGTCCTCGACGCGCTCGTAGGTCGTGTAGCGCAGGAAGCACTCCAGGCACTCGCGCCGCCGGCGAATCGCCCCCCCGTCGGCCGCCGCGCGCGAGTCCACGACGCGGTCGTTGTCCTGTTTGCAGCGGGGACACTTCATGGCGGCGGAAGGGGTGCTCGGAACGGGCCTGGCGTCCGGTCCAACCCGTCGCCTGCGCCCCACGAAAACACACAACATCTTGTGTGTCAACCTCGCGGGCGCCGCGATATCCAGCGCCAGCCCGCGGACTCACTTGCCGATGCAAAAGCGCGCGAAGAGCCGCTCCAGGACGTCCTCGGGGCTGGTGCGACCCAGGATCGCGTCCAGCGCGTCGAGGGCCACGCGCACGGTCTGTGCGATCTGGTCGAGGGGCGCACCAACGCGCAAGGCCGCTCGAGCCTCGCGCAGGGCCTCGCGCGACTGCGACAGCGCCAGCAGGTGGCGCTCGCTGATCTCGCGCTCGAGGCCGTCCTCGCCCTCGCCGCCGCCGGGCGAGAGTTGCGCGCGGCACAGCGCCGTCAATTGGGGCAGGCCCGCTCCGCTCAGCGCACTGAGCGCGACCCACGGCGGAGAGCCCAGCTTCTCGAGCAACTCCCTCGGCGGCTCGCGCAACGCGTCGGGGCGGTCGATCTGGCTCCACACCAGCACCAGCGGCGCCGCGCCGAGTTCCCCCGCCGCGCGTCGCGCCGCGAGTTGCTGAGCGTCGCCGGACTGCGCGAGTGAGGCGCTGGCGAGCGCGAGCACGAGATCGGCGGAGGCGAGCGCCTCGCGACTGGCCGACTGGGCCTGCCGGTCGGGATCGTCGTCAGATGCGCTGCCTGCGCCGACTTCCGCGTGCGCGTCGAACAGGCCTGCGGTGTCGACCAGCTCGAGCTCGGGCGCGAACTCGCCCGCGTCCACGCGCCAGTTTGCGCGCAACACGTCGCGCGTGGCCCCCGGGACCTCGCTGACGAGCGCCTGCGCTCCGCACAGCGCGTTGAACAGCGTGCTCTTGCCCGCGTTGGGCGCACCCGCGAGCACGACGCGCGCGCGGCCACTGGGCGGCGCGCGCCGGCGCTCGAAGCCCAGCGCGGAGTCGAGCGCGCTCAACGCTTCACTGGCGAGCGCGTCGATCTGTTCGCTGGGCACGTGGCCGGTGTCGGCCTCGTCGAAGTCCAGACTCGCCTCGCACAGCACGCGCAGGTCGAGCAGGCGCTCGCGCAGCGCTTCGATGCGGCGCGCGAGACCGCCCGAGAGCAGCGCGCTCGCCGCGCGACGCTCGCGCTCGTTGCTGGCGCGCACCAGTTCGAGCACGCCTTCCGCGCGCGTCAGATCGAGCTGGCCGTTCTCGAAAGCGCGGCGCGTGAACTCACCGGGCGCCGCCGGTCGCGCGCCCAATTCGAGCACGCGCCGCAGTACAGCTTCGATCAGCGGCCGCGCGCCCCAGCCGTGCAGCTCGACCACGTCCTCGCGCGTGTACGAGCGCGGCGCCGGCATCCAGAACACGAGCACGGGCTGCTCGCCGCGGCCGTCGTGGAAGCGCGCGGGCCACACGCCGCGCGCGGCGAGCGAATCCGTCGACTCGAACTGCGCGCAGGCCTCGACGATTTCGCGCGCGCCCGGTCCGCTCAAGCGCACGATGCCGCGCCGCGCTCCGCCGGGAGGCGAGGCGATCGCTGCGATGGTCTGCGCGGAGCGCGCGCGATCGATCGTGCTCGCGGGCTTCACGTCACGCATCTCGCGCAGTGCGCCGCGCGCTGGGTTCTAGCGGCGCTTGCCGCCGTCCTTGCCCTTCTTGCCGTCGCCGCCCTTCGAGCGCTGCCGGCCTTCTTGCAACTTCTGCATTTCCTGCGCGCGCTGCAGCATGCGTTGGAAGAAGCCGTCCTTCTTCTCGCCGGCGGGCGGCTCGCTGTCGTCGATCGGCCAAATCTTCTTGATCACGGTGTTCTCGAGGATGCCCAGCCCCGACTGCGTGATCATGTAGAGCGATAGTCCCGCCGCGTAGTTGTAGAGCGCGAAGCCCATCACCACCGGCATGAACATCATCATCTTCTGCATCTGAGCCTGCTGCTCGTCGGTCGGCTTGGGCATCAGCGCTTGCTGCCAGACCCACAGGACGACCATCAGGATCGGCAGCAGGTTGAAGTACTGAATCGTGCCGATCAGCGGCAGGTGCGTGTTCCAGTTGAGCTCTAGCAGGCGGTCGGGCTGCGACAGGTCGGTCATCCACAGCACGAACGGCTGTTGGCGCAGCTCGAAGGCCGTGCGCAGCGCCGAGAACAGCCCGAAGAAGATCGGGATCTGCACGAACATCGGCAAGCAGCCGCCCAGCGGCGGGATCATGCCGTGCTGCGCCATGAGCTTCTGCTGCGCCTCGCGCTGTTTGGTCGGATCGTCCGCGAACTTCTGCTTGATCTCGTCGATCTGCGGCTGGAGGCGCTTCATGCGCTTTTGGAAGCGCGCCATGGCCGTCTGCGACTTGCGGTTCACGGGGAACAGCGCCGCACGCACCATCAACGTCATCAAGATGATCGCGACGCCCCAGTTGGACGTGAGCTTGTGCAGCAGCACCAGAAGCCACGTCAGGCCGTTGGCGATGCTGGTCACGAACGGAATCGGCACGCAGCACGTCCCCGCGCGGTCGTACTCGAGCAGCGCCTGGTGGTCGGCGTGGTCGGCGACGAGCAGGTCGGGCTGCTTGGGCCCGGCGTACACGAAGAAGTCGTACTTGCGACTGGCGCCCTGCGCCGGCGCGCGCAGTTCGAGCACCAGATCGCAGGCCATGTAGCGCCAGTTCGCGCCCGCCAGCGAGGGATCGTTCGCGACCAGCTCGTCGTCGGCCATGCGCCGCCAACGCGCGCTCTTGATCGCCGCGGTCGCGTCGGCGTCGGCGCCGCGCATCAGCATCGCGAAGTACTTGTTGTGCACTCCGGCGAAGCTGATTTCCTCGGTCGGGATCTCCAGCGGCCCGGCGAACTGCGTGGCCTTGTCGTCGCGCTGCTGCGCGACCAGCTTGGGCGCGGTGGTGTCGCGATGCCGCGCGCCCTCGGCGGTGCGACCGGCGGCGACGGCCTGCGGCTCGACGTAGAACGTGTCGCCCGACTCGAGCGGCATGACCTCGGCCGGGCTGAACAGGAAGCCCAGCGCGCGCTCCGCACCGAGCGCGTCGTTGTGCAGCTCGAGCTCGACGCGCATTCGATAGCTGCCCGGCTCGAACACCGCGCGCTTCACGATCCGCAGCCCCGACCCCTGCGCCAGCTCGAACTCGACGCCGGTCGGCGCCGACTCGTTCGGGTAGGGCCGCATCTTCCACAGCGCGCTGTCGAGCGGCTCGCGCTCGAGGTCGCGGCTCGAGACATCGCTGCGCAAGAGCAGCGAACCGCTCACGCGCCCAGAGCTCTTGGTCGGGCGCACCAGGCTGGTCCAGTGCTCGGGATCGGCGCGCTCGGCCTCGTCGAGTCCGACGCGGTCGACGAAGCTCTTGACCTTCAGCTCGACCAGTCGCGCGCCGCGGTTGGAGAACTGCGCGCGATAGGCGCCGGGCTCCCCGGGCTGGCCGATGTCGATCTCGAGCATGCGCTCGGCCTCGTCGGCGACGACTTGCGACACCGGCGGAGGCAGCGGCGCGGCGGGCGCGGTGCTCGCCGGCGCAGCGGATTGCTCCGCGTTCACCGGCGCACGCGGCGGCGGAGGCGGCGGCTTGGGGCCGAGCCATTTCCACAGCACCAGCACCAGCACCGACAAGGTGATGGCGAGCAGCAGTCTCTTTTCCAAAGCGTTGAGCGGGGGTTCTTCGTGGCGCGCGGGCTACTGCCCCGCGGCGAGTCGATCGGCCAAATAAGCGGGCAACTGCGCGACCGAGCGGATGTGCTCCTGCGCCTGGGCGACGTCGTAGCTCGCGCGCACGAAGCTCAGGTGGCGCCCGTCGAACAGCGCGTACGAGAGCCGCGGGTCGCCGTCGCGCGGCTGGCCCACGGAGCCGACGTTGACGATCGCGCGACAGGTGGCCGAGGCGCCCAGGTCGTAGGGGCCCTCGGTGTTCTTGGGACGGTAGAAGCGGCCGTCCTCGTAGAAGATTCCGGGCACGTGGCTGTGCCCCACGAAGCACACCGGCGCGAGCGCGTCGGGGTCGAGCTCGCGCATGCTGGCGAAGTTCGCCGCCATCTTGTGCGCGTCGCGCGCGTCGCGCGGCAGCAAGTATTCGCGCACCGGGTCGCGCGGGCTGCCGTGGGCGTACATCGCGCCGTCGTCGACGCGCAGGGGCTCGAGCTCCGAGAGGAAGTCCCAGAAGGCGTGCGTGCGCGCGCGATCGCCGGCCCCGTTGAGCTCGTCGCGCGTCCAGTCGATGGCCTTGCGCGCGTTGGGGTTGAAGTCCTCGCCCGAGTTGAGCAGCGCGTACTCGTGGTTGCCCTGCAGACACACGCCGGGCTCGAACCCGGCCGCTGCCGCGCGCTGCGTGCACAGCTCCATCACCGCGTCGAGGCACTCGACCGGCCGCGCTCCGTAGCCGATCACGTCGCCCAGGCAGACGAAACGCCGCGCGCCACGCTCGCGCGCGTCGGCCAGGGCGACCTGCAGCGCGGGCCAGTTGCTGTGCAGGTCGGAGATGAGGGCGGTCAGCGGGTAGGTCACGGGGACACGGGCGGGGCGCGCGTCGGTAGGCAGTCCGAGGTGCAGTCCGAGCGCCGCCGCGCACTGCGCTGCGGCCCCCGAGTCGTCGGACGCTGCGGCCCGAGCGCGCCGTCGCGCGACCCGCTGCCACATCGTGCGGTTCGAAGGGGGCGGGATTATCGGGAGCGGACCCGCGCGCGGCAAGGGCGCGCGTCGGCGCGACGCGCGAACTGGGCATCGCCGCTCACGTCGGCGCGTTGGACTTCAGCGGGCGCTGCTGCGCGCGATCGGAGCAGAGTCGGGCGCGCCTCCGACACCGGCGGCGGGGACCTCATTTGCCGCCTCGGCCAACGGAGCGAGCGGTGCGTGTTCCTGCGGCGTCGCGCGCAGAGCAATGCACAGCGCTAGCAGCGTGAGCACGCCGCCGACCAGCGCGCCCCACAGGGGACTTGCGAGCGGCAGCAGCGCGGCGGGTGCGGCGATCAGCGCCAATGCGACCGCGATCGAGCGGCTCGAGCGACCGCTGCGCGCCAGTCGGTGCGCGAGGTGCCGGCGATCGCCGCGCCACAGCGGCCAGCCCGCGCGCACGCGCTCGAGGCACACGCGCGCGAGGTCGAAGGCCGGCAGCGCGAGCGCGGGCCAGGCGGCGGGCGTGATCAGGATCAACAGGCCGAGCGCGTGACTGCCGCTGTCGCCCAGGATCGCCTTGCGCCCCCACGCTCGCGTCGAATCGGTCCGCAGATTGAAGGGCGCGAAGGCCGCCAACGCGGCCGCGAAGGGCGGCGCGGAGTGGATCAATCCGAGCGCGCCGATCGAGAGGGCCGCGCCGTCGGCGTGATCGAAGGTGTTCACGACGTTGAGCACGACCAGCGCCGCGGCGACCAGCGCCAGCCCCAGGCCGATCTCGTCCGCGCGCGCGCCCGAGCCGAACAACAGCGGCGCCGCGAGAACGACACCGCTCGCCGCCTGCCCGACGAGCTTGAGCGCCGGATGGAGTCCGTCGCGCAGCCCGTCGTCGATCGCGCCGACCGCGAAGGCCGTGAGCAACGCGCCGAAGGGCCACAGGGTGACTTCGCGGCCAAGGAATTCGCCCAGCGCAGTCGCGAGCGCGCGACCGGGGACGAAGGGCGCGCTCTCGCGACCCCACCAGGCCATCAAGGCCCAGGCGCACAACGCACCGGCGAGGAGCGCCGGGCCGCCGGTGAGGGGAAAGTGCTCGCCGGGGCGCTTGTGCGCGCCGCTGCCGCCGTCCACCCAGCCCACGCGGCTCGCCCAGCGCGTGGCGAGCAGCGCCACGAGTCCTGCGCACAGCGCCGGGGCGGCCACGCTGACCCACATTTGAAGGCTGGGGAGGTTCACGGCGTGCTCGCGCTCGAGTAGATGCCCCGCGCGCGAATGTATTCCAGCACGGAGGGCTCGAGGCTCTCGCGCGGCCACTCGCCGCGCGCGATGCGCTCGCGCACGCTGGTCGACGAGACCGGCGAAGGCGGCGCGCGCACCAGGCCGCGCTCGAGCCGCGCACCGAGCTCCTCCCCCAGCGCGGCGCGCACCGTGGCGAGCGCCGCCTGGTCCTCGGCCCCGCGCCAGACCACGATCGGCTGCGCCAGCCGGACCAACTCGCGCGCGTCGCGCCAGCGCTCGAAGCCGCGCAAGTTGTCCCAGCCCAGCACCCAGTGCAGCTCGACCTCGTCCGCCAGCCCAAGCGCTCGCGGGGCGCTGCGCACCGTGTCGATCGAATAGGAGGGGCCGGCGCGCTCGAGTTCACAGGTCCACACGCTCCAGCGCGGCTCGTGGGCCAGCGCCAGGTCGAGCATCGCGACGCGGTCGGCGGCCGCAGCCAGCCTCCAGCCCTGCTTGTGCGGCGGCGAGGCGGCGGGCACGAACACGATCTGATCCAGGCCGAAATGCTCGGCCGCCAGCCGCGCCACGTGCGCGTGTCCCAGGTGCACCGGGTCGAAGGAGCCGCCGTACAGCGCCACGCGACGTCCGAAGGCGCCGATCGGCGCGGGCCGCGAGCTGTGGATCACGCGCGCGCTCCCGGGGCCGCGCGCCGGACCACGCACCCGACGGCGCACCCCGACCGCCCGCGGTAACCGGCGCCATTGCCCGGGTACATAGGCCGCGCGTCCGGACGCCGAATGGCGTCGCCGACGCGCGCCGCGGGGCGCGCCAGACGAGATCGAGCGCTGGGCCTCACGGCCGCCATCCTTGACGTTCCAACTGGCCGCTGTCCATACTGCCGGGCCCTCGCTTCGCCGCGTCCGCTGCGCAGCGCGAGCGTGGCCCCCCCTCCCACGAACTTCGCTGCTGCTCCCGTCGGGCCCGCGCGCGACCCCCCACCTCTCGACCCACCGTCCCACACCCGATGAAGCGTCTCACGCTCGGAAGCCTGGTCCTGATCGCCCTCACGTCGGCTTGCACCTCGCCGGCTTACGAGAACAACCACTGGCACTTCAACTCGGTGGGGCCGCGCATGTCGCACCAGTTCTTGGGCTACCGCCAGAGCCGCGACGGCTCGTACCTCAACCGGCTGCAGCAGGACGGCAACGCGACCACGCTGACGCTGCGCCGCCACTTCGTGAACGACAACCCCGGCAACCCGATGATGCCGCAGCCGGCGCGCCCGCCCTACCGCCCGCAGCCGCCGCAAGTCGAGTTCAGCGTCAAGAACCCCTGAGCGGGCGCGCACTGCGCAAGCTCGCTGCGGACCTGGCGCCTCAGGCCCAGCCCAACTGCTCCAAAACCTCGTCGGCCAAGCCGGCGAGGTTTTTTTCGTGCGCCAGGTTCTCCGTCGACCCGCTCGGCGCTGAGTTCGCGCTTCCCGCCTGCAGGGTCTCGATCCAGGTCAGGCCCTCGAACTTGCGCAGCCACGTGCGCTGCTTGCGCGCGAACTGGCGCGTCTTGAGCACGATCGCGCGCTCGCAGCTCTCGCGATCGATGCGGCCGTCGGCGAGTTCGAGCACTTGCGCGTAGCCCAGCGCCGCCGCAGCCGTCGGACCGAATCCGCAGCGCGCTCGAATCGCACGCGCCTCTTCGACCCAGCCGCTGGCGAGCATGGCGCGCGTGCGAGCGGCGATGCGCGCGTCGAGTTGCTCGACCGGCGTGCTCAAGCCGACCAGGCGCACTTCCCCCGCCGCGCTCGGCGCTGCGCCGTGCCAGCCCCAGGTCGTCTGCCACTGGCTCAGCGGTCTGCCGGTCTGCTCGAACACCTCGAGCGCGCGCACCACGCGCTTGCGATCGTTGGCGTGGATGCGCAGCGCCAGCGCCGGATCGACGCGCTGCAACTCGGCGTGCAACGCCGCCGGTCCTTCGCTCTGGTAGCGCTGTTCCAAGCGCTCGCGCACCTGCGGCGCGACGGGCGGTCCCTCGAACAGCCCCTGCAGCAGCGCCTTGAGGTAGAAGGCGGTCCCGCCGACGTACAGCGCGCGGCGTCCGCGCTCCTCGATCGCGCGCTGGGCGCGTTGCGCTTCACGCAGCCAGTCGCTGACCGAGAAGGCCTCGCTCGGCTCGACCAGGTCGAGCGCGTGGTGCGGGACGCGCGCGCGCTCCTCGGGGGTCGGCTTGGCCACGCCGATGTCGAGCCCGCGGTAGACCAGCATCGAGTCGAGCGAGATCAGCTCCGCGCCCGCGCGCTCGGCGACGACCAGGGCCACGGCGGACTTGCCGCTGGCCGTCGGCCCGACCAGGGCGTTCACACGAACGGGAGAGCTCACGAACGTGCGCATTCCACCATTCCGGCGCCGCAGCGCTCCAGCGCAAGCCTCAACGCACTCGTGACGAAAGCGCGCGCGAACCCCGTGCTAGCTTGTCGACATGCACGCCGTCCGCTTCGCGCGCCGCCTCTCGGCGCGTCTGTTCGCCGCGCTGGCCGCGACCGCCGCGGCGGGAATCGCCATCGCCGCCCAGGATCCTGCGCCGCAGCCGACACCGCCGCCCGCGCCCGCGCCGCAACCTGCGCCCGCTGACGCCGCGCCGCTCGTCCCCGGCGCGCTGCCGGCCGACGCTTCACCCGCCGCGCGCAGCGCGTGGGAAGCCCTGTGCGCCGCGCTCGGCGCCGCCGCCGACGCGCCGCGCGTCGAGGCCTTCGACCTCAGCTTCGACGCACGCGCCTGGGCGCAAGGCGGCGAGGGCGAGAAGTCCTTCCGCAACGCGCGCCTGCGCTTTCTCGCGCCGAACTTCGTCGACTCGGCCTTCGACAGCGGTCGACGCCGCATGCGCGGGCCGCGCGGCGACTGGATCGTCGATGCGCAGGGCGCCGCAGTGCGCCTGCAAGGCGTCGAGATGGCGCAGGACCGCCGCGAGCTGGACCAGATCCTCCAGGTCGCGCGCACCTTCGCGAACCTCGTGAACGCGCGCACGCTGCGGCTGCGCAAGCTCGAGACCGTGGCCACGCCGCCCTTCGAGTTGCCGGCGGCGCTCGCACAGCGCGCCAGCGCCGTGAGCTGGCTGTCGCTCGTCAGCCCCGACTTCGCGCTCGCCCGCTCCGACGGCAGCAAGAGCGACACGGAAGTCCGCGCCTGGATCGCGCTCGACAGCGCGACGCAACTGCCCGCGCTCGCAGTCGTGGCCGAGGAAGGCGTCGACGCATCGACGCCGCGCACGGCGCTGTTGGTCGAACTGTGGAACTGGGCCCCGCTCGACGGACTGCGTTCGCCCAAGAACGTGCGCACCTACCCGCCGCTCGAGGGCGGCGCGAAGTGGAGCTTCCAGGACAAGCAGAACCTGCAGCTGTGGCTCACCAAGGGCTCGCTGCGCGCCAAGCTCGCGCCGGGCGACTTCGAGCCGCCGCGCAAGTGAGGCGCGGCTCGCGCTGCGCGCGCTGCTTACGGCAGGATCTGGAACTGGAGCGCGTTGCTCAAGCTGAGCGAGCCCGCGGGCAGGCCCGGGTCGCGGAAGGCGAACTGTGCATGCACGTTCGCGCCGATCGTCCAGCCGTGCGCAGCCATCGCCGCTGGCGTGAACCACTCCGAGCGCCAACCCGAGCAGTCGTTCGTGCCGAGCGCGCGCCCTTGCGTGCTGCGCGCGGGCAAGAAGCGCAGCGGCGAGCCGAGACACAGCGTGCCGCCGAAGAAGGGCGTTTGCCCCGTGGTGAAGCTCCACAGCAGCGCGCCCGTGCGCTGATTTCGTGCGCCCGTCGCGCTGACGCTGAAGGTGTAGTTGGTCGCTGGCGACGGAACACCGGAGCTGGTGATCGAGGGCGCGCAACCGAGCGAGTTCGTCGTCGCGCTGCAGTAGGTCTGCGGCACGGGCGCGTTGTGGCGCAGGTCCACAATGAACACGTCTCCGACGCCGTTCGTATCGCCGGCGACCAATGCGTCATAGTTGGAAAAAAACGCGATCGCCGAATTGTCTGCAGTGAAGTGGGGGTAAGCCGCGTCGTAAAACGACATGGATGTCGCTCCAGGCGAGCCCACGCGACGTGTGACGCCAAGCAACATATCGCGCACGAACAGATCCGGCTGGACGTTTCCAAACGGCGGTGCGAGCGACCCGGCGGAACTGAACACGACGTAGCGACCATCGCCCGAAACCGCTGCGGAGGCGGACCCCCAAGGCGCCGGTGCACCAACCGGATCCACGTCCACGAGTTCCGTGATCTGAGCTAACCGGTCGCGTCGATACACGCGAGTGAGTGCTTGGCCCGCGGGGAGGCCGGAAACCATGTCGTCACCGTCATTGGTGAACACGATGAATCGTCCATCGTCGGAGATCGATGAGTAACGAGACATCCCCCACGACGAGCTGGTTCCGAACTGGCTAACGGAGGCAAGCTCGGTCACGCCGGTTTGAAGATCGTGGACGTAGATGTCTGGGAACCAGCCGTTGATGTCCAACGGTGAGAGATTCGTCGCCACCGAATCGAAGACAACGAAACGTCCGTCGCCAGAGATGCTCGCCTGTTGGGGAGCATCGCAGTACCAACCGGCGCAGAACGGAGGAGTACCCACGTTGGCAGGCACACCGGCGGAGTTCACGCTGGCCAAGCGAATCGTCCCGAGTTGACGGTCCTTGACGAACACATTTGCCGGGGAGGGGTTCGGCCCCGTGAACGTCCACGAGCCGGAGATGAAAGCGACGAACCTGCCGTCCGACGACAGCGAGGCCGAGAAACTCCCCGCGTCACCTTGCTCGCCATTCGGACCCGTACTCACCCGCTCAAGAGTCCCTAGGGTGAAGTCACGTACGAACACATCCGAGCTCTGGTTCGTGTCTCCGCTGACAAGGTCAGGGGTCTCCGAGCTGAACGCCACGACAGACCCGTCAGCACTGATGGCCTCTGCGGCGGTGTAGATCTGCTGCGGAACGATCTGGCCGGACTCACTACGACTGACGATGTCCACGACGCCCGTACTGATCTCGCGTCGAACAACCTGAAATCCTGGAACGAACGGTGCGGGAATCTCTGTGAAAGCCGTCGACGGCGCCGTGAGGGCGATGTAGCGACCATCCGCACTCAGCCGCCCGAGAGAACTGGCAACGAATGGTTGACCTTGCGCAGAGACGCTCGCGCGAAAGATGACCTGCGCGGTTGCTCGCGATGCGACCACGCCCAGCACGACGATCGCGATGGATCGACGTGAAAACACCGCCAGCTTGGTTCGAATTGCACGCATGGGAGTCAGTCCAGAGTGAGAAGCTGGAGATACCCCGTCGTCGCGTCGAGTTCGCCAAGACTGATGACGCGCTCGTAGCCGGCGACTACCGAGTCAATGCCTTGCGATGCTCCGAGCGGCGCCGGCCCCGGAGCGGAGGTGTTCAAGTCGATGTTCAAGTCGATCGACTTGGTCGCCAAGTCGATCACCACGATCCGGCCCCAGCGCGCTGGCGTGCCGGGAGGCAGAGGCGTCGAGTAGCTGGAATCGACGAGCCGAACAACTGCGTGAGCGCCGTCTCGGTCCAGTGCGACGTCAGATGGGACCCACCACGGCGTCAGGGTGTTGGGATCGGTCGCAGGCCCCAGATCGAACGCGGCAATGGCCGCAGGCCCGGGAGGCTGAAGCAGGTCGATGATGCACGCTCGCGCTACACCTCCGCCGCCTCCCGTCCGTCCCACGACCACTGCCTGCGTATCGGAAGCGACAACGGAGTCGGACACAACGGCGGAACTCGCGAAGCGAAAGTTGAGCGGATCACATCCGGTGACGTATTCCACGACGGGCGTCTGATCGAGAGCCACGGTCAGGTCGAGAATCAGTGTGTTCCTGCGAGTGGTGACGATGGCCCGCGCGCCATTGGGGGTTATAGCCAGATCGTGGGCTCGCGACGGTCCCAGCGTGGGGTTGGGATCGAATCGAACCGTAGTCGGGTTCGTGGCGCCTGCGTTCGCGGCCAGCAAGTCGACGACCACTAGACGCCAGCGCGCGTTGTCGGGGCTGCCAGCCTGGTTGGCATTCAGCCGGTCGGCCTCATTGGTCAAGTCCTTGCCGATCACCACCGCCCGCGCGTTCGACGCCTCCACGCTGTCGATCGTCACGCGATTGAGCGGATTCACTACGAACCCCGGGTGCGGGAACTGCGCGTGGTTGACACTCGCGTAGAGCTGCGTCGGTACGGAGAGGCGCAGGTTGTAGACACCGATCACGCCGTGCCCGCTGACCACTCCGTAACGCCCGTTCGGTGAGGTCGTCACGTCGTGCAGCAGTTCGTCCGCTAGTGCGGTACAAGAGTTCACGGCCGCCGGATCGCACGAGAACCCGAACGTGTGCAGGTCGTACGCGTTGGGAATCGTCGGGTGTGGCGTCGTTAGGTTCGCGATGCCGACAGCGCCGTAGGAGCTCCAGTTCACGTTCGGGTCGGTGAAATAGGGCGTGCGGCTGTTGACGATTCCGATCAACTTCGTCCCGCCCACCGCCAGCGCATCCGACAGCGCCTGGGTCGAGCGCTTGGCCAGCGGAACCGCGGTGATATACGGCCCGTACGTGTTGGTCCAGGTCTGGAACCCCGTACTCAAGTCGTAGAGCTTCATGCCGTAGAAGCCCGAGACGACTGTGAGGGGCTCACCGCCGAGCGGCGCGTATAGAACCTCCAAGTCCGTCGCCGGCAGGAACAGCTCGGTGCGAACGTGGGCCGGTCCACCAACCGCGGCAAGATTGACGAACTCGATTTTGCCGGACGAGAGCTCGCCCGAGATCGCTACCGCGCGATCGTCGAGCACCGCGACATAATCCTGCCCCTGCTCCGTCGCGTCCGATTCGATGTTCAGCGCCAGCGAACCCGTCTGCATGTCCACCACGGAGAACTTGCCGGCGGCCGGTTCGAGGCTCAGCCGACAGGTGCGCAACAGGGCATAGCGCTCTTTCTCGTCGAGCTCGAGATCTACCGGGCGGTAGCTCACCGACACGTTGCGATCGAGGACCGTCTGGGCGGTGCTAGGCGTGGCGAAACTAAGCGCAGCGGCTAGCGCCGCGAGTGCGTGCGAGTGCGTGCGAGTGCGTGCGAGTGCGTGCGAGTGCGTGCGAGTGTCATGTTCGATCCTTTGCGGAAAGGAAGTCCCCTCGCGCGAGTGCGAGAGACTTTGCTGCCGTCTCTGAAGCTACCCCCATCCGCCGGATCCAGCAACGACGTCCGCCGGAGTAGCGCCGCGGGGCGACCCCGCGCAGTTCGGACAACCCAGGCGGGCGCGCTGTTTCTGCGGCGCCGCCGACCAAGAGTCAGCAGGGTGGCGCCAATGGACGAAAGCCCCCACAACGGGGGCGACTCCCGCGTCGGCCTTGTCGCGAGCGCTTTCGATGCGATCGGAAGCCCAGCCGACGAACGGCGACCGATCAACTCACGGCAAAATCGCAAACACTCGCGCGGGCGCCGTGGCGCCGCCGCGCAGCTTGAGCGGAGCGGCGATCAGCGTCGCACCGCGCGCGGGCAGCGCCGCGAGTCCGGCGAGATTGCCGAGCACGGCGATATCGGCCGCCGCGAGCACACGGGACGCAGCCTGCTCGTTGCCCAGCCCGCCGTCGATATCGGGCGCGTCGATGCCGACGAGCTCGACTCGCCGCGCGGCGAGTTCGCGCGCGAGCGTGGGCTCGAGGCCCGGATGGTGCGCGCGCTGGTCCTGGCCCAGGCCGAAGTAGCGCTCGCGCGTCGACCAGCGTCCGTCCCAACCCGTGCGCACCAGCACCGCCGAGCCGGGTTGGATGCGGCCGTTGCGGCGCTCGTGCAGGCGCAGGTCTTCGACGGTTGCGAGGTAGGTGCGGTCGCGGTCGGCCGAGCGCGCCACGTCGATCACGCGCGCCGGGCCGATCCAGCGCGCGGGCTCGAACTCGTCGAGCGCGCGCCGTCCCTCGGCGAAGGTCAGCGGCGCCTGGAAGTACGCGCCGGCGCGGTCGGGGCTGTCGAGCCGACTGGCGAGCCACCAGCGCTCGCCCGCCGGCGCGGGGGTCTTGATCAACTCGAAGGGCGCGACGCCTTCGCGGGTCGGCGCGCTGGCGTCCAACGCGTGGCTGAGATCGACCAGCTTGGTCTCATCCAGGCTGGGCGCGGACACGCACGAGACGAGCGAGAGCAGTGCGAAGGCCGACACCCGTGCTGCGCGCTCCAGGCGCGGTCGGATCAAGCTCGAGTTCCTCTGTTGCATCTCACTCGCTACGGTACTGCGCACGCCCCGCCCGATCGAACCCATCGCATCCGCCCCATGGAAACCGCCGCCGCCAGCGCGCTCGTCCGCCTCGAACAGATCCCGCTCGACCGCGGTGTCGCGCTCGAGATCGGGCGGACCAGCGTGGCACTGTTCCGCGTGGGCGACGAGTTGCACGCGCTCGACGACATGTGCCCGCACTCCGGCGGCCCGCTCTCGGAGGGCCCGCTCGAGGACGGCTGCGTGAGCTGCCCGTGGCACGGCGCGCGCTTCGAACTCTCGAGCGGCCGCAGCGTGGGCGAGTTCACGTGCCGCGACGTGCGCCGCCACAACGCGCGCCGCGTGGACGAGCACAGTTTCGAAATCACGCTCGCGCCGCGCACGCGCTGAACACGCGCGCGGCGCCTGGCCGGCCCTCAGCGGATGTTCGCGCCCACGTAGATCTGGCGCGGGCGGCCGATCTTGAAGTCGGGGTCGCGGCGCATCTCGAGCCACTGCGCGATCCAGCCCGGCAAACGGCCGAGCGCGAACATGACGGTGAACATGTTCGTGGGGATGCCCATCGCCTGGTAGATGACGCCCGAGTAGAAGTCGACGTTGGGGTAGAGCTTGCGCTTGACGAAGTACTCGTCGGACAGCGCGATCTCCTCGAGCTTGCGCGCGATCTCGAACAGCTTGTTCGAGGGATGCGAGGAGGGCACGCGCTCGAGGATGTCGGCGCAGTACTTCTTGAGGATCGTCGCGCGCGGGTCGTAGCTCTTGTACACGCGGTGGCCGAAGCCCATTAGGCGCGTGGTGTCGTTCTTGTCCTTGGCGCGCGTCACGAAGCGGTCGGCGTTGCCGTCGTTGTTGGCGATCCAGTGCAGCATCTCGATCACCTTCTGGTTCGCGCCGCCGTGCAGCGGGCCCCACAGCGCGCTGATCCCCGACGAGATCGACGCGAACAGGTTGGCCTGCGAGCTGCCCACCATGCGCACCGTGCTGGTCGAGCAATTCTGCTCGTGGTCGGCGTGCAAGATGAGCAGCAGGTCGAGCGCCTTGGCGGCGAGCGGATCGACTTGATACTCCTCGCACGGCGTCGCGAACATCATGCGCAGGAAGTTCGTGCAGTAGTCCAGGTCGTTCTGCGGATAGATGTTGGGCTGGCCGATGTAGTGCTTGTACGAGTAGGCCGCGATGGTCGGCATCTTGGCGAGCAGACGGATCACGGTCTTGTGGATCGTGTCGTCGCTCTCGGGCTCCTGATAGAAGGTCGCCATCGCCGCGACCGCCGCCGCGCACACCGGCATGGGGTGCGCGTCCTTGGGCAGCGCCGAGAAGAAGCGCGCGAAGTTCTCGTGCAGCAGCGTGTGGCGCGTGATCTCGGCGCGGAAGGACTCGAGCTCGGGCGCGCTGGGCAGCTCGCCGTGGATCAAGAGCCAAGCCGTCTCGAGGAAGGTGCTCTTCGCGGCCAGCGTCTCGATCGGGTAGCCGCGGTAGCGCAGGATGCCTTCCTCGCCGTCGATGAAGGTGATCGCGCTCTTGCACGAGCCGCTGTTGGCGTAGCCGGGGTCGAAGGTGATCAAGCCGGTCTGCGCGCGCAGATTGCGGATGTCGATCGCGACCTCGTTCTCCGTGCCTTGCAGGAGCGGCAAGCTGACCTGCTTGCCCTGGTAGGTGAACTCGATCGTCGTCTGGGTCGGCGTCATCGTTTGCGGGGCGGACATGATCGCGGTCGGGGCGTGGGCGCGACGGGCGCCCGAGGGCGCGAAGTACGGGCTGGGGCTTCGCCGAGAGGCGAAGGTCGAACGCGGAGTGTAGCCCAGCGCCGCAGGCCGGCTCCACAGCGAGCCGCAGGCATTGTGGGCGAACCCGATCGACGGTCGGGAGCGAGCCCTGCCGCGTGCGCGACGTCGGCCGACTGCTTGTGCTCCCCGGCGCCGCCTTTAGGATCGGTGCGTTTGCGCTCGAAGTACTCGCGTTCGCGAGCGCCTCCCCCATGGTCAAGAAGCTCAAAGTCGTCGCCGTCCTTCCCGCCTACAACCTCGAGAAGGGCATCGCCGCCATCGTCGAGCGCACCCGGCCGTTCGTCGACCACGTGATCGTCACCGCCGACGCCTCCAAGGACGGAACCGCCGCTGCCGCGCGCGCCGCCGGGGCGATCGTCCCCGAGCCCGAGATGACGCGCGGCAAGGGCTTCGCCCTGATCAAGGGCGTGAACGCCGCCAAGGAGCTCGCGCCGGACATCGTGATCGTGATGGACTCCGACGGTCAGCACCTGCCCGAGGAAATTCCGGTGCTGCTGGCGCCTTTCCAGGACGGCGCGGTCGACATGGTCGTCGGATCCCGCATGCTCGGGACGCTGCGCACCTCGACCATCAACAAGTTCGGCAACTGGGGCCTCAAGTGCATCTCGTTCGCGGTGACTTGGCGCTGGCTCACCGACACCGAGTCGGGCTTCCGCGCCTTCAAGGCGAACAAGTTGTTCCAACTCAAGCTCTCTTCGCGCGGCTACGAGATCGAGAGCGAGCTCCTGCTGCGCTCGCTGCACGCCGGCTTCAAGGTCAAGGAAGTGCCGATCCACGTGCCCTTCGCCGTGCCGGGCGTGACCGTCTGGGACGGCTTCAAGGTCGGCTGGTACAAGCTCAAGAACGGCGCGAAGCTGCGCCTGGGAATGGAACTGTAGAGCGGCCGATCGCCGCGCGTTTGCGCTCCCCCACCTCCTTCTCGCGACACACCAACTTGGACTACTCGAAGATCGAACAGCTCGCGCGCGCTGCGCGGGGTCAGGGACAACAGGTCGTGCTGGTGCTCGGCCTGGGCTTCGTCGGCACCGCCGTGGCGGGCAACCTCGCGCGCGCCGAGCAGAACGGCCGGCGACTGTTCTTCGTGATCGGCCTGGACCGCGACGACGCCGCGGGACGCGAGAAGGCCGGCGCACTCGACGTCGGTCGCTCGCCGACCTACGCCAACGACCCCAGTCTCGAGCGCGTGATCCGCGAGGCGTGTCTGGACTCGAAGAACCTGGTGGGCGGCGTCGATCCGCGCCTGATCGGGCTCGCCGACGTGGTGGTCTCGTGCATCAACCTCGACGTGCAGCGCGAGGCCGGTCAGACCGAGAAGCTGGTCGTCCCGACGGAAGGCTACGCCGCAGCGATGCGCATGGTCGGCCAGCACATGCGCCCGGGCACGCTCGTCACGGTCGAGAGCACGCTGCCGATGGGCACCTGCGACCGCGTGCTGTACCCCGCGCTGTGCGAGGGCCAGGCGAAGCAGGGCGTCGACGTCGCAGCGAAGCCGCCCAAGCTCGCCTACTGCTACGAGCGCGTGATGCCCGGCCCCGACTACCTCGACTCGGTGAACAACTTCTGGCGCGCGTACGCGGGAGTCGACTCCGCGAGCGCCGACGCCGCGCGCGATTTCCTCGCGCTGTACGTCAACACCGCGCAGTTCCCGCTGTGGCGCCACAAGTCCACGCGCGCGGCCGAGATGGCCAAGCTGCTCGAGAACAGCTACCGCGCCACGAACATCGCCTTCATCGAGGAGTGGTCGAAGCTCGCCGAGGGCGCAGGCGTCGACCTGTTCGACGTGATCAAGTCGGTGCGCGTGCGCAAGGGCACGCACGACAACATGATGCTGCCCGGCCTGGGCGTGGGCGGCTACTGCCTGACGAAGGACGCGCTGCTGGCCGCGTACGGCGCCGAGAAGTTGCTCGGAATCCCGGCCGAAATGCCCTTCTCGCGGCGCGCGATCCTGACCAACGAGCGCATGCCGCTGCGCGCGGTCGAGTGGATCGAGCGGCACTTCGGCGGGCGCCTCGCGGGCCTCAAGGCCGCCATCGTCGGCGTGACCTACCGCCCGGGCGTCAACGACACGCGCAGCACCCCGAGCGAGATCGTGGCGCGCGCGCTGCGCGAACGCGGCTGCGAGGTCGCGGCCTACGACCCGCTGGTCACGCACTGGGACGAGCTGCCGCAGGTCGCCGTCACGCAAGATCCCGCCGCGGCGGTTCGCGGCGCGAAGATCGTCGTGATCTGCCTGCCCGACCCGCTCTACCGGCCGTTCCTTGCGGACCTCTTGAAGAAGGAACTCGGCCCCGGCGCGATCGTAGTCGACCCCTGGAACATGGTCGTCGACGCCTGCGCGAGCGACTTCGCCGCGCGCGGCATCGCACTCGCGGTCTACGGTCGCGGCGACTATCCGAAGGCTGCGCCGAGCGCCGCCCCGAGCACAGCAGCGCACGCAGCCAAGGCCTGAGCCATGCGCATTCTCGTCACTGGCGGCGCGGGCGTGATCGGCTTCGAGCTCGTGCGCGCGCTCCTGCAACGCGGACATGAACTCGTCGCGCTCGACAGCGGCATCAAGGGCGGCTTCGAGGACCTCGAGCGCCTCGCCGCGGCGAGCGCGGGCAAGCTGCGCGCCGTGCGCGGCGACTTCGCGCGCGAACCCAAACTGCTGGATGGGACCTTCGACGCGATCTTCCACCTCGCGGCGATCGTCGGCGTGCGCTACGTGACCGACCATCCCTACGAGACGATGGCCGTGAACATGCGCACGACGCTGGCGGTGCTGGACCACGCCATCGCGACGCGCAGCAAGGCCGTGTTCTTCGCCTCGTCGAGCGAGAACTACGCCGCTGGCGTCGACCGCGGCTACGTGAGCGTCCCGACGCCCGAGAACGTCGTGCTCACGATCGACGACGTGGCGCTGCCGCGCTGGAGCTACGCGGCGAGCAAGATCGCCGGCGAATCGGCGCTGTTCGGCGCCGCGCGCCTGGGCGGGTTCGCGCCGGTCGTGGTGCGCTTCCACAACGTCTACGGCCCGCGCATGGGCCCCACGCACGTCATCCCCGAGTTCCTCGAGCGGGTGCGCCAGCGCGCCGATCCGTTCCCCGTGTACGGTCCCGAGCAGACGCGCTCGTTCCTGTACGCCGAGGACTGCGGCCGCGCGCTCGCCACGGTGCTCGACGCCGTGCTCGACGGCCGCATGGCGCAGGGCGGCCTGATCAACATCGGCTCGTCGCTCGAGACGCGCATCGAGGACCTCGCGCAGACCGTCTTCGACGTCACCGGCTTCCACCCGCGCGTCGACGCACGCCCCGCGCCGCCGGGCTCGGTCGCGCGCCGCGTGCCGGACACTTCCAAGCTCAACGCACTGGGCTTCCGGCCCTCGACAGCGTTGCTCGACGGCATTCGCGCCTGCTGGACGGCGCACCGCCAATAGAACTCTCGCGCAGGAGCAACGCACACGGCCGCAGCGCCGCCGCTGTCGGGCGCGACTCAGCGTCCCGCGGATTCCTGCTCGAACATCGGCCCCAACTCGCGCCACAATTCGCGCGCGAGCACCTCGCAGCCCTGCGGGTTGAAGTGGCCATCGGAATTCGGCGGCCAGCACGCCACGTCGCTGCGCAGCGCCTCGACGAGCGCGCCGGTCGTGTCCACGGTTCTCACGCCGCGCGTGCGCAGCAGCTCGTGCACGGCTTGGGTGGCCGCTCGCTCGGCGGCATACAGCGTCTGCAAGCTGTCGGCGCGCGCGTCGCCCGTTCCCTCGAGCAGCCGGGCGTACACGGCCTCCTTCGTCGGCAGGAGCAACACGACGAACTCGGCGCCGCGCGCGCGACAAGCGGCCTGCATGCGCTCGACGCAAATCGCCGTGATGCGCAGTCCATCGCGCGCGACCGGCCGCGCTAGATCGACGCTGGCCAGTCGATCGAGCGGCGTGAAGTGTGTCGAGATGCGCCCCTGCTCGAAGCCGTTCGACGGCGCGCCGCCCTTGAACAACCCGACCAGCGCGGGGTTGACCTTGAGCTGGAGCTTGATGCGCTGCGCGAACGCGCCCGCCAGGCGCGAGCGCTGCTCGAGCGCGTCGAGCAGCGCCATGGTCAAGTTCAAGGAACGCGTGTCGCCGCCTCGGATGTCGTTCGGCACGGAGTAGCTGAACTCCGGATCGCGCAGCGCGGCCCAGTGCTCGAGTCCGGCGAAGCGATGCGCGTCCGAGAGGTCGTTGCCGAAGTAGAAGCCGACCACGACGACACGCGGGCGCAGCTCGAGCGCGCGTTCGGTCAGGCTCACGTGCTGCAGCGGCCCGTAGCCGCCGTCGCTGAGGTTGTAGACCGTGCGGCCCGAGCAGCGCGCGAGCGCCTGCGGCCAGGCATCCTCGAAGCGGATGTTGGCCCCGTAGGTCTGCGAATCGCCCACGCACACGATGTCGACGCGCTCGGGCAGCGCTTCGTTGCGAAAGCCCCACTCATCCAAGCCGCCGCGCCCGGGGCGTCGCACGTGCCCCAGCACCGGATCGGGCTCGAGCTCGGCGGCGGAGATGGCGCGCAAGTCCAGCCAGCGCGCGGCGAGTTCGACGGAGAAGAGCACGACCAGCAGCATCAGCGCCGAGCTCAACACCTTGCGCCACAACTGCAATGCTCGCTCGCCGAACACGGCGACGCTGGTCAGCGGGAGCGCGAGCAGCAGCCCGGCGCTCACGCCTGCCAAGCGGTGCCGCAACTCGCCGCGCAGTGCGCCATCGACCAGCAGCACGGCTCCAGCGACGGCGAGCAACGCGATCACGCGCCGAACAGTTCGATGCGAGCCCGAGAGTGGAAGTGACATCGCCAAAGTCGACGGCCAGCGTACCGGACCCGGCCGCACTCCGCTGGCAAGCCTCTGGCGCGCGCTACGCGAGCGTCTCAGCGAGGAACTGCACCGCCGCGGCCCACGAACGGCGCGCGGCGCGGGCGTCGAACAACAGGCCCTTCTCCGGTGCTTGCGCGCCCTCAAAGGTGAACGCGTGCTTGGTATTGCCGAAGGCCACCAGCTCCCACGTCGCGCCGTGCGCGCTCAGCTCGGCGGCCAACGCGAGCACATCATTCGGCGGCGCCATCGGATCGTCGTAGCCGTGCAGGACAAGCACCTCGGCCCCGATCGGTACGCGCGCCGGCCCCACGGGCGGAGGCGGCGGGGCCGTGAGGATGCCGTGGAAGCTGACCACCGCGCGCACGCCGACGGCGCCGCTGCGCGCGAGATCGAGCGCACACAGCCCGCCGAAGCAGTAGCCAATCGCGCCGACGCGCTCGGGATCGACACCGCCCAAGCGCTTGCCCGCTTCGAGCGCGGCCCCGATGCGGCGGTCCAGCAGCTTGCGGTCGTCGGCGAGCGGCGCCTTGAGCCGGCTGTTGTCGCCGAGCAACTCGCCGCGCACGCCCTTGCCGTAGAGGTCGACTGCGAAGGCCACATAACCCAGGCGCGCGAGCTCATCGGCCCGAGCGCGCTCCACGGCGCTCTCGCCGCTCCAGGCGTGGAACACCAGCAACAGCGGCCGCAATTGAGGTCCGCCGGTGCGAGCTGCATAACCCTCGAATGTGAGCTCCCCATCTCGATACTCGACGCGTTGGCGCTGCGTGCGAGTGAGTCTAGATCGAGCTCGCCGTCGTCGAGCGCGAGTCTCAGCCGCCCGCGGACAGTTCGAGTTGCTTGCGCAGCGCCTCGTTGTCCGGGAACTGCGTCGCGCCGGCCTGCCAGGTCGCGAGCGCCTTGTCCTTCTGGCCGAGCTGCATGTACATGTTCCCCAGGATCAGGTGTGTGTTCACGAAGCGCGGCTCGAGCGGACGCTGCGCCTGCTGCTGGAGCAGAACCTCGAAGTGCTTGATGGCTTCGGGCTGCTTGCCCAGGAAGGCCGGCCAGTTGGAGAGCGCCACGGCCTTGCCGAAGCGCGCATCCCAGTGGTTCGCGTCGAGCGCGATGGCCGCGTCGAAGGCCTTGTCGGCCTTGCTGCCCCAGACGCCCGACTCGGGGCCCATGGGCGAGTTGAACAGCTTCTGGAGGTAGGCGTTGGCGAGGTCCACGCGCGCGTCGGGGTTGTTCGGTTCGCGCTCGGCGCGCGCTTCGAATTCGGCCAGCACCTGATCGCCCAGGCCGGCTTCGAACAGTTCCTTCCACAGCCGCGAGCGCTCGCTGTCGCTCAGATCGTCGCCGCGCAACTTGGCGATCGCATCCGCGATGCGCCGCTCGCGTTCGCGCGCGGCCGAACTCGCGTCGGACACGGGCTCCGTCGGCGCACTGGCGAGGCTCGCCTGCGCGCCGTTCTCGCGCATCCAGCGCTCGACAGCGCTCGCGATCTGATCGCTCGAGAGCTCGACGCGTTCCTGCGTGGCCGGCGTCATCTCCAGACGAGTGCGCAGCGCCTCGAGCGCGCGTTCGAGCTCGCCCTGACGCGCGAGCACCGCATCGAGGGCGGCGGCCTGGGGCCGGGCTTCGCCCGCGGAGACGGCCTCCGGCGCGGGCCGCGAGCCCACGAACAGCGCCGCGCCCGCTCCGATGGCGGCGGAGGCGAGCGAGGCGAGGGCGACCAGACCGAGGGATGTGTTGCTCATGGCGAAGGCGTGAGATGGGGTCGAGAGAGGGGCTGCGCGGTGCTCCGCGTCGCCATGTGAGTGCGCCCAGAGCATCGAATCCTTCGCGCACTGTTGCAAAAAAACGTCGCGCGGAGCGGCGCGCGGGGCCTCAGCGCCGGCGCAGGACGAGTTCGACGTCGCTGCGCTCGCCCGCGCGCACTTGCGCTTCGCCCACGGCCGATTCAAAGCCCTCCGCGCTGGCCTTGACCGTCCAGGCCCCCGGCTTCATGCCGCGCACGCTGTAGCGCCCCGAGGCGTTGGTGAACTCGTCATCGGAGAACTGCACGGCCACGCCGCGCTCGTCGACGAACTCGACGCGCGCCACGAGCGGTGCGCCGGAGTCGTCGGCGACGCGCAGCGCGAGGCGCCCGCCGGCGAGCAGCGTGAAATCGACGCCCGTGAGCGCGTTGACGCCGTCGCTCGCCAGTCCCAGCGACTGCTCCTGGCCGAACTCGCCGCGGGTGGCGTAGGCGAACACGTCGTACAGCCCCGGATCGAGATGATCGATGCGGTACGAGCCGTCGGCGGCGGTGAACACGCGTCCCTGGAAGCGCTCCTCGCCGTTCGAACGCTGCACGACGACCACGACCGCGTAGCCCATCGGCTGCGCGCTCTCGCCGTCGAACACGCGGCCGCTCAGGCTGGCGCCGCCCAGGCGCAGCTCGTGCTCGGTGAGCGGCTCGTCGCGGATCTCGACGCGCCCGGCCCACATCAGCTCCGCGGGCGTGGCGCCGGAGACGTACAGCTCGTGCACGCCGGGCTTCAGCCCCTCGGCGCGGAAGCGGCCCTGCGCGTCGGTGTTGCTCGACGACCAGCGCCCGTTCTGCGGCCCGCCGAAATCGTCGCGCGCGCCCGCCATGACCGTGCGTCCGGGGAGCGGCGCGCCCCGGGCATCGACCAGCCGCCCCACGAGCACATGGCCCGCGTCCGCCGGCTTGAAGTCGAGCGTGCTCGTGCGGCCGGCTTCGACCTGCACGAAGCGATAGTCGGGCGCGATGCTGCCGGGGTTCGCGCCGAAGTTGAGCAACGCCCACGCGCCCGCGCCGAGGTCGTCGATGCGATAGCGGCCTTCGCCGTCGCTCAACGTGCGCGCGTAGGTCACGCTCGGGCGCTTGCGCTCGAAGTCGGTGGTCGAAGCGAGCACCAGCGCGCCAGCCACGGGCTGCGAGCGCTCGTCGAGCACCACGCCGGCGATGGCGCCCGCGGGCTTCAACTCGAAGCGGACGCCGGCGCGCGTCTGACCCGGCTCGAGCTCGCGCACCTCCAGCCAGGACTGGCCGTAACCCGGCGCGCTGGCGCGCAGCGAGTGCGTGCCGCGCGAGAGCCGCTCGAGCGCGAAGTCGCCGCCGGGACGCGTGCGCACCGCGTGCGCGAACTCGCCGTTCTCGGAGGGCGCGATCGACAGCACCGCGAGCTGCGAGTCGCGCTCGGACACGACGTACGCGCCCTCGATCGGCCGACCGCTCTGCGCGTCGACGACCAGGCCCTCGACTTTCGCGCCCGGTTCGAGTTCGAACTCGAGCTCGAGCGGCGCGCTCGAACCGTCGAGCACGACTTCAGCGCGCGCGAGCGCGAAACCCGGGGCCTTGGCGAACAGCGTGGCAGGACCTTCGCGCAGGCCGCTTCGAGCGGGAGCAGCGCCGAAGAGTTCGAACGCTCCGCCCGCAGCGCGGAACGCGAACGCGACAGGTTCTGCGACCTGAGGCAGGAGCAGGGTGGGCAGCGCAACGATCTCGAACTGCTCGAGTGCGACGCCGCCCGGGCCGGCGCTGCGCACCACGCCGCGCACCCAGGGTTGCGGCTGCGGATCCGCGCTAGCAGGCGCCGCCGCTTCGGCCTCGTCGCCCACCTGCGTGCGCGTGGGCTTCGAAGTGTCGAGCGGTGCGGCTGCGTCGACCAGCGCTCCGCCGCACAAGTAACCCTCGGCGCTCTGGCCGAGCTCGCGTCGCTCGCTCGAGTCGCGCGCCGCCGCGAGCGCGCTGCCGCGGCGAACTTGCACGTGCAGCCACTGCTCCGGCGGCGCGGCGCAGCTCGCGAACGAGCGCAGATCCGGCGGCGCTTCGAAGCTGGCTCGCACGTCGAACGCGCCGCGCAGCTCGAGTTCACCCTGGGGGCTGCGCAGGCGACGCTCAGCGACCGGCGCGCCTGCAGCGCGCGCGATGAGGCCTCCGCCGCGCAGCTCGACCGCGACCGCGTCGCCGCTGCGCTCGAACAGCGCGCGCGAGCCGGGGAACACGCTCCAACGCTCTGCGCGCGAGCCGCCCTCCGCACGCGCGCCCCACTGCACCTGCGCAGGCAGTTCCGCCGGCGTGGCGAGCTCGAGGTAGGCCCCCGCGAACTCTAGCTGCGCATCGTCGAGGCCGCCGGTGGCGCTCCACGGCGAACTGCTCGAGGTGCGCGAGGCCACTTCGCCACGCGCCAGGATCGCTTCGAGCGTGGGCGCCTGTTCGAGCTCGCTCGTGAGCCAGGGCCGCGACAGGAACACTGCGAGCAGCGCCGCGACGCCGACCAGCGACCAGCGCACGAGCGGCGGCAGCGCGCGCGGCCCGCGGAGCGATCGGGGTTCGCTGGGGCGAGCGTGAGCGGGGCGAGCACCGCGGCGTGCGCTGCGCTCGAGCTGGCGCGTGCGCGCCAGCGCCTCGGCGCCGGCGACGAAGCGCTCGGCCACGCGCTTGCGAAAGGCGGGCTGCGCGCGCACAGGCTGGTAAGCGCGCGTGAGCAGGAGCGCGAGGTTGCGCTCGAAGATCTCGAAGCGGCGGCTCACGGCAACTCTCCTCGCTTGCGCGCGAGCAGTTCGAACACGTCGGCAAAGGCCAGGCGCGCGCGCGTGAGCATCGACTCGGCGGCCTTCTCGCTCTTGCCGACGGTGGCGGCGATCTGCGCCACGCTGCGGCCGGCGACGTACTTGTCGATCAAGGCGCGGCGATAGTCGGGCGGCAGGGACGAGAGCGTCGCGCCGACCAGCTCGCGCGTCTCCTTGCGCTGGAGCACCCAGTCTGGGAGAGGCTCGCTCGAGACGCGCGCGAGGATTTCGTCGATTTGCTCGTCAGCGCCCTCGAGCACGTCCTCGAGCGCCGCCGGCCGGCGCTTGCGGCGGTGCGCCCGAATCTTGTTCTTGGCGATGCCGCACAGCCAGGTGTGCAGGCTCGAGCGTCCGTCGAAGCTCTCCAGCGATTCCAGCGCGACCACGAAGGTGTCCTGTACGGCGTCCTCGGCCTGCGCCCGATCCCCGCCCAGCCGGTAGTGCGCGAACTCGTACAGCGCGTCGAAGTGCTCTTCGAACACGAAGCGCGCCGCGTCCTGGTCGCCGGCCAGGATGCGGTCGCGGAGCGCGACATCGGAGAGGCTGCGGTAGTCGGTGTTCACATGCGGCCGCGGCTTGGTGGCCCCGGGCCGCCGCTTCCTTCGCGGATTCTCGGGCAAATGCGGGCTACGATCCACGCTCACGCCCGCGGGGCTCGTGCGGCGCGCCGTTCGAGCGCTGTCGAGCCTGCGGGGCGCGCGTCCCCGCGCCGACGCCGAGTTCGTCCATTAGCCCTCGCGCCCCTCCCCGCTGCCCCCCCCCCAACGCGCCATGATCGCCGTCGGAAAGCCTGCCCCCGCCTTCTCCCTGCCCTCGACCTCGGGCAAGACCGTGTCGCTGTCCGACTTCGCCGGACGCAAGCTGGTCCTGTACTTCTACCCGCGCGACAACACGCCGGGCTGCACGCGCGAGGCCTGCGACTTCCGCGACCACCACGCGGCGCTGAGCGAAGCGGGCGCGGCCGTCCTGGGCGTGTCGAGCGATTCACTCAAGTCGCACGCCGGCTTCCGCAGCAAGTTCGAGCTGCCCTTCGACTTGCTCGTCGACGAAGGCAACAAGCTCGCCACGGCGTTCGGCGCCTACGGCGAGAAGCTCATGTACGGCAAGAAGGTCAAGGGCGTGATCCGCTCGACGTTCCTGATCGACGAGCGCGGCCGCATCGCCGCGATCTGGTCGCCGGTCAAGGTCGACGGCCACGCGCAAGCAGTGCTCGCCGCGCTCGCGGGCGCTCCGGTGTCCGCGCCGTCCGCGCCCGAACGCGAGCCGGCCGCCGCGCGCACTTCGAAGCCCAAGCCTGCGAGCGCCACTCGCAAGAGCGCTGCACCCAAGCGCGCGAAGTGACTCTGTCTCGCGTCGCCGTACCGGCGCCCGATCACCTTCGCGGACACACTCGCGAGCGCACCCACCGCTCCTAGTTCGACGCGGCCGCGCGCCACTCGCGCCGCAACGCATCCGCGCGCTCGATCTGCTCACTCGACAGACGCGCCGCCAGCTTCTCCCTCCGCTCGCGCGCCGTCGCATCCTGCGCCTGGGCCAGCGTGTACCACGCGAACGCCGCGACCTCGTCGCGCTCCACGCCGCGCCCGTGCTCGTACATCGCGCCGAGCCGCGCCTGCGCGCTCGCCAGGCCTTGCTCCGCCGCGCGCCGCGCCCACTGGGCCGCCGCCGCCGGATCCTGCGCCACTCCGCGGCCGCGGAGCAACAAGAGCGAGAGATTGTCTTGAGCGACCGCGTCACCGCGCTGCGCCGCGCGCTCGAGCCACTGCGCGGCCTCGCGACTGGCCGCCTCGTCGTCGCGCTCGAGCAACGCCAGAGCGAGAGCTACCTGCGCCGCGCCCAGATCCTGTTCCGCCGCCGCGCGCAACCAGCCCTCCGCCTCGCCGGGCGTCGCCTGCGCACCCACGCCGCGCGCGAGTGCGATGCCCAGTTGCGCCTGCGCGCTCGCCAGCCCCTGCCCGGCCGCGCGCCGCAGCCATTCGAGCCCCGCCCCGACGTCGCGCGCGACCCCGCGCCCCTCGATCAAGAGCAGCCCGTACTGAGCCTGCGCCTGCGGCAAGCCGCGCTCGGCCGCGCCGCCGATCCATGTCGCCGCAGCGAGCTCATCGCGCTCCACGCCCTGGCCGCGCGCGAACATCAAGCCCACCGCATAGCGCGCTTCGACGAGCCCCTGCGCCGCCGCCTGATTCAGCAGCTCGAAGCCGCGCCGCTCGTCGCGCACAACTCCGCGACCCTCGGAGTACATAAGCCCCAGGTTGTTCTGCGCGCCCGCGTGGCCTTGCTGCGCGGCGCTCTCGTACCACTGCGCAGCCAAGGCCTCGTCGAGCGCCACGCCCTCGCCGCGCTCGAGCATCACCGCCAACGAATACTGCGCGCGCGCCTCGCCCTGCCGCGCCGCCTTCTCGTACCACTGCGCCGCCAGCGCCACATCGCGCGGCGCGCCCTCGCCGCTGAAGTGCGCCGCCGCCAGCGCCGTCTGCGCCAGCGCATCCCCCGCACGCGCCCGCGGCTCGAGTTCGCGCGTCGCCGCGCTCCAGTCACCGGCCTCGATCGCCTCCGCCGTCGCGGTGCGCGAATCGACCGTGCTGCGGCACGCCGCGCCGAGCACGAGCGCTAGCACCAGCAGCGCAGCGCCAGGCATCCATCTCGGTGTCGTGCGGCCCTTCATCGCCACGAACGCAACGTCGCTCCTCATGGGGGTTCCGATGTTAGGCGCTCACGCGACGCGAGCGATAAAGGGTCGACATCCGTGCGAGCTGACCGACGCTGGAACAACTCGAAATTCCGAATCGGGTGAACCTTCAGGGCGCCGCTCGGCGCCTGGGGAGTGAACTGGGCGCGAGCTCGGCGGACACCGTGCCCCCCCACCCTGGAGTAGCCGCATGTTTCGAACCGTGATCCTCTCCGCGATACTGACGGCGCCGACGTTCGCACAGACGACCCACTACGTCGACGACGACGGCAGCCTTCCCGGTCAATTCAGCACCATCGACGCAGCGCTGGCGGTCGCAGCCCCGGGAGATCGCGTGATCGTCGCGGGCGGCACATACGGCGGATTCACGCTGTCGCGCGGCGTGACGATCGTCGCGGACGGACTTCCGCGCATCGTCGGCCCCGTCTCGATCAGCGCCGTGCCGTCCGGCGAGCTGGCCGTGCTCAGCGGCTTCAAGCTCGAGTCCCTGTCGCAACAGCTGCTCATCGAGAACAGCGCCGGCACAGTGTGGATCGACGATTGTCGCGTCGCAGGCTCTGCGTCCTTCGGCGCCGGCGCTCGGATGATCCACGTGAGCCAGAGCGCCGACGTGCGCTTTCAGCGCTGCATCGTGCGTCCGAACGTCTCGTCGCTCGTGCCGTTCGTCGGGATGACGGTCAGCGCCTCGCGCGTCGAGCTCACCGACTGCGACATCAAGGGCGGCGACGGCGCGAACTCCGGCGTCAGCCCCAAGCGCGGCGCGATCGGCTTGAGCTGCTGGAACTTCGCGCGCGTCCATCTCGCGCGCACCACCGTCGAAGGCGGCAAGGGCGGCGACGGGAGCCACACCATGACCGTCAACGGGGCGAGCGGCGGCGACGCGTTGGTCGTCGCGTTGGGCTCGGTGGCCATCGTCGCGGGCGACGCCACCGACATCATTCGCGGCGGCGCCAAGGGCACGCCGGAGGAGTACTTCGGGCCGAACGTGGTTCCGGGCCGCGGCGCGCGCGGCGACGCCTCGAGTTCGCTGCGTCACTCCGGCGTCGCGATCCTCGACGGCGGCGGCGCTGCGAGCATCACGCAGTTCGGCTCGGTGACCACGCCCGCGTCGCCCGACCCGACGCTCGAGCTCGTCGGCGCCACCTCTCCCGGCGCCTCGACGCTGCTCGTCCTGCACGGCACACCCGCGCTCAACGGCCGTCTGCAACAGGGCAAAGAGCCGCGCCTCACGCCCGACTCGGCCAGCGTGATCGAGCAGTTGAACGAACGCTTCCGCCTGCACGGACTGGGCCCGATCGGCGCGTCCGGCGACGCGCTGTTCACCTTCACCCTCCCCGGCAACGTGCAACCCGGCTGGCTGCGCATCTTCCAAGGCATGGAGATCGACCCCTTCACGGGCGACGTCGCCGAGCGCACCAACTCGGTGCTCGTGCTCGCGCGTTGAGTTCGCTCGCGAGCTCGCTTGGGCCGGGCGCTGCGGTTCACGCCGCGGCGCCTGCGAGAGGCCAGCATGCTCATGTGCTCAACACAGCTCCGCGGCAACATCGTGGACACGTGCCCGACCTTGCTCGGAAAGTCGCACACCGCAACCGAGCACCGCCAGCGAGAACAGTCGGCGCGCGCGGGACGCACATCACAAGACTGCGGTGTTCTCTTCGTGCGCCGCCAATTCACGCGCCGCCCCCCGTGCATTCGTGCTTTGACGCCAGGGGTAAGGGCGGAGCGAGGATCAGCTCTCCAGCGCCCGCTCGGCGCGCGAGCGAGAGCTTCGCCCAGTGGCGTCACCATCCGAAGATGGGACGCTGCTGGTCAAGGCCTGGAGATGACTGCTCGCGAGCCCACACACGAACTAGGACCTCGTCAATCCGTTCGGGCGTGGCGCCTTCGAACTCGCCCGCGTCGAACTTGGCCTCCAGTGTGGTCGCCGCGGGCCACTCCGGGACGAAGCGCACGTTGACCGTGGTAAGGCGGTCCTCGTCGACGAGTTGGATGTAGACCATGCAGTCGTGCAGTGTGGTCTCGAGCGAGTGCCTGACAGTAAGCGTGTGCTCATCTGGTCCGAAGAAGATGCCGCTCTCGGAGAACTCGCCAGTTAGAAAGCACCTCTCTGCAACGGGGCCGCTGAACTGGGGCGCAAGCTTCGCGAGCGTAATCAAGTTGGCACGGTGACGTTCCTCGATGCGAGCGATCTCACCAAGCAGCAAGAGCAACTTACCGCCCTCATCCAACACGGCTCGGCCGCCGTCATGCGAAGCCGAAGCATCTTCGGTCGCCAATCCGAACACCGCCAGCGCAGCGGCGTTAACGAAGGGAGCAAGCCCCTTCTGCTCCTCGTGGAGCTTCAAGATGGCTTCGACATTGCGCTCGTCCACGCTCGCGAGTTCGGCCAGCACCGCGCCGCGCTGCTGGATGCCGCGCACTGTCGCTCGGCGCTCCCTGACGCCGGCGAGTTGCTCGGCGTTCGAGACGGTACGGAGCTTCGCGCCGACAGGATGCATCGTTGGACAGATGGTCTCGGCCAGCCGCGCATAGAGCTCAGGCGTGTCCGCGCGCGTGGCCCCCTCGATAGTGCGCCAAGCAACGCCGCCAAGAAGGGTCAGTGCGGCGAGAGCGGTGAAACCGAAGAGCGCGAGACGAAGGAACGGGCGACGCGGTGCGGTGGCCGCTGCTTGAACATCGTTCATGGGGGATGCGATTTCGAACCCAAGCTGGATCGGGGAAGCGCCGGTCCAAGGCTACTGTTTGGACGTCGGGATGGCGACCGAAGTACAACCGCTCGATGCTGTGGAGGAAATCGACGAACGGCCCTCAAGCCCGGTCATCGTCGCCATCTGATCCTGCGTGAGCCACACCGTCTCCCGCTCCAGCCGTGCTTCGACTGGGACCTCGCCGTCCGACGCCTCGTAGACCTCAGCCTCCATGACGCCGCTCTCCACCATCGCCCCTCGCGGCCTCGCGCCGCACTCCGGCGCCGCGCGAGTTCGTCCTCGCCTGGCGCGCGTGCACACGCACTGACCCGCGCAAATTACTGGGCAGCAGCTCCAGCTTCACGCCCAGCACGTGAACACGACCTCGAAAGCCGCTCTTCGTCGCGCCGCGAGCTATGCCAAACGCTTCGATTCCTCAATTGGATTCACGCCGCCGCGTGCGCACGCGCACGACTCAGTCCAAGTGCTCCGCAACCGATCCACTGGCCTCTCGCTCGCCGCGACGATCCAGCAGCGTGAGTCTTGCTTGTCGGGGTCCTGAGGCCTGCTGCGCGCGCCAGACGATCGAGTCTGTGCACGACTTGCACGAGCTGCCCTCAAGCCCGGACCGGCGACGCTGAGCACGACCCGCGCCCGCCGTGCTAGCCTCCCGCGCGAGTTCCTTGCCGCCCACCGCTCCCGATCCCGAGCGCGCGCTGGTCGAGCGCGCCGTGCGCCATGTGCGCGAGGTCCTGACGCTCGCAATCGAGCACGAGCCCACGACGCCGGCCCTGATCGTCTGGGACGCTCAAAGCGAACTGGCGCAGCTCCTGCGCGCGACCTACGAGCGCTGCCTGCCGACGGCGAGGTCCATCGAATTCGACGCGCTCGCGCCCGCGGCGATCCTCGCCGCCTTCGCAGCTCTGCCGCCGCGCTCCCTCGTCGTGCTGATCCAGTCGACGAGCTTCCGCCTCGACGCCTACCGCATCCGGCTCGAGCTCTTTCGCCGCGGCCTGGCCGTGATCGAGCACCCGCACCTCGCACGAATCACCGGCCCCCAAACCGAGTTCTACGTCGACGCACTCGCCTACGAGCGCGACTACTACCGCGACACCGGCGCAGCGCTGAAGGAGCGCATCGACCGCACGCGCAGCGCCGTGATCGTGAGCGACGGCGAGCAGCTCTGCTATTCCGCCGGTCTCGAGCCCGCCAAGCTCAACGTCGGCGATTACCGCGCTCTCGCCAATCGCGGCGGCCAGTTCCCGATCGGCGAAGTTTTCACCGAGTCCAAGCTCCTCGACGCCGTCTCCGGCCGCGTGCGCATCGCGGCCTTCGGCGACCGCCGCTTCGAGGTCAACCGCCCCACCCCATCGCCCACCCTCGTCATCGACCGCGGTCGCGTCGTTGACACCCTCGACTCCACGCCCGAACTCGACGCCGTGCTCGCCACCATCCGCGCCGACGAGACCGACATCCGCGTGCGCGAACTGGGCTTCGGCCTCAACCGCGCTTTCTCTCCCACGCGCGTCGTCAACGACATCGGCGCCTTCGAGCGCATGTGCGGCGTGCACCTCTCGCTCGGCGCCAAACACGCGACCTACCCCAAGCCCGAGATCGACAAATCCCTCGCCCGCCACCACGTCGACGTCTTCGTGGCTACCGACTCGGTCTGGCTCGACGGCGAGCGCGTCTTCGCCGACGGGCGCTGGTGCGTCAGCGTTTAGTCGCCGCGCGTCTCTCGTCCTCGTACGCCGCATGACCGCGCGCCTCGCGAGGCTGGTACACCCGGGGGGACTCGAACCCACAACCCTCGGTTCCGAAGACCGATGCTCTGTCCAATTGAGCTACGGGTGCAACGCTGGCGACAGGGTAGCGAGCGACGGGCGCAGGGGGAACGAGTGCGCGGCGTGCAATAGGATGAGCGGATGATGTGGGCGGCGGTGGTGCTCGCGTGCGCGCCGGTGGCGGCGAACGGAGGTGCGGCGGCGGGGCGCGAGGGAAAGCGGCCCGAGGAGCAAGCCACGGAGCAAACCAAGGCGCAGCCCGCAGCGCGCGCGAGAGAATTGTGGAGCAACGGTGAGCGCGGCGAGGCCGTGAAGGTGCTCGAGGCGGCGCTGGCGGCGGCGCCCGGAGAGGAGGCGCTGCGGCGGCAGTTGAGCGAGGCGCTGATGGCGCTGCATCGGTACGCGGCGGCGCTGGAGTGTGCGAAGGGGCTGGGGCGCGAGGGCGCGGCGTTGCGGGGCGCGGCGCTGTTCAAGCTGGGGCGGCACGCGGAGGCGCTGGAGGAGTTGCCGCGCGAGGATGAGGCCTCTCTGCGGCTGCGCATCGATGCGGCGGAGGCGCTGGGGCGCTTTGGCGAGAGCGATTCGGCGCTGGAGGAGTGGCTCGCGCGCGTCGGCGCGGAGCACGCGGATGCGGCGCGGCTGCGCGGGTTGCGCGCGGCGCGCGAAGGACGGCACGAGGAGGCGGCGGCGCAGTTCGAGCTGGCGTTGAAGCGCGATCCGTGCGATGCGGCGGCGCTGTTCGGGCTCGGCCAGGCGCTCAAGCGGCTGGGGCGCACGCAGCGCGCGCTGGAGGTGCTGGCGGAGCATCGGCGGATCACGCCGCTGCTCGATCAACTCGACTTCGCCGAGCGCGCGGTCGATCTGGATCCCAGGCACGGTTCGAATTGGGCCGCGGTCGGCGATGCGCAGCGGGCGCTGGGGCGCGTTGAGCTCGCGCGCGCGGCGTACGGGCGCGCGGCGCAGCTCGCGACGGAGGACGAGGTCGTGGCGATCGCGCTGCGGCACGCGCGGCTCGAGGCGGAGGAGGCGCGCGATGTTGCGGCGGCGCTGGCGGTGCTCGAGGCGGCGGGTGCGCGGAAGAGCGACGCGAGGTTGTGGGTGCGCGCGGGCGATCTGGTGCTCGAACGTGGTGAGCGCGAGCGGGCGCGCGGGTACTTCGAACGCGCGTTGGCGCTGCGGCCGGACGATGCACAGATCGTGAAGCGGCTTGAGGCTGCGAGGGGCTCGTGAGGATGCGCAGTGGAGAGCGCGGAGGCGTGCAGCTTGGCGAGGGCGCGGGCGCCGCGGCTGTGCGAATCGCCGATCGCGGAGTGGGCTGCGCCGACGAACCGGCCGTGCGGACGCACGGTGAAGGGCGCGAAGTCGAGATGCGTGGCGGAGGCGCGCGCGATGTGACGGCGTTGCGTGCGCCACGTCACGTCATGAGTCAAAACGGTTGGTTGTACGGTGCCAGAGCAATCTGTCCCACGCCGCCGTTGCGTCCGGGCTGCCCGTTGCGTTTCGCGGCGTGGGACAGATTGCTCTGGCACCGTACAACCAACGCGCTCGCAGCGGTGACGTGGGCTCTCGTAGCGCTCGCGGCGGCGTGCTCGCGCGACGAGCAACCGGCGAAACAAGACAGCACGGCAATCGTCGGCTGGTTCGTCGACGTGACCTCGCAGAGCGGAGTCGACTTCGTGCACGACGCCGGGCTCACGCCGGAGAAGCACCTGCCCGAGACGATGGGTGCGGGAGCGGCGCTCGTCGATGTCGACGGCGACGGCGATCTCGATCTGTACCTGCTGCAGGGCGGGCCGATGCGCCTCGCTGGCGAGCGCCCGGGCGAGTTCCGCGAGCCGCAGGGCGAGCTGCCGACCAATCGGCTGTACTTGAACGATGGCGCGGGCAAGTTCGTCGACGCGACGGCGCGAAGCGGCGCGGCAGCGCACTCGGGCTATGCGATGGGCGTCGCGGCCGGCGATGTGAACGGCGACGGCCACGTCGACTTGTACGTGACGAACCTAGGCGCGGACGTGCTGCTCGTCGGCGACGGCAAGGGGTCGTTTCGCGACGCGACGCAGAGTTCGGGGCTGCGCGACGAACGTTGGACGAGCGCAGCGACGTTCTTCGACGCCGAGGGCGACGGTGATCTCGATCTGTACGTCGCGGCGTACGTCGAGGTCGATCTCGCCAAGCCCGTGTGGTGCGGCGAGCGCAAGGAGGGCTATCGCTCGGCGTGCCATCCCGACGCCTATCCCGGGCTCGCCGATCGGCTGTGGATCAACCGCGGCGACGGAACGTTCGTCGATGCGACCGCAGCGGCGGGCTTGAGCGATTCGAACGGCAAGGGCCTGGGCGTGATCGCGGGCGACTTCGATGGCGACGGCGATCTCGATCTGTACGTGGCCAACGACAGCACCGAGAACCGCCTCTGGTTCGGACGCGGCGACGGCACGTTCGAGGACGGCACGCTGCTGTCGGGCACGGGCGTCGACGGGCGCGGCATGACCGAGGCCGGGATGGGACTTGCGAGCGGCGATGTCGACGGCGACGGCGATCTCGAGTTGTTCGTGACCAACTTCGACGAGGAGTCGAACACGCTGTACTCGAACCTCGGCGGCGGCATGTTCGACGACCTGACGATGCAGAGCGGGCTCGAAGCGCCGAGCTGGCTGTGGGTCGGCTTCGGCTGCGTGCTCGAGGACTTCGATCTCGACGGCGACCTCGATCTGGCCGTCGCAAACGGCCACATCATCGACAACATCGCGCTGTACCACGACGGCAAGACGCACGCGCAGTTCGCGCAACTGTTCGAGAACGACGGGCGCGGGCGCTTCAAGGAGCTGATCGAGGCCGCGGGCGAGCTGCGCGCGCGCCCGTTCGTCGGACGCGGGCTGTACGCGGGCGATCTCGACGGCGACGGCGACGCAGACCTGGTGCTCACCGAGTGCGGCGGGCGCGCGCGCATCCTGCGCAACGAACGCGGCCGCGGCGGGTTCGCGCTCCGCGGCGCGCCGCGCAACACGCTGCTCGAACTCGTCGGCGTCGACGGCAGGAGAATCGTGCGCGAGCAATTGGGGCAGCCGTCGTACTTCGGCCAAGGCGGCGACGAGGTGCTCACGTCGCTGGGTGGAGAGAAGCTCGCGAAGATCGTGCTGCGCCTCCCCTACTCGAGCGCGGTGACGATCGAGTTGCCCGAGCCGCTCGCGCGCGGACGCGTCGAGCTGGTCCGCGACGGCGCGACGTGGTCGGCGCGCGTGACCACGGGCAGGTAGTGGCGCAGCGGACTGGAGAGCAAGGACTCGGACACGGCGCGACCGCCGGCCGCGCGGGGTGCGCGACCGGCGGTCGAGGTCGAAACCGTTGCGGAACGAGGCGCTCGACTCAGCTCGGGCGGATCTCGATCTTGCGCGCCTTGGGCGGCGCAACCTTCGGCAGGCGCACGGTCAGCACGCCGTCCTTGTGCTCCGCCGCGATCTTCGATTCGTCGACCGGGCTCGCAATCGCGAAGCTGCGCTTGAACGAGCCGAAGCGGCGCTCGCTCACGCGCCAGCCTTCCTTCTCGCGGTTGTGCTCGTCGCGCTTCTCGCCGGAGATGGTGAGCACGCCTTCGTTGAAGGTGATCTCGAGCGCGTCGGAGGGCACGCCCGGCAGGTCGGCGCGCAGCACGACCTCATCGGCGCTCTCGCTCACGTCCATCGCGGTCGCGAGGCTGCCCGCGTGCGCTGCGGCCTCGCCGACGAATGGGCCCGAGAAGAACTGCTGCACGAGCGCATCGAACTGCGTGTCGAGCGGGTGCGCGCTGTGGAGCGAGGGGCGAACGCCATTGCGGTGCTTCCAGGGGATCAGTTGCATGGTCAGGACTCCTTGGAGGTGGTTGATTTGGGCCGGCTCGAAAACGCGCCGGCGCGGCCGCGAAGGCAAGCTGCGTACCAACCCGCGGCCTACTCGCAACCCCTTGCAGCTGCGACAGTTCGGGCCGAGCTGCGGGCCGGGGTAGGCGCCCTGCGCGCCAACCTGACAGCCGCGCTGCCAAGTTGACGCCGAGCCGGTCGGCGGCATGCGCCGCGTCCGCCGAATGGGACCACCGGGGCCGAGTTCGGGAAGCGCGCGCAAGCTGAAGGGATCTTCACCTTGCCTTCCCGGGCGCAGCGCTAGCGTGCGCTCGCGATGTTCGAGAGCGATTGCGAGCGCGGTGACGGCCAACGAGCGAACACGCGCGCGAGCAAGCTCGCCAACCCGTTCGCCAGTGCGTCGGCGCGTCGCGTCGGATCACGAGCAGCGCTCGTCGTGCGACTGTGCGAGTGCGCCGCAGCCAGCGTGCTAGCGCTCGCGTGCGCGCCTGCAGGCGAGGAGCGCGAGCCGTTCGAAGCACTGCCGCATGCCGCGCCGGTCGAGTTGCGTGCGGAGCAGGGCCTCGCGCTCTCGCCCGACGGCCAGCAGCTGTTGTGGGAGCGAGAAGCGCCGAGTGCGCCTCCGCGACTGGAGCTGTACGAGCTCGGCGCCGGCCGCACGCGCGCGATCGAGTGGTCGCCGGCCGCGCTCGCGGCGCTGGGTTCGACGCCGCTCGTGAGCTGGTCGACGCGCTGCTGGAGCGCGGACTCGCGCGAAGTGTTCGCGCGCGTGGAGGGCGGCTGGTTGCGCGCGTCGAGCACGGACGAGCCGCCGCAGTGGCGCGTGTGCGAGACGACACCCGGCGAGTTGTTCGAGGTCGCCGCAATGCCCGTCGAAGGCCTGGTGCGCGTGGAGTTGGACGGCGAGCGCCTGGCGATTCGCGCGGTGCGCGACGGACGTCTGCTCGCGGAACACGCGCCGAGCGGTGCGCTGCGCAAGCGCGTCGAGTTGCGCGCGGGCTCGCTGCGCGCCTCGCACGACGGCGCCTGGGTCTGCTACGCGCTAGTCGAAGCCGGCGACGCGTGGGTCGGCGCCCCGTCGCTGTACGTGCTCTCGACCGGTGCGAGCTCACCCGCGCCGCTGTGCGTGTCGGCCCGTTGCTGGGGCGCGCCGCAGTGGTCGACGCGCGAGTCGCGCCTGTACTTCGTGCACGCGGTCGATGGCGAGCACGCCGTCGTCGCGAGCTGGTCACCTTGACGAACTTTGGAGCCCTCCCCCATGAACAAGATCCTTCGAACGAACTTGCGCGCCGCAGCCCTGCTGGGAGCGTGCACGGTCGCCAGTGCACAACAGACCCGCGAGGAAATCGCAAATAGCGGCGCTTACGTGGTCGACGGCGGCACGCAGCAGCTCGGGCCCGGCAACTTCGTCGCCGCGCTCGACGTCAACCCGGCCTGGGTCACGAACTCCACGCTGAGCGGGCCGGCAGCCGGCGCTGCGGTTTCGGCCAACTTCGGCGTGATCCAGCCGCGCCGCGGCTCGTCGCTGGTCACGCTCTCGACCGGCGTGGTCGGCGGTCAGGCTGAACCGGGCGCCGACTTCGCCCCCACCGGCGTGTTCGGCGACGAAGTGCTGCTGACCTTGCAGTTCGATCCGCCCGAGGGCGCGACCAAGCTGCACTTCGACTTCCTGTTCCTCAGCTCGGAGTTCCCCGACTTCGTGCTCGCGGGCTTCAACGACACCTTCACCGCGCGCGTCGTTCAGGGCAGCGCGAGCCAGACCATCGCGCTCGCCAACGTCGACAGCTCGTTCTTCATTCCGGTCTCGAGCCCGCGCGCCGGCGGCACGGGCTACAACCTGTACGCCGAAGAGCCGGCCGGCGTCGACAGCGCGTTCGGCGTGGGCTTGCCCGATGCGGGCGTCACGGTGTGGCAGTCGGTCGACGTCGACGTGCCGTTCCAAGGGCCGTTCGCACTGCAGTTCCGCATCGCGGATGTGGGCGACGGGATCCTCGACTCGGCCGTGGTGATCGACAACTTGACGCTCACGGCGATGGAGCTGCTCGACCCGGCGGAGCTGGTGCTCTCGAACGGCTCGATCGACACCGATCCGACGCGCCTGGCGACGCGCGGAACCAAGGCCAGCGCGATCGCGGCCGACGGCGTGTCGCGCATGCTCGTGCGCGCAACGCTGCCCAGCGCGGGCAGCGCCGTGTTCTCGCTCGAGGAAGGCGCCAACGGCAACGGGAGCTTCGCGCTGCCCGGCAGCGACGCCTTCGCGGCGAGCGTGAGCACCTCGACCGTCGAAGTGAACGGACAGCACCTGGCCTTCGCGGTGTTCCGCTCGCCGGAGAACTTCGACAACGGCAGCTCCGCCGGCGTCGGTCGGCGCGATCTGACGGTGAAGCTCGAATTCAGCAGCACGCACGACAACTTCGAGTCGCAGCGCGGCTTCTCGCTGACGCGGCCGCCGGTGCTGCTCGTGCACGGGCTGTGGTCGAACGCGGGCACCTGGACCTTCCCGCTCGCCACCGATCCGCGCTACTTCATCTTCACCGGCGACTACCAGGCCACCAACGACCGGCCGTTCGCGACCAACCTGCTGCGCCCGCGGCAGTTCATCCGCAACATCCGCACGCTGCTCCAGAACAACAAGGAGATCGCGGTGCAGGTCGACTACGCCGGCCACAGCATGGGCGGCATCCTCGGCCGCAACCACATCAACTCGCAGTTCTACCGCACGCGCGAGAACTACTTCGAAGGCGACGTCAATCGCTTCGTGACGCTCAACACGCCGCACCTGGGCTCGCCGCTGGGCAACCTGTCGGTGGCGATCATGAGCGTGCCGGTGCTGGGCGATCTGTTCATCTCGGCGGTCTCGGCCGTCATCGGCGATCCGTCGAACGGCGCGGTCGCCGACCTCTCGGTGGGCGGCGCCGCGATCCTCTCGATCGGCGCGACGGACATCCCCGGCCACGCCATGGTCGGCACCGGCGGCTCCGACGTGTTGACGCTCGTTCCCGGCTGGATCGGCGCGTTCTACCGCGTGGTGAAGTTCTTCGCGCCGCTGGGCGACGTGTTCCAGAGCCTGCAGCACGACGGCATCGTTGGCCGCCTCAGCCAGGAGGGCGGCATCGTGAGCAGCGCGCAGAGCATCTTCGGCGGGCTGGGCAGCATCCACACCAGCGCCACGCGCGACGGGAACTACTCCACGCGCCTCGCACAACTGCTCGCGCTCGATCCGACCGATCCGCAGTTCGCGCCCTTCCCGGCGACCATCTCGGCCCTCAACGGTCCGGTGCTTCCCTCGGGTCTGGGCGGACACTTGGGAGTGCTGGGCGCGCTCTCGATCAGCTCGCCGGCGAACGGCTCGAACGTCGCCGCGGGCTCGACGGTGAATTTCGTTGTCGACGATCCCACTGGCACGCTCACGCGCGCAGCGATCGTCGGACCGGGAGTGTTCGAGGTCGACGAAGCTCCGCCCTTCTCGATCAGCGTGGTGATTCCGCCCGACGCCATCGGCCCGATCACGCTCTACGCGCTCGGCGCGAACGCCGCTGACGAGTACTTCACCTCGCCCCCGCTGACTCTGAACGTCACCACCACCGCGACGCTGCAGAGCGTGCGGATCGTTCCGCAGAACGTGGTGTTCACCAACCTCGGCGAGTCGATGCAGGTCAACGTGCTCGGCACTTACTCCAACGGGCAAGTGCGCGACATCACGCGGCTCCCCGGGCTGATCTACCAGAGCTCGATCCCCGCCATCGCGAGCGTGAGCTCGAGCGGCCTGGTCACGCCGCTGGCGCGCGGCACCAGCACGCTGATCGCGCGCATCGGCCAGCGCCAGGACAGCGTGTCGATCGACGTGCTCGACGGCCCGCAGTTCGCGACGCCCTTCTGCCAGTGCGTGAGCGCCGCGCCCTGCGGCAATGACGACGCCTTCGCCGGCTGCGCGAACTCGACCGGCGCAGGCGCCCGCTTGGACGTGGACACCGGCTCGTCGAGCATCCTCCAGGACAACCTGGTGCTGCGCGTCGACGGTCTCACGCCCAACACCAACGGCCTGCTCTTCGTCGGCTTCAGCCCCAACAACGTGCCCCTGGCGGACGGGCGACTGTGCGTCTCGCCGGGACCGGGGAGCTTCGGCGGCTACCTGCGCTTCCCGGTGCGCCAGGCCAGCGCCGGCGGCGTGTTCTTCGAAGGTCCGGATCTGGTGAGCAGCGCCAACGCGCGCTTCGGCCCCAACTTCATCACCGTCGGGACCACGCGCTACTTCCAGGTCTACTACCGCGATCCGCAGGGCCCGTGCGGCTCCGGCGCCAACCTGAGCAACGGCCTCGCGGTGACATTCGACCTGTAGCGAGCCTTGAGCAGTCGAGGCGGTGTTCTCGAACGCCGTCGTCACGCGCGCCGCGTCTCCGAGTCGATCGCAGGCGCGGCGCTGTTCATCCCTCGCGGCCGCGCGCAGCGGCGCGAGCGAGGCGGTCGACCGCGGCGACGACGAACGTCCCAAGTGCGAGCACTGCGCCAGCGACCGCGGGCCACGGCCAGGGATTGCCGCCGAAGAGCAGCGGGTAGTGGTTCGCGAGCATGAACATCAGCACCAGCGGCGCGATGTAGGCCGCCTGCGCCAGTCGCGCGCGCACGAACTCGAACGTCGGAGTGTCGAGCGCCTGCCCCGAGCGGGCCTGCTCGAGCAGACGCTGCTGCGCGGGCCACACGCGGATCCACAGGCTCGCCGCGAGCGCGGTGCCTCCGATCGCGCCCAGATGCGTCCAGGCCGCGCGCGCGGAGTAGTGGAAGTACTCGTCGAGCGCGACACCCAGGCCGATCCACAGCGCGGCGCCGACCAGGCTCGCAAGCGCGAGGGCCAGCGCGCCGCGCGCAAAGCTGAACAGCAGCTCGTACAGGCCCCAGCCTGCGAACAGCGCGAAAAAGCCCGGCAGCCAGGCGCGCACGGTGGGCTCGCCCGAGGGCTTGACCAACGCCTCTTCGAGCTCGAACGAGAGCCCCCCGTCGAGCAGCACGGGCCCGAGCAGGCCGTGGTAGTAGTGCGAGAACAGCAGCAGCATTCCGGCCACCCAGGTCACTCCGGCGCCGTGCCGCAGGAAGGCCAGCGCACGCGGAGCGAGCGGGTGGAGCAAGGCGCGCGAGGCCTCGCGCGGGTCGGCGCTGCGCTCGCGCAGGAAGTGCAGCGCCCACACGGCGCCGAGCCAAGCGGCGACGCCGGCGACGTGCGTCCAGCGGAAGAGCGCATCGCACACCGTCCAGACCAGATCGAGGAGAGCGCGGTCGTTCATCGGCGTGACTGGAGCTGCGGCGCAGCACTCTGACGAGCGCCACGCGGCGAGGTCAATGCGCACACGCTCTCACTTGTCCGCAGCTCCGGCGCGCGCGAAGTCGAGTGCGACGAACACGCCCGCGCGCCCGTCGAGCTCGAATTCGAACTCGAACTCGCCCAGCACCTCGTGCAACGCCTCGAAGCGATAGCGGCCCGGCGGCAAGCCGGAGATCGCGAACGAGCCGTCCGCGGCGCTGAGCGCGAAGGCCTGGTGCTCGAGCACGTGCACCCGCGCGCTCATCCACGGGTGGATGTCGCACGAGAGCGGAATCGAAAGCTCGCCGCGCTCGAAACGAGCTTCGAGCGGCGGGGCGCCGGGCGTCTGGCTCAGGTTGAAGCGCTCGTTGCGCGCCGGCTTGGCGTTCACGTTGTGCGTGACGCCGTCGTTGGTGCGGATCTCGAGCAACTGGCCGGCGCGCAGCGCGACGACGTGCGGCGAGTAGACGCAGTTCTCCTGGTCGATCACGACCGACGTCGCGGTCGGCGGCGTCACGAACTGCGGCGCGAGGCCGCTGCGAACGTGCACGAGCGTGTTCAGCACGCCGCCCGAGGTGATCACCAGCGCATCGGAGAGCGGCGCGTCGCCGCCGCAGCCCGAAGCGGCCGACACGGCCAGCGAGCGGCGCGCGGGCGGCTCACCGACGAAGCGCACTTCGCCGCGGACCTCGCCGGGCGGGATCGCCGGCTCCGGTTGGACGCGCGCCGACGCCGTGAACGGACTCGAGCGGGCCGCCCCGCGCTCGTTCGCGGCCGCAGGTGTCGCGGGCTTCTCGCAACCCGCGCTCAACGCGAGCGCGAAAGCGCCCAGCGCACGTCTCACGCCAGCTCCAGCATCAACTGCAGCCGCAGGAAGTCGACGTCCTTGAGCCGCACGGCGATCGGGTGGCCCTCGGTGAAGCTCTTGACGAAGCGGCCCTGCTTGATCGTGAGCGTCGGGCCCTTGACCTCGCCGCGTTCGCCGATCGCGCGCACCGGCAGGAAGCCGGTGACGTTGAACGCCGTGAGGTGGATCTCCATGCCGAAGGGCGACACGCGGAAGACCTTGGCCTCGAGCTTCTCGTCGATGTGCGGGTGCATGAACTGGCACACCTTCAGGTCCCCCAGCGCGTTCGAGCACATCTCGGCCACGTCGGCTTGCGCCGAGCTGTGCGCCGCGATCGAGTTGAGGTCGTCGAGCAATTCGAGCGTCTTGAGCTCGGCCGCCGCTTCGTCGCCGCGGCTCTCGATGGCCCACAGCCAGCGGTGCACCATCAAGTCGGGATAGCGCCGGATCGGCGAGGTGAAGTGCAGGTAGGCCTGACGCGCGAGGCCGAAGTGCGTGGCCACGTCCTTGTCGTCCTTGACCTCGTACACCGCGCGCTCGATCAGGCCCATGATGCGGCCGATCAGCGCCTCGGCGTTGGGCATGCGCCGCGCGGTGCGGATCATGCGCCCGATGTCGCGCCCGGTGAGGCGATCCTTGGTCGGAACGCGGATGCCGTGCTCGTCGAGCATCTTCGCGACCTCCTCGATCTCCTCCTGGCTCTTCTCCTTGTGCACGCGGTAGATCGTGGGCAGGCCGCGTTTGCGGAACAGATCGCCCACGGCCTGGTTCGCAGCGAGCGCGGTCTCTTCGATCAGCGCCATCGAGAAGTAGCGCGGGTAGTCGACGACGGCTTTGACTTCGTGGCGCTCGTCGAACAGGAACTTGCGCTCGCGCGACTGCATGCGCAGCGAGCCCTTGGCGTCGCGGATCTGCTGCTGGAGCACGGTCCACTTGCGGAAGTGCTCGAGCGGCTCGCGCAGGAAGGCGATCGCGCGCGTTTCGTCGCTGTCCACGCCGTCCAGCAGCTCCTGGACGATGCGATAGGTGTTGCGCTTGACGCTGCGGATGACGCTCTTGCCCACGCGCGAGTCGGTGCGCTTGCCCTTGGCGTCGAAGCGCATGAAGACCGAGTACGCGAGGCGATCGCGGCCCTCCACCAGCGAGCACAGGTGGTTGGAGAGCTCCTCGGGGAGCATCGGGACGACCTGATCGGGCAGGTAGACGCTGGTCGCGCGCGCCAGCGCCTCGGCGTCGAGCGCCGTGCCCGGCCGCACGTAGTGCCCGACGTCGGCGATGTGCACGCCGACCTCGTACTCGCCGCCGCCCAGCGCCTGAATCGAGATCGCGTCGTCGTAGTCGCGCGCGTCGTCGCCGTCGATGGTGAAGATCGTCTGGTCGCGCAGGTCGAGGCGGCCCTGCTTGTCCGCTTCGGTCGGGTCCTGCGGCAGGTTCTCGACCTCGCGCAGAACGTCGTCGGGGAAGAAGGTGCGAACGCGAAACGAGGCCAAGATCGCCATCTCTTCTGACTCGGCGTCGCGGTACACCGCGGGGCCGGTATTCATCGGCCCGAAGGCCGCGGGCCGGCGCGAAATCCGCTCGCGCGCGTCGGCCTCTTTGATGTCGTCGATCTTGCGCCCGGCCGTGTCGGTGACGAACTTGAACTTCGAGTCGGGCTCTGCGGGCGTCGTTGGCTCGACGCCCTTGAGGCGCGCCAAGTCCTTGAAGCTCTTGAGGCCGCCCGGCTTGAACGGCGTTGCGTCGTCCTTGCGACCTTGCGACTTGTCCTTGCCGCTCACGATCGAGCCTCGCTCCGCGCTTCTGTAGCCGACTCGCGGCGCCCGACCAGCGCGCAGGTCGAGAGCAGCACGATCAAGGGATCGATCGGGAAGCGATAGCGTTCGGACACGTGCGTCACATAGTACGGCGCGCCGAACAGGAGCAGCGCCGCAGCGCAGAACCAGCGCACACCGCGCGGACCGCGCCAGCGCACGAGCGCAAACCACGCGAGCGCGCCGCTTGCGAGGTAGCTCGCGAACTTGACCCAGCTCGAGGGATCGCCGCGCGGCGAGAGGCCGTCGGAGCGGCGCGGGTCGCTGAGCGGCGACTCGCCGATCCAGAACAGCATCACGCGCTTGGCGGTGAGCGCGGCGAAGTCCTGCGGCTGCGCGCGGATCCAACCGAGCGCGCGAGAGAGGTTCTCGCGCGAGTACTCGACCTCGCCGAGCTGGCGGTACAGCGCGAGTTCCTCGGGCACGTGCGAGGGGTGGTAGCGGAACGCGATCGGGCGGCCGTTGGCCTCGGCGTGGTTGCCGATGCGCAACTCGACCCCCAGGTTGGGCCGCAGCGTGAAGGCGCCGAGCACGGCCTGATTGCGCGCCATCCACGGCGCCACGCAGGCGAAGGCCGCCGCGGCGAAGAGCGCGACGCGGACAACGCGCTCGCCCGCAGAGTTCGCCCGGCGCGCGAGCCAGAGCGCCGCCAAGGGCGCCAGCGACATCGGGGCCGGGTTCAAGAACAGCAGTGCGCCGAAGCTGACCCCGCTGACCAGCGCCCAGCGCCGCGAGCCGTCGTCGCGCGCGAGCACGCACAGGAACGCGGTGAGCGCGCAGGCGACGAAGGTCGTGTCCCACACCAGCTGCGCCGAGTTGGAGATCGCGATCGGATAGAGCGCGAACAGCCACGCTGCGACCAGGCCGGTGCGTGCGGAAAACCAGCGTCGTCCCAGGTCGGCGAGAAGCACGCAGTTGAACGCGGAGACGAGCGCGTGAAGCACGTGCAGCGCGAGTGCGCTCGCGGAGTTGAGCCCGCCGAAGAACTTCAACAAGGCCGCGATCAAGAGCGGATAGGGCGGCGTCAGCCACGAGCTCGCGCCTGTGCCCTTGCCCCAGGGATCGGCGAAGCCGCGGCCGTCGAGCAGCGCCTGGGCGAGGCAGGCGGGCTCGTGGCCCCAGCGCCAGATGTCGCCGCGCTCGGCGAGCTGGAGCGCCCCGAGCGCGAACACGGCCGCGATGCGGAGCGCGACGGCGACGAGCGCCGCGAGCAAGAGAGAGCGCCGCCACGCGCGGCTCTGTGTCGTCGCGGCGTGCTCGGGCTTCACGCGATCCGCGCCATCACTTGGCGATCAGATTGATCAAGCGGCCCGGAACGTAGACCGCCTTGGCGACCTCGCGGCCTTCCAGCCACGCGCCGGCCGCTTCGCGCGCCGCTCGCTCGACCTCGGGCTGCGCCGCGGTCTTGGCGACGCTGACCTTGCCGCGCATCTTGCCGCTGACCTGCACCACGATCTCGATCACGTCGTCCTCGAGGTAGCGCGCGATCGGCGTCGGCCACGGGCCGTGCGCGAGCGAGCCCGAGTTGCCCAGGCGCGACCACAGCTCCTCGGCCATGTGCGGCGCAAAGGGCGCGAGCAGCAGCGCGAAACGCTCGGCCTGGCCGCGCGTGAGGGCCTGCGGCGCCTTCGAGATCACGTTGACCAGCTCCATCATCGCCGCGATGGCGGTGTTGAAGTTGAACACCTTGAACGAGTCGTCGACGCGCGCGATGGTCCGGTTGAGCGCGCGCTCGATCTGCTCGGTGTCGCCGGCGATCTCGGCCTGCTGGTCGACGCGCAGGTTCGGACGCACCGGGTCGGCCGCTTCGGGATCGACGAACAGCCGCCAGACGCGCTCGAGGAAGCGCCGCGAACCGGTGATGTCGCGCGGGTTCCAAGGCTTGGAGTCGGCCAGCGGGCCCATGAAGCTCTCGTACACGCGCAGCGTGTCGGCGCCGTGCTCGGCGATCACGTCGTCGGGGTTGACGACGTTCTTCAGCGACTTCGCCATCTTGGTGACGATCTGCTGCACGCTCTCGCCGCTCGCCGTGCGCACGAAGGCATTGCCGCGCGCTTCGACTTCGTCGCTCGCCACCAGACGGCCGGTCGAGTCCTGATAGGCGAAGGCCGTGATCAGGCCTTGATTGAAGAGCTTTTGGAACGGCTCGGCGGTGTGCACGAGGCCCAGATCGAACAGCACCTTGTGCCAGAAGCGCGCGTAGAGCAGGTGCATCACGGCGTGCGCCGCGCCGCCGACGTAGAGATCGACGGGGCCCCAGTAGCGCTCCGCTTCCTTCGACCACGGCGCGGCGTCGTTGTGCGGGTCCATGAAGCGCAGCCAGTACCAGCACGAACCGGCCCAGCCGGGCATCGTGTCGGTGTCGCGCCGCGCGGGCTGCCCCTTGTAGCTCGTGCGCACCCACTCGCTCGCGCGCGCGAGCGGCGCCGAACCGTCGGGCGAGGGCTTGAAGTCCTCCATGAACGGCAGCGTGACCGGCAGCGCGTCATCGTCGACGGCGATGGTGCGGCCGTCTTCGAGGTGCAGCAGCGGGAAGGGCTCGCCCCAGTAGCGTTGGCGCGAGAAGAGCCAGTCGCGCAGCTTGTAGGTGATGCGCGAGCGTCCGACGCCGCGCGCTTCGAGCAGCTCGATGGCCTTTCTCTTCGCCTGCGGCGTCGCGAGGCCGTCGATCGGGCCGGAGTTGATGGCGAGACCTTCGCCGGTGAAGCACACGCCGTCGCCCAGGCCCTTCTCGCCGGCCGCGGGCCGCACCACCTCGCGCACCTCGAGCCCGAACTTGCGCGCGAACTCGAAGTCGCGCTCGTCGTGGCCGGGCACCGACATGATCGCGCCCGTGCCGTAGCTGATCAGCACGTAGTCCGCGACCCAGATCGGAATGCGCCCGCGCGGATCGCCCGCATCGAAGGCCGGGTTGTGCGCGTAGAGGCCTGTGGACACGCCGGACTTGTCCTTGGCCAGTTCGGTGCGCTCGAGTTCGCTCTTCGCCGCCGCACTGCTCACGTACGAGTCGACCGCCGCGCGGTGCGAGGCCGGGACTTTCGCGAGCAGCTTGTGCTCCGGCGCGACGACCATGAAGGTCGCGCCCCACAGCGTGTCGGGCCGCGTGGTGAACACCACCAGCTTCTCGCCCGCGCCTTCGACCGCGAACTCGATCTCCGCGCCCTCGCTGCGCCCGATCCACTCGCGCTGCTGGATCTTGATCGACTCGGGCCAGTCGAGCCCGTCGAGATCGGCGAGCAGGCGCTCGGCGTAGGCGGTGATCTTCAGCATCCACTGCTTGAGCGGCCTGCGCACGCAGGGGTGATTGCCGCGCTCGCTGCGACCGTTGATCACCTCTTCGTTGGCGAGCACGGTCTTGAGCTCTTCGCACCACCACACCGAGGCCTCGGCCTGGTACGCGAGATCCTTCTCGAACAGGCGCTTGAAGATCCACTGCGTCCAGCGGTAGTAGCGCGGCTCGGAGGTGTTGACCTCGCGCGACCAGTCGTACGAGAGGCCGATCTTCTTGAGCTGGCGACGGAAGTTGTCGGTGTTGACGCGCGTCGCCTCCGCGGGCTGGACGCCGGTCTGGATCGCGTACTGCTCGGCGGGAAGTCCGAACGCGTCCCAGCCCATCGGGTGCAGCACGTTGAAGCCCTGCATGCGCTTGCGGCGCGCGACGATGTCCGTGCCGACGTAACCCACCGCGTGGCCGACGTGGAGTCCCGACCCCGAGGGATACGGGAACATGTCGAGCACGTAGTACTTCGGCCGGGCCGGGTCGAAGTCGGGCGCGTGCGGGTCGACGCTGCGGAAGGAGTGCTGGGCGTCCCAGAAAGCCTGCCAGCGAGGTTCGATCGCGGCCGGGTCGTAGGCGTTGCTCACGGGCAGTGGATCCTGGCGGAGAAGGTGCGCGCGCGGACGGCGCGGCGCGGTTTCGAGCGGGCCAGAATAGGGCGCGCGCCGGGGGGACGCACGGACGGCGCGAGCAGCGCGAAACGAGCCGGGTTCGAGGCAGTTGACGCGCCGCGCGGCGCCCGTCATAGTCTCCGCCCCTCGCGCTGGATCCGGCTCTCCCGAGCCGCCCGGGCGCGAGCGCTGACAACGCGGGGGATTAGCTCAGTTGGTAGAGCGCTACAATGGCATTGTAGAGGCCAGGGGTTCGAATCCCCTATCCTCCACCACCGCACACGAAACCGCGGGACCCGCGCACGGGGACCGCGGTTTTTTCGTCGAAGGCTGTTTCGTCAGGTGCTTCTTCGTCGCGGGGCCTCGAGCGCTGCGCGTTGCTCGAACGACGCCGAACTGCGAAACACGAGCCCAACGCTCCGATCGCAGCGCAAGCGTGCCGCGCTCCCACGCAGTCCGTATCCTCCTCCGCCCATGACCGATCTGGTGCAGCCCGACCGACTCGCCAAGGCGCAGGCGATGCGCGCCGCCGGCGTCGATCCGTTCCCCGCGCGCGGCGTCGAGGCCACGCCGATCGCGTCGATCACAGCGCGCGCCGGCGACAGCGCGAATCCCGGCGAGATGGTCGGCCAACGCGTCACGATCGCGGGCCGCCTCGCGATGCCGCGCGACTTCGGCAAGCTGATCTTCGCGCCGCTCTCGGACCGCACCGGGCGCATCCAGGTCGGTTTGAAGCGCGACGCGCTCAGCGAGTGGTGGCCGCAGCGCAAGTGGCTCGACGCCGGCGACCTCGTCGGAGTCAGCGGCGAAGTGGGCTTCACACAGAAGGGCGAGCTCACCGTGTGGGCCAGCGAGGTCAAGCTGCTCGCCAAGGCGCTCGCCTCGCCGCCCGAGAAGTGGCACGGACTGGTCGACGTCGAAGCGCGCTATCGGCGGCGCTACGTCGATCTGTGGGCCACCGAAGGCGTGCTCGAGACCTTCGTCAAGCGCAGCAAGATCGTCAGCGCGGTGCGGCGCTTCCTCGAGGCCCAGGGCTACCTCGAAGTCGAGACCCCCACGCTGCACCCGATCTTCGGCGGCGCGACCGCGCGTCCGTTCGTGACGCACCACAACGCGCTCGACGCCGATTTCTATCTGCGCATCGCGCCCGAGCTGTACTTGAAGCGCCTGATCGTCGGCGGAATGGAGCGCGTGTTCGAGATCGCGCGCAACTTCCGCAACGAAGGCATTTCGACGCGCCACAACCCCGAATTCTCGATGCTCGAGCTGTACGAGGCTCAAGCCGACTACCGGCGCATGATGGAGATCTCCGAGCAGATGCTCGAGTCCATCGCCCGCGAAGTGAACGGCACGACGAAGGTTGTCTTCCGCGGCGTCGAGTACGACTTGAAGGCGCCGTTCGCGCGCATGAGCTACACGCAGCTCTTCCGCGAGCAGAACGGCTGCGAGTTCGACGACGAGCCCGCGGTGCGCAAGCGCGCCAAGGAGCTGGGGCTCGACGAGTCGGCCGGCTATTGGAAGCTGATGAACGACGTGTTCGAAGCGACCTGCGAGAAGCTGCTGACCGGCCCGGTGTTCTGCGTCGACTATCCCGTGCCGATCTGTCCGCTGGCGAAGCGCAAGCCCGAGGATCCGCGCCTCGCCGAGCGTTTCGAGCTGTTCCTGGGCGGCATGGAGCTGGGCAACGCGTTCACGGAGCTCAACGACCCGCAGGACCAGGAGCAGCGCTTCGTCGAGCAGGTCGCAACGAAGGATCCCGAAGCCCCCGGCGAGGTCGACGTCGACTACGTCCAGGCGCTCGAGTACGGCATGCCGCCGACCGGCGGGCTGGGCATCGGCATCGATCGACTGGTGATGGTGCTCACCGGCCAGGACTCGATCCGCGACGTGCTGCTGTTCCCCGCGCTGCGTCCGCAGCGCAGCGCCGCCGAGGGCGAAGCGACCGAGCCCGCATGAACGAGACGGGCGAGTTCGGCGCGGGCATGCGGCCCGAGGCGTTGCTCGAGCTGGCGCTCGCGCTGGGCGGCTTCGCGCTGTTCGCGCTGCTGGTCGTGGGCTTGGCGTACCTGATCATGCGCGTGGTGTTCCTGGCCGTGCCCGCGCCGGCCGTGGTGCGCTTCCTCTCGTGGCGCTACCTGATCCACCGCCCCACCAACCTGATCGGCGTGGTGGGCATTTTCCTCGGCGTCGGCGCGCTGATCATGATCCTCTCGATCATGACCGGTTTCCTCGAGCAGACGCGCAAGTCGATGCGTGGCAGCTTGTCGGACCTGATGGTCATCCTGCGCGCGAGCGAGCGCCGCCGGCCCTTCGACGCCGACAAGATCCTCGAGGTCGTGCGCTCCGACCCGCGCGTGGCCGCGGCTTCCGCGCACCTGAGCTGGCCGTGCTTCATCACGCGCCCGGGCGGCAACTCGATGTTCATGCTGTCCGACCCGCAGCTGAGCCGCAACGCGTTCGTGCAGCTGGCGGGCATCGATGTCGACGACGAGAAGAGCGCCACCGAGTTCCACGCCTCGCTGGTGCGCGCGCCGATCTACGGCGAGAGCGTGGCCGACCCGCGCAACCCCTTCGCCCCGCCGCCCGAGTACGACGCCACGGTCGGCATGCCGCGCGCCAGCGTGATCGTCGGCGATCAACTGTTCGAAGCCCACCGGCTGCGGCGCGGCGACTTCGTGACGCTGATCATCCCGGTCCGCGACGAGCAGTCGGAGTACGGCTTCGCCGCCAAGGAGCGCGAGTTCGTGGTGGCCGGCTCGTTCCGCTCGAGCGAGAACGAGATGGACCTCGAGCGCGTGTACCTCGAGCGCGGCCAGCTCGCCCGCTTCATGGCGGGCGCCAACGAGGAAGATCCGCTGCCCGCGGGCGCCACGAGCGTCAGCCAGGTGCTGATCAAGCTGCACGACTACGAGCGCGACGGCCAGGCCACCGCCGACGACCTGCGCGAGAAGCTCCGCAGCAGCGGCGCGGTGGATGGCAACTGCCTGCTCGTGACCTGGGAGCAGTTCCGCGGCTCGCTCCTGGGCGCGATCGAGAACGAGCGCGTGCTGCTGGGCATCATGCTGAGCCTGGTGCTCCTGGTCGCGTGCTTCACGGTCTTCGCGATCCTCTCCATGATGGTCAGCGAGAAGCGCCGCGACATCGGCATCCTGACCGCGCTCGGCGCGACGCCGCGCCTGAGCCTGCTGGTGTTCCTCGCCATCGGCTTTTGGGACGCGCTGATCGGCGCGATCCTCGGCGCCTGCACGGGCGTGGTGCTGGCGCTGAAGATCGATCGTCTCGAGCGCTGGCTGAGCGATGCGCTCGACGTGCAGATCTTCAACCGCAGCGTCTACATCTTCGACACCATCCCCAGCGTCGTCGAAGTGTTGCCCGTGGCCGCGATCGTGCTCGGCGCGTTCCTGTGCACGCTGCTGTTCGCCGCGATTCCCGCCTGGCGCGCGGCGAGTCTCGATCCGGTCGACGCGCTGCGCAACGAATAGGGACTTCGCAGCCACGCCATGAGTTCGAGCGAGATCGTCCTGCGCGCCCGCGAGGTCAAGAAGTCGTACCGCATCGCGCGGCGCGAACTGCCGATCCTGCACGGCTGCGACCTCGAGCTCGCGCGCGGCGAGCGTCTGGCCCTGATGGGTCCCTCGGGCGCGGGCAAGTCGACCTTCCTGCACGTGCTCGGGCTGCTCGACCGCCCCACCGCCGGACAGGTCGAGATCGACGGCGAGGACGCCTGGCGCCAGTCGCTCGAACGCCGCGCGCGGCTGCGCAACGAGCGCCTGGGCTTCGTGTTCCAGTTCTACCACCTCGTGGCGGAGCTCACGGCGCTCGAGAACGTGCTGCTGCCGGCCATGATCCGCTGGAACAGCCTCGCCTTCGACGCGAAGAAGGCGCAGTTCTACGCCCGCGCGAGCGAGTTGCTCGAACGCTTCGGACTCTCGGAGCGCATGAAGCACCGCCCGCCGCAACTGTCCGGCGGCGAGCGTCAACGCGTCGCGCTGGCGCGCGCGCTGTTCCACGACCCGCCGATCCTGATCGCCGACGAGCCGACCGGCAACCTCGACCGCGAGACCGGCGAGAAGGTGCTCGAGCTCCTGTTCGAAGAGCAGGCGCGCCGCCAGTTGTCGCTGTTGCTCGTCACGCACGACGAGCGCCTGGCCGCGCGCTGCGAGCGCGTGGCGCACATGGACGCCGGCCGCATCCACAACGGCCTGCGCGGCTGACGCGAGCGCGCGCCTCCGACGTCAGTCTGCGCTCGCGCTCCTTCGCACTCGCGCTGCTACGACAAGCGCGCGTACTTGCGCTTGCCGAACTGCACCAGGATCGGCGCGGCCGGCTTGCCCAAGGCGAACTTGGGATCGGTGACGACCTGTCCGTCGAGCTTGACGCCGCCCTGCTCGATCGTGCGCTTGGCTTCGCCCGAGCTCGGCGCGAGGCCGATGTCGCGCAGGAGCACCATCAACGGCACCGAACCTTCGGGCCAGGCGTGCGCGATCTCGGGGATGTCGGTCGGCGCCTGCTTGTCGCGGAACTGCCGATCGAACGACTCCCTGGCGCGCGCCGCCGCATCGGCGCCGTGGAAAAAGCCGGCGATCTCCTGCCCCAGGCGAGCTTTGGCTTCGCGCGGATGACCGCCGAGCAGCGCGTCGATCTCCGCGTCGGCAAGTCGCGTCAGCGCGCGGAACCAAGTCCCCATCACGTCGTCGGGCAGGGCCATGACCTTGCCGAACATCTGCTCGGCGCTGTCTTCGAGCAGGATCGCGTTGCCGTAGCTCTTGCTCATCTTGCGGCCGTCGAGGCCGTTGATGAGCGGGAAGGTGATGCACACCTGGCCCGGCTGCCCTTCGCGCTCCTGCAGCTCGCGGCCGACCAGCAGGTTGAAGAGCTGGTCCGAGCCGCCGATCTCGACGTCGCAGCGGATCATCACGCTGTCCCAGCCCTGCATCAGCGGGTAGAGGAACTCGTGCACGCCGATCGGCTCGCCCGCCGCCATGCGCTTCTCGAAGGTGTCGCGCTCGAGCATGCGCGCGACGGTCGCTTTGCCCGCCAAGCGCAGCACGTCCTCGAAGCGCATCGCGTCGAACCACTCGGAGTTGCGGTGCACCTCCGTGCGCGCCATGTCGAGGATGCGGCCGGCCTGCGTGGTGTAGGTGACGAGGTTCGTCTCGACCTCCTCGCGCGTGAGCTGCGGGCGCAGCTTGTTGCGGCCCGAAGGATCGCCCACCATCGCGGTCGAGTCGCCCACGATCAGCACGATCGTGTGCCCCAGCTCCTGCAGAGCGCGGAGCTTGAGCAGCGGGATGGCGTGGCCGACGTGCAGGTCGGGCGAGCTGGGGTCCATGCCGAACTTGATGCGCAGCGGCTTGCCCGCGGCCCGGGCCTTGTCGAGCCGCTGGCGCAGCTGCGGGGCCTCGATCAGATCGACCGAATTGCGCTGGAATACCTCGAAGTCGTTCATCGCCGCTCCACACTAGCTCGCGTCGTGTTCGGACGCTCGCCCTCGAGCTCCTGCGGCAACTCCAACGGCGACGAACTCGCTCGCTCCGGCGGCGGCGCCAGCCGCGCCTCGAGCCAGGCGCGCCAGCGCTGCGCGTCTTCGCCGAAGCCGTCGCCCACGCTCTCGCCCGACAGCCAGCGCAGCACGGGCGCCGCGCGGACCAGTTCGAGCTGCGGCCGCTCCAGGAGCGCGGGCGCGAGCAAGTCCAGCGCCTCGGCGCGACGCTCGGGCGCGATGCGCACGGCGCGCTCGAGGAACGAGGGCATCGAGGGCGCGCCGCGGCGCACGTAGTCCACCAGGCTCTGCGGCTCGATCGGCGTCGAGGGCAGACGCGGGTCCAGGCGCGAGCGCTCGAGCGGCGCGATCTTCAGTTCGCTCGCCTCCAGTTCGAGCCCGTCGATGCGCACCAGTCCGGTGGCCGCCGACAGGCGCCAGTCGCCGCGCAACGCGATGTAGCCCGCTAGCGGCGCCGGAAAGCGACCGAGGGAAACGCGCCGCGTTTCGCCGCCGGCGAGCACCAGTCGATCGAGCGCGTCGACGAACAGACGCTGGCCGCGCCGCTGCTCCACGCCGTCGGGTGTCAGCCCCACGACGCGCTGATCGAGGGCCGCCCCGGGGGCGCGCAGTTCGACGCGCTCGTCGCCGGCGTTGCGGACCACCAGCTCGAGCTTGACCGACTCGGGCGCTGAACTCGCGGCCTCGACGAGCGCGAGCTCCAGTCGCGCGACGCGCGCGCGCGCCTCGAGCCGCTGCGCGAAGCGCTCCGCGATCTCCAACGCGGCGCCGCGAGGTCCGCGCGCCGTCGCGTAGACGAGGATCGAGCGCGCCAGTTCGTCGTCGCCAGCGCGCAGTGCGCTCGAAAGTTCGGCGAAGGCCGGCTCAAAGGGCTCGAGCTCGCGCGCGGCGATGCGCTGCTCCAGTTCGGCCGCCCGCGCGCGCTGTGTGCTGCTGGGCGCGAGCGCTTCGAACTGCGCACGTGCGGCGAGCAGGTCTCCGGCTGCGAGCGCAGCGCCGATGGCGTCGACCTGCGCCTGTTGCGCCCGCGTCCATTCGACGCGAGTCGCACCAGCGCTTGCGCACGCAGCACAAAGCAGCAGCAGCCCTGCGACAGCGCACCGTCGCACGTCTCGACATCGCGCTCGGCGGAGAGGGTTCATGCGCTGCAGAGTCTACGAATACGCAATCAGCACGGCACGCGGCGGCGCTGAGTCGACCCGTGCGCGTGCTGCGCTGCTCGATTCAAGGTGTTCTGATCCACGCGCGGACCAGAATTGGGACGCGCTCGAGACGCCGCGCATCCAATGCTTGCAATCCTGTCGGGCTCCGCACGCCGTTCGGCTCGGATCGCGGCGGACGGAGACAGACCACCGGAGTGAACTCGGCAGAGCGACGATCGCCCTTCGAAACGAGCAGTTGGATTCAGGCAGCCACCCACGGGCCAGAGGCCCCGCGCGGAGGTTGCGCGACGCGCTGGCAGGCGCAACGCAGTCGCGCGTGTAGTCACGAGACCCGTTGCGGGAGCCGGAGGCGCGCAACATGAAGAAGGCGCTCACTTTCGCGGTCGCGGTCGCAGGCTTGGCAGCGTTCCTGGCGCTGCGGCATCAGTTGGCCCCGGGCGTCGCCGCTGATGCGGCCGAGCGCGGTTCGGGGCCCGAGCCGGCCGAACGTTCCAAAACGCAGCTGGTCTCCGAGCGCGCGTCAACGAGCCTCGAGCTCGGGCGCGCGAGCGACTCAGCGACGCCGACACCGACCTCCCCCGCTCCGGTGAACGACAAGGTCGTGGTGCGGACCTTCGACACGAACGGCGCCGTCGTGCGTCACGCAGAGCTGTTCGCCACGACGGACAGCGGGAGCCTGAGACTGGGCAGCAGCGGCCCTGACGGCGAAGTGGAGCTGCTTTTCGAGCGCGCGAACTGGACAGCAGTCGTCGGTCGGCACGCTTCCTTCGGTCCGGCGCGCGTCAGTTGGATCGGCGAGCCTCCAGCGGTGGTGGAGCTGCGCTTGCCAGATGCCTCGGAGCTCAGCGGGCGCGTTGTGTTCGCGGATGGACAGGGCGCGCCTGGCGGCCTGCGAGTGCTCGCGATTCCTACGCGGCTGAATATGTCGGCGCGGGGGCGCACGGCTGAGGAGCTGATCTCGAACCCGGAGTTCGGAGTGACGCTCACCGAGTCGGACGGAACGTTTCGTTTCACGGGTCTGGCGTCCGCTGAAGTGCACGCGCTGCACTGCGGAGGGCGAGGACTGCTCGTGCACGATCAGCCGCCCTACGCGCGAGCGGGCCAGAGCGACGCGCGGATCACCGTTGCGCGAGGCTACGGCGTGATCTTCGAGTTCGCCGATGTGGCGGGCGTCGCGCCCTGCGTGCCGGAGGTGTACGGGTCGCAGGGCAGCTTCAACATGACAATCTCCGACGCCAGCGCAGAGCTGGTGTTGAACCTGCCGCCCAGTGCGCGCTTGGCGCTGGGTGCGCTCGGCAGTTTCACGGACAGCCCCACCCGCCGCCTGATCCTGCTCTCTTCGCCGCTCGACTTGGCCGAGTTGGGTCCGATCAAGATCCACAGCTCACTTCCGGGCTACGTCCCGGTCGAGCAAGAGTGCTTCGCCATGCCGATCGAGTCCGATCTCGCGGTATGGAAGCAGCCCTTGATTCGCTCGGCGCAGAACTTCGGCGCGCTGCATCTCGATCTCGAAGCTGCGCAGTCCGATCTGCGTCAGTCGCTGGGCCGAGTCGGTCCCACGGCGCTGTTCGAGTTTCGGGCCCCGGGCCAGGGCGCCTTCCTGCGTGTGCTGCACGCCGACACCAAAGGCGTTCTGGAGCTCGACTGCTTGCCCTTCGGACCCCACGAGCTCGTGTTCATCTCGCAGCCCGAAACGGACTTCTCGCGCATACGCCTGGGAGAAGTGCTGGTCGGGCCGCAGCCCGCGCAACGTTCACTGCCGCTGCAAGACTTGGGAGCACTGACCGTCGACGCGCGGCTGCCGGATGGTCGCGACTACGTCGGCGAGATGCGCATCGCTCTGGGCGGAGTTCTGGGTGACACGCCGTCCGTGCCGAACACTCCGCTGCAGGGCGGCGAGACCATGTTTCGACGTCCGCCCTACCACTTCGCGCTGTTGCCCGCAGGGAGATACCGCGTGTGGGTCGCCGCGCCTGGCGCCGGGTCCAGTCCGGCCGATGTGGTTGTGCCGCCGCGCGGCGTCGCGCGCGTTGCGCTGACCATCCACCTGTGAGGCCACGTTGCGGCGCATGCGTCGCCGTACACCGTCGTGCGCAGGGCGTGTGCCCTGTGCTGTCCGTTTCCGTTTCTTTTCGAAGGAGGACCTACGTCCATGATTGCCCAACTGTGTGGATTCGTCGGCATGCTCTTGCTCGCAGCGGCCCCGACGCCGCCCCAGATCTTCGGTCGCTGCGAGGGCCTTGGTTCCGCCACGCCGGGCCTGGCCCCGAAGCTCACCTGCTTCCCGATCGCGTGCGCGCCCGGTTGCGTGAAGAGCGCCGTCATGACGCCCTTCGGCGCGGGTCAGGTCTGCAACTGCAACTACATCGGTCCGCAGCCGGACTGCTGCAAGTTGGTGTTCGTGCCCGGCGTCCCGGGTTTCTCCAAGCAAGGTGACTGCAACGCTCCGGGCTGTCCGAAGCCCGGCACTTGCGCGCTCATCGTCCTGCCGCCGGTCGTCCCCGGCGGGGCGGTCGAGTACTTCGTCGACTGCGTCAAGATCGTCGACGCCGACGACGAACACTGAGATCCGCGGAGTCTGCGCGCGGCGCAGCAAGCGCTTGCGGCGCAGCGTCGGCGCACCTCCGGCCTAGCCCGACCTATTCATGAACCGCGTAGCGAAAACGTCGGAGCGCCTGTCCTGCAAGGTTCTTCGGCGGGCGCCGCCGGAAGCGACCTGCAAGGTCGCTGAGGACGCCGCACGTCGAAGAAAACG
>WYBT01000050.1 GCA_011525785.1 Planctomycetaceae bacterium
CAGCGACCTCTCAGGTCGCCTGCGGATGCCTTCACCCCGAGCGCTTGCGAGCCCACGGGCTATCGCGGTCTCGCTACGGTTCTAGGGAGAGAACCGGGCACGCCCGCTTCTCTCCCCAGAACCTACTGCGACCGCGCTAGCCCGGTGCATGCTGCGCGCTCGAGGCGAACGCCGTCCTCAGCGACCTCTCAGGTCGCCTGCGGATGCCTTCACCCCGAGCGCTTGCGAGCCCACGGGCTATCGCGGTCTCGCTACGGTTCCAGGGAGAGAACCGGGCTAGACTCCGCTCGCTCCGCAGTCGCGACTTCAGCCCGCCGCGGGCCTCCGCTGCTCCTTTCGTTTCCAGCGCCCATCGTGACCCACGCCGAACTCGCTCAACCGCGCCCCGTTCACGCTCGCCGAGCCCGCGCCGCCTTCGCGGCCCTCGTCGCGGCGCTCTCGCTCGGGCTGACTTCGTGTGATAACCCGGCTTGCGTGTTCGGCGGCACATGCAGCGGCGACGACGTGATCGTCGGCGCCAACCCCCCGACCACTCCCGCCAACCACGCCTGGCTGCGCGACGGCGCGCCGTCGATCTCGGCGGCCTTCCCGAACGGAACGAACGCCACGCTCGAGTCGCCGCTGGTGCTGGTGTTCAGCGAGTCCATGGCGGCCGCGACGCTCGGGCAGGGCGCGTTCGAGCTGGTCTCCGATGACTCGCCCGCGCCGCTGCCGGTGGTGGCGTCAGCGTTGGTCGGCGATGGCCGCATGTGGGTCGGCGCGCCGGGCTTGGCGCTCGCCGCGAGCACCGAATACAGCTTGCGAGTCGCCGCCAACCGCACACTCACCGATCTGCAGGGCGCAGCGCTTTCGCTCCCCACGGACCGCGTCGTTGCGACCTTCACCACGGCGGCTTCATCGCCCGCGACACCGCGCGTGCTGACGAGCTTCCCGGCGGACGGCGCGAGCGGGCAGAGCGCCACCGGCGAACTCGTGGTGGTGTTCGACCGCCCGATGAACCCGTTGACGGTCAACCTCGCCTCGTTCCGGGTGCGCGTGAACGGCGCGGCGCCGAGCTTCAACCCCAGCCCGAGCGCGCTGCAGTTCGGCTCCGCTCCGGACACGCGCGTGTGGCGCTACCGCAGCGTCGACTCGAGCGGTGAAGCTGCGCCGTTCCCCAACTCGGCCGCGGTCGAGTTGGAGCTCTCGCCGACGGGTGCGACGATCCAGGCCGCGGGTTCCGGCGCCGCTGCGCTGCCCCGCACGTTGATCGAGTACACCGCGGCCGCCTTCGCCGCCCCGCGCGCCGCGTTCCTGACCTCGCTGCCCGCCGACGCGATCGGCATCGAGAATCTCGACGGCGTCAATCCGCTGCAGCTCTCGCTCGATCTGAGCGGCGCGCAGCTCGGCGACACGCTGCGCATCTTCGTGTTCGGCCGCACGCGCGAGGAAGAGCCGCGCGAGGCGCTGCTGTCGCGTTCGGTGACGTTGAACTCCACGTTGCTCGACGTCCAATTGCAGATCGCGACGATCGGCGAAGCGCAGCTGGATCTCGCCTCGTCGTCGTCGCCGTTGGCGGCGCGCTTGCTCGAGGAGCAGATCGACATCGCCTTCGCGCTGCAGCGCGGCAGCGTCAGTTCGCCCGTGCGTCTCCTGGACGTCGACCCGGACACGGCCGGCGCGCAGGGGCCGTTGCTCGACGTGACGCGTCCGACGTTGACGGGGCTCGGCGGGACGGGGCAAGTCACGAGCGCGTTCGTCACCGACCGGCGCGACTTCGCAGTGGTGGGGCGCGCGAACGAGCCGATCCGCGCCGCCGAAGTGGCCTTGACGGGACTGGGCAACAACGGCGTCGCGCCGGAGGCTGCCGCCGCCAACGCAGCTGGCCTGTTCGTCGCGCGGCCCGTGCCGGTGGGACTGGTGGCGCCTGCGTCGCAGCCGATGGCCGGGCAGGTTTCGATCTTCGACCGCGCGTTGAATCGCTCGCTGGCCTCGGCGCAGCCGCAGGGACGTCAGGTGGGAGCGCTCGGTCCGGGCCTGGCGGTGCCCGGCGCCGCGCAACTCGACATCGAAGTGCGCGACGCGCGCACGCTCGCGCCCATCAGCGGCGCGCTCGTGATCACGCACCTCGACCAGGGCGGCGTCGTGACGCTCGGCGCCTTCATCGCCACGGATGCATCCGGGTTGGCGCAGCTCAACGCGCCCGCCGGCGAAACGCTGCTCACGGTGGACGCGGTTGGCTACGACCTGCTGACCGTGCACGGACTGGCCTCGTCGCGCGCGAGCGTGCTGCTCAACCCGACCAGCGGCGCGAACTCGCTCACCAGCGGCGCGGTCACCAGCTCCGTCAGCTCGCTGGCGAACTTCGACCTCGTGGCGGCCGACTCGCGCCTCAGCGACGGACTGCCGCGCACGCTGAGCGTCGCCAATTGCGTCCCCACGGGCAGCTCCCTCAATTGCGCCTACGGACCGGGGGCGATCCGCGTCGGCGCGCTCGGCGTGTTGAGCGCGTTCGCGATCGACCCGCCCGCGACGGCGTTCAACTTCTCGGCCTCGAGCTTCCTGCGCGCCTTCGCGTTGAACGCGCCGCTAGCGGCCGCTACCAGCACGACACCCGTGGTGGGCGCGGTGGAAATAGCGCGTCTTCTGGATGACCCCACGCTGGATGCCGAGGAGCGCGTGCTGGCGGGACCGGCGGCGCAACTCGACGCGTCCGGCATGGCCGGACTGGTGTTGGCGCAGCTCAACGGCGAGCCCAGCATCAGCCTCGAGAGCGCGAGCCCCGGAGTCTCCGGTCCCGTCACGGTGGGCTTGGGCGCCGCGCTCGACCCGCTCGGCGCGCCCGCCACTCGCTGGGAGGTGCGCAGCGCGCTGCCTGGAGCGGCCGACCCGACGTCGGGCAAGTACTCGGGCGACGAGATCGGCGCGCTGTACGAGCGCGGGACGCTGGTGGGGGAGGTGTTCCTGCGCGCCGAACTGCGCGACACGCTCGGCGCGCGCTCCGCGCGGCGCACTCCTATCGCCGCGGTGGGCGCGCAGATCGTCCCGCCCGACGCGCCGGTGATCCTCTCGCCGGGCTTGGGCAGCACCACCGCCGGCGCGAGCTACGACGTGCTGTTCAGCGACTGCATCCCCAGCGGCGGCGATCCGGGCCTGTACCGCGTCACGCTGGCGGGCGCGAACGGTCGGCGCTGGGTCATCTGGCGCTCGGACGGCGGCGGCGCCACACGCAGCGCGCACGTGCCTGCGATCGTCAACGCCGGTGGCGTACCGCTCCCGCCGGGCGCGGTGGCGGTTTCCGTGCGCGCCTACGCCTACCCGAGCTTCGACCCCGCTGCATTCCTGTTCTCCGACCTCGAGCTGCTCGCGCGGGCCATCTCCGACAGCGCACCGGTCGCCTTCTCGCAACCCTGAGTGCTCGCTCGCCTCGGCGGTCGCGACTCGTGCGCGCTCACCTGCGCGGCGTGAACTCCAGACCTCGCCGCGAATCGCGACAGCGTGTGGTCGCCGCTGCGCTCGCTCCCTAGAATTCGGCCTGTTTCGCGCTGTGGGGGAGCGCGATCGGCGTCGCGCGCACGCGTCGCGCTGCGCCCGTCTCATCGACTTCTCCCGCTGCACATCCTCGGCCTCGCTTCTCCAGTTACTCCTCCGGCGCCGGCGCCGCTCCGCCGCGCCCTTCCGAGCGCAACTTCGAACATGAATTCCGCCCCCACGATGGCTCGTCTGACCGTGCGTCGCCGCTGGCTTGCGGCGCTGCCCTTGGCGCTGGGCTGCGCCGTTCTCGGCGCCGCCGTGAGCGGCTGCGCTTCGTCGCACAAAGTGCGCGGCGCCGACAACGAAGGGTTGAGCACCGGGCGCCTGGCCGCCGTCAATCCGCTGGAGGTGGTCGTGCCGCCGATCGAGAACCAGAGCGGTCGCGACGGCCTGCCGCTCGCCGCACTGCGCGAGCGCTTCCACTTCGGGCTGGTCAAGCTCCGCTACACGCCGCTGGCGATCGACTACGTCGACCGCAACGCTGGACCGGTCGAGGCGAGCTATCGCCCCGGCGCCTTGGGCGAACAGGCGAGCCTGCGCATCGTGCTCACCGGCTGGGACGACTCGCTGTGGAAGTCGCGCTCGCGTCTGGTGGTCGATGCCGACGTGTACCTGCTCGACGCGCGCGAGCCCGAGTTGACGCGCGCGCTGTGGGGCGGTCACGTGACCCGCACGATCGACCTCTCGCGCCAGGCCGCCGCGCTGCCGACTGCGGGCGCGATGCTCGACCGAGCCGTGACCGAGTTCGTCGACGGCGTGCTGGCCTCGCTGCCCGCGCGCAACCCCGAGCGCTGATCCGCAGCCGGGCGTCGCCGCCCCGAGGCGCCGCGTCAGGTGGCCCGCGCCCGCGCTCGTGGGGCGTTGGCTCCGTCGCGGCGCCGCTGTTGGCCGCGCCGCGACCGCTCGCTACACTCCTGCGCCTTCGAACCGTCCAGTACGGCGTCGAAAGGTCAGTTTCCCCCTGCCGCTCCCAGGCGCCCACGGCGCCGGCGGCGCACCCCCGCTTGGCGTTCCTTTCGCTCGGCGGCGGGCAAGTCCCTCAGATTTTCCGCAGCACCTCGAAGGAGATTGCCATGGCAATCGCAGCGGACCGCAAGGTCGCCATCGTCAAGGATTTCGCCCTGCACCCGGGCGACACCGGATCCCCCGAAGTCCAAGTGGCCCTGCTCACCGAGCACATCACGGGCCTGACCGAACACCTCAAGGGCCACCGCAAGGACTACACCTCGCGCCGAGGCCTGTTGATGATGGTCGGCACGCGCAACAAGCTGCTCAAGTTCCTGCGGCAGCGCGAGCCCGAGCGCTACAAGGCGCTGATCGAGCGCCTTGGACTGCGCCGCTAGGAACGGCCGCCCGCGAGCGCTCGTGTTGATCCGGCCCCTGCAACTCGTCGACTGCCGCGCCCGCGACTTCGCGGGGCGTGCGGCGGATGCGACGGCCGCCAGCCGAGCCCTGCCCGAGCACTGAAACCACCTCGCGCGACGCGCTCCCTCCGGGGAGGGCGTCGCGCTTGCCTAGATCACGCCGTGCGCGCCGCGCGCGGACGGCGCGATCACCGAACAACCTGTATTTGACGACAACCAAGACAAGAGGAATTGAAGTGATGACAGTCGAACCGACACGCGTGGAACGCGTACTCACCGGCGGGCTGAAGCTGACGCTGGAGACGGGCCAAGTGGCCCGACAGGCGCACGGCGCCGTGATCGCCACCCTGGGCGGCACCAAGTGCTTCGCCGCTGTGAGCATGGGACCGGAGAAGGAGGATCAAGACTTCTTCCCGCTCACCGTCGACTACCGCGAGAAGACCGAGGCGGCGGGCAAGATCCCCGGCGGCTTCTTCAAGCGCGAAGGGCGCCCGACGACCAAGGAGATCCTCTCCATGCGCCTGATCGACCGCTCGATCCGGCCGCTGTTCCCCGAGGGCTTCAAGGCCGAAGTGCAGGTCATGGGGCACCCGCTGTCGTTCGACGGCGTGCTCAACCCCGACGTGGTCTCGATGATCGCGAGCTTCGCCGCCGTGCACATCAGCCAGCTGCCGTTCCACGGCGCGATGGGCGCGGTGCGCATCGGGCACCTCGACGGACAACTGGTGGTGTTCCCCACGGAGGACCGCCGCCGCAGCGAGTCGCGGCTCGATCTCGTTGTCGCGGGCCACATGGACGGCCTGTGCATGGTCGAGGCCGGCGCGCGCGAGCTGCCCGAGGCCGAGATGATCAACGCGCTCGAACTGGCGCACACGGTGATCAAGGAGATCGCCGAACTGTGCGAGGAACTGCGCGCGAAGGCGGGCAAGCCCAAGGTCGACTGGAAGGCGCCGCAGGTCGATCGCGAGTTGCTCGCCGGGGCCGAGCGTTTCGCGCCGGCGCTCAAGGACGCGATCTTCACCGAGGGCAAGCACGCCCGGCAGGACGCGATCGGCAAGGTGCTCGATCAGGCGCTCGCCGCGCTGACCGCGGGCATCACCGACGAGAAGCAACTCTCCAAGCGCACCAAGCTCGTCAAGAACTTGATGCACGATGTGCTCGCCAAGGTCGAACGCCAGGCGATCGTCGACGGCAAGCGCGCCGACGGCCGCGCGCCCGACGAGATCCGCCCGATCTGGATCGTGCCCAACTTCGTCGACCGCGTGCACGGCTCGGTGCTGTTCACGCGCGGCGAGACGCAGGCGCACTGCACCGTCACCCTCGGCACCGCCGACGACGAGCAGATCATCGACGGGCTCGAAGAGGAGTACCGCAAGAACTTCTACCTGCACTACAACTTCCCGCCGTACTCGGTGGGTGAGACGCGCCGCATCATGGGACCGGGCCGGCGCGAGATCGGCCACGGCATGCTCGCCGAGCGCGCGCTGTTCGCCGTGCTGCCGCCCAAGGAGCGCTTCCCCTACACCGTGCGCATCGTCAGCGACATCATGGAGTCGAACGGCTCCTCGTCGATGGCGAGCGTGTGCGGCGGTTGCCTGGCGATGATGCTCGCGGGCGTGCCGCTCTCGCAGCCCGTCGCCGGCATCGCGATGGGTCTGGTCGAGGAGGACGGCAAGATCGCGATCCTCAGCGACATCCAGGGCTCCGAGGACCACAACGGCGACATGGACTTCAAGGTCGCCGGCTCGGGCCTGGGCATCACCGCGCTGCAGATGGACATCAAGATCAAGAGCATCTCGCGCGCCACGCTGGAGCGTGCGCTCGAGCAGGCTCGCGCCGGCCGGCGTCACATCTTGAAGTCGATGCTCGCGGCCGTTTCTCGCCCGGCGAGCCAGGTCAGCCCGTTCGCGCCGCGCATGGAGCTGGTCAAGATCCCGACCGAGAAGATCGGCTACCTGATCGGGCCCGGCGGGCGCAACATCAAGGCGATGCAGGAGGCCTACAAGGTCAAGATCGGCATCCTCGACGAGCAGGGCAACGTGCAAGTCGCCGGCGTGGATCGCGACAAGGTCCAGGCCTGCGTCGACGCGATCAAGGGCATGTGCGAGACGCCGCAGATCGGCACGCGCTACAACGGCACGGTCAAGTCGATCAAGGACTTCGGCGCGTTCGTGGAGATCCTCCCGGGCGTCGAAGGCCTGGTGCACGTCTCCGAGCTCGACATCGGCTACGTCAACAAGGTGACCGACATCGTGCAGATCGGCGACAAGGTCGACGTGGTGATCATCCACGTCGACGACCGCGGCAAGATCAAGCTCTCGCGCAAGGCGTTGCTCGAGGGCGTCGAAGGCGGCCGCGACGAGCGTTGAGCGGCGAGAGCGCGCCTGTCGCGCTCCAACGCCGGTCGAACCGCGATCCCGGGCGCGAAGTGACGGACGTCACGCCGCGCTGAGCAACATGAAGGGCGCGAGCCGGTCCACGCGGGCCGGCTCGCGCTGCTTTTGCGCTGTGTGGTGGTGCGCGGTCGGTGCGCGGTCGGTGCGCGGGGCCGCCGCTCTCCACAGCGCTACCATGGCGCAGTGAGGTTCTTGTCGCGCTGCACGGGGCTCGTCTTGGCGCTCGTTCTGGCGTTCGCCGCCGCTGCGGGCGCCGCGCCGCAGAGTCGCCCCGCTACGCCGCAGGCCAGCGCCGTGTGGGTCGATCCGCAGACGCTGGTGGTCGACGGCGAGCCGGCCGAGTGGCGTGCGGACCGCGCGCCGCTCGCGATCGACCGCGCCACGCAGCTCGTCGAGCTGCCCGGCCGACCCGCGCGCGAGAACTGGGGCGGCCCGAGCGACCTCTCGCTGCGCCTGTGGCTGGGCTGGAACGAACAGGACCTTGTGCTCGCTGGCGAAGTCGAGGACGACGCGCCCGGCGAGCACGTCGAGGGCCCCTGGTACGAAGGCGACAGCCTCGAGCTGTTCCTCGATCTGGGGGCGCGCGGCCCGCAGTGGGACGAGCTCGACTGGCAGATCATGCTCGCACCGAACTGGTCCGAGCGCAGCTGGGGCGTGTACGCGCGCGGACAGCAGGGCGCCGGGCGCGAGCGCGAACGCGACGGAGGATTCGGCGGCGTCGAAGTCGTCGCGCTCGAGCGCCGCGGCGGCTTCGCCTTCGAAGCGCGCATCCCCTGGCGCAACCTCGGGCCCAGTCCGCCGAGCGCGGGCGCGGTGCTCGGGTTCAACTTCGCCGTGTGCGACCGCGATCGCGCGGGCGTGCTCGAAAACTACGCCACGTGGACCGGCGAGAGCCAGCTCTCGACCCACGCCGAGCGCCGCGCCGACCTCGTGCTGGAGCGCGCACCTTCGCGCCAGCAAGCCCCGGCTGCGGTCCGCGACGAGCAGCCCGATCGTCCCTACCTGCTGGCCTTGCTGGCCGTGCTCTACGGCGTCGCGCTCGGAACGCGGAGATTGTGGCGCGGCGCGCGCGCTCGCCGCCTCGGCGCCTGGACCGCGGCGCTGCTGATCGTCGCTTCGGGCGCGGTCGCCGCGGCTTCGCGGCTGGCGCGCGCCGAAGCCGCCCGCACGCGCGCTGCGGAGGTCGAGGCGCACTGGGCAGAGTTCGAGCGCATGGTCGCCTCCGGCGCGCTCGGCCTGGGCGAGCCGTCCGAATTGCTGGCTTCGGCGAGCGCCTTGGCGAGCGGACGCTCGATTGCGCCGCCGCCTCAGCTCGCGTGGCGGCACTTGGCGCCTGCCGGGCGCGAGGTGGGGCCCCAGCTCCGCACGCCGCGCCGCGGCGCGCCCTACGCGCCCTTCGTCTCGGCGCAGCGCCGCAGCGATCCGCTCACGCTCGAGCCGGGACGCTCCGTGCGCGTGCGCCTGGGCGAAGTCGCAGCGCCGCTCGACGCGCTCCAGCTGGTGACGCGCGTGCGCGACCGCCGCTACGCGCGACTGCAGGCCGCGGAGTCGCCCGTGCTGGCGATCGACCTGTTGCGCAACGGCGTCGCCACGCGCGCTGCGCTGGAGATGCGGCACGGGCGAGAGCTGCACTTCGAGGAAGACACGCACCGCGACCTGCCGGACTTGGAAGCGGTGTACTTCGCCGACTCGGAGCGCGGTCTGAAGCTGCACGGCGACGCGCTGCTCCTGCGGCTGGAGTCCGGCGCGGAGCTGGACGAGGTCGTGATCCGCAACGTCGGCCCGCCCTCGGGCTACGCGGTCGAGTTGCTCGCGCTGGGCGTCGCGCTGCGGCGCGAGGCCTCGCCGCCCGCGATGCTGCGCGTCTCGCCCGACGGCCAGTGGTCGTGGGCCGCGCACTCGAGCGAGATCGAGATCGAACTCGCCGCGCCCGGACGCGCGCCGCGGCGCTTCGAGGCCGCGACGCTCGAGCGCGCGCTGCGCGTGGCCGACGAGCCGCTCGCCACGGCCTACATCCGCGACCTCGCGCCGCCGCAGCGCTCGGCCTGGGACGCTGCGCCGCTGGCGGCCCTGGCGGTGCTCGCGCCGTTCCTCGTGACCTTGTTCGCCGAGTGGCTGGCCACGCGCCGGCGCATGCGCGGCAAACTCGCGGTCGGATTCGCAGCGACCTCCGCCGCGCCGCTGCTCGCGCTGACCTTGCTGCTCGACGCATCGCTGCGCACCGAGTACGAGCGCGCCGAACTCGAGCGCGTGCGCGAAGAGTTGGTGCGCGCCGAGCAGGGGCTGGAGTCGCTCTCCAGCAGTCTCGAGCGCGAGGCGCAGCGGCTCCTGCGACTGGCCGCGATGCGCAAGCTCGTGGACGGCGTCTATCCGCAGACGCCCGAGGAACTGCTCGCGTGTTGGGGCGAGTCCGATGGCGCGCTGCGGATCCTCGAGCGCACCGGGCACGACGGCCGGCGCGTCACGGTCGGAGTCGGGCCGAACGTCGCCGCGCTGCGCAACTGGAGCGAGTTCGCCACCGGACTGGTTCGTCCGCGCGGCCAACTGCTCGTGTGCGGCGTCGCGCAAACCGCGCCCGGCGCGGAGCAGCCGCTCAAGGTGGTGGTGGCCCGCGCGCCCGCGCTTCCGGACTCGCTTGCGGCTGCGCCCGCCGGGGCGGTGCGCCTCATCGGCGCAGGTCGCGACGGCGCGCCGCTGGCGCAGCAGGTCCTGGCCGAGGGCCGGCTCGAACTGCGGCGGGCCCTGTACGACGCCAGTGGTCAGGCGCTGGCCGGCGTGCTCGTCGGTCGGGCGCGCGCGCGCGCGGCGCCGGTGGTCGGCAACTTCACGCTGGTCGAGCTGCTCATCGCGGCGGCGATCACGGCGCTGTTCACCGTGGTTCTGTTCGCCGGAATCTTGACCGGACGCGTCGTGGGACCGATCGAACGCCTCGACCAGGCCCTGCGGCGCGGCGAGCTCGCGGGAGTCGCGGCGGAAGTCGACGACGAGGTGGGGCGTCTGGCCGAGGCCATTCGCGGCTACTCGGCGGAGGTGGCCGAGCGCGTCGAGCAGCTCGAGCTGCTGCAGCGTGCGCAGAGCGAGCTGGCCCAGCGGCTCGACCCCGAGCAAGCGCGCGAAGCGGTGCTGCAGTTCTTCCAGCGCTCGTCCGGCGCGGCGAGCGTGTGGCTGGTGTGGCAGGGCGAGGCCGGTGAACGCACGCGCGCCTTCGGCGAGGGGGGCCGCTCGCTCCCGGTCACCGATCGCGCCCGTCTGTTCCAGCGCGCCGTGTGCGCGGGCGAGGTGCTGCAGCTGATCGACCCCAACCGCTCTGGGGCCCTGGGCGAGTTCGAGCAGGTGCTGCTCGGCTCGGTCGAGCGCGTGGTGTGTCTGCCGCTGGTGGCGGGCGGCCGCGCCCACGGAGCGCTGGTCCTGGGCTACGCGAGCGCGCGGGCCGTGGCCGAGCTGGCCTTCCTGCGCGCCGCGTCGCAGCAGTGCGCCATCGTGCTCGAGAACGCCCGCCTGTACGCGCAGGCCACGCACGACGCGTTGACCGGCTTCCTCACGGATCCGGGTTTCCGTCAGCGCGTGGCGGAGGAGATCCAGCGCGCGCGCGACCTCCCGCAGGCGGGTGTCGCGCTCGTCCAGCTGCGCTTGGTGGGGCTGCCGCGCGACGACGAGCGCGCCGGGGCGCGCCTGCGCGAGGCCGCATCGCGCCTCAGGCTCGCGGTTCGCGGACTGGCAGTGTTCGGTCGCTCAGGCGCCGCGGACCTCACGGTCGCGCTGCCTTGGCAGGGCGTGGCCCCGCAGCTCGAGGCCTTGGCGCGACGGCTCGCCGACCGTGTCGGGGCCGCGTCGTGGGCTGACGGCGCGCCGGTCGAGGGACTGTTCCTCGCGCGCGCGAGCTATCCCGAGGACGGACCCAGTGCGCGCTTCGTGCTCAGCGTGCTCGAGGACCGCCTGTCCGAGGCCCAGTCGGGCGTTCCCACGCTCGACCTCTTGCGCCTCGCGCCGCTCATCCCCGCCGACTTCGTCGCCAAGAGCCCCCTGATGCTGCAGCTGCTCGAGACGGTCCGACGTCTCGCCGAGCAGGACCTGACCGTTCTGGTGACGGGCGAGACGGGCGTCGGGAAGGACCGTATCGCCCAGCTGCTGCACCGCTGGAGCCCGCGTGCTGCCGGGCCGCTGGTCCACGTGCACTGTCCGTCGCTCTCGTCGACCCTGATCGAGGACGAGTTGCTGGGGCACGAGCGGGGGGCCTTCACCGGCGCCTTGACCCGTCGGCGCGGCCCGTTCGAGCTCGCGGCGGGCGGCACCATCGTGCTGGACGAGATCGCGGGTCTGGCGCCCGCCGGGCAGGTGGCGCTGTTGCGCCTGCTGGAGACGCGCGAAGTACTTCCACTGGGGGCCGCCAGGGCCGTTCCGATCGACGTGCGCGTGGTCGCCACGTCCTCGGTCGACCTCGCCCGGGCGGTCGAGTCGGGCCAGCTACGCAGCGACCTGTACTTCCGTCTCAACGTGGCGCAGATCGCCGTCCCGCCGCTGCGCATGCGCCGAGCGGACGTCTCCGAGCTGATCGCGGCCTTTGTCCGCCGCTACAACACCAGCGCGGCGCGCCCCGTCAGCGGCGTCGACGCCCGGTTGTTCGACCAGCTGGCCGACCACCCTTGGCCGGGCAACGTGCGCGAGCTCGAGAACCTGGTCGCCGGCGCCTGTGTGCTGGCGGCGGGGGAGGAACTCGGTCCGGAGCATCTCGACCTGACCGTATCGACCGCGCCTGCCGACGCGCCCTCCGCCGAGCAGCAGGGGGCGGTCGGGATCAACGAGCGCCAGGAGCGGCTCCTGGCCTCCCTCAGCTCGGGCGAGCGGGTCGGCTCGGCGGAGTTCGCCGAGCGGGAGGGGATCTCCTCTCGGACTGCCCTGCGCGACTTGCTCGACCTGGTCGAGCGCGGACTGCTGGAGCGCGAGGGCAGCCGGCGTGGAACCCGTTTTCGACGGCCACAGGGCCGCTCGGCGGCCGGTTCTGGGCGATAAACGCACGCCTCTGTCGGACAATGTCGAATTCCGGAGGCTTCCCGGGGCCGCCACGCGGGCGCGTCCGGGGTCTCTGCTGGGCGTTTCCGGAAGCTCCGAAGTCGTTGGCCTGTCGTCGCTTGGGAGATGTCTGCGGCGTTAAGTGGCAGGCCCTGCGGCGCCGATGGAACGCGCCTTGACTGCGGCGGCGCGCTTCGACACCTCGACCACGGACCCCTTCGCCATGCTTCTCTACGCAATCGCTCACGCACTCTGCGCCACCGTGCTCGCCGCATCGATGGAGACCGGCCGACCGGTGCGTGCTGAGGTTTCGGCGCCTGCCGGGTTGGCCGAACGCGCGCTGGAGGTCCTCGCCTCCCAGGAGGCCCGCGCCCCGGAAGGGACCCTCGCTCTGGAGTGGGTGGCCGCCCGCGACTGGAGTGCGAAGGCCGAGGACAACATCTGCGGGCTGCGCGACCTGGCCCAGGTCTCCAACCCGGTCGTGATCGACTTCCAGGCCTGCCTGGACGCGACCCCCGAGATGAAGAAGATCAAGGCCGAGAAGATCGACCCCAAGAGCCCCGACGGGATCCGCCTCACCACCGAGGCCACCAACCGCGTGACGCAGGCCTGCGAGTCCGTGCAGAAGGCCAACGGCTACTGCAGCGTCTGGAAGTCGATTAAGCACAAGGACGGCCGAGCGATCACCGACGTCAGCAGCCAGGTCACGGCCCTGTTCTGAGCGACGCGCCGTCGAGGCCTCGAGTTGGGTTGTGTCCATAAGCGGCCCGCGACAGCGCTTCCCCAGGCCCCGAGCTCGGCCCCGCGGGCACTCGCATCCTCCTTCGCCGACCGACGTTCAGGTTTCCTGCGGGCGCCCGGTGCGCGCCACGCCGTGATCTGAGAGCACCCCGCGACTCGTCCCGCCCCCAACCCAGTCTCGCCAGGCCTCGAGTCGTCGCTCGGCCTCGCCCCTCCGCACTCGATTTCATGGCGCGCCGGCGCGAACCTGACCCGCGCTCGCCGTCCGTCCCACCCCTGAACCCCTCCGCGTCCCACGACTTGTCGCTCGACCTTCCGCCGCATCTCCAGGGTGCTCCCCGGCCCCGGATCGGGACTGCCGCGCTCGCCCCGGGTCTGCGAGCCGTCGCTCGGCGCGCCCAGCGCCCGATAGCAAGTCCATGAAGCGCGGCCGATCCAGCGGGGGAGAGTTCCGCGTCGCAGTGGCGGCGCAACTGCTCGTCGCGCTCACGGCCGGCTGCGTCGGCGCTCCGCCCGAGTCGTCCCCGGGCGCGCCGCCGAGTGCACGCCGTGAATTGACCGCAGGCGAACTGCGCGAGTTGCTCAGCCGCGGCACCATCCGCCCGGTGACCGAGATGGAGGGCGACGATCCCTTCGCCCAGGTCGACCCCGAGATGGGCGAGGAGGCCGCTGAGGCCGAGCGGCGCGACCCGGCCCCGCGCGCCGACGGCGGGCAACAGACCCCGTCGAATTCACCCTCCGCCTCAACGCCGAACTCGCCGCCGCCCGAGGCGCCCGCGCCGCCGCCCAATCCGTACTTGCAGTTCGGCGCGCGCATCAAGGTCTACCCCGACGGGACGATCACCAAGCCGTACCCGCTGCGGGTGGGCACGGGCAAGAAGCTCAAGGAGCTCATCGAGGCCTACGGGAACTTCCCGCTCTGGACGCCCGAACTCGGCGCAGGTCCGTCGGCGCCGACGACCGTGAAGCTGGACCTGCTCGAGAAGTGGGATGTCGAGCTCTACCAGGACCTGCGCAACGTCGCCGTGGCCGCCGGAGTGGAGCAGCCGCTCGCCGACTGGCTCGTGGTCACGGCGGGGGCCGACCTGCTGCAGGAGGTCGAGGACTTCATCAACCTCTTCGCCGCGGGCGTGCCGCAGATCGAGATCGAAGCGAAGATCGTGGAAGTGTCTTTGACGGACGTGCTCGACCTGGGCGTGCGCAGTCCGGATGGCGTGCCGATGTTCGAGTTCCCCTCGAAGACCTTCGTCAAGGCCTTCGACAGCTCGATGCCCAACGTGTCGAACGCCGCCGAGGGCATCCTGACCGTCGGCGGTGTTCAGGACGCCGTGACGTTCAACGCGACGCTCGAAGCGCTGGCGATCAACGACAACGTCTCGATCATCTCCCGGCCCAAGATCGCCGTGCGCGAAGGCGGCAGGGCCGACATCAGCAACACCTCGAAGATCCCGTTCCTCAACATCCAGGGGATCAACAACGTCGGCGGCTTCGCCAGCGCGTCGGTCGCCTACCAGGAGGTCGGGGTCAAGCTGTTCGTCGTGCCGCGCGTCGTCGGCACGCAGACCGTGGCGCTGAACATCGACGTCGAGCAGTCGCAGATCTCGGGCTCGGAGACCGTGCTGCTCACCTCGGTCGACCAGCCGGTGCAAGTGCCGGTCGTGTCGCAGCGCAGCGCGCGCACGGTGGTCTACCTCCAGCCGGGCCAGGCGGTCATCCTGGGCGGACTGATCACCGAACGGAACGTGCAGAACGAGCGCAAGGTGCCGGTGCTGGGCGACATCCCCGTGATCCGGCACCTGTTCCGCTCCGAGTTCACGCGCAAGGAGCAGACCAACGTGCTGTTCTTCATCCGCCCGCGCATCCTGCAGGGCAGCGATCTCAACCGGCAGTTCTGAGCGATCGCCGGGACGGTGATTCGCGGGCGAACTCGCTGAGGCTTGCGCGCGTCGCGCCGCGGGTCCGCCGCCGCGCGACCCGCAATGCAGTAGCTGCGGCCCACGCACGGCGCTCGAACTGTCAGCTGCCGCTCCGGACCGCGCGCGCCTGTCGTCGGCCTCGGCCGGAGTCGTACACTGCGGCGGAAGATCGGCGCGCCTCGCGCGTCGACCTGTTTCGCTCTCCAACCCGCGCGCCGCCTCCGCCCTCGATGAAGTCCACCCGCATCGCTCGCCTCGCGCGCGCCTCCGCCGAGCCCCGGCGCGGCTCGGCGCTGCTGATGGCGTTCCTGATGCTGATCGTGATCTACGCGATCGTCTTCCAGCTGTGGTACACGACCTCGGCGGACCTGCGCGTCACGCAGAACGACGTCACGACCACGCAGATCGACATGGCGATCGAGTCGGCGCTGCAAGAGGTCTTCGACCGCCTGCGCACCGACGGTGAAACCGACGCGAGCTCCGGTCAGGATGCCGGCGGCGCAGCGGGCGCAGCAGGCGCCGCGGCGGCGGCCGCAGGAGGCGGCGAAGCGGAAGGCGGCGAGGGCGAGGGGCCCTCCGATTCGCGCGAGGATCCCTGGGGCCGGGCGCAGCGCACCACGATCGGCGACATCGAGCTGCGCATCTTCATCCAGGACGAGGACAGCAAGTTCAACCTGCTGACGATCCTCGCGGCCGATGAAGCAGAGGCGGAGGAGGCCTTCGAACGGCTGGTGCGACTGCTCGACATGATCCGCGACGGCTCGACCGTCGACCTCGATCGCTCGGACGCGATCCGGCTGGCCGAGTCCATGCGCCGCCATCTCAAGGAGCGCAGCAACTCGCTCCTGCCCAAGCCCAAGCTCCTGTCCGACGACGAAGAGCAGCGCGATCTGGGCATGCCGCTCTCGCTCAGCGAGTTCGCCGTCTTCCCGCGCTTCGAGTCGAACCTGTTCCGCGACTTCCGCGACGAGCGCGGCGACATCGTGCACGCCCTGGGCGCGTACGTGACAGTCTGGAACTCGATCGCGCGCGGCTCGGTCGGCGATGGCGGCGCGGCGGCCGGCGGAGGCGCCGCAGGCGGCGGCCAGGCTGCGGGACAGGGCGGCGGTGCACAGGCCGGTGGCCAGTCCGGCGGGCAATCAGGCGGCCAGGGCGGCGGGCAGACGGGTGGCCAGAGCGGTCAGGCCGGCGGCGGGCAGATCGGCGGCGGGCAGATCGCCGGCGGTCAGATCGGCGGCGGGCAGACGGGTGGAGGCCAGGGCGGAGGCGGAGCGGGCGGCGGCGCGCCCGCCGGCGGAGGCGGAGGCGGCGGCGGGGGCTCCGACCCCAACTGGGGCATGGTGGTGAACATCAACACCGCGCCCATCGCGGTGCTCAAGTGCCTGTTCGACGACCGCGACGTTCCCTCGCGCTTCTGGGACAACGTCCTGGAGTACCGCAACCTGCCCGAGGAGGAAGAGGACCAGCAGAGCTCGTCCTCGGAGTCCGAGGAGCCGGCCGCGCTCGATGAGTACGGCCGCGAGATCATCCAGCGCCAGATCTTCGACTCGCTCGACGAACTGAGCGAGATCGACGGCTACGACCGCCTCGACGAGTCGATCCACACCAAGCTGCAGCAGTTGCTCTCGGTGCGCAGCCAGGTGTTCTCGATCTTCGTGACGGCTCGGCGGAAGACCGGCGCGGACGAGGACTTCGGCGGCGTGCTCGGCGCGCGGCGCGATGATGCACGCGAGGAAGTGCGCGGCAAGGGACTCGTGCGCAGCGTGCGCTGCGTGGTCTGGCGCTACGTCGACGGCGAAGACGTGCGCATCGTGCCGATCGTGCGCTGGGAAGTGCTCGACTACACGCCGCTCGAGGTGCTCGACTACCCCGACGAGGACCGCTGAGCCATGCCGCTCCGCGCCGGCTCGGCCCACGCGCGCGCGCGCCTGGAAGCGCACCATCACCTGTTCGCGTCGATCGCCGAGGAGATGGGCGCGGCGCTGCAGCGCTCGGCCTTCTCGGCCAACATCAAGGAGCGGCGCGACTTCTCCTGCGCGCTGTTCGAGCGCGGCGGGCGCATGGTCGCGCACGCGGCGCACATTCCCGTTCACCTGGGTGCGATGCCGCTCTCGGTGGGGGAGGTGCTGCGCACACTTCCGCTCGAGCCGGGCGACGCGGTGGTGCTCAACGATCCCTACCGCGGCGGCACGCACCTGCCCGACGTCACGCTCGTCAGCCCGATCTTCACGCGCCCCGGCCGTCGCCCGAGCTTTCTGTGCGCCAACCGCGCGCACCACGCCGACATCGGCGGCGCACATCCGGGCTCGATGGCGCCGGTGGACGACGTGCACGCCGAGGGCCTGCGCATTCCGCCGCTCAAGCTCGTCGAGCGCGGCCAGTTGCGCGAAGACGTGCTGGAACTGCTGCTCGCCAACCTGCGCGGCGCGCGCGAGCGGCGCGCGGACCTGCTCGCGCAACTCTCCGCCAATCACGTGGCCGCGCAGCGCCTGCAGGCACTGGCCGAGCGTTCCGGTTCGCGCGCACTCGAGGCGCAGGCGCAGGCCTTGATCGCCTGGTCGGCGCAGATCGCGCGCGAAGAGGTCCGCCGCTGGCCGGCGCGCAAGGTGAGCTTCGTCGATCGACTCGAGCCGCTCGAGCCCGGCGGCGCAGCGCCCGCCATCCGGCTCGCGCTCGAGCGCCGCGGCTCGCGCCTGCGGCTGGACTTCTCGGCCAGCGACGACGCCGTCGGCCAGGGTCTCAACGCGACGCGCGCGGTGACCTGCGCCGCGGCCTTCTATTGCCTGCGGCTGCATCTGCCCGCGCACACGCCGACCAACGACGGCTTGTTCGACGCGCTCGAGCTCGTGACCCGTCCCGGTTCGTTGGTCGACGCGCGCTATCCGCAGCCGGTCGCCGCGGGCAACGTCGAGACCAGTCAGCGCCTGGTCGACGTCGTGCTCGGCGCGCTCGCGCAACTGGGGCCCGACCTGCGCGCGCGGCTTCCGGCGGCGAGCGCAGGCACGATGAGCAACGTGGCCTTCGGTCTCGCGCTCGCGGACGGCGGCGCCGCGACCTACTACGAGACCGTCGCAGGCGGCGCTGGCGCTTCAAGCGGTCGCGCAGGAGCGAGCGCGGTCCAGACGCACATGACCAACACGCGCAACACGCCGATCGAGGCCTTCGAGCAGCGCTACCCCGTGCGCTTGGAGCGCTGCACGGTGCGACGCGCGTCCGGCGGCGCTGGCCGAGCGCGCGGCGGCGACGGCTGCAGCAAGGCCTGGCGCTTCCTGGTTCCCGCGCGCGCTTCGTGGGTCGGCGAGCGCGCCTCGCAGGGCCCGTGGGGACTCGACGGCGGCGGCGCGGGTGCGCCGGGGCGCGCCTGGATCGAACGCACCGGCGGCGCGCAGCAAGCCCTCGGCCCGCGCGCCAGCTTCACGCTCGCGCCGGGCGAGCGCTTGTGCATCGAGACCCCCGGCGGCGGCGGTCACGGGCGCCCGCGCAAGTCGCGCTGAGCACATCCGCGGGCGCGCATCCGACCGCCGCGATGGCCGCCTGGCGCGCGCGTGAACGCGTGGACCCGAGGGCGCGGCGTGGTACCTTCCGCCGAGGTTCTGGACGGTGCGCCAAGCGCTCTCTGGCGGCGGCCGCGGGCCGGCGCGAGAGCTGCGTCCGGCGCGCCAGAACCGCGGAACGTGTGGGATCAGCCAAGGAAGCGGAGCGCGATGCCGGCGACGTGCGTGTTCGGCGCCCAGTGGGGCGATGAGGGCAAGGGCAAGATCATCGACGCGATGGCCCGCGATGCCGACGTGATCGTGCGCTACCAGGGCGGCGCGAACGCGGGGCACACCGTGATCGCCGGCGGCGCGAAGCACGTGCTGCACCTGATTCCCTCGGGCATCCTGCACCCTGGCAAGCTCAACGTGATCGGCAACGGCGTGGCGGTCGACCCGCTCAAGTTCCTCGAGGAGGTCGACGGCCTGCGCGCGCGCGGCGTGCGCGTGGACGGGACCAACCTGCGCCTGGCGGGCAACGCGCACGTCATCTTCGAACACCACAAGCGCATCGATCAGGCCGGCGAGCGCTGGCGCGGCGACGGCCGCATCGGCACGACTGGCCGCGGCATCGGACCGTGCTACGCCGACAAGGCCTCGCGCACCGGGCTGCGCGTGTCCGACATGCTCGATCCGCAGCGCTTCCGCCAGCGCCTCCAGGCCGCGCTGGCCGAGAAGAACGCGCAGCTCACCGCGGTGCACGGCGAGTCGGCGCTGTCGCTCGACGAGCAACTCGCGCGCTACACCGGCCTGGGCGAGAAGCTGCGTCCCTTCGTGGGCGACACGGCCGCCGAGGTGCGCCGCGCCTTCAAGGACGGGCGTCGCGTGCTGTTCGAGGGCGCGCAGGGCGCCATGCTCGACATCGATCACGGCACCTACCCGTTCGTCACCTCGTCGAACACCGGTTCCGACGGCGTGGCGGCCGGCGCGGGCTTCCCGGCCAAGTGGATCCAGAACGTGGTCGGCATCGCCAAGGCCTACTGCACGCGCGTGGGCGAGGGCCCGTTCCCCAGCGAAGACCACGGCGCCGACGGCGTGCGGATCCGCGAGGCCGGCAACGAGTACGGGGCGACCACCGGTCGGCCGCGGCGCTGCGGCTGGTTCGACGTGCTGGCGATGCGCTACTCGCTCGAACTCAACGGCGCCGACGGTTGGATCATGACCAACCTCGACGTGCTCGACGGCTTCGAGCAGATCAAGGTCGCGACCAGCTACGAGGTGGGCGGACGCCACCACGACGAGTGGCCCGGTGCGCTGACCAACCTCGCCGACGTGAAGGTGCGTTACGAGTCCGCTCCGGGTTGGCTGGCCGACACCACCAAGGTGCGCCGCTACGCGGACTTGCCGGCGCGCGCGCGCAGCTACGTCGAGTGGATCGAGCGGCTGGTGGGCGTGCCGATCGTGATGCTCTCCGTCGGTCCCGACCGCGATCAGATCGTGCCGCGCGAGTCGACCCTGGGCCGCGCCACTGCGCTCTCCGCCGGTGTCTGAGCGCCGCTCATCGCATCCCATGGCGCGCCCCAAGATCGAGCGGCCGGACTTCGGCGGACCGTTCCCCGAGCACATCGCGGTCATCATGGACGGCAACGGCCGCTGGGCGCGCGGGCAGGGACTGCGGCGCGTGCTCGGACATTCCGAGGGCGTCCACTCGGTGCGCGAGATCACCACCGAGTGCGCGCGCATGGGCGTCAAGTCGCTGACGCTCTACGCCTTCTCGGTCGAGAACTTCAAGCGCCCCAAGGCCGAGGTCGGCTTCCTGATGCGCTTGCTGTCCAAGTTCCTGGTCGACGAGCGCCCGACCTTGATGAACAACGGCGTGCGGCTGCGCGCGATCGGAAGACTCGAGGAACTGCCCAAGAACGCGCTCGCGGCGCTGCGCGAGACCGAGCGGCTCACCGAGCGCAACGACGGGATGCTGCTGCGCCTGGCGCTGGCCTACGGCGCGCGCGCGGAACTCGCAGACGGACTGCGCCGCTTCGCGCGCGACCTCGCCGCCGGACGCGTGCGCGAACAGGACATCGACGACGAGACGCTGCGCGGCTACCTCTACGATCCGCACACGCCCGATCCCGACCTGCTGATCCGCACCGCGGGCGAGTTGCGGGTCTCGAACTTCCTCCTGTGGCAGATTTCCTACAGCGAGATCTACGTGGCCAAGGAGTGCTGGCCCCAGTTCCGCCGACCGCAATTGCTGGCGGCGCTCGAGGACTACGCGCGGCGGGTTCGCAAGTTCGGCGGGCTGGTGAACGACGCGCCGGCGCCCAAGCCCGATACCACGCGTTCGGGGATGCGTGCGCGCTGAGTTCGCGCCCCTGAACTCGCGCCATGAGCGACCAAAAGCGCTCGAAGATGCTGCGGCGCACGCTGGTCGGCGGCGGCCTGGCGCTCGTGCTCGCGCTGGTGTTGTGGGCCGCGGGCGAGTTCGACTCGGCCTACCCGATCCTCGCGGTGACGTACCTGCTCGTCGCCTGCTGCATCGTTGAAGTCGACCGCATGGGCGCGTTCGCAGGCCGCCAGTGGATCTGGCCGCTGGCTGCGGGTGCGCTGGCTTCGTTCAGTCACTCGTTCGCGTGGCTCGCCGGACTGGAGAGCGAGACCGTGCGCGAACTGTCGCTCGGCGCGCCGTGGCTGGGCGGCGCGAGCTTGCTCGCCCTGTGGGCCACGACGGCCGTGTACGCGATCGTGTGCAGCGGCTCGTGGCCCGTGCGCGTCGCTGGCGCCGCGTCCGTGTGCTTCATCGCCGCTCCCGATGCGCCCTGGAGCGCGTTCGTCTCGATCGTCGCGCTGTGCTTCATCGCGGTGCGGCTCCTGTGGATCGGCGCGAGCCAACCTGCACAGGCCGCGACGTTCATCGGGCTGGGGACGCTGCTGGTCGTGTCGCTGCCGGCGCTGTGCTGGGTGTGGGTCGACCTGGGCTTCGAAGCGCTGGTCGCGCTGATCGCCATCGCCAAGTTGGGTGATGCGACGGCCTACTACGTCGGCAACGCGATCGGACGGCATCGTCCGTTCCCTTCCATCAGTCCGGGCAAGACAACCGAGGGTTTCCTCGGCTCGCTGTTCGCCGCCTGCGCGGCCGGTGCGCTGGCCGCGCACTTCGGCTGGCTGCCTGCGCAGCCCTGGGGTTGGGTCGGCGGGCTCGCGGCGGGCGCGGTGGTGAACGTGCCGGCGCAGTTGAGCGATCTGCTCGAGAGCTGGGTCAAGCGCAAGGCCGGCGTCAAGGACTCGGGCGCGTGGTTCGGCCCCTCGGGCGGCGTGCTCGACCTGGTCGACAGCTTCTTCCTCGCTGCGCCGCTGGCTCTGGTGGTTTGGCCCGCGCTGCTGCGTTTCGAACCGGCCTGAGTCAGCTTCAGAGCGCGAGCTCCGCGAGTCGAGCTGAAGAGGCGAGCTTGACACGGCGCACCGGGCCGACCGAAGCTCTATCGCCGCAGCGCAAGACGAGCCACAGTCCACCCTTCACTCCACCGCAGTCGAGCCGAGCATTGGCTGAAGTCACGATCCCGCTCAAGTCGCACGAGGAAGCGATCCTCGTGCTGGGGCCCTACGATCGACACGCCAAGTTGCTCCGCCAAGAGCTCGAAATCGAGATCTACACGCGCAACGGCAATCTGCGCTTGAAGGGCAGCGACAACTCGGTCGCCGAAGCGCGCCGACGCATCGACCACTTGCTCGGCAAGTTGCGCAAGGGGCGCGAGATGGACGTGCGCCAGGCCGAGTCGATCCTGCTCTCCTCGGCGCCCGTCGACAGCGCGTCTGCGCCGCCTGCTCCGCGCGGCTTCAACACCGCTCCGCTCGAGCGCCCCGGTTCAGCCATCGGAGTGCGTTCGGCTCGGCCGGCCACGCTGACCAACTTCCGCGTGCGGCCGTTCGAACCGCGCGGCGAGCGGCAGCGGCGGTACGTCGAGTCGATCGCCAAGCGCACGCTGACCTTCGGGTTGGGCGCGGCGGGCACGGGCAAGACCTACCTCGCAGTGGCGTGCGCGCTGCGCTCGCTGCGCGCGGGCGAGTGCCGCAAGCTGGTGATCTCGCGACCGGTGGTCGAAGCGGGGGAGAAGCTCGGCTTCCTGCCCGGCGATTTGCTCGCCAAGCTCAATCCCTACATGCGCCCGGTGTACGACGCCCTGGGCGACCTGCTCGAGTTCGAGGACGTCGCGCGCCTGGAGGACGCCGGCATGATCGAGGTCGCGCCGCTGGCGTACATGCGCGGCCGCACGCTCTCGAACGCGTTCGTGATCCTCGACGAGGCGCAGAACACGACCGTGCCGCAGATGAAGATGTTCCTCACCCGCCTGGGCGAGGGTTCGCGCATGGTGGTGACGGGCGATCCGACGCAGAACGACCTCGACCGCGCGCAGAAGAGCGGACTGGGCGACGCGGTGTCGCGCCTGCAGGGCTTCCACGATGTCGGCGTGGTCGAGTTCACCGTCGACGACATCTGTCGCCATCCGCTGGTCGAACAGATCGTGCGCGCTTACGAAGGGCCGCTGCGCGTCGATCAGGGTCCGGGCAAGCGCCCGCGCGAGAGCGGGCAGCCCGAAGAGTGATGGCGGACTCGCAGCGGGTCGCCATCGCGTGGGAGCGCGGCGTGCGCCGCCCGCGCGGCTACAGCGCAGCGCTGGTCCGTCGCACCGTCGCTGCGGCGCGTGTCGCGGCCGGCGCGCACGCGATCGCGGGTGAGCTGAGCGTGGTGTTCGTCGGCGATGCGCGACTGGCGCAGCTGCACGCCGACTGGCTCGACGACCCCACGCTCACCGACGTGATCACCTTCGACCTGCGCGGCGACGGAGATGGTCCCGCGGGCGAGCTGTACATCAGCGTCGAGCGCGCGCACGCGCAGGCCGCCCGGCGCGGCGTCGATCCGCTGCGCGAACTGCTCGTCTACGTGGCGCACGGAGTGCTGCACCTGTCCGGCTTCGACGACCACGATCCACGCGAGCGCCGCCGCATGCGCGCCGCAGAGCGACGCGTGCTCGCGGCGCTGGGGCTCGCGGCCCGCCCCCGCGCGTCTTCATAAAGCCGGGAGTGGTTCTGTCGCGCGGCGCGAGCTGCGTCGAGCGCTCAAGCGGCGCGCAGCGCTCTCCGATAGCGGCTGCATGCGCAGCACTCGCACGTTCCTCGCAGCTCTGTTCGCTCTCTCGCTCACCGCCTGCCAAGCGACGCCGCCGGACGCCTGGCGCGCATGGGAACGCGGCGACTGTGAAGCGGCGTACAGCGGCTGGCGCGCCGAGGCTGAGCGCGGCGACGCCGATGCGCAGTACCTCGTGGGCCTGTTGCTGGAGGACGGTCTGGGCGCGCCGCGCGACCTGGCGCAGTCCGCGCAGTGGTATGCGCGCGCCGCCGAGCAGGGTCACGCCGCCGCGCAGAACAACCTCGGACTGCTGCACCACTTCGGCCGCGGTGTCGAGCGCTCGCCGGAGCTCGCGCGGCGCTACTTCGAGTTGGCGGCCAAGCAGGGCTTTGCGCCCGCGCTCTCGAACCTCGCGCTGGTGCGCATGGCGAGCACGGACGACGCGCTCGAACTCGAACGCGCGCGCGAACTGCTGGTGCAAGCCGCAGCCAAGGGAAACGAGCGCGCCCAACGTGCGCTCGCGCTCGATCCGAGCGCGCTGCGCGAGAAGCGACTGGCGGAGCTGGCCCCGGACGATCCTTCGCTCGAGAACGATGTCGAAGCGCAGCTGGCCGTCGCGGTCGCGCTGATCCAGAGCGGCGAGCGCGTTCCCGACCCGACGGCGGCGCGCGCCTGGCTGGAGCAGGCGGCTCGCCACGACGAGCCCCGCGCGCACTTCCTGCTGGGTTGGATGCTCGACACCGGCCGCGGCGGCGACGCCGACTCGACTCGCGCTGCGCAATGCTTCGAGCGCGCCGTGTCGCTCGGCTACGCGCCGGCGCAGTGCTACCTGGCCGAGCTTCTGCTCGCCGGGCGCGGCGCAGCCCGCGACGACTCGCGCGCAGCGAGCTTGCTCGACTCCGCCGCCCAGGCCGGGCTGGCGACGGCGCAGCACAACCTTGCGCTCCTGTACTTGCGCGGGCGCGGCGTGCCGCCCGACCCGACGCGCGCCGCCTACTGGATGGAGCAAGCCGCGCGCAGCGGCAATCGCGCCGCCCAGCGCCGGCTGGGTCAGATGTGCGAGCACGGCGTCGGCCGCGAACGCGATCTGGCTGCGGCGCAGGCCTGGTATTCGGCGGCCGGCGTGGAAGACGAGTCGGCGCGCGAGGCAGCGCGGCGACTGGGCGCGCAGCTCGAGGCGCGCGAGGGGAAACGCGCAGACGAGCTCGCGCAGGGCCAGCGCTGAACACCGCTCGCGCGAGCAAGCGCTCGCACTCGTGCGCCGAGCGACTCGACGAAGAACATCGACAAGCGCCGGACTCGCGATCCGGACAGTCCGGGACTCCGCGGGATCGAATCGAGTTCGAGCGCAGCGACGCCTGAACGGGCGTGGGGCCGCGACGGGATGCTCGCCCGAACTTGCGAGCGCTACTTGGCGCTCGGCGCCGGAACCCGGCGCTTGACCTGCACTTCACGCCGCTCGCGGCAGCGCAGGCACTCGTCGTAGAAGCGCACCTCGCCCGCCGGACGCGCCGTCAGCACCAGACCCTCATCGTTGGTGTTCCAACTGATCTTGGGGTTGTCGGTGACCGGGGTCCAGGTGTGCCCGAGGATGCGGCAGAAGAAGTTCATGTCGGTCCGGAGTGTTCGCGGGGACGTTCGCCGCGCGGGCCAGGACGTTAGCGGATGGGCGCGGCGCTGGATAGCCCCGCTGCCGAGGCGGCGAGGCGCGCGAGCCCCGCCAGGCTGGGTGCGTGGCCGGGCTCGGACTCGAGCGCGCGGCGGTACCACTGGAGCGCCGCGTCGGGGTCTCCCGAGCACTCGGCGATCACGCCCAGGTTGTGCGCCGCCGCGTAGCTGCGCGCCCCACGCCAGCTCTCGATCGCAAGCTCGCCCTCGCGCGCCTGGAGGCAGGCGCTGAACCCGCGTCGCGCCGCTTCCACGTCGCCCAGCTCGAGCGCCAGGCTGGCGGAGAGGAACAACGTGTCCGCCCGCTGCGGAGCGAGCCGGCTGGCGTCTTGCATCAGCTCGAAGGCCTGCGTTGTGCGCCCCAGTCGCTGCAAGAGCCGCGCGCCGATTTCCACGGCGTGAACGGCCCAGGGATCGCCGTCGCGCGCCCGCTCCAGCGCCCGCTCGAGCGCCTCCAGCGCGAGTTCGCTCTGACCGGCGTCCGCTCGCGTGCGACCGAGCTGGTACCACACGTAGGCGTCGTCCGGCGCTTCGCGGCTCCAGCGTTCGAGCAGCGCGAGATTGCGGGCGAGCTTGTCGCGTTCGCGAATCAGTTGCTCGCAGTAGCCGTGGTGCGCGATCACCAGGCCCGTGTCGAGCCGCTGCGCGCGCGCTCCGTCGCGGGTCTGCGCCTGCTCGTGGATGCGGCCGACGAAGTGCGCTCCGGCGTGCAGGGGCAGCAGCCGCGTGATCGCGATGCGCGAGAGTTCGCTTGCGCCGTCGAGGTTGCGCACCAGCACTCGCCCCAGTGCGCGCGGGTGCGCGGCGGCGAAGTGCTCGAGCTGCGCGCGCACGGCTGCGGGACCGGCGGCGGGGAGCTCGAGCTCCTCATCCGCGTCCAGCACCAGCGCCCAGTCCGCGTCGGCCAGCTCCAGCGAGGCGTTGCGCGCGTGCGCGAAGTCCTCGCGCCACGCCTGGCGCAGCACCCGCGCGCCGGCGCGTTCGGCGATCTCGACCGTGCGGTCGCGCGAGCCGGTGTCGACTACGGCGATGTGATCGACGACGCCGCGCACCGAGGCCAGGCAGCGCTCGAGCAGCGCCTCCTCGTCGCGCACGATCAGGCACAGTGCGATGGTGGGCATCCCAGCGCTGTTTCGCCGCGCCGCAGGCCGAGCGTTAGCGCCGCGCGTGCGCCCGTCGCAGGGACGGGAGGCGCGCTTCAACTCTCCGCCAGCAGCGCGCGGAGAGCAGCCAGCAGCGCGCTGGGCCGGAACGGCTTGGGCAGGAGCGCGATGGCCGGGCCGGGAATGCGCTCGAGTTCGACCGGGCGCTCGTGGACGCCGCTGACCA
>WYBT01000051.1 GCA_011525785.1 Planctomycetaceae bacterium
CCGGATTGCGCCGGCTCGTCGTCGCGAGATCCTCGCTGAATCCGCTGATTCAGCTCCGGTCTCGCTCCTAGACCCGACGCAACCGGACGACTTCCGCGCTCGAAGCACTTTTTCACCGGGCTGCTTGAGGACATCGATCGAGCGCACGTCGAGCCCAGCGGGACGCGCGCTGGCGTGAATTGCCGCTGGAACCACGCCGAGGCTTCCGTCATGCAACTCATCCATCGCTCACTCCTGGTCGCCGCACTGCTCTCCATCGCCGCGTGCACGCGCGACGCGACGCACGCCGCACCTGTCGCCGCCGAGCCCACGGTCCAAGATCCGCCGCCGGCCCAGCGCATGCCTGCGCCGGTCAACGCGCCCGCGCCGGCGGACACCACCGCACCGCCCACCGGAGTTCCCGCGACGCCGCCGCAAGAGCAACCTGCGCCGATCGTCGATCCGGCGCCGATCGAGGACAGCACTCCGCGGCCGCAGACGCCGCCCGTCGACGACATCTCCGACGAGCCGACGGCGCGCGAGCTCTCGATCACGCGCTGTACAACGCGCGTCGAGACGCTTCGCACGCGCGTCGGCGAGCTGCGGACGGCGGTCGAGAAGCTCGGTGAGAGCGCCACGCAAGAGCTGCGCGACGGCCTGACCGCGCTCGGCGACCAGCTCTCTCGCGCAGAGACGAAATTGGTCGAACTGCGCGACGCGGCCGCGGACGGCGCGCTCGAGCTCGAGACCGAGCTGTCCAAGGCGCTCGACGAGCTCGACACTGCCGCGGGCGAGTTCGCCAAGAAGCTGCCCTGATTCCAGGCCCTCGCGTGGCGCGTCCAAGGGGCCGCCACGCTGCGCGGCGCTTCCACGGCCGTCCGGCCCGGTCCGCGGACCGTCGGGGAGCGCCGCGCCCTTTTCCCGGGATCAGCGCGTGGGCAACGCAATCACGCCGCCGCTGCGCACTGCGGATTCCGCGATGTCGAGCTCGCCGCTGCGCGCGCCGAAGCGGTAGCGCAGTCGCGAGCGCGCTCGACCCTCGCCGAAGGCGCCGTCGGTCGCGTAAGGAACTCGCACGCGCGCGACGCCGAGCTCGTCGGCGCGCGCCGACGCTCGCCAGCGCAGCGCCTTGTCCGCGACCGGGAAGACCAGCTCGAACTCCAGACCGAGTTCCTCGCCGCTGGCGCCGCGCGCTTCGACGAGCGCGCCTGGGACGCGCTCCCAGACCATCGCGGCCGGCGCGAAGTCGCGCGGCGAGCGCAGCGGCCGCCCCGCGTCGCGAATCGGCGCGACCCACACCAAGCGCAGGTGCTCGAAGGGCGCGCCGTCGACGCCGCGCGGACCCAGATAGCCGTCGAACAGCGCGCGCGCGCCGAGCGTGAGGAACCACTCGGGCCGCACCATCCCGCCGCGCTCGGCGCCGCCGCCGACGTAGCGCTCGCGGCGTTCGGGCGCGCCGTGCTCGATCAACGTGTTGAGCGTGCCCGGCAGGTCGCCGTCGACCAGCACGAAGCGCGCGCGGTGCTCGTCGAGCAGTGCGATCGCGCTGGCCTCGTCCTCGCGCAGGAAGAAGCGCGCAGGAGCGCTGAAGCCGCGCTCGCCGACGTAGCTGCCGAAATTGGTCGCGACGCTGGCGCGCTGCGCGGCCCACTCGATCGCGTGGCCATGGCTCCAGCTGGCGAGCACGCTCTCGCCGGGCGCGAGCTGCGGCTGCTGCGCGATCCAGTCGCACGCCAAGCGCGCGCCGAGCATCGCCGGTCGCTCGCTCGGGCCGCTCGCACGGCCGCCGCCCACACGCTGCACGAGCTTGTCGAGCGTCGGCCACTGCGCGAGCAGCGTCAGCGCGACGAGCACCGCCGCCGTGGCCAGCGCGGAGGCGGGGCGCGCGGTCGCCAACTTCAGCCGCTGAAGTGCGCGCGCGAGCGCCCAGGCGAGCACCACGGCCATCGGCGCCGACAGTGCTTCCGCGAAGCGCGCCTGGCTCGCGCTCTGCACGGCGAGCACGAGCGCGGCGACGCCCCACAGCGCGAGCACGAGGCAGCGCTCGCGCCAGGCGCTCCACAGCATCCAGCCGAGCGCCAGCGGCAACAGCGCCGCGCCATAGCCCAGGTCCGTGAACACAGCGTCGCCCGCACCTTCGCCGATGAGTCGCCGCGACTCGCCGATGCGCGCCATGAAGGCGTCGGTGCGACTGGCCCAGGCGAAGCCCTCGCGCACGCCGCGGGCCCAGGCCGTGTCGAGGGACACCGCGGCGCCGGCGGCGGCGAGCAGGCTCGCGAGCACGATCAGCGGCCACGCGCGCAACACGGGCGATGGCGCGCGCAGCGCGAGCAGCGGAGCGAAGACGAGCGCGCCGGCGACGAGGAACGCGGCGTGGAACCACGAGAGGTTGACGACGCTCCAGGGCGTCGACTCGCGCCACGGGCTCGCGGCCAGCGCGGGGGCCAGCGCCAGCAGCGCCGTCAGGTGGAACGCGAGCCCGAGCGCCGCCAGGCCTGCGCGCGGGCGCCGCGAGTGCGCGATCACTGCCAGGCCGAGCACGAGCTGCGCCTGCACGATGTACAGCGTGGACGCGACCCAGGCGCCGACCGCGACGCCTGCGACCGCGCCCGACGCGATGCCCCAGCGCAGCGCGCGGCGCGGATCCTCGAGCGACGTGCTCGTCAGCGCGCGGGACAAGCACACGAGCAGCGCGAGCGCGAGCAGCGAGACGAACGCGTGGTGATCGCCGTTGCCGAGCTTGCCGTAGGCCACGGCCACGGGTGAGAACGCGTGCAACAGGCCGGCGATCAGCGCTGCGAGGACGCGGAGCGGCGGACCGACGAGCACATACGCGGCCAGCGCGACGAGGAGCGAGCCCAGAACGCTGAAGGCGCAGGCGAACGATGCGACCGCGGGCTCGACCCAGGCGCGGCGCTGGTTGTCGTCCGCCGGCGCGAAGGGCGCGAGCAGCGCGCTGACGAGTTGCGTGTAGTAGGGCGGCCAGGGAATCGCCGAGCCCTCGGGCGCGTTGAGCCGCTCGTCGAACGCGGCCACCGCCCCGCCTTCCGCGAGCGCGCGCTCGACGCGGCGCACGTGGTAGAGCGTGTCGGGGTCGGTCGTGACCCACTCCTGGTGACCGAGCAGCTCGACGCGCCGGTGCAGCGCCTCGCGCGGAAACCACGACACGAGCGCCACGAGTGCGAGCACCAGCGCGAGTGCGGTGTGACGGCGTTGCATCCGGCGCTGGTTGTACCGTGCCAGAGCAATCTGTCCCACGCCGCCGTCGCGTTCGGGCCTTCCGTTGCGTTGCGCGGCGTGGGACAGATTGCTCTGGCACGGTACAACCAGCGGCACTCGGCTTGGTCGGACCCTCAGAACAACAAATCGAGGAACGACACGCCCAGATCCGCGCCGAGCAGCGCGCCATCGCCGAACAAGCCGCCTCGCTGATCCGCGCGCGGGTCGTAGCGGCCCGCCGCGGCGGCTTGCTCAGCCCGCAGGCGTCGGCGCTGGTCCTCGAGCTTCTCGATCTGCCGCCGCCGCGCGCGCTCGAGGCCGCCGCGCCGGATGAACTCGAGGATCTTGTCGATCTCGCCGTGGTCGAGCCACACGCCGTGCGGCTTGCACACGTCCATGATCACGCCCGAGGCCGAGGCGTAGTTGCGCCGGTTCATGAACTCGCGGCACACCACGCACGGCACGTAGGCCGCCGTTCCGCTCGCACTGGGCGGCTTGCTGGGCTGCACCTGGTGGAACTGCTCGGCCAAGGACTCGTTCTCCGCGCTCGCGCACACGCGCACGAAGTCCTCGTGGCCCAACCACAGTCCGCCGCAGCGCGAGCACTCGACCACCGAGCCGTGGGCGACGCCGCGCGCGTGCAGTTCGCCCTTGCAGCGCGGACAGCTCACGCCCTCCTCGAGCGCGAAGAGCGCCTGAGGGCTGATCGCGACGCCGCACTCCATGCAGTGCCGCGCATCGCGGCCCGTGCGCGCGAAGCACTTGGGGCAGACGGCCGTCAGGCGCCGCTCTTCCAGCGTCACTTCCGCGCCGCAGTAGGCGCACGAACGCGCATCGGCGGCCACATGCGCTCCGCAGCCCGAGCAGCACAGCGCCCGCGGGCTGTGCGGCGTCTGCACGCGCACGTGGAAGCGCTCGCCGCACTCGCAGCGCACGCTCGCGCCCTGCGAGAGGTGGCTGACGTCGTACTGGCGGCCGCAGGCCTCGCAGGCGTTGAGGAGTCGGAAAGTGGCGGCGGGGGTCGGAATCGACATGGCGCGGCGGTCAGGTGGGTTCGACACGCGCGCGCGCGACTTGCGGCGCTTCACCGCTCGTCGCGCGGGCGCGGGCTTCATCGACCAACTCCCGCAGCGTCCTGTTGTAGGCCGAGCCGCGGGCCTCCTCGCCGAGCTTGGAGAGGATGCGGTCGAGCCGTTCGTCGAGCCCGTCGGGGGCCTTGAGCGGCGCGTCGACGCCGGCCCCGCTGAGCGCCTCGAGCACGTCGAGCACGCGGATCGAGCCGGGGTCGCGCGCGGGCACGTAGCCCGCCCCCTCGGCGCCCTCGGGCAAGTCGATGCGCGAGACCAGCCGGCCGCGCTCGAGCTCGGCCAGCACCTCGTCGACCTCGCGCGGCGAAACGCTCAAGGCCCCGGCGATCGCGCGCGTGTCGACCGGCGGCGCGCCCTCGAGGAACGCGCGCGCAATGCGCGTCACGGCGCGCAGGGCGAGGCGCTGCTGGAAAGCGTGCTGGCGCTGTTCGTAGGTGGCCACGCCGCGGTACTCGCGCTCGCTCTCGTGCGCGTACGCGAGCTCCGCGCCGAACAGCACGATCAGCCACGAGATCTGCACCCAGGCGAGGAAGATCGGCAGCGCGGCGAAGCCGGCGTAGATCGCGTTGTACTTGGCGACGCCGATCTGGAATTCGATGTGCGCGAGCAGGGTCAACTGCCACAGCAGTCCCGCAACTCCGCCGCCGATCGCCGCGGACACGAGCTTGCCGCGCCGGTTGGGCATCACGAGGTAGACCAGCGTGAACGCGAGCCAGCCGATCAAGACCGGCGCGGCGCGCATGGCGAACTCGACCACCGCGCCCATCGACAGTCGCTCTTCGATGAATTCCGCCACGCCAGCGCTCTGCGCAGCGCCGGTGACGCCCACGGCGATCACCAGGAAGATCGGCGTGATGATCACGATCGTGAGGTAGTCGCTGAGCTTGCGCACCCAGCTGCGCGCCTTGCGCACGCCCCAGATCTCGTTGAAGGACTCTTCGATCGAGCTGAGCAGGCGCAGCACCGCCAGCATCAGCACGAGGAGGCCGATCGCGCCCAGGCCCTTCACGTCGGTGCGATCGACGAGGTCGAGCACCTGGTCGAAGCCGTGGCGCAGTTGCGTGATGCCGGCCGGTTCGGCGACGGGCGCGAGCACGCTCGGCGCGCTCTCGAGCGAGACCGACGGCGCCGGCTCGAGCGAGCCGAACAGTTCGTCGAGGTACGGGTCGATCTGCTTGGTGCGCAGGTCCTCGTACCAGCCCAGGCCCTTGAGCATCGCGAACGAGAACGCGAGCAGCGGCACGAGCGAGAGCACCGTCGTGTAGGTCAGCGCCATCGCGCGCAGGATGCAGCGGTCGCCGGCGAAACTGCGCGCCGTGAGGTAGCCCACGCGCACCACGCGGTGAAGCGCGCGCTGGGCCCAGTTCGAGCGCGAGTCGTCGGCGCGCCACACGTCGCGCGAGACGTAGCGCCACAGCCGGCCGATCGGGCCGGAGGACAGGATCGGGCTCGTGGCGAGCTGCTCGACGATCCAGCGCTTGTGCGGGGCGGTCATGGGCGCGATTCGAGCACGTTCCTGATCGGCAGCCAAGCGCTGCAGCCTGAGCGCGTGGGACAGGTCCGCGGGCGCATCGAGGTCAATCCTTGCGCGGGGCGAGGATCACGTAGCTCGTGCCGCCGCGGGCCATCCACACGCGCTCGAGCTGGTCGCGGCGGTAGACGAGCTGGCCGGACTGCGGCGTCGACGCAGCGGGATCGTTGACGTGCACGTCGCCCTTCTCGTCGAAGCCGCACAACACCAGCAGGTGGCCGGCAGTCTTGGGATAGGGCGCGCCGTCGAGCTCGCCCTCCTTGGCCGCGATCGAGATCACCAGCGGCGTGCCGTCCGCGATGTGGCGCGCGACCTCGTTCCAATCGCTGAAGCGCGCGAGGTAGCCCGGCGCGCCGAAGCTGTACGCGCCTTGGATGGCGCGGGTCCAGTTGCCGTAGATGTCGTGCGCGGAGTCGAAGATGCGCTCGGCCGCGGCCAGCGTATCGACTTCGAGGCCGCGGTAGGCGAGCGCCATCGCGACCGAGGTCGGCGAGCAGATGCGTCCGGCGATCTCGGGGCGTTCGGTCTTCTGGCTGCGGAAGGGCACGTCGATGCGGCGGATCGCTTCCTTGGTGAGCGTGAAGCTCGGCGCGGGCTCGTCGGTGCGGCGACTGAAGCACAGTGCGACGCGGCGGACGATCACGCTGCGATTGAGCTGGTCTCCGCTGGCCATCGCGCGAATGCGCAGCTGCGCGGCGCTCCATGTGCGTTCGCTGGTGAAGAAGTCGACATCGATCTTCGCGCCGTCGGCCGCGACGCACTTGGGGCCGGTCTGGGACTCGAGCTGGCGGCCACGCTCACGTTCGAGCGCTAGCGGAGCAGGCAGACTCGTCCCCCAGTCACCGACGTAGAGCCACGGCGTCCAGTCGCGCTCGTCGGATTCACGCACGCGAAGCTCGACGCACACACCCGCCTGGGCCGGACAGTCGATGTTCCACGACAGCAGGAGCTGTTCGAAGCCCGCGACCGGTCGGAGCGGCGGCGACACGTACCAGCTCGAGAGCTCGTCCGAGGTCGGAGCGCGGTCGAAGCGGCCTGCGACCTCCTCGCGCCACCGCCGATCGGCGTGAGGATCTGGATCTTGCGGCCCTACGCTCAGCCGCAGCGGCGCGACCTCGTCCACTTGAGCGCGATACGCGCTCGACGCCGCGGCGCCGAGGAAGTCGGCAGCGTCGTCGAGCACGACGAGGTCATGCGCCCAGCGCTGAGCGCCCTGCGAAGCACCTGTTGCGAACAACATCGAGACGAACGCGAGATGAGTGACAGCAACCGACATGGGGAGGGGGGCCGTACTACAGACGCGCGCTCCACCACCACAGGAGAGCGCCGATGGCGATGAAGATCAGGCCCGCAGCGATGTAGCGCGCGCCGCGGCCGGGTTGGGGTTCCGGCTCGTCGGGGTCCCACACGAACGGATCGCCGTGGCCGTGCCCGTGCCCGCCGCGATCGTGCGAGTGGTCGTGGCCATGGTCGTGCTCGCCAGCGCGCCCGTGTTCGTGCTCGTGCGACGAAGCCATCGCTCACGGCCTCGCGCGCGTCTGCTGCACCAGATGCGCCGCTTCGCGCAGCACGATCTCGTCCATCGCGAGCGCCAGCGCCTTGGGCGAGCCCGGCATGGCGAGCACGACCTTTCCGCCGAACACGCCGCCGACCGCGCGCGACAGGAGCGCCGCGGCACCGATCTGCTGGTACGACAGCATGCGAAACAGCTCGCCGAAGCCCGGGATCTCGCTGTCGAACAGCCCGCGCAGCGTGTCGTAGGTCACGTCGCGCGGCGCGATGCCGGTGCCGCCGGTGGTGAGCACCAGATCGACGTTCGCATCCCCCACCGCGGCGCGCACGGCCGCTTCGATCTCAGCGCGCTCATCGCGCACGATCGCGCGCTGCGTCACCGCGTGGCCCGCGCCCTCGACGCGCTCGACGAGGTACGGCCCGCCGCGGTCGGTGCTCGCGTCGCGCGTGTCGCTGATCGTGATCACCGCGAAGCGCAGCCGCGCCGGCGCCGCTCCCTTGTGCTGCTCGAGGCTCACGAGCCCTTCGCCTTGCGCGGCGCCGCTTCGAAGAACTCGCGCATGCGCCGCACGCGCTCGGGGTCGACGCGCTCGCCGACCTGTCCGCCGTGCTTGAGCGCCGTGCCCACGATCGCGCCGTCGACATGCGCGAGCAACTTGCGCGCGTTGCGCTCGTCGAGGCCCGAGCCAATCAAGAGCGGCGCGTTCGGCAAGGCCTTGCGCACCTGACTCAGCACGTCGGACTCCGGCGGCGAGCCCGTGGCCACGCCCGAGAGGATCAGCGCGTCGGCGAGCCCGCGCTGGAACGTGTCGAGCGCCGCGTCGACCACGCTCTCGCGCCCGAGCGGCGTGGCGTGCTTCACGTGCACGTCGCACAACAGCGGCAGCCCGGGGCACAGGCGCTGGCGCTCGCGCACCGTGTGCGCCGCGCGGCCTTCGATCACGCCCTGGTCGGTCACTGCGGCGCCGACGTGCACGTTGATGCGCACGAAGCGCGCTCCGGTCGCTGCAGCGATGCCGAGCGCAGCGCGCGCATCGTTGCGCAGCACGTTGACGCCCACCGGCAGCTCGCCGGCGAGGTCCTGCACCGCCGCGAGCGCGAGCGCGAGGCTCGCAATCGTCTCCGCGGGAACCTGCTCGGGATAGAACGGCGCGTCGCCGAAGTTCTCGACCACCAGCGCGTCGACTCCGCCGCCGATCAGCGCGCGCGCGTCCTCGGTGGCGCGCCGCAGCACTGCGCGCCGATCGCCGCTGTAGCGCGGCGCACCCGGCGTCGCGGGCAGGTGGACGACGCCGATGAAGAGCTTCTTCGACTTGAGCAGCTTGAACATGCGTCGAGCGGTATAGCCCAGCGCGCCGCGGGACGCCAATGCTGGCAGGTCAAGCCTCACGTGACGGGATTCGCGTGGGCGAGAGCGACGACGCCCGCGCGCAGCTTGCGGTGCGCGTCGAAGCGCGCGACGAAGTCCGACTCGCGCTGTCCGCCCTTGGCGCGGATCACGGCCGCCAGCGCACGGCGTTCGGCGGCGCTCCAGCGCTGCACGTCGAGCAACGCGACCAGCGGCGCCCAGCGGCGCCACCACAACTGCTCCGCGGCGCTCCAGCGCTTCCAGTCGCGCACGCCGAGCGCCTTCGCGGCTTCGTCGGCCAGCACGCGCTCGGCGCGCTCGCGATCCGCGCCGAAGCGCGCCGCGATGGAGTCGGTGATCGCCAGGCCAACTGCGGAGAGCTCGAGCAGCCCGATCACGTCGTCGCGCTGGCGCGCGGGGCTCCAGTACACGTTGTGCTGCGCAATCTTCTTCAAGACCGCGCGGCTCGTTCGGTGCTTGGGGTCGAGCTTCACGCGCGCCATCTCGGCCTGTGCCAGCGCCAGCGCCTTCGCATCGCGCGGCAGGAAGCCGAGCTTGGCGTAGAACCACCACGCGCCCGAGCGCAGCCCCTCGTCGTTGCCGTCGCCGCCGAGCTGATAGGGATAGACCGTGAAGCAGTCGGCGCCGAACAGCGCGCGCAGGAGCGCGATCACGCGGCCGTAGATTTGCCCCGCTTCGCCGCCGCGCCAGGTGTCGAACACGTTGTAGGCGATCTCGGCGCTGTTCATCAGCGCGCTGAGCAGCACGTAGCCGATCGGCACGCCGTTCGACAGCGTCAGGCAAGCGTAGACCGACTCGAACATCAGGCGTCGCTCGGGCTTCACGCCGATCAGCGCGAACTCGAGGCCCTCGCCGCAGTCCACCAGGCGCACGTCGCGTGGATCGCCGTGGATGAAGGCGTCGAGATCGCGTTGGCGCGTCACCATCGCGTCGCGCGCCAGCGCGCACACGCGCTCGCCCTGCTCGAGATCGAGCGCGACGACGCGCACCGGAGGTCGACGCACCTCGCGCGCGAGGTCCGGGCGCTCGCGGCGCAGCGGAGTCCTGCGGAAGTGGATCTTGCGCCCTTCGAGCTTCTCGTTCGTGCGCGCGGGCGTGGTCTCGTCGCCGCGCAGGATCAGCGTGAGGCCGAGTTCGTCGTACCACGCGTCGCGCTGCGCTTCGTCGCGGCCCACGAGTTCGGCGCGCGCGAGGAGGAACTGCGCATCGCCCACGTTCGGACCCGCGAGGCGCCGCACCCAGCGCTTCATCGGCCAGGCGATCTCGTCGAGCCCCGGCGTTTCGCTGTAGCTCGCGAGCAGCGCCAAGCGCTCCTCGAGCACGTCCGCGCGCTCGAACGCGCCCCAGTCGACGCTCAGACGCTCTCCGTGGCGCTCGGCGAGCCGGCGCGCAGTGGGCGCAAAGAACGGATAGGCGATGTCGCAGCCTGCGAGGCCTGAGTTGACCAGCTCCCCGCGCAGCCGGCGCAGTCCCTTGCGACGCGCCAGGCCCGCGAGCAGTTCCTCGACGCGCGCCAGCAGCTCCGCGTCGTCGGGCAGCGCGCGCAGGTAGCACAGCGCGTCGTGGAAGCGCAGCCACTGCGAGGCGCGGGGCCACTCGAACGACGCCAACTGCTCAAGCAACTCGCGCTTGCGCCGCGCGGGGTTGGGCCCGAAGTCCGACTTGATGTGCTCGAGCTCGTCGAGCGCCTGCGATGCGTCGCGCGCAGATTTGTTCATCGGCGAGCGACGCTAGCACGCAGGTCCGCTCGCTCACCATGGCGCGCAGGTCGTAGCGCGTCGCCACCGTTCGCGCGCGCCGCTACACTCGCGCGCCCCCGCTCGTTCCCCACCCCGTGGAGTCCCCGATGAACGAATCGCACGAGAACACCCCCGCCCGCCCCGCCACGAGCCGCCGCGAGCTGCTCGCGCTGACCGCCGCCGCAGCCGCCGGCGTCAACCTGCTCTCCAGTGCGTGCGCGACCTCCTCCGCCGCGGGCCTCAAGGTCGCCAAGGGCCAGACGCGCCCCGCGCCCGGCCCCGATCAGCCGCTCAAGATCGGCATCGTCGGCATCGGCCCCGATACGACGCCCGCGATGGGCTACGGGCACTTGGCGAGCATCTGCTCGCTGGCCAAGGCCGGCAAGGAGAAGGTGCAGATCGTGGCGGTGTGCGACGTCGCCAAGCCCTGCATGGAGCGCGGCGTCGAACGCGCGAGCAAGGAACAGGGCATCGCGGTCGAGGGCTACTCGGACTACGTCAAGATGCTCGAGCGCGACGACCTCAACGGCGTGCTGATCGCCACGCCGGAGCACTGGCACTCGAAGATGTCGATCGACGCGCTGATGGCGGGGCTCGACGTCTACTGCGAGAAGCCGATGACGCTCAACCTCGACCAGGCGCTGGCCCTGCGCGCGGTGGCGAAGGCCAACACCGACAAGATGTTCCAGTGCGGCACGCAGTTCCTGCAGCACCGCAAGTACCACAAGGCGAAGGAGCTGATCAAAGCCGGCGCGATCGGTGCGCCGACCTTCACGCAGACCAGCTACTGCCGCAACAACAAGTCGGGCGAGTGGCTGTACGGCGTCAAGCCCGAGATCACGCCCGGCGCGAACCTCGACTGGGGCGCATGGTGCGGCCCGATGGGCAAGGCCGAGTGGGATCCCAAGGTGTTCCACCAGTGGCGCCGCTACCGCAAGTGGTCGACCGGCATCGTCGGCGACCTGCTCGTGCACGTGACCTCGCCGCTGGTGTGGGCGCTCGACATGGGCTGGCCCACGCGCGTCGTCGCGATCGGCGGCCACTACCACGACAAGGCCATGGAGAACCACGACCAGGTCAACTTGACGGTCGAGTTCGAGAAGGGCCACACGCTCACCATCGCCGGTTCGACCTGCAACGAGACGGGCGTCGAGATCCTGGTGCGCGGCCACAAGGCCAACCTGTACCTGGGCGGCAACGACTGCATCCTGCGGCCGGAGCGCGAATTCGCCGAGGAAATCGACGAACAGAGCTTCCCCTCGGGCGACCTGGGGATGGGCGATCAGGACCTGCACCGGCTCGACTGGTTCGCCTCGATGCGCTCGCGCAAGGCGCCGATCGGCGACGTCGACACCGCCACCAAGGTGATGGTGATCGTCGACCTCGCCACGCGTTCGATGTGGGACCGCTCGAGCTGGTCCTTCGACCCCGCAACCCTCAGCGCGCGCCGCGCGTAAGCGACGCACGCCGGCGATGCTGGAGCGTCTGGCCACGCTCGCCATGGGCGCGCGCTTCGAGCTCGTGCTCGAAGGGCGCGACCGGATCCACGCCCGCGCGGCGGGCGAAGCGGCGCTCGAGGAGATCGAGCGCTGCGACGCCCGCTGGAGCCTGTTCCGCACCGACTCGCTGATCGCGCGCGTGAACCGCGAGGCCGTGCAGCGCGACGTGCCGCTCGACGCGGACACGTTCGAGCTGCTCGCGGCCTGCGAAGAGCTTCGCGCGCTCACGGACGGCGCCTTCGACGTCGCCGTGGGCCAACGCATGGCCGCGCTCGGCTTCCGCGGCGCGGCCGACGGCGCGTCGAACGACGGCGGCGCGTTCGAGCTCGACGGCGCGCGTCGCACGCTGCGCTTCACGCGCGCTGGCACGCAACTCGACCTGGGCGCGATCGCCAAGGGCGAAGCGCTCGACCGCGCGGCCGGCGTGCTGCGCGAGTGCGGGGTCGAGCGCGCGCTGCTGCACGGTGGAACGAGCAGCGTGCTGGCGCTCGGCGCGCCGCCGCAGAGCACGGGCTGGCGCGTCGAACTCGCCGGCTTCGAGCCCGCGCGAGACGTGCTGCTGTGCGAGCGCGCGCTCTCGGTTTCCGCTCCGCGCGGCCGCGTCGCGCAGCACAACGGCGCGTCGATCGGTCACATTCTCGACCCGCGCACGGGCGAGCCGTTGCCGCTCGATGTGCGCGTCGCCGCGCTGGCCGCGAACGGCCGCGAGGCCGAGGCCTGGTCCACCGCCGCCGCCGTGCTGTGCGCGCGCGGCCTCGATCCGCGCGCCTGCGCGCCGGCAGGCATCGAGTTGTTTACCGCCGCGGCAACGCAGGCGTCCCACGCAGTCCACGCCCACAGCCCCGCTCCAAGCCTCCGATGAGCCCTCAAGATCGACGTGAGTTCCTCGTCTCGACCGCCGGCGGCCTCGCCGCCTGCGCGTTGACGCCCTCCCTCGCCTTCGCGAGGCCTGCGATTCGCGCCGGCGCACCGGTGCAGGTCGCTGTCATCGGCGCTGGCCGCCAGGGTCGCGCGATCCTCGGCGAGCTCGCGACCATCCCCGAATGCGCCGTCGCGGCCGTGTGCGACAGCGACGACTCGCGCCTGCAGGCCGCGCTGCGCCGCGCGCAGGGCGTGAGGGGCTTCGCCAGCCACGCCGAACTGCTCGACAAGGCCCCTGAAGTCGAAGCGCTGGTGATCGCGACGCCGACGCACCTGCACACCAAGATCGCGCTGGCCGCGATCGCCGCTGGCAAGCACGTGTTCGTCGAGACGCCGCTCGCGCACACGCTCGAGGACCTCTCCGCGCTGTCGGAGGCGGCCCGCCGCTCGACCAAGACCGTCGCCGCGGGCTTCCAGGGCCGAGCGAACCCGGTGTATTCGCTGGCGCGCTCGTTCTTCAAGGCCGGCGCGCTGCGCGAACTCGCCAGCCTGCGCGCGCAGAACAACAGGAAGACCTCGTGGCGCACGCCGGGCTCAACGCCCGAGCGCGACCGCGAGCTCAACTGGCACCTCGACCCGGCGCACTCGCTGGGATTGATCGGCGAAATGGGCGCGCACCAGTTCGACGTGTACAGCTGGTTCCTCGCGCGTCAGCCCGTTGCGGCGCGCGCGCGCGGCGAGCTGCGCCTGCACAAGGACGGCCGCGAGATCCCCGACACCGTGGCGTGCGAGCTGGTGTACGACGACGGACTCGTGCTCGACTGGTCGTGCACGCTCGCCAACTCCTACGAAGGGCGCTTCGAGCTGTTCAACGGCGCGATGGCCGCGATCAAGCTCGCCTGGACGCACGGCTGGATGTTCAAGGAGGCCGACGCGCCGACGGCGGGCTGGGAGGTCTACGCCAACCGCCAGCAGTTCCACAACGACTCCGGCATCACGCTGATCGCCGACGCGACCAAGCTCGCGGCGCAGGGCAAGCTGCAGGAGGGCGTGGGCCTGCCGTACACCTCGCTGTACTACTCGCTGGCCGACTTCGTGAAGTGCGTCGCGGAGAAGGCCGCGCCGGCGTGCTCGATCTCGGAGGCCGCGCGCACCACCGCCGTCGCGATCAAGGCGCACGAGGCCCTGCGTACGCGCAGCGAAGTCGCGATCGATCCCAAGCTGCTCGAGGCGCTGTGAGCACGCTCCCCGCGAGTCCGACGCACCCGTTCACGCTGCGCCAGCTCGCGCTCGGCGCGCGCCTGGGCTTGAGCGCGTTCGTGCTGGTGTTCTTCATCGGCCTCGCCGCCTCGGGCTACCACCTGGTCGATCACCACCAGAACCGCGACGAGCAGCCGGGCGTGTCGCTCACCGACATCGAAGGCGCGTACCACGGCGTGCAGGCCACCGCGCCGCTCTTGAGCGCGCTCGAGGGCGGGCATCCGGCGGAACTCGCGGCGAACGAGCGCGCGACCTTGATCGCGTGGCTGCGCTCGAGCCGCATCAGCGAGGACTACGACAGCCTCGAGCTGGGCGACGCGGCGCCGGCGGAGCTGCTCGCCACGCGCTGCATGCAGTGCCACTCGCGCGCGGCGGTCCAGGGCGAGCACAAGGACGCCAAGGTCGCGCTGGAGTACTGGGAAGACGTGTCGCGCATCGCGTTCTCCAAGCGCATCGAAGCCGTGCCGGTCAAGATCCTGGCCGCCTCGACGCACGCGCACGCGCTCTCGCTGGCGGCCATGAGCATCGTGATCGGCGCCCTGCTGCTCGCCACGCGCTTCTCGAGCTGGCTGCGCAACGGCCTGTGCGGCGCCGCGGGCTTGGCGCTCTTGGTGGACCTCGCCGGCTGGTGGCTGGCGCGCGGCTCGCCGGCGTGGACCGTGCCGATCGTCCTCGCGGGCGGCGTCTACGCGGCCTCGAGCGCGCTGTCGCTGGCGCTGATCCTGGCCGAGCTGTGGCTGCCGCGGCGCGGCTAGCGTGCGCGCATAGTTCGCACCGCGGCGCGGACGTAGAATCCCCCGCCTCGCGCGCCGCAAGCGATGCAGGAAACCCATTCATGAGTCAATTCGCGCTCTTGTTCTGCGTCGCGCTCGCGCCGCACTCGCCGGCGCTCGACGCGCGCGACTTCGATCCGTTCAGCGCGAGCCTGGAGCGCTTCGTGGCCGCCGCAGGCGAGGCCGAACTCGCTTCAGAAGCGAGCGCGCCCGCCGAGGCCCTGCTCGCGCAACCGGCGCTCGAACCGCTGGAGCCCTTCGCGGCGCCGCTCTTCACCTCGCCCGGTGTGCTCGAGCCGCAAGTCGGCCGCCCGGTGCAGCGCGTCCAGCACACCTGGGGCCCGCAGTACTGGCTGTCGGTCGGCGCGTACTGGGTCGACGGGCGCTACGACACGCCCAACGACGACGAGTACGAGGAAGACACAGCGCTCGCGCTCGACTTCGGTGCCTACAACTGGCGCGGCGAGATGGGCATCGCGCTCGAAGCGGGCCTGATGAAGAACACCTACGAGCTCGACGGCGATCCGCTCGGCTTCGGGCGCTCCGAGGTCGACGTGTGGCGCGGCATGCTCGGCCTGCGCATCGCCGACCGCGGGCCGGAGGACTCGCGCTTCGTGCCCTACGCGCGCGGCGGCTTCCTGTACCGCCGCGACGACGGCGGTCCGATCAAGGACGACGGGATCGGCTGGTACGCCGGACTGGGCTGCGACATCCGCATCACGCCGCAGCTCGCCATCGGGCCTTCGGTGATGTTCAACGAAGCCAACTCCCAGAACGCGCAGGAGTGGGTCTTCGGCGTGCTCCTCACGCTCGGCTTCTAGACGGCTCGCCGCTCCACGCATGGACGACGGCGTCCGAACCGGCGAGGCCGCGCGCGCGCGTCCCACGGCGCTGGAGTGGTTCGCGCTCGCGGCGAGCTTGTTCCTCTCGCTGCAGTACGCCTGGGTGCTCGACGACGCCTACATCTACGCGCGCTACGTCGACAACCTGCTGCACCTGGGCCGCGGCCTGGTGTTCAACGACGGCGAGTACGTCGAGGGCTATTCGAGCCCGCTGTGGTGCCTCTTGCTCGTCCCCGTGCGTGCGCTGGGCCTGCCGTGGTGGACCGCGATCCGCCTGCTGGGCCTGGTGTGCGCCGCCGCGTCGTGGTGGCTGCTGGTGCTGCTCGCGCGCCGCGCCGCGCCGGCCACAGCGAGGCCCTTCAACCTCGCGGCGATCCTGCTGTGCTTCAACTACGCGGTGCAGTCGTACTTCACCTCGGGCGTCGAGGCCCCGATGGTGCAGCTGGTGGCGTGCGCCTTCGCGCTCTACGTATTCGATCCGCGCCAGCGCGCAGCGGCCGTGCTCGTCGGCCTCGCACCGATGGTGCGCCACGAGCTCGTGCTGCCGCTCGCGATCGCGCTTGTCTGGACGTGGCGCTCGAGCGGCGCGTTCCCGTGGCGTCCCACGCTCGTCGCAGCGCTCACGCTCGGGCCCTGGCTCGTGTTCCGCGTGCTGTACTACGCCGACGTCTTCCCCAACACCTTCTACTTGAAGGACGAGGTGAACTGGGCGCGCGGCCTGGAGTACCTGCACGACACAGCCGTCACCTACGGCGTGTACGTGCTCGCGCCGCTCCTCGCCGCCCTCGCGTGGGCGCTGGTGCGCAGCAACGTCGCCACGGCGAGCTCGCTGCGCACGAAGGAGCGCTGGGTGCTGCTCGCCAGCGCGTCGGCGGTGTGCGTGTACGTGGCCAAGATCGGCGGCGATCCGCGCCACTACCGCTACCTCGCCTTCCCGTTCTGCGTGCTGGCGTGCGCCAGCCAAGGACTGCTCGAGCACGCACTGCAGGCCGCCACGCCGCGCATGCGCTCGTTCGCGCCAGCGCTGGGGGTGCTGCTCGCGCTGGGCGTCTTCGCGCTGCACCCGCGGCAACTCGCCGGCCATCCGATCTCGCGCACGGTCGAGCACTTCAAGGTCGGCGAGATCAACGACGCGCAGTACCACCGCCTGCACTACGACCTGGACTTCGATCCCTGGGTGTGGGACGCCGGCGACGAGACGCTCGACGACATCGACCTGGACTTCATCTGGCGCGACAAGCCGCAGCTGCCGCAGGGCCCCGTGCCGATCCGCGGCGAGTACCGGCGCTACCGCGAGGCGGGTTTGAGCGCGCGCGACTTCGACGTCTACGGTGAAGGCTGGTGCGTGCGCACCTGGAAGCGCTTCTCGCAGTCGCTGATCCACAAGGACGGGCTCACCGATCCGATCCTGGCGCGCGCCAAGGTCCCCTCGCACCGCGCGGCGCACAAACGCGGGCTCAAGGAGTTCACCGCCGACGTGGTGACGCTGCGCCAGCGCTACGGGTTCAAGGCCGGCGCAGCGCGCGAGTGGGTCGCCGCCGGCGAGGCGCCCGAGTGGATCGCGCGCAACCTCGAGACCCTCGACGCGATCGAACGCAAGGCCTTCAACCGCCACGCGCTGCTCGAGAACGTCGAACTCGTGCTGCGCGGGCGCCTCGCCTTCGATCCCTACGTCGGCGAGCGGCCGTGAGCCCGCTCGCGGCGCTCAGGTGAGCAGCGGCGTCAGCGGCTCGAGCCGCGGGCCCTTCTCGGGATCGGCCACCGCGAACATCCCGCCGCCCTTGAGCGTGACGCCCGCCACGCTCCCGTCGAGGCCCAGCACGTAGTAGTTGATGTTGAAGGCCGGCAGTCCGTCGGCGCCGAGCATGGCCGGCTGCCAGGTCGCCTGGCGCTGCACCTGGCGCACGATGCGGCGCAGCACTTCCTTGCCCGCCTCGAGCGGACTCGCGCCGTTGCGCATGAGTTCGACGATGGCGAAGCTCGCGTTGGCGAGGATCGAGGCCTCGCCGCGCCCGGTCGAGCCCGCGCTGCCGGCCTCAGCATCGCAGTACAGCCCCGCGCCGATGATGGGCGAGTCCCCCACGCGTCCGGGGATCTTGAAGGCCAGGCCCGAGGTGGTCGTCGTGCACGCGATTTCGCCGCGCGTCGAGAGCGCCGAGCAGTGCACCGTGCCCCAGGCGTGGTCGTAGCCGCGCGCCTCGAGCTTGCGCACGTAGGCCAGCGTGCGTTCGAGCGCGCGGTTGCGCTGTTCGAGCCGCGCGTTCTTGCGCTCGGTCGAAGGTTGCGGCGGCAACCAATCGTCGTCGACGCGCCCTTCGCGCCACTCCAGCCACAGCTTGCGCGTGCTCTCGGTCAGGAGCTCGACGTGCGGGAAGCCGTGGGCGCGCGCGAAGTCGTAGGCGCCCTTGCCGACCATCAGGCAGTGATCGGTGCGCTCCATCACGAGCTTGGCGACCGCCGCGGGGTGCAGGATGTTCTCGATGCACGCCACCGCGCCAGAGTTGTGCGTCGGCCCGTGCATCACGGCCGCGTCGAGCTGCACGACGCCCGCCTCGTTCGGAAGGCCGCCGATGCCGACGCTGGTGTCGTTCGGATCAGCCTCGACGACCTTGACCACTTCGACCGCAGCGTCGAGCGGGTCAGAGCCCTTGAGCAACATCTCGTAGTGCAGCCGCATGCCGGCCAGCGCGTTGGCGCTGCCCGCCATGACCGGATAGCCCTCGCGACCGCGCGGCGCCGGAACGCTCTGCGGAGCTTGCCTCACCGAGGCGTTGGCGGTCGAAGTGCAGGCGAGCGCAGCGTAGGCCGCTGACGCGCCGAGCAGGTGGCGTCGGTCGATGGGGTTCATTCGGGGAGGCTGGGTTCAGGGTTTGGAGGCTTGGAGCTCGCTCGCGGGGATGCGCAGGCACTCCACGCGCAGCCACTGGCGCGCGCCGTCGCACCAGCGCCGCCAGCTCTCGGCCAGCTGCTCGTCGCCGGCTTCGCTGGCCGCGGCCACGCGCACGTTCTCCTCGGCGTTGAGCGACTTCAAGTAGCGCTCGAGATCGGCCGGCCGCGGATCGGCGAGCGCCAGCGCGGTCGACATCAGCGCCACGCCCGTGCGCCGCATCTCGTCGAGGTCGACGTGCTCGAGGCGATCGAGGCTGGTGTGGTAGGCGAAGTCGGTGAAGTGCCAGAACAGCGCGCCGGGCACGTTGCGGTTGATGAAGATGTCGTGGTCGCTGCCGCCCTCGTAGGGATGGTCCGCCGTGCGCCAGCTGGGCGGCGAGCCGCCGGCGTCGATCAGCGCGACATCGAGCAGCGCGCAGCGACCGATCAACGCCAGTCCGTTGGGCCGGAACTTGGCCGGGTCGACCTCGGTTTTGCCCCAGGGCGTGTGCGCGTCGGGCAGGAGCGTCTCGACCGCGCCCGGATCGGGCATGCGCTCGAGCAGCGCGATCGCGCCGGTGCGCTCTAAGGACTCGCCGGTCATGTCGGAGGACAGCCCGGCCACCGGAGTGAGCTGCGTGTTGTCGAGCCAGACCGAGCTCTGGCGAAACTCGTCGCCCCACAGGAACACCAGCGAGCGCGAGGGCCGCGGCAGCGCGCCCTCCTGGATCGCGCGCGCCAGCGACATGGCCGTCTCGCACAGCCCCGCGACGCCGCTGGCGTTGTCGCAGGCGCCGGGCTCCTGGATGTGGCTGACCGTCGCGACGGCTTCATTGGGACGATCGGCGCCGACGATGCGCGCGCACAGCGTGCGCAGCACGCGCTGGTCGAAGCGCACCTGCGCCTCGAGCTCGATGCGCGTGTGGTCGTCGTTCTCGAGCGCGCGCTTGATGGCCTGGAACGAGCGCGGCGAGATCATGATCACCGGCAGGCTCGCGCCGAAGGGCAGCTGGCGGTACTGGATCGCGTCGAGGTGGCGGAAGCGCCCCGACGGATCGATGTTGTAGGACTCGATGTAGCTCGACACGACCGCCGCGGCGCCGAGCTTCTCCGCGCGCTGCACCAGGCTGGTCAGCGGCTCCGCGTCGGTGACCAGCACCTCGCCAGCCTCCAGCGTGTCGAGCGACAGCGCGATCGCGCCTTCGACGCGGCACGGCGGACAGTTCACCGGCAGCATGGTGCGGTCGCGGGCTTCGGGCTTGGCGAAGGAGTGCAGCTCGCGTCGCTCGCCCTCCGCGCCCACCAGGCTCACGCGCCCGCCCAGCGGCGTCCAGGCCTGCGCCGACACGCGCGCGCCGCGCTCGGGACCGCGCGCCTCGAGCGGCGTCTCGATCACGCTCAGCTCGAAGCCCGCGCTCGAACCGAAACCCGCTTCGCGCAGGCTCGCCGCGACGCGATCGAGCACCGCTTCGTAGCCGTCGTTGCCCGGCGCGCGGTAGTAGCGGTCGATGAAGGAGAGCAGATCCTTCGTGCGCGCCGCGTCGAAGCGCGCGTGGAGCTGGGGCGCGAAGCGCATCGGTCCGCCCGCGCCGGCGGCGACCGGCGGGCCCTGGTGCGCGCCCTGGAGCATCGTCGCCGAGCCCGAGGCGCTCGCGGCGTCGAGCGCGTCGACTGCGCGCGCCTCGAGCGACTTCTCGCGCGACGCGCACGAGGCGGCCGCCGCTCCTGCGCCGGCCAGCGCCAACGCCAACAGACTCGCACGCCACTGCACAGCGGACCGCATCGCGCAACTCCCTGGCAAGGCCGCGCGCGGGCCGCCCGGGCCCGTCAGCGCGGCAGGTACTTGTCGATCAACAGTCCCAGGCGTTCGCGCGCTGCCGCGTCGATGCGCTCGGGGGCGGTCATGATCGCAAAGCGCAGCGCCGATCCACAACCGCAGGCCGGGGCGGCGCCCACGCGCGGGGCGGCCGCGGCCACCAGACGCCGCGCGTTGCCGACGTTGGCCTTGATCACCGCGACGATCGCTTCGACGGTCACGTCGTCGTGGCCCTCGTGCCAGCAGTCGTAGTCCGTGGCCATCGCGACGGTGCAGTAGCACAGCTCCGCTTCGCGCGCGAGCTTGGCCTCCTGCAGGTTGGTCATGCCGATCACGTCGACGCCCCACGAGCGGTAGAGCTTGGATTCGGCGCGCGTGGAGAACTGCGGGCCCTCCATGTTGAGGTACGTGCCGCCGTCGTGGACCTTCAGCCCGAGCGAGCGCGCCGCGTCGAGCGCCACCGAGCGCATCGCGGGGCACACCGGGTCGGCGAACATCACGTGCGCGACGACGCCGCCTTCGAAGAACGTGTCGGCGCGGTGGCGCGTGCGGTCGATGAACTGCTCGATCACGACGAAGTCGCCGGGGTGCACGTCCTCGCGCATCGAACCCACCGCCGAGAGCGAGAGGATGCGCGTGACGCCGAGCTTCTTCATGCCCCAGATGTTCGCGCGGAAGTTGATCTCGCTGGGGCTGATGCGGTGGCCGCGGCCGTGGCGCGGCAGGAACACCATCCGCACGCCGTCGAGCACTCCCGTGACATAGGCATCGCTAGGCGCGCCGAAGGGCGTGGCGAGCTCGACCTCGCGCACGTCGCGCAGTCCTTCGATCTCGTACAGGCCCGAACCGCCGATCACGCCCAGCGTGGGTTGTGCGTGGGTGTCGCTCATCACTCTCGATCTCCGTCAGAACGCGTGCGTCGCTTGGGCTTCCAGTCGGCGAGCGGCAGCTTGCGCGGCGCTTCGCCGCGCGCCGGGCGCTCGCGGGGTTCGGCGGCGCTGCGCTCCGTCGGCGCGCGCCGTTCGCGCTGCGGCGGGCGCACACCCTCGCCACGCGGGCCAGTTCCGGCGCCGCGCGGGCCGCTTCCAGCGCGCGCGCGCGGCGGACGCTCGTCGGGGCCTCGCTCGTCGCGCGGGCCGGGCCCCCGTCGCTCGGGCGCTGCGCGCCGCTGCGGCGGTCCGCTGCGCTCGAACTCGCGGCGCGGGCCGCGCGGCGGGCCGTCGAACTCGCGGCGCGGGCCGCGCGAGGGGCCGCGACTCGCTCCGCCGGCGGCGCCTGCGCCAGCGCTGCGTTCGCGCTTGCCCGGAGGCGCTTCGCCCTCTCGATCGGGCAGGCGCACGCGCTTGGGCGGACCGTAGTTGGGCCGCGGGAGCTTGCCCGCGGGGCCGGACCTCGCGCCGACCCGCGGCGCGCGCGGCTTGCGCTCGCGCGGCTCGTCGCCGTCGCGAACGGGGGCGCGGCGCTCGGCGTCGGGCTCGGGCGTGAGCGCGCGCGGCGGCACGGCCTTGGAGCGCTTGGAGCTGGTCTGCAGCAGGCGTCGCACGACCAACGTGGCGTAGGCGCCGCGCGGCAGTTCGAAGCGCACCTCGATCGAGAGCGCGCCGGCGTTGAGCGAGTCGGGCCGCACCGGCCGCAGGCGCAGGTGCCGCGGCGCGACGAATAGCGGGCGATCCTCGCCCTTGAGCTGGAATCCGCTGACGCCCTCGATCACGAATTGCGCCGGCACGAGCCGGTCGCGCGCGAGCACGTCGGCCAGGAGGTCGAACTGCTCGCGGTCGCTCACGTCTTCGAGGCGCGGGCCGGGCAGCCGGAAGCTGGCGTCGGCCTCGGCCTTCAGCTCGACGTCGACCTCGGGGTACACCAGCGGTCCCTCGGCGCACTCGAGCACCACGCGCTGGGCCGGTTGGACGCGGGCGCGCACCCAGTCGGCGACGGCGCGGTTCCACAGGTGCGACTGATAGGCGTAGAGGTGGATCAGGCGCAGGCGCGTCGCGAGGTGGTAGAACGCGCCGGCGAAGTCCTCCGGCGAGTGCTTGAGGTGCTCGAACAGCGAGTGGTGCTCGCCGAACTTGCCGGCGATGTCGCGACAGGCGGTCCAGTCGCCCCAGTAAGAACTCAGCGCGCGCTTGAAGGCGCGCGACTTGTTGTCGTCGTGCGGCGAACGCGCGGTCAACAGCGCGCGCAGCGCGTCCTCGTGCTCGCCGCGCATCAGGGCCAGCGCGATCCAGCCCTGGCCGTGGCGCAGGTTGCCGAAGCGCTGATCGTCGAAGTAGTTGATCAGGCCCAGGCGCTCGCGCAGCGCGTGCGCGTTGACGCGCAGCGTGTCGACGTCCTCCTGCGCCAGGCCCCGCAACACGATCTCGAAGGCGTTGCCTTCGCTGGCCTTGGAGTCGAGCGCCTCGCTCGCGAATCCCGCCGTCTCGATGCGCAGCTCCGGGCTGCGCACGCTCACCGCCGGGCCGTGGCGCAGGGCCATGTGCTGCAATGTGACGCCCTGGCGGTCCTTGAGGCCGCACATCGACACGTCGCCCGCGTTGGCCCCGGCCTCGAAGGCCAGCGCGCGCGCCGCCTCGAAGGAGGTCAGCTTGCTCTTGATCACGCGGTAGACGCGGAACTCGCCGCGCGGAGCGAGCACGTCCTCCGCCAGGAGTTCGCGCACGCGGAAGTCGTCGGATCGTTGCTTGACCTTCATCGCCGCGGCTGTCTCCACTTCGCCAGTTGCTTGCGTGCGCGTTCGAAATCCGGCGGGAGCACGGCCTCGACGCGCACCGTCGGGGGCGTTGCAGCGCCGGACAGGACTCCGGCCACCGAAGGCAGCTCGAGCGCGCGCGCGTGCAGCGTCAGCCGCGCGATCAGCGGCGTCTCGGCCTGCCCGGGCTTGCGCCGATAACCGGCCTTGATCTCCGAGAGCAAGAGCGCCTTGCGCCGCCCGTAGAGCGGGTCGACGATCAGCGGAAAGCCCTGCGCCGCGAGGTGCACGCGGATCTGGTGCGTGCGGCCGGTCAGCGGCTCGCACTCGAGCAGGGTGAAGCCCCGGAAGCGCTCGGCCACGCGGATGCGGGTCTGCGCGGGCTTGCCGTCGCCGCGCACGCACATGTGCCCGCTGCGACGGCCGTCGGGGCCCAGCGGCAGGTCGATCGTCTCGCTGTCGCCGTCCTGCAGCGGATGTTCGCCCTCGACCAGTGCGAGGTACTGCTTGTGCGCCTCACCTTTCTCGAAGGCCGCGCCCAGCACGCGCTCAGCGTCGACGGTCTTGGCCACTGCGAGCACGCCGCTGGTGTCCTTGTCGAGCCGGTGCACCAGGCGCGGCCGGAAGGAGCCTTCTCCGCGCGCCTCTCTCGCGCGCGCGAACTCGTGCAGGGCGCCGATCAAGTTGGGGCGGCCCTCGTCCCAGCGGTCGGGCTCCACCAGCAGGTCGGCGGGCTTGTCGAGCACGAGCATGTGTTCGTCCTCGTACAGCAACACCGGCGGGTCCTGCGGCGTCGCGGGCGGCTCGGACTGCTCGAGTTCCTCCTCGTCGAAGTCGCACGAGACCACGTCGTCCGCGCGCAGGCGCGCCGACGGATTGGCGGCGGCGCCGTTCAACGTGACCGCGCCCTCGCGCACCAGGCGGCGCAGGTCACGCTTGCGCGCGAGCGGGAAGAGCCGGCAGAGGAACTCGTCGAGTTCGACGCCGAGGTCGTCCTCGGGAACGGTGAAGTACTGTGTCAAGGGATCGATCGCCCACGGAGCGCGTTGCGGTCCGAAGAACCGCACGCGGGAGGAGTCAGCGCGCGGCGGAACGCGGGCGCTCGTAGCACTCGCGCTTGAGCGCGCCGACGTACGGCAAGTTGCGGTAGTGGCCGGCGAAGTCGAGCCCGTAGCCGACCACGAACAGGTTGTCGACCTCGAAGGCGCGGAAGTCGGCCGAGAGCGGCGTCGCACGCCGCGCGGGCTTGTCGAGGAACACGCAGGTGCGCACCGAACGCGCACCGCGGCGACGCATCTCGTCCACCAGCCGCGAGAGGGTGCGGCCGGTGTCGAGGATGTCGTCGACCAGCAGCAGGTCGCGGCCCTGGATCTCGCTCTCGGCGGGGAAGAAGTTGACCTCCAGGCGGCCGGATTCGACGCCCTCGCCGTAGCTCGAGGCGCTCACGAAGGCGAGCTCGAGCGGAATCGGGATGCGCCGGATCAGATCCGAGGCGAACACGCAGCTGCCCTTGAGCACGGACACGACCGTGAACGCCTGGCCGCGGTAGACGGCGGTCACCTCGCGCGCCACGCGGTCGATGCCGGCCTGGATCTGCGCCTCGGTCAGCAGGATGCGTTCGACGTCTTCGTGCACAGCGCGGGGCCCGGGAATCAAGCCCGGGAGAGATCAGGTCAAGAGGCCGCAGAACGCGAGCCGGCGGCGCTCGCGCCGGACCGAGCGCGCCGCGCGGTGTGCGGCGGCCTGCGCGGCCCGCAGCAGGGGGCGAAGAGGTTACTCGGGCGGGCGTCGGACGGCAAATGCGCTCGTGCAGCACACGATTGTTGGAAGCGGCCGAGCGCGCTAGTGTCTTCGCGCTTCGTTCGCGTCCGGGCGCGCTGAACGTCGTCCGCGCGACCGTGCGCGGAGGACGGCCCCTGCAAGGGCGCTCTGCGAACGAGGCCGAGAAGCCCGCGCGTCCCCCTCGCGCAGGCGGCGCGAGCCGAGCCAGGTCGCGCCGCCAGGACTCGAACGACCCCCTGCGTGAGTGCGCAGACCGGTCAACGCCGCCGCCCTTCCGTGCGCGGCCCTCCCCTTTCGCTCGCGCGAATCGACCGAACGAAACCATGCCCCCGAAGCGAACCCTGGTACGACGCAGCGACGAAGAGCGAATCGCCGAACTGCAAACGAAGATCGCCGACCTGCAGCGCAAGCTGGTCGAGCAACAGCGCACCGACACGCCGGTGCTGCGCGGCGCGGAGAAGATCGCCAAGAAGTTGCGAGACTTCGCGGCGCTGGCGCAGAAGCACGGCCGCGAAGACGCGGCGAACTCGACCTTGGCCTTCATGGCCGGCCTCGACCGCATGCTGCAGTCCGAACCCGAGCCGCGCCGGCGCGGGCGGCGCGAAGAGCTGGCCTGACCAGCGCCCGGACCGAACCACGGAGCGCAGCTCGGCGGGCGTCGACCCGCCGAGCGAGCGTTGCCCCATGGCCCTGCCCCGCGCCCCTGAAGTGCTCGTGCTCGAGTCGATCCCGCTCGTACAGGCGCGGGTGTTCGAGGTCGTGCGCGAGCGCATCCAACTGCCGTCGGGACTGACGCAGGACCTGGTGCTGATCGACCACCCCGGCGCGGTCGTCGTGCTGGCGGAGGACGAGCGCGGCCGCGTGGCCGTCGTCCGTCAGTACCGCCATCCGATCGGCCGCTGGCTCACCGAACTGCCGGCGGGGCGCGTCGAACGCGGCGAGGACCGACTCGAAGCAGCGCGACGCGAACTCGACGAGGAAGCGGGCCTGCGAGCTGCGCGCTGGGAGAGTCTGGGCTGCTTCTATCCCGCGCCGGGCTTCTGCTCAGAACAGATAGAGATCTTCTGGGCGCGCGAATTGTCTCCCACGGGCGCCGCGCGTCGCCCTTTGGATGACGACGAAGAGCTCAGTGCGCATTGGTTGGATTGGCCCCAGGCGCAAATCGAACTGGCGAGTGACGCCAAGTCTGCCATCGCGCTTTCTCGCTGGCGCAAAGCACTGGGCGAGACCTTTCAGCCCGATTCCGCGAGATGAACGCGCCAGAGCGGGCGGTTCGAACGCTCCTCCGAACTTCGCGCAATCGTGTTGTGCGCCGCTGACGGGCGCCAGCGAGCCTCCGACGTGGCGCGACGACGTCGGGCGCAGCGGGGCCGTCTTCGCGGACGACTCTGCGCGGAACGCGCCGTGGTTCCCATCCGTGGGTCGAGCGCTTTACAGGGTTCGGACGGTTAACTACAACGGAGTGAGACGCACTCCTTCCCGAGCTCGGGACTACCCGAAACGGAGCAGCGCGCCTCGCACCACGCCGCGCCGGACACGCGGAGCCTCAAGCCTCGCTCCCCACGGGTCTCAGCGGATGTCGTCAGTCCGAAGTTCGCCGAGCGGCCCGAGCGCCGGCAAGAGCAACACACCTGTGGAACGCATCCTGATCGTCGACGACGAACGCGTCGTGCTCGACACGCTCGTCGACGTGCTCCAAGCCGAGGGTTTCGGCGTCGGAGAAGCCAGCAACGCGCGCAGCGCACTGGCCCTCATGGCTTCCGAACCGTTCGCCATCGTGCTCAGCGACATCCGCATGCCGGACATGGACGGCATGGAGCTCCTGCACGAAATCCGGCGCCTCCACCCCGGCGCCGACGTGGTGTTGATGACCGGATTCGGCAGCGTCGACGGCGCGATCGAAGCGATGAGCGCCGGCGCGTCGGACTACCTGCTCAAGCCGCTGCGGCCCAAGGAAGTCGTGGCGCGCGTGCGCTCGATCCTGCAACGCCGCAAGCTCGAGAGCGACCTGCACGCACTACAGGGCGAGCTGCGCTCGCGCCACGAGATGCACAACATCGTGGCGCAGTCCGCGCGGATGGCGGCCGTGGTCACGGCGCTCCACCGCGTGCGCGACAGCCTCGAGCCGCTGGTGCTGCACGGGGAAGAAGGCTCGGGCCGACGCTTCATCGCGCGCGCGCTGCACCACTCCGGCGCGCGGCGCTCGGCGCCGTTCCAGATCGTCGACGCCCGCAGCAGCAGCGCCGAAGAGTTCGTCGAGTCGCTGTGGGGCGCGCGCACGCCGGCCGGCCGCTGGCGACGCGGCTGGTTCGAGCGCGCCGAGCAGGGCACGCTGCACATCACCGGAATCGCGGCGCTCGACGCCCACGAACAGGAGCGCCTGGGTCGGGCGATCGAGACGCGCAGCTACGTGCCGCCGGGCGGCCACGAGTCCGCGCCGATCCAGGCGCGCATCGTGATCTCGCTCGACGAGCCGCCGGCCGACGCGCTCGCGACCGGACGGCTCTCGCCGGGCCTCGCGGTGCTCCAGTCGCTGGTCAACGTCCGCGTTCCGCCCTTGCGCCAGCGCACCGACGACCTGCCGGGACTGGTGGCGCGCTTCATCGAGGACTACGCGGTGGAGCACGGACGCGCGCTGACGCTCGCCCCGCGCGTGCTCGACCGCATTGCGGCGCATTCCTACCCCGGCAACGTGCGCCAGCTCTTCGCCGTGCTCTCGAACGCAGCCAAGCTCTCCCTCGACGGGACCCTGTCCACCGAACACGTCGAGCGCAGCCTGCGCCAGAGCGACGTCGCCAGTGCGCAGCGCATCGCCGACCAGCTCGGCGACCGCGAGCACCAGCTCGTGCTGCACGCCGTCCAGCGCAACCCCGGCCGGCTCGATCAAGCCGCGCGCGAGCTGGGCGTGAGCCGCACGACGCTGTGGCGGCGCATGCGCAAGTACGGCATCAGCGTCACCGACGCGCAGGCGAGCTGAGCGCCGCGGTTGCCAGCCGCGGCGCGAGTTGTGCGCGAGTGGCCCGCGTTCGGGGCGCGCGCCGAAGGTCCGCGCTAGAGGCCGGCCAGGTTGCGCGCGAGCAGCTCGCGCTCGAGCGCCATCTCCTCGCGGCGCGCGCGTTCGCCCGCCACCACCTCGGGGTCGGCGCGCTCGACGAAACTCGCGTTCGAGAGCTTGCCGTCGAGCTGCTGGATCGACTTCTCGAGCTTGTCGCGCCGGCCCGCGAGCACGCCGCGCAGCTTCTCGAGATCGACGTCCGCGCCCAGCTCGACGAACACCTCCACGCCGCCGTGCAGCGCGCAGGCGCTCGAGGGCGGGCGCTCGGCGCTGGCGCGCAGGTCGAAGTTCTCGAGGAAGGCCAGCGCCTTCGCCGAGGCGCCGTGCTCGCTCAACACAGCGCGCTCGCCCTCGCGCGGAGCGCAGATCAGCGCGCGCAGCGGCTTGCGCTCGCCCACCATCGTGAGCGCGCGCACCGAGCGCACCGCGCCGACCACGCCCTGGATCAGCTCGAACTGCTGCTCGGCAGCGGCGTCGAGGTCGAGCCCCGCGCCGTTCGGCCAGGGCGTGACGACCAGCATCGCGGGCTTGCTGTCGCCGAGCGTCTCGCGCAGCGCGCGCCACAGCACCTCGGTGATGTAGGGCGTGAACGGGTGCAGCATCGCCAGCGCGTCGCCGAGCACGCGCGCGAGCACTCCGCGGGCCGCCGCAGCGCTCGCATCGCCGCCCTGCAGGCGCGGCTTGGCGAGCTCGAGGTACCAGTCACAAAAGTCGTTCCACACGAAGCGGTACAGCTCGCTGGCCGCGTCGTTGAAGCGGTACTCCTCGAGCGCCTGGCTCACGCTGCGGCGCGTGCGCTCCAGCCGCGAGAGGATCCAGCGGTCTTCGAGGCGTTGCGCGCTCGCGAGCGTTCCGTCGGTGCGCTCGCCCGCGAGGTTCGAGAGCACGAAGCGCGCCGCATTCCAGACCTTGTTGCCGAAGCGGAAGCCCTGCTCGAAGCGATCGGGCGCGAGCTTGGTGTCCTGGCCCTCGCGCGTCAGCAGGATCAGCGAGTAGCGCACGGCGTCGGCGCCGTACTTCTCGATCATCTCGATCGGGTCGATGCCGTTGCCCAGCGACTTCGACATGCGCCGGCCCTGCGCGTCGAGCACGGTGGCGTGCACGTTGACGACGCTGAACGGGCAGCGCTTGTCCGCCGGCAAGTGATCGCAGAACTCGTAGCCCGCCATCACCATGCGGGCGACCCACAGGTAGATGATGTCGCGCGCGGTCGAGAGGAACTGCGTCGGGTAGTAGCGCTCGAGATCGCTCGTGCGCTTGGGCCAGCCGAGCGTGGCGAAGGGCCACAGCCACGAGCTCGCCCAGGTGTCGAGCACGTCTTCGTCCTGGCGCACGATGGGCTTGCCGGTCTTGGGGTGCTTCGAGCCGATCGCGAGATCGGTTCGCGAAGCGATCGCGACGCCGTCTTCGTCGTACCAGACCGGGATGCGGTGCCCCCACCACAGCTGGCGCGAGATGCACCAGTCGCGCACGTTGGTCAGCCAGTCGAGGTAGACCTTGGTCCAGCGCTCGGGATGAAAGCGCAAGGCGCCGTTCTTCACCGCTTCGATCGCGGGCTCGGCCAGCGGCGCCATCTTCACGAACCACTGCTCGCTGACGAGCGGCTCGATCACGCTCTTGGAGCGGTCGCTCAGCGGCACGTTGTGCACTAGGTCGACGGACTTCTCGAACAGGCCGAGCTTCTCGAGCTCGGCGATCAGGTTCGTGCGCGCCTTCTCGCGCGGCTGGCCCGCGAACGGCCCGCACTCGCCGTTGAGCACGCCGTTCTTCTCGAGCATCGTGATGATCGGCAGCTTGAAGCGCGCGCCGCGCTCGTAGTCCGCCGGATCGTGGCCGGGCGTGATCTTCACCGCGCCCGTGCCGAACTTCGCCTCGACCGTCTCGTCGCCGACGATCGGGATCGCGCGGCCGATGAAGGGCAGTACGGCGCGCTTGCCGATCAGATCCTTCCAGCGCTCGTCCTCGGGATTCACCGCGACGCCCGTGTCGCCGAACATCGTCTCGGGGCGCGTCGTGGCGACCGTGATGAAGCGCTCGGCCTGGCCTTCGATGGCGTAGCGCACGTAGTAGAGCTTGTCCTTGCGCTCCACCATCTCGATCTCGTCGTCGGAGACGGCGGTCTCGAGCACGCAGTCCCAGTTGACGAGGCGCGCGCCGCGGTAGATCAGGCCCTTCTCGAACAGGCGCACGAAGCTCTCGCGCACGGCGGCCGAGAGGTCCTCGTCCATCGTGAACTTGGTGCGCGACCAGTCGCACGACGCGCCCAGGCGCGCGAGCTGCTCGAGGATCTTCGCGCCGTGCTCTTCCTTCCACTTCCAGATCTCGGCCACGAACGCCTCGCGGCCCATCTCCTTGCGCTTGAGCTTGCGCTCGCTGAAGAGCTTCTTCTCGACCACCGCCTGCGTCGCGATGCCCGCGTGGTCCGTGCCCGGCACCCACAGCGTCTCGTCGCCGCACATGCGGTGGTAGCGCACCGCGATGTCCTGCATCGTGTTGTTGAGCGCGTGCCCCATGTGCAGCACGCCGGTCACGTTCGGCGGCGGGATCATGACCGTGTAGGTCGAGCGCCCCGCCCGCGCGGGCTGCGGCTGGAAGGCGCCGGAGGCCTTCCACGCGGCGTAGAGGGCCTGCTCGTGCTCTTTGGGATCGAATCGCGTCGGGAGTTCCATCGTGCCGTGCCTCGCGAGCGTCGCGCTCGCCTGTGGGGCGCAACAGGGTAGCGGCGCACTCACAGGGGCACGAGCATGCGCCGCGCGCGGCCCGGCGCTCCGCACGAAGCGCTCCGCATCGACGAGAGGACCTCGATCGATCCCTCGCGGGACTCGATCGAGGTCGTTTCGATCCGACGCGCAGCGCGAACTAACCGCCGCGGAGGATGCGCGCGATCTCCTGGTCGCGGGCATTGACCTTGTCGACGATCGCCCGCTGCTTGTAGGCGAGCTGCGGATAGTCCTCTCGGCGCAGCGCGAGCATCATCGTCCATCCCGACACCCTGCCCGACTGCATGAAAATCAAAGGCTCAGTCGGCGTGGGTAGTGAATCGGAGTCGGCGCTGCGGAGGTAACGCCCCGAGCTGAACGCCGACTTCATGCACTGGTCTAGATCAGCGTAGTACTCGGCGCAGACGATCGAGAGTTCGAGGTTGAGTTCGATGGCGCGTGAGTGCGCCTCGTGCAGCCTGGGCGAGCCTCGAGTCCCCGGGTGTCGCTTCTCGATCCACTCGAGGTCGACGTCAACGGGCCCCTCCATCATCGAAGCCACCAGCTGCTCGCGCTCGGTCACGTCAATCCCGATCGACTCGGCCAGCTCCGACTCGACCGCCTGCCAATCTAGCTCTGGCGCTACGCAGCCGCGCTGGACCTGATCGAGAGAGTCGCCGGCGCCGGCCGCCGCCACGGCAGATGCCGCTTCGTTCGGCGTCAGCGCTCGGTTCCACAACACCAACAGCCCAGCGACAGAAGCCACGAGTACGATTCCAACGCGCGTCAACATGAAAGCACCTTCTCGCGTCGAGTCAGCTTGTTCGGCCACAGCTCAGTTGAAGTCGCAGCCAGTGCAAGTGAGCGTGTAGGGGGAGGTCACGTCCCTCCCGCTCCAGTGAACGAGCCACGACTGCGTTTCACCGCACGGCACTGTCGTGCCGACTGACCACGGTTGGTGACCCGGTCCAACGTGGACGATGGCGCCGCCGATCGTCACCTGACTGACTTGAGTGAGATTCTTCCAGGTGACACTCATGGTCAGCTTGCAGTCCGTTGACTTGCACTCTCCATCATCCGCCGAGTACTTGCACGTGCCGGACTTGAAGTCCATCTTCACCCACACACGTGCGTCCGGGTTGTCGGCTCCGCCCGGAAACGTCGTCTCGCCCCCGCCACTGGCCTGACATCCTTGACACTGCGGATCCGCCGGCGGCAGTTCATCGTCCGCGTGCACGGCGAGCGGCGCGGCGGTCAAGACGAGGGAGCAGAGGAGCAACGACGAGACGAGTCGGTTCATGGTTGTGCGCTTCCGGGCGTTGCGCCCGAGCGAGGATGCGATCGACCGGCAGTCGTCCGCGTGCAACAACGCGCGCTGGGCAACGACTCCGAGTTCGATCGCGTCAGACGGCATGAGTCGCTCGCCCAGCTCGCGTCACGGCCGCGCGAATCACGAGAAAACGTGAACTCGCCCGAACTTCGCGCAATGAACCCTGCTCAGCTCGCGCCACTGCTCGCTCGAGCCGCACAGACCGCGACTACGGCGCAAGCACGAACTCGAGCGCGTCGCTGAGCTGCGTGCCCTTCGGCGCCGGCGGGTCGCGATACCAGGCTTGCGCGTTCACGATCTCGCCCGCGGCGAAGGGTTGGCCCAGCGCGCCGGGATGTGCTGCGCTCCAAGCGCTCCAGTCGACGCTGAACTGTCCGTCGCACTGCCCGAAGGTCCCGCCGCTCGTGGCGAGGCCCATGCGCTGCACGGGCGCCTTCACGCACAACAGGCTCGTGCTCCCGACGCTCCACGCGGCGTTCGCGCGGCCGTTCACGCCGTAGAAGAACAGACCGCTGCGTTGGCCGTCGAGCTGCGTCACATCGATCGAAAAGCCGCTCGAGACGCTGAGGCTCGGCGTGCCGCTCGCTCCGATCGAAGGAACACAACCGTTGCTCGACGTGCCCGCGGTGCAGTAGCTCGCCCACGAGCCCTGGAGCCCGCAGCCCAGCCACTTGCTAAGGAACGGACCGGGATCGCCTGCGAACCCGCCGCCGACGAACAGAGCGGGCGCGGGCGACCCGATCTCACGGAACACGGCGAGAGCTTCGACATTGAAGAGCGCGGGCGGCGAGGCGAGCGCCGACCACGCGGCGCCGTTCCAGCGGGCGACGGTAGGCGATGACACGCCGCCGGCGACGAAGAAGTTGCCTCCGGCAAATAGCGCCGGCCCGCTCGGGCCGCCGTCGTCGAACAGCGCGAGCGCCGTCACGTCGCCGCTCACGCCGGTTCCCAGCGCGCTCCACGCCTGCCCGCTCCATCTCGCGACGCCAGACGCAGCCACGCCGCCGGCCGAAGTGAAGCGTCCGCCCACGAACAGCGACGGTCCGCCGCCCAGAGCGCCGCTCTCCGCTTGCAGCACGTCGACGAAGTTCGCCGGCCCCGAGTTGGGTCCGAGGGCGATGCCGCCACCGACGCTGGACCAGCTCTGCCCGTTCCATTTCGCCAGGTGCGAGAGCGCGGTTCCGGCCGACGTCGTGAAGTGGCCGCCCGCGTAGAGCGCCGGCCCGCTGAGCCCGTCGTCGAACACCGCGAGCGCGCGCACGAAGGGCGACGGACCAAAGGGAACGCCGCCGCCCAGTCCGCTGCCGACGGGAGACCAGCTCTGCCCGTTCCACTTCGCGATGCGCGACGCGGGCTGACCGCCAGCGACGGAAAAATGGCCGCCAGCGAACAGCGCGGGCCCGCCACCCGCGCCGTCGTCGAACACCGCGAGCGAAAGCACTTGGCCGTTCAGTCCTGCGCCCAGCGCTGACCAGTTCTGGCCATCCCACTTCGCGATGAAGTTCGCGCTCACGCCGCCGGCCTGCGTGAATCCTCCGCCAACGAACAGCGCCAGCCCCGTCCCGTCGTCGTACGCCGCGAGTGCCTCGACCTGGGCGTCGAGTCCAGCGCCGAGCGGCGCCCAACCGCGTCCCTGCCTGCGAGCGATGTGAGCCAAGCCCACGCTGCCCGCCGAGGTGAAGCCGCCGCCCACGTACAGAGACGGACCGGCGCCGTTCAACAAATCGATCGTCGCGAGGGCCCGCACATCCCCGTTCAAGCCCGTGCCGGTGGCGGACCATCCCGCGGCGCGCCACTTCGCCAAGTAGTTGACCAACTTCGAACCGGCGTGCGTGAAGTTGCCGCCGACGAACAGCGAGGGCCCGCCGCCATCACCGTCGTCGAAGCTGGCCAGCGCGAAGGGCGCGACGATCACGAACGCGCTGCCTGACACGCCCGCGCCGAGCGCTGACCAACTCTGTCCATCCCAACGGGCGATGCGATTGGCGCTGACGCCGCCGGCGGTCGTGAACTCGCCGCTCGCATACAGCGCCGGCCCGGCCCCCGAGCCGTCGTCGAACACCGTCAGCGCGCGCGCGGTCGAAGTCAGGCCACTGCCCAGCGGCGCCCAACTCGAGCCCGTCCACTTCGCGACACGGTTGGCGCTCACGCCGCCGATGCTGGTGAACGCGCCCGCTGCGAACAGCGCGGGGCCCGAGCCATCGTCGAACGCCACGAGCGAAGTCATGGGCGAGATGTCGAAGCCTCCGCCGAGCATCGACCAAGCCTGCCCATCCCATTTCCTGACCGCGAAGTCGGCGGAGGCGTAGAGCGCTGCGCCGCCGCCGTCGTCGAACACGGTGAGCGCGTCCACGGGGCCCGCGAAGCCCGCTCCAACCGACGACCAGGTCTGGCCATTCCACTTCGCGATGCGAGAGGCCGCGCCGCCGCCCGCCATGGTGAAGCCGCCGCCGACGTACAGCGCGGCCCCACTGCCGTCGTCGAACACAGCCATCGATGTCACGCCGCCGTTGACTCCGGCGCCGAGCGCCGACCAGCTCTGGCCATTCCACTTCGCGATGCCCTGAGCGCTCGCTCCGCCCGCCGCGCTGAAGATCCCCGCCGCGTACAACGCCAGACCAGAGCCGTCGTCGAAGCTCGTCAACGCGAACACCGCGTTGTTGGCGCCGCTGCCCAGAGCCGTCCAGCGCTCGCCATCCCACTTCGCGACACGATTCGCCGATCCTCCACCGGCGCTGGTGAAGAACCCGCCTACGTAGAGCGCCGCACCCGAGCCATCGTCGAAGGCGTGGAGCGCGCGCACCTGGTCACCCAGGCCCGGCGAGGCCTCGAAGCCAACCTCCCAGTTCGGCTGACAGGTCGTGTTTTGCGCCGCAAGCCCGAGGGGGCTGAGCAGAACGCCAGATACGAGAGAGACCAGGCCACTGAGCTTGGAGTACGAGAGCATGTTGATGGTCGTGATTGGACGTCGAGAGAAGGCGCCACCGCAGGCACGAGCCTGACGCATGGAGCTGACTGCCTCGCGGCAGCCCTGAGGGGTGAGCGAATCGAGAAAAAGCGCGTTCTACGCGTGCGATCGGTGCTCCGCACGCGAGCGGACTCACGGCACGAGCACCCGCACCGGCTGCCCGGGCCCGACTTCGAAGCGCAGTCGCACGCGCGCGGCGCCCTGGGGCGAGTCGCCGAACAGCACGTAACGGCCATCGCGCAGATCCACGCGCGAGCGGCCGTGCGACAGCTCGAGCATGCGCTCCAGCGCTTCGCAGTGGTCGACGGCCACCAGGAGCGACCAGACCGTGTCGTCGCCCTCACGCGCCGGCGGCCAGACGAGTTCGATCGCGCGTGTTGCACCGAGCGTGTGAGCGCCCAGGTCGACTTCGCTCGCGCCGTCGAGTTGAGCACTTCCGAGGTTCACGGCCCCGAACTGGTCGACGGCGTAGAACAGTCGCGCCCCCGCTGGCAGGAACCAAGCGCCGACCTCGCCCGTGCGCGGGTCGACGGAGCACGAAATCCCCTGCCCATCGGCGATCGAGAAGGCGTGAACGCGCGCGGTCAGCGGCGTGTGGTAGGGATCGACGAGCCGCACGCGCACGGGCGCAGAGCTCAGCTTCTCCCCTTCGCCGACGCGCAGCTCGAGCACCGGCGACAAGCGCGGATCGAAGTCGTGCGACAGCAAGTAGCCCGGAGCGCCGAGCGGCTTGACCTGCGCGACGAGCGGGCAGCTCGCGTAGTCGGCGTACGTGGCCCAGCCGTCGTCGTCGGTGACCATGGACTGCCGCCACGGCGCGGGCTCGGTTTGATTCGTCTGCAGCGTCACCATGGCGCGCGCCAGCGGAGCGCCGTCGCCGGCGACGAAGCGCAAGCGCAGCGGCGGCCGGGCCTGCAGCTCCAGATCGAGTTCGGCTTCTTCCTGCAGATCCTCGAAGAACACGAACTCGTCCGCGGAGAGCTCATCGGGCGCAGCGGCGCGCGCGAAGACCCGCAGCGGCGTCTCGCTGATCCCCTTCAACGCGTAGCGGCCCTCAGCGTCCGCCGTCGTCCTGGGCGCGCCAATCGACGCGCCCAAGCCGCGCGCGACCCACACGTGCGCGCCAGCGAGCGGTCGGCCCGCGCTCGCCACCACGCCGCGCAGGATGCGGCCGCGCGGCAGGTTGATCACGAGCGCGAGCTCATCCTCTTCGCCGCTGACCGTTCCCGAGGTCGCGCCGAGCTCCGGCCCGCGCGCGAGCCAGCGGTGCGTGCGCCGCGGCAGGTCCGGGAACTCGAAGCGTCCCTGCGCGTCGGTCCACGCAAAGCGCGGATCGTCGCCGTACCAGACGCCGCTCGGCAGTCCCTGCATGTCGCGCACGTGGTTCTCGATGTCGATGTACGCGTTGGCGACGGGCTCGCCGTCGGGGCCGAGCACCACGCCCACCAACTTCTGCGCGCGCCCGCGCAGCGCCAAATCCACGTGCTGCAAGCCCTCGGTGGAAACCGCCACCGCCATCAGCGAGCGGGCGTGCCCCTCGGCGCCGCCGTAGAGGACCAGACCGCCGCGTCCGGCGAACTGACCTTGCTGCGAGAGCTTGTCGAGCGCGACCTCGAACTCGACCTGGCCGTCAGCGTCCGTGAAGAACGGCCCTTGCTCGCTCCGGTCGACTCCGAGCGCCGAGACACGCGCGCCCGCGACCACTCGCCCCGCGTCGTCGGTCACGCGCACGGAATAGCGCCGGGTCTCGACCGCGGGCGCGGCAGCGGGCTCGCTCGGCGGAGCACCCGGCTCTTCGACGCTCGCAACGTCGGCCCGCGCCGGCGCCTCAGGAATCGGCACGCTCAACTGCGGATCTGCACGCGAGCCGTCGAGCGCGGCGAGCGCGGGCGTCGCAGCCTCCTGCGAGCCCGTGCGCATCAGCCACAGTCCCAGGCCGACGAACAAGATCGACGCGAATCCGGCCAGCACAGCCCAGCGCCAACGCGGAGCGCGCGCCGGACGCCAGCCGAGCAGCGGCGCGAGCGCGGCGAGCCAATCGCGGCGCGCGCCGCGGTGCCGTCGGTCGAGCACTCCGCGCAAGGCTTCGATGCCGCGCTTGCGCTGGCTGCGCACAGTCTCGAGCGGTCGCGCCAGGCGCGCAGCGGTCGCCTCGAGCGTCAGCCCCTCGAAGTAGTGCAGCACGATCACGCTGCGCACGGGCTCGGGCAGCTCGTGCGCCGCATCGCGCAGCGCCAGCGCGATGTTCGAGCGCTCGAGCGCCTCTTCGGTCTCGCGCGTCTCCTCGCGCTCGGCGCGGAGCAGCTCGGCGTCCTGGCGGCGCAGCTCGGTGCGCACGCGGCGCGACGCCATGTTGCGCACCACGACGCGCAGCCAGGCGCCGAGCTCCGCGAGCTGCTCGCGCGGGCGATTGAGCGCCGCGAGCCAGGCCTCCTGCACGAGGTCGTCGGCCGAGCCGGGATCGCGCACCAACTGCTGCGCCAGCGCGCGCAGTTGGCGACTGAGCGCTTCCAGCTCGCGATCCGAGGGCCGGTCCGGGTTCATCTAGTGCTGCTCGCAGGCGGCCGCTCTGGCCCCGGAAGCCCGGTGGCCCGGGAACTCCTTCAAAGGTGGCGGAAAGTCGAGAAAAATCGTCGCTCGCTGCGTACGGCCGAGCGCGACGTCCCAGGTGCATGAGGCACAGACACGAGCTGCATCGGCGCCGCACTCACGGGGAGCCTCACTTCACCACCACGCGCGGCGGGTGGCCGGCCCCGACCGCGAACGGGATCGTCACGCGGTCGTCGCCCGCGGCGGAGCGACCGACGAAGCGGTAGCTCCCGTCGCGCAGCTCGAAGTGCGTGCGCCCGTGCGCGAACTCGAACAACCGCTCGTAGCCGCAGGAGTCGCTCAACTGCGCGACGAGCAACCAGGCGAGGTCCGCGCCGCCTGCGAGCGCCCACTCGACCTCGATCGAGCGCGTCGAGCCGAGCGTGTGCAGCCCCAGGTCGAGCTCCGAGACGCCGTCGAGCTCCGCTGCGCCGATCACGGTCACGCCGTGGTCGTCGACGACGAAGAAGTTGCGCTCCCCCGCGGGCAGTTCGAGGCGCTCGACGACGCCGGTGCGCGGGTCCACGGCCGCCTGCGTGGCGGAGCTGTCGGCGCTCGCGACGGCGAGCAGGCGCGCCTGGATCGGCGCATGCCACGGATCGACGACGGCGATGCGCACCGTGGAGTGAGCGGCGCTCGCATCGACGCCGACGCGCAACTCGATCGACTTCGTCGTCCGGGCGTCGAACTCGCGCCGGAGCGCCTCGCCCACCGCGCCCGACGGCAGGAGCTGCGCCAACAGCGGTGCGTCGGGATAGTCGCTGTAGCGCGCGCGCCCCTCGGCGTCGGTCGACACGCTCTGTCGCCACGGCGCCGGCGCATCCGCAGGGGTCTCGAGCACCAACATGGCGCGCTGCACGGGTCGCCCATCCGCTTCGATGCACACGAACTCCAGCGGCGGCCGCGCGCGCAACTCGAAGTCGAGTTCCGTGCGCTCGACGCCCTCGGGAATCGCGTGCAAGGCGTCCGCCGACTCATCCAGGCCCGCTGCGGCTCGCGCAAAGATCCGCACGGAGCGCTCGGTGATCCCGCGCAGCCGGTAGCGCCCGAGTTCGTCCGTGCGCGCCTTGGGCGGGAGCAAGTTGAAGCCCACGCCGCGCGCAACCCAAACGTCCGCGTTCACCGCCGGCGCGCCGCTCGAGATCCGCACGACCCCGGCGACTTCGACGCCGCGCGGAAGCGTGATGACCACGTCGAGCACCTCGCTCTCGCCCTCGACCGCGCCGGTGGCGAGCCCGGTGTCCTTGGCGCGCGCGAACCAGCGATGGCTGCGACGCGGCAAGCCCTCGAGCTTGAAGCGACCTTCCGCATCGGAGCTCGCGCGGCGAGCGTCGTCGAGCAGGATGACGCCGCCTGGCGCGCTGGCCATGTGCTTGTTCGCGTTGTCGATCTCGATGGAGGCCTCGGCGATCGGCGCGCCGTCGGCGTCGCGGACGATGCCCGTGAGCGTCTGGCCTGGACCTGAGAGCGCGAGTTCGAACTCCTGCTCGCCGTCGACCGCGGGCACGAGCGCGAGCAGCGACTTGGCCATGCCGCTCGCGTACGCGTTCACCACGATCCCGCCGCGGCCCGCGAAGCTCGCACGGTACGAGAGCTTGTCCACGGGCAACTCGAAGGCCACGCGCCCGTCGACTCCGGTCGTGAACGGGCCGAGCTGCGCGCCGTCGAGGCCGAGCACGTCGAGCCGCGCGCCCGCTACGGCGCGTCCGTCGGCGTCCGTCACGCGCGCTGCGAAGCGCTTGGTGGCGGCGGCGGGCGCGGAGGGCGGCTCGCTCGGCGGCGCGACGCTCTCCTGCGCGGGCGGCGCGACGTCCGCGCGCGCGGGCTCGTCGATCTCGACGGCGCTCACGTCCGGTGCGGACTCGTTCGCCGTGTCGAGCGCAGCCAACGCGGGGCCGCTCGCTTCGTCCGGCGCCGTCCTGGAGAGCCACACGCCGACCCCGAGCAGCGCGATCGACGCCAGAGCCGCGAGCGCCGCCCAACGCCAGCCGCGCGCGCGCGTTGGACGCTCGCCCAGGAGCGGCGTGAGCGCTGCGAGCCAGTCGCGGCGCGCTCCGCGGTGCCGGCGGTCGAGCACGCCGCGCAGGGCTTCGATGCCGCGCCGACGCTGGCTGCGCACGGTCTCGAGCGGGCGCGCGAGGCGCACAGCCGTGGCCTCCAAGCTCAGCCCCTCGAAGTAGTGCAGCACGATCACGCTGCGCACCGGCTCTGGCAGCTCGTGCGCCGCTTCGCGCAGCGCCAGCGCGATGTTCGAGCGCTCGAGCAGCTCCTCGGTCTCGCGCGCTTGCTCGCTCGACGCGCGTTCGAACTCGGCGTCCCGGCGCAGGACCTCGCGCCGCACGCGCCGCGCTGCGAGATTGCGCACCACCGCGCTGAGCCACGCGCCGAGCTCGGCCACGTGCTCACGCGGCCGGTTCAGCGCCGCGAGCCAGGCCTCCTGCACGAGGTCGTCCGCGGCGTCGGAGTCGCGCAGCAGGTGCTGCGCCAGGGAACGGAGTTGACGGCTGAGCGCCTCCAGGTCGCGCTCGGAGGGCGAGGGCTGGGCCGGGTTCATGCAGCGAGGGAGTCGGCGGACTTTCGCCGCCTCGAACCTCTAGTCTCCCGGCGGCCCCTCGCCGGGTGGCGCAAAGGCTCGGAATTTCGAGTCCGGACGCACGGGTCCGTCACACGCTGGAGTCGGCCAGCGCCTCGCTCGGGCCGCGCAGCCGCGTCCGCAGCAGCGCGCGAGCGCGCGTCGAGTCGAGCGAAACATCGGCCGGTCGCTCCTGCTCGAGGCCCGCGTCGCGCCGCAGGCCCGCGCGGAGTTTCGAGCGCGCCGCGGCGACGGACAGGCCCTGCTCGAGCAGCACGGCCATGCCGAACGAGTAGCGATCGATGGCGACCGGACCGCCGACGTGCAGCAGCCCGCAGTGCTCGCCCAGGGCGATCTCGAGCAGCGCCGCAGCGCCGTCGCGCACATCGAGCGGCGAGCGGCGCTCGTCGGTGAACAGCTGCGGCGTCTCGCCGCGCTGGAGGGCCGCGAGCAGGCTGTCGGAGGCGCCCAGGCCGCGCCCCAAGCTCGGCCCGTAGAGCAGCGGCAGGCGCACGATCGAGAGGTTGGGATCCACGCGCGCGTGGACGCGCAGCACGCTCTCGCCGCCGAGCTTCGAGCGGCCGTAGTCGCTGATCGGGGCCGGCGTCGCGTTCTCGTCGAAGCCGCCCGGGCCAGGCGCTCGCGCGCCGAACACCAGGTCGGTCGAGCTGAACACGACGCGCGCGCGGCCGCGACTGCAGAGCGCCACGCGGTGCGGCAGGTCGACGTTCATGCGGTGCGCGCGCTCGGGATCGTGCTTGCAGTCCGCCATGCGCGACAGCGCGGCGCACAGGATCACGTGCGTGGGCTTCCAAGCCGCGAGCGCCTGCTCGAGCTCATCCGCCGCCAGCGCATCGGCCTCCAGGCGCTGCACTCGCTCGCCGGGGCGCGGGCGCGGGAAGTGCGCCGGATCGCGCGCCAGCGAAGCCACCTCGAGCGCCTCGACGCGCTGCGCGAGCTCGACCACCCACGCGCCCAGAAAGCCGCTCCCGCCGATCACGGCCAGACGGCGTTGCGAGGAAGCGCTCGGGGGCAAGCGGGCGCAATCGTATCCTCGCGCTCGAATGGCTTCGCCCGTGTTGATCGTCGCCAATCCGATCGCCGGTCGCGGTCGCGGCGAGCGCGTGGCGAACGAGCTGGCGCGCGAGCTGCGCCAACGCGGGTTCGAGGTCGACCTGCGCCTGACGCGGGCCCGCGGCGATGCGCAACGCTGGGCGCTCGAAGCGGGCCGCGGCGCGCCGTTCGTCGTGTCCGTCGGCGGCGACGGCACGCTGCGCGAAGTGTTCGAAGGGCTCGACGAGCTCACGCCGGTCGCGCTCGCGCCGCTGGGCACGGCCAACGTGCTCAGTCTCGACCTGGCGCTGCCGCGCGAGCCCGCTGCGATCGCCGAAATGGCGCTGCGCGGGCGCACGCAGGCGCTCGACGTGGCGCGCGCGAACGGAGTGCTCTCGTTCCTGGTCACGGGCGTGGGCCTCGATGCGGCCGTGGTGCACGAAGTCGAGCGCGCGCGGCGCGGGCCGATCACCAAGCTCGCCTACCTCGGCGCCGCTACACGTGCGCTGAAGCACTACCGCGCGCCGCAACTCGAGGTCGAACTCGACGGCGAGCGCGTCACAGGCCCGGTCGGCATGCTGCTCGCGAGCAACGTGGTCCACTACGGCGGCAGCTTTCGCCTCAGCTCCTCGCGCGTGCTCGACGACGGCGCATTCGAGGTCTACCTGTTCCGCGACGCGCGCCCGTTCGCGCTCGGGACGTTGTTCGCACGCGCGTTCCTCGCGAGCTTGCCGGGCGGTTCATGCGAGCTGCGCCGCGCGCGGCGCGTGCTCGTTCGCAGCGCCGAGCCGGTTCCCTACCATGTCGACGGAGACCGCGGCGGCGCGACTCCGCTCGAACTCGAAGTCTGCGGCCGTCGCCGCGTGATCGTCCCCTGAAATTCATGCAAACGACCCGTCCCTCCCTGCGCCTGGGCGAACACACGCTCGGCGGCGGTCAGCTGTTCGTCCTGGCCGGTCCGTGCGTGCTCGAGGCGCGCGAGCTGATCTTCTCGATCGCCGATCAACTCGCCGCGCTGGCCGCTGCGCGCCGCATTCCGCTGGTGTTCAAGTCGAGCTTCGACAAAGCCAACCGCACGAGCGTGAAGTCGACGCGCGGGCCGGGCCTCGACGACGGCTTGCGGCTGCTGGAAGACGTGAAGCGCCGCACGGGACTGCCGCTCGTCACCGACGTGCACGCGCCCGAGCAGTGCGCGCCCGCCGCGGAAGTCGTCGACATCCTCCAGATCCCGGCCTTCTTGTGCCGCCAGACCGATCTGCTGCTCGCCGCCGCGGCGACGGGCCGCATCGTCAACGTGAAGAAGGGCCAGTTCCTCGCGCCCTGGGACATGAAGAACGCGGTCGACAAGTGCGCCGCGGCGGGCAATCCCAACGTGATGCTCACCGAGCGCGGCACGACCTTCGGCTACGGCCGCCTGGTCGTCGACATGACCGGCTTCGAGCACCTCTCCAAGTGCGGACGCCCCGTGATTTTCGACGCCACGCACTCCGTTCAAGAGCCCGGCGCGCTCGGCGCGACGACGGGCGGCAATCGCGCGTTCGTTCCCGCTCTCGCGCGCGCCGCGGTCGCGACGGGCAATGTCGACGGACTGTTCTTCGAAGTGCATCCCGACCCGGACAAGGCGCCCTCCGACGGGCCGAACATGGTGCGGCTGAGCGAATTCCCCGCGATCCTCGACTCGTGCCTGGCGGTGCATGCCGCCGTGCGCGCGAACGTGCGCTGAGCGCCAGCCGCGTGGCCTAACGACGAGATCCTCGAGGTGATGCGCACGTTCGTGCGGCCCTCCTCTCAGCAGTCACGCCCACTTCGAGCGCCGGTAAGCTCTCCTCTCCCCACATGGAAGCGCCGCGCTCGCCCGGACTCTCCGAGAACCCTCGGTCGGACGTCGCTCCGCCGCGAACCCTCGGCGACTTCGTGCTCGAGCGTGTCATCGGACACGGTGGCATGGGAGAGGTCTGGCGCGCGCAGCAGCTGAGCGTCGCTCGTCCCATCGCGCTCAAGCTGCTTCCCGCTCACATGTCGATCGTGCCGCGCGCCGTGCTGCGTTTCCGGCGCGAAGCGGAGGCCGGCGGCCGCCTCTCGCACCCCAACATTGCACTCGTGTACTCGGCCGGACTCGTCGAGGGCCGTCTGTACATCGCCCAGGAGCTGATCGAGGGCGGGCAGTCGTTCGCCGACTGGATCAAGGCGACGCCACGCGACGGCCGCTTGGACTCGTCCCACTTCGATCTGGTGCGAGAGCGGATCGGACTCGTGGCGCGGGCGCTGCACTACGCCCACGGCGAAGGTGTCACCCACCGGGACATCAAGCCGCACAACCTCCTGCTCACCGCGCGCGGCGTCCCCAAGGTCGTGGACTTCGGCTTGGCGCGCGTCGACGACGGCTTCACGGTTTCGCAGAGCGGCGAGATCGCTGGGACCTTTGCGTACATGAGTCCTGAGCAGGCGCAGGCGCACGCGAGCGAGATCGACCATCGCACCGACGTCTTCAGCCTCGGGTCCACGCTGTACGAGTTGCTCACGCTGCAACAGCCGTTCACGGGCAACAGCGCATTCGAGATCTCGCACAAGATCATCCACGAGGCGCCGCAGGATCCGCGCGACGTGCGGCCCGAGGTTCCGACGGATCTCGCCGCCGCCTGCCTTCGCGCGCTCGCCAAACGCCGGGAAGATCGCTTCCAGTCCATGGCCGACTTCGCGGCCGCACTCGCGGACGCGCGGCCGTCGGATTCGAGGCCCGAGACGCGAGCGGGTTCGCGCCGACGCACGTTTCCCGCGCTCATTGCCGTCGCCGCAGGCATCGCAGTTCTCCTGGGCCTGTGGATCGTTCGGCCCCCTGCGGCAGATCCCGGGGAGTCGCGTCACCTCGACCCCAGCGCCAACATCTACAAGCAGTCCGTCAACTACGAAGAGTTGGCAGCAGTCGCGCGCCAACGGGTCGCCGAAGCGGAGGAGGAGCTAGCGAACCCACTCCCAGAGGAAGTGCTGCTAGAGCGGCTGCGCCAGATCGTCGTGCCGCGCGTAGTCGTGCCGAAGTCTGTCGACCTCGCGGCCGCATTGGCCAGCATCGAGGAACTGAGGTTGCTTCCCATCACGTGTCGACCCGCCGTGCAGCGAAACGAGACGACGCGCGAACTCGATTTCCAGTTCCCCATCCGAGCGGATGCGCTGCTGACGCACATCGCGAGCGCCTCGTCGTCCGTCTGGTTCGCGACCGAGCGCGAGATCGTGTTCGCCCGGGAGCGTGAGTGGGGACCAGTTGAACTGCGAGTGCATCCACTGTCGGATCTGCTCGGGTTGGGAGCGGACAGCGACGGATTGATCACCATGATCGACGGAATGGAAGCACCCACAATTGTGCTGAGCTCGGCCTCGTTCAGCACGCTCATTCAGGAGTTCGTCGCCGTCGGTTCATGGGAGTTGGTGGATGTGTCCATCGGCGAGACCGAACAAGCGATTATCGTCGCCCACGCTCCACGCGTTCACCGACGCGTGACGTCGTTGCTGGCCGGAATCCGCTGCTGCGTGCTCTTGGATCGGCCGGACCACCGCTTTTGGGACCACGTGAACCCCGGCACCGAGCACGCCTCGGAGGACGATAGAACCCGACTCATCGTCTCGAACATGAGCGTAGCTGCACCGCGTCAGGGAGCATCACTAGAGGTGTCGCTTGCGGAGATCGAGCGACAACTAGGCAGAGACGTGGTGGTCGAGTCGCGTGCGCCAGATCAGCCAGCGAGTTGGCCGTTTCGGGAACCTGACGTTGCTGTCGGCGCAGGCTCGACTTACAGACCGTTCAACGAGGTTTGTGCGTTGCCGTGGCGTGTGGTCGGCGGAGTCGTCCTGCTCGGTGGCTACGAGCACGACGTTCCGGCCGTGCTGCGAGCGTATCCAATTTGGGACCTTACCTACGCGACTCGAGGCAAAGACCGAGGACCGTACATTGAGTTCCGTCAGGCCTACTCGAAGGAAACGATCGAGAATCTCGTTCGCGACTTGATCAAGCCCGCTTGGTGGAACGAGAACACGCGAATCACTTCCAGGGCCACAGATTCCGATCTGCTCTTGATCAGCGCCCCAGTCTCTTTGCACAGCGTGGTCGAGAAACTGCTCGCCGAGCTGCGACTCAAGAAGTAGCCGCTCACTCCGGTCGCGCGGACCAGTCTCGGCGCGCCCACTCGACTCCGCCGCTCGGTGGCAGCCAATTGCTCATTGTCATCGGCCATTGCGTACTCGAGGCGCACGAGCGTCACGTCGACGCGCGGCCCGGGCCTCGACGACGGTTTGCGCCCGCTCGAAGACGTGAAGCTCCGCACGGGACTGCCGCTCGTCACCGACGTGCACGCGCCCGAGCAGTGCGCGTCCGCGGCCGAGGTCGTCGACATGACCGGCTTCGAGCACCTCTCCAAGTGCGAACGCCCCGTGATCTTCGACGCCACGCACTCGGTTCAAGAGCCCGGCGCGCTCGGCGCAACGACGGGCGGCGATCGCGTTTCGTCCCCGCTCTCGCGCGCGTCGCGGTCGCGACGGGCAACGTCGACGGGCTGCTCTTCGAAGTGCACCTCGATCCGGACAAGGCGCCGTCGGACGGCCCGAACATGGTGCGCCTCGCCGAGTTCCCCGCGATCCTCGACTCGTGCCTCGCGGTGCACCGTGCGCTCGTGCTCTGATGTCGTTCTGGCAGTGCGTGGCAGGGCAGCCCAGAAGTGAGAATCCCTCGAAATGCGACCCCGCCAACGGAGAGTGCCCCGCGGACAACACTCGAACGGGCAAGTCTTCGGCAGTCCGAGCACGCTTTCTGGCTTTGGCACATGGTGTACACTCCTCGACGTGGATCGAATCGACATCCCGCCTACCGATCGAGGTTCACTCATGCTTCCCAGCATTCTCTTCTTGGCAGTAGTCAGTTCAACATCTGGGTGCGCTGTGCTCTCAGAGCCGGTCACCGAGCTGCAACCCGCTATTTCGTCTCGCGAGTCGTTCGAGTCCGGAACCGTGATCGGCGGGCGCTTGGACCTCGAGTCACTGTGGATCGCTCCGGGCTCCGTGGTGTGGGTTGAGTCAGATCTCGATTTGCGTGTGAGCGAGGTTGTGCGCATCGAAGGACTGCTCGTTGCGTTCGATGCCGCGCCGCTGGGCTTTCTTGACGCTCCAAACATCCGAATCACCAGCCCACTTGCCATCGACGTGATCGGGGAGATTCGCGGAGGCCGAGGGTTGGACGCGGCGAGCGGTCGCGGCGGAAACGGTTCTGCAATCCAGCTTTCTGCGCCGCTGGTGTTGATCGATGGCGAAGTGCGGGCGGGCGACGGAGGCCGCGGCGGCGCGGGCGCGAGCGGTGGAGACGGCGGAGATGCCAACGTCGAGGGCTACTTCAACGTGCGAGTGTCCGACGAGCGGCGTTTCACACTGCGTGGTGGACGAGGCGGTGACGGTGGCTTCCCAGGAGGTGACGGCGGCTGGGGCGGCGCGGCAATCGCTCATGTCACCGAGTCCTTCGCTATCGCTTACTTGGAGAACTCGAAGTCTATCTCGGAGGCGTTGGCCGACTTCTCCGCTCTAGGAGCGAGCTCGACCGCGCTCAGCTGCCCGGCCGGCGGAAATGGCGGCGACGGCGGAAACTCGCAGTCTGGCGACGGCGGAAACGGAGTCCAAGGCGCAGATGGCACGCAGAGTTCGCCGATTGGCAAGAAGGGCGGGGACGGGCGGGCATCCCGCGATGCGACCGGCGGTGACGCCACGAGCGGTAAGAACGGGTCGGACTGCTGTCCCGACACGGGCGGCTCAGGCGGCAGCGGCGGCAAGGGCGGCAGCGCTCAGAGCGGGAAGGGCGGAAGTGGTGGAAAGGGTGGCCGCGGCTACAACACGGCCCAAGACCAAGGCGGAGATGGCGGCAACGCCGGCGACAGCGGCAGCGCCAAGGGCGGCAAGTCCGGCGACGGTGGAAACGGCGGACGTCACCTGGGCGCAGCCGGCGCTGCGGGATCGGCTGGATCGGTGACGGTCGGCTCTCCCGGAACTCCAGGCTTGGGCGGCGAGGGTTCGCCAGGCGGCGCAGCAGGAGCGCCAGGATCACCGGGCACGCAAACGCAGTCGTCCATCGGCGCGACGGGCAGTCAAGGTGGGCCTTGCCCGCAACAGAACTGACGCGACGACTGTCAACGCGTCGGTTGCACTGCGCCGCCGAGACCTCGCGTGTCGAATCAGACGGCGAGATGCCGGCGGCAGATCAGCCAGTGCGCGCCTCGGTCAGGGGCCAAACGTCACGTCGAGCCCGTTGGAGAGGTTGGTGGACTTCGAAGCGGGCGGATCGCGATACCAGGCCTGCGCGTAGAGCTTCGAGCCCACGCCGAACGGCGCGCCCAGAGCTCCCGGGTTCGCGCTCAGGAAGCTGTTCCAGTTCAGGCTGAACGAGCCGTCGCACTGAGCGAGTGTGCCGCCGGAGTTCGCGGCGCCCGTGCGCTGCGTCGGCGCCTTGATGCACAGGAAGCTCGAGCCCGAGCCCCACGTGAACGGCGTGAAGCCCGAGTTGTCGACTCCGTAGAAGATCAGCCCGAGCTTCTGCCCCTCGACGCCGTTCGCAGAGATCACACAGGCGGTCGTCTGGCTCGCGCTGGGCTGCGCGCTGGCCGACATCACCGCCGCGCAGCCGTTCGTCGAAGTCCCCGCAGTGCAGTACGCGACCGGCAGGCCGCAGTTGTAGCGCAGACGCCCGTTCCACACGCGGCCCGCGACCGGCGCCGAGGCGAACAGGATCGGCTGCACGGACCCGGCCGTCAGGCGCAGATCCGCGTTCGAGTACGTCGGGTTGACGACCGGATTGAAGAGCGTCACAGCCTGCGAGCCACCACTGAGTGCGAGACAGAACCCCGTGACGCCCTGCGGCAACGGCAGGTCCGCGATGTCGATCAGCGAAGCGCCGTTCTGCGCCTGCGACAGGCCGACGCCGCTCGTCGCCAGCGTCCAGCCGCTCGAACTCTGCTCGGCGCCGATGTGCGTCCCCGAGCGCGTGTACACGCTGAGGCTGAGCGCGGTCGGAGCGGCGGCCGTGGTGTTGAGCTCGATCTCGCTCAGTCGGATGCCGCCCGGGGTCAGCACCTCGACGTCGAAGAACACGGCGCCGCTCGCGGATTGCGTCGTGTTCCAAGCGAACAGCGTGGCGAGCGAAGGACCGTCGCACACCGCCGGCGCGGGCCCCAGATCCGTGAAGGTCCGCGCGCTCGACCAAGGCCCGGCGCCCTGGGGGTTCAGTGCACGCACGCGCCAGCTGTGCGGCCCGGGGCTCGACGCGTAGTTCAGTGAGGTCAGCGACGTCGACTGAACGACCCCGTCGACTTCGACCTCGTAGTTGGTCGCGCAAGCGGCAGCGGACCACACCAGGCGTACGTTCGGCCCGAACACGCTGACCGACAGACCGGGCGAGGTCAGCGTCGGAGCAGCGCTCGGCGGCGCGGTGGTCGCAGGCGGCGTGCCAAAGCACAGCTGCACATCCGTCACCGAGCCAGAGTCGCCCGGCGACCAGTCGTAGAAGGTCACCGTCCAGACACCGATCGACGCGGGGATGGCGTCCATGCGGGTGTTGAAGATCCCGCTGACTCCGTTCGGCCACGCGTTGCCGCCGCGGCCGAACAACTGGTCGTAGGCGCCGGGTTGGAAGATGCCCGGGCTCGAGCAGAACGCAGGCGGCGGCAGCACCACCGCAGTGCACTCGGGGAGGATCGTGTAGTCGCCGTTGTAGTCGCAGCCGAACGACGCGCCGTTGGACGCGCTCATGCGGCAGAACATGTTGTGCGTGACGCCGCTGGGATCGGTGAGCACCACCTGCAGGTCGCTGACCCAGGTGTGGACCAGTCCGAGCAGCTTCAACTCGGTGACGAAGTTCGCGCCAGGCGGCAGCGAGTTGACGGTGATCGGAAGCTGCGTCGGCGAGGTGGGCAGCGGGCCGAACGGATACACCGCGCCGCCTGTTCCCGCCGCGGGAATGGCGCCGCCGACTCCCGCGGCGACGCAGGTCACGGTCTGGGCGCTCGCGGACGTGGAGAACGCGCTGAGTTGTGCGAGCAGGAGCGAAATAGCGAACGGCAAGCGCATGGTGTGGATCCAGTTGGGTTGAGCGGGCCGCGGCGAACGCGCTGTGCGACCGAGCGATGCTCCAACACTACAGCGCTCGCGCGCAGCCCAAGTCACGCGGTTCCGCATTCAGCGCGCGACGCTCGACCCGACTCGCGCGCACAGTTCGCAGCGAACACCGCGGCGCTCGAGCGCCTCTTCGACGCCACGAGCACCCTGCGTCAACGGCACGACGACACGAGGCCAGTCCAGCGAGCCGTTTCGATGGATTCGACGTTTCGACTCCGCCGAATCAGACGACTGCGCGCGCAACTGCGAGGCTGCTCCCGATCGACGCGCACGTCGCGAGCCACGCGCGCTGTTTCGTCGCATCGAGCTCCGGGCCGGCGAAACCGGCGCACTCGGAGCTAACGCGCGACGTCGAGCACGCGGCCGTCGAGGCTCGGCGGAACCGGCAGGCCCGCGAGCGAGAGCAAGGTCGGCAGCACGTCGATCGAGCTCGCGGGTTCGGCGCTGCGGCCTGGAGCGACGCCCGGGCCGTAGAACAGGAGCGGGATCGCGCGGTCGTAGTCGTGCGGCGTGCCGTGGCTCGAACCGGCGGCCGTGCCGAACAAGTAGTTGCGCCGCCACAGCACCACGATGTCACAGGTGCGCTCCTCGTCGAACGAGGCGGCTTCGAGCGCGATCAAGTGCGTGCGCGGCGCGGCGCCGCGGCGCGCGACGGACTCGAGTTCGTCGCAGCTGACCGCGTGCTCGATCCACGACGCTCCGGCGGCGAGCAGCTCCTCGACGTAGTGCGCGCGCACGTCGCTGGGAGCAACGCCGGCCTCGCGCATCCCCGCGAGCGAGAGCCGCACGCCGCGCGAGTGGTACGCGAGGTAGAAGTCCGCGCCGAAGCGCGCCGCCACGCGCGGGCGCACCGCTTCGAGCGCATCTCGAAGGAGCTTCGTCGACCAGCGGCCCGCATCGAGGCCGCGCGCGGCGAGCGTCTCGGGCAGCTCCATCACGCCGTGATCGGCGGTGAGCGATGCGAACCAGCGGCCGGGGCCGACGCGCTCGTCGAGCTGCGCGAACAGCGCGCCGAGTTGGCGATCGGCGCGCAGCAGGACGTCGGTGACTTCGACCGAGTCGGGCCCATAACCGTGCCCCACCGTGTCGCACGAGCTCAAGCTCAAGCACAACAGATCGAGCGCGCCGCGTTCGCCCAGACCGAGTTCGCGCTGCGCCAGGCGCGCCAGCTCGCTCGACAGCACGTCGCCCGCGGGGCCGTCGTAGACCCACGAGGCCGCCAGCGCGAGCTGATCCTTGTCGAGTGCGCCGTCGAAGCGCGGCACGCGGTGCGGGAAGGCGCGCTCGCCCGGCCGGCCACGTTCGCCCTCGCGTTCGTCGGGCGCGGTGCGCGAGCCGTCGAAGTGCTCGGGCAACTGACTTCGCCAGCCGCGGCCGAACTCGCCCTGCGCGAGTTGCTCGAGCCAGCTCGCATTCCAGTCGCGCAGCCAGGGCGGCAGCTCGCTCGCGTACCAGCTCGAGGTGATGTAGCCGCCGCTGCGCTTGTCCCACCACAGCGCGAGGTCCGCGCGCCGGCCGCTCATGCCGATCGCGGAGCGGTCCTTGGCGCTGATCGCGACCACGCGCGAGCGCGGCGAAGCAGCGCGCAAGTGCTCGGCGAAGCCCTCCGAGCGGAAGTTGCGCGGCGAGCTCGCGCGCGAGCTGCCCACACCCGCGTTCGTCACCGCGCGCGCGTCGGGATCGTCGAAGCAGTACGTGCTGCGCGAGGCATCGAGCGCGATCCAGTCGTTGGCGACGATGCCGTGGCGCGCCGGCAGCAACGCGGTCCCGATGCAGGCGTGGCCCGGACCGGTCTCGGTCTCGCCGTAGCGCAGCTCAGCGCAGGTGAACTCGCGGCCCTCGCGCAACATGCGCCCCAGCCCGCCGGTCAGCCATGGCGCGAGGCGGTCGAGCTGCTCGGGGACCATCTGGTCGATCGACAAGCTCACGAGCAGCCGCACGTCGCGCTCGCTCGCAAGCTGCGATTGCGCGCGAACCGAACCGACGAGCAGTGCGAGCGCGAGGACGACTCGCACGCTCACGGATCGATGCCCAGCGCCTTGAGCCGGTTGTAGAAGGTCCGGCGCGGGATGCCGAGGATGCGCGCCGCCTCGCCGCGCTTGCCGCCGGTTGCTTCCAGCGTCGCGCGGATCAACTCGGCCTCGACGTCCTCCATGCGGCGGCCGACGAGGCTCTTCACGCCCGCCTGCGGGGCCGAGCGCGGCGATTTGGAGAGGTGCGAAACCAGTTCGGGTCCGAGCGTGTCGCCGCCCAGCGCGTACATGCGCGTGATCTCGTTCTGCAGCTCGCGCACGTTGCCGGGCCAGTCGTGCGCCATCAGGCGCTCGAGGCACTCGCGCGTCACGCTGGGTTTCTGGCGTGCGGCGCCGCGTTGCTCTTCGTGCAGCTTGGCCAGGAAGTACTCCACCAGCACCGGAATGTCCTCGCGGCGCTCGCGCAGCGGCGGCGCCTCGACCTGCACGACCTTCAGGCGGTAGTACAGGTCCTCGCGGAAGCGGCCCTCGGCCACTTCGCGCGACAGGTCGCGGTGCGTGGCCGAAACCACGCGCACGTCGACCGAGAGCTCGTCGTTGCCGCCCACGCGCCGGTACTTCTTCTCCTGCAGAACGCGCAGCAGCTTGGCCTGCAGCGAGAGGCTCATCTCGCCGATCTCGTCGAGGAACAGCACGCCGCCCTGCGCCGCCTCGATCAGGCCCGCGCGATCCTTGACCGCGCCGGTGTAGGCGCCCTTCACGGCGCCGAACAGCTCGCTCTCGAGCAGCCCTTCAGCGATCGCGCCGCAGTTGACCCCCACGAACGGCGCCGCGCGCCGCGGACCGTTCTGGTGCAGCGCGCGCGCGATCAGCTCCTTGCCCGTGCCGCTCTCGCCGTAGAAAAGCACCGGGAAATCGCCGTCGGTGACGCGGTCGAGGACCATCAGCATGGCCGTCACGGCGCGCCCGCGTCCGATGATCTGCGGGTACTTGTAGCGCAGCTCCAGTCCGCTCGGGACGAAGCCCTCCGAGAGCGAGTCGAGCGCCTTGGACTGCTCGGCCAGCGCGGCCTTGAGCTCGGCGTTGGCGATCTCGAGGCTGCGCAGCACGCGCGCGTTCTCTTCGAGCAGGCGCACGCGCTCGAGCGCCAGCGCCGCCTGATCGGCGAACGACTCGAGCAGCTCGGTGGTCGTGTCGTCGAACTTGCCCTGCGCGAAGCGGTTGTCGACGTACAGACAGCCGCGCACCTCGTCACCGACTCGCAGCGGCACGCACAGCACGCTGCGCAAGCGCAGCTCGGTCACGGACTGGCGCGGGCTGAGCGCGTCGTCGTTGACTGCGTCGTCCGAGCGCAGCGGCTGACCGCTCTCGAGCACCTGCGCGGTGATCGAGCGACTGACCTTGCGCAGCGCCTTCTTGACGTTCTCGCGGTCGACGTTGCGCGCGGCGACCACCGCCCAGCCCTGGCCGACCTCGACTGCGTCGCCGTCGGCCGCGCTCTCGGGCTCCGCGGGCGCCGAGCCGCTCTCGGCCGGCGGCGAGGACTTCGCGCCGGCGGCGGGCGAGCGCTGGATCAGAAAGCCCCGCTCGGCGCCGGCCAGCTCGATCGCGGCGTCGAGGATGCGATCGGGCAGCAGTTCGGGGCGCGGCGCGCGCGCCATCTCCTTGTTGAGCTCGAGGATGCGCGCCAGCGCGCTGCGCATCGCGTCGTCGGCCGCAGGGCTCTCCGCGCCGGAGCGTTTGAGGAAGCGAAACAAGAGAGACTCGCGCGGGTGGGCCGATGGGCGTCAGGGAGCTGGGCAAAGCTTGCTCACGCCACCCCAGGATCGCAGGTGGCGAGGTAGGACGCCAGCGCCGAAGCCCAGGCGCGCTCGACGACGGCGGCCGCGTGCTGCTGGACCGGCGCGAGCCCGCCTGCGGCAGCGACCAGCGCGCGCACGTCCAGGGCGCGGGCGGCGCAGAGCTCGGAAGCGTGCGCGCTGCGCGCCACCAGTGAGGCAACGGCGATGGTCGCGCTGCATCCGCGCACGGCGAGGCGCACCTCGAGGGCCTGCGGGGCGCCGTGCAGCTCCAGGTGCACCCAATCGCCGCAGACGGCGTTCTCCGCCTGCCCCCCGGCCCCGCTGGCCGGCGCGGCCGGAGTGCGCCAGGGGTCGCGGAAGTGCTGCTCGAGCGGGGGCGGGAGGCGGGCCATGAAAAGCCAAATTAGGCGCGCCCGAGCTCGAACACAAACCGCATTGTGACAATGGTTTGGGAAAGGCGACTGGAGCCTGCGCACAAGCTCCTGGCGGGGTCGATTTGCCCAATTGCGATTTCCCCGTATTCTTCGCGGCTCCAAGGATCGAGCGACAAGGGCTAACCAGCCGCGAGGCTGGGGCGCAAAGCCACGGGCCCCCCGGAAACCCCGGTGGGCAGCCGAGCTGCCGAACCGAAATCGTGGATGGTCTGAGGAGCGGCCAGACTTGCCCGTCTCGCCGCTGTGGAACCGAGGTCGAGCTGCGTGCGTGCCCTGTGGCCGCCGCGCGTGGACCCGGGCGAGCGCGCCCGGCCCCTTGCGGGGCTGCGCCGCGAACTCGCCCTTCCCCGGGGTGTGTCGCGCGAGGCCGGCCGTAGAGCGAACGCACTCCGGACCATGCACTCGAACCTGCTCATCACGCGACGGAATCCTGCGGGGCCCGCGAGCCTGTGGCTCGGCCCCCACGGCGCGGGCGGTCCTGGGCCCGAGGTGACGTTCGCCGCACCCAACCCGGTGCGGACCGCGCGACGCGGCGCAACGGGTGTGACTGGCAAACGCGCGGATCGCGGTGGGGACTTCGATCCGCGCGCGGAAGGAGAGGGAACGGCGCGCCGTAGCCAACGGGGACTGGCCCGGTGCGCTGGAGACGGAGGAGATGCGTCGCTGGCGAGGTTGTGGGGACGGCCTCGCTGGCGCGTTGGTTTCGCCGTGGCGCGTTCTGCGCGCCGACTCGCCGCAATGGGGACCAGCGTGGGGCTTGCTCCACGCTAGGGCGGCTCGAGCGGACCGCTCGACGGTCCGGGCGAAACTCGCGAAGGCATGGGGCCGCGCTCCATGCCTTCGCCCTTTTCTATTCGGGTCGGGCTAGCCCGGTTCTCTCACTCTGGACGTAGCGAGACCGCGATTCTCTCGTGGGCCCTCAAGCGCTCGGAGTGAACGCGCCCGGAGGCGACCTGTAGGGTCGCTGAGGACCGCGTCCGCTCCAGGCGCGCCGCATGCACCGAGATAGCGCGGTCGCAGTAGGTCCAGAGTGGGAGACGCGGGCTAGGCGAGGCAGGCGCGCAGGCGCTCGATCAAGCGCAAGTGGATCTTGCACACGCGCGATTCAGAGAGCCCTTCGAGCTCGCCGATCTCGCGCAGCGGCAGCTCCTCCCAGTACTTGAGGTACACCACGCGGCACTCCTGCGCGCTGAGGTTCTGGGACACCAGGCGCAGCAACTCTTCGCGGGTGAGGCGCTCGCTCAGGTGCTCGGCGCGCGCGTCCTCGACCAGTTCCTCGAGGGTCTCTTCGGGGCGCCCGGGCGAGCCGCCGGGCGAGAAGGGCGCGCTGGGCAGTTGATCGAGCGACCAGCCCACGAGCTCCGCCACCTCTTCGTCGCCGGGCTCGCGTCCCAGTCGCGCGCGCAACTCGTCGCTGGCCCGCCGCCAGCGCGCCAGCCGCGCGCGCCACGGCCGCGGCAACCAATCCTGTCGGCGCAACTCGTCGAGCAAGGCGCCGCGCAGGCGCCACTCGCAGTAGGTCTCGAAGGCCACGTTGCGCGCCGGGTCGAAGCCCTCGATGGCGTCGATCAATCCGACATTGGCCGCCGAGAGCAGATCTCCGGGGTCGACGCTGCGCGGCAGACGCGCGAGCAGGCGCCGCACCGCCATCTGCGCCAACGGCTGGTACGCGACCACCAAGGCATTGCGCGCAGCAGCTCCGCCGCGTGCGCGCAGTCGCCGCCACAGGCGCTCGAGCTGCTGCTCGGAACAGGGCGCTTCCACGGCCGGCGGCGCGGCGAAATCGCCGCGAATCCGCGGGCTTTTCGCGCCCTGGCGCAGTCCCTTGGCGCGCTGCGACTTGACCCTCGGCGCACGCACGAGCGCCGCGTCGCCGTGGGTCGGCAGGCGTCGAGCAGTGAGTTGCGGAGTCGGGGACAAACGCACGCTTCGAGGTGGGACTGTCGTCGGCGTCTGGCGCGCAGAGCGCACGTGAAACGTCGCGACGTGCCTCTGAGATACTGTTTCCTGCGAGCCGTTCAAGAGCGCACTCACCGGTGTCGCGTCGCGCGCACGCTGCTCGCACGCTCGACGCGACGTGCGCGACGCGCCGCTCAGGCGCCGGCTCGGTACACGTTGGTCGCGCTCGGAAACTCTCCGGCGGCGATCTCGGCGATGCGCGCGAGCAAGGCGCGATCGTCGCAGTCGGCGAACACGTAGAACTTCCACAGATCGCGATAGGCGCGCTCGAGATCCGCAAGTCGCGGCGCGCGCTCGGCGTACGCAGCCAACGGCCGCACCACGTTCTCGCCGGGCCACAGGACGTGCGTCGCGGCTTCCTTGAGCTGCATGCGCTTGGCCGGACAGACCAGCATGATCTCGACCTCGCGGCCGGTCGCGAAACGCACCAGATCGGCGATGCGCTCTTCGACCCGCAGGCGCTCGGCGTGCTGCGAGAGCGCGAAGTAGCGCTCGACCAGTTCCTCCTGCACGGCCTGGTTCTGCGGCCGCGGGAAGACGCACACGCGCTTGGGCAGCCGGCGGCGGCGATAACGTTCGACCAGCGAGCGCAGGCGCCGGGCGAGCGCGGGCTTGGCGCGTTCGCTCGAGCGCTCGAGCAGGTCGAGCAGCGAGGCGTCGTCGGTCGAGTAGAGGTCCTCTTCGGCGATCAGGCGTTCTGACAGCGCCAGTTCGACCGCCCGCGCGACGAGCGCTCCAGCCGCCACTTTGGCGTGGTGGTAGTAGACGCGCTCGGAGAAGTAGTAGCGCGCCTCGAGCACGCGCACGATCTCGGACAGGATGTCCTCGCGCAGCAGGTTGTGCTTGGCGAGGTCGAGGTAGAGGTTGCCGCCGGCGCGCTCGACGCGGAAGTAGGCCAGGATGCGCGAATCGATGCCGATGCGCAGGCCGGTGAAGTAGGCGTCGCGCGCGAGGTAGTCGAGGATGTCCGAGCAGATCGTGTCGGAGTTGATCTGGCGCCAGTAGGCCGGGACCGCGGCGCCTTCGGTCAGCACCGCCAGCACGTCGCGCTGCAGCCCGGCGCTGCGCAGCGCGGCGCCGATCTCGGTCGACTCGCTCAACATGCGCTCGTAGCGCTCGGGCGAGTCGTGGCGGTGCAGGAGCCCGGCCTGGTCCTCGAAATGGTGGCCGTAGGGAATGTGCGTGATGTCGTGCAGCAGCGCGGCGATGCGGATCACGCGCGTCTCGGCCTCGCCGATCCGCAGGCACTCGCGCGGCGCGATGTCGGCCGCGCGGTTGACGGCGTCGATGATCTGCTGCGAGAGGTGCGCCGTGCCGATCGAGTGCTCGAAGCGCGTGTGGCGCGCGCCCGGGTAGACCAAGTCCGCCGAGCCGAGTTGCTTGACGCCGCGCAGGCGCTGCATTTCGCGCGTGTCGAGCAGCGCGAACTCCTCGTGGGTCAAGAGCACGTCCCCGTGCACGGGGTCGCGCAGCACGCTGTGGCGATGGGCGGGATTCAACTCGGGAACTCGAGGCCGCGGGGCGGGCGGCGGATCCTACGCTCGCCCCCCGGCCCTGCGCAGCAGTACCAAGTCCCCGCGCAGCAGTACCAAGTCCCCGCGCACCGTTCTCAAGCCCAGCGCAGCCGCGCGCCGCGCGCCCGCGCCGGACGTCTCACTCGTGCCGCACCGAGCCCGAGCCCGCGATCGACTTGGTCACCGCCGGCTGGCCGCGGTAGCGGATGTCGCCGGAGCCGGAGATGCTCGCGCTCAGCGACTCGTGGGCGTGCACGCGCGCGTCACCGGAGCCCGCGATGCGCACTTCGACCGCGCGCGCGATCAGCTCCTCGAGTCGCAGGTCGCCCGAGCCGGCGATCGTGGCCTCGAGCCGATCGCAGCGGCCTTTGGCGTGGATCGATCCCGAGCCAGCGATCGTGGCCTTGAACAGGGCGCTGTCGAGCGCCTCGGCATGCACGTCGCCCGAGCCGGAGATCGCGACGCCCTCGAGCTGCGGGGTGGTGATCTCGACCTCGAGCTTCACGCGGTGGTGGTAGCTGCCGCGCTCGTGCCCGATCTCGAGCCGGCCGTCCTCGACGCGGGTCACAACCTTGTCGATCAGGTTGTCGTCCGTCGTGACGCGCACGCTGCGCTCCGGGCCGATGGTGATGCGCACGTTGGCCGAGCTGCTCACCGACACGCTGCGGAACTCCCCCACCTCGCGCATCTGGGTAGCGGCGACGCCCGAACCGCGCACGGTCTTGACGTCCGAGAACCAGGAGGACTCCACCGCGCCGCTGTCGCTGTCCACGTGGACGACGCAGGAGGCGCTGGCGGCGGCGAACAGGGCGAGCAGGAGAACGTGGGGACGAGAGAGGAGCTTCATGGGGCTTTTCTGTGGGGACGAGCAGGGGACGAGCGAAGGCCGCCCGCTACAGGGCCGGTGTGAGAGACGTTACCGCCTCAGCGCAGCCTTCATGACGCTGCGCCCCGCGGCATTCGACTGCGCGGGTAGTTGGCGGGGTCGGCGCCACGTCCTCGAGCCTCCGCGAAGCGCGAAGCATCCAATCAGCAGCAGCTCAGCGCCGCATCGAGACCACCAGCGGCGCTTCGCTGCGCTGCACGGCCTCGAAGTCGGGCTTGGAGCGCAGCCCGCGCCAGCCCTCGGCGCAGGCGATCTGGCCGCAGATCCCGCCCAGCGTGTTGCCCGGGCCGGGCAGCACGATGCGCTCGGGCGCGTACTCGCGCAGCGCGACGCGCACGGACAGCGTGAAGTCGTAGGGCTCGACCACCTGCGGCCCCAGCGTGTAGTCGACCAGTGCGTCGACATCGCTCGACCAAGGCGTGAAGCGCACGCCGCGGCCGTCGACCAGGGTCACGCGCGGCGCGCGGAACTCGAGGCGACGCAGGGTTTCGAAGGCGCGCTCGGACACGGGCGCGACGAACGGCGTGTGGTAGGCGCCGTGCTGCATCAGGCGGAACGGATAGGTGTTCGCGCCGAGCTTGGCCTGCGGCAGCGCCTTCAAGAGGTGCGCGACGCCTGCTTCCGTGCCCGCGAGCACCGCGAAGCCGCCCAGGTCGATCGAGCGCAGCGCCTGACCGCCGGAGCTCTCGAGCGCCGCGCGCACGAGTTCGACGCGCGCGGGGTCGATGCGCCACTCGTCGTCGATGAGCGGATAGATGATCTGACCGCCGCCGGCGTGCTGCTCCTGGAGCAGCGCCATCTCCTGCACGAGCCGGAAGCCGTCGTCGAAGGACAGCGCGCCGCCCACGGCGAGCGCCGTGTACCAGCCCATCGAATTGCCGCCGATGGCCACGCACTCGTTCTGCGCAAGCGCGTCGCGGCTGTCGAGCATCGTCACCAGCCAGATCAAGAGCGACACGTTCGCCGGCCGCAGGTGCAGCGCGGCGGAGAACTTCGCGGCGCGGTCGAGCTCGCTCAAGCTCGGCAGGCCGTACTCGGCGCGCAGCTCGTCCGCGCGCGCGACCCACGGCTCGTTTTCAGGCAGAGAGCGCAGCTGCTTCTCGGTGTACGAGCCGCGGCCCGGACAGAACAGGGCGATGCGCTTCACGCGAGCCTCCGCGCGGCTTCCACGATGTCGCTCTCCTGCATGAGCACGAAGTCCGTCGCGCCGCCAAGCGGCACGTAGCTGTCAGCCGCGCGCACCGAGCCCATCGGCACGCGCACGCCGCGCTCGTACAGAGCGGCGATCACCGCGTCCGCGATGCCGCCGCCCGTCGCGCGGCACTCGTCGGCGACGAGCACGCGCCCGCACTCGCGCGCGTGGCGCTCGAGCGCCTCCATCGGCAGCGGATTCAGCCAGCGCAGGTCGACCACGCGCGCCTTGAGGCCGTGCTCGCGCTCGAGCACGCGCGCGGCGCGCAGCGAGAGCCGCAGGCCGTTGGCGTAGCTCACGATCAGCACATCCTTGTGCGCGGCGTGGTGCACGCCGACTTCGCCGGGCAGCAGCGCGTCACTGCCGTCGGCCTTCGGCGGCGGATAGTCGCTCAGCCACAGGCCGTCGCCCTCTTCGTAGAGGTCGCGCTCGTGGTACAGCGCGATCGCTTCGAGCACGACGACCACGCGCTGGCACGCACGCGCCGTCGCGACCGCGCCGCGCAAGAGGCGCACGGATTCATCGCCGCGCGAGCCGACGCACAGCATCAGCCCAGGGATGTCGCGCAGCGCGCCGATCGAGTTGTCGTTGTGGAAGTGGCCGCCGAAGCCCTTTTGGTACGCGAGGCCTTGCACGCGCACGACCATGGGGTTGGCGAACTGGCCGTTCGAGAAGTAGCGCAGCGAACAGGCCTCGCCGCGCAACTGGTCGAGCGCGTTGTGGATGTAGGCGAGGTACTGGATCTCCGGCATCGGCAACAGGCCGATGTGCGCCGCGCCCTGCGCGAGCCCGAGGATCGAAGTCTCGTCGAGCAGCGTGTCGAACACGCGCGCGAGGCCGAACTGCTTTTGGAGGCCGAGCGTGACGCTGTACACGCCGCCCTTCTTGCCCACGTCCTCGCCGAACAGCATCAGCTCGGGATGGCGCAGGAATTCATCGTGCAGCGCCGCGTTGAGGTGCGCGCCCTGCGTACGCTTGGTGGCGCTGGTCTGCTCCTCGGGCAGCTTGCCGAACAGTTCGCGGCGCTTGGCCTCGTCGACGCGCTGACCGGCGAACTCGCGCACCTTCGCCTCGTCGTACGGCGCCATCGGCGCGACCACCGCCTCGCGCGAAGTGAGCTTGGGCCGGCGCGACGTCTCGAGCGACGCAGCACTGACGCGGTTGCGCGTGTCGCGCAGGATCGCCTCGATGACTTCGGGCGTCGCCGCGCCGCTCTCGATCAATCGCCGCGCGTTGCGCAGCAGCGGATCGCGCGCTTCCTGCCGCTCGATCTGCTCCAGCGTGTGGTAGTTCGTCTCCACGTCCGAACCCGCGTGGCCCCACAGGCGCACCGTTTCCAGGTGCAAGAACGTCGGCCGCCGCGAGGTGCGGCAGTGCTCGATCGCGGCCGCGACCGAGTCGTACACCTCGTCGAGCTCGCCCGCCGCGCGGAAGTACGCGAGGTTGGGCTGGTTCGAAAACGTCTCGGCGATCCAGTTGTTCGGCGTCGCGACGCTGATGCCGATGCCGTTGTCCTCACACAGGAACAGGATCGGGCAGGGCGCGCCCTGCTTGGCCGCGTAGCGCGAGAAAGTGAAGCCCGCGAGCGCAGTGCAGTGGTTCGCCGACGCGTCGCCGAAGGAGCAGCACACGATCGAATCGCCGCGCAAGTCGTTCTCGACGCCGAGCCGCTTCGCGCGCGCGATCGAGATCGCCAGGCCCACGGCTTTGGGCAAGTGCGAGGCGATCGTGCTGGTCTGCGGCGGAACCCACAGCGCGCGGCTCCCCCACACCTTGTGGCGGCCGCCGCTCGCCGGATCTTCGCTCGACGCGCAGAAGCTGAGCAGCGTGTCGAAGCCCGGCGTCGAGCCCGCGAGCCGCCGCGCGCGCGCCATCATCAGTCCGCCCGAGCGGTAGTGCAGGAAGCACGGGTCGTGCAGCTCGAGCAACGCGCCCACCACTGCGTTGTTCTCGTGGCCCGCGCTGCCGATCGTGTAGAAGCTCTGGTTCGTGCGCTTGAGCTCGCGCGACGTGACATCCAGCGCGCGCGACAGCGCCTGGTCCTCGAACAGCTCGAGCGCCTTGCGCGCCGTGAGCCCGCCGCCCGGCCGCAGCGACTCCTTCGCCGCCAGCCGCCTCGGCGCGGCCGCCGCGCTCTTCACCGCCTCATCGAGCCGCTGCTCGACCACCGCCACTCGATTCGTGCTCATCTGCGCCCTTCGTTTCGGGGCGGAGAAGATAGCGTCGCCGCTCGATCCGCGCTGAACCCCACTGCGTCCGCCGGTGCGGACTCTGGCGGGTTCTCAAGGGCCCGCTCACCTGCCGCAGGCCGCCGCCAGCCGAAGTGCTCCGCTCAGCGCTTGTACGCGAGCCACATGCGCACATCCGGATCGGCTTCGAGCTCAGCGATCTGCCGATCGAGCTCCTCGAGCTTTGCGGTCCACTTCGCGACCCGGAGTTGGCCATTCTCGTCGCGCCACTCGGCGATCTCGGCCTCCATCCGCTCGAGGGCGCGCTGATAGTCAGCCTTCCAGCGTTCGTCGGCGTGGTCTAGCGCGTCGCGCTGCTTCGCGAGCGCTTCGTCGAAGTGGCCGAGCGAGAACAGAGCGCGAGCGACGATCTCGTGGAGGGCAGCATCCAAATCATCAAGACTAGCGGAGGGGTCACGTGTCCTGACAACCTCCGCGAGCACTTGGAACTCCAGACGTACATCGGGAGGTGCATTGGGATCGCGCCATGCACGGGAGTTCTCGGGGTCGATCAGCGCCTCCTGGGCAGCGGGCAGGCGCAACTCGATGTCACCTTCGGTTTGCCAAGCTTCGCGTCCGAGCATTCGCGCCACCCAGGTACGTTCGCAGCGCTTGCTCTCGAGCGCCTTCGCGAGTTCCCTCGCGGAAGCGCTGCGCCTGGACAGGGCGTTGAGGGCTGCACGTCGAAGGATGGGATCGATTGACGGATCGTCACGCAGGTGAACGTACGCGCCGAGGAAATCGCCCGAGCGAACGACCTCCTCTTCGAACTTGCGCTCACCCTGCGGCAGCGCCTCCTCCAGCGCCCGGTACTCCGCGCTTCGTCTACGGTAGGGAACGCTGTCCCATATGCGCGCGGAGCCATCATCCGACGCGGTTATCAGGCGAGTGCCATCTAGACTGAAGCTCGCACTCCTCACCCAGTGCGTGTGTCCCTCGAGTTTCGCCAACTCGCGCCAGCTCACGGCATCCCAAACTCGCACTGTGCGGTCTTCGGACGCCGTAACGATGCGCCCGCCATCTGGGCTGAAGCTCGCGCTAAGGACCGCACGAGTGTGTTTGAGATTCGCCAACTCGCGACCGCTTGCGGCGTCCCAAACGCGCGCGGTCTCGTCCATGGACGCCGTGACGATGCGAGCGCCATCTGGACTGAAGCAAGCGCTGGTGACGGAACTCGTGTGCGCCACGAGCGTCGTCAACTCACGCCAACTCGCAGCGTCCCACACGCGCGCGGTTCCGTCGTCGGAGGCCGTAACGATTCGCGTGCCATCCGGACTGAATCTCGCGCCATTGACCGTGCTCGAATGCCCGTTGAGCTTCGCCAACTCACGTCCACTCGCGGCGTCCCACGCACGCGCCGTCAGATCCCGCGACGCCGTCACGATGCGCTCACCATCCGGACTGAAGCTCGCGCTGTTGACCCAGCCACTGTGACCCTCGAGCTTCGCCAACTCGCGCCAACTCACCGCGTCCCACACGCGCGCGGTGTCGTCGATGGACGCCGTGACGATGCGCATGCCATCCGGGCTAAAGTTCGCGTCGGTGACGCGGCTCGTATGCCCCTCGAGCTTCGCCAACTCCAGCCAACTGACCGCGTCCCACACGCGCGTGGTGTTGTCGTGGGAGGCCGTGACGATGCGCGTCCCATCCGGACTGAAGTTCGCGTTGCTGACGGCGCGCGTGTGCCCATTGAGTTCTGCCAACTTGCGGCGCCCCGGGCCAGCATCCCACACACGCGCGAAGCCATCAAAGGACTCCGTCACCACGCGCCTCCCATCCGGGCTGAAGCTCGCGCTGCTCAACCCGCCCGGGTGTCCCGCAAGTGTCGCCAACTCCAATCCGCTGGACGCGTCCCAAACCCGCGCAACGCCGTCACGGCACGCCGTGACGATGCGCGTCCCATCCGGACTGAAGCTAGCTTCCACCACGGCCGAACTGGAATTCCCGTGGAGCGTAGCCACGTGCTGAGAACTCACCACGTCCCACACGCGCGCTGAGCCGTCATCGAATGCCGCGACGATACGTGTCCCATCTGGGCTGAAGCTCGCGCCGGAGCACCACCGCCGCGGGCCGGGGAGCCTTGCAGGCTCACGCCCCCCCGTCGCGTCCCAAACGAGGACGGATCCTTCTCCGAACGCGGTTACCACGCGCAATCCATCCGGACTGAAGCTCGCGCTAACGCAATGCCACCCGTCGTAGTCAAGCCTTGCCAGCTCCTGACCACTTTGGGCGTTCCACACGCGTGCAAAGCGATCCGCGGGGGACGACGTGGTGACGATTAGGAGTCCATCCGGGCTGAAGCGTGCGCTGTAGACGTCGCTCGTATGCCCCTCGAGCCTCGCCAACTCGCGCCCGCCCTCAACTTCCCACACACGCCCCAACTTGTCCGAGGACCCCGTGACCACGCGCTTCCCATCTGGACTGAAGCTCGCACTCAGGACCACGCCCATATGTCCGTCGAGCTTCACCAACTCGCGCCCGCGCGTCGCGTCCCACACGCGTGCGGTCTCGTCAGCGGACGCCGTAACGATGCGCGCGCCATCCGGGCTGAAGCTTGCGCTGTTGACGGCGCTCGTGTGCCCTTCGAGCCTCGCCAACTCGCGCCCGCTCGCGGTGTCCCAGAGACACACCGTGAAGTCGTCCAAAGTGGTGACAATCCCCGTGCCGTCCGGGCTCCAACTCGGCGTCTGACCTTCGAGCTTCAGCAAGCTCGTGTCCGAACTCGCGTCGAGATATCTCCACTCCCAGTTCCGCAGCCGTTCTGGCACAGAGTCCAGCAGTTGCCGCACGATCGTTGGCTCACTCGCCTTTAGCGCAACTGCCACGCCGCCGAGCGCTGCAACGTAGTCACTCTCTTCCGATGCCCGCGCGAGCGCCTCGGCCTGAGCCTTTGCTGCCCGCACATCGGCCTCGGCACTCATCGCGCGTCGCTCGTTCGCCTGCGCGACCTCGGCCACATGCTTCTGTTGCGCGAACGCCCAAATCAGCGCAACGATCAGGGCCGCAATGGCCAACACCGTCACCAAGAGCGAAACAGCCAACGCCTTGTTCCGCTGCACCCACTTCTTCGTCTCGGCCCAGGTCCCGGTTTCGTAGGCCTCGACCACTCGCCCCTCGAGGAACGCTCTCAAGTCCGCGGCCAGCTCGAGCATCGATCCGTAGCGGCTCGTGCTCTGGCGCTGCATGGCCTTCTCGCAGATCGCCACGAGTTCGGGCGCGGCGCGGGGGCTGAGCTCCTCGACCGGCTTGGGCGGGCCGTGCATGACGTTGGTCAGCACCACGAGCTGCGGCGCGTGCGCGCCCCGCGGCGTGAAGGGCGGCTCGCCCGTGAGCAGGTGGTAGAGCATTGCGCCGACCGCGTAAACGTCCGAGCGCGGGCCGACGTCTTCGAGTTCGCCGCGCGCCTGTTCGGGCGACATGTAGGCCGGCGTGCCCACCGCCGCGCCGTCCATCGTGATGAGCGGTGAGTCCGCCTGCGCCTTGCGCTCGCCCGCGCGGAACGAGTCGACCGCGCTGATCGGCGGCTGCGGCTGCGGGCGGATGCGCAGGTCGCGCGTGTCCTTCTCGCCCAGCACGCGCGCCAGGCCCCAGTCCATCACGTGCACCTCGCCGTACGGCCCGACCATCACGTTCGCGGGCTTGAGGTCGCGGTGCACGACGCCCTTGTCGTGCGCGTAGGCCATCGCCTCGCACACGCGGAGCAGGTAGCCCAGAGCACGCGGCTGGTTCCAGTCGCCTTCGCCGGTGAACACCTTCTCGAAGATGCACGCGAGGTTCTCACCCTTGACGAGCTTCATGGTGAAGAAGGCGCGGCCCGCGTCGTCGGCGCCCAGCTCGTGCACGGGCACGATGCCGGGGTGGTTGAGCTGCGCCGCGATGCGCGCTTCATCGACGAAGCGACTGAGCGTGCGGCCGTCGACGCGCGGCGTGTCGCCGGAGAGCCGCTCCTCCTCGCGGCCCAGCACGACCTTCATGGCCAGTGCGCGGTTGAGCTTGCTGTCCCACACGCGCAGCACGACCCCGCCGCCGCCGCGTCCGATCACGGCGCGGAAGCGGTAGCGGCTCTCGCCCGCACCGTGCAGACCCAGGCGCGCGAATAGCTCGTCCGAGCTGGGCGGCGCGTCGTCGTCCTTCGCGCTCGCCAGCGGCGGGACCAGCACGCCCGACTCGCTCGCGACCAGGCCGGGCACCACGCGGCTGAGCAGCGGCGCGAACTGCAGCCAGTCGTCGTGCAACTGCTCGAGCTCGCGCGCGCACTCGGGGTGACGCCGCACGACCGACTCGAACTCGATGCGCTCGCCCGCTTCGATGCGCGCGGCCCAGGCAGCGAAAAGGGACTCGGCCTTGCCCGGCGGCGGCGGGCGCTGGTTCGTGTCGCTCATGGTGGGACTTCGGGGTGACGTGCGACGAGCGGCGCTGCGCTCGACTGACGCCCGCAACTCGGAGTGGGCGCGAGAAATGTACCGGTGCGCGCTGACGGCTTGGTCGCGTCCGGGCCGCGCAGCAGGCAACGCCGCGAATCGGCTCCGAAGCGCAGCGCGCCAGTCGGACGGCGCTCCGGCACGGCTGTCACGCGCGTTTCTGCGCTGAGCGAACGCACTTCGGGTGCAAGGGGCTCGACCGGGCTACAGCGGGAGCCTCGACGGTACGGACGCTCGCGCGCTAGAGTCCGACGCGTGACGATCCGCGATGCGCTGCGGACGAGAACGCTGTCGCTTGGCGAGCTGCTCTCGGGCCGACGAAAGTACGTCGCGCTGCCGTTTCAACGGGAATACGCGTGGACG
>WYBT01000001.1 GCA_011525785.1 Planctomycetaceae bacterium
CGCGGCGCGCGCGCGCGACGAAATCGGCGGCGCGCCAGGGCTCGGGCAGCGCGAGCCACAGGTGCGGACTGTCGGCGCAGGTGGGGGACTCGAACGCGCCGAGGATCTTGCGCGCGAGCTGCTGGCGTGCGCGCGCCTCTTCGCGCTTGGCCTTCGCGGTGCGATCGGCGACGCCGCTCTCGATCCAGTGCGACGCGAGCTCGACCGAGATCGTCGCCGGCATCGCGCCGAGCGCGCCCGAGTTCATCAGCGCGCGCTCGTGCGACGCCGAGCTGCCTTCGGGCGTGACGAGATAGCCCACGCGCAGGCCCGCGAGCAGACACTTGGTCAGCGTCGTGATGTACAGCGTGCGCTCGGGCGCAAAGGTCGCGATCGGCCGCGCGCCGTCCTGCGCCATGTAGCTGTACGTGTCGTCCTCGACGATCGAGATCTCGCAGCGCCGCGCCGCCTCGGCGATCGCGCGCCGGCGTTCGTTCGAGAGGGACTATGCGCAGGGCTGGTTCCGCGATCCGCCGGCGCCCAAGAGCGCCAACCGCTCGAACGCACTTGAGCAGACTGTTGTGCCGTGATGCACGTGCGCCTGTCGACTGCTGTCGACGTCGAGCGTGCGTGACGCGCCAGGTCAGCCGCGGGGAGCGGCTGGCCTCGCGCGTCTGAGCGTGCGCGTTCGCCGCTTGAAACTCTCGGCGACTCGCGGAACCAACGCGAGCAACGCGTGGATCACGTTGCCGCTGACGTCGGAGAGACGGAAGTCGCGGCCCTGGTAGCGCGTGACGATCTGACGGTGCTCGAGTCCGAGCGCGTGCAGCACGGTCGCCTGGAGATCGCGCACGTGCACCGGTTCCCAGACGACATCCCAACCCCACTCGTCGGTCTCGCCATACCTCGTGCCCCCGCGCACGTAGCCGCCGGCGAGCAGGAAGCCGCCGCTGAGTTCTTGATGGTCGCGCCCGTAGCTGTCGAAGGACATCGGTCCCTCGCAGTCGACCGCTGCGGCCGAACTCGCCGCGGAACACGACTGGCGTGTCCTGCACGCGCGCCGCCGTGCGCGCGGTCGAAATGGCCCAGCCGCCGAAGCACGGAGATCCGGCCGTTCCAGCACCGGACGCTGACCGTCGCGAGCCGACGGGCAGTGTCCTTCCGTTTGCTCGACGCGCCGAAGCCCGGGCCTACGCTAGTGCACGGACGCTCGAAGTAGTCCACGTAGCCGAGCGACGCCATCGAGTCGCGGACGGGCTTGACCACCGTCTGCGGCGTGATGCCGTGCTCGGAGTTGTGCTTCGTCTGCAGCTTGCGCCGTCGCTCCACTTCCTCGCGCGTGGCGGGGATCGGCGCTCGCCCATGCCTCGTGCTCCCCGCGTCGACGGGCCCGCTAGGGCTCGCTCATGGGGCGACGAGGAACACGAGCCCGTCGCTCAGGTTCGTGGTCTTTGGCGCCGGCGGGTCACGGAACCAGGCCTGGGCCCACACCGTCTCGCCGCCGACGAAGGGCTGACCAAGGGCGCTGGCGTGCGCCGCGACGTAAACGTTCCAGTCCTGCGCGAGGGACCCGTCGCACGCGCCGGCCGTTCCGCCGGAGCCCTGCGTGTTCATGCGCTGCGTCGGGGCGCGCACACACAGAGTGCTCGAGCCCGTCCCCCAAGGGTCGACCTTCGCTCCGCTGACACCGTAGAACAGCAGACCGCTCTTCTGGCCTTCGAGCTCGGCGACTGAGATCGTGAAACCCGAGCCCGCGCTCGCGCTCGCCGTACCGGCGCCGGAGATCCAGGGCACGCAGCCGTTGGTCGTCGTCCCCGCCGTGCAATAGGCCTGGCCCTGAGAGGTCAGAGGGCAGCCGTACTTTGCGAGCGCGGCATTGCCGGCGGCGTCCGAGCCGAACGTTCCCCCAACCCAGAGCGCCGCGCCCGATCCGTCGTCGAAGTGCTCGATGGCGTCGGGCGCGCCGTTGAAGCTCGAACCGAGTCCGCTCCAGCTCGTCCCGTCCCAGCGCGCCAAGCCGTCGGCGGGCAGACCGTCGGCCATCGTGAAGTATCCCGAGACGTACACGACCGGAGCAGCTCCGCCCTCGTCGCGGACCTCGATGTCGGTCACCAAGCTGTTCGGACCGTTTCCCAGAGACGACCAGGCCGTGCCGTCCCACTGCAGGAGATGGCGCGGATTCGGGCCACCGGGGAGATTCACCGATCCGCCGACGAGCAGCACCTCGCCCGACCCGGAGCCGCGGCGTTCGAGCGCGCGCACGTTCGTGAACGAGTCGGTGGGCGCGCTCAGCGCTGCCCAGGCGCTCCCGTTCCAGGTCGCCAGCCCTGCGGCAGGCGTTCCGCTGGCGAGCGCGAAGGAGCCTCCCGCGTAGAGCAACGGCCCCCCGCCCGAATTGAACGCTCTCAGCGCCACCACGGCTCCCGACGTACCGGTGCCGAGCTTCGACCAGCTCGTCCCGTTCCACTTGGCGACGTTGCGCGCGTTGGATCCTCCCGCTTGCGTGAAGTTCCCCGCCGCGTAAAGCGCCGGACCGCCGCCGTCGTCGAAGATCTCGAGCGCGTTGACGGGACCGTCGATGCCCAAACCGAGCGCGGACCAGGCCACGCCGTCCCACTTGGCGACGTTGGAGGCGGCGACTCCGCCGGCCTCGACGAAGGAACCGCCGACGTACAGCGCCTTGCCGCTGCCGAAGTCGAAGGTCGACATCGCGCTCACTACCGTGCCGCTGGAGCTCGAGAGGACGAGGCCGCCGCCGACGTCCGACCAGTCAGCGCCATCCCAACGCGCGAGGTGCAGGAGCTCCTGCGCCCCCAGGCGCGTGAAGTAGCCGCCCGCATAGAGCGCCGGCGTCCCGCCGACGTCCGAGACGTGGAGCTCCGTGATCCTGCCGTTCCATCCGTTGCCGAGCCCGACGACCCGCGATCCATCCCAGCTGGCGATGCCGCGGACGACGACCCCGGCGATGCTGACGCCGCCGCCGATCAAGAGCCGCGACCCGTTGCCGTCGTCGTGATCCCGTAGAGCCCAGACCGCGTCCGAGCCGCCGGCGCCAAGGGCCGACCACGCGCCGCCGTCCCAGCGCGCGACTCCCTCGCAGGCGATCCCGCCGGCGAAGTCGAACGCGCCTGCCGCGTACACCACGTCCGTGCCGCCCTCGTTGCGCGCCTCGATCGCATAGACCCAGTTGTCGGCGCCGCCGCCGAGCGGGGACCAAGCCGTTCCGTCGAAGCTGGCGATGCGCTTGGCCGTCACGCCGCCGATCTGGGTGAAGAGTCCGCCGGCGTACAGCAAGGTCTGGCCCTGGACGTCGAGCGTCTCGAGGGTCGCGATCGTGTCGCTCGCGCCCGAACCGACCGCCGTCCAACTGCTGCCGTCCCAAGCGGCCAGCTGCGCCGCCGGCGCGCCGCCCGCGCTCGAGAACAACCCACCCGCGTACAGCTTCGGCCCGGTCCCCGGATCGAAGGCTGCGAGCGCGTAGACGTGGACGCCTGGCGGGCCGCCGGCCATCCCCGTGCCGACCGCCGACCAACTGGTCCCGTCCCATCTGGCGATGCGACTCGCCGGCACGCCGCCCGCGGAGGTGAACGAGCCCGCCGCGTACAACGCCGGACCGCTACCGTCGTCGAAGACCTCGAGGTCCCAGACGGCTCCGTTGAGAGCCGGCAGAGCGGTCCAACTCGTTCCGTCCCACTTCGCGATGTTCCGGGGCGCTCCGGAGCCGTTGGTGAATGATCCGGCTGCGTAGAGCGCCGCGCCGGCGCCGTCGTCGAACGCCGCGAGCTTGCGGACGTTCTCTCCCGTCGATGCCGCCCCGACGCCGGCGCCGACCGGGCTCCAGGTGGCGCCGTTCCAGCGGGCGATGTGCAGCGCAGTCCCGCCGCTGGCCTCGATGAACTGTCCGCCGATGTACAGCGCCGTGCCGCTCCCGTCGTCGAACGCGAGGATGGAGTACACCTCGCCTTGCACTCCTTGGAAGGGGCCGTTCGTCGGCAACCAGGAGGACGTGCACCCGCTGACGCTTTGCGCGGCGGCCGCAGGCGCAAAGCCGAGCGAGAGCGGAAGGGCTACGAGGGCAGGCAGGAAGCCGTGCGGAATGTCGATTCGTTTCATGAGCACATTTGATTCGAACCGGGGGCCCGTTCCGCTGGCCACGGTCTACGAAATCCCAAAGTACGGCAGGAGCGCGCAATCGCGCAAGGGCAGCAGTCCGACTCGGCGCACCTGCGCGCCGGCGGCCGACGGAGCCGACGGGCGAGCGGCCTCCTGCGCCAGTGCGCTAGCGAGCTAGGGGGATGGACGAGATGAGCAAGGCCACCGAACTCCACGCGAGGTCGAGCTTCGCTGCCTCGCATGTCAAGGGACGTCATCCTTCGCGCAGTTAGGTACAGGCGTGGCGCTCGGCGCGCTCGGCGACTTGGGAGCGAGCGGGCCGCTGAAAGATGAAACGGATGCGCGCGCCGGGACTCGACGAGGTCCGACAACGGACGCCCACGAGACGTGCGAGCTGTGACCAACGTCGCGGCGCTCGCCCCGCGCGCTACACGACCGCCGCCGTCGGCGCGGGGCTGCTGGCGAGGATCGCGGCGAGGCGTTGCAGGCCGCTCGCGAGCTCTTCGCGCGTCGGCGGCGTCGCGAGGCAGATGCGCACGGCGTGCGGCGCGGCGGCGCGGCCGATAGCGAAGGCTTCGGGGCTCGAGACGGCCACGCCGGCGCGGCGCGCGCGCGCGACGAAATCGGCGGCGCGCCAGGGCTCGGGCAGCGCGAGCCACAGGTGCGGACTGTCGGCGCAGGTGGGGGACTCGAACGCGCCGA